>DASZQV010000015.1:0-138573 GCA_035549495.1 Rhizomicrobium sp. | reverse complement strand
GACCGCGGCCGCGCGCGCGATGGCGCGCGGCTGCAGCGCCTGCGCGGGCGCCGCGCTGCGCTGCACGGCCGGCGCGCGCCGAACGGCGGCGGCTACCGGCTTATGGAGAGCGGCGTGCTCCCGCGACACGGCAGCGTCCGCCCATCAGCTGCCGTTGGCGTTGCTTTGCTCGGCCCGCGCGAGGGGATCGCAAATCAGGACCGGGCGGATGAAGCGGCGCACGCTGTGATCGACCGACCAGGTCCCGTCGGCCTTGCTCTGCAGGCGCGCCAGCACCACCCACTCCGACCCCGTGCAGCCGCAACCGCAAACGCCGTTGTAGTGATCCTCATAGCATTTCAGCGTGGGGTCGGCGCATCGGCAGTCGGGCTCGACGTCGTGCGGCTGCGGTTCTTCGGTGTCCTCGATCTCGCGCTTCGCCGCACCCGTCGCGCTGTTGGCCGGCGGCGGCGGTGGGGGCGGCGGCGGCGGTGGGGGCGGCGGCGGCGGGGGCGGTGGGTCCACCGCTTCGCATTTGCAGACGTCGTCGGGCACCGAGTCGACGATCTGGATCTCGAAGCAGTCGCGCTCGCGCGTGCAGGTCGACTGCATATCCCCGTCGTCGCAGGAGCAGGTCGTCTGGCGCGGCGCGCAGCACTTCTCGGCGAGCCGCAGCTTCACCCACAGCGTGTCCGGCAAAGGTCCGCCGCAGCTCGGATCGATCGTGATCGGCGGCTGGCCGTCGGGCACCTCGATGGGATCGCCGCAGCAGTTCAGCGCCACCCCGGCGCCGACCTTCACTTCGATCTTTCCGCATTTCACGACCGGCGGCTCGACCTTCAACCCGCAGATCACGCCGCAGCCGAACAGCGAGCGAAACAAAAGGCGGCTCAGATCGCGCGTATAGGAGACGCCTTGCGTCAAGTCGTCGTCGCGCAGCAGAAGGCCGGGGCTGAAGCGCGGGCGCACCAAGCTCCCATTGCCGGTGAATGTCTTTATCGGGTTCGTGCTCATGATGCCGCTCCTTCATGCTGATTTTTCGACTTCTGGCCGTTGCGCTGCGCGACGCTGAAGGTCGACAGAAACGTGTCGCCGGGCTGGCCGCTCCCCGTCGGCGCCGGCGAAAGCCCGCGCGCATTGGCGTCGACCGGCTGGCCGTTGCAGTCGACGATGAAATCGCCGCGCACCTCGATCTCGACGCGCGCGTCGCCGACCATGAAGACGCTGCGCCGTCCGGCCACCGCGTCCTCGAGCCAGGCGCCGTCGACGACGATGTTCGCCTTGCGCACATGGTGGGGAGGGTCTCCGTCCTGGGGCGTCGCCTCGACGCGCGTGATGGGCACGCGCCAGGCGTTCCACCACCCGCCTTCGACTTCCTGCGCCAGCACCGTCATGACGAAGCAGTCGGGCTTGACCGTCTCGGCGCGCACCGGGCGCGAGAACTCGACCCAGAAATCCTGCGTCGGATAGTCCGGCTTGCCGCTCGATCCGTCATAGCCGAGCGCCCTGGCGAAATCGTCGAACCCGACCGTCGTGTCGCTGCGGTGCCAGTCGCTCCAGCCGATGTCGACGATGCGCGTCAGGTCGCAGCCCCGGATCAGGTCGAAGAGCAAATCGTTGCGCTTGACCAGCCGCCGCGGCCCGCAATCGTCATAGACCGCGCCGAGCCGCCATTGCTTGCAATCGTCGACCTCGAGCTTGATGCAAGCCAGGCCCACGCCGTTGGCGAGATCGGCGCGCGCGCATTCGTCGACCTTGCACAGCACGCTGCGCTCGACGCCGACCGCGAGCCCGGTCAGGTGATCGCACAGGCAGCGGCAGCCGCCGCGGCCATGCATCTTGGCGGGAGTCTGCGGCAAAAGCCCCTGATTGAGCGTGAGGAGCTTTCTGTCGTAAGCGAGCTTCGCAGCCGCGAGCTTGGCGGGATCGCCATTGGCCTGCCGGACGGCTCCCGCATATTCCCGTTCCAGCTGTTCTCTATACTGGTCGGCGGTGACCGGCTGCTCGTCGCAGCACGCGTTCGACGCGCAGGCGCAATCGAGCCCGCAACCCTCTTCGGCGCAGCAATCGCCGCATTCGATCCGCATCAGCGAATAGCGCACGGTCTCGCAGACGCGGTCCCATTCGCTGCGCTCGCAGGAGCACGGATCGTTCAGCGACACCGGCCCGAGCGGCTGCTCGGCATAGTGCACCTTCAGCAGCCAGCAGGCATCGGCGTCGACCTCGAGCTTGTCCCAGGTCGTCTGCCGGCCGCTGTCGTCCAGGAAGATCACATCGGCGATGGACAGCGCGCGCGACGCGGGCTGGATCAGCTCGCGCCCTACGCGGTCGAGCGCCAGGCCCTCGCCGATCTGGAAGACGCCGGGAGGGCCTCCCTCCACCGCTGTCGCGCGCACGCCATAGCCATAGATCACGCCCCAGCCGTGGAGCGCGCGATTGATCAGGCGGCGGCGCTCGAGCTGATAGCTCTGCTCGATCTTGAACGAATCCGCGGTCAGGCGCTTGCCCGGGTAATAGTTGTTGCGCGCGGCCGAGGCGCAAGACTCGCAGGAGCAGCAGTCCCGATGCATCGTGTTGGTTGGAGCGTTCATGGTCCTGTCCTCGTCGTGTTCATTGCAGGGACGTTCCGGGATCCGGCCCGCGGCGCGGCAGCCGCGCGATGCCGGTGACGGAATCGGTTCCGAGATGGGGATCGGTCGGCGCGTCGAGCACGATCTCGTCGCCGAGACGCTTGTCGGTCTCGAACGCGAGCGGGCCCACCCAATGGAGCGCGAGCGTGGCGGTCGCCGGCATCAGCGCCTGCACCAACGCCTCGAGCCACGGCTTCCAGGCCACTTCCTCCGCCGCGCTCGCGCCGACATCGACGCGGATGCGTCCGACATGGCGCGCGGTCTCGCTTTCGTCGCAGGACAGGCGCGCGCGGCCGAGGATCAGCTTGTTGTTGAGCTCGGCGGCGCCGATCGGAAGACCGCTCAGCATCGCGGGCAAGGCGCTGTCGCCCAGCACCGTGAAGCCGTGATCGGCGGTCGCGTCGACGATGCGGAAACGGCCCTTGGACACGATGCTCTCGAGCAGCGCCTGCAGCGCCGCGCGCGTGCCGTAGCCTTGCGCGATGTCGGCCGCGCGCCCGATCAAGGCGCGCTTCTGGTCCAGGCTCATCGCGTCGTCCCAGGGAAGGCCGAGCCAGCGCGCGACGTAATCGAGCCAATTGCCCGGCGCGGTCGCGGGATGGATCATGCTGCCCAGCGCCTGGATGCGCGCGTCGAGGTTCTGCGTCGTCGCTTCCAGCACGCCCACCAGAGCGCGCAGGTAATTGCCCTTGTCGGCGGCCTGGCGCTGATAGACGACGGGCAGGTTCTCCATCAGGCTCGTGCCCGGATAGAGCACGTCCAGCTTGGTCAGCACCGGCAACCCGCCGCCCGGCGAGGCGATCAGCGTGACGGCGACGACCAGATAGGCATCCGTCACGTCGTAGAGCGGCACCGAAAGCGGCACGTCCGGCGAGATCGCGGCGTCGCCTTGGAACGTGAAGCTCTGCCAATTGTCGAACGCCGCGCGCATGCGGGCCTGGCGCTCTCCGGCCGGGAGCTTCGCGTCGACGGCGGCGACCCGATCGCGCACGGCCGGATCGCCGGTCGAGGCGAAGGCGATCTCGATCGCGCAGCCTTGCGGCAGCGACACGCTCGCCTCCGCGCGCAGCCAGGGCCGCACCTCCTGCGACGAGCGCAGCACCGGCGTCATCAGCGACACGGAGAGATCGGGCGAATCCGCCGGCACGGTCGTGGCCGCGGAAAAGCGGGTGAGCCCGGACGCCGAGGTCGCGAGCAGCAGGTTGCGGCTCAAGGCGACGCCGGTCGGCGGCTCGTCGAGCACGACGTCGCCCAGCGCGTTGGCCTCGCCGTCCAGGACGACCGCATGATGCGCGCCGCCGAACGCCGCGCCGTCGCTTCCCGCGAGCACGAGGCGCGCGCGGCCGTCGCTCGCCAGCGCCCGCGCCTCGAAGCAGACCCGGACCGCGGAAAGCGGAAGCGTGAACAGAAGCTCGCCGTCGCGCGCCGAAATCCAGGCGAGCCGCGTGCGGCCGTTGCCGAGAACGACGAGGCGGTTGCCGCTCGACAGATAAGCAAGCTGCGACGCATCGTCGATGCCCGCGGCGAAGCGCGCGATCTCGCGCCCCACGCAATCGAAGCGCACGATCTCGCTTGCGATCAGCGCGAAGACGCCGCCGCGGCCGTCGCCCGCGATGTCGACGACGCCGCCGCTCGCGAGCAGAAGACGGCGCGTGAGGCTGTCGCGCGCGAAGACCTGCAGCGCGCCATCCGCGGCCCAGAGCGAATCCTCCGTCGCGACCAGGCGCGCGGGCGGCCCGAACGGCGCCCTCGCCGTCGAGGGCCGGTCGTCCGCATAGGGCAGGCGCAGCAGATGCCCCGCCTCGTCGCACCAGACGAGCTCCTGGTCGCAGGCGACGGCCGGCGCGCGGCCGCCTTGCGATGGAAAGCGCGTGCCCGGCACGGCGAACGGCGCGAAGGGCGCGACCGTTGCGCGGCTCGCGGCAGTCTCGCGGTCGGCGCCGAGAAACAGGCAGGCGTCCCACTGATCCTCGCTCTGGAAGCGATAGAAGGTCTGCAGCGGCTTCGTCATCGCGCGCCTCCGCGCTGCACGTCGAGCCTGCTGTTCGCGAGATCGATGCTGGGCAAGCCGTCGCGCGGCACTGCGAGATCGCTCGCCTGCGTTCCGTCGGCCGGCACGAGCTGAAGCCCCGTTACCCGCGCGACGCCATCGGCTGCCTGGATCCACGCCGCGAGGTCGCGCGCGGAGACGGAAAGCCCGAACGGACGCGCCGAAGCGCCGACCAAAGCGAGCCGCTCTGCCAGCGCGCTACGGATCGCGGCCTCCACCGCAATAGGATCGCGGCCCTTGTCCGCCTGAACCTGGGCGCGAACGGTGAAGCCGACATAGCGCGGCGCGACGACGGCGAGGCGCGCGCCCAGCGGCATGCGCGGGCCGAGCGCCTGCCCGACCGCGGCGAGCCAGGCCGGCGTCTCCAAGGCCTGCTCGCCGTCGCCGCGCTTGCGCATCGCGATCAGCCGCACGGTGCCGGTCGCGACCTGGCCCGTCGGCGGCTTCACGACGGCGGCGCGGCCGACCTCGAGCAGACCGAGCGCGAGCGCCGCGTCCTCGATGTCCGCGTCGCTGATCAGCGCATGCGCCTCGTCGAGCTTCAGCCTGGCGTCGCGGCGCTGCTGCAGCCAGGCGGACGGATCGCGCCCGCCGGTCATGGCATCGGGATTGACGCCGAACAGCCCCGTCATTCCGTGTACGGCCCATTTGCGGTTGCGCGCCATGTTGCCGGCAGCACCGTTGCTGGCGGCATAGGCGACGCGGATGTCCGCGTCCTGCGGCGGGATCCTGCCGTTGACGCCGTTGCCGAACGTGACGTGCGCCGCGACCGGATCGAGCACATAGACGCGGTCGTCCGGCCCGCACTCGGAAAGCTTCGGAACTTTCTTCCATGCGACGAATTCGATCCCTTCGGCGATTTCGAGCTTCAGGGGATCGCTGCCGGGCTCGAAGGACAGGCCGGGCGTTTCCAGGTCGAACGCGAAATCGGGGACCGCGACCGCCTTGTGGATCTCGACGACCGCAAGGCTCTGCGTCACGGGCAGCACGTTGGGAAGGAGCTTGTCGAGCTTCGGCGCGCGCGGAAAGCCTCTTGGCGCCCGGAAGGTCAGAGTCATCGCATCCGCCGCCTCGTCGATGGCGGAAAGATCGAGCGCGATCGTGCCGCTCTGCAGGAAGCCGCAGGTGGTGTCCTCGACCACGGGAAGATCGTAGCGCGTCGTGCCGATCACGCCTTCGACCGCGAGCACGGCCCGGCTCGCGCAATCCGCGCCTGCGATGCCGGACGCGGCGCGCACGCCCAGGATCAGCCGCGCGTCCTTGGCCCTGTCCGCGGGCAGGAGCGCGGACTTGCCGCTCGCCGCGAGCTCCAGGCGCAGCACGTCGCCCGCCCCCGCATCCGGTCCGAAGGGCTCGAAGGCCGGCCCGCCGCGCTGGTTCGCGCCGGTATGGTTCAGCACGCGACCGCTCGCCAGCCGCGCCGTGAGCGACGCGATGCGTGCCGGCACCCACAGCATGCGCTGCGAGCAATAGAAGGCCGGCGTGTCGGAATTGTCGGGATGCACCGCCGCGTCGCGCTCGACGACTTGGCTCGCGCGGATGGTGTCGTCGGGCCAGATCGTGCCGCGCGCGGGCACGGCGCCTTCGGGCATCACGCCCATCAGCGCGGCATAGGCGTCGCGCTCGTCGCGGCGGCTGCGCGCGAGCGAATAGAGCTGCGCCTCGGCGACGAAGGCCAGAAGCTCCATCAAGGTGATGCCGGGATCGTGCGCGTTGTAGTCGGTCCAGGCGGGCGCGAGGCTCGGCAGCTTCGCGAGTCCCATCTGCAGGAGGTCGCCGTAGCGCCGTTCGAAGAGGTTGGGAGCGAGCTGTGTCATGCGGCGGCGTCCGCGATTTCGAAGTCGATGCGCACGCCGTCCTTCGCCGCCATGGCGAGCTCGTTCGCGCGGATCGCATCCGGCCAAGGCGTTTCCGCGCCATCGTCGCCGACTTCCATGCGCGCGACCGCGGCGAAGCCTTCGAGCGCGTCGACCTTCAGCAGCGCCTCGGCGATATCGGTCTCGGACGGCGACGCACCCAGCGGCCAGCCCTCGCCGTCGCTGCCGCCCGTCTCGGTGTCGAAGTAGTGCTCGAGCGCCGCCTTGACGTCGCCTTCGATCTCGCCTGCCACGTCGAGGGTCGCGACGCGCAAGGTCAGATAGATGCGCAGGCGCCGCACGACGGGCCCGACGATGGTCAGCGCCTGCGCCGCCTGGCTCGGCGCGCGCTCGGCGAGCATGGCCGTGAGCGCGCGGATTTGCGCGCGGTCGGGCATCGGATCGTCGCCGCGCATCGCCACGACGAGGCGGATCTTGCCGTTCGCGGCGAAGCAGCGCGCCTGCACGACGTCGGCCGATTCCTCGAGCGCGAGGTCTTCGAAATCCTTCGCCGTCACCGCGCGGTCGCGATGGCGCAGCTTGGCGGCGCCGAATTTGAGCACGCGCTCGGACGGTTCCGGCGGCACGCCGCCCGCGGAGCGCTCGATGGCGGTCACGCTTTCGACGTTCAGGAGCGGCGTGGCGAGGTTCAGCGTCGCGCGCGCCGCCACCGCGTTGCCCGGAACGCCGTCGGGCGTGACGGGCTCGGTGCGCTCGTATTCGAACGCGACGATGCCGTCGGCTCCCGCCGGCGGGATCATGCCGCTGAGCCCGTTGCCGAAGCGGATGACGCCGCTGTCCTCGTCCAGCGAATAGACGCGGTCGGTCGCGTCCCAATCGTGCGGATCGTCGACCTGGCGCCACAGCACCCAATCGCCGGGCATGTCGTCGACGTCGCTCTTGACCGTGTCGGGATCGTCCGCGGTGAGCGCCTTGCGCTCGTCGTCGCCCAAGGGCTCGCGGACGCGAAGCTCGAGCGTGTCGTGCAGCAAAGGCGGCCGCGCCAAGGTCACCACCATGTCCGGCGCGCCGACCGACGAGCCCAGGCGCTCGCGCGTCATGGTCTCGGCCGCGTGCGTCCACACCGCGTTCAGGTAGGCGCCCGCGAGCTTCGGCGTCCAATCCGTGCTGCCTGCGCGCGGCGCCAGACGCAGCCAGCTGAGCGTCGCGCCGAAGAGCTGCGCCATCGCCGGCGGCGTGCTCGCGACCACCGAGACCAGACCCGTCTCGCTCATCGCCCGCGTCGCGTCCTGGGCGGCGAGGCGCACGAGATGGTCGCCGTCCAGCGCATGCGCCGCGAGCGGGGCGAGCGCGTCGAAAGCGCCTTCGGTCTCGATCTCGAAGAAGACGTTGATGGGCGCGCCTTCGAGCTCGGCGTTCACACCTATATATATGGCGCGTCCCGGCTTGGTTCCGGTCGGAGGCGCGGGCGGCGACGGCGGCGCGGGAACGGACGACAGGCTCGACGACGCGCAGTCGCAATCGGGCGCGCAGCTTTCCCCCGCCGGATGGGCCGGACCCTTCTCGAGCCGCGCCAGCATCGCGGCCAGCGGCACGAACGCCTCGATCATCGCGCCGTCGGTGCGGTTGGCGTCGCTCTGGTCGCGCAAGGTCAGGCTGTCGGAGGTGAGGAGCAGGTCCGGCACCACCGCGGTCTCCGCGCGATAGGCGACGCCGACCGAAACGGCGAAGGGCGGGCGGATTCCCTCCTGCGAGCGCGCGATGGTCTGCTCGGTGGTCCCGTCCGAATTGTACTTGGTGGTGGCGACGACCTTCTCGCTGCCGTAATCGCCGCCGACCAGCCGTCCGCGGATCCAATAGTCGGTCTTGCCCGACCAATCGACGGGCTTGAGATCGCGCGGCACGATGAAGCTCACATCGCCGCTGTTGCGCAGATTGCTCGTGGCGTCCTTGAGATTGTCGACGGCGGGATCGGGGTCGAGCCGCCACCATCCCGTGCCGTTCCAATATTCCCAGGAGATCGCCGGATTGGTCGTGATGTCGCTTCGCACCAGCGACCAGCGCGTCACCGTGGCATCGAGCGCGAAGGCCTGCGCGGCGCTGGGATCGGTGTCCCAGGCCCGGCCGAGCGCGATGCGCAGCGCATGCGGCGTGGGCTGGCCGTCGTCCAGGACCGCGACCGCCTGCTGCCGCGCCGGATCGATGTCGGTGAACTGGAGGTCCGGAAAATAAAGCTCGTCCTCGTCGAGCAGCGCGATGTCGAAGCCGTTGTTCGAGGCGTTGAGCGCCAGCGCCGGGAAGACCTGCCCGGGTAGCGCGCTCGCCACGCGGAACGACACCGGATCGTTCGTCACGCCGCTCAGAGGCTGGAACAGGGTGACCACGTTGCCGCCGCTGCTCACAAAATTGACCTTGACCGCCTTGAAGACGTTGGGCGGCCCCTCGACGAGGAGGAAGTCGTTCGCCGCCGGCACCGGTCCGACCATGTTCTTGATCTTGTGCGCGTTTGCGCCGATCTGGCCGGTCGTCACCGTCGCCCCCGGCGTCATGTCGAAGTGACGTATCGGCTGCGACGCCGTGCTCAGATCGAGCCAGCGGTCGAGCCACTGGAACGCCAAGCCGCCGGAATCGCCCAGGCCGTCCTTCATCGCCGTGCCGATCGTCGCGACGTCGAGGTTCGGCTCGACGGCGATCTTGTCGCCCATCGGCAGCGCGGGGGCGGGCTTAGCGAAGGCAACGGCGGAGACGAAGCTGGCCGCTTGGGTGGGAAACGACTTGCGCGCGCCATCGAGGGTCGCGGCCATGATCTCGCTTTCATTGGCGCCGGGCGTGAAGGCCCAGCGCGACAGCACCGCGACCGGAGCGGACGGCGTCCCGACGGCGAGATCGACCGGCTCCTCGAACGCGATCGACTTGAACGCCGGATCGAACGGCGACCATGAGAGCAGGATCGGCTTGTTCGCGGCCGTCGCGGCCAGGCAATACGCAACGCAGCGTCCAGACTCGATCCGCCCGCCGATGCCTGCCTTGTCGAGCTTCGTCCCCGTCACGAGCTGCGCCTGAGAGATCGTCCCGCCGTGGCGTGCCAGCAGCCGGCTGTGATCGTCCGCGGCGGCGACGGCTTCGACGATGCCGCCGAAATAACGCTTGATGCCGAAGGGGCGGACGTCGCTTGCGACATTCGTCAGCAGCGTGGTTCGGGTGCCGGAACCGTCGACGACGCAGAGATCCGTTCCGCCGCCGGTGTCGACGATCGCCAGGAAGACGTCCTGAGGCATGAACGGCAGCTCCGGCACGACCGGCGCGATCGCCTTGACCGACACGACCGTGGGAGACAGCGCCTGCGCCGCCCAGATGCCCGCGCCGGCAGGCGGAGAGACGAACAGCTTGCCGTCGCGCAGCGCGAACAGCTTCGTCGCCGTTCCCGTCCCGACCGGCGCGAGCGCTTCGATGGTCTTGCCCGGAAGATCGGGCAACGATCCCTTGAACGCCCACGCGCTCGCGGCCGACATCGGCCGCGTCTCCTGCCACGCCCAGACCTGATTGCCCGAGGCCATGGCGACGAGAAGGTTCGTTCCTTCGCTCACCATCGCGGGCGGGAGCGTCGACAGCGACATCAGCTTTCCGTCGGCGGCCTGCGGCACCAGAGGACCGCGATCGGAAAGGCGCGTCGGGATGCCGTCCGCATCGAGCACGAACAGGTTCAGCGCGCCGCTGTTGTCGACGGCGGCGAGGACCTTGCCGATGCTGCCGACGTCCAGGCCGGAAAGCTGCTTGAACAGCGATGCGGAAAGACTGAAGGTCACGGTCGCCGCGGCGCTCGGCTTCGAGAAGGCTTCCGTGCAGCCCAGATAGAGCGTGTCGAACAGGCGCGGCTCGCGGCCGAGCGGATAGAACTGCGTCGCGGCCGACGAAGTCGAGTTCACGAACACCGACAGCGCAGGCTGGTCTTTGGGATCTGGCTCCGGCGGCGGCGTCGGCCGATGGGCGAGCGGCGCATTGACGCGCAGCTTGAGGCCGTCCGTGCCGAGCAGCGGCACGTTGCCCTCGATGTGGGACGTGCGCGCGCGGATCCAGCGGCTCTGGCTGGCGCCGATCTTCGTCTGCTCCATCGAGCCTTTCGGCTTCGACAGCACCAACGCGTCGTCTTTCTGCTGACCCGGATAGAGGGGAAGCGACAGCCACGCCGGATCGTCGCTCTGGTTCGCCTTTCCCCAATATTCCCAGGCGATGTCGTCCGGCAGGGTCTGGGCGCCGAGGATGTCGATGACCGCCGCCGACTGGATGTTCAGAAGATCGTCGTCGCCGATATAGAGCACGTGATCCTGCATGTTGCGCGCGCCGCCGCCATCGAGGAACGGACGGAACGCGGAGACTTTGGCCACGGTAACGGTGGTTTCGGCGAAGCCGCCGTCGGGCACGGCGGGCTCGATGGTGACGAGATCGTCCTTGGCGCTCACGACCGTGTATTGCGCGCCCGCGATCTCGATCAGCATGCCCGCCGCGAGGCCCGCGCCGGGATCGAGCTGCAAGGTCGTCGACCCCTTCGCGGCGAAGCTCTTCAACCGCCATTGCACCGGCGCGGGCTCGATCGGCGCGAGCGAGCTCAAGCCCGGAGGCGGCAGGTAGATCGCATCCTTGTCCGGATCGACCGCGACCAGGCTCTGGATGCCGCCGGGCACGATCAGCACGTCGGTCTCGGTCTCGAAGCTCACCGAGGTGCCGAGCGCCTCGACCTGCATGCGCGTGCGCCGCGGCGCCTGCACGCTCTCCTTCATCGTGTCGGCGAGCTTGAAGGCGACGGGCAGGCGTGCCGGCCGCGCCGCATCGCCGCGGATCGCCAGCCAGTCGAGAAAGCCCCGCGCCATCTTGTCGCCCACGCGGTCGAGGCGCTCGGCGACCTCGGCGCCGAAGCGCGCGGCGACGGCGAGCAGCGCGCGGCCGAAATCGCTTTCGGAATCGTTCAGGCTCCAGCCCGGGATCCAGCTCCGCGCGCGCGCCAGAATCTCCGCTTCGAATTCGTCGAAGCGGCGCGGCTCGAGCTCGGGCGGACGCGGCAGGCTCAACTGCTTCCTCCCTCGTTGAAATAGAACGGGAAGACGAAATTGCCGATCTGGTTGGTGCGGCGAACCTGGTATTCGAGCTCGATCGGCAGCACGCCTTCGGAGGTCGCCGCTTCGTCGATGGTGATGCTCAAGACCTCGATGCGCGCTTCGTATTGGCGCAGCGCGTTCTCGATCTCCGAGCGGATGCGCTGCAGGGTCGTGCTGTCCATGGCCGCGAAGACGAGATCGTGGATGCCGCAGCCGAAGCCCGGCCGCATCACGCGCTCGCCCGGCGCGGTCTCGAGGATGATGCGGATCGACTGGCGGATGTCGTCCTCGTAGGCGACCGAGGCGACGAGGCCCGTCACCGGGTCGATGTCCACCGGCATCGCCCAGCCGCGTCCGAGAAAGTCCTTCCGCTCGTCCATGGCCTATCCGATCGTCACCGTCGGCGCGCCCATCGCGATCGGGTTGGGCCCGCCGGCTTCGGTGATCATGTCGCCCTGCCGCGCCGCGGGCAGGCCGCCGATCATCACCGTGAGGCTTCCCACCGCCACGACGCCGCCGACATGCGGCGACGGTCCGTTGAACAGCGGGCAGACATGCGTGTCCGATCCCGCGCGCCAGGCGGGCTGGCCCGCGATCATCACGGTCGGGCATCCCGGCCCGGGCCCCAAAGGCGTGCCGTGACCCGTCGTGTCGCCCAGTCTCGCTGCGGGCTGTCCCATCCTCGCGCCCTCAATTGATGTTGACGATGGAGCCGCGCACGCTGAGCGTGGCGTTGGCTTTCAGATCCAGCGTGCCGGTGGCCTCGATGGTGATCTGCGCCGCCTTGATCTTGAGCTGGCCCTTGGCTTCGATGGTGATCGCGCTCGAGTTGCTGTCGATCTTGACCGAGTTGCCCTTCTCGTCGGTGAGCACGACGCCGTCGTCGTCGAAGGTGACCTTGCGGCCCTTCTCGTGCGCGAGCTCGACCGTGCCGCGCGCGCCGTCGTCGAACAGCAGGTAGTGCTTCTTGCGCGAGACCAGCTTGCGCTTGTCGTTGTTGCCGTCGTCGTTGGCGACCGGCGGCTTGTCCTTGCCGTTCCACAGCGCGCCCAGCACATAAGGAAAGCGCAGGTCCTCGCGGTCGAAGGCGACCACGACCTCGTCGCCGACCTCGGGGATCATGACCAGCCCGCGGCTCGGCCCGGCCATCGGCGTCACCAGCCGCGCCCAATAGCTCTCGGTCGGTTGGTCGTGCCAGGGATAGCTCACCTTCACGCGGCAGAGCTTGTCGGGATCGTTGTTGTCGGTGACGGTGGCCACGGCGATGCCTTTGATCCGCCCGCCGCTCTCGACCTCGCTCTCCTGCTGCAGCGTTTCCATGAAGCTCATAGCGCGCGTTCCTTTACCTTGAAGCGCGTGCGATAGCCGCTGCTGTCCACCTTGTGCGTCACTTCCTCGATGTAGTAGGCGCGCGAGAACGGCGTGCCGAGATCCTTCAGCTCGACGCGGCAATCGACGCGGATGTCGGGAACGCCGATCGCCTCGGCGTCGCCGGTGAGCATCTTCTCGGCGTTCTCGTCCAGCATCGCCTTGGCGCGGCTGTCGGCCTCGGCCTGGTTGAACACCGGCAGGCGCACGCGCAGGACCGGCAGCTTGCTCGAATCCTGGCCGAAATCTCCCAGCTTCTCGCCGCCGCTGGTGCCCTCGCCCTTGTCGGTCTCCGAGCCCGCCCGCGCCGTGCCGACGATCTTGTCCTTGAGCTTCGGGTCCCAGGCGCGGACCTCGACCGCGGTCACCTGCCCCGCGAGATTGGCGGACGGCTTGAAGCTGAGAAGGCCCTGGCCCCAGCGCAGCGCCACCACCGGATCGGAATCCTTGTCCGGCTTGTGGAAGTGCAGGACCTTGTGCTCGTCGACATAGAGCGCGAAGGAATTCTTCTCCGCGAGCTTCTTGAGGAACTCGAGATCGCTCTGCTGGTTCTGCTCGGTCTTGGGCTCGCGCGTCTTGGTCTCGTCGACGTCGACGGCGAGATTGCGCAGGCTCGCGATCTCGCGCACCACGTCGGTGTCGGTCTTGTTGTTCCAGGTGCGGTAGTTCTTCCCCAGGCTCATCGGAAAGGCGTGGTCGAAGCCTGCGATGGTGAGCTCCGGCGAGCCGGCCTCGGGGAAGCTGGTCTCGATCTTGCTCACCACGCCGCTCAGCATCAGCGGCATGGATTTGGAATCGCCGTAGCCCAGGCAGATCTGGACCTCGGCGCCGAAGTTCAGATGATCGATCACCTTGTCGCCGCTGCCGGTGAGAAAGCTGCGGCTTTCGAAATCGAACGCATCCACCACGGTGAACGAGAAGCTGCTCATCGCGCCCTGGACCAGGGTCACCTCGACCTGCGAGATCGCGAGCAGCATGTCGCGCATCAAATCCTTGGCGCGCACGCGCACCGAAAAGGCCGGCGCGTAGAAGTCGCCATAGGTGTCAGACAGCGCTGCCAGTTCCATCGGGGTTCTCGATCGGTGGCACGGTTATCCAGTCGCCCGCGGCGATCTCGCGCGGATCGTCCAGGTCGTTGGCCTCGGCGATGCGCACCCATTGGGCGGGATCGCCGTATTCCTTGGCGGCGATGGACCACAGGCTGTCGCGGCCCACGATCACGCGGCGCTTGGTCTTGTCGGAGGATTCGCGGCGCGGACCGGCGATCTGGTCCTTGAGCGTGCGGTACTCCTTGAAGCTCATCGTCAAGGTGGCGCGCGCGGGCGTGCCGTCGGGATGGAACTTGGTGACCTTGCGCGTCAGCTTGTCGATGACGGCGGTGAACTCCATCGTTCCCCAGTTGAAGCGCACCGGTGGCGGCGCGTGCAGCGTGCGGTCGATCAGAAGCAGCGACGAGATCGCCTTCAGCCGCTTGCCGACGGGATCGTCTTCTTTCTGGCGCAGCGAGGTGGGCCCACGCGGGTCGGTGTAGTCGTCGAGGAACAGCTCCATGCTCAGCGTGTCGCAGTCGCCGTTGACGAATTGCACGATGGGCGAGCTGAGCCCGGGCACCGGCGTCATCTTGTAGGCGTTGGTGCGCTCGAAGGTGTATTCGCTCGGGTTGAACAGGACCGAGATGGATTTGTCCTTCTGGGAGCCTGCGATGGGCGTGATCGTCGCCTTGACGAGCTGCTGCTTGGCCATGGCTCAGAGCCCCCTGCGCTCGCGCTCGAGGCGCATGCGCCGCTCGATGCGCGCGATCACGTCTTCGGCCAACCGGTCCATCGTCGCGCGATCGAACGGCGCCGCCGCGGCCCGGGCGGCGCGCGCCGCCGCCGGCGCGGAAAGCGTCTGCGCCGCGTGCGTCGCCGCGCCATGCTTGCGGATCTCGACGGTCTCGGCGGGCACGGGCGGCGCGGATGCGGGCTCGCGCTTGCGCCAAACGAGGCTCGGCGCCCCGGACGCCGTCGCGCGCTCGCGCAGGACCTCGCTGCGGTGACGCAGTTCGACGGCGGTCAGCCGCCGCGTCGCCTCGCGCCGGATCTCGCGCAGAGCCCCGCTGCGGTCGCGGCGCTCGGTGGCGGTCAGGCGGTGCGTCTCGTGCCGCAGCTCGCGCGTGCGGCTCGACATGTGAAGACCGGGAAGCTGCGTACGTTCCAGCCTGGCTTCGCGCTCCCGCCGCGTTTCCATGAAAAAGCTCGCGCGAAGAGCGTGGAACAGCCGGCGCTCCGAGCGTGTCTCGCTGCGCTCGGTCGCGAAGGACGCCAGGCGGAAGCTGCGGACGATGCTGCGCTCCAGGCGGGTTTGCGTCTCGCGCAACACATGCCGCTCGCGCATCCCGGCCATCGTATGGGATTTGAGCAAGACGCGCTCGACCGCGCTCAGATGCAGCACACGCTCGCGCTGGGCGAAGAGCCGCAGCGTCTGCTTCTCCCGCAAGGTCGCGTGCAGCGTGGTGGACTGGCGGAGCGAGCGCTCGATCGCCCGCGTCGCGAGCTGCCAGGTGCGCAGGCCCGTCAAATTGTACACGTTATATATAAAGTGTCGCGCACCGGGCGCCGGCCGCGCGGCCGGGCAAAGCGCGGGGCGGCGCCTCCAATGCAGCACCAGCGGCGTCCAGGGGCGCAGCCTCGCTCTCATGCCGTGGCCCTCCTGAGCCCGTGGTGGGCGATCTCGAGGCTTTCGATGGTCGTCTGCGACGAGGCGGCGTCGAGATCGCTCACCGACCATTTCGCCGGCAGCGCGGAATCGAGCTGCCACGCCCAGGTCGGGATGCCCGTCTCGTTCATGAGCAGGATGCGCACCGTCCTGCGCGTCGCCTCGCCGTCGGCGGCGTCCTGCGCCCAGATCCACAGCTCCGGCAGCGCCAGCCCGCGCTCCAGGGTGACGGCGCCGTAGCCGACCTGCGTCATCAGCTTGTGCTCGTAGTCGTTCACGCCGCCTTCGCGATAGGTCTCGAGCCGCACCTCGCGCGTCAGCCCCTTGACCTTCGAGAAGCCGCCGACGGTCAGCGCGTCGATCTCGACCAGGAACCTGAAACCGCGCAATGGATCGATACGCAGCTGCATCGGATGCCCTCAACTGACGTCGAACGGATTGGCCGGCGTGCCGTCCAGCTTGCGGTTGATCGCCGAGATCTCCTTGCACCAGCGCCGCCGGTCGCGATGGGCAAGCGAAAGCAGCTCGCTCTGCGGCCAATGGAAGTGGTAGGCGATGAAGGCCATCTCCTCGTACAGCGACTTGACGGGATAGGCCCTCATGCTTCCCCCAGCATGGTCATCCTTCTCAAGCCCGTGCCGCCCGCGAGCGGCGCCGCGTCGTCGTCGCCGGCGTTGAAGCTCTCGTAGAGACGCTGCACATAGGCGAGGTCGGAGGCGTAGAAGCCCTCGATCACGCCGGGGTGGATGTCCTTGAGGCTCCCCAGCCGCACGATCACGCGCGACAGCACGATCACCGCGAGATACGCCTCGTTCTCGCGCACGCGCGGATCGCGTAGCGGCAGGATCTCGTCGGCGGCGGTGGCGAGCCGCATCACGCCCTTGCGGTGCAGCGTGCCGCCGTCGTCGACATAGCCTTTCGGCAGCTCGAACTCGATCTCGGTCTGGAATCCGGGATTGGTGCCCATCGTGGTCGTTCTCCTATTTCACGCGCTCGATGCCTTCGTTGACGAACTCCATGAGCTCGATCATCACCTCGTTGCCCTTGCCGCTGAGATCGCTCGGGTCGTACTTGACCGGCCAGGCGGCGGTGACGACGAAGCGCGCCACCTCGCTCTGGCCCGCCTCGTCCAGCACGCTGATGGCCATGTTCTGCCGCTTGGCGGCGATGAGCCCGGCGGAGACGTCGGAATGCCATTTGAATAGCTCGAGCGCGTTGGCGTCGGTCGTCATGCCGGCCTTCAGCGTGATGTTGCCGTATTTGGTGAGGCCCGAGAGCTTGCGCTGATGCGGCGGATCGGTGCCTTCGCGGTAGTCGATCGCCTCGATCGTGGTCTCGGCGATCGCCACCTCGCTGAAGCCGGCGCGGGTGATGTTGTCGATCTGGAGCTGGAAGCGGAAATTGCGGATCGGATCGTTGCGGACGGCCATGGTCTATCTCCTCAGCGCTGCGCTTCGGCGGTGTTCTGGAAGATGCGGAAGACCACGAACTCGGCCGGCCGCACCGGCGCGATGCCGATCTCGCAGATCAGCCTTCCGTTCAGGATGTCGTCCTGCGACATCGTCGTCTCGTTGCAGGTGATGAAGAACGCCTGCTCCTCGGTGCGGCCGTAAAGCGCGCCGAGCCGCCATTGCGCGCGCAGGAACAGCCGGATCGTGTCGGTGACGCGCGCCCAGAGCCTGGGGTCGTTGGGCTCGAACACCACCCACTGGGTGCCCTCGAAGATCGAGCGCTCGAGGAAGATGAACAGCCTGCGCACGCTGACGTATTTCCACAGCGCGTTGGAGGTCATGGTGCGCGCGCCCCAGATGCGGATGCCGCGGCCGGGGAACTGGCGGATGACGTTCACGCCGCGGGGATTGAGCGTGTCCTGGGTGTTGTCGTTGACGTCGACCTGTACGTCCAGCGCGCCGCGCACGATCTCGTTGGCGGGCGCCTTGAACACGCCGCGCTCGGAATCGGTGCGCGCATAGACGCCGAGCGCGTAGCCGCCTGGCGGAACCAGCTTGCGCGCGCCCGTCGCCGGATCGCTGATCCAGATCCAGGGATAGTAATAGGCGGCATAGTTGGTGTCGGTGTTGAACTGGCTGCGCGGATTGGGATCGCTGACGGTCTTGTCGCAATCCACCACTGCGAAGCGATAGCGCATGTTCTCGCAATGGGTGACGATCTCGGTGACGACGTCGCCCGACGCGGCCGGCGCATAGACGAGCGCCACGTCGCGATAGGGATCGAGCTCCAGCGCCATGAGGCCTTGAAGCTCGGAGCGGAGGGTGCCCGCCATGTCGCCGGTATAGTCCGCCGAGGTCAGCGCGTTCGGATCGTCTGCGCCGTTGTCGAGCGCGGCGCTGGTCGGGATCTGCGGCAGCGTGGCGGGATCGACGCCGCCGTTGCGCACCAGGATGCCGAGCGCGGAGCTGTCGGGCCCCTGGTTCTTGTCGCCCTTGTCGAGATCGATGAAGGGAATGCGCTTGCCCATGTAGTCCGGCGAGCTTTCGTCGAGCACGAGGTCGTCGAAATCCTCGATCAGCGAAGGCCGCGGCAGCGTGCGCAGATTGTCGTCGGCGAAGGGATCGAACATCCCGCCGGGCGGAGCGACGGTGAAATAGGCCAGCCTGAGGCGGAAGCCGACCGGCGTGCCGTCGGCCTTCTTGGTCGAGCTCGGATCGATGCGCGCCCACACGCGCTTGCCCCAGGCACCAGGCCCCGAAGCGCGCACGCTGAAATCGCCGGCGGCGATCTCGGCCGCGGCCGCGTTCGGGCCGACCAGCCGCGCGATATAGACGCGCTTGCCGCCGTTCTCGAAGAAGCCGTTCGCGGCATAGGGCAGGAACTTGTTCGGGTCGAAGATCGAACCGAACCAGCGTTGATATTCCTTGTAGCTCGTCACCAGCCTGGGCTTGATCGGGCCGCGCTCGGCCTCGCCCAGGAACGCGGCGGTCGAGGTGGCGACGCCTTCGATCGGACGCGGTCCGCGCTCGATCTCCTCGATATAGACGCCGGGATGCAGATATTCGGGCATAGCGCTCTCCTAGGCGGGGTTGGGATTCGGGTTCGGATTCGGATTGGGCGGGCATTTCTGACAGCCGCCGCCGTTCGTGCCGTGGTACTTGTCGCAGTCGATCGTGCTGCCGACCGCGGCCTTGAAGTCGGCGGCGAGCGAGGCCTTCTTGGCCGCGAGATCGCTCACCCCGCGCGCGATCTCGCTCGTCGTCTGCGCGAGGCTGGCCTCGGCCGCGGCGAGCTGGTCCTTGGCGGGCCTGTAGCGCTCCTTGGCGAGGCAGCAGATGATCGCGAACAGCTGGTCGGGATCGGCGATGTAGGGCTGCGGCCCGACGAGCTGGTCGCGCAGGCTGAGCACGCCGCTGTCCGGCCCGCAGCACGGCTCGGGCGCGCCCGTGTCGCAAGGGCACAGGGCACGGAACTCGGCGTCGATGTTCGACACGGCGCCTTTGGGCGCGATCATCAGCTGCAGCGGGATGAGCTTCATCACCAGCGTGTAGAGGACGGTCGCCGGATCGGTCGCGAGCAGCTTCGCCATGTTGCCCACGAGCGTGGCGTTGTCGCTCAGGATCTTGTCGAGCGTCGTCGCCGGATCCACCCACGCCTTCAGCACCGCGCCGATGCGGTCGACCACGGCCTTCCTCATGTCGCGGTTGCGCGTCTTCCAGGCCTGCAGATCGTAGAGCGAGTGAACGTCCGTGGTCAGGGCGCCATCGCCGTTCAGCCTGAAATCCAGGTTGCCCACGGCGGTGATCAGCGTGCAAAGCTCGCACTCGACGAGGCAGCGCCAGCACGGCAGCGCGCATTTGGTCTTGGCGATCAGATCGACGATGCTCTTGTCGAGATCGCTCCAGCGCGTCTTGAATTCCTTGTACTTGTCCTTGGTGTATTTCTGCTTGGCCGCGTTCGCCTTGGCGAGCAGGTCGTCGAGCTCCTTCTTGAAGTCCGCGGCGCTGGTGCCGGCGACGGCCTTCTGCGCCTGCTCGTCGATGAGTTTCTGCAGGCAGTTGGAGTCCTGCGGCGGCGGCTTCGGACAGCAGCAATTGTCGGGCTCGCAAGCCGGGGGCTGGGGCAGCGTCGGCTCCGGGGGGCCGGCGGACAGGTCACGACATTTTTTCTTGCCGTCCTGGTTCGGGTCGTCGCTCATGGCTTAGGTCTCCTTCAATTCGGTCACGGCGTAAGATCGCTCCATGCGAAAGGCCCGCCGCCGATGCGGCCCAGGTCGAGCGTGAACGGGTTGCTGACGCGCGTGTCCGGCCCGCGCGTGACGCTGAGCCGCGCCGCGATGCCTTTGCCCAGCGCACGCGGCGCCTGCGACGGGGTGAAGCGCATGAGCGCCGCGAAGTCGCCGTTGGCGGCGCTGTGCGAGCGCACCGGCGAATCCGCCCAGACGGTTCCGGGCTGGGGATCGTCGATCCATTGCAGATGCACTTCGGCGCCCGCCACCGCGACGGGATCGCCGAGCGGGCTCTCGATCAGCCGTCCGCGCAGCGCCGTGGCGCCGGGCGGGAACGGATAGGCATAAGCGGGCGCAAGCTCGATGCGCACCGAGCGCGCGGGAAGGATGGGAGCCGGGACCGCGACGCTCTCATACGCGGTGTCGCGCGCGTCGACGATCACCTGCAGCGGCTGATTGGCGCCCTCCTCCAGCCACACGAACACGCCGTCGTAGTTGACGATCGGCCGGCGGCCGAGGCCGGTGGCGGAGACCCTGATGCCGGACGTCACCGGCTGCAGCGTGACGGCGTCGACGATCTCGGCGGCGAACAGCACCTTGCGCGCCAACGACAGGTCGAACGGAGCGCGGAGCATGCTAGACATTCTGCGCGCTCCTCACGCCGCTGCGCAGCGCGTCGCTCAGCACCTTGCCCGCGCCCACCGGCGGCGCGGCCGGATCGATCCAGACCGGCGTCGCGATGTAGCCCACCGAGGTGCGGTAGTTCGTGGCCGGGAACAGCGCCCAGATGCGGCTTGCTTCTTCGGTCGAAAGCGGCTCGAGCGACACGTTCACCGTCTCGTGGCCCAGGATTGCGCCGCTGAGCTGGGGCTCGGAGTTGAGCGCGCGCATGGCGAGCCCGAGCGTCTTGAGCAGCGGCTCCTCGCTCGAGCCGGCGCGCGTGCCGACGGTGATGAGATAATGCAGGTCCAGCGGCAGCGAGTTGTCGTAGACGATCGCCTGCGGCGGCGGAGCGTCGTTGAGCACGCGGCGCTCGCGGTTGCGCAGGCTCGCATTGGGCATGATGCGATAGAGGAACAGGATCAGCGCCGCGCCCTTCGCGTCCGGATCGTCGAGCGGGCCGATGAAGACCGTGCCCGGATCGCCGGCATCGACCAGCGCCTGCTGGAGCCTTTTGCGCAGCGCCATTGTCGTGTTGAAGAGAGCGTCCGCGCTCATGCCGCCCTCCGCTTCTCGGGCAGATCGATCGCCGCCGGCGGCAGGCCGAGCTTGGCGTATTCCGCGCGCGCGGCGTGGGCGACATGGGCGAGCCCGATGCGGCTGTCCTCAGCTGCCGCCAGGAACGCGGCGCGCAGCGTGATCTGGCGCACATGGCCGCCGGTCAGCTCGATCTTGCGCGCGAGCTGGCGCAGCGCCGCGTCGTCGAGCGCGTGCGAGCCCTCGGGCAGGCATTTGCGCCAGATCTCCTCGCGCGCCGCGGCGTCGGGCCGCGGGAACTCGACGATGAAGCGCAAGCGCCTCAAGAACGCCGCGTCGAGGTTCTGGCGCAGATTGGTGGTGAGGATCGCGAGCCCCTCATACGCCTCCATGCGCTGCAGGAGATAGGCGACCTCGATATTGGCGTAGCGGTCGTGGGCGTCGTTGACCTCGCTGCGCTTGCCCATCAGCGCGTCGGCCTCGTCGATGAGCAGCGCCGCGCCCGAGATCTGCGCGTCGTGGAAGACGCGGTCGATGTTCTTCTCGGTGTCGCCGATATATTTGCTGACCACGCGCGACAGGTCGATGCGCAGCACCTGCACGCCCAAGGTCTTGGCGATGGCGAGCGCGGCCATGGTCTTGCCGGTGCCGCTCGGTCCGTGGAACAGCGCGCTGACGCCGATGCCGTAGGGCAGCTTGCGGCGGAAGTCCCAGCCGTCGAGCACCTTCGCCGCCAGCCGCACATTGTCGACGACCTCGCAGAGCTGCGCCTTGCGGTCCGCCGGCAGCACGACGTCGTCGAGCGTGAACTCGGGCTCGATGCGCTCGGCCAGGCGCGAGCTCGCCTGCGCCGAGACGTCCTTGCAGGCGGCGAGGAAACGCTCGCGCGACGGCGCGCCGCGCAGACGCGCAAGCCGCATCGCGTGCTCGAAGCCGTCGACGCCCAGGGGAAACAGGCTCGCGATCTCCGCCACGGCTTCGTCGTCGAGCGCGACGCCGGCGCCCGCGGCCGCGGCACCGAGCGCCTTGAGGCGCAGCCCGGCCTCGTCGAGCGGCGCCTCGAAGCCGAAGGGCTGCGCGCCCATGAGCTTCACCGCATGCGCCGGGTCGCTCGCGAGCAGGATCAGATCTCCCGCCGCGTCGAAGAAGATGCGCGCGAGCGCTTCGCCCTCGAGCGCGGTGGCGTCGGCGACGAGCGGCCGGCCGGTCACGACGCCGAGGCGCGTGAGCTTGACGGCGGCGTCCTCGACCTCGCTTGGCTCCCAGCCTTGGAACGCGCCGAGCTCGACGCGCAGCGGCGCGGTGCCGAGCGCATCGGCGCCGAGCTCGACCATGGCGCGCCAGGCTTGCGGGTGCGCGCCGGTCAGCGCGACGCGCCCGGCCTGCGCGCGCTCGACGATCGAAAGCGCCCGCGCGCGCTCGGCCTCGAGCAGCTCGGCGCCTTCCCACGGCCGCGGGCGCAACACGCGGCGCAGCTTGGCATCGCCGTCGGACGCGTCGCCGAGCAGGAAGCTCTTGAGCGCGGGATCGAGGCGCAACGGCTCGTCGGCCGCGGGCATCACGCCTTCGAAGACGCGCCAGCGCGCGAGATTGCCGGTGCTCGCCAATTGGCGGCGCACCTGCGACGGCTCGCCCAGAAGCTCGGCATAGAGCGCGAGCGTGCCGGTGCGGCGCGTCAGGTCGTCCATCAACAGGCCGATCCAACGCTGATGCCGGGGATCGAGCTCGGGCGCGAGCGCAAGAACGATCATGCGGAACTCGAGCGCGCTCAACGAGAGCTTCGCCGCGAGCGCCGCCAAAGGCTCGTCCGATGCGCTGCGCAGCGCTTCGTCGAGCGCGTCTTCCTCGTCGGCGCTTTCAACGAGCGGCGTCAGCGCCGGTCGCGGGTCGAGCAGATCGGAGATCGCGGCGGTGGTGACGGTGGCGCCGGGCTGATCGGGCCGCGCATCGATGAGCCGCGCGCACGCCTTGCGCAGCAGCGCATGCGCCCAGGCGATGCTCGCGCTCAGGAGCGGCTGCTCCGCGACCGAGAGCCGGTGCAGCGAGAAGCGCTCCGCCGGGGCGCGGCCCGCGCGCGCCACCAGGTCGCGCAGCGCCGCGAGCAGCGACTCCATGCCGGGATCGCGCAGCGCGACCAGGATCAGATCGCGCACGATGTCGACGCCGAGCACGACGAGATTGCGGCGCTGGGCGAGCCAGGGCGCGGCGACGTCCTCGGAAAGCCCGTCGCGTCCCACCACGATCAGTGCCGCGGGCGCGTCCGCCGGAATGCGCGCGAGCGCGGCCTGGATCTCGTCCGTCGCGAGAATGCGGCTCTCGGCCGTCGCCATGTCGCCGCGCCGCGCGATCGCCTCGTAGAGGAGCCGCGCCTTCAGGTCGGGAGAGGCGGTTGCGACGAGAACTGGGATGGGTGGCGCCATGCCGCGCGAAACCGAAAAAAGAGCGCGTGCGTTGTCGCAGAACCGGGCATGCGCGCCTCTGGGCCGCGCGGACCGGATGAGGATCGGGGCCCCTTCCCGGCCTTGGGCCCGGCCCCGATATCGGCCTTTGCGCGCTCCGGGATAGGCCGAAAGATCGAGCGAGGATCGACTCCACAAGCTGTGGATAATGCTCTATTCTGCCATTTTAGGTTTTATTGTTGCCGTCACCACCATCGCTAGTGGCGGCGCGATTGCGAAGATCAGGCGAAGGGGACGCCATGCGACTTATTGTGGTCACGCCTACGCGCTTGCTCGGCGAAGGCTTGGCCGCCTGCTTTTCCCGCCATCGCGAGATCGCGCTCGGCGCGATCGTCGAGGACCTGCCGGGACTGCGCCGCGCGCTCAAGGCGGTGAGCGCCGACATCGCGCTGATCGACGTGACCCAGGGCGTCGACCTCGACGAGGTGCGCGCGATCGCCTGGAACCATCCCGGCGTGGCGCTGGTGGCGCTCGGCCTTCTCGAGCAGCGCCAGGACGTGATCCGCTGCGGCCGCGCCGGCTTCAGCGGATATGTGCCGCGTCACGCGTCGGTCGACGAGCTGTGCCAGGCGCTGTCGGACGCGGCGGCGGGCCGGCTCACCTGCAGCGCGGAGATTTCCGCGGGCCTGCTGCGCGCGCTGTTCCACAAGGAAGACACGGCCAAGCCGCGCGAGATGCCCGAAGCGCTGACCCGGCGCCAGGGCGAGGTGCTCGTGCTCATCGGCCGCGGCCTGTCGAACAAGGAGATCGCGCGCGAGCTGAGCGTGAGCCTGTCCACCGTCAAGCATCACGTCCATCACGTGCTCGAAAAGCTTCAGCTGCCGCGCCGCGCTCAGGCGATGCGCGTCGTCCGCGAGTCGCCCTGGATCGCGTGATGCCGCCGCGTCACACTAAAAAGTTGCGTCACGAATAATTCCTCAATAGATTGTGAAATTGTCACGGGCGGCGGCTCGCGCCCGTTCCTGCGGGGCCATCACATCGGGGGGCGTGATGAAATCCTATTCCTTGGCGCTTTTCCTCGCCGCTTCGCTTTCGGCGTCCCTTCTCGATGCTGCCACCGCCCAGCCCGCGCGGCCGCAGCCCGTCGTCACGCCGCCGGCCTGGTCGCAGAAAGGTCCGGAGAACTTCTACGTCATCGTCAAGCGCAAGGACGCCGAGTTCGCCGCGCTGCGCAAGAAGCTGGGCGAGAAGCGCTTCGAGCGCGAGGAAGGCACGGGCTTCGACGCGTATATGGAGTGGAAGACCTATTGGGCGCCCAAGGTCTGTCCGCATGGCGATCTCTATGCGGTGCAACGGGCCATGGTCGCGATGCGGCGCGACCTGAATCCGTCCCTGCCCGCGACGCAATCCGGCAACTGCACCGGATGGCACGAGCTCGGCCAGTTCGACATGCCGCAGAACCCGACGTTCCAGGCCGGCGTCGGCCGCGCGGACTGGATCACGATCGATCCCAACAATTCGAACCGCATCTTCACCGGTTCCTCGGCCGGCGGGTTGTGGATTTCGACGGACGGAACGGCGAGCTGGCAGAACGGCAATTCCGACTTCTTCCTGCCCAACCTGGCGGTGGCCGATCTTCAGCTCGATCCCACCAACAGCAACACTTGGTTCGTGGCGACCGGCGACGGCGACGGCTACGGCGACAATGGCTGGGGCATTTCCTACGGCGTGCTGCGCACCACCGACAACGGCGCCACCTTCCAGAACATCGGGATCGACGCCAGCGCGTGGTGGGGCTACCAGATCAAGAAGCTGGCCGTGGATCCGGGCAACCCCAACACCATCATCGCCGCCACCTCGTTCGGGATCTACAGGACGACGAACGCGCTGAGCCCCTATTCGGGCGGCCTCAACACCGTCGTCTGGTCGGCGCCGCAGCCGGCGATGGTGCCGCACGATCCCTATTACGGCCTCGTCTTCAAGCCCGGCAATTCCCAGATCGTCTATGCCTCGGGCACGACCGTCGAGCGCTCGACCGACAACGGCGTGTCGTGGACCGACATGGCGCCGCCCTTCGCGGGCCCCAACGTGCTGCGCGTCGCGCTCGCGGCGACGCCCGCCAACCCGGACTTCCTCTATGCCGTTGTCATCACCAAGCAGCCCGATCCCTGCAACGGGCCGACGTTCTGGGTCGACGCCAACAACGTCCAACACCCGATCAACTCGTCATGGCTCTATCGCTACGATTCGAGCACCCAGACCTGGACCGACAAGGGACCGATCTGCAACACCGGCAGCTACGGCAACGACCAACGTGGCGTCGGCGTGAGCCACGCCGATTCCATCGGCGTCTCGCCGATCGATCCGAACCTGATCTATATCGGCGACGTCAACCCGATCGCAAAATGCACCACGGGCGGCGGCCCCAATTTCTGCAGCTGGATCCAGACGAACAATTCGGCCCATGCCGACGTCCACGCCACAACCTTCAGCCCGGACGGCGCCACCGTCTATGCGGCGACCGACGGCGGCATGTTCAAGACGACCGACGGCATGAACTGGACATCGCAAAACAACGGCCTGCGCGTCTCCACCGTCGACGCGATGAGCACCTCGGCGACCGATCCCACGCTCATCATGGCGGGCGAGTTCGACACCGGAACGGTGGTCGGCCACAACACGACCTGGTCCTATGTGCCCATCGGCGGCGACGGGCGCGAGCCGATCGTCGACTACAGCGACCCGACCCATCTCTACGCTTCGGCCCAGGGCGGCTATGTCGTGCGTTCCGACAATGGCGGCGCGTCGTTTTCCAACTATGTCGGATTGCCGAGCTCGACCTGCTCGAACTGGGGCACGTTCTACGTCCTGAATTCCGGCAATCCGCTGACGGTCTTCGCGGCCTGCAATCCCGAGGTGCTGCGCTCGCTGAACCGGGGCGCGGGCTGGACGCCGATCAGCAATTTCACCGGCGGCGGCCTGGGCAGCTACGTCACCTGGAAGGTCTATGTCGCGCCGTCGAATCCGGACTACCTCTACGCCTATCTGGTCTCGCCCTCGACCAACTTGCCCGGGGTCCTGATGCGCACCACCAACGCCAACGACGCCAACCCGGCGAACGTGTCGTGGCAGGCCATTCCGCATCCGGTGGCGCAATGGATCGAATCCATCGACGTCGACGAGTCCGATCCCGAGAATTTCTGGATGGTCTATGGCGGCATATACCCACCGAACACGCCGGTGACGCAGAAGGTCTACTACCACGATCACGCCAACCCTTCGGCTCCCTGGCACGACCTGACCGGCAACCTCTCCAATATGGGCGTCAACGCGATCGTGCACCGGCGCGGCACCGACGAGATCTATATCGGCACCACTCTCGGCGTGTACATGACGCACACTTCGGCGCTGAACTGGACGCGCGTCGGCGCCGCCACGCAAGGCGAGCTGCCCTATGTCGAGGTGACCAAGCTCGAGATCAACTACGTCAACAACACGTTGCGCGCGGCCACGCACGGCCGCGGGGTGTGGGAAATCCGGCTCGAGCCGTGTCCGCCGCCCGTCGCCGGCCCCGACGCCATCATCCGCGACAGCGACGTCGACATGGGCGTCGAGCCGGACAGCGTGACCGGCGTCGTCCTCTACGACAGCCCGGAGATCTGGGTTCGCAACCAGCCCGACCACAGATTCACCACGGCGCCGGTTCCGCCGCGATACTCCCATGAGGAGCAGCACCAGAATCCGGAATACTCGCCGCTGCCCATCAACACGCCCTATGTCTACGCCAAGGTGCACAACAACGGCAACGCGGCGGTGTCGGGCAAGGTCCATCTCTATTTCGGCAATGCCGCCACGGGACTGAACTGGCCGAGCGACTGGACCGAGATCGTGCCGCAGAACCCGGCCTCCACCGACGTCGTCAACCTGGCGCCCGGCGGCGATTGGGTGGTGAACGTGCAGTGGACGAGCATCCCGCCGCCGCCCTCGCCGCTCGACGGTCATTACTGCCTGCTCGCGCGCTTCGTCGCCGATCCTTCGACGCCGGATCCGATCAACGGCGAGGTCAGCAACAACGGCGTCTGGGGCAACGTCTTCTACAGCAACAACATCGCCTGGAAGAACGTCACCATCGTCGACGATTTCCAGAACCGCGACGTCTCCGGTCCGTTCGGCGGCGGTGAAGTCACAATCCGCAACGTCCTGCGCACGGCGATCAGCACCCGGCTGCGCATCGACATGACGGACGGCGCGCGCGAGTTCCTCAAATCCGGCGCGATCGAGGTGGAGCTGGGCGACCAGCTTTTCGCCGAATGGCAAAAATCCGCGAAGAAGGACGCCGGCCTGCGCGCGATCGGGCACACCACGCTCGGCGTGCTCGAGCCGCATATCGTCATCGACGGGCTCAAGCTCGCGCCGCGCGAGGAGCACCTCCTGACCGTCCGCTTCCGGCGCGGCCCGGGCGCGCGCAACGTGCCGGAGTTCAAGCTGCGCCTGACGCAATTCGACCGCGCGGACGGCGCCAAGGGCGAGATGCAGCCGACGGGCGGCGAGACCTACATCGTTCGGGCGATGAAACCCTAAGCCTCGAGATACGCCGCCGCCGCCATTCCGCCGGCCGTGCACACGGCGACCACCGCCTTGTGCTTGCCGCGATGCTTGAGCTCGAGAAGGGTCGAGCCCACATAGCGGATGCCGGACATGCCGTAAGGATGGCCGAGCGCGATGGCGCCGCCCTTGACGTTGGTGGCTTCCCACGGCGTCTCGAGCTCAGCCTGGTTGTAGAGCGTGGTCACGGCATAGGCTTCGTGAAGCTCCCACAGATCGACCTCCGTCATCGCGAGGCCCTGGCGCGCCGTCAGCTTGCGGATCGCCGGCGCGATGGCGATGCTCATCTCCTCCGGCGCGACGGCCGCGAGCTGCATGCCTCGGAAGAGCCCCAGTATCGGGATGTTCCTGCGCGCCGCCACGTCGGCAGCCATCAGGACCATGGCCGCGGCGCCGTCCGACAATTGCGACGCGTTGCCCGCCGTCGTCGTTCCGCCGTCATAGACGGGCTTCAGCGCCGAAAGCTTCTCGAAGGTGGTGTCCGGGCGCGGGCCTTCGTCGCGATCGAGCGTGACGTCCACCATCCGCGACTGCTGCGTGGCCCTGTCGGTGAGCTTCATCTGCGTCTTGAAGGGCACGATCTCCTCGGCGAAACGTCCCGCCTGACGCGCCGCTTCCACGCGCTTCTGGCTCTCGACGACATAGCGGTCCAGCGCCTCGCGGGCGAAGCCGTATTTGGCCGCGACGAAGTCGGCGGTCTGGTTCATCGTCCACCACACGGCCGGCATGCGCTGCTGCAGCGGCTCGTAGAAGAAGCCGTTGAAGTTCAGATGCATCTGCGTGAGGCTGATGCTCTCCACGCCGCCCGCGATGGCGATATCGGCTTCGCCCGCGGCGATGCGGTTGGCGACGATCGAGGTCGCGGTGAGCCCAGAGCTGCAATAGCGATTGACGGTGACGCCCGGCACGCCGACGCCGAAATCCGCCGCGAGCGCGGCGTTGCGGGCGATGTTATGGCCGGTCGCGCCTTCGGGAAGGCCGCAGCCGAGCACGACATCCTCGACCTCGCCGGCGTCGATGCCGGCGCGCCTCACCGCCTCGCGCAGGACATGCGCGGCCATCGCGATGCCATGGGTCTGGTTGAGCGCGCCGCGAACCGCCTTGGCGATCCCTGTGCGGCAATAGGAAACGACGGCGACGTCGCGCATGGAAGCTCCTCCCAGGCGCGATGATAGCTCAGATCGGCTCGCGGTTGCGACGCAGCCAGATCGCGGCCGCAAGGAAGCTCACGCCCAGCACGATCCCGATCCACAGGCCGGAGGTGCTCAGGAACCTCTCGGGCGTGAGCAGGGAGAGCGGGTCGCCGAAGGCCGCCTTGTCGTGGCGGTCGAAGGTGAAGGCCTCGCGCACGAACCCGTTCAGGCGGTAGTCGAGAAGCCGTCCGAGATACGACGTGTCGAAGGCGATCCTCTCGGCGAGGACGAGACCGAGCGGCGGAAGCACGGCCCACAGGATCGCCATGCTCCGCGCCCAGCCGGAGACCAGGAGAAGCCAGCCATAGATCGGCGCGTACCAGAGCGTCATCACGACCAGGGCATAGACGAGCACCAGCGACATCTTGAGCAGCGGCCAGCTCGCCCACAGCAGGCCGGCATGTCCGGTCGTCGCCAGCGCCGCGCTGCCCAGGCCCAGCATGATCAGATGCGTGGCCACGATGGTCGCGAACAGCACGACCGGCAACACGACGAAGGGAATCGCGGCCTTGGAAAGCACCACCGTCGCGTTCGACACCGGCAGCGATTTCCAGAACAGGATGCTGCGGTCGCGGCGCTCGCCATGCAGCGCGCCGAGGCAATAGAAGAACGCAACGATCAGTCCGGCGATGCACACCGCGACCGCGGCGATGGCGAAAGGGATCGACAGCGCGAGATGCTGGTCCTCCGGCTTGAGCGTCGAGAGCATCTTCATCGTCTGCGGCAGATGGAAGATCCTGACGAGGAAGCCGAGCAGCACCAGGCCGGCGGCGGCCAATGGCGCGATGTAGACCGAGCGGTGCTCCCACAATTCCCGCCGCACCGACCACGCGAACGGGCGCGTCGCGTGCTGCCGGGAATTCACGGTCATCGGTTCCGACGCGGTGCTCATGCCGCTGCTCCCTGAGTGCTGCCGGTCATGACGGCGACGAAAAGATCGGCGATGCTCGGCGTTCGGACATCGCCCAGCGCCGCGAGCTTCTCGCGGTCGGCGCCGTCGAACAGCATGATGGCGCGGCCCAGGACCTGACGCTCGTCGATCGGCTTCAAGGCGCGCGCCGCGGCGACGTGCTCGGGGCGGACGCTCAGCTCGACATAGCGCGCCTCGAAATCCTCCATGCTGCACTCCAGCACGATCCGGCCATGATTGATGAACATCATGTCGGTGAGGATCTGCTGGATCTCCTCGACCTGGTGCGTGGTCACGATGATCGTGCGGCTGCGGTCGAAATAGTCGTTCAGCAGCGTGTCGTAGAACTGCTTGCGATACAGGAGATCGAGCCCGAGCGTGGGCTCGTCCAGCACCAGCAGCTTCGCGTCGATCGCCATGATCAGCGCCAGATGGAGCTGGGTCACCATGCCCTTGGACAATTCGCGGACCTTGCTCTTCTTCTTGATCTGGGTGCGCGCGAGGAAGCTTTCCGCCTTTGCGCGGTCGAAGCGCGGATGCACGCCGGCGACGTAGTCGAGCGCCTGCCATACGCGCATCCAGCGCGGCAGCACGGCAACGTCCGCGATGAAGCAGACGTCGCGCATGAGCCGGTCGCGCGACAGCCAGGGGTTCTCGCCCAGCACCGTCAGCTCGCCCTCGTAAGGGATCAAGCCGAGCGCCGCGTTGAGCAAGGTGCTCTTGCCGGCGCCGTTGGGACCGATGAGGCCGAGGATGCGGCCGCCTTCGACCTTGAGGTCGATGCCGTCCAGCGCCGTCGTGGCGCCGAAGGTTTTGCGAAGGCCTCGTGCTTCGATGCAAGCCATGTGGTCAGCGCTCCGTCGTGGGGCTGGAGGAAAGAAGGTCCTGCGGCGTCAGGCCGAGGCGCTGGATGGTCGCGGAGATCGCGGGCCATTGCTCGTTCATGAACCTCTGCCGCTCGGCCTGAAGCAGAAGCTTGCGCGCGCCGGCGTTGATGTACATGCCCAGGCCGCGACGCTTCTCGACGATCTGCTCGTCGGCCAGCTGCTGATAGGCCTTGAGCACCGTGAGCGGATTGACGCGGAACTCGGCGGCGACGTTGCGCACCGACGGAAGGGCGTCGCCCTCGTCGAGGACACGGTCCAGGATCATGGCGATCACGCGATCGCGCAGCTGGCGATAGATCGGCTGATTGTCGTTCCAGTCATTGTCCATTGCGTGTCCCACGCGATCAGTGCTGGCCGGGAAGCGCGGCGCGGGCCTTGGCCACGGCTCGGTCGAGCGGCGATCCCGCGTCTTCGACGCCGGTCAGGACCGCAGCGCCATGCAGGAGCCGGGTGTTGACCTGGACAGCCTCCGCCCAGGCGGAAGGCCCGAGAGACGCCGCCGCCAACATGGCGCCTAGCGCGATATTGATGAGCGTTTGCATGGGCTTACCCTCCAAGCTTCGTCGCCGTCACCCGACTGACTTGGTGTTATATATATGTAGAACACCATAGCGCGCAAGAGGGGCGCTTCACTTTTTTGAATTGGGGCTACCGCCCCTTCCGCGACTTGCAGAACGACAGGAAGCCCGCGGCCATGAAGTCCGCCATGCGGGCCTTCACCGAGGGCAGGTCGCCGGAGCGGCACAGCCCGCTGGACAGACGGTCGAGGCGGCCGCTGCGCGACAGCGAATGCATGAAGCTTCCGGTGACGAAGTGGTAGCCCCAGAAGATGTCTTCCTCGGGCACCTCCGGCAGCGCCTTGCGCAGGATCCCGATCAGGCGCAGCACGACCGGATCGAAATACTGGTCGAACATCGCCGCGCCCTCGGGCGTGTTCGAGAGCTGCGAGCCGAACGCGCCGTAGTTCTTCCAGCCGTCGCCGCCGCTCGCATAGAGATCGAAATCGGTGTCGAGGAACGCGTGCAGCGCGCCGGCCACGGTGGGCTTGCCCTTGGCGTCCTTCTCGTATTGCTCCAGCGCCTTCATGCGCCGCTCGCTGGTCACGTGCGCGCGGCGGACGAAGACTTCCTTGAACAGCGCGAACTTGTCCTCGAAATAATAGTGCATCAGCGAGGTGTGCACGCCGACCTTCAAGGCGACGTCGCGCAAGGTCACGCCGTAGAGGCCGTGCTTGGAGAACAGGAACTCGGCGGCGTCGAGGATCTGCTCGAGCGTCTCGGCGCGCTGCTCGGCCTTGGTGCGCGGCGGCTTCGTCGTCTTGGGCCCGCTCTTCTTCGCAGGCCTGGTTGTGATTCGCGTCATCGATTCGATCTTCGCAAGCTACAGCGCAAGCGCTCAAGCCCTTGCGTATTCCGCACGAAGACGATTCTTGTCAATCTTTCCGGTGGCCGCGAGCGGCATGTGCGACACTTGGATCACCTGGTCGGGAATCCACCAATCGGCGACGTTGCCGCGCAGCGCGTCCAGCAGCGCCTCGTCGTCGAGCGTGCAGCTCCGCTGCGGCTCGACCACCAGGATCGGACGCTCGCCCCACCTTGGATCGCCCTTGCCGATGACCGCGACCAGGCCCACGCCGGGCAGCCGCCCGACGATGTTCTCGATCTCGACCGGATTGATCCATTCGCCGCCCGATTTGATGAGATCCTTGGAGCGGCCCGAGATGGTGAGATTGCCGTCGTCGTCGATGCTGGCGAGATCGCCGGTGTCGAAATAGCCCTCCGCGTCGAGCGCGCCGCTCGCAGCCTTGAAATAGCGCTCGATCACGCTCGCGCCCTTGACCTTGAGATGACCGATGACGCCGCGCTGCTCGGGCAAGGCGCGGCCCGTCGCATCGGTGAGCTTGAGGTCGAGCCCGACCGGCACACGGCCCGACGCGATCGCGGGGCCCTTGCCGCGCGCAGCGGCGATGGTGCCGAGCGGCGAAAGCTCGGTCATGCCCCAGCTCGTCTGCACGCGCGCCTGGAAGCGCTCTTCCATGCGCGCGATGAGCACGTCGGGACAGGTCGAGCCGCCGATGATCACGCGCTCGAGCGTCGGCACCTCGCCGCCGGCGGCGTCGAGATGGTCGAGCAGGCCCTGCCACACCGTCGGCACGCCGGAAGCCACGGTCACGCCCTCGTCGCGGATCAGCCGCGCCAGAAATTCGCCGTCGGTCCGGCGTCCGGGGAGCACGAGCTTGGCGCCGACGGCCGGCGCCGCAAAGGGCAGTCCCCAGGCGTTGGCGTGGAACATCGGCACGGCGACGAGAACGCAGTCGGCCGCCGTGAGCGCGACCGCGTCGGCCTGCAAGGCGCGCAAGGTGTGCAGATAGTTGGAGCGGTGCGTGTAGACCACGCCTTTGGGCGCGCCCGTCGTGCCCGAAGTGTAGCAAAGCCCGGCCGGCGTCTCTTCGTCGAAATCGCCCCACTGCGTTTCGGCGCCCAAGCCTGCGAGCAGCGTCTCGAACTCGTAGGTGCGGCGATTCCCGACCGTCTTGAGCGCGTCATGGTCCAGCAGCACGACGGTCTCGATCGACGGGCAGCGCGCCACCAGCGCTTCGGCGATTTCGATCAGGCCGGCGCCGACGGCGAGCAGACGATCCTCCGCCTCGTTCGCCATCGCCGCCATATGCGCGATCGTCAGGCGCGGATTGAGCGTGTGGCAGACGAAGCCCGCGCCCATCGCGCCGTAATAGGTCTCGAGATGATGCTGCGTGTTCCACGCCAGGGTGGCGATGCGCTCGCCGGGACGAAGCCCGAGCTCGAGGAACGCGCCCGACAGACGGTTGCTGCGCGCACGAAGTCCCGCGTAGCCGATGCGGCCCGCGCCCGCCGTCACCACTTCGCGTCTGCCCGACCATTTGGCGGCGTGGTCGAGGAACTTGTCTACCGTAAGCGTGTAGGTCTGCATTAGCCCTGTGTCGTTGTCCCGGCCGCCGGCCGGCTGGAACGGCCGGCGGCCGTCGTCAGCCCCCTCTAGAACGTCTTGGTCAGGCGGATACCGAATTGGCGCGGCAGGCCTGCATACAGGCCGCCGGAATTGTTAGAGACCACGTATTGCTGGTCGGTCAGGTTGTCGCCATAGAGCGTCAACAGCCAATTGTCCCTCTGGTATTCGAGCTGCGCGCCGAGCAGATCGCGCACGCCGAGCCGGTCGCCGACCGCGGGATCGTCGAAGATCGACGCCCATTGCCCCGAGACATGGGCGAAGTTGGCGCGCGGCGTGAAGGTGTCGCCGTTACCGAGGTCGAAGATGTACTGGGCGCTCAGATTGTAGGTGAAGCTGGGCGCATAGGTCATCGGATTGCCCTTCACGTTGACGCAATAGGGATCCGGGAGGCTCGGGCCTTTCAAGGGATCGCAAGTGTGCGTGCTGCCGGGATAGAAGAAGTTGGCGACGATGCCGTATCGGGGGTCGACCGCCCAGAAATCGCCCAGCTCGCTCTTGAGTAACCCGACATTGGCCGTGAAGGAGAACTTCCCGAAATTGGCCTGAGCCTCGCCCTCCAGGCCGTAGATCTTGGTCGTGTTCGGAAGGTTGATTTCGTAGGTGGTATTGGGCGCGCTGGGCCTCGCCAGCGTGACCTGGAAGTGATCGTAAGTGGTGTAGAAGGCGTCCACTTCCGTGCGCAGATGTCCGTCGAACCAGGAATTGCGCTTCCACCCGATTTCGTAGTCGGTATCCGTCACGGGATTGAAGGGCGCGGGTCCGCCTTTCGCGTCGTCGAATGTGTTGAGACCGCCGCCCGTGTAGCCCGTCGCCACGAACGCATAGAGGAAATCGCCCTCGTCGCTCGCCCAATCGAGCGCCGCCTTGTAGGTGAAATGCGACGATGCCTGGAGCTGGTCGTCGTCGATGACGCTGGGATTCGGATTGGTGATGGGATTGTAGCCGTTTCCGTAGTTCCAGAGATCGACGTTGTTGTGCGAACGCGTCTCGGTCCAGCGTCCGCCGAACGACGCGGAGAATCCATTGCCGAGCTTGGCTTCGACCTGGCCGAACGCGGCGATGTCGAGATTGGTCGTGGTGCCCTGGAACGTATAGGAGCCGTATTGGAAGAAGTTGGCCGCGTTTGGGGTCGGGTTGGGGAAGCGCGGTCCCACCGTGATCCAGAACTGATAGGGATCGCGCCAGCCGTAGTCGTTCTCCTGGAAGTACACGCCGCCGACCCACGTGACCGGTTGATTCTCCGGCGAAACGAGGTCGAATTCCTGCGAGACGACGGTCTCGTCGACGGCGTCATAGAACAGCCAGTTGTTGGTGGTGCCGAAATACGGAAAGTCAGTCGGATTGCCGTAGTCCGTCAGGTCGAGATCGGACCGCCACTGGCCGACGCCGCGATTCCAATCCGAGATCGATTGCAGCCTGGTGCCATCCGCGAAGGTATAGCTGGCGTTCAGGATCACGCGCTGTTCTTGATCCAGACGGCCGTCGGGCGCGTTGCTGGTGATGTGATACAGGCTGCTGTCGTGATAGGGGTTGGTGTAGCCGAAAGCGGCGAATGGCTGCACCGGCGCTCCGACGGGAAGGAGCTGCGAATACGGGACGGCGAGCGCGGCGCCGAAATCCTGGTACAGGGCATCGTACTTCAGCGACACCTTGAGCGCTTCCGTGGGTTGCCACAGGACGCTGACGCGGCCGGCGGCCTCGTTCAGATCGGCGTTCTTGTAGCTCGGCTTGCAGCCGACATATTTGAAGCCGGGACAATTGTCCGCCGGATCGCGGTCGATGATCGTGTAGAAGCTGTCGCGCCTTTCGCCGAAGCCGGAAAATCGCACCGCCAGATCGTCGGTGATCGGAATATTCACCGCGCCTTGCAGCTGCACGTCGTTGTAGTTGCCGTACTGGCTCTGGACATAGCCGTCATAGCCGCCGCCGAGCACGGGATCGTTGGTCGTCACGAACACCGCGCCGCCGGTGGCGTTCTGGCCGACAAAGGTGCCCTGCGGACCGCGATACACCTCGACGCTCTTGATGTCGTAATAGGGCTCGGCCGTCAGATAGCCCGGAAAGGTCGAGGCGCCGTCGCGATAGGTCACCACGCCGACCGGCGTCTGGGTGTTGTGCTCGCCCTTGCCGATGCCGCGGATGTCGAAGTCGACGCCCTGGCCTAGATCGTTCACCGTCACGTTCGGCGCGATGAATTGCAGCCCGTTGACGTTGGTGATGTCGCGGGCCTGCAAATCGTCGCCACTGAGCACGCTGGCCGTGATCGGCGTCGTCATCAGGTCCTCGGTGCGGCGCTCGCCGGTCACCACCACGGTCTCGATCTGCCCCTTCGCCACGCCGGTCTTGGACGAATCGGAGTTCGTGTCCGCCGTCTGCGCGTGTGCCGCGCTCCAGCACCCAAGCGCCAGGACCGACGCCGACAGGCTCAATGCAAGCTTCATGTTTCCCCCTTCGCCGAACGGCGATCGCACGTGCATCTGCGGCACGATGCACCCAAGGCTGTCAGGAAAGCGGGCGCTCGTCAATATTCATTCACACGCGAGTGAATATTGACGGCCGAGGCGCCCCGGCGCATGGTTGGGAAAAATCGGCGCCGGCGACGGCGCTTCGAGGGGACACCGGGTGAACAGCCAAGCCGCGGCGCGCGCGCGCCCGATCGAGGATGAGCCGGCCACCGCTCGCGGGCGCCCCACGGGGGATGAGCCGGTCGCGCTGCGCGCCTGGATCGTGCTCGGCGTGCTCTGCTTCGTCTATGTGCTGAACTTCCTCGACCGCTCGCTGCTCGGCATCCTGGCCAAGCCGATCCAGGACGATCTGCACGTGAGCGACGGCGAGCTCGGCCTCATCGGCGGGCTCTATTTCGCGCTGTTCTATTGCTTCGTCTCCATTCCCGTGGGCTGGATCGCCGACAGGACCAGCCGGGTGCGCATCCTCGCGCTCGCCTGCGCGCTGTGGAGCGCGGCGACGATGGCGTGCGGCCTGGCGCAGAGCTACGTGCAGCTCGTGCTGGCGCGCATGACCGTCGGCATCGGCGAGGCGGGAGGCGTGCCGCCCTCCTATGCCATCGTGTCGGACTATTTCCCGCCCGCGCGGCGCGGCACGGCGCTCGGCCTCTATAACCTGGGTCCGCCCATCGGCGCGGCTCTGGGCGTCGCGTTCGGCGCCACCATCGCCGCGACCTATAGCTGGCGGCACGCCTTCGTGGCGCTCGGCGCCGTGGGAATCGTCACGGCGCTGCTGGTGCTCCTCGTCGTGCGCGAGCCCGTGCGCGGCGGCCTCGACCGCAAGAGCGCGGACCCGGCCGCGCCGTCCGGCTTCGCGCGCACCATCGCGATGTTCTTCGCGAAGCCCTCGCTGGTGCTCGCGGCGCTGGGCAGCGGCGCGACCCAGGTCGTGACGTATGGCTCGGGCAATTTCGCCACGCTGTTCCTGATGCGCGAGAAGGGCATGACCTTGCAACAGGTCGCGGTCTATTACGCGCTGGTCGTGGGCATCGCGATGAGCGGCGGCATCTTCGTCTCCGGCCGCGTCATCGACCGCTATGCGCCGCGTTTCAAGCAGGCCTACGCGCTGATCCCCGCCGCGTCGCTGGTGCTGGCGATCCCGTTCTATATCGGCTTCGTCTGGGCGCCAGGATGGCCGCTCGCCGTCGCCCTTCTGACAGGCCCGTATTTCCTCAACTATTTCTACCTGTCCTCGTCGGTCACTCTGGTCCAGCAGGAGGTGCGCCCCGACCAGCGCGTCACCGCCGGCGCGCTGCTCCTGCTGGTGATGAACCTGATCGGCATGGGTCTCGGCCCCGCCTATGTCGGCGCGATGAGCGATTTCCTCCGCCCCGCCCATCCGCACAATTCGCTGCAGCTCGCCTTCTATGCTCTCCTGCCGTTCTACGGCCTCGCCATCCTGCTCTTCCTCATGCTCGCGCGCGTGCTTCGGCGCGAAACCGGAGACCCGATCCGATGATCCGCAACCTGATCGCAGCCCTCGCCTTGCTCGCCTCTCCTGCCCTGGCCGCCCAGGACCCGGTCGTGAACGCGCCGGCCGGCGCGCTTCAAGGAAGGACCGAAGGCATGGTGCACGTCTTCAAGGGCATTCCGTATGCGCAGCCGCCGGTGAAGGGCCTGCGCTGGCGGCCGCCGGTCGCGCTGCCGCCCTGGACCGGCGTGAAGCTCGCGCAGGATTTCGGACCGGCCTGCATTCAATCCACCGTGAAGCTCGGCGGCGTCTACGACCAGGACATCGGCGCGATCGGCGAGGATTGTCTCACCCTCAACGTCTGGGCGCCCGCCGATGCGCGTGGCGCGCCCGTCTTCGTGTGGATCCATGGGGGCGCGCTGTGGGGCGGCACGGCCAAGGAGCAGCTCTATGACGGCGCGCGCATGGCAGAGCGCGGTGTCGTCGTGGTCACGATCAACTACCGGCTGGGCGTGCTCGGCTGGCTGGCCCATCCGGGCTTGAGCAAAGAGTCGCCGCTGCAGATCTCCGGCAATTACGGATTGCTCGACCAGGTCGCGGCGCTGACCTGGATCAAGAACAACATCGGCGCGTTCGGCGGCGACGCCTCCAACGTCACCATCGCCGGCGAATCCGCGGGCGGCTTGAGCGTCATGTACCTGATGGCGTCGCCCTACGCGCGCGGGCTGTTCCACAAGGCCATCGCCGAAAGCGCCTATATGGCCTCGACGCAGGAGCTCAAGCATGCGCGCCACGGCACGCCGGCCGCGGAAGATGCCGGCTCGCTCCTCGCAGCCGCGCTGCAGGCACCGAACGTCGCGGCGCTGCGGGCGATGGACGCGCAAGCGCTGACGGCGGCCGCGGCGCGCGCGGGGTTCCAGCCCTTCGGCGCCATCGACGGTCACGTGCTGCCGAAGCAGCTCGTCGATACGTTCGACAGCGGCGAGCAGGCGCATGTGCCGCTGCTGGCCGGCTTCAACAGCGGCGAGATCAGGACGCTCAAGATCCTGGCGCCGCCGGTGCCTGCCGACGCCGCCATTTATGAAAAGGAAATCCGCGCGCGCTATGGCGACCTCGCCGAGGCGTTCCTGAAGCAATATCCGGCGACCGACCTTCAGGAAAGCATCTGGGCGACGACGCGCGACGCGCTCTATGGCTGGACGGCGGAGCGGCTCGTCCGCAAGCAGGCGGCGATCGGCCAGCCCTCCTATCTCTATCTCTTCGATCACAGCACGCCGGCCGAGGACGCCGCGGGCCTGCACGGCTTCCATGCGAGCGAGCTTCCTTACGTCTTCGGCACCATCGACCGCACGCCGCCGAACTGGCCGAAAATCCCGGCGACGGACAGGGCGTTCTCCGACGCGATGCTCGACTATTGGACGAGCTTTGCGAAAAGCGGCGTGCCGCGCGCGGCGGGTGCGCCGGACTGGCCTGCGTACGGTTCGGACGGCAACTATATGGATTTTGCGCAGACGCCGCGCGCCGCGCGAGACCTTCTGCCGGGCATGTACACGCTGAACGAGGAAGTCGTCTGCCGGCGCCGCGCCGATGGCGGCATCCCGTGGCATTGGAATGTCGGGCTCGTCTCGCCGCCGCTGCCGCCGAAGGCCGGCTGCTGATGGAGGTCTCGCGCCGAGGCGTGATGCTGGGCGCCGCCGCCCTGAGCACGGCCGCACAGGCCCGCCCGGCGCGCCCGCCGCGCGAATTGCCGAAGGATTTCCTCTGGGGCACCGCGATCTCGGCGCATCAAAGCGAAGGCAACAACACCAACAGCGATTCCTGGCTGCGCGAGAACCTGAAGCCGACCTTGTTCAAGGAGCGCTCCGGCGACGCCTGCGATTCCTATCATCGTTACGCCGAGGACATCGCCATCGCGGCCAAGCTCGGCTTCAACTGCTATCGCCTCGGCATCGAGTGGGCGCGCATCGAGCCGAGCGAAGGCTGCTTCTCCAACGCCGAGCTCGATCACTATGCCGATGTGCTCGAGACCTGCCGCGCGCATGGGCTGAAGCCCATCGTCACCTTCAACCATTTCACGACGCCCTTGTGGTTCGCCGCGCGGGGATGCTTCGAAGCGGCGGACTCGCCGGAGCTGTTCGCGCGGTTCTGCGCCAAGGCGGCCGAGCATCTGGGCGGGCTGATGCACATGGCGACGACGTTCAACGAGGCCAATATCGGCCTTTTGCTGCCGTTCTTCCCCGGCTACGAGCGTATGCGCGAGGCGGCGCGCGCGGCGACCGAGGCGGCCGCGAAGGCGACGGGATCGCCCAGATTCTCGAGCCTGGCTTACGGCGATCCCGCGGTCGCGACGCCGCTGCTGCAGGAGGCGCATCGCAAAGCCTATGCGGCGATCAAATCCGCGCGTCCCGCTCTGCCCGTGGGCTTGAGCCTGACGACGCAGGACATCCAGTCCGTCGGGGCGCCATCATGGGCCGACGCCGCACGCGACAGGCTCTATGGCGATTGGATTCAGGTCGCGCGCGCGCATTCGGATTTCATCGGCGTGCAGACCTATACGCGCTTCCTGGTCGACGCGAAAGGCATCGTGCCGCCGCCCAAGGACACCGAGCTGACCGACGCCGGTTACGAGTTCTATCCGCAGGCGCTGGCCAACACGATCCGCTGGGCGCATGCCACGATCGACAAGCCGATCTACGTCACCGAGAACGGCATCGCGACCGACGACGACGCGCGCCGCATCGCCTTCATCGACCAGGCGCTAAGCGGCGTGCGCGACTGCATCGACGACGGCATCCCGGTGCATTCCTATCTCTACTGGTCGCTGCTCGACAATTTCGAGTGGACCTCCGGCTATGCCAAGCATTTCGGCCTGGTCGCAGTCGACCTGAAAACCTTCAAGCGCACGGTGAAGCCCAGCGCTTTGCATCTGGGCGCCATCGCGCGGTCCAAACGGATATGATCCTTCAACCTCCGAAGCGATAGCCCAGCCGGATGCCGAAGGTGCGCGGCGGGTAGTAGACGAAGTTGTCCGGCTCGATCACCTGCTGGCCCAGCGTGATCGACTGCAGCCCGTCGTTCGAGATCACCGCGTTGTCCTCGATGTTGCGCACGAAGACGTCGCCGGTGAAACGGCCGCTCGGGCTGATCCACGACACGTTGAAATCGGTCTTGCTGTAGGCCTTCTGCGTCGAGGTGAAGTAGTTGTCCGGCAGGAACTGCACCTTGCCCGACAGATAGGTGTCGACGCGCGGCGTGAAGCTGCCGACCGACGTGTTGAAGGTGTATTGCAGGCCGAGGTCGAGGCTGTAGGGTGGCGTCTGGTTCAGGTCGTTGCCCTTGTAGTTGCACTCGTTGCCGAGCGGGCCGAAGGTGCAGCCCGTCGGCGGCACGCCGAAGCGGTTGTCGACGGTGAGATATTCGCCGTAATGCGCGCTGGTCAGCGTCAAGGTCGCGTTGAGCTTCCAATTGTCCGACGGCACGAAGGTGAACTCGGTCTCCAGCCCGTTGACCTGCGTCAGCCCGTCGACGTTGTTGATGCCCGACTGGGTCGAGCTCTGGATGAAGACCTGAAGGCCCTTGATCTCCTCATGGTAGGCCGCGACGTTCAGCTGCGCGCGGTCGTCGAGGAAGCGCGACTTGAAGCCGGCCTCGTAGGACCACGCGCTTTCCGGGTTGTAGAGGCTGGCGAGGCCGACGATGTTGCCGCCCGCCAGATAGCCGCGCGACGCGGACGCATAGAGCATCAAATCGTCGCTCGCCTGGTAGGACAGGCCGAACTTGCCGGTCCATTGCGACCAGCTCTTGTCGAACGGAATGCTGTAGGTCAGGCAGGTGTGCGGCGACGGGTTGCAGAGATATTGCAGCCGGTAGTCGAGGAAGCTGTAGCCGTATTTCTTGTCGGCGCTGTAGCGCGCGCCCAAGGTCACGGTCAGCGGGATGCCCCACGACGTCTTGGAGAGGTCGTAGTCGATCTGGCCGAATGGCGCATAGGACTCCGTCGCCGTGTGGCCGTGATTGAGGTAGTAGAAGGTGTCGAACGCGGCCAGGGCGTCGTTGAAGCCGAAATCGCGATAGGTGAAGTCCTCGAAATTGTCGGACCAGAAATAATAGAGGCCGCCGATCCAGCGCAGCGGATCGGTGTCGCTGGGCGCCGAGGCCAGCCGCGCCTCTTCCGAGATCTGGTGCTGGCGCAGCAGCCACTTGCCGCCCGTCGCGATCGGCGCGTCGGAGCCGTCGCCGTCGCTGCTCTGGAACACGTTGGAGGTGCCGTAGCCGGTGACCGAGGTGAACTCGGTATTGCCCAGGTTCCAGTTCAAGGTCGCCGAATACAGCGTGACGATGTTGCGCGCGTGCTCCTTGGCGTCGTGGCAGAACTTCCACGGATCGTATTTCGCGGGTGTCGAGAAGTCGCAGGCCGAGCCCGGCGCGATCGGCGAGGCGCCGCCGATATAGCGCGTCGGCTGCTCCCACCACGTCGTGTTCGGCGAGGCGAGGCTCCAATCCGTGCTGCCGCTGGCCGTGAGCAAAAGGCTCACATCGGGATTGAACTTCACCAGGAGCTGGCCGCGGCCCATCTCGTAATCCTGGTTGTTCGGATCGTGATTGGCGGTCGGGCTGGTCGACAGGTTTTCGGAATAGCCGTCATGCTGCGAGACGACTCCAGTCAGGCGGTAGAGGACCTGGAAATCGCCGTCGTCGACGATGGGACCGGTGACCCAGCCGCGCGCAATCCGCGCATTGTAGTCTCCGCCCAGGACGTCGGCCGCGAAATCGAACGCCTCGCCGGGCTTGTTGGTGATGACGTTGACCGAGCCGCCGACCGAGTTGCGGCCGTAGAGCGTGCCTTGCGGGCCGCGCAGCGCTTCGATCTGGCCGATGTCGTAGAATTCCGGATCGACCGAGGTGGTGCGCTGCAGATAGACGCCGTCGACGCTGTAGGCGACGGGCGAGTCGCCACCGGGCGTCGTGTTCTGGCTGCCCAGGCCGCGCATGGTGATCACGTTCTCGCCGCCGGTGACGCCGGCGCCGAATCGCAGCGAGGGCACCTGCGCGCTCAGCTCGCGGAAGCCGCTGAGACCCTTCTGGTCGAGATCGCGGCCGTCGATCGCGGTGATCGCGATGGCGACCTTCTGCTGGTCTTCCGCGCGCTTCTCGGCGGTGACGACGACGGTTTCGATCTGCGCCGCGGCGCTGCTCGCAAGCAGGCACAGCAGGCCGACGCTACCCAACAGGGCGGTTCCCAGACGATCGCGCATTGAGCTTCCCCTTCGCTTGCCCGCCCGGCGCCGGACGGCCTCGACGCAGAAATATAACGCTTGTTACAATTCTTAGCAAACCGGTGTTTCGGCGAGATCGCCTTAGGCGCACGCTGCACTGCAATAACACGCGTTATGCGAACGGATTGGGCGTTGCCGGGAATTATAACGGCTGTTACAAATCATCTCTCGAGGCTGAAGGGCGGTGCGCGCGTGAAATTCGACATGTTCTACGAGGTCCAGGCGCCCAAGCCGTGGGGGCCGGATCACGAACAGGCCCTCTATCGCGAGACCATCGCCCAGGCCCGCGAGGCCGACGCGCGCGGCTTCGAGACCTGGTGGCAGGTCGAGCACAACGCGACGCCGGAGTTCAGCTACAGCTCGGCGCCCGACCTGTGGCTCGCCGCCGTGGCGCTGAACACGCGCCGGATGCGCATCGGCCATTCGGGAATCATCGGCCGCCACCGCGTCAACCATCCGATGCGCGTCGCCGCCCGAACCGCGACGCTCGACATCCTGAGCAACGGGCGGCTCGAGGTGGGGCTCGCGGTCTCCGGCGGCAAGGAATGGGCGACGTATGGCGCCGACCCGAAGACCTCGGCCGAGGAGTACCAGGAGCTCTTCGAGATGCTGCCCAGGATGTGGACCGAGGACACGTTCCAGTGGACGAGCCCGCACATCACGATCCCGAGACGCACGATCACGCCCAAGCCCGTGCAGCGCCCGCATCCTGCCCTGTGGCAGACGGCGGGGAGCCCCAAATCCTTCCGCATGGCGGGACGGCGCGGCGTGGGCTTGCTGGCGCTGACGATATTGAACCCGGTGTCGTCGATGGCGGCGATGTTGAAGGAATACGAGGCCGGCCTCGCCGAATGCGAAAAGCCAGTCGGCCACGCGATGAACCGGCAGAAGGCGGTCTTCACCTTCGTGCACGTCGCGGAGTCGCGCAAGCAAGCCGTAGAGAACGGCGCGGCATGGTCGGCGCTGTGGTACGTGCTGGCGGGGCCGAAGAACTTCCAGGTGCCGCTGTCGAGCTATTTCTCGCTGTTCCGCTCGGCCGCGCATCCGAACTCGCAAAGCTCGGACCAGTACAAGCTCGACGTCATCGGCGACGACGGCAAGGACCCGACCGTGCTCGCGCCGGAGGACGGCGACACGCCGGTGATCGCGATCATCAAGCGCATGGCGCGCGGCGAGCACGTCTCGAACGAAGAAGCGCACGAGCTGCTCGAGCCCATCGATTCCATCGTCATCGGCGATCCCGACCATTGCGCCGCGAAGCTCGCGGGCTACCAAGGCATCGGCACCGACCGGATGATGTGCATGATGCAGTTCGGCCGCATCCCGCACGACGCGGTGATGCGCAGCATCCGCCTCACGGCCGAGCATCATCTGGGGCGCTTCCCATGAGCGGCGAGCGGCCCATCGACGGCGTGCGGCGGATGCTGAGCGCGATGCTGCCCAGCCCCGACATGCCGTTCCTCGAGCGCCGGTCGCTGGTCGCGGCGTTCGAGGACGCCTTCCCTCCGCCGCCCGGCCTCAGGATCCTGGCCGGCATGTTGGACGGCGTGCCTGCGGAATGGGTCGTGCCGGAAGGCGCCTCCGCGGCACCGGTGATGATGCATCTTCACGGCGGCGGCTATGTGCTCGGCACGCCGGCCGCGTCGCGGCCCCTGACCACCGCCTTGGCGCTGAAGAGCGGAATGCGCGTCGTCAGCCTCGATTACAGCCTCGCGCCCGAGAACCCTTTCCCTGCCGCGGTCGACGACGCGGTGGCGGCCTATCGCGCCCTGCTCGCCGAAAGCGGCGCGCCGGTCGCCATCGGCGGCGAGTCGGCCGGCGGCGGGCTGACCGTCGCCACCTTGATCGCGCTGCGCAAGGCCGGGCTTGATCTGCCCGCTTGCGCCTTCGCGATCAGCCCGTGGGTGGACATGACCTGCTCCGGCGCGAGCTTCGAAAGCCGCGCGCATCTCGACCCGATGCTGACGCGGCGCGCGCTGAAGGAGATGGCCACGGCCTATCTCGGCGGCGCCTGCGACAATCATCCGCTGGCGTCGCCGGTGTTCGGGGACCTCAAGGATCTGCCGCCGCTGCTGATCCATGTCGGCAGCGACGAGGTGCTGCTCGACGATGCGCGCACGCTGCACGCGGTCGCGACCGCGGCGGGCGTGCGCAGCACATTGTCGGAATGGCCGGACATGATCCATGTCTGGCACATGTTCCATGCCGCGCTGCCCGAAGGGGGCGAAGCCATCGACGACATCGTCGCGTTCGTGAAGAGGAGCGGTCGATGGGCCGATTGAGCGGCAGGATCGCGCTGGTCACCGGGGCCGCGAGCGGCATCGGCCGCAGCGCCGCCATTTCGCTGGCGCGCGAAGGCGCCCAGCTGATCGTGACGGATATCGACGCGGCGGGCGGGCTGCAGACGCGCGACACGATCGTCTCCGAAGGCGGCCGCGCGGCGTTCCACGTGCACGACGTCACGCGCGAGAACGCCTGGACGCAGGTGCTTTCCGGGCTCAACGAGCTGCACGTGCTGGTCAACAACGCCGGCCAGTGCGCGGCCGTGCCTCTATCCGAGATGCCCTACGATCTGTGGCGCAAGCAGCTCTCGGTCAACCTCGACGGCGTGTTCTTCGGCACCAAGCTTGCGATGCCGCTGCTCGCGCAATCGGGCAAAGGCTCGATCGTCAACGTCTCGTCGGTGGCGGGATTGAAAGGCATTGCCGGGCTTTCCGGCTACTGCGCGAGCAAGGCCGCGGTGCGCCTGTTCACCAAGGCCGTGGCGCTGGAATGCGCGCAGGCCGGCAACAAGGTGCGCGTCAACGCGATCTGCCCCGGCGCGATCGAGACGCCGATCTGGGCGAAGATGGGCAATGGCGGCGTGCTGCCTCATGACCCTTCGCGCACCGGCGCGGCGATGGAGCAGGCGCGCGCGGCCTCGGTCGCGGCGACGCCGCTCGGCCATGCCGGAACGCCTGCGGACGTCGCGGCCGGCATCGCGTTCCTGGCGTCGGACGACTCCGCCTTCATGACGGGCACCGAGCTCGTCATCGACGGTGGGGTGATGGCCGGCTGAGCGCGATGACGCGCGTGGGCTTGAGCCAGCTTGCGATCCAGCCGTCGATCAACGCGCGCTGGCGGTTGGGCGACATCGATTGGCCGGAGCGCAGGACCTGGATCGCGATGCCGTCGATCAGCGCGACGCAGGCGCGCGCGGCCTCGCCCACGTCGACGTCGTCGGGGATGTCGCCGGCGGCCTGGGCGCGGCGGATCAGCCGCGCGGTGCGCTTCAGCCATTCGGCGTAGCGCAGATGCGTGACCTTGCGGACGGCCGCGTTGTAGACCGAGCGCTCCCAGAAGCCGAGGAAGTAGTTCCAGTTGCCGCGCTTGTCCTCGTCGCTGGGCAGCGCCAGATAGAGCACCTCGCGCAGCGACACCAGCGGGTCGGCGATGGCTTCGGCCGCGAGCATCTTGGCGCGCACGTCGCGTGCGGAGTATTCCGACGCCTCTACCAGCAGTTGGTCCATCGAATCGACGTAGTGGACCAGCGCGCCGGTGGTGAAGCCGGCCTCCTTGGCCACGGACCGGACCGTCACGCCGGCAAAGCCGTGCTTCTTGATGATGCGATAGGCGGCCTGCAGGAACGCCTCGCGGCGTTGCCGATGGTCCACTTTCTTCGGCATGCGAGAAGCCAGCTCCGCGGTCGGTCGAGTCGTGATCCCGCGCCACAATGCCTTTCGCCGGGCGTCCGATCAACCGGGCGCAAGAAGCTCCGTGGCCAGACGGTCCGGCCCGTTTGCCATTTTGTATAACACGCGTTATATTATCTTTGACGCCGCACCAAGGACGAGACGATGAGCGGGGATTGGTCGCTTCGGCATTTCTATCATACGGTCGTCAACGTGCGCGATCTGGACGAGTCGATCGCGTTCTATCGCCTGCTCGGCTGGGAGGTGCTGAACGACCGCCGCGACGTCGAGTGGCCGGATTTCGTCGCCACCCTGTTCGGCATGAAGCGCGCCAAGGGCAAAGGCGTGCTGATGAACCTGCCCGCCGATCCCGACGGACCGATGCTCGACCTGATCCAGTGGATCGAGCCGCGCGCGGAGTTCCCGCCGGTGCCGCCGACCGAAGGCACGATCCCGCGCATCATCGCCTTCCGCACGCGCAACGTGCACGCGGCCTACGACGCGCTGAAAGCCAAGGGCGTGCGCTTCACGCGCGAGATGTTCAGCCACGCCGAGCTCGGCGTCGTGGGCAGCTGCTTCTGCTGGGACCCGAACGGCAACATCATCGAGCTGATCGAGCTCAATCCCGGCCAGCGCCATTCCAAGGCGAACGAGGCGCTGCTCGACAAATGACCGGCACCGCGGAAATGCGCCGCATCTTCGACGCCGTGTCCAATTGGGGACGCTGGGGCGCGGACGACGAGCGCGGCACGCTCAACTATCTCACCCCGGAGCGCATCGCGGCCGCGGGCAAGCTGATCCGCAGCGGACGCCAGGTGAGCTGCGCGCGCGATTTCCCCGTCATGCCCGGCCCCGAGAATCCGACGCCGGCTTTGCATCACATCGTCATGGGCGGCGACGACCCCTGCGCGCATGGCGTGCCCGGGCTCGAAGTCTCGCTCGACTTCATCGGCATCGCCTATCACGGGCTTGCATCGAGCCATATCGACGCGCTCTGCCATGTCTTCGTCGAGGGCAGGATGTACAACGGCCATCCCGCCACCGACGTGCGCTCGACCGGCGCGCGGCGCAACTCGATCATGGCGGCGAAGGACGGCATCGCGGGCCGCGGCGTGCTGCTCGACATCCCCCGGCTCCGCGGCGAGCCGTTCGTCGCCCTCGACAGGCCCGTGCGCGCCGCCGAGCTGAGCGCGGCCGAAGCGATCCAGAAGGTCGGCGTCGGCGAAGGCGACATCCTTCTCGTCTCGGTGGGCCGCGACGCGCAGAAGCGGCACCAGCCGCACAAGCCGGGCGAGGAGTACGCGCTGGCGGGCCTCGATCCCGACTGCATCCCGTGGCTGCACCAGCGGCGCATCGCCGCGCTCGGCTCGGACGCGGTGCACGATCCCTCGCCGCCGGTGACGCCGATCGCCGGCTGGCGCATCCCCGTGCATATGTGCGCGCTGGGCGGAATGGGGCTGCATCTGCTCGACAATCTCCACCTCGCCGATCTCGAGAGCGCCTGCGCGGACGAGAACCGCTGGGAGTTCTTCCTCGCGGTGGCGCCGCTGCGCATCGCGCGCGGCACGGGCTCGCCCGTCAACCCCATCGCGATCTTCTGACAGGAGCACCCCCGTGAAGTTCGACATCTTCTGCGAGATCCAGCGCGCCGACATATCGACGCCGGAGGAGGAGCGCGCGCTGCTCGCCGACACGGTCGAGGAAGCGCGCGCGGCGGACCGCGCCGGCTTCGACACCTGGTGGCAGGTCGAGCATCACGGCGCGCCGGAGTTCAGCTACAGCGCCGCGCCCGAGCTGGTGCTGACCGCGATCGCGATGAGCACCAAGCGGCTGCGCGTCGGCCATGCCGGCGTGCTCGCGCCGTTCCGCATCAACGGACCCCTGCGCGTCGCCGAGCGCGGCGCCACGCTCGACGTCTTCAGCGGCGGACGCTTCGAGCTGGGGCTCGCGAAATCCGGCGGCAAGGAGTGGGAGACCTTCGGCGTCGATCCCGAGACCGCGCGCGACGAATTGCGCGAAGCCATCGAGATGATCCCGCAGATCTGGACCGAAAAGACCTTCGGCTGGGACAGCAAGCTGTTCAAGATGCCGGAGCGCGAGATCGTGCCGCGCCCGCTGCAGAAGCCGCATCCGCGCCTGTGGCAGACGGCGTCGAGCCCGGACTCGTTCCGCATGGCGGGCGAGCTCGGCGTCGGCGTGCTGGGAACGACCCTGCTCAGCCCCGTGAGCCTGATGAAGTCGCTGCTCGACGAGTACGATGCGGGTTTCGCGTCCTGCAAGAAGCCGGCGGGGCGGCTGCCCAACCGGCAGAAGGGCGTCTTCACCTTCGTGCACGTCGCGGAGTCGCGCAAGGCCGCGATCGCGAGCGGGGCTGCGTGGTCGGCGCTGTGGTACGTCCATTTCGCGCCCATCGCGTTCAAGGTGCCGCGCAACATCTGGTACGACGCGATCCGCGCCGGCATGAACCCGCATCTGGTGCGCAAATCGGCGCAGGAGATCGCAGCGCTGTCGGGCGCCGATCCGACCAGCCTCGACATCGCCGCGGACGAGATCCCGGTGATCGCGCTGCTCAAGCGCATGGCGAAGGGCGACCGCGTCTCGAACGAAGAGGCGCACGAGACGCTGGAGGGCCTGGACTCCGTCATCATCGGCGACGTCGAGCATTGCCGCGCCAAAGCCGCGAAGTACCGCGACATCGGCACCGACCGGCTGCTCTGCCTGATGCAGTTCGGCGCCGTGCCGCACGAGGCGGTGAAGACCAGCATCCGGCTGGCGGGCGAGCATCTGATTCCGCATTTCGCGCCGGCGCGCGAGGCGGCATCGGTCGGATGAAGACGCTGGCCCTCGAGCGGCGCGGGCGCGTGGACTGGCTCACGCTGAACCGTCCCGAGCGGCTGAACACGATCACCGGCACGATGGTGCAGGAACTCTGCGACTATTTCCGCGGGCTCCGCCAAAACCACGAGGTGCGCATCGTCGTCCTGCGCGGCGCGGGGCGCGCGTTCTGCGCCGGTCTCGACATCAAGGAATACACCACGCCCGGCGGCGACCGCACGCCCGACGGTGCGGGACGCGCGCGCCCCGGCGATCACCTGTTCGACATCGTCGAGCTGATGCGCGCCTGCCCGCAGCCCATCGTGGCGCTGGTGCACGGACCGGCCTGCGGCGGAGGCTTCGCGCTCGCGCTCGCCGCCGATATCCGCATCGCGGGCGCGTCGGCGCGCATGAACGACGCGTTCGTGTCGCTCGGGCGCTCGGGCTGCGAGCTCGGCCTCACGTATTTCCTGCCGCGCATCGCGGGCCTCGGGATCGCGGCCGAGCTGATGTACACCGGCAGCTTCATCGATGCCGAACGCGCCGCGCGCGTCGGCCTGGTCTCGAAGGTCGTCGCGGACGACGCGCTGGAGGACGCGGCGGCGGCTTATCTCGAGCCCATGCTGCGCACGGCGCCTTTGGGCTTGCGCATGACGAAAGAGACGCTGAACCGTTCGCTCGCGATCGGCGATCTGCGCGCCGTCATCGACCTGGAAGAGCGCGCGCAGATGCTGTGCGGCCGCGGGCCCGATTTCGAGGAAGCGATGAAGGCGTTCCTCGAGAAGCGCGCGCCGAGCTACGGCTGACGTTGGCGCGCAATTTTCCGGGCTGTCGCTTCGCTCTCGCCCGATTGCGCTTCAGCGCCGTTTCGCGCCGAGCGCGCCGGTGAGCACGGTGACGCTTTCCGCCGGCAGCGTGTAGGTCGCGCCCATGCCGCCGGAGACCGTCGTCGTCGCGGGCGGATCGTCCGGCTCGGGATGGCTCTGCCTCCCCTGCTCGATCCAGCCATATTGCGCCGGGCCGAACTGGGTCTCCGCGACGTTGCCGGAGAAGAACGCCGGACCGGCCGGCGTGTCGAACGCGACCGTCACGTCATGCGCGTTCTCGTAGTCGCGATTGACCAGCAGCAGCGACCACAGCCCGTCGGGCCGCGCCAGCGGATAGGCCACGACCCAGGACTCGCCGCCGGCGATCGCTGCGGGATAGAGCACATGCGTGCCGCCCGCGGGCACGCTCCAGCTCTGCGTCAGCATCTGCGCCGCGAAATATTGCGACAGCGGCGCCTGCGCCTTGTAGTTCCTGTCGCCGAGCAGCACGCCATAGCTGCCGAAGCCGCGGCAATTGCCCGCGCGGTGGAGCGGAATGGGCTCGTACTCGTAGAAGAACCCGCCATTGGCGCCCGTCGACAGCAGCGTGCCCATCATCTCCGCGTACCACAGCGCGCCGGTGACGTGCTGCGCGGCATCGGCCTCGTTCCACGAATAGTTCGTCTCGGTGACGAACATCGGCAGGCCCGCGGGCAGGTTGTCCTTGCGCCAGGTCGAGACGATGTTCGCGACGATGTCCGGCTCGCGCAGCAGATTGGCCTCGGCCTTGGCGTCGCCGCAGCTACCGAACGGGTAGTGCTCGAACGAGAAGAAGCTCAGATCGTTCAGGTGGCCGTGGCTCGAGAGATAGGCGACGAAGCGCTTCACCCAAGACGACTCGCCGTGCTTTGCGAGCGCCCAGGCTTTCAGGTCGCTGGAATTGTCCTCGAACGCCGGCCCGCCGAGCTGCAGCGCGGGATCGACATTGTGCAGCGCATCGGCGAACTGGACATAGAGCGCCGCATAGTCCTCCGGCGTCACGAACTGCCCGTCCGGCTCCTCGCCCATCTCGACGCGGTCGATGGCGTAGCCGCGCGCCTTCAGATAGCCGAGCTCGGCGGCCGCATTGTCGGGCGTGCTGTAGAGCATCGGGATCGGCACCATCGTCGGCAATCCGCGCGTGACGCCGCTCTGGAACACGATGTCGAGACCCGGCTGCTCCTGGTCGCGCACGCGGTCGCTGGAGGCGTGCCACGGATCGACCGACGACGCATACGTGATCGTCTGGCGGCGGTCGGGGCGATGTGCGACGACGTCCTTGAAGTCGCCGTGGTCGAGGGTGCCGAAACCCGCTTCGGCGATCGCATAGCCTTTGCAGTCGCGCGGATCGGCGCTGCCGGGCGTCGTGCAGCCGCCGGAGCTTTGCGTCATGACGATGCGCAGATAGCGGACCTTGTGCGCGCCCAGCGGCAGCGTGACCGTGCCGCCCTCGCCGTCGGTCACGGTGCCGTTCGGGAAATCCACCCACGCGCCATGGGCGGGATCCCAGATCGGATCGCCGCCCGTCCAGTACTGAACGGAATATTTGACGGCATAAGGACTGCCCCACCAGATCTTCGCCGCGTCGATCTGCTTCTTTCCGCGCAGGTCGAACAGCACCCATTGCGGATGCGCGCCGTCGGGATCGCCGGTATAGGCTTCGGCCAGATACGGATTGCTCTTCCAGAACGCGCCGAGATCGCCGTCGTCGAGGCGCGAATAGTCGTCGTCGGCGCCCTGGTCGTGGGTGAAGCCGCGGCGCGGCAGCCGGTAGCCGTAAGTGTCGACCAGCGTCTTGCCCGGCGCGGATTTGCTCGTCCAATAGCCGCTGCTGCCGTCCGAGAAGCCGCCTTCGGTGTTCCAGTGCCAGTCCTGGACGGAGAGTTCCGTATACAGACGATAGCTGAGAGCGCCGAAGCCCGCGCCCAGCATCTCGTTGACGTTGGACGGCGTGTAGATCTTGGGCACGGCGCGCGCCGGCTCGCCGTCCACGCCGGCCCCGAACGCGGCGGCCGGCACGAACCGGTTGAGCGCGTGGGCCGGGTCGGCATCGACAGCGACCTGGTAAGGCGACGTCGCGCGCGGCGGGAACACGGCCGGCGGCAGGTTCTGCGGGTGCGGGTGCTTCGGATGCGCCGCGGCCGCGACGCTCAACAGCGCCGACGCCAACGGCGCAAGGGCAACGAGCTTCCGCATGGAGGCGCTCCTTAGGACGGAGAGACGATAACGCGCCGCGCGGTGGCGAAGAAGCGGCTCGTCTGTTAGGTAAACGGCGATGAACGCTATTCTCGAAGCCCTGGCGCGTCTGGCGCCGGACCCGAACCCTCCCTCGCTCGGCACCGTCCTCGCCCGCATCGCCGCGCGCAAGCCGGAGCAATGGGCGCTCGCCTGCGCCGGCGAGACCTTCGATTGGGCGACGCTCCACCGGCGCACCAACCGCATCGCCCGCGGGCTTCAGGCGCGCGGCGTGAAGCACGGCGACTACCTCACCATCGCGCTGCCCAACTCCATCGGCTTCGTCGAGGCCTTCTTTGCCGCGTGGAAGATGGGCGCGGTGCCGCAGCCGGTGTCGTGGCGCCTGCCGGTCGCGGAGATGAAGGCGATCGTCGACCTCGCGGATTCGCCGCTCGTCGTCGCGGATACGGCGTTCGATATCGGCCGCCCCGTCGCCGGCGTCGCCGAGCTCCTCGCGCTGTCCGACGACGAGAGCGACCTGCCCGATACGATCTCGCCCGCCTGGAAGGCGCCGACCTCGGGCGGCTCGACCGGCCGGCCGAAGCTGATCGTCGCGGGCCAGCCCGGCGTGCGCATGGAGCACGCCTGGGTGCGCTGGCGCATCGCCGAAGACGACGTCGTGCTGATGCCCGGGCCGCTCTATCACAACGGTCCCATCGTCACGGCCTTTCCCGCGCTGTGGGTCGGCGCGCCCGTTGTCGTCATGCCGCGCTTCGACGCGGAAGAGACGCTGCGCCTGATCGAGAAGCATCGCGCGACCTGGATCTATCTCGTGCCGACGATGATGAGCCGCATCTGGCGCCTGCCTGAAGAGACGCGGCGGAAATACGACCTCTCGTCGCTCAAGACGGTGTGGCATCTCGCGGCGCCGTGTCCGGTGTGGCTGAAGGAAGAATGGATCGCGTGGCTCGGCCCCGACGTGGTTTGGGAGCTCTATGGCGGCACCGAAGGCGTCGCCGCGACGATCATCAGCGACACGGAATGGCTCGCGCATAAGGGCTCGGTCGGAAAAGCCACGCCGAATTCCGAGATCGAAGCCTTCGACGCCAGCGGCCGCATGCTGCCGCGCGGCGAGACCGGCGAGATCTTCATGCGCCAGACGCAGGGCATCGCGACCTATCGCTATCTGGGCGCAGAGACGCGCGCGCTCGACGGCGGATGGGAATCCATCGGCGATATCGGCTGGGTGGACGCGGACGGCTATCTCTATCTCGCCGACCGGCGCACCGACATGATCCTGGTGGGCGGCGCCAACGTCTATCCGGCCGAGGTCGAGGCGGCCATCGACGAGCACGCCCAGGTGCAGTCGAGCTGCGTGATCGGCCTGCCCGACGACGATCTTGGCAATCGCGTGCACGCCATCGTGCAGCCGCGCCCCGGCCTGACGGCGGACGCGCTGCACGCCCATCTCGCCGAGCGGCTCGTCGCCTACAAGCGTCCGCGCACGATCGAGTTCGTCGCCGAGCCGCTGCGCGACGACGCGGGCAAGGTCCGCCGCTCGCAGCTGAGAGAGCAGCGCATCGCATCGACGGCGACCTAGCGCATGCGGGCACGGGTCCCCGTTCTCATCGCATGGGCGGTGCATGCGTTGACCGCAAGCGGCGCGGTGCTCGCGTTCCTTGCCGTCGTGGCGCTCGAGCAGGACCGCTGGCGGCTGGCGCTGCTCTGGCTTGCCGCTGCGCTGATCGTCGACGGCGTCGACGGCCCGCTCGCGCGCTGGGCCGGCGTGACGCGGCGCACGCCCGGCATCGACGGCGCGACGCTGGACCTCGTGGTCGACTACCTGACCTATGTGTTCGTGCCGGCGATGCTGATCGCGCGCGCCGGCCTGCTCCCGCAATCCTGCGCAACCCTCGGCGTCGCCGCGATCCTGCTGTCGTCGCTCTATACGTTTTCGCGAACCGACATGAAGACCGCCGACAATTTCTTCCGGGGCTTTCCGGCCTTGTGGAACGTCGTCGCGTTCTATCTTTTCCTGCTGCGGCCGGGACAGCCGGCAGGCGCGATCGTGGTCGGCGTGTTCTCGGCGCTGACCTTCGCCCCGATCCATTTCGTCCATCCGGTCCGCGTGCAGCGCTACCAGCCATGGCTCGGCGCGCTGACCGCGCTGTGGGGAATGGCAAGCCTCGCTCTGTTGTGGCCGGGCTGGAGCGCGCCCTGGATGCGCGCGCTGCTTTCCGTTTCCCTGGCCGGCGCCGCCATGCTGCTGGCGATCGGCCTCTTGCGCACCCTGCGCGGCGCGGCGCGAGACAGGATGGGCACAACTGCCGATTGATATCGTGCGGGGAGCCCGCTAGGCTCAAGCCCGGCACTGTTGGGGGACGGGGATGAGCACGGCAGAGCAGCGCCTTCGCATGGCGTCGTCGATCGTGAATTTCGAAGCGCGCCGCGACGCGCAGGGGCGACTGAAAGTCTACAAGCTTCCGCCAGGCGACGGCGGCGGCACTTATGAAGTCGCAGGCATCAACGACCGCTACAACAAGCAGACGGTGGACCAGCTTGTGGCGCTGATCGGCGAGCGCCGCTACGACGAGGCGGAAAAGCTCGCGGCCGACTTCATCGCGCAGGACACCGACCGCGCCCAGTCGTGGACGACGATCCCCGCGCTCGAATTCTATCTTCGAGATTGCGTGTTCAATCGCGGCTTCGGCGGCGCGGCGCGGATTCTGCAGCGTGCTCTGGCGATTCCGGACGACGGGGTCGTCGGACCGAAGACGCGCGCGGCCATGGCGGCGGCGGAAGCGGATCCTGCCGGCCTTCTCGCGCGGCTGCGGCAGGCGCGCGAGCAGTATGAGCGCGACGTCGTGCATCGCGACGAGAAGAGCAAATTCTGGAAAGGCCTGGTCAACCGCTGGAACGGGGCGCTGGCGCAGGCGAAAACGTTTCCGCTCGCTCCGAACGCCGCTGCCGCCTCTTCGTCCGCCGCGATGATGGAGCCGCACCAGCCCACGCTCGAAACGGCTAGCGCCGCCGGCGGCGACAGCGCCACGCTGGCGGCGCTGCGCATCGGCATGACCGGGGAACGCGTAAGGGCATGGCAGTATTTCCTGGCCGGCCAGGGATTCGAGATCGGCAGCGCCGACGGATCGTTCGGCGACCGCACGCGGCTCGCGACGATCGCGTTCCAGACGAAATACGGCTTGGCCGCGGACGGCGTGGCCGGAAGACAAAGCCTTCTCAAAGCCGCTTCGCTCGGCTTCGGCCTGATCGAGGAGCCCGCGGACGACAACACAGGCTCCAACTTCCCGCCGCTTCCCGCTTTCCCGCCGCTGGTCACGAACGCGCAGCGCGCGGCCGTCTTCGGCGACTTCACCTACGTGGCCGCGCCCACGGCGGAGAATCCGGAAGGAATCCGCATCCTGGGCAATTGGGAGCGCGACAACATCGTCTCCGTTCAGATTCCGCAGCTGCGCAAGGCTTTGGGCGCGCGGGCGCCGTCGGCGATACCGTTCCATCGCCTCGGGGCCAAGCAGCTGCAGGGCCTGTGGAAGGCTTGGGACGATGCGGGCCTGCTCGATCGCGTGCTGACGTTCGACGGCTCCTTCAACGCCCGCTTCGTGCGCGGCAGCAGAACCGTGCTGAGCAACCACGCCTACGGAAGCGCCTTCGACATCAACTATCCCTACAACAAGCTCGGCCAGCGGCCCGCGCTGGTGGGCGAAAAAGGGTCCGTGCGCGAGCTCGTGTCCATCGCGAACAAGTTTGGGTGCTACTGGGGCGGACACTATGCAAAGCGGCCGGACGGAATGCATTTCGAAATAGCGGTGTTGCAATGACGCGCAGTCCACCCCTCAAGGCACGCGCACCGGCAGGCTTTCGACGACCTTCAGCTTCCAGTCCTGCATCGGCGGCTTCAGCTTGAGGGTTCCCGCCACATAGTAGAGCCGCTTGGCATCGGCGCTCTTGGAGGTGCAGAAGCGGTCCTGCAGGAAGAAGGGGGGCGTCGCCTGGTAATAAAGCGTCGCCCGCACGCTGTCGGGCTTTCCGCGCAGCTGCGACAGCTTCACGCGATAGACGAGCGTGTCGCCGCCGCCATGGGCGTAGTCGGGATCGTCGCCGGTGCCCATGGCGCCGGACTCTTCCGCCATGTCCTCGCCCGCGCCGAGCGCCGCGGAAATCTTCTCGCGGTCCTCGAGCGTCAGGAAGCCGTGCGGCAGAAGCCGGTTGTCCTTCACCTTGGCGCAGATCGAAAGGAAGCTCGTCGTCAGGTGTCCCTGGGGCGCGTCGCCGGCATGGCACTGCGCGTCGGGCCGGTCCGGCGGCGTCGAGACCAGCTCCTGATAGATTTGCGCCTCGTCCTCTCGGTCGATCTCCTGGTAGTGCGGCTGGTGGATGCGCTTTTCCGGATCGATGCGCGCCGAGCAGTCGCCCTTCCACCACAGCTCGCCGGCGATCGGCGTGCCGTCGGGTCCGACGATCACGCCGGCGCCGTTGGTGCGCCCGGAAGACCACAGCACTTTCTCATCCGCGCTCAGCACGTCGAATTCCAGGAAGGCGCGGCGGAAGCCGACGCCGGAGGGGAATTTGTGTCCGACCTTGTTGGTCACCGTGACGCGCGCGCTGAGCGTGCCCCCTTCGCTCTTCACATCGGCGACGGAGACCGCGGCCGTGCGATGCAGCGCCTGGTCGAGCATCGCGCTCTCGGCCACCGGCAGCGCGTCGACGCCGAGCTTGGTGAGCATCGGATCGGCCTTGCGGATGCCGAGCAGGTCGAGCGATTGCTGCGCCATCTCCAGCAGGAAGACGTTCAAGCCGACCAAAGTGTGCTTGGCGAAGCCCTCGCGCACGGGCAGGTCGATGTCCTTCGGCGACAGATTGTGCTCGGCCTGCGGGAAGTTCGTGTATTCCTGGATCGAGGCGATCTTGCTGCGATAGGGGGCGCCGGACGCGTCGGTGTTCTGCATGTGGCAGCCCTGGCAGGACTGCGCGAGCGGACCCGCGCCCAGCGGCAGCTTGCCGTCCGGCGAGGTGCCGGTGCGGTAGTCGCTGAACGCCCATTCGGGATAGGTCGTCTGCTCATAGACGTGCCCGATGGTGCGGTCGGGATGCATGACCGGCAGATGCACCGTGTGGCAGCTGCCGCAGGCCTCGGAGGCGAGGATGTTCGCATTGTGCTCCGGAACGTTGCCGAGCGCGTGCAGCATCGACATCGTCTTCGGATCGGGGAACGGGCCATAGAGCTTGTCGGGCGCGCCGACGAGATAGCTGCCGGTGAACGTCTTGGCGAAGCCGGACAGCCCCGGATTGAGCGCGTTCTGGCGCTCGATCGCGCATCTGTTCTGCGGCGCCTTCTCGAACTTCGCGGTGTCGTGCTTGCCCATCACCATGCGGTGGCAGGAGGCGCAAGAGATGCCGTCGCGCGCGAGCGCGCCGTATTTCGCGAGATGCGCCATGGGATTGTCGGGCTTGTAGGGGACCGCGCTCATCGTCTCGCGCGCGAACTGCCCGCAAGCGCCGGTCTTGGCCGCGCTGTCGATGGCGGCTTGGCGCTGGCCGAGATTGCCGTGGCAGCCGAGACAGGTGTCCTGCACCGTCGCGGACGATCCGGGATGGAACGTCTCGGTCTCGCTGGCGAGCTGCGCGTAGAACACCGGGTCGCGCCCGGCCAATCCCATCGGCGAGCCGCGCCACGTGCCGTAGGGCGAGACGTTGATCAGGAGCCCGTCGGGGCCCGGCTCCGTCATGTCGAATTGCAGTCCGGTGCCGCCCGCGCTGTGGCAGCCGACGCATTGATCCGAGGTGACGAACTGGCTCGCCGCCGTGGGCTTGCCGGACGCGACCCAGACATTGTCGTAGGTCGCGGGCGGCAGCGGCACGACGCTCTTGAGATCGGGCACCGCGCCCGGCACGCGGAACGTGTCCAGGAACGCGCGCAGATACGCCGGCACCGCCGCTTCCTGCGCGCTCTTCACGCCCGCATGGACGATGCGCAGATTCTGGCTCTCCCACGACGGGTCGAGGAAGAAATGCTGGCTGAGAAAGACCAGCGGCATGCCGGGCTCGCCCTTGATGTTGCGAAGATCGGCGAATGTCTGGTGGTCCTTCGCCGAGGCGTGGCAATTGGTGCAGTACTGGCCGAAGCCCATGTTGGGATAGGGGCTCGTGTCCTTGGCCGGCCAATCCGGCGCCCAGCCGGACTCCGCGCCGAAGCCGTACCAGCCCCAGAACCACCCGTCGTTCGACGCCTTGGCGTCGCGCACCATCACCGCCGCGCCGTTCTTCGTGGGCTTCAGGCGGATGGGATCGATCGCGGAGCAGCTCGCGGCCGGCGCCGTGTACATCTCCTTGATCATCATCGCGCCGTCGGGGACCGGGGCGGGACGGGCCGGCCCGTGGCCGTTCTCCGGCCGGTTCGCCTTCAGCCAGCGGACCATGTCGGGCGAGTACCAGATGACGACCGGCGCATGCGTGCCGAAATATTTTCCATGCCATTGGCCGTCGACGAGCGTGCCGGTCCACGGCCCCGTATCGCGGACGAACTTGTCGACCCGCCATCCCGCCTTCTCGTTGCGATGACACATATGGGAGAGGAAGGCGTCGAGCTTGTCTTCGTAGATGTTCAACGGGAAGCCGCCCGGATGGCGCACAGCGCTTTCGAGCGACGCGCACAGCGCGGGGTCGCTCGGCAGCTGCGGCGCCGCCTGCTCTTCGGGGCAGATCGTCGAGGCGTGCAACGCCGGCGCGAAGCATAAGCCGACCAAAGCGGTCAGCGCCGCGACGCGCATGCTTGGTCCCGTGCTTCTCATATCCGCCCCGCCCCTCTTGCGCCGACAGACTCTATCGCCGCGTGCGCCGACGTCAATTAAAGGTCGGGTTGTGAGCGGTGCGCATCTATGCATGCTTCCCCGCCATGACGAAGACGGCGGCGGTGATCGGCGCGGGGCCGGCAGGCCTGATGGCGGCGGAGGTGTTGAGCGCGGGCGGCATGGCCGTGACCGTGTACGACCGCATGCCGTCGGCCGGCCGCAAATTCCTGATGGCGGGCCGCGGCGGCCTCAACCTCACGCATTCCGAAAGCCTCGACCCGTTCCTGGCCCGCTACGGCGCCGCGTCGGCGCGTCTCGAGCCCATGCTGGCAGCGTTCCCGCCGCGCGCGCTGATCGATTGGGCGAACGCGCTCGGCGCGCGCACCTTCACCGGATCCAGCGGCCGCATCTTTCCCAAAGCCATGAAAGCCTCGCCGCTGCTTCGCGCCTGGCTCGACCGCCTCAACCGCCAGGACGTGCAGTTCCGCCTGCGCCACGACTGGCGCGGCTGGTCCGGCGGCGCGCTGCGCTTTCATACGTCCACCGGCGACGTCGCCGAAACGCATGACGTTACGGTTCTCGCGCTGGGCGGCGCAAGCTGGCCGCGGCTCGGCGCCGATGGCGGCTGGGCGACGCTCCTGGCCGAGAAGGGTGTCGCGATCGCGCCGCTCCGTCCCGCCAATATGGGCTTCGACGTGGACTGGAGCGAGATCTTCCGCGCCCGCTTCGCCGGACAGCCGCTCAAGAACGTCGTGCTGCGCTTCGGCGAGCATGCCGCGCGCGGCGATGCGATGATCACGCGCTATGGCCTCGAAGGCGGAGCGGTCTATGCGCTGTCGTCCGCGCTGCGCGACGCTCTTCCGACGGCACTCGCCGTCGATCTGCGTCCCGACCTCTCCGAGCAACAGATCGCAAGCCGTCTCGCCCGGCCGAAGGCCAAGGAGTCTCTCGCCAACTACTTGCGCAAATCCCTCGGTCTCTCGCCGCTGGAAATCAACCTGCTGCGCGAGACCGGCATGTCCCCCGACCGCCTCAAATCCGTCGCCGTGACGCTCACCGGCCACCAGCCGCTCGCGCGCGCGATCTCGACCGCCGGCGGCATTTCCTTCGACGCCGTGGACGACACGTTGATGCTCAAAGCAATCCCCGGCACCTTTGTCGTAGGCGAAATGCTCGATTGGGAAGCGCCGACCGGCGGCTATCTGCTGCAGGCCTGCTTCTCGACGGCCGTGTTCGCCGCCCGTGCGATCCTGAAGGAACAGGACGCCACGCCGACGGCTCGCATCTCGCCCGCTTGACATGCAAGCAAGCGCTTGCTTTCATAGAGCGATGAAGGCGGCCCCGACCAAGCGCATCCGGAAAGGAAGCACCTCGCGCGACAGCATCCTTAGCTGCGCCGTCGAGCTCTTTGCGGCGCACGGCTTCGAGGCCATGACCATGCGCTTGCTGGGCGACGCCGTCGGCCTCGACAACAGCAGCCTCTACCGGCACTTCGCCAGCAAGACGGCGCTCGCGAACGCGGCGCTCGATCGCGTCGCCGGCGATTTCCTGGCATCGATCGCGGCGCATATGGACCCATCGCGTCCGGCAACGCTCGACGCGCTCGAAGCCCTCGCCGCCGCCGCCGGCGTCTATTTCTTCGACCGCCCCGCGGCCGCGCGGCTGATGATGCATTGGGTCATGTCCGCCGGGGCGGACGGGACCGGATTCGGCGTCAGCGTTCCGGCGACGGACGCAAGCCGGCCCGGCGGAAAGCTGTTCGAATTCTTGCGCAAATGGCTCGCAGACGGCGCGCGGCGCGGCGTCCTGCGCAAGCACGCGATGCCCGACGCCGTGATCGTCCTGTTCGGCGCGATCCTCCTTCGCCCTGCGACCTATGGCCATCTCCTGGCGAGCACGGAGCCCAAGCGGTCGCGCGTCGCGGCGCGCGGCGCGTGGGAGAAAGAGCTGCGAGCGGCGGTGCGTGGAGGCTTTGCCCCATGAAGACGGCGATCTCGTCGAACGCGGCGGGCCCGATCGCGGACGGCGACCGCGCCGAGGTGCTCGACGCGCTGCGCGGCTTCGCCCTGCTCGGGATATTCATCTCGCACGTGCCGGACTTCTCCGGCTACACGTTCATGACGCCATTGGAGCATGCAGGGCTGGACCGCTTCGGCCTCGACGGCGCCGCGGCGGCATTGCAGGACTTCCTGATCCGAGGAAAATTCTATTCGCTGTTCTCGCTTATGTTCGGGATCGGGTTTTCGGTCCAGCTCGAGAGCGCGGCACGGCGCGGTGCCGACTTCGTGCGCCATTTCGCGCGCCGGCTCGCGGTTCTCCTCGTCATAGGCCTCATCCATGCCGGCCTCTGGTATGGAGACATCCTCAAGGACTACGCCCTGATCGGCTTCGCCCTGATCCTCCTGCGCCGCTCGTCCGCGACGACGATCGCCATCGCCGCAGCATCGGCATTCGCCGTGAGGATCGTCTGGCCGGCCGCGGTTTGGATGTTGGTGTCCCTTCCGTCGCCCCTCTCATCGAACGCGGATCCCGGTGGAAGCTTCGACGCGCTCACGCGCGCGTTCGGCGGCGCCGACCCGTCCGCGATGTTCCTGGCCAATCTCGATCTCGTGCGGCTCAAGGCGCTGCAGATGATCTATGACGGCAGGGCGATCTCCATTCTCGCGATGTTCCTGCTCGGCGCCTCGATCGGAAAGTCGGGACTTCACCGCGACGTCTCCCGCCACCGGACATTGCTGCGCGACGCGTTCCGGATCTGCGCGCCCATCGGCCTGATCGGCAACGCCGCGCTGACGCCGATACACGCGGCCACGCCCGACTTCCCGCCTACCGCAATGTGGGTGTTCGAGAACAGCTTGTACGCGATTGCGGTTCCCGCGATGGCCATCGCGTATGCGAGCGGATTTGCCCGGCTCTGGTCGTGCGGACGCGCCTCGGCGCTGCGCTGGCTGGCGCCGGCGGGACGGATGGCGCTGACGACCTATGTCTCGCAGACCTTGATCGGCATCGCGCTCTTTTACGGCATCGGACTGGGACTTCACGGCCGGATCGGACTCGTCGAAGGGATGATCGCGGCGATCGCCATCTTCGCGACGCAATGCGCGATCGCCGGCCTTTGGCTCAGCCGGTTTCGATTTGGGCCGATCGAATGGGTTTGGCGCCGCGCGACCTATGGCGCGCCGATCGCGCTCGTCCGAGGCGTCTCACCGCAGGCTTCGCGCGCAAGCCTCTGAGCCGCCCGTCACGCGCGCCGGCGCGCGCTCATCGGCGCCGCCGTCGACTCGCCGACGATCAGCTGATGGCTCAGATGACGGCCCAGCGCGTCCGGATCCGGGCGCTCGATCAGCATGGACACGGCCTCGGCGGCCATCTCGCGGATCGGCTGGCGGCAGGTGGTCAGCCGCGGCCAGACGACGTGCGCGATCTCGGAATCGTCGAAGCCGGCGACCGAGAGATCCTGCGGGATCTTGAGATCGAAACGCTGCGACGCCGCCAGCACGCCGGCCGCCATGTCGTCGTTGCTGCTGAAGATCGCGGTCGGCCGCTCCTTCAGGCTGAGAAGCATTTCGCCGGCCTCGACGCCGGATTGGTAGGAGAAGTACCCCTGCACGCAGAGCTCCTCGGCGAACGGTATTCCCGCCGCGGCGAGCCCCTTGCGATAACCGTCGTAACGCGCCTGCGAAGCGCCATGATGGGGATTGCCCTTGATGAACGCGATCCGGCGGTGGCCCAGTCCGATCAGATATTCCGTCATCTCGAGCCCGGCCTGGAATTCGTCGATGCTCACATAGGGCACGCCGGGCCTGACGCGGGCCGGGGCGATCTGCACGAAAGGCTGACCCGCCTCGGCCAAGGCCTTCAGCACCGCCGGCGCATCGCAGAGCGGCGGCGTCAGGATCACGCCGTGAAGCGACGATTGCTCGGCCAGCGCGCGCACGGCCTGGCGCAGCCCGGCGCTCTGACTGTCCAGCTCTTCGACGATCAGATGATAGCCGCGCTCGCGGCACTCCTGCATGGCGCCGAGCTGGACGCCCGCGACATAGGAAGGCGAAGGGTTGTCGTAGAGCAGCCCGATGAGGAACGAGTGCTCGCTGGCGAGCCCCCGCGCATGGATGTTCGGCCGATAGGCGAGATCGGCCGCGGCCTTCTGCACGCGCGCGCGCGTCTCGTCGCTGATATTGGGCTTGTTGTTGACGACCCGCGAGACGGTCTTGATCGAAACGCCGGCGCGCGCCGCAACGTCGTAGATGCTGGCGCGCTTCGACGGATCCTTCATGCCTTTGCCGCGCGCGGACGATCGGGTCGAGTCTTTGCTCACGCCGCCACCGTGCCAGCATAGAGCCGCTCGATCAATTCGCGATGCGTGGGAAGATCGCCTCGCGCGCGCTCCGCCACAAGGCGAATGTTGCGCATCTCCCGGACGGCGTCGTCGAAGCGCGGATAGCGCGCCGCGTCGAGCGCGGTTTGGAATTCCATCCCATAGAGCACGAATTGCCAGCTCGAGGTCGGATACATCTCCATGTCGGCGATGAAGTCCAGCCGGTGCGGCGGCCGCGTGCGCCACATCGCGAGCTTGTCGGCCAGCGCATCGGGAATGGTGCGGGGATCAGCATTGTCGATCCAGAACTGCGAATCGGTGCGCTGGCTGAGGCAGTAATGGAGCTTCAGGAACGCCGCGATTCGCTCGAAGCGGCCGGTCATCTGCGCGTTGAACTGCCGGGAAACCTCGGCCATCTCGCCGCCGAGGGGGAAGAGATGGGCGATCAGATAGACCGCCGCCTCGATCAGCCCGATGCCGGACGCCTCCAAGGGCTCGAGGAAGCCGGCTGCCAGCCCGATCGCGGCGCAATTGCCGACCCACTGGACCGTGCGATAGCCGCAATTGAGCTTCAGCCGGCGCGCCGAAAGCCCGTCGCCGGACGATCCGACATAGTCGCGCAGCACCTGCTCGGCGCGGTCGTCGTCGCTATAGCGGCTGGAATAGACATAGCCGGTGCCGCGCCGCTCGCGCAGACCGATATCCCAGATCCATCCGGCTTCGCGCGCGGTGGAGATCGTATAGGACGCGATCGGGTGGTCCGGACGCGGATAGGGCACCTGAAGCGCGACGGCGCGGTCGACGAACAGCTGGTCGTTCAGGTTCTTGAACGGAACGCCCAGAGCCTTGCCGATGATCAGCGCTTGAAAGCCCGAGCAGTCGATATAGAGGTCTGCGCTCAGCGCGCCGTGATCGTCGGTGACCACGCGCGCGACGTCGCCGCGCTCGTCGAGCTCGACATCGCGCACCTTCGCTTGCAGATGCCGCACGCCGAGCGCGACCGCCTCCCCGCGCAGGCACCCGGCAAAGCGCACCGCGTCGAAGTGATAGGCGTAGTTCAGCGCGCCCTGATATGCGCCGTCCTTGAGCCGCTTCGGCGCGCGCGCGGCGTCGGCGACCTTCTTCTGCAGGGTGACGGCTTCGGCGAAAGCCACGTCCTTTCCCGCGGCGCCCAAAAGCCAATAGGGCAGAAGCTCCAGCCCGTCGCCGCGATAGGACGGCACGCTGAAAGGATGGAAGTAGCTGTTGACGCCCGCGCTTCCGGGCGCGCGCACCCAATCGACGAAATGGACGCCCTGCTTGAACGTCGCGTTGGCCTTGCGCAGGAAATCGGCTTCGTCGATGCCGATGGTCGAAAGCGTGCCGCGGATCGAAGGGAACGTTCCCTCGCCGACGCCGATCGTGCCGATCTCCGGCGATTCCACCAAAGTGATCGCGATCTCTCTGCCCAGCACACGCGCAAGATAAGCCGCGGCCATCCAACCGGCCGTGCCGCCACCCACGATCAAGACGCTTCGCACTCGCAGCATTTCCAGGCTTCCTTTGCGCCAATAGTGATGGAACGGACACAGCGTACACGAAATATTCGTCGTCATGGTAAGCGCAGTCATTTTCGATGGAAAGCGCTTACCTAACCTGCTAGAGTGAAGATGGAGGGTGTTTATCCAGCACTACGTCGCGGGAATAAGCGCCGAGGCCGATAAATATAGAGCAGAGGGGACACCAGGAAATGAAACGCAAGCTGGAATTTTGCACGCAAACTGCTGTTATTGCTCTTTTATTGGGAGGGAACGGCGCCGCCTTCGCGGCTCAGAGCGAGGGCATCGAGACCGTCGTGGTGACGGCGACGAAGCGCGCGACGAATCTTCAGACCACGCCGATCGCGGTCACCGCGCTCGACACAATGACGTTGACGGAACACAACGTCCAGACCGTGCAGGACATCGCGCATTTGGTGCCGAGCCTGCAGGCCACGACTCAGGGCGATCACGGCGTCATCACGCTCACCTTGCGCGGCGTCGGCAACGATCTCGCCAAGACCGAATACGCCGATCCCGAAGTGGCGATGTATATCGACGGGGTCTATTCGCCCCGCGCCGAGGGCGCCGCGGCGCTGCTTTACGATCTTTCCTCGATCGAGGTGCTGCGCGGCCCGCAAGGCACGCTGTGGGGCCGCAACTCCACGGCCGGCGCGGTCAACATCATCACCGCCAAGCCGACCTTGGACGAGCAATACGGCACGCTGGAGATCGGCGGCGGCAACTACGCGGCGCTGCGCGCGCGGGGCGCCGTCAATCTTCCGATCGACGATACCTTCGCGCTGCGTGTGGCTTTCGCCCATGAGCAGCACGACGGCTATGTCGATTTCCAGAATCCCAATCCGCAGATCCCGCCGATTCCCGACCAGCTGACGGCTTACGAGGCGTCGGGCGGCACGGCGGCGACCTTCAAGCCGATCAACACCGGCCTGTTCGTCCAGAAGGGCCCGAAATACAACGCGCAGGACCAGAGCGCGGTTAGGGTCACCGGCCTGTGGCAGCCGACCAACACCTTCACCTGGAATCTCGGCTTCGAGTATTTCGCCGATCGCGGCACGCCGGACGCCAACCTCATGCAGGACCCGCGGCCGGGACAGAAGTTCTGGTCCACGCTCGCCGACACGGCGCCGTATCTGCACCGCGACGCCTGGAGCGTCCGCAGCCGGATGGATCTCGCGCTCAACGACTATCTGAACCTCGCCTATGTCGCGGGCTTCAGCGATTTCCGCGGCGCGTCGGATTTCGACCAGGACGGCGGCACCCATGTGCCGACGAGCTTCGCGACCGGCGCGACCTATCAGGACGACCGCACCAACTCGTCGCACTACGTCAACACCAGCCACGAGCTCGACCTGCAATCTTCGGGCAGCCATGAGATCGACTGGATCGCCGGGCTCTATTACGGCTACGAAGACAACAGCATCCGCTTCGACATCCCGATCTTCAACGGCACGCCGGAAGGCACCGTCGGCTGGCAGGGCTCGTTCATCCAGCCGAAGGAGACGGTCGACACCAAAGCGGCGTTCGCCCAGGCCACCTGGAACATCGCCGACAATTTCCGCATCACCGGCGGCCTTCGCTTCACCGACGACAACCGCACCAACCAGGGCGGCACCAACAACGCCTGGGCCTACAATCCCACTTGCCCGCAAGTGCCGCTGGATCCGGGAAGCGATCCCAGGGATCCGAACTTCGTCGGCACCAACGGCCAGCCCTGCTTCACCACCTACCAGCACAACGACGCGGACCACAGCTGGTCGAAGCTCACTTATCTCGGCCGCGCGGAGTTCAACCTCGATCCGTCCAACATGATCTATGCGAGCATCTCGTCCGGCTACAAGTCCGGCGGCTTGCAGGACGGCGGCGCGCTCTACGATCCCGAGACGCTGACGAACTATGAAGTCGGCATCAAGAGCACGCTGTTCGACGGACGGGCGACGTTCAACAACGCGTTCTTCTACGACGACTTCAAGGGCTATCAGCTTGCCGCGCCGATCACCTTCCCGGGCGGCAATCGCGGGCTGGGCTTCTGGAACGTCGGCGGCACCACGACCATCTACGGCCTGGAGTCCGAGCTGTTCGCGCTGCTGACCGACGACGACCAGCTGCAGCTGCAGCTGTCCCTGCTGCACACCGAGCTGGGCAATGCGGCGAATATCGGCAGCAACGACTACGGCAATTTGCCGTCGCCCTGCCCCGACCCGTCCCTCGGCGCCTGCAAGACGCTCACGGGCTTCGCGCTTCCGCATGCCCCCAGCGTCGCGATCACCGCGCAATTCCAGCACACCTTCCATCTCGGCAACGGGGCTAGCCTGATCCCGCGCGCCACCGTGCACTGGGAGGATTCGAGCTGGCTCAGCGTCTTCCACGACGGCGCCGGCGACAAGCAGGACTCCTACACCAGGACGGATCTCGGCTTGCGCTACGAGCCGGATTCGAAGCTGCACTGGTATGCGGACGCCTATGTCCAGAACATCGAGGACGGCAAGATCAAGACCAACGCCGGCGCCACAGGGGACAACATCTACACGTCGCAATATCTTCCGCCGCGTACCTTCGGCGTGAATTTGGGCGTCAGATTCTGATCGGACGGACGAATCCCCGCGTCCGACTTCTACCGCCCGGCACGGATCTTCGTGCCGGGCGGCTTCTTCCCGGCTTCGTATTGGCCGGCTTCGTATTGGCCGGCTTCGCAGGCGACGCATGACCAAAGGCAACACCGCCCTCATCACTCTGCTCGCCTTGACCGCGGCCCTGGGCGGATTGCTGTTCGGCTACGACACGGCGGTCATTTCCGGCGCCGTCGGCGCAATCGACGCGAACTTCATCGATCCGCGCCACCTGAGCCCGCAAGCCAAGAGCTGGCTGTCCGGCTTCGCGGTGGGCAGCGCCTTGCTCGGCTGCGTGCTCGGCGCGGCAATTGCCGGTCCGGCCTCGTCGCGGCTCGGCCGCAAAGGCGGCCTCATCTGCGCCGGCGTGCTGTTCTTCGTCTCTTCCCTGGGCTCGGCATTCCCGGAATTCGGCTGGAGCGCGTTCGGCGCCCAAGGCGCCGCGGCGCTCGCGCCCTTCATCTTCTATCGCATCCTGGGCGGCATGGCGATCGGCATGGCGTCGATGCTGTCGCCGATGTACATCGCCGAGATCGCGCCGCCCGCGTCGCGCGGCCTGTTCGTCACCTTCCAGCAGATCGCCATCGTGCTCGGCATCAACCTCGTCTACGTCGTCAACTGGTTGATCCAATCCTTCGGCGACCGCCAGTGGCTGCTCGACACCGGCTGGCGCTGGATGCTGGCGTCGGCGGCGCTTCCCGCGGCGATGCTCTTCGTCGGCATGCTGCTTGTGCCCGAGACGCCGCGCTTCTATGTGATGCGCGGCCGCAAGGACGAGGCGCTCGCCCTGCTGCGCCGCCTGATGGGCAGCGGCGCCGAGACGACGATGGCGGAGATCGAAACCTCGCTGGTCCGCCGCGACGGAAGGCTGTTCGCGTTCGGCGCGGGCGTGGTGATCGTGGGCGCGCTGCTCTCGGCGTTCCAGCAATTCGTCGGCATCAATGCCGTTCTCTATTACGCGCCGATGATGTTCGAGAACATCGGCGCCACGACCGACGCCGCCTTCCTGCAGGCCGTGATCGTCGGTATCGCCAACACGCTCTTCACGCTGGTCGCCTTCTTCACCGTCGACCGCATCGGGCGCAAGCCGCTCCTGGTCGTCGGCGCGCTGCTGATGGCTGTGGCGATGGGCGTATTGGGGACGCTGTTCTATCTCCAGACGGTCGCGGTCTGGGCCGTGGTCGCCGTCGTGGTCTATATCGCGGGTTTCGCGCTATCCTGGGGCCCGGTCGTCTGGGTGCTGCTCTCCGAGATGTTCCCGAACGCGATCCGGAGCAAGGCGTTGTCGCTGGCCGTGGCGGTGCAATGGATATCGAATTTCCTCGTCACCCAGACCTTCCGCGTCATGGACGGCGACCCGCAATTGCTGAGCCTGTTCCATCACGGCTTTGCCTATTGGCTCTATGCCGCGGTGAGCGTCTTGGCCGCGATCTTCGTCCTGCGCTTCGTTCCCGAAACCAAAGGCCGCAGCCTCGAAGCGATCGAAACGCTGTGGTAGAAGCCATGAGAACCCTCGCCGCCGCCGGTCTCGCTTGCGCTTTGCTGAGCAGCGCCGCAGCCAAGGAGCGTTATCCTTTCCAGAACCCGGCGCTGCCGGACGCGGCGCGGGTGCAGGATTTCGTTGCGCGGCTGACGCTCGAGGAAAAGATCTCGCTCTTGTCCGGCGAGGACAATTGGCATCTGCCGGACATTGCGCGCCTCGGCGTGCGCGGCCTGATCATGACCGACGGTCCCGCCGGCCTGCGCTCGTTCCAGAGCGAGCCTTCGACGGCGTTCCCCGTGGGCGCAGCCGCGGGCGCGACCTGGGATGCCGGCTTGATCCGGCGCGAAGGCCAAGCCATCGGCGAAGAAACGCTCGGGCATGGCGTCGACCTGATCCTGGGCCCCATGGTCAATCTCGCGCGCGTGCCGGTGGCGGGACGCAACTTCGAGACCTTCGCCGAGGACCCCGTTCTCGGCTCCACCCTGGCCGCGTCGTATGTCGAGGGCGTGCAGTCCACCGGCGCCGGCGCGGTGCTCAAGCACTATGCCGCGAACAACCAGGAAAACGGACGCAACAGCGGCGACTCCGTCGTCAGCGAGCGGGCGCTGCGCGAAGTCTATTTGAGCGCCTTCGGGCCGGTGGTCGAGAACGCCAAGCCCTGGGCGATCATGACCGCCTATCCGCACGTCAACGGCGTCTTCGCGTCCGAGAACCCGTTTCTGTTGAAGGAGGTTCTGCGCCGCGACTGGGGATTTCGCGGCGTCGTGATGTCCGATTGGACGGGCACGCATTCGACGGCGCCGGCGATGAACGCAGGGCTGGATCTCGAAATGCCCGGCCCCGCGGTCTGGTTCGGCTGGAAGCTGCAGCAGGCGGTCGCGCAGGGCCAGGTGCCGGTCGCGCGTATCGACGAGGCCGTGGGCAACATTGCCGCGCTGATGCTGAAAGCGAAGCTGTTCGATCCGGACGGCCGCAAGACCGGCGCGCTGAACACCGAGGCGCATCGCGACGTCGCCGAGCGCGTGGCGGAAGAGAGCATCGTGCTGTTGAAGAACCGCGATGGGCTGCTGCCGCTCGACGCCGCCAAGGTGAGGACCGTCGCCATCATCGGCGAGCCGGCCGACCGTCCGATCTTCCAGGGCGGCGGCAGCTCGCAGGTCGTGCCGTATCGTGTCGTGACGCCGCTCGAAGCGCTTCAACAGCGCTATGGCGCCCGCGTCGAATTCGTCTATGCCCAGGGCTTCGACAACGAGCCCCATGTTCCCGCCGTCGATCCGCGGCTGTTGTCGCCGAGCGCCGCCCGCGGCGAGATCGGCCTGCATGCGGTCTACTACAACGACGCCGATTTCAAAGGCGGGGTCGCGTTCGAGCGGACCGACAACTACTTCCTGAAGTTCGGCTTCGGCGGAAAGGCCAACGCGGTCGACTGGACGAAGATGCCGCAAGGCCTCGAGGCCGCATACCAGACGCGGCAGAACGGGACCTATCAACAGGCGCTGTGGAACGCCGGCATCGGCTTCTCGGTCAAATGGACCGGCCTGTTCTTCGCGCCGAAGGACGGCACCTATCAATTCTCCCTGGTCCATGGCGATACCGCGCGGCTGGTCTTCGACGGCAAGACGCTTTTGGACGACACGGCGCCGAAATATCCTTCGCCGATCTTCAAGTTCTTCCCGAGCCTGTCGGAGCGCCATGCCGAGGCGACCTTGAAGGCGGGCCAGTCCTATCCGCTGGAGATCGATTTCAGCGCGACGCCCACCTCCGAGATCAACTACGACCAGAAGGTCTTCCAATTCGGCGTGCGCCTGCCCAGGCCCGATGCCGCCGAGGCGATCGCCGCCGCGAAATCGGCCGACGCCGTCATCGTCTTCGCCGGCGCGGGCAGCACCGCCGAAGCCGAAGGCGAGGATAGGAGCTCCATCGATTTCGATCCGGCGCAGACCGCGTTAATCGAAGCCGTGGCCGCCGCCAATCCGCGCACCGCCGTCGTCGTCAACGAAGGCGCAGCCGTGACGATGCCGTGGGACGGCAAGGTCCCGGCGATCCTCGACGCCTGGCTCCCGGGCCAGGAAGGCGGCACGGCGATCGCGAAGATCCTGTTCGGCGACGCCAATCCGTCGGGGCACCTGCCGATCACCTTGCCGAAGCGGATCGAGGATTCGCCGTCCCACCTGATGTATTCGGGCGGCGCGCATCAGGTCTACAACGAGGACGTTTTCGTCGGCTATCGCTACTACGACAAGCTCGGCATCGCGCCGGCCTATCCGTTCGGGCACGGGCTGTCCTACACGTCGTTCGCCTTTTCGGATTTGAAAGCCCCGTCGTCGGTCAAGCCCGGCGACCCGGTTGCGGTCTCGCTGAAGGTCGCCAACAGCGGCGCACGCGAAGGCAGCGCCGTCGTCCAGCTCTATCTGCGCAACGACGCGGCCCCCGTGCCGATGCCGCTCAAGGCGCTGAAGGCTTTCACGCGCGTCACGCTGAAGCCCGGCGAGACGCGTAGCGTGCGCCTGACGCTGTCGCCGCGCGATCTTTCCTATTGGGACGACCAGGAGCATGCGTGGGTCGAGGCGCCGGGCAGCTACACCGTGATGGCGGGCGCCTCGGTCGAGGACATCCGCGCCTCCGCGCCGCTCGCGGTCGGCGCCAAATGACGCTTCATCCCGCGATCGCGCGCGCAACCTCCCGCATCGCGGAGCGCTCGCGTGCTCCGCGGCAGCGTTATCTCGATCTCATACGCCGCGCGCGCGACGGCGGCAGCCAGCGCAGGACGATGTCCTGCGCCAACCTCGCCCATGGCGTGGCGGCCGCGGGCGAGGACAAGCGGTCCCTGACCGCGGCGGCGGCGATGAACATCGCCATCGTCACCGCCTACAACGACATGCTCTCGGCGCATCAGCCCTATGGCCGCTATCCCGAGACGATCAAGCTCTTCGCGCGCGAGGCAGGCTGCACCGCGCAGGTCGCGGGCGGCGTGCCGGCGATGTGCGACGGCATCACCCAGGGGCGAGCCGGCATGGATCTGTCGCTGTTCTCGCGCGACACCATCGCTCTTTCCACGGCCATCGCGCTGTCGCACGGCATGTTCGAAGGCGCGGCGTTGCTCGGAATCTGCGACAAGATCGTGCCGGGGCTCTTGATCGGCGCGTTGCGCTTCGGCCATCTGCCGGCGGTCTTCGTGCCCGCCGGTCCGATGCCGTCCGGGCTGCCGAACAAGGACAAGCAGCGCATCCGCCAACTGCACGCCGAAGGCAAGGCGGACGGCCAGGCGCTCTTCGCGGCGGAAAGCGCGTCCTACCATTCGCCCGGGACCTGCACGTTCTACGGCACGGCAAACACCAACCAGATGATGATGGAGCTCATGGGGCTGCACGTCCCCGGCGCCGCTTTCGTGGCGCCCGGAACGCCGTTGCGCCAAGCCCTGACGCGCGCCGCGATCCAAAGGCTCGCGCGGATCGGCTGGGACGGCAACGACTATCGTCCGCTCGGCCTGTGCGTCGACGAGCGCGCGATCGTCAACGCGGCGGTCGGCCTTCTGGCGACGGGCGGCTCGACCAACCACACCATCCACCTGCCGGCGATGGCGCGCGCGGCGGGCGTCCTTTTCGAATGGGACGATCTCGACGCGATCTCCTCGGCCGTTCCGCTGATCGCGCGCATCTATCCGAACGGCAGCGCCGACGTGAACGCGTTCCATGCTTGCGGCGGCATGGCGCGCGTGGTCGCCGAGCTGCTTGAGGCGGGCCTGGTGCATGGCGATGTGATGACGGCAGGGGCGGACGGGCTCGCGGAGTATGCGACGGCGCCCGCTTTGCAAGACGGGCATCTCGAATGGTCGCAAGCCGCGGCGGCCGATCCCGACAGCCCGTGCTTACGCCCGATCGCCAAGCCTTTCGCCGAGGACGGCGGATTGCGCGTGCTGACGGGCAATCTCGGGCGCGCGATCTTCAAGACCAGCGCGGTCGATCCGTCGCGCTGGCGCGTGGAGGCGCAGGCCCGCATCTTCTGCGATCAGGAATCCGTCAAGGCTGCGTTCCGGTCCGGCACGCTCGACCGCGACGTCGTCGTGGTCGTGCGTTTCCAGGGACCGAAGGCCAACGGCATGCCGGAACTGCATGAGCTGATGCCCATCCTCGGTGTCTTGCAGGCGCGCGGCCATGCGGTGGCCCTGCTCAGCGACGGCCGGCTTTCGGGCGCGTCCGGATCGGTGCCCGCCGCGATCCACCTGACCCCGGAAGCGGCGGCAGGCGGCGGTCTCGCCAAGCTGCGCGACGGCGATGTCGTGCGGATCGATGCGCATCGGGGCACGCTCACGGCCGAAATCGACGAAGCGGAATGGACCGCGCGTCCGCCCGTGCGTCACGTCCGCATCGACGATGCGGATGCGGGGCGCGAGCTCTTCGCGCTGTTCCGCGCGCAGGTCGACGGCGCCGACCGCGGCGCGTCGCCGATCCTTGCCGCTGCGATGTTGTGAGAGGACGGCATGCAGATCGTCACGGCGGACATCGGCGGCACGCATGCCCGCTTCGCGCTCGCGGATATCGCGGATGACGGGCGGATCGCGCTGCATTCCGTCGTCGCCCAGAAAACCTCACAGCATGCGAGCCTGCACATGGCCTGGCAGGCCTTTGCCGACTCCGTCGGCCGCGACCTGCCGCGCCGGGCGGCGATCGCGGTCGCCTGCCCCGTCGACGCCGACGTGCTGCAGCTGACCAACAATCCGTGGATGATCCGGCCGGCGCGCCTGTCGTCCGAGCTCGCACTCGACGAGGTGATGCTGTGCAACGACATCGGCGCGGTGGCGCATTCGCTGAGCCATCTTCCCGACAGCGCGATGTGCCATGTCTGCGGGCCCGATACGGCGCTGCCGCGACGGGGCTCGATCAGCGTGCTCGGCGCCGGAACCGGCCTGGGCGCGGCGCTGGTGCTGCGCAGCGAGGGGCACGAGCACGTCATCGAGACGGAAGCGGGCCACATCGATTTCGCGCCGCTCGACCCGCTCGAGGATGCGATGCTGCGCCGGCTGCGCGAGAAATTCCGCCGCGTATCGGTGGAGCGGATCGTGTCCGGCCCGGGCCTGCGCAACATCTACGAGTCGATCGCGGCGATCGAGGACCGGCCGGTGCGCAGCCTGGACGATCCCGCGATCTGGAACGCTGCGCTGGACGGCAGCGACAGTCTGGCCGCGGCCGCGTTCGACCGGTTCTGCCTGTGCCTGGGCGCCGTGGCCGGCGACATCGCGCTGGCGCATGGCTCGCAGGCGGTGGTGCTGGCGGGCGGGATCTGCCGACGCCTGGAAAAGCTTCTGGGACCGTCCGGCTTCGCCAGCCGCTTCGTCAGCAAGGGGCGCTTCGCGCAGCGCATGGCGGCGATCGGGGTCAAGCTGATCGTCGACCCGCAGCCCGGATTGCTGGGCGCCGCGGCGGCGTTCTCGAAAACGCATCCATGATGGAGATCGCCCAGCCCTTGCGCATCGCGCAGGTCCTGCGCATCGCGCCGGTCGTCCCGGTGCTGACCATCGCCGATGCCAAATCCGCGCGCGGCATCGCCGAAGCCCTGGTGGCGGGCGGGCTGCCCGTGCTGGAGGTCACGCTCAGAACGCCATGCGCGCTCGACGCCCTCGCCGAAATGACGCGCGTGCCGGGCGCCATCGTCGGCGCAGGCACCGTGCTCGATCCGGCGCAGATCGAAGGCGCGCGTGCCGCGGGCGCGCGGTTCCTGGTGTCTCCCGGCCTGACGGAGAGGGTCGCCCTGGCCGCGCGCGCGGCGGCGCTGCCGCTGCTACCGGGCGTGGCGACCGCGAGCGAGATCATGCGCGGCCTCGAATTGGGCTTCGATCATTTCAAGTTCTTTCCGGCGGAAGCCTCGGGCGGCCCCGCCGTGCTGCGCGCGATGGCGGGGCCGTTTCCCAATTGTCGCTTTTGTCCGACCGGCGGAATCCGTCCCGACAATGCCGGCGCCTGGCTGTCGCTGCCGCAGGTTCTCTGCGTCGGAGGCACATGGCTCGTGCCCTCCGGCGCGAGCGATCTCGCGGCCATCGAACGCCGCGCGCGCGACGCCGCCGCGATTCGCGGATCCCTGACGTAGAGCGGCGGGACGAACGACCCGTTCGTCCGCTGCACAAATCTGCGGCGTCCTGCCTGCGCTTCGTACAGCGCGCGGCAGCGACGAGGTGCCGACGATCGATTTTCGGCGTCGCTGTTGCGCTGCAACAACAAAGGCGCCGCTTTCCCTATTGAAATCCGCCTGCCGCGCTGTTGCGATGCACAACAACAAAATTTTTCATAGACAGCCACAGGAGAATGAAATGAAGCAGTTTCGTCTCATAACCTTTTTGAAGGTTGTCGTCCTCGGCGGCTTCGCGGCGATCCCCTCCAAGGCCGATCCACTGACCACACCGGCGATGACGGGCCCGATTGCTGCAAATGCGAGCCCCTACGATCTCGATTTCTCCGACCTCGGCATCGCCGATCTGGGGACGATCTACGTCACCGGCGTGGTCAGCGGGCTGGCCTTCTATCAAAGCCATCCCGCGCGCGCGTTCGCCGGCGACAACGCGTCCGAATTCGACCTCGCCAACGGGCAGGTGTTCATTCAGAAATCGGACGGCGTGGTGCAGTTCTTCCTCCAGGCCGGCGCCTATTCGCTGCCGTCGCTCGGCGCGTCCTATATCGCGTCGGGACCGGCGCTCGGCGATTTTTTCGGCGCCGTTCCGGTGGCCTATCTCAAGATCGCGCCCACGGACAATTTCTCCATCCAGGCCGGCAAGCTGCCCACGCTGATCGGCGCGGAATACACCTTCACGTTCCAGAACATGAACATCGAGCGCGGGCTGCTCTGGAACCAGGAGCCGGCGATCAGCCGCGGCGTGCAGGCGAACTACAGCGCCGGCGCGTTCTCGGTCTCGCTGTCGCTCAACGACGGCTATTACTCGAACACTTTCAACTGGCTCTCGGGGCTGGCGTCCTGGACCATCGACGCGAGCAACACGCTCGCGATCGCCGGCGGCGGCAATCTGGGCCACACCGCGGCGCGGACCTATTTCGCGACCCCGACGCTTCAGAACAACGGCGCGATGGTCAACCTCCTCTACACCTACAACGCGTCGCCCTGGCTGATAAATCCGTACCTCCAATACAGCGAGGTGGATTCGGGCATCGCCTGCTTCGACGTCGCTTCGTCGTGCAAAGGCGCGTCGACATGGGGCGTGGGGCTTCTGGGAAGCTACCACCTCGCGGGAGGCTGGAGCCTGGCCGCGCGCGCCGAATACACCGCGCAGAGCGGCACGCCCTGCAATTTCACGGTCGACGATTCCGGCGGCGTGAGCGGAAAGCCGTCCAACTGCTTCGCCGACCCCGGATCCATCGATACGCCGTCTCTGCTGTACGGACCGGGAAGCAAGGCGTTCTCGCTGACGATCACGCCGACCTACCAGCACAAGGTCTTCTTCGCGCGTGCCGAGCTTTCCTATGTGCATCTGTCCGGCACGAGCTCGGAAACCGATATCTGCACCGCCGGATGCTCTCCGCCGGTCGTGACGTTCCGGCACGGAACGGGCCTCGGCCCGGCCGGTCTCGACGACGACCAGGTGCGCGTGCTGCTCGAAGCCGGAATCGCCTTCTAGGGAAGTCCTAAAGGACGAAATCGCCCGCCGACAGCGCGGTCAGGCTGTGCAGGTAGATCACCAGATCGGCGTTGCCGTCGCCATTGACGTCGCCTGGTACACGCCGCCGCCTTGGTCGATGACGGCCAGCTCTCCCGCATGTTGGTCGAGCGATTGCACGAAGGAGAACGAGCCGATCCCGCCGACGTCGATCTTGTCGCCTTCCGCGTGGCTGAAGTCGGTGATCACGTCGAGCGGCTTTGATTGGAGCCCTGGACCGAAAGGTAGACGAACGTGTCGGCGCCGAGATCCACGCTCACCCCGCCCGTCGCCGAGGCATAGCTCGCCGTGTCGAGCCCCGCGCCGCCGTCGAGGGTGTTGTCGCCGGCACCGGCGCCGAGCGTGTCGTTGCCGCCGCGGCCCTGGAACACCAGCGTGCCGTTGTCGCCCTGGATCGTGCCGTTCCCCGAGGTGCCATAGACCGTGATCGTGTCGTCCGCCGACAGATGCAGCGAGCCGAGCGCGGCATATTGCGTATCGAACCGTAACGCTTGCAGGCGCATTGCAGCGGCGGGCCGCCGGCCCACCGCTGTCGCCGCCCGACGGCGACGGATCCGCCCGGATCCCGTCGAACCTGCTCGTGTTGCTCGAGGTGAAAAAATTTCTTCCGTCGCAGCTGACGACCCGGCCTATCCTCGCGCGAGGAACTTCCTCAAGTTTTCCATCGTGGCGGCCCTCCCCGCCTGCCGCGCGATCGAGACGGCTTCGTGCTCCAGCTGGCTTTCCAGCGTGGCGGCTCGGCCGCTCGTCATCAGCCACTTCAGCGCGCGCAGGGAGTCCGACGGCGTGTTCGCGATCTGGCGCGCCACCGCCTCGCTCTCGGCCTGCAAGGCATCGCGATCCACCAACCGGTTCACGATCCCGAGGGCAAACGCCTCGTCGGCGCTCATCACGGGGTTGAGCGCCATGATCTCGAACGCCTTGCGGGCGCCCACGATGCGCTCGAGGAACCAGGTGAGGCCGCCATCGGGCGTGAGGCCCGTGCGCGTATAGGCGCTGGTGAGCCCGGCCGACCGCGACGCGATCACGAAATCCGCTCCGCAGACCAAGCTGAAGCCGCCGCCGGCCGCCATGCCGCCGAGTGCCAGGACGACCGGCACGGACAATTCATGCAGGCGCGCGACACCGACATGGAATTTGCGGGCCATGGCGAGGATGTGCCGCTCGGCATCGTCGGCATGCGCCACGAAATCGGAGAGATCGCCGCCGACGGAGAAGTATGGCCCCTGCGCGGAGATCAGAACGACCTTCACCGCCTCGTCCGCGCAACGTTCGGCGCAATCGGCAAAAGCCTCGACGAAAGCAAGATCGATGGCGTTTCGTCCGGCCGCGTTGTCGAGCGCGATCCGGGCGATGCCCTCTTCGACGGCGAACGACAGGCGATGAGCGCTCATGTTCCCTCCAGGTGGTCCGGCCGCACGATGCGCACGCGCGCGATCGCCGCGTCCAGCTCGACGTCGAGCGTCTCGTCCCATCGCACATCGCATCTGCCGCTGCGGATATCGGCGCAAAGCCGCGTCGTATCGGCGCCGGCCGGCGGCGCCGCGAGCTCGCGCCGGGCGATGTCGAGCAGATAGACCGCGACCTGCGCCTCGAACCTCGCGCCCTTGTCGAGCGTCGGCCCGAGCCGCGCGAGGAAATCGCGAACCGTCGCGAGCATGTCGGGCACGTCGGGAAGCTCCGTCACGAATAGCGCCCCTTCAACGTCATCAGCAAATCGTATTCGATCAGGTTCACATTGCGCCCGCAGGCCGCGAAGACGAGGCCGCGGCGCTCGCCCGAGACATGCCCGCTCGCCTGCATCAGGTTCAGCACCGCCCAGCGCACCAGCCCGAACACCGTCCAATAGCGCACCGCGTCCGCGTCGACACGAACGCCGCTCACGCGCTCGTAAGCCGCAAACAGCGGCGCCGTCGTGTCGAGCCCGCCCACGGCGAGACCGGGACGGTCGAAGCGCCAGGCGCGCGTGCAGAGCCAGCCCAAATCCTCCCAGGGCGAACCAATATGGGCGCATTCCCAATCCAGCACGGCGGAGATGGCGTCTTGCGTCACCATCAGATTGCCGACGCGGAAGTCGCCATGCACCAGCACCGGCCGCGCGCAGACCGGACGGTTGCGCTCGAGCCAGCGCAAGCCCAGCTCGATCGCCGGCCGTCCGCCGCCATAACAATCGAAGCGGTCGCGCTGTGCCGCCACCGCATCGATGCTGTCGGGACGGTTTGCGAGAAGATCGGGAGGCGTCATGGCATGCAGCATTGCGAGCAGCTCGCCGCAGCGCGCCGCCAGCGTCGGCCGCACCTGGGCGAACGCGGGCGCGTGCAGGATCGCCTTGGGCATCGTCTCGCCTTCGACGAACGCGCAGACATATCCCGGCGCCATCGCGTCGCCTGCATCGTATTCGAACACCGGCTCGGGCACCGGAAAGCCTTGCGCGAAGACGGACTGCATCAGGCGGAACTGATCCGCCGGCGACAGGAAGGGGCTGTTCGCCGCGCGATAAGTCTCCTCGCGCGACACCAGCCGCCGCCGCACCGCGCCTTCGACCAGATCGAACACGATCGTGCGGTTGCTGCCGCCGAGCGTCGGCACCACGACGTTCTCGACGCGCGCGTCCTCGCCGAAGCGGCGGCGGAGCGCGGCGATGAGCGCGTCCGTGCTCACACGATCCCGCCTTTGAGCTTGGTGTCGTCGAGACGCTCGATATATTCGCTCATGCCCAGCCCTTCGCGCCCGTCCCAGGTGAAGCACGTGAACCCTTCCCAGATGCGCGAGACCAGCGTCGTGTCACCCGCCCTGCGCCGGTTGCGCAGCGGCGCCACGTTGAGCATCTCGGCCTCGATCAGCGCGGTGCGCTCGGCCGTGCGCACGGCGATGGAGGCGGTGCGCGGCACCTGCGGCGAGCTCCAGCGCGTCGTGACGTCGAGATCGACGACCTCCTCATAGCGTCCATCGATCATCAGCACGCCGACGCGCCGCGCGCGCCCGTCGCCGCCGGTGATGCGCAACAACATGAAGCCGCATCCATCGCCGAAATTGGCAAGAAACAGGCGGTAGGAATGGATCGCCTGCCAGGTGCGCGGCCCCCAGGAATGATCGCGCCAGCCATGACCGTCGAAATCCCAGCTCTGCGTGCCGACGCTCACGCGGCCGGCCGTCGAGACATGCTGGTTGAAGTGATTGAGCGAGAAATCGCGCCCGTACATCGTCTGCTGGCCGTCGTGCAAGGGTCGGCCGCCGTGCAACGGCGACGCGGCGCGCACGCTCCAGGCGATGTCGGCGCGGGCGCGCGGCGCCGTCCCGAACATCGCCGCCGGATCGTTCAGCGCCTGCGGATCGTCGACCAGCATCACCTCGCCGGCATAGCGGATTTCGAGATGCTCGAACGGCTTCACCACCGCGATGTCGAGACCGCCGGCGGAGAACTTCGCGTTGTCCGCGATCGGCGGACGCTGGAACTGGCACGCGATGCGGCCGTCGGGCAGATAGAAGCACACGGAAAGCTCCGCATACCCCTCGCCCGCGCGATTGCCGAGCCGCATCCAGCCGCCGAGTCCCAGGCGCGCGTCGAAGCCGTTGATATAGACGCTCTCGTTGAAGATCGGCGAGCCGTCGGGCCGATGCGGAAACTCATCTTCTGGATCGAGGCGAAAGCCGTCCATGGTGGACCTCACATGCGGAAGACGCCGTAATGCGGCGGATCGATGGGCGCGTTGAGCGAGGCGCTGATCGCAATGCCGAGCGCGTTGCGGGTGTCGGCGGGATCGAGGATGCCGTCGTCCCACAGCTCGGACGTCGCGTACCAGGCACTGGACTGGCGGTGGTAGTCGGCAAGCACCGGCTCGCGGATCGCGGCGACCTGGTCGGCGCTCAGGGTCTTGCCCTCGAGCGCGAGCTGGCGCGTCTTTACCTCGGTCAGCACGTTCGCGGCCTGCTCGGCGCCCATCACCGCGGTCTGGCTTTGCGGCCAGCTGAACAGGAAGCGCGAGTCGAAGGCACGGCCCGACATGCCGTAGGTGCCGGCGCCGAACGAGGCATTGCAGTTGACCGAGAACTTCGGCACCGAGGCGCCCGACACCGCCATGATCATCTTGGCGCCGTCCTTGGTGATGCCGCGCCTCTCGTAGTCGCGGCCGACCATGAAGCCGGTGATGTTCTGCAGGAACAGAAGCGGCGTGCGGTTCTTGTCGCAGAGCTGGATGAAATGCGCGCCTTTCAACGCGCTCTCGTTGAACAGCACGCCGTTGTTGGCGAGCACTCCGACCTGATAGCCGTGCAACCGCGCGAAGCCGCAGACCAGCGACGGCCCGAAATCCGGCTGGTACTCGTGAAAGCGGCTGCCGTCGACCATCCGCGCCAGCACCTCGCGCATGTCGAACGCGATGCGCGGGTCTTTCGGGATGATGCCGTAGAGTTCGCCGGGGTCGTAAGCAGGAGCTTCCACCGCCGCTTGCTCGATGCGCGTTTTTTCCGGCGCGCGGAAGCAGCCGACGATCTCGCGCGCGATCGCGATGGCGTGCAGCTCGTTCGCGGCCGGATAATCCGCGGTGCCGGAAACGCCGGTATGCATCTGTGCACCACCCAGCGCCTCCGCCGTCACCTCCTCCCCGGTCGCGGCCTTCACCAGCGGCGGGCCGCCCAGGAAGATGCCGCCCGTGCCCTTCACGATCACGCTGTAGTCGCTCAACGCCGGCACGTATGCGCCGCCCGCCGTGCAATGGCCGAGCACGACGGCGACCTGCGGGACGCCGAGCTTCGACAGGATCGACTGGTTGCGGAAGATGCGCCCCGCAAAATAGCGGTCGGCGAAGAACTCCGCCTGCAGCGGCAGGAAGCCGCCGGCGCTGTCGCAGAGATGCACGACCGGCAGGCGATTCTCGATCGCGATGTCCATCGCGCGCACGATCTTCTTGACCGAAAGCGGATACCATGCGCCGCCCTTCACGCTCGCGTCGTCGGCATGGATCACGACCTCGCGACCCGACACGATGCCGATGCCGGTCACCTGCCCCGCCGACGGCACGTCGCAGCCATAGGCCATGTTCGCCGCAAGCGTCGAAAGCTCCAGGAACGGCGTGTCCGGATCTATCAATTCGTCGATGCGCGCGCGTGCCAGCATCTTGCCCTGCCGCGCGAGGCGATCCAGGTCGCGCTTCGGCCGCACATGGCGCGCGCTGTGCTGGCGCGATTTCAGCTCGGCGGCGAGTGCGGAATTGTGCGCATGATTGGCGCGGAACTCCGATGCGCGCGTGTCGATGCGGCTTTCGAGGCGGCGCATCATGCCGCCCCCAGCGAGAGCAGCACCTTGTCGCGCTCGAAGGTCTGCCCCTGCGTCACATGCACGCTGGCGACGCGGCCGTCGCGCCACGCCTTGAACGGCATCTCCAGCTTCATGCTTTCGATCACCAGCAGCAGGTCGCCGGCCGCGACGGCATCACCGGGCTTCACCGCGCAGGCGACGACCGCTCCCGGCATCGGCGCCACGAGATGATCGGACGCCGACAGCGCGGCATCCTGCGCGTGGCGCCTCACCGCCGGCAGATAGTCGAGCTCATAGGTCTGCCCGTCGAGATGGATGAAAAGCCTGTCGCCCTGCGTCGCGACGGAGACTGCCAAATCGCCGACGTCCTCGCCGGGATGCAGCGCGTGCTCCTCCTCACCGACCCGGAAGACCTCGCGCATCAGTTCCGCCACTCGCCGATGCTCGCGTGCAGCGCCGGCACGCGCCGCGCGGCCTCGACCACCGCCGGCGTGTGACGCGCGGCGACCGCGAGCAGAGTGCGCAACGTCCCCGCGTCGGGCGCGGGATCGGCCGCGATCTCGGGCAGCTCGGCGATCAATCCCGTATGCAGATCGCCGGCACGGAACTCGGCGGTGTCGATCAGCCGCGACAGGAACGCGGTGTTGATGCGGCAGCCGAGCAGGATGACCCTTGCCAGCGCCGCGCGCGCCTTGTCGATGGCGGCGTCGCGCGTGTCCGCGTGCACGACCAGCTTGGCGAGCATCGGGTCGAACGCCGCCGTGACCTGTTGTCCTTCGCGCACGCCGCAATCGACGCGCACGTCGTCGGGCATCTTCAGCATCAGCACCGGTCCGGTCGTGGGCACGAAGCCGCGCCCCGCATCCTCGGCATAGATGCGTAGCTCGATGGCGTGGCCCGTGCGGCGCAAATCCTCCTGCGCGAGCCGCAGCGGCGCACCCTCGGCGATGCGGATCTGCTCCTCGACGAGATCGAGGCCGGTGATCGCTTCGGTCACCGGATGCTCGACCTGCAGCCGGGTGTTCATCTCCAGGAAGTAGAACGCACCGCCCCCATAGATGAACTCGACCGTGCCGGCATTGCGATAGCCTGCGCGCCGCGCGATGCCCGCCGCCGTCTCGCAGATGCGCGTGCGCTCGGCCTCGTCTAGCGCGGGCGACGGCGCCTCCTCGACGATCTTCTGGAAGCGGCGCTGCATCGAGCATTCGCGCTCGAACAGATGCACGACGTTGCCGTGCGCGTCGCCGAGCACCTGAACTTCGATATGGCGGGGCCGCTCGACGTAACGCTCGACATACAGCCGCCCGTCGCCGAAATAGCGCAAGCCCTCGCTGCGCGCACGCTCCAATTCTTCCGCGAGCAGCGCCATGTCGCGCACGATGCGCATGCCCTTGCCGCCGCCGCCGGCGGACGGCTTGACCAGCAGCGGCGCGCCCAAGGCGCGGGCACGCTCGGCGAAGGTCGGCGGGTCATCGTCCTCGACGGCCGACGGCGCGACCGGGTATCCGTGCTTCGCCACGAAGGCGCGCGCGCGCACCTTGTCGCCCAGAAGCCCGATGGTCTCCGGACGCGGGCCGATGAAGAGCAGTCCCGCCGCTTCGACGGCGCGCGCGAAGGCCGCGTTCTCCGACAGGAAGCCGTAGCCCGGATGGATCGCGTCGGCGCCGGCGCGCCGTGCCGCCGCGATGATGGCCGCGTCGTCGAGGTACGCCGCGACCGGCGTCGCCCCCGTGATTTCGATCGCCGCGTCGGCGAATGCGACCGCCGGGCTGTCGGCGTCGAGCGCATGGTGCACGACGATGCCGCGCATGCCGAGGCGCTTCACGGTCTTCAGGATGCGCAGCGCGATCTCGCCGCGATTGGCGACCAGAACGCTCTTCATGGCTTCACGCCGTCGAGCAGGATGGTGGAGATCACGGCGGCGTCCTCCGCGACCTTCAGCCTGCGCCCGCCATTTACGTGGCGCCAGGCGAGATGCTCGATGCCGCCGAAGACGAGGTCGCGGAACAGGGTGTGGTCGATGCCGGGGCGGATGCGCTTTTCTTTCTCGGCCCGCTCCATCACGCGCAGCAGCACCTTGGTATAGCGGCGATTCAGCGCCTGGGTCTCCGAACCGCGATAGTTGGACGCCACGCGCACCTCGGAGATGAAGAGGCGGCAGAGGCCGGGATCCTCTATGAAGGTGGTGAGGTGCAGCTCGACCAGCCGGCGGAACCGGTCCTCGAAGCGCATGTGGCGGAAGACCTCGCTTTCCAGCCGCGCCAGCAGCCCTTCATAGAATTCCTTCAGCACCGCGTCGAGCAGCGCGCGCTTGCTGTCGAAATAGCGGTAAAGCAGCCCGTCCGAGACGCCCGCATCGCGCGCGATGTCGGACATCGAGGCTTCGTGCAACCCCTTCTCCGTCAACACCCGCCTGGCCGCGTCGAGGATCGAGCGGTGGCGGTCCTGCCGTCGTTCGGCGGAGATGCGCGGCATGAAAACAGGTCCAAAAGGCTTGGCGAACGCTATAATGAATGATATTCATTTTAGCGTCAACGCGGAAAGACATGACGATGCTCGCCAATGCCGCGCAGAACGCGTTCCGGCTCACCGCCGAGCAACAGGAATTCCTCGACCTCGCCGACCGCTTCGGGCGCGAGCGGCTTTGGCCGCTGCAGCAGCGCATGGACGACGAGGAGTGGTGGCCGCCGGAGGCGATGCCCCTGCTCGGCGAGATGGGCTTCCTGGGGATCACCGTGCCGGCGCGCTTCGGCGGCGCAGACAGCGACGTGTTCACCTCGGGCCTCGTCGCGCAAGGCCTGGCGCGGTGGAACCCGGCGATCGCGCTCAGCTATGTCGCGCATGAGAACCTTTGCCTGAACAACATCGCCCGCAACGCCAGCGATGCGCAGAAGGCGGAGTACCTTCCGGGGCTGTGCGACGGCAGCGCGGTGGGCGCGCTGGCGCTGACCGAGCCGGGCGCAGGCTCGGACGCGCTGGGCTCGATGGCGACGACGGCGCGGCGCGACGGCGACAGCTATGTCCTGAACGGCCGCAAGCTCTACATCACCAACGGCCCCATCGCCGACACGCTGCTGGTCTATGCCAAGACCGACAAGGCGCGCGGGGCGAAGGGCATCTCGGCTTTCATCGTCGAGAAGGGCTTCCCGGGCTTCGGCGTGGCGCAGAAGCTCGACAAGATGGGCTTCCGCGGCTCGCCCACCGCCGAGCTCGTCTTCGACGACTGCCGCGTGCCGGCGGACAACCTGGTCGGCAGGGAGAACGAAGGCGTCGCGGTCGTGATGAGCGGCCTCGACCTCGAGCGCGCCATCGTCGCGATGATAAACGTCGGCATGGCGGAGCGCGCGCTCGCCCTCGCCGTCGACTATGCGGGTACGCGCGAGCAGTTCGGTCGACGCATCGGCGAATTCCAGCTCGTGCAGGGCAAGCTCGCCGAGATGTATGTGGGCGTCGAGACCGCAAAGACCTTCTGCTATCGCGTGCTCGGCGAGGCCAGCGCGATGGAGCTTCACGAAGGCGGGCGCGGCGAGATCCACAAGCTGACCGCCGCCGCCATTCTGTACGCCGCCGAGACCTGCACCAAGGTGTGCGGCGACGCAGTGCAGATCTTCGGCGGCATGGGCTATATGCGCGAGACCGAGGTCAACCGCCTTTATCGCGCCACCAAGCTGCTCGAGATCGGCGCCGGCACGACCGAGATCCGCAAGCTGATCATCTCCGGCGAGATGCTGAGGTGACGATGCCCCGCAAAGTGATCATCACTTGCGCCGTCACAGGCTCGATCCACACGCCGTCGATGTCGCCGCATCTGCCGGTGACGGCCGAAGAGATCGCAGACGCGGCGCTGGCTGCGGCGGAAGCCGGCGCCGCCGTCGTGCATCTGCATGCACGCAATCCGAGCGACGGCCGCCCGGACCAGACGCCGGAAGCCTTCGCGCCGTTCCTGCGCACGATCAAGCAGCGCTCGGACGTCGTCGTGAACCTGACGACCGGCGGCTCGCCGTTCATGAGCGTCGAGGAGCGCCTCAGACCCGCCGCGCAATGGCAGCCGGAGATCGCCTCGCTCAACATGGGCTCGATGAACTTCGGCCTGTTCCCGATGCTGCGCCGTTTCAAGGACTTCAAGCACGACTGGGAGCGGGCGATGCTGGAAGCATCGCGCGACCTCGTCTTCCGCAATTCCTACAAGGACATCGAATACGCGCTGCGCACCTTGAACCCGACCGGCGCGCGCTACGAGTTCGAATGCTACGACACGAGCCATCTCTACAACCTGCGCCACTTCCTGGACGAAGGATTGGTGAAGCCGCCGTTGTTCGTCCAGACCGTTTTCGGGCTGCTCGGCGGCATCGGCGCGCATCCCGAGGACGTGGCTCACATGAAGCGCACGGCCGACCGGCTGTTCGGCGACAAGTACATCTGGTCGGTCCTCGGCGCCGGCCGCGCGCAGATGCCGGTCGCGGCGATGGCGGCGGCGATGGGCGGCAACGTGCGCGTGGGCCTGGAGGACTCGCTGTGGATCGGGCCGGGAAGGCTCGCAGAGTCCAACGCGGCGCAGGTGTGCGTGGTGCGCACGTTGATCGAGAACCTGGGCCTCGAGATCGCCTCGCCCGACGAGGCGCGCGTGATCCTCGCGCTCAAAGGCGGCGACGGGGTGGCATTCTGATGACCAGCGGATTTGGGCGCAGTGCGGACGAACTGAAGACCATGAAGCTGGCCTTCCGCGACGGCTTCTTCGACGGCAAGGTCGCGCTGGTCTCGGGCGCCGGCTCGGGCATCGGCAAGGCGACTTCGTTCTTCCTCGCGCGGCTGGGCGCGAAGCTCGTCATCTGCGGGCGCAATCCGGAGAAGCTCGACCGGACCGCGACGGAACTGCGCGCGATGGGCGCCGAGGTGCTCGCGCGTCCGACAACGATCCGCGATTTCGATCAGGTGAACGCGCTGCACGACGCGGTCTATGAGGCGTTTGGCGGCATGGACATCCTGGTCAACAATGCCGGCGGTCAGTTCCCGCAAGCCGCGATCGACTTCTCGCCCAGGGGCTGGAACGCGGTGATCGACACCAACCTCAACGGCTCGTGGTACATGATGCAGGCGGCGGCGCGGCGCTGGCGCGACGCCGGCCGCGGTGGTGCCATCGTCAATGTCGTGACGGTGGTCTGGCGCGGCATGCCGGGTCTGGCGCATACCTGCGCGGCGCGCGCGGGCGTGATCTATCTCAGCAAGACGCTGGCCATCGAATGGGCGCCGCTCGGCATCCGCGTCAATTGCGTGGCGCCGGGTATCATCGCGACCGAGGGCATGGACGTCTATTCGGAGGAAGCGCGGCGCGACATGCCGAACTCCAACCCGATGAAGCGCTTCGGCAATCCCGAGGACGTCGCGAATGCGATCTGCTACCTCGCCGGCGACGCAACGGGGAGTTTCGTCACCGGCGAGGTGCTGGTCATCGACGGAGGCAACCAGGTCTGGGGCGACCAATGGACGATCCCCAGACCCGATTGGTTCAATCCTCGTTAGTTCAGGCGCTCGATGATCGTGCAGGGCGCCATGCCGCCGCCTGTGCAGAGCGTCACCAAGCCTGTCCGAAGATCGCGCCGCTCGAGCTCGTCGAGCAGCGTGCCGAGCAGGATCGCGCCCGTCGCGCCGATGGGATGGCCGAGCGCAATGGCGCCGCCGTTGACGTTGAGCTTCGCGGGATCGGCGTCCATCTCCTTGATGAACTTCAGCGGCACGGCGGCGAACGCCTCGTTGACCTCGATCAGGTCGATGTCCTTCATCGTCATGCCGGCCTTCTTCAGCGCCTTGCGCGCGGCGGGCGCCGGCGCGTTGAGCATGATCTCCGGCGCGTCGCCCGCCGTCGCCAGCGCCACGATGCGCGCGCGCGGCTTGAGGCCATGCGCCCGCGCATAATCGGGCGAGGCGAGCACCACCGCGCCGGCGCCGTCGACGACGCCCGACGAATTGCCGGCGTGATGCACGTGGTTGATCCTGATGCCGGGATAGGTCTGCTCGACAAGCTTCCTGTGCGTCAGCCCCTCCTCGTTCAGCGGCGCCCGATACACCGCCTCGAACGCGGGCTTCAGACTCGAAAGTCCCTCGAGCGTGGTGTTCGGACGCGGATATTCCTCGCGGTCGAGCGCGAGCGCGCCGTCGTCGTGATAGACGGGCACGAGGCTCCTGTCGAAGTGCCCGTTCGCCAGCGCATGCGCGGCGCGGCGCTGGCTCTCCAGCGCGAAGCGGTCGACGTCGTCGCGGGTGAAGCCCTCCAGCGTCGCGATCAGGTCGCCGCACACGCCTTGATGCGGCTGCGGGTGGAACTTGCGCAGATGCTCGTTGCCGCTGTCGAGGAAGCCGCCCGCTATCGGCGGCAGCGAGAAGCCGTAGGACATCGACTCGACGCCGCCCGCGATGACGAGATCCTGCGCCCCCGACATCACGCCCATCGCGGCGATGTTCACCGCCGTCAGTCCCGAGCCGCAGAAGCGGTCCAGCGCCACGCCGGTCGCGTCGTTCGCGAAGCCCGCGTCCAGCGCCGCCATGCGCGCGATGCACGAGCCCTGCCTGCCGATCTGCGTGCCGCAGCCGATCACCACGTCGTCGATCTCGGCGGTGTCGAGCGCATTGCGCTCCGCCAGCGCCTTCAGCACATGCGAGAGGATGCGCTGCGGATGCACCGCGGCCAACCCGCCCTTGCCGATCTTGCCGATGCCGCGCGGCGTCCGCGCCGCATCGATGATCCAGGCTTCACTCATGACGATCTCCTCGAGGCTCGGTTCAAAAGGTTGATGGCGGTGCGGTGCAGCCACGCGCCGGTTTCCATGTCGGCCTTGCCGGCCTGCGCGCGCGCATAGGTGCCTTCGAGCAGGATGGCGAGGCGGAAGCAGCCGAAGACCGCGTACCAGTTCGCGTCGACGTCGCGGCCGATGCCGGCGCAATAATGGCGCACGAGCTCCTCTTCCATCGGAAAGCCGTCCCACGGCGTCACCTCGATGCAGCCTGGATGTGTGCCGTCCGCCTCCGCCCAGGTCGCGAGCAGGCAGCCGAGATCGCACGCGGAATCGCCGGTCGTCGCCAGCTCCCAATCGACGATGGCGCGCACCTCGGGGCCCGTCTTCGCGAACATCGCGTTGCCCATGTGGAAATCGCCATGCACGATACCCGGCGCGGCTTCCGCGGGCATGTTGGTCTCCAGCCACGCGGCGACCTTCTCCACGCCGGATATCTCCGCGCGCCCCGTCCAACCGTCATAGGACGCATAGCTGTCGAGCTGCTTGACCAGCCGCGCGATCTGGCGCGCGAGATGGTTCCGCGGCTTGCCGAAATCGGAAAGACCCACTTGTGCGGGATCGACGCGATGCAGCGCCACCAGCGCGTCGACCAGCGACAATCCCATCGCATGGCGGATGGCCGGCCGCGCCTGGTGCAACAGCGGCAATCCGCGCACGGGGCTGAAGCCGTCGACCGGCTCCATCAGGTAGAACGCAGCGCCCAGCACCTCCTCGTCGCCGCACGGCGCGATGAGGCGCGCATGCGGCACGTCGGTCGCAGCGAGCGCCTCCAGCACGCGGATCTCGCGGCGGATGGTCTCGCTGCCGTTCATATAAGGATTGTGCGGCGGACGGCGCAGCACATAGGCGCGGCCGTCGCGCGTGAATCTCAGCAGGATGTTCTGCGTGCCGCCCGCCAGGATCTCGCCGTCCTGGATGAGGCCGCGGCCGAGACCGCGGTCGTCCATCCAGTCCTCCAACCGGTGAAGATCGACGTAACGGTCGAGCTCTTCGATATCGATCGGCACGTCAGATCTGGTCGATCAGCGGCTGCTTCGGACCCTCTTCGCCCCAGCCATACACTTCGTCGGCGCCGAGCGTGCGCGCGAACCATTTGTCGTGGCGGCGCAACACTTCCAGCGGCACGTGGCGGCCATAGTTCTCGAGCGTCTTGAACGCTTTGTTGTTGAAGTTGCCGGTGAGGTTCAACCTCAAGCCGTCGGTCACCTTCGGATAGGCGCCGTGCCAGAGATTGCCGACCCAAAAGATCATCGAGCCGACCGGCGCGATGATCGGCACCGCTTCCTCGATGCCCTCCTCGAAACGCGGCTGGCGATAATAGAGATGGCTGCCGGGCACGACGGCGAGCGCGCCGTCTTCTTTCGTGTAAGGCGTCAGCGCCAGCGCGACGTTGCACGCGACCTGGTGCGAGAGCGTCAGCACGCCCTCGGGCGAGGCGCCTTGGCTGTCGGTGTGCAGGCCCAGCCGGTTGCCGTAACCGCCGTCGCGCCACTTCACGAACGACACCATCGAGCAGAGCTGCGCCTGCCCGCGCAGCGCGTAGTCGATGATCGCGCGCAGCACCTTGTTGTCCAGCCAGTCCTCGCAGGCGCGGTCGGCCATCAGCATGTAGTAAAGCTGGAACTGGTTGTGCGCGTCGAGGCCGTCCTTGTACGACGTTTCGCGGCCGTTGCCGTTGAGGTCGTATTTCTGACCGGTGCGCTTCTCGAGAACGCGCATGACCGCGTCGGTGATGCGCCGGGTCTCCTCGTCGCCGCAGCCGACGCCCGGCGGCACGATGGTATAGCCCAGCGTGTCGAGCTCGACGATGTACTTCTCCAGGCCCAGCGCATGGATGTTTGCCATGCGTTCCTTCTGGTTCTTCGGAACCGCGTCCGGGATGCGCTGGATCGCCTCGAAGATCGGCGGCTGGTCGACTTTGCTCATCGTCTCGTCTCCCTAGTTCTTCAGCATGTTGCGCGCGATCATCATGCGGTGCACCTCGGAGGTGCCGTGGCCGATGCGCCAGACGCGGACCTGGCGATAGAAGCTCTGGATCGGCACTTCCAGGCAGTAGCCCATGCCGCCATAGATCTGCAGCGCGCGGTCGGTGACGCGCTGCGCGGTCTCGGTGGCGTGCAGCTTGGCAACGAACGCCTCGTTGCGGATATGGACGTTGTTGTCGTTCATCCACGCCGCCTGATGCGTCAGCAGGCGCGACGCCATCAGCTCGACCTCCGAGTCGGCCAGCATCCACTGGATCGCCTGGTTCTCGGAGATCGACTTGCCGAAGGCGCGGCGCTCTTTCGAATATTCCGTCGCCATCTCCAGGCAGCGCCGCGAGATGCCGCAGTTGAACGCGGCGATCTCGAGACGTCCGTGCGTCAGCATGTGATCGCCGAGCAGGAAACCCTTGTTCAGCTCGCCGACCAGGTTCTCCTCCGGGATCATGCATTCGTCGAAGAACAGCGAGAAGGTCGACCAGCCGTCGCCCATCACGCGGATCGGCTCCGACACGGTCAGCCCCGGCGTGCCCTTGTCGACCAGGAAGCACGAGATGCCCTTGGCGCCCTTGCCCGGATCGGTGACGGCATAGAGGATGATGAAGTCGGCGGCGTCGACATTGGAGATGAAGGTCTTGTTGCCGGTGATCGACCAGCGGTCGCCCTTCTTCACCGCGCGGGTGCGGATGCCGGCGAAGTCGCTGCCCGATTGCGGCTCGGTGAAGGCGAAGCAGCACTTCTTCTCGCCGCGCAGGATCGGATAGAAATAGCGCTCCTTCTGCGCGTCGTCGCAGGCGTAGAGCGCGGGCTCGATGCGTCCGCCGAAATAGAAGATCAGCGGCGAGCGAAAGATCTCCTCGTTGATCAGGCAGTTGGTCAGCGTGTCCAGCCCCGCGCCGCCATATTCCGCCGGCACGTCGAGCGCCCAGAAGCCCAGCTCTTTGCCCTTGAGCTCGAGCTCCTTGCGCTTTTCGAGCGGCAGCTTGCCGGTGAGCAGGAAGTCCTTCTCCAGCGGGAACAGCTCGCGCTCGGTGAAATCGCGCGCCGTCTTCTGGATCATCAGCTGCTCGTCGCTGAGCTTGAAATCCATGCTTATGCCTCCAAACCTTCGACCGTCATCGTCTCGAGCCGCGTGCCGAGATCACCCAGGAATTTCGCCGCCGCGACGCCGTCGACCACGCGATGATCGACGGTCAGCGTTAAAGCCATCACCGGTCCGATACCGAGCGATCCGTCGATCACCGCCGGCTTCTTCTTGATCGCGCCCACACTCAGGATAGCGGACTGCCCGCGGTGGAGAATGGAGTTGAAGCGCTCGACTCCGAAACCACCTAAGTTGGAAACGCTGAAGGTTCCCCCGACCATATCGTCGGGAGAGAGCTTGCCGGCGCGCGCGCGGCCGATCAGATCGGTGCGCGCGTTAACCAGCGTTTCGAGAGGAAGCGTGGACGCATTGCGGATCACCGGCGCGACCAAACCGTCCTGCGTCGCCGCGACCACGCCGAGATGGACGTCCTTCCATTCGTGCAGGCCGTCGTCCGCATACGACGCATTGAGGAGAGGGTGCGACGGCAGGACGCGCGCTGCCGCCCACAGGATCAGGTCGTTGATCGTCGCCCCATGCGCGCCGCGACAGCGCTCCAGCCCGGAAGCGTCGATGTCGCTGGAGACGAAGAAGTGCGGCGCGGTGCGCGCGCTCTCCGCGGTGCGGTCGGCGACGCGCCTGGCGATGGGCGAAAGCGGACGCAGCACGTAGTCCTCGCGCGGCGCCTTCGCGGCGGCGGCGCGGATATCGGCCTCGACGATGCTTCCGCCCGGGCCGCTGCCGGCGAGCTTCGAAAGATCGACGCCCAGTTCTTGGGCGAGCTTCTTCGCGCGCGGACTGGCATTGCCGCGGCCGGTTGCAACCGGCCTGGCGGCGGGCGCGGAAGCGCCGTCGCCGATGCGCACCAGCACCGTGTCGACGGGCACGGTGGCGCCGATCGCGACCAGCAGCTCGCCGACGACGCCGCCGACGGGCGTCTCGATCTCGGCCGTCGTCTTCTCGGACTCGATGTCGAGGACGACCTGGCCGGGACGGACCGTGTCGCCCGGCTTGACGTGCCAGGCGACGACCTGGCCCTCGTCCATCGCCATGCCCAGCGACGGCATGCGGATATCGTGCGACAAACCCAACTCCTAACCCAGCAGCGAGCGAACCGCCGCCTTCAAGTCTTCCGTACCCGGATAATATGCCAGCTCCTGCGCCGGGGCGGTGCCGAGCGGCGCCCAGGGCGCTGTGACGCGGCGGATGGGAGCGTCGAGCTCGGTCAGCGCCTCCTCCGCGACGATCGCCGCCACCTCGGCGCCGAAGCCGAACGGCTTGGCCGCGTCGTGCGCGATCACCAGCCGATGCGTGCGCGCGACAGACGCCAGGATGCCTTCCCTGTCGAGCGGCGAGACGGTGCGCAGGTCGAGCACCTCGACCTCGATGCCTTCGGCGCTCAATTCCCCGGCCGCGGCGAGCGCGCGCTGCACCATCGAGCCGACACAGACCAGCGTCACGTCGCGGCCCGCGCGCTTCACCTCCGACTTGCCGATCTCGATGACGTGGTCCTCGCCGCCGACCGGACCCTTGGCCGTCCACAGCGACAGGTTCTCGATGACGATCACCGGATTGTCGTCGCGGATCGCAGCCTTGAGCAGGCCTTTCACATCGCCCGGCGTCGACGGCCACACGACCTTCAGGCCGGGGATATGCGCGACCCAGGTTTCCAGGCTGCCGGCATGCTGCGGCCCCGCATTGCGGCCCGCCGCGCACATGGTGCGCACGGTGAGCGGCACCCGCAGCCTGCCCGTCGACATGAAATGCTGCTTCGCGCCCTGCCCCGCGAGCTGCTCCAGCGCCAGCGAGAGGAAATCCATGAACATGATCTCGACGATGGGCCTAAGGCCGTTCATCGCCGCGCCGACGCCGAGGCCCGCGATCGCCGCCTCGCTGATCGGCGTATCGCGCACGCGCAGCGGCCCGAAGCGCTCAAGCAGGCCGCGGCTGGCGCTGAACGCGCCGCCGGGGGTGCCTGCGTCGATGCCGGACAACGTCACGCAGTCGTCGCGCGCGAACTCCTCGTGCATCGCTTCGTTGATCGCCTGCCAGAATTTGAGCTCTTTCACGCGGCTTCTCCGGCATAGACGAAATCGAGGATGTCGCGGCCCGTGGCGGCGGGATCGGCATCGGCGAGACGCGCGGCATCGGCGACGGCACCGGTCGCGGCGCGGTCGATGGCTTCGAGTTCGTCCGCAGGCACGTCGAAGCGCTTCGACAAGACGGCCGCGAGCCGCGCGATGGGATCGCGCGCCTGCCATTCGCTCTTCTGGCCTTCCGGGCGATAGCGTTCGGGATCGCCCTCGAAATGGCCGCGCATGCGCAAGGTCTCGCAGTCGATCAGGGTCGGGCCCTCGCCGGCGCGCGCGCGGCGCACGGCTTCGGCCGCGACTTCGGATATCGCGAGGATGTCGTTGCCGTCGACATGCACGCCTGCCATGCCGTAGCCCGGCGCGCGCAGCGCGATGTTCGACACCGAGATATGCGCGGTCGACGGCGTCATCTCGGCATAGCCGTTGTTCTCGCAGACGAAGATCACCGGCAGTTTCCACAGCGAGGCCAAGTTCATCGCCTCGTGGCAGCCGCCCTGGCTCGACGCGCCGTCGCCGAAGAAGGTGACGATCACCTGCCCGCTGCCGCGCACCTGAGCCGCGTAGGCCGCGCCGACCGCGAGCGGCACGCCGCCGCCGACGACGCCGTTGGCGCCCAGGATGCCGTGATCCGGATCGACCAGATGCATCGAGCCGCAGCGCCCGCGATTGATGCCGGTCTGCTTGAGCATCAGCTCCGCCGTCAACGCCTTCAAATCCACGCCCATGGCGATGAAATGGCCGTGTGGACGGTGCGTGGTGAGCACCTGGTCGCCCTGCCGGAGCGCGCCGCAGATCCCCGCGGCGATCGCCTCCTGGCCGATACAGGTATGCGTCGAGCCCGGCATTTTCTGCTCGTTGACCAAGCGCACCGCCTGCTCCTCGAAGCGGCGGATGAGAAGCATGGTGCGGTAGAGCGACGTGAGCTGTTCTCGCGTGGGGGCGGCGTTATGGCCGATGTTCAAGACTTGTCTCCTCGTGAAGGCAAACGGACCGTGGCGCTCCCCTGCGCACATGTTTCGCCGCGTTGATTGATCTCGAGCAGCTCGAGCGCGACCGTGTCGCCGCTCTTGGCCGTCACGCGGCCGCTGCAGGTCAAGGTGTCGCCCGGCACCGCGCGGCCGCGATTGCTCCAGCCGAACTTGACGAGGCGGGCGCGCGGACCCGCCCAATCCGTCACGAGCTGAGCCAGGAACGCGCCGTGCAGATGCGCCTGGACGAGGATGTCGGGATGCCCTTCCTTGCGCGCATAGTCGGGCTCGAGATGGATGCGGTGCGCGTTCCAGGTCACGGCGCTGTAGCGGAACAGCTGCACGGCCGTCGGCACCTTCACCAGCTCCGGCAGCGTCGTGCCGACATCGGCGTCTTCGATGAAGCTCATCGCGCGCCTATGTTGGTTTCGCGCACCACCGCGAGCATGCGGCCGTGCTGGTTGGTGTAGGTGTTCTCGTGCACGATGAAGACGAGCTTGCCCATGCGCGATGGGCGCTCGTAAGTCTCGACGAAACGGCGCGTCAGCGTGACGGCGTCGCCCGGCCGCACCGGATCGCCGAAGGCGATCTCGTTGCCGCCGCCCATCATGCGCAGGCCTTCGAGGTCTTCCGGCTTCATGCCGATGAGCTTCTCGGCGATCGCGTTTCCGTGGTTGCCGTCTTCGCGCATCTCGTTTTCGAGCGGGCCCAGGCCCCATTCGATGATCGAGGTGAGGAAGTTCGGCGGCGCGACGATGCCCGGATAGCCCGCTGCCCGCGCCGCCGCGTCGTCGAAATAGATCGGGTTCATGTCGCCGACCGCCACGGCATAGCGCTGGAAATCCAGCGCCCGGACCTCGCCCAGATATTCGGTGCGTTCGGTGTCGGTCATGGCTGGCGCAGCAATTTCTTGGCGATCTTGCCGATGGGCGTCTTCGGCAATTCGCTGCGGATCTCGACGATCTGCGGCACCTTGAAGCGCGACAGGCGCGCGGCGCAGAAGGCGATGACGTCCTGCTCGCTCAGCGTCGCGCCGATGCGCGCCACCACGAACGCCTTCACTGCCTCGTCCTTGATCGGGTCCTTGACGCCGATCACCGCGCATTCGAGCACGTCGGGATGCTGGGCGATGGCGCGCTCGACCTCCGACGCCGAGATGTTCTCGCCGCCGCGCTTGATCACGTCCTTGATGCGGTCGAAGAAATAGAGATAGCCGGCTTCATCCATGAACCCCTGGTCGCCGGTGCGCAGCCAGCCATCGACGACGGTCGCGCGCGTCGCCTCCGGATCCTTGTAGTAGCCCTTGAAGATCGTGCGTCCCGGAAAGCCGTGGACGACGATCTCGCCGGTTTCGCCCTGCGCGACGTCGCTGCCCTGCTCGTCGACGATGCGCACGGTGCGCCCGAAGGCCGGCACGCCGACCGAGGGCCAGCGGCGCGGCGCATCCAGCGGCGCCAGCGACACGCACACGCAGGCCTCGGTCAGGCCGTAGCCGTTGCTCAAGCGCACGTTGAAGCGCGTCTCGAACGCCTCTTTCTCCGCGTCGGTGCAGTTGAGCGAATAGCTCGCCCAGCGCACCTTGTTGTCGCTGTCGGCAGGAAGCGGCGGCTGCGCAGCAATGGTGCGCAGGAGCGCCGATATGAGATGAATCGAGGTCGCGCCATGCGCGCGCACCTGGCTCCAGTATTTCGTGGCGCTGTAGCTCTCCAGAAGCACCAAGGTCGCGCCCACGGTCAAGGTCGACAGCACCGTCGACTGCGCGTTGACGTGAAACAGCGGCAGCGGCGTGAAGTTGCGGTCCTGCGGCCCCAGCCGCGTGCATTTGGCGACGTGCTCGCCCGCCCAGAGCAGGTTGGCATGGGTGAGCTCGACGCCCTTGGGCTGCGCCGTCGAGCCCGAGGTGAACAGGATCTCCGCCGTCTCCTCGTTGGAGAACGCGATGCGGGCGAAGCTCTCCTTTTCGCCGGCCCAGAGATCGTCCCAGCCCCGCGCGCCGCCGGCCTTCACCGGCGCGTCGCCCGTCACATAAGTCGGGATGTCCTTGCCGGCCGCGGCAAGCGCCTCGGCGATGACGGGCCAGCGCTGCGGATCGGTCACGATGGCCCCCGGCTCCGCGAAGCGCAGGATGTAGACCATCTCGTCCGCGGTATAGAGCGCGTTGGTCGGCACGAACAGCGCGCCAAGCTTGGCAAGCGCGAACCAGGTGAGCAGCAACTCCGGGCAATTGCCGATATGCACCACGACCGGCGTGCCGAGGCCGATGCCACGCCGCGCCAGTCCGTTCGCGACCTGGTTCACGCGCGCGTCGAACTGCGCATAGGTAAAGCGGCGGATGTCCCCCGCCGCGGACTCATAGACGAGCCATTCGCGGCCGGGGTGTTGCCCCGACCGCTCCTCGAGAACGTCTCCGAGACGGAGCGCGCCTATGCTGTCCCATGCTTTCATAGCGCCCAATCGACCATGACGCCGAAGGTCCGCGGCGCCGCCGGCGCGCCGACCGAGCCTTGCGGACCCGCCGACTCGAACTCGTTGGCATAGTAGTGCTCGTCGGTGAGGTTGCTGCCCCACAGACGAACCGCATACTTCCCGTCGGCGAACGTGTAGGCCAATTGCGCATCGAGCAACCCGTACGCCCGTTGCACCACGCGATTGTCCGCGTCCCAGAAGAAGGCGCCGGTGTAGGCATAGTTCGCACCGAGGTTGAGGCTCGAGCCCGAGCCCAGCGGCACGACGTACTGCCCGCCGACATTGAACGTCACCTTCGGCGCGCGGCTCAGATAATTGCCGTCGGCCGAGCGGCTGAACGGCCCGACCAGGCCGTAGTTCGGGGGTCCGCCGGGCTCGAAGAACGCCGCGTCCGGGAAGTCGGTGTAGCGCGCCTTGAGCAGGCTCAAGCCGCCCTTCAAGGTGAAGCCGTCGAACGGCACGACCTCGCCGTCGAGGTCGAGGCCGTAGACCTCGGCCGCCGGCGCGTTCTGGATGTCGAGGACGCCCGGCGCCGGCACGGTGTTCACCTGCGCGTCGCGATAGTCGTAGTAGAAGACCGAGCCGTTCAACCGCGCGCGGTTGTCCCAGAACTCGCTCTTCACGCCGACCTCGTAAGCCGTCAGCACCTCGGGCTTCACGCCGGCCGAGCCGAACGGCACCAGGTTGAAGGTGCCCGACTTGAATCCGCGGTTGATGGAGGCATAGGCCATCGCGTTGTCGTCGAAGTGATAGTCGACCGCCGCGCGCCACGACCATTTGGCGAAGCTCTTCGACCCCGCGTCGTGCGCCAGCACGATCGGCGCCGTGTTCGGCAGCGCGAGCTGGGTATAGCCCGAACCACTGTCGTCGTCCTCGGTATAGCGCACGCCGAACGTGATGTCGGTGCGCGGCGCCAGCTTGTAGGTGCCCTGCGCGTAAGCCGCATAGGAACGCACCGCCAGCCGCGAGAAGATCTGCAGCCGCGCATCCGGCGGAAGGCCGAGCGAGAAGCCGTGAAGCTCGAGCGGATCGTAGGCCTGGTTGGTCTGGTAGTAGTAGAGGCCCGTCGTCCATTGCAGCGGCGAGTCCGCGTCGTTCGAGATCAGGCGCAGCTCGTTGGTGAACTGGGTCGCATAGTCCTGGAACTCGGCGTCGTAGGCGTCGAGCCCCGTAGTGTCGACGTCGAGCGGCCGGTCCTCGCTGGTCTGGTTCCACGCCGCCGTCTCGATCAGGGTGGCGAAGGAGAGGTCGTGCTCGATACTCACCGAAGCGCTCGAATCCTCGGTGACGAACGCGTTCGACAGATCGTTGCGGGTGTCGAAGAAGGGCAGCTCCGGCACCGCGCCGCTCAGCCCCGATCCCGCCGGCCAGCCCTGCGTCTGGCCCTGCACCTGAAGCTGCTGGCCCTCGTCGGTGTGCATCCGCGCATAGAACGCCGAGAAGCGGATGCGCGTCGCCTCGTCGACGACATAGGTCGCCTTGCCGCGGATCGCCTCCTCCTCGCCGAACCACGATTTTCCGCCCGTGGTGACGTTGTCGCCCCAGCCGTCCTGCTGGTTGTGATAGGCGCCGGCCAGGCTGAACGCGAAGTTCGAGCCGATGCTGTCGGCGAAATAGCCGGTGCCGTACAGCGTGTTGTAGTTGCCGTAGCCGAGCGTGGCCTTCGCCTGCATCGGCTCGTCCGGATCGGGGTTGGCGGTGATGATATTGATCAGGCCGCCGGAGGCGTTGCGCCCGAACAGCGTGCCTTGCGGGCCCTTCAGGATCTCGATGCGGTCGACATTGTTGAGCAGCAGCAGCGCCGGATTGAGGCGCGTCTGGTAGTTGCCGTCGAGATAGACCGCGATCGAGGATTCGTTGCCCATCGTCACCAGCGGCGTGCCCACGCCGCGCACGAAAGGCAGCACGTTGCCGTCCACCGCCTGCACGATCACCGAAGTGTCGAGCTTGCCGACATCGAGCGCGCTGATCACGTTGTTCGCCTGCAGCTTCTCGGACGTGAAGGCATTCACCGTAATCGGGACCGACTGAAGGTTCTCGTCGCGGCGCTGCGCGGTGACGATCACCTGCTCGATCTGCTGTCCTTGTGGCGCCTCCTGCGCTTTCGCGGGCAACGACCACACGCCTAACAGCGACGCGCTCGCCGCGCAGCCGCAAAGCAATCTGTTGCGAAATCCCCTCATATATTCCTCCCGGCGCCGCGTTTGTTTTGAAATGACACGGATCGCTCGACTCCTATGACGCGACGGGCCCGCATTCCCGCCAATGTTTGCCGAATTTTTTTCTCATGCGGCTTTTCTTTCCAGCTTACGGTGAAGGTGCGCGCTCGCGCGGCACATATGCTTCTCGATCGTGCTTAACGGCATCTGCATCGCGCGCGCGATCTGGAGCTGCGGCATCACTTCCGCGTGATAGAGCAGGAAGATCGTCTTGGTCTTCGGCGGCAGTTCGTCGAGCAGACGCTCGACCTGGCGGACCGCGTCGCGGCCGAGCAGGATGCGCTCGGGCGTGAAATCCCCCTCGCCCGCGAAGCCTTCGGCATCGATGACGATGTCGCCCTTGCGCACCGCGCGGCGGCGCACATGGTCGCGCGCGAGGTTGGCGGCGATGCGGCAGACATAGCCGTCGAGGTTCTCGATCACGTCCGCCTCCTTCGCCCGCGCCAGGCGCAGGAAGACCTCCTGCACCAGATCCTCCGCGTCGGCGTCGCCGCGTCCGCGGATGCGGCGCTCGAAGTAACGACGCAGCGGCGTCCGCGCCTTTTCGGACAGCTCCCAAAGCTGCGCGGACGGGATCGCCGGCATCAGCGCGTCCCGACCTCGTAAGGCGAAGGCTCGAGCGCCGCATATTCGGCGATCTTCATCTTGCCGAGCTGCGACATGTGCACCTCGTCGGGGCCGTCGGCGATGCGCAGGAAGCGGTTGAGCGTGAAGTGATAGGCGATCGGCGTGTCGTCGCTGACCCCCATGCCGCCATGCGCCTGGATCGCGCGGTCGGTGACGGTCTGCGCCATCTGGGGCGCCACCACCTTGATCGCCGCGATCAGGTCGCGCGACGCCTTGTTGCCGAGGCGGTCCATGCTGTCGGCCGCCTTGAGCGTAAGCAGCCGCGCCTGCTCGATCTCGCAGAACGAACGCGCGACGTCCTGGCGGATGCTGCTCTGGTCGGCGAGCTTGCGGCCGAAGGCGGTGCGGTCCTCCACCCGGCGCGCCATGATCTCGAGCGCGCGCTGCGCCTGGCCGATGCTGCGCATGCAGTGATGAATGCGCCCGGGGCCGAGGCGGCCTTGCGCGATCTCGAAGCCGCGGCCTTCGCCGAGGATCAGGTTCTCCTTCGGCACGCGCACATTCTCGAGCTTCACCACCGCCTCGCCGCTGGGCGAGCTCTTGGAGCCGAAGACGGTCTGGTTGCGCAGGATGGTGACGCCGGGGGTCCCGCGCGGCACGACGATCGTGGAATGCTGCCTGTGACGCGCGGCGCCGGTATCGGTCTTGCCCATCACGATCAGCACCTTGCAGCGCGGGTCCATGATGCCGGAGATCCACCATTTCAGGCCGTTGATCACGTAGTCGTCGCCGTCGCGCACGATCGAGGTCTCGAGATTGGTCGCGTCCGACGAGGCGACGCGCGGCTCGGTCATCAGGTAGGACGAGCGGATGTCGCCGTTCAAAAGCGGCGTCAGCCAGCGCTCCTGCTGCGCCTTGGTGCCGTATTTCGCCAGCACCTCCATGTTGCCGCTGTCGGGCGCGGAGCAGTTGAACACTTCCGAGCACCACTGCACGCGGCCCATGATCTCGGCCAGCGGCGCGTATTCGAGGTTGGAGAGGCCGGGCGAGAACTCGCCGTACTCATGCGGCAGGAACAGGTTCCACAGCCCTTCCGCCTTGGCCTTCTCCTTCAGCGCGTCGACGCCGGGCCAGTGTTTCCAAAGATTGTTCTGGTCCATCACCCAATCGTGATGCTCGCGCTCGACCGGGAAGATGTTGGCGTACATGAACGCCCACATCTTCTGTTGCAGCGCCTTGACCTTGTCGGAATGTTCGAAATTCACGCCTTGCCCTTTCACGAAGCCATCATGCCGCCGTCGACGGCGATCGTATGTCCGTACACGTATGATGCGAGCGGCGAGGCCAGGAACAGCGCCGCGCCCGCCATTTCCTCCGGCGTGCCCATGCGGCCGGCCGGGATGCCAGCCAGCATCGCCTCGAGCCGCTTGGGATGATCCGTCGTCACCTTGGTGAGCTTGGTGTCGACCAGGCCCGGCGCAAGGCCGTTGACGCGGATGCCTTCGCCCGCCCAGGCCGAGGCAAGCGTGCGCGTGAAGCCGATCGCGCCCGCCTTCGAGGCCGCATAGGCCGGGTTGCCCTTGCTCGACTTGAAGCCCGAGACCGAGCTCACCACGACGATGGAGCCCTGCGTCGCGCGCAGCATCGCGTGAAAGCGCAGCGAACATGCCATCAGGCTGTCGAGATTGACCGCGACGACCTTGCGCCAGCCTTCGAGCGTGAACTCGCCGCGCCGGTAGACCACCGTGCCCTGGCAGAGGATGAGCACGTCCAGCGAATCGAACGGCACTTGCGCCGCCTCCACGCTCGCAAGGTCGCTCACATCGACGAATTGATAGGAGAGGCCGCGCAAATCCGAGCCTTCGACGCCGTCATAGCCTTCCGCCGACGCGCGCGTGCCCCAGACATGCACTTGGGCATCGCGCGCGCGGAACGCCTGCGCAATACCGTTGCCGATGCCGCTCGATCCGCCGACCACCAGCACCGTCTTGCCCGAGAAATCGAGCAAATCCTGCGTTTTCGCGTCTCGCCCCATGCGCTCCAGCTTTTTAGCCAACTGGATAAGTCAATTGACCTAATAAATCCGTCATGGCATGAAGTCAATCGTCGACGAAGGATTTCCGATGCGGCAGGCACAAACGACACAGATCAAGGCGCGCGAGCAGATCATGCTCGCGGCGCGCCACCTCTTCGCCAAACACGGGATCGACGGCGTCACGCTACGTCAGATCGTGGAAGCATCGGGACAGAAGAACCACGGCTCGGTCAGCTACTACTTCGGCACGAAGGAGGCGCTGGTGCGCGAGCTCGTCGCCGAAGGCGCGATGCTGATCGACACGCGCCGCAACGCGCGCCTGGACAAGATCGAGGAAGCGGGCGGACCGCGAGACATCGCGGAGGTCGTCGAGGTCCTCGTCTATCCGTCGATCAGGCTGGCGGAGGAGCTGGAAGGCGGCGACGACAACTACATCGCCTTCGCCTTCATGATGATGATGAACCATCGCGAGCTGTTCATGGCCGCGGTCGGCGAGCGCTGGAACTCGGGCTATACGCGCTGCCTCGATCATCTGCGCCATATGATGCCGGACATGCCGCCGGAGGCGAAGAACCAGCGCTTCGTGTTCATGGGCGGCTATCTGGGCAGCATTCTCTCCCTGCGCGAGATCGCGCTCATGGACCGCTCGCGGCCGCACAAGACCTGGAGCGCCGATTCGACGCTCGACCATTTCGTGCAGACGATCTGCGCCATGCTCGAGGCGCCCTACGAAGCGGACCATGGCGACCTCAGGACGCGAAAGAAGATGAACGGCGTGGTCGGCTCCATCGGCGTGGTGCTCGACTGATGGCCGGTCCGCTCGATGGCGTGCGCATCCTGGAGGTGGGCGGCATCGGCCCCGCCCCCTTCGCGGCGATGATGCTGGCCGACAACGGCGCCGAGGTGATCCGCGTGCACCGTCCCGGTGCCGGCATAGCGAAGACCGACGTGCTCGGCCGCTCGCGCCGCATCGCCGAGCTCGACCTGAAGTCGATCGAAGGCATCGCCGCGCTGCGCCGTCTCGCCCGCGATGCGGACGGACTCGTCGAAGGGTTCCGGCCTGGGACCATGGAACGTCTCGGAATCGGTCCGGCGGCGCTGCTCACCGAAAACCCGCGCCTCGTCTTCGGGCGCATGACCGGTTGGGGCCAGACCGGACCGCTCGCGAAGGCGGCCGGCCACGACATCAACTACATCGCGCTGTCGGGCGCGCTCGCCGCCATCGGTCGTCCCGGAAGCTGTCCGGTGCCGCCGCTCGCCCTTGTCGGCGATTTCGGCGGCGGCGGCATGTATCTGGCGTTCGCCATGACGGCGGCGCTGGTCCACGCACAGCGCACCGGCAAGGGCCAGGTCGTCGATTGCGCGATGGCGGAAGGCGCGAGCCTCTTGATGGCGGCGTTCTACGGCTTGCATGCCGACGGCGAATGGCAGGCGGAGCGCGGGCGCAACGTGCTCGACGGCGCGGCGCATTTCTACGACACTTACGAGACGGCGGATGGAAAGCACATCGCCATCGGTGCGATCGAGCCGCAATTCTATGCCGAGCTGTTGAAGCGCCTCGGCATCGCCGATCCCGCCTTCGATGCGCAGATGGACCGCTCGGCCTGGCCCACGCTGAAAGAGAAGATCGCCGCCGTGTTCAGGACCAGGACGCGCGACGAATGGCGCGCGCTGCTCGAAGGCACCGATGCCTGCTTCGCGCCGGTGATGAGCATGGCGGAGGCGCCGTCGCATGCGCACATGGCCGCGCGCGGCGCCTTCACGACGACGGACGGCGTCGTGCAGCCCGCGCCCGGCCCGCGCTATTCCGCGACGCCGCTCGCGCCGCCGCGCAGGCCCGAGGCCGCGTCCGGCTGGCGTGAAGGGTGATCCGATGGCGCGCTTCGAGGAATACAGGAACCGCTATCGCGACTTCGCCATGGAGCGCACCGAGGACGGCATCCTCACGCTGCGCTTCCACAGCGGCGGCGAGCCCTTCGTGTGGAGCATCCGCGCGGTACGCGACCTCGACCCGGCGCTGCAGGACATCGCCCACGACCGCGACAACAACGTCCTGATCCTGACCGGCACCGGCGACCAGTTCATCGGCGCCATCGACTATCGCCCGATGCAGGAGGGCCGCACCTTCCCCTATCCCTTCACCGCGTCGAGCGGCGGCCACGGCAACCTCGAATCGCTGTTCGCGCTGCACATCCCGGTGATCGCCGCCGTGAACGGGCCCGCGCGCGTGCATTCCGAGCTCGCGGTGCTCTCCGACATCGTGCTCGCCTCGCCGAACGCGCTGTTCCAGGACCTGTCGCATTTCGTCTCCGGCCTCGTGCCCGGCGACGGCACCAACATGACCTGGCAGATGCTGATAGGCCCGAACCGCGCGCGCTATTTCATGTGGACGGGCCAAGAGATCTCGGCGAAGGAGGCGCACGCGCTGGGCGTCGTCAACGAGATCGTGCCGCGCGAGAAGCTGCTGGCGCGCGCCCACGACATCGCGCGCGCGATGCTCAAGCAGCCCAAGCTGGTGCGCAAGCACACGCGCCAGCTTCTGATCCGCAACATCCGCAAGACCCATTTCGACGAAGCGGCGCTGGCCGACACGCTGGAGATCGCCACCTGGGGCTATTACGGCCCGCCCGCCGACGTCCTGCCGGAAACGTAATCGGAGGAAACCATGGAATTGACGTCATCGCTCGCCGCCGTGATCACCGGCGGCGCATCCGGGCTGGGCGAATCTGTCGCCCGCGCGCTCGCCGCGCGGGGCGTCAAGGTCGCGCTGTTCGACCTGCAGAAGGACAAAGGCGAGACGCTTGCGCGCGAGATCGGCGCCGCCTTCTGCCCCGTCGACGTGACCAGCGAAGACAGCGTCGTGGCCGGCTTCACGCAGGCGCGCGCCGCGAATGGCCAGGAACGCATCCTCGTCAATTGCGCCGGCACCAGCAACGCGGTCCGCACCGCTTTCCGCGACAAGAAGACGGGCGAGATCAAGTCGTTTCCGATCGAGGAGTTCGAGCGCATCCTGAAGATCAACCTGGTCGGCACCTATCGCTGCATCGCGCATGCGGCGAGGGGCATGCTCGCGCTCGATCCGCTGCCGGGCGGCGAGCGCGGCGCGATCGTCAACACCGCTTCGGTCGCGGCTCAGGACGGGCAGATCGGCCAGGCGGCCTATACCGCGTCGAAGGCGGGCATCAACGGCATCACGCTGGTCGTCGCGCGCGACCTGGCGCAGGAAGGCGTGCGCTGCAACACCATCATGCCCGGCATCTTCAACACGCCGCTGCTGCACGCGGCGCCGCGGCATCTTCAGGACGCGCTGGGCGCGATGGTGCCCTTCCCGCCCAGGCTCGGCCGGCCGGAGGAGTTCGCCTCGCTCGCGCTCGAGATGATCCGCAACGGTTATTTCAACGGCGAGACCGTGCGCCTGGACGGCGCCATCCGCCTGGCGCCGCGCTGATGGCGGCGGTCAATCCGGTCGTCGACCTCGCGCGCGAGAACGGCATCGCGGTGGTGACGCTCGACTCGCCGCCGGTCAACGCGCTCTCGGCCGTCGTGCGCGAAGGGCTGACCGAAGCCTTCCGTCGCGCCGTCGCCGATACGGACGCGAACGCCATCGTGCTGATCTGCGCCGGCCGCACCTTCATCGCCGGCGCCGACATCTCCGAGCTCGACGGCGGCGGCAAGCTCGCGACTATCGAGGAGCTGCAGGCGCTGATGGAGCGCTCGCTCAAGCCCGTGGTCGCGGCGATCCACGGCACGGCTCTGGGCGGCGGGCTGGAAGTCGCCTTGTGCGCGCATTACCGCATCGCCGAGACGGCCGCGAAATGCGGCTTGCCGGAAGTGAAGCTCGGGCTGCTGCCCGGCGGCGGCGGCACCCAGCGCCTGCCGCGCGCCGTCGGCGTGGAACGGGCGCTCGAGATGATCACGAGCGGACGTCACGTCGCGGCGAAGGAATGCCTCGAGATCGGCCTCGTCGATGCGCTGGCGCCGGACGGCAAGCTGAGAGAGACGGCGCTCGCGTTTGCGCGCAAGGCCGTCGACGCGCCGCTGCGCCGCTTGCGAGACGTGGAGGTGAAGGTCGCGGATCCTGAGATCTTCGCCCGCTTCCGCGCCGCGCACGCGGACGCGTTCCGCGGCTTCGAAGCGCCGGAAGCCAACATCCGCTGCATCGAGGCGTCGGTGCTTCCCCTGGACAAGGGCCTCGAGGTCGAGCGCACGCTGTTCCTGGGCTTGCTGAGCGGCGAGCAATCCGCCGCGCAGCGCCACATCTTCTTCGCCGAGCGCCAGGCGGGAAAGGTGCCGGAGATCGAAGGCGTCGCGCCGGACGACGCGGGGGCAATGCCGGAGCATAAGGAAAGCGGCGAGCGGCTGGTTGAGATCGCGCGCGACGAAAATACCTCGAAGGAAGCGCTCGCCGCCGCGCTCAAGCGCGCGAGGAGCCTGGGCAAGCTGGCGGTGGTCACAGGCCCGGGCTTCATCGGGCCGCGCATGATCGCGGCCCAGCGCCGCGCGGAAGCCGAAGGCTCGGACGTCCTGCGCGCCATGGCCCACGAAGGCCGGCGCATGCTGGAGGAAAAGGCCGCGTTGCGCGCCTCCGACATCGACGTCGTCATGGTCCATGGCTATGGCTGGCCGACCTATCGCGGCGGCCCGATGTTCGCCGCCGCGCGCGCCGGCCTCTGACCGGGACAATGGTACGGGATGCCGCTTCAGGCAAACTCCGCTCCGCAGCCGGCTGCGCGGCGGAGCGTTATGCGGCCCGCGCGGCCGCCAGGGCCGTGCGCACGAGATCCGAAAGATTGCGCGCATGCATCTTGTCCATGATGCGGGCGCGATGGATTTCGATGGTTCTTGGCGAGATGCCAAGCTCGTAAGCCGCCACCTTGTTCGAGCGGCCGGCCACCAGCTGATCGAGGACGTGACGTTCCCGCGGCGTGAGCTGATCGAGGAGCTCCTGCGCGGCGCGTATTTCCGCCATCTTGTCCCTGGATCGCCGGCCGGCATCGAGCGCCCGGTGAACGCTCTCGATAATCGCCTCGTCGGAAAACGGCTTCTCCAGAAAATCCGAAGCGCCGGCTCGCATTGCGCGGACGGCCAGCGGCACATCGCCGTGACCGGTCATGACGATCACCGGATGATGCCAGCCGCGCTTCGCGATCTGCTCCTGCAGCTCCAGGCCATCCATCTCCGGCATCCTGACGTCGGTGACTATGCACCCCGGCTCACTGGGATGCTCCGCCAGCAGGGAGGTTGCCGATGCATATTGGCGCACCTTTAAGCCGGCGGATTCCAGGAGCACAGAAAGAGACTCGCGAACGCTCGCGTCGTCGTCGACGATATAGACCATGCTTGTACTCATGCTTCACCTTCGATTTGCCCCGAAACCGGAAGACGGATGCGAAACGCCGCCCCTTCCTCGACTTCGGGCATCAGCACGATTTCGCCGCCATGGTCCTCGACGATGGAACGGCAGATGTTGAGGCCGATGCCCATTCCGTTTTCCTTCGTGGTCGTGAAGGGTTCGAAAAGGCACTCGGCGATATGCGGCGGCAGCCCGGGACCGGTATCGGCGACCGTCACATGGACGAAATCGGCGCCGTCCCATCCGCTGCTGACGACGATCTGACGCTTGGGCCAGCCGGTCATCGCTTCGACCGCGTTGCGGATCAGATTGAGCACCGTCTGCTGGATCTGTATCTTGTCGATCAGGAGCGAGGGCAGATCCGGGGTCAGCCGCACGTCGATCGCGACATGGACCACCGACGCGCCCGCCAAGCCCAGCGATACGGCTTCTTCCACGATCTGGTTGATGTTCTCCAGCGAACGCTCGCTGTCTCGCTTCTCCGAGAAGTCGCGCAGGTTGCGGATGATCGCGCCGGCGCGCAACGCCTGCTCGGCCGCCTTTTCGAGCATATCCCTGGTGCGCGGCAGCACGGCCGGCTGCTCCGCGCCGAGCAATCGCCGCGCGGCGCTGACATAGTTCGTCACCGCGGTGAGCGGCTGGTTCACTTCGTGGGCGATCGCGGCGGTCATACGCCCCATGGCCGAAAGCCGCGAAGCATGGAACAATTCCGCGCGCAGATCGGCTGCGTGCCTCTCGGCCTTTTTCCGCTCCGATACGTCCCGCCCGATCTTCGAGGCCCCCACGATGTTGCCGGCGGCGTCCCGCAGCGGGGAAATCGTCAGCGAAACCTCGACGAGGCCGCCATCCTTGCGGCGGCGCCTGGTCTCGTAGTTCTTGACTTGTTCGCCGTCCCGGATGCGGCGAAGAATATTCTTTTCCTCGTTCCAGAGATCCGGTGGGACGATGGCCGCTATCGAGCGGCCTATCATCTCTTCAGCGGTGTAGCCGAAGATCCGCTCGGCGGCGCCGTTCCAGCTCGTCACGACGCCGTCGAGCGTCTTGCTGAGAATAATGTCCTCCGACGATTCGACGATGCTCGCCAGGCGCCGGTCCGAATCCGCGCGTTCTTTCTCCTTCGCCTTTATTTCCGAAAGATCGTGGATTATTCCGACGAAGAAGCGGTTTCCGCCGGCATCTCCTTCCCCCACCGAGAGATACATGGGAAAGGTCGTTCCATCCTTCCGGCGTCCAACGACCTCTCGGCCGATGCCGATGATGCGCTTTTCACCGCTGCTATGGTAATTGGCCAAATAGCCGTCATGCTCCGCGCGATAAGGCTCGGGCATGAGCACCTTGACGTTGCGCCCAACTACCTCGCGCAATCCGTAGCCGAACAGTCTTTCGCAGGCGGCGTTGTAGATTTGAATCTTTCCCTCGGTGTCGATAACGATGATCCCATCGACCGCAGTTGAAATCAGCGCCTCGAACAAGGCGCTGGATCTGGGATCGCCGAAAGCAGCCGAAATCATGCGCCCGCTAGTGCAAACTTACCCCTCTGCAACCCAGAATATATCACTACTTCCATCAAACTTGCTTCAAAAAAATTTCGTTGATAGGAATAAAGTCGAATCTCAAACGCATAAGCCATTGACAAATAAGGGTCACGCCATCGTGAACTAGATGAATGGGAGCCTCTCTACAGCCGCCGCCGGCCGCGTCCCAGACGTTCGACTTGTGCCAGCCAGCTTTCGCGCTGTGCGGCTGATATCGCGTCCACGCTCCCTATAAAGGTGGTCCTTTCGAACGCGCCGGCCGGCAGAAGATCACGGCACGCCGGCCCCGATCGGTAGGCAAAGGCCGGCATGGCCATGGTCACGATGGCGTCGGAGCAGCGCGTCGGGGCAGCTTCGTCGGCCAGTCGTGCGAGCATCGGCGGCACCCTGTCGAGCCACAGGGGAAAGATGGCGACGAACTCCGCGCCGTCATGCAACCGTTCGGCCGCGTCGCTCCAGGCGGCCTGATCCTGCAAGGCACCCAAAGTGAGGATCTCGGCCTCGCGTCCGCAAGCGCGGGCACCATCGCGATAGGCGCGCGCCAGCGCGGCGCAGAAGCGCTCGGGCCGAGGATCGGGATGACCGTTGACGATCAGGACCGGCAATTCCGCCTTGCCGAAGATCGGCCGGGCGGAGACGAGATCAAGCAGCCGCATGTGCCCCCGCTACTTCCTTTTGGAATTTCTCCAAATCGGTCAGGTCGCAGAAGCTGGCGATGGTCGCACCATTCGGCAGCCGCGACATGGAAAGAGAGATCATGCGGCCGTCCGCGCGTTTCGCCTTTCCCCATTCGTTGCAGCGCTCCGGTTCCACCGACTGTATGCCCGTGCCGACGATGCTCCAGATCGCGTCCTTGCCGAGCCGCGCTTCGGCGAGCTGCGCCAGACGGCCGAAATGCGGCCGCGCGTTCAACTCCTCTTCCGTGAAGCGCCACAATTTCGCAAAGCTGCGGTTGAACAGGACCAATCGGCCGTCCGGCGCGAACACCGCCATGCCGTCGTCGACGGCATCAAGGGTGGCGCGCTGGACCTGCAGCAGCATCTTGAACGAGGTTTCCAGCGCCAGCGCCTCGGTCGCGTCTTCCACCATGACGACGACCCCGCCGAGCGCGTGCGGTCGCGTCGTCACTTTCAAGCTGCGTCCTTGCGCGAGATGCCAGAACTCCTCGCGCTGCCGCGCATCGTCCTCGAACATCGCCAGCTGGCCGGCCTTCCAGCCCGCATAGTCCTGCTGCTCGGGAAGCTGGCGCGTCTGGCGCAGGCGGTCCAGCACGTCGCCACGCGACGGCCCGGTTTCCAGCCAGGCGTCATCGAAACCCCAGGTCTGCGCATAGCGCGCATTCCAGCTCTCGATGCGCTTGTCCTTTCCGAAGATCGCGACCGCGAGCGGCAGCCCCTCGAGCATATCAGCCGAGGCATCGATATGCAGCCGCAGCTGTCCTTCCGCCCGTGCCCTCCCGGTCATGTCGACGGCAACGCCGGCGACCGAGGAATCCGCAAGCCGGACGAATTTGATCGCGAAGGCGCGGCGCTCGCCGTCCACCAGCGCGTAGCGCGTCGCTTCGATGGAGCCGCATTCCAGCGCCGACGCCGCGAGATCGTGTTCGGAGCGCTGCAAAGAGGCGTTGCGGGTGAGCGCGTGCTGCAGACCGGCCGCGTCGGCGACGTCCAGGAACGCCCGATTGCCCCAGCGCAGCGCCAGATCCGGCCCGCGAACCCACACCGGAATCGGCAGTACGTCGAGAGCGCCGAGATAGTCCATGACCGGCGCGGGGATCGCGCAGTTCCGCACGAAAGCAACCGCCCGATTCCAGACAGTGGCGCCCCGCAGCGCCACGGCGCCTTCTTGCGACTGGGTCAACGCCGTCAATCGGAACGGCGTGCCGTGCGCGATCAGCATGGAAAGCGCTTCGGCGACGCGGCGCGAATCCGGACCGTCCATGGCGCTCTTCAGCAAGGCGTTCGCGCGCTCGGCACATTCGGAGGAACCCGCCGGCAACCCGCCCAGCACCGTAACAGCCTCGCCGTCGCTTTCGAGCAGCGCGTCGCGGAACGCGATCTGCGCACGCGCGCTTTCCTCGCCCGCCCGAGTCTGCCTGCGCGTTTCGCGAAGGCGCAGATGGAGCTTGAGGGCCAGAACGCTGGCGGCCAGGCCCAACGCAATCGCGATCAGCGCAATTGTCGTGAGTAGCGCGATGCCGTCGGCAGCGGGGTGAATGGACGGGATCAGGGTTTGGGCCGAGTGCATATCAGCGCCTCAATGGTCGAAGCTCTGGACGCGCAAGGCGGACAGGTTCTTGAGGATGATCTGGCCGGCGCCGAGAACGACGATCGTTCCTTCGGCCTTTAGCAGGGCCAGCATCCGGCAGACGGTTTCGACCGTCATGCCGAGATGGTCGGCGATGTCCTGGCGCGACATCGCGATATCCAGCGTCTCGCCCTGCCCCACATCGCTGCGATCGGCGAGCCGGGCCAGGAACGATGCCACGCGCTCGCGCGCCCGCTGGCAACCCAGCACGAAGAGATGCTTCTGCGCTTCCAGCAGCGAGCTCGACAGATGGGACGTGATGCGCCTGCGGATCGTGGGATCGGAGGCCGCCAGCCGCTCGACCGCGCTGCGCGGATAGGCGACCAGCGTGACGTCGTCGACCGCCTCTGCCGTCGCGGGATGATTGGGACATTCCAGGAAGCCCATGAGGTCTCCGGCCAGGACGAATTCCCCCACATGACGCCTTCCGTCCGGCAGGAAGCGGCAGAGCCGCACAGTGCCGGTCAGGACTTTGTAGACGTGGCCGGCCGCGTCGCCCTCGGCAAAGATGGTTTCGCCGCGCCGAAAATGCAGGCGACTGCTCACTCCGTGGATGAGACGCAGGTGATCGTTGAGCGTGAGCGGCGCGTCGTCGGACATCGTCGCGGCCGGATGGAACGCCGCGAACCTGTCGTCGTTGCGAACTGCGCTGAGAGAGATCGGCATTTCTGTTTCCCCACTTCAGGTTGATGGGGAGAACATTCGTTAAGGTTTAAACGAAACGAAAGTTCGGATTTTTCCCTAAGGTGATTCGCGTATTCGCCAGTCGGGACAACTACCTACGCCTGATCTGCCTCAATGCGCGCCTCCGGCATGCCCCGTCCAATCGCGTCTGCGCAGAACGCGCGAGCATGCTGGAGAATCCGATGAAACGAGCATCTTCGTCCAACACATCCAGGCGCGCATTGCGTAGCGGCGTGGCGCGGCGCGATCCCGACAGAAGCGAGCCCCGCCATGCGCCGCCACGCCTTCGCAGGGGCGTGCAGGGACGTTTGGCGGTCGAATGGCGGCGCCTGGCAGCTCCGACCAATCGCATTTCCTGCCTGGGCGTGTGGAAGACCGGCCACAGGCGAGAAGCGACACGCGTGAACCGCGCCGGAGCGACCGATTGGCACCGCCCCTTCTGCGCCGGAGCCGCGAGATGAACGGCCCCATCCGATTGAACGCCGCCGCGCGCGCCGATCGCATCTTGATGACGGCGATAACGGTCTGCGTGGCTCTGGCCAGCGCGACCTTCGGCGCGTCCGTCGTTCCCACCAGCGCGGCCGTGCGAGCGGTTCCGCTTGCAAGCGAGGCTGCGGACCACGGACGAACCTCCGAACCGCTCCTGCCTTCCTCGCCTTCGCCTCGGGGCTCTCAGGCCGTGGACGAGCTGCTTGCCCAGCACCGCTGCCTTGCGCAGGCGATGTATTACGAAGCGCGGGGCGAAGGGGAAGCCGGCGAGCTGGCGGTCGCCGAAGTCGTCGTCCGCCGTCTCAGGACCGGCAGATACGGCTCGACGATTTGCGCCGTCGTCTATGCGGGCGCTCCCAGGCCTGGGTGCCAGTTCTCCTTTGCCTGCGACGGCTCGCTCGGGAAACCCAACTCACGCTCGGCTTGGCGCGCCGCCGAGGTCCTGGCGACGAAGGTCTTCGCCGGCGAATTGCCGCTCGGAGACAGCACCGGGAATGCGCTCAACTACCACGCCGTCTATGTCCATCCCGCCTGGGCTGACCGCATGGTGCGCACCGCCCGGATAGGCCGCCATGTCTTCTTGGGGCCGGCCGCGCGGTCGCCGCGTCGCAGCGCCGTCTGAGCCCGTCACGCCGCAGGCTGGAGCTCGCGCGCGGCGATGCTCTCCAGAGCGACGCGCTTCACCCCGTCCGGCTTTTCCTGCGGCGCACCGATGATACTGCCGGACACGGCGTAGACGTTTAGCTTCTGCGCAGAGAGCAGCATCTCGACGTTGGGAACGTCGAGAAGGAATGCCTTGAGATGAAGCTTCTGTGCCGCGGTGGCGAGCTTGAACACCTCGCTCCCCATCTCGGTATTGGCCAGGATGCCTGCGCTCAGCGAGAGCCCGATCGCGTTGAGGCCCGTGCCCTGATAAGCGGCGTAGCTCGGAATGCGCGCGGGAAGATAGGCGGTCACGCCACGGCAGAACGGCCGCAGCAGGCTGACGAATTCCGTGAGCCGGCTCTGTGGCACGCCATAGGGCAGCTCGCCGATCTCGAATTGCAGATATGGCCGAATCGCGGCCGGAAGACTGCGGCACAGCGCGGTGATCTCCATGCGCGCGACCGGCGAGCCGAGAAGATCGTAGGAGATCGGAAACGACACGAGATATTTGCGCCCGGCTTCGAGATCGCTCGACAGCATGCGCAAGGCGTAGCTCATCCGTGACAGCAGCGTGCTCAACTCCGCCTTTGCGGTCTTTTGCGGCACCGGCATTCCGAACGACGCCGTCTCGACCACGGGCACGCAGCGATAGGTCGTGATTGCTTCGTTTTGCACGTCCCACACGGGTACGAAAAGCGGATTTTGGGTCATGGAAGCGTCTATCGGCGGCTGGAATCGCTCGCCGCACGGCGGATCGCCTCCCGCATCGTGATCGTCGACGACGCGCAGGCCCGCGGCGGCCGCGAGGCGCCTCAATATCGGCCCCTGCAGCCTCTCGCAAGAAAGCTCGTCGCCGTCCAGGCGCACGGCACGCGCCACGCGAAGCTTTCCCATATCGCATTGCCCGAGCAGGCATTGATGCAGCTCGTGCGCCACGCGCAGACAAAGAATCTGCGCCTCGTCCGCGGAAGCCGTGGGTAGGCTGACGAGAAAGGAGAGATCGTCAATGCGCGCGTAGTAGTCGGACGGCCCGAGCTTCTGCCTGAGCAGGGCCTCGAGATGCGAATGGATTGCCGCGCGCATGCGTTCCCAGCGCGGTCCCGCCTTGTCGCGGATGGCCTCCAGCCCGATAACGGCGACCGAGCCCCGATCGATCAGGGCCGGCGGAGTGGCGATCCTGAGTTCGGGCTTGAGGATCCGCCGCATGACCCTCAGCTCGCCATGGCGAGCGCGCCGGGCAACTCGCTTTCCATCCAGCGCCTCAGTCCCTCGGATGAGGCCCCGCACGCTTCAGCCAGCGCGCTGATCAAGGGATAGGTCGCGTCCCTGTCGCCCGTGCGGCACGCCACTTCGAGCTGCCGCGCCGTCGCGCTCGCCAGCATCGCGCCCGCATTCCCGGCCATGCTCACGATGGCATGCGCTTCGCGTCCCAGCGTCTCGAACTCACCGCGCGCGCGCGCCGTCGCGATTCTCGCCAGATGGAGATCCAGGTCCACGAGATAGAGTTGGAAGAACTCCCTGAGCTTTGCGGCAGGCAACGCGTCCTTCAACTCCCGAAGCTTGTCCAGGTCGAGCATAAGCGGCTCCTCCCGGATTTCGCCGGGGGCCGTTTTCATCTCGACGGAAGCGAGCTTGGCGAGCAGGAGTTTGGGCTGCACCGGCTTGGATATGTAATCGTTCATGCCGGCCGCCAGGTATTCATCCTTGGCGCCCGCCATTGCGTGGGCCGTCATCGCGATGATGGGGACGCCGCGCTTGCGCGATCCCAGCGCGCGGATCTGGCGCGTGGCAAGGACGCCGTCCAGCTCGGGCATCTGAATGTCCATGAGCACGACGTCGAAATCCGAGCGGCGCACCGCGTCCACCGCCTGATGGCCGTTCTCGGCGATCTCGACCTCGTAGCCTGCCTTGGAAAGCAGGGTCGCGGCGAATTTCTGGTTCACCTTGTTGTCCTCCGCGAGAAGAATGCGAAGCGGCCGGCCGCGGGGGGCAAGGTCGGCCGGCCGCTTCGCGCCCGCGATGGAATCGGGTGCGGGCAAGGCGGGGATTTCCGCTTTGGTGCTGTAGATGTTGAACAGCGTGTCGAGGAGTTCTTGATGCCGGACGGGCTTCTCCAGGACGGCGTCGAGCTTGAGGTCGGGGCCCTGCTTGACCGCGGCACGTCCGCCCGACGAGATGACCACGAGTCTGGTGTCGCTCAGATGCGGATTGGCCCGGATGCGTCGCGCCAAATCGTCGCCGGCCAGGCCAGGCATCATCTGATCCATGAACACCAGATCGAATGGCTTGCCCTGATGCCAGGCGCGCTCCAGTTCGGCCATCGCCGCGAAGCCGTCGGCCGCCGGCGTGGCGGTCATGCCGAATGCCTTGAGCTGCCGCAGCATGATCGTGATGTTCATCTCGATATCGTCGACCACGAGCACGCGCAGGCTCTTGAAATGCGCCGGCAGGGTGTGACGGTCGGTCACCTGCGCAACCGATTTCTCGAACGGAATCTCGAACCAGAAGGTCGAGCCTTCGCCCGGCCGGCTCGTGACGCCGATCTCGCCGTGCATCAGCTCGACAAGCTGCTTGCAGATCGCCAGTCCGAGCCCGGTGCCGCCGAAGCGGCGCGTCATCGAGCTGTCTGCCTGGCTGAATTTCTGGAACAGCTTTTCCCGGACGCTTTCGGCCAGGCCGATGCCGGTGTCGGCGACCTCGAAGCGCAACGGGATGGCGCCGCCCTCGACCGGGATATGGCCGAGCTTCACCACGACCTGCACGGAGACACCGCCTTTTTCGGTGAACTTGATCGCGTTGCTCAGCATGTTCAGCAATATCTGCCGCAGCCGCATCGGGTCGCCGCGATAGGTCCCGCGCGCCGACGGCTCGACGAACGTCGCCATCTCGATGCTCTTCTGGTGCGCCTTAGGCGTCATCAGACCGACGGCGCTTTCGACGGTCGCGCCCAGATCGAAATCGATGTGCTCGATCTCGAACTTGCCCGCCTCCAGCTTCGATATGTCGAGGATGTCGTTGACGATCGCCAGGAGCGCCTCCCCGGATTCGGCGACGATCTGCGCGAACCCGCGCTGCTCGTCGTTCAGCTCGGTTTCGAGGAGAAGGTTGGCCATGCCCAATATGCCGTTCATCGGCGTGCGGATTTCGTGGCTCATATTGGCGAGGAATTCCGATTTGGCGCGCGTGCCGGCCTCTGCGTCCTCCTTGGCGCCGCGCAATTCGATCGCCGACTGCCTGAAGCTCGTCATCGCCGCCGCGAGGCGCCCGATCTCGTCGTCGCGGGACGAACCGGGCACGGGCGCATCGAGATCGCCTTCGGCCAGGCGCGTCATGGCGTGGGTCATCGACAGCAGCGGCCGGATGACGCCGCGCACGAGCGTGAAGAATACGGCCAAGGCCGCGCCGATCGCCATCGCTATCCACAGCAGCATGACAATGAACGATTTCTCCTCGGTTGCGGCGGCGGTTTTGCTTGCGAGACGAGCCTGTGCGGCATTGATCTCGACGTAGCGCCCGATCTCGGTACGCATGCGATCGAAGGCGAGGTCGAGGCTTCCCATCAGCATCGCGCGCGCCTCTTCCTTCCGTCCCGCGCGCGACAATGCGAGAAACGCTCCATCGTCGCGGAAGAAGCCGAGCATCTCGCGCGCCAGGGACAGAACGATGGCGCGCTCCTCGGCGCTGTCCGCGCAGCTCGCCATGTCCCCGAGCGCCTCGCCGATGGCCCGCTTCGAGCGCGCGATGGCGTGGTCGGCTTCCGAGATCAGTGCGGGATCGTTCGTCAGGATGCGCTCGGCCTCGGCGACGCGGATAGCGCTCAATTCGGCGTCGAGGCGGCTGCCGGCGCCGACGCTGGGCACCGTGCTGCTGTAGGAATAGCGCGTCAGCCCCGCCATGACGTCGGCCTCGCGCAGCGCCGCTCCGCCCAGCGCCGCGATCAGTGCCAGCGTCGCCATGAAGGTCAGGAAGAACTTCGCTTTGATGCTGCGGCGTCTCATGTCGGCCATCCGAACCGGCGTTCCCGGACCCGTCGAGAGGACTGGCCTCGCGTCCACTGCCCTCCGGAAAGGCTGACGGCGGGATCGGTGAACGCGCGACCCAACGCAGCATGCCTTGTCATTCCACCACTCCCCGTCACGGCATCATCATTTGGCCATGATCGGGAGAGCTTGAACGCGAGTGCTCTATGTCTGGTTAAGTGTGTCGCCGACGCTCATCAGGAGTTGTACGTATGGATCGGTGCTCAGCAGCAGATTCTGTCGAGCAAGCGCAGCAGCTCGTCGCTCGCGACCGGCTTGGAGATCACCGCGAACACCTGCGCTCGCTCCCATCGCGGCCCCATCCGCTTGCCGTTCGTCGTGAGCACGATGGCGGGCGTCGTTATGCCCGCGTCACGCAACCGCTCCAGGAGCTGTCGTCCGCCGACCCTGGGCATGTCCATGTCCACCAGCAGACAGTCGGCGCCGCTTGCGTCCGCGTTGCGAAGAAAATCTTCGCCGTCGCTATAGACCTTCACTTCGTAGCCGCAGGTTTCGAGAAGAGCACGGAGTGAATCGCGCACGGGCAGGTCGTCGTCGACGACATAGATAGTCCCTTTTGACCCTCCGAGCATGACCCAGTCCGCCGATTGGTGCCATCGACGCTACATGGCTCCGGGTGCGGCCGACATACGTAATTCTACGTAACGCCGCCAGCGTCCTTCCGCGCGTCATCGAGAGGAACCGCGAAACGTTCGAGCTCTTCCGCGGCGCGGGTCATGAGATCTATGTACCGGGGCATGGCCGTGGCCGCCGCGTCCCGGCGAAGCGTTGCGGCTAGCTCGAGCAACCTCGCACAACTGGGATCTCCGAAACCCATGACGTTCTTCCACAGGCAACGACCGGGTTTCGCATAGCCGGGGAACGAAGAAAAGTTCGGTATTATGCGTATACGGATCGAAACCGCTCGGACCGATTCACGGCGAAACCTCGACAGGGGCCGGCGTCGCGATGCCGAGATGATCGAGCAGAGCCTGGAGCTCCGCGAGCAGCCGGCTCGTCTGTATTTCACTCTGCATCTCGGCGCGAGGCGCCAGCAGGCGAATCGCGTCGATCGGAACCGCAACGATTTCGATCGCCGCTCCCGTGCAGCCATCCAGCCCGCGCACCAGATCGCACAACCGCATCGCCGCCTCGGCGAGCGCCGTATAGCCGAAGGCGCCGGCGACGGTGATGATTCTGTCGGCGGTGCGCTCGAACCGGTCGAGCTTGGCGGGCACGGCCAAGGACCGGTCCGATTGCACGCACTGAAGATCGGCGATGAGCTCTTCGAGCGCGCTCACATACGCGTCGCGCATACTCTCCACGAGGCGCTCGGCGTCGGCGACGGCCTTTGGCCGCCAGACGCCTCCGGGACGTTCCACCAGACGGGACAACCGCGTCGGAGCCCGAAAGTAGCGAATGTTCGACGACTTTCTTTCCTGCATGCTCATTCCGCCATGATCTTGGTCGGCCGGATCATCGCGTCGATCTCGGCTTGGGACATGTTCGGTTCGGTTGCCTCGCCGATTTCGCCCGAGAGATCGTCCTGTCGCCTTCCGACGCCGTCCGGAGGACCGACGAATTTGAACCTGCGATCGGGGCCGATGTAGCCGCCGACCTCGACAAAGGCGCGCGCTCCATCGGCTGCCCAGCCGATGCGGTCGAACAGAGCCTGCGGCGAAAGCGGCTTCTTGATCACTGTGTGCGCGCCCGAATCCCGCATGGCGACGATGTTGCTGAGCTGCGAATATCCGGTGACGACGATGCTCGGCATGAAGCGCACCGGCGGCTTCTGCCTGCGTATCCAGTGCAACAACTCCGAGCCCTTCATGTCGGGAAGCCTGGCCTCGAGTATGCACAGATCGTAGACGTGGTTCGCCAGCAACTTCTTGGCGGCCGCGCCGCTCTCCACCACGACGGGTTGGTCGATGCCGAAGCCGCGCAGCATCTGCAGCAGGATCCCGACCGCGAACTTGTCGTCGTCGACGATCAGGGTCGCGGCACCCTTGAGGTTGAGCGAGGCCTTCTTCATGCGTGCCCTGCGGTCGCATGGAGGGATGCGGTCCAGATCTCGTCTTCGGTCGCCTCGACGTGCTCCACCCGGCGCCCGAGCGCGTGCTTCAGGCGCGCGCGAACCTCCGGCAGCGGCATGTTCTCGATCGCCCGGATCAGGTCGTTGGTATCGGGCGCCTGCCCGGCGAGCAGCACCCGGACGATGTGCGCGATGAGGCCGGCCTGCGCGTGAGCGTTCTGGGTGATGCGATCGAACGACTGCAGCCTTATCAATCCCGGATCCGCGACGGCGGCACTCTCCGAAATCAAGTCTCCCAGCTGCGAAATCTCGCCGCCGATCGCCGAGCACTCGGACGCGATGGCCACGAGCAGATGGGCCACGTCGCGCAGATCAGAAGAGGTCGACATCGTTGCCCTCCTCGGCTTCGTGACGGCGAATCCGCTCGGCGGTGCTGAGCTCGCGCTCTCCCAGCGCCCGGACGTCGGTGACGCCGAGCGCCAATTGCCGCGCGCGTCCGGTCGTGGGCCAAAACTGGATTCGCCTCGGCATGGTGCCTCCGACGTCGCCGCCGACCAGCGGTATGCCCTCGTCGAGCAGAAACTGGCGCGCGAAAGCCGCATTGCGCGAGCCGACGTCGGAAAGCCCCGCCAGGACGTTGGCTCCGCCGAAGAGCTTCGCCTCGAGCCCGCGGCGCGAAGCTCCGTGCTTCAAAAGGCCGTTGATAAGCAGCTCCATCGCATTGACGCCATAGCGCTGCGCGTCCCTGTCGTCGCTGCCGCCTTCGGGCAGCAGGAAGTGGTTCATGCCGCCGACGCCGAACTCGCGGTCGCGGATGCACGCCGATACGCACGACCCCAGAATCGTGGTCAGAACTTCGCGCGGCTCGCCGGTGACGTGGTTTTCACCTTGCGTGATCTGCACGTACCAGCACCCTTCCTGGGCGCTGAAATAGCGCCTCGGCCCTGGCGGCGCGGAGACGCGCGGCTTGCGTGCTGCGAGCGGCGACATCAGGTCAGCGCCCCCACGACCTGTTCGATCTTCTGCTTCAGGACGGCCACCGTGAACGGCTTGACCAGATAGTTGTTGGCGCCGAACTGCAGCGCGCGCGCCACCAGCTCCTTGTCCGCGCGGCCGGTGAGCAGGATGAAGGCCGTGTTCTGCATCTGCGGATTGGCGCGCAACTTCTTGAGGAATTCCAGCCCGTCCATCTCCGGCATGTTGAAGTCCGAAACGATGATATGGGCCGGCTGAACCTGGACGTTCTGAAGCGCCTCCGCCGCGCTCCCGAATTCGCGCACATTGACGATGCCGATCTGCTGCAGGCTGGTGCGGACCAGGGCGCGGATGGTCAGTTGATCGTCGACGATGATGACTTGGATTTTCGCGGCCGTGGCCATCACGCGCCTCCCGACATTTGCGCTTGCTTGAGAATCTCGTCGCCGATCTTGTCGAGCGGGAGCTGACGACCGACCGCGCCGATCTCGAATGCCGCGCGGGGCATGCCGTAGACGATCGAGGTCGTTTCGTCCTGGCCAATGGTCGCGGCGCCGGCTTGGCGCATCGCGAGCAGGCCCGACGCGCCGTCGCGGCCCATTCCGGTCAGGATCACGCCGATGGCGTCGTCGCCCGCCATGCGCGCGACGGAATGGAACAGGCGATCGACCGAGGGCCGATGGCCGCCGGTCGGCGCGTCGGCAATGAGGCGACAGCGCCAGGTGCCGCGACCGGCGACCTCGAGATGCGACACGGCGCCGGGCGCCAGGACCACCTTGCCGAAATCCAGCGCCTCTCCGTCGCTTGCCTCCACGACCGACGGCTTGCAGAAGCGGTCGAGCCGCCTGGCGAACGAGGTCGTAAACCCGGCCGGCATGTGCTGCGTGATCACAGTCGGCGGGCAGTTGTCGGGGAAATGCGAAAGCACCTCGAGCAGCGCCTCCACGCCGCCGGTCGACGAGCCGATGGCGACGAGCTTCTTCTGGAACTGCATGCGGCTCGGCGGCAACGCCACCGCGCGCTTCCGGTCGAGCGGCCGCAACCGCGCCGTGGCCGCGGTCTTGACCTTCTCGGCCAGCTCCCGCGCCGCCGCGTCGAGAGCCGGGCCCACATTGCGCGTGGGCTTGGCGTAGAAATCGACCGCGCCCAGCGCCAGCGCGTCGAGCGTCACCTCCGCGCCGGCTTCGGTGAGGGTCGACACCATCACCACGGGCATGGGCCTGAGCCGCATGATCTTCTCGAGGAATTCGAGACCGTTCATGTTCGGCATTTCGACATCGAGCGTCACGACGTCCGGAGCCATATCCTTGATCATCTGCCTGGCGACCGCCGGCTCGGGCGCCGCGCCCACGACCTGGATCTCGGGATCGCGCGACAGGATCTCGGTCAGCAGATGGCGGATGGTCGCCGAGTCGTCGACGATCAGGACGCGTACCGGTTTCATCGCGTTCTCCCCGAAAGGCGATAGGTGGTCTGTCCCGCGACGGTGAAGGGCAGCGCATCGGTCGCGATGCGTTCCGAATGGCCGATATAGAGATGCGCACCGGGCGACATGCGCCCGGCAAAGCGGCGCCAGATGTCGTCCTGGGTCGCCTGGTCGAAATAGATCATCACGTTGCGGCAAAACACGGCTTGGAACTGCGCCTTGAGCGGCCAGTTGTGCAGCAGGTTGAGCTGGCGGAAGCGGACGACATCGCGCGCGCGTCCGGTGAAGCGGAAGCAGGACCGCGCGGTGTCGACCTCGAGGGCGGAGCCGCGCATGGACCTCGGAATGTCGTCCAGCCGCGCCAACGGATAGACTGCTTCTTCGCCACGCGCGATCATGTTCGGGTCGATGTCGGTGGCAAGGATCAGGACGTCGTGTTCGGCAGCGTCGGGCATGACGCCGAGCAGGGTCAGCGCGATTGAGTACGGCTCCTCGCCCGAGGAGCAGCCGGCGGACCAGATGCGCACGCGCTCGCCGCCGCGCGCCGCAGCGGCCAGGCCGGGAAGCACGTTCTTCGTCAAATGCTCGAAATGGTGCGGCTCGCGGAAGAATTTCGTGACGTTGGTCGTCATGGCGGCGATCAGCGCCTGGCGCTCGTCTATGCCGTCGTCGCTCTCCACCAGCGCGCAATAGTCGCGGAAGCTGCGCAACCCGATGGCTCGCAGCCGCTTGGCGAGCCGCGAATAGACGAGATTGGCCTTGCTTTCGACAAGCACGATGCCCGCCTCGCCATGCACCAGGGCGGCGATCTTGTGAAAATCGCTCCAGGAGAAGGCGAACTCGCCCGCCGGCACCGGCGATGACTCGCGATCGTGCGTGGGCATGGCCTGGGCCCTCATGCCGCCAGCGCGGTCTGCGTGGCGACGAGCGAGGCGGTCAGGCGCTCCATGCTCAGGATCGTCACCATGCGGCTGTCGAGCACGGCGATGCCCTCGATGAACTCCGACTGCTCGTCGCGGGCGAGCTCGGGCGTCGGCTGAATGTCCGCCGCCCTGACGGTGAGGATGTCCGAAACGGCATCGACGAGCAGGCCGATGGTGCGCTCGCCCGTCCTGACCACGACGATGACATGCTTGGGGTTGGCCTCGGTGCGGGCGCGGCCCAGCCTGGCGTTGAGATCGACCACGGGCAGCACCACGCCGCGCAGGTTGATGACGCCCAGCACGTAGTCCGGCGAATGCGGCAGCGGCGTCGTCGGCGTCCAGCCGCGGATCTCGCGGATGACCATGATATCGGCGCCGAATTCCTGCTCGCCCGAATGGAAGGTGATGAATTGGCGGCGCGCATCCGCGCCCAAGATCGCTTTGTCGTCCATGTCCTAGGTTCCCGTAGCTAGAGTCTCGGCGGTGGCAAGGCGGTTTCGGCAACTGGCGACCAGACCGTCGACATCCAGGATCAGCGCCACGCGCCCGTCGCCCAGGATGGTCGCGGCCGCGATGCCGTCGATGTGGCGGTAATTGCCTTCGAAGCTTTTGATGACAACTTGATGCTGGCCGAGGATCGCGTCGACCATCAGAGCCAGACGGCCCGTCCCCTGGCTTTCGACCAAGATCACCACGCCGCCGTCCTGGTTGGCCGCCCGCCGCGCGCCGAGCAGCTCCGCCGTGTCGACCAGCGGCACGTATGCGCCGCGGACATTGAGCAGATTGCCTTCGCGGCCGAAGGCGCGCACGTCCTGCTTGCGCGGCTTCAGGCTCTCGACGATGTGCGCGAGCGGCAGCACGAAGGTCTGATCGCCCACCGCGACGACCATGCCGTCGAGCACGGCGAGGGTGAGCGGGAGGGTCAGGCTGAACTTGCTGCCCTGCTTGGGGTCGGAGCCGATGCTGATGCGTCCGCCGAGGTCGACGATGTTGCGGCGGACCACGTCCATGCCCACGCCGCGCCCCGAGATGTTCGAAACCTGGCTGGCGGTGGAGAAACCCGGCATGAAGATGAGATTGTCGACCTCATCGTCGGAAAGCTGTGCGGCCGGCGACACGAGCCCGCGCTCGACCGCCTTCTCGCGCACGCGCGGCCGGTCGATGCCGCGCCCGTCGTCGCTGACCTCGATCACGATGCGTCCGCCGCGATGCTCGGCCGAGAGCGTCACCGTGCCCTCCTCGGGCTTGCCGGCCGCTGCGCGCTCCTCGGGCGTCTCCAGGCCGTGATCGACGGCGTTGCGGATCATGTGGGTCAGCGGCTCGCCGAGCCGCTCGATGACGGTCTTGTCGACTTCGGTGGCCTCGCCCTCGACGACCAGCCGGACTTTCTTGTTGGTCTGGGCGGCGAGCTCGCGCACCAGGCGGGGCATGCGCTGAAACACCGATTTCACCGGCTGCGTTCGGATCGCCATCACGCTTTCCTGAAGCTCGCGCAGCAGATGCTCGAGCTCGGAAAGTCCGTCGCCTATCGATGAGGCACGCGGAATCCTGCATTCGAGGACGCGTTGCGAGAGCATGGCCTGGGTAATGACCAACTCGCCGACGAGGTTGACGAGGCGGTCCACCTTGTCGAGGTCGACGCGAATGGTCTGCTTGGCCGCATCGTGCGCGGCGGGGGCGTCCTTCTTCTCCTGCGGTTGAACGGGCCCCGCCGCAATGGACGGAAACTCCTCTGCCGCCGTCACAGGGACGGCGACGGGAGCCGGCGACAGCGGTTCGATCGTCAGATCGCAATCGCCGACGACGAAGTCGAACACCTCTTCGACCTTCTCGCGCGCCACATCGGACGTCAGCGTGACGGTCCAGGAGAAATAAGCTTGATCCGGCTCGATCGCGTCCAGTGCGGGCAAGGCGGTCAGGTCCGCCTCGACGGCGGTAGGGCCAAGCTGCGCCAGCTCGCGCACAAGGAGATACGGCTCGTTGGCCTTGGCGTAGAGTGCCGCGTGCGGCCTGAAGACGATCTTCCATCCGCTTTGCGCCGCAGGCTCGTCCACCACGATGCAGGTCGGCGTGAAGTCCAACCCCTCGAAATCGGCGGGGGCCGCCTCGTCCGAGCCCGCTTCCTCGCCGGACAGAGCCGCGAGTTCGGCTTTGATGTCCGCATCGTGCTCATCGCCCAGCGCGCGCCGGTCGCGCGCCGCCCCGACATGGTCGGACAGCACGTCGCCCGCACGCAGCAGCACCTTGATCACCGCGCCGCTCGGAGAAAGCTTTCCCGAGCGCAGATGGTCGAGCACGGTCTCGAAGATGTGCGCGAACGCGACCAGCGCCTCGAAGCCGAACGCACCTCCGCCGCCCTTGATCGAATGCACGGCGCGAAAGACGGCGTTGATGGTCTCGCCGTCGGCCTCGCCGGCCTCGATGGCGATCAGCCCCTCTTCCATCGCGAGCAGGAGCTCGTCGCATTCCTGGAAATAGGTCTGCTTGATGGCTTCCATCGGATCCATGCGCGAATCCTCTAAGGCGACACCCGCCGCACCGCGGCGAGCAGCTTGGCCGGGTCGAACGGCTTTACGATCCACCCGGTGGCGCCTGCGTCGCGCGCGCGCTGCTTCTTGGCGGGCTCGGTTTCGGTGGTCAGCACCAGGATCGGCGTCGCGCGCCGGCCCGGATCGCGCCGCACCTGATCGATGAAGCCGAAACCGTCCATGCGCGGCATGTTGATGTCGGTGATGATGACATCGACATCGCCGGCATGGCGCAGCGCCTCGACGCCGTTCACGCCGTCGTCCGCCTGGATCACGATATGACCGTCGGCGCTGAGTGCAAGCTTGAGCATATCGCGCATCGTCTTGGAATCGTCGACGGTCAGGATGATCTTACCCATTGGCGTCTCCTCCGGTTGCGATCGCCTCGCCGAGCGCCAGCCCGGCGACGGTCTCGCGCAGCGCCTCCGACGCGTTGCGGATCCGCAGGCCCGCGCCTCCCGTCTGCGCGAAGGCGCGCGCCGCGGCCGCCAGCACCTGAAGGCACGGAGAGGTGACGCGCCTCACTTCCTCGCCGTCGACCGTCAGGCCTTCTCCCCGCGCCAGCGCCGTCTGGAGATCCAGCTTGAGCGCGGACGCCACGGTGAGATCCAGGATGGACGGGAGCTTGAGCACGCAATTCCCCCGTCCGTCGTCTTGCATGAACGACATGAACCTTGCCCCGCTCAGAATTCCTGCCAATCGTCTTCGGCGGCGACGGCTTTCACCGCCACGGCCGCCGAAGCGCGCCGCCCGCCGCCCGCAGGCGCCTGCGTCCGCGAAACGGCGCGCGCGACCGGCCGGCCCGCGCCTGAATGGACCGGAGCGGAGCGCGGCGGCGGCGCCTCGCCGACCTTGAAGAAGGACACCAGGCGCGCGAGCTCCGAGGTCTCGGTGGCGAGGTTGCGCGACGCGGCGGTCGACTGCTCGACCATCGCGGCATTCTGCTGCGTCACCTGGTCCATCTGGTTGACGGCGACGTTGACCTCCTCGATGCCGGTCGATTGCTGCTGCGCGGCCTGCGCCATCTCGCTGACCAGCGTATTGATCTCGACGACCTGCTCGACGATCTTCTTGAGCGCCTCGCCGGACTCGCCGACCAGCTTCACGCCGGAATTGACCTGCTCGCCGGACGTCTTGATCAGCGTCTTGATCTCGCGCGCCGCTTCGGACGAACGCTGCGCCAGCGCGCGCACCTCGCTGGCCACGACCGCGAAGCCCTTGCCGGCATCGCCCGCGCGCGCCGCCTCGACGCCCGCATTGAGCGCCAGGAGGTTGGTCTGGAACGCGATCTCGTCGATGACGCCGATGATGTCGGTGATCTGCTTGGAGGACTGCTCGATCTGGCCCATCGCGGTAATCGCCGTCTCGACGACGCGCCCGCCGTCCTCGGCCGCGCTCTTGGCGGTCGTGACGATGGCGCTCGCTTCCTTGGCGTTCTGCGCGGTCTTCTTGACGGTCGCCGTGATCTCCTCGAGCGCGGCGGCGGTCTCTTCCAGGCTCGCGGCCTGCTGCTCGGTGCGCTTGGACAGGTCGTCGGCCGCCTGGCTGATCTCGCCCGCGCCGGTGGTGATGCCGGAGGTCGAGGCGAGCACGGTCTTCATCGTGTCCTGGAGACGCTCCAGCGCGCCGTTGAAGTCCTGCTTGAGCTTGGCGAACGGACCGGTGAGATCGGCATCGACGCGATGCGCCAGGTCGCCCTTGGCGAGCGCATCGAGACCCGCGCCGACGCTCTCGACGATCGTGCGCGTCTGCTCCGTCTTCGAACGCTCCGCCGCGGCGAGCTGCTCCTTGAAGGTTTTCATCGCCTCCGCCAGCTGGCCGATCTCGTCCTTGCGCCCGGTGGCGGGAACATCGACGTTGAGATCGCCGGCGGCGAGCTTGCCCATCGCGCCGGTCATCTGCACCAGCGGTCCGGAAACGGCGCGGATCAGGGCGAAGCCGGCCCCGATGCAGAACAGGAATGCGAGGCCCAGGGCCAGGAACACCCAGGTCTTCGTCGATTCGAACTCGGATCGCCCTTCGTCGGCGGCCTTTGCCCCACCCTGCACCTGGTAATCGACGAGCTGCCCGACCGCTAGGCGGAAATTCTCCATGCGTTCGCGCATCGGCCCGTCATAGAACGCTGTCGCGGCGGCCGCGCCCTTTGCACCCGCGACGTCGACCAGCTCGGGTTGCGTGGCGGCATATTCCGTCCAGGCGTTCCAGGCCTTGTCAGCCAGGCGCTGCTCGTCCCCGGCGGATATCAGTGGCTTGTATTTTTCCCAGCTTTCCTTGATCGCGCCCTCGATCGGCGCAAGGTCGTGAAGCTTCGATTTGCGCTCTTCGGCGTCGGTCACGAGCAGATACGCCGCCTGACGCTGGCGGTAGCGCATGCCGAGATACTTGATCTCGCTGAGATGCCGAATGCTCGGCATCCAGTTGTCGCGAATTTCACTGGCTTTCTCGTTGACTTCTCCCAGTCTTGAGATGGAGAAGAGGCCGAGGCCGCCGGCAGCGACCAAGACGAGCGCGAAGGCGGCGATCACCTTCGTCTTGACTTTCATGTTCTGAAACGCGGATGCGATGCTCATAGTGTCTCCATGCACGGCCCGGGCTCCGATCGCTTGCGCGAGCGAGAGCGCTGTTTTCCGAGCGCGAAGTTGAGCCGCAACCCTGTATGCCGCGTTAAACGATAGGGGAGCGCTTTGCGGCGCGCGCGCGCCCCGCGGCGCGAGCTCGACATGCGAAGCGCGCAAATTCATTTGCAATTCCGGCACTTGCGCGATGCACGGCGCCGCGATCGCAACCGCATACGCATTTGTGCGTATACGCGCTAATGCGTATGCGGGTCGACGATCGGCTTAACGCGCGGATTACCACGTGCGCGCAACCTTGGCGTCACCATCGCCTGCCTACGCCACCGACGATCCCGGCATGCCAAACCCCGGCGCGATGTACGACCTCTCGGACGCGCTCGTGCCCGAATCCTCGCTGGGCTCGACCTATGGCGAGGACACAAGCGGCTTCGGCGTGAGTTGTTTCCTCGGAATGCAATGGACGCCGTGATCGCGCGAGGCGCCGTTCTCAGCGCAGCAGACGCCGTCGAACGCGCAGCAGCGAATAGAGCAGCCCGGCGCTCAGCACGACCACGAATCGAGCGTGGCCCGTTCAAACCAAAATGACCGTATCGCTATAGCCCGCGACATGCTTGTCGCGTGTCAGGAGCCGTAGCGGCTCTGAGAGCGCCTGAGCGACCAGCAAACGGTCGAAAGGGTCTGCATGATGCGGCTTGAGACGCTCGACCGCGGCGGCATGTTCGGCGGTGACGGCGAGCATCTCGTAGCCGGCCCTTTGAAAGTACCCCAGGGCCTTGATGCCCGAGAGCGGCATGTCGTTTGGGCCGCCCCGCGCCAAGACGTGCTTGATCGCGATCTCCCACACGCTCGCGGCGCTCACGACGATGGCATTGTCCTTGTCGGCAATGAGCGTTCGCGCCCGAGCGGGTAGCTTCGGATCGTCCGCGATCGCCCAGAGCGCGATATGCGTATCGAGCAGCACTCTCATTTCGTGCGGCCGGCGAGCATCTCCGCGATGACGGCATTGTCCGCATCGATGTTGTCGGGCACCTTGAACTTGCCTTTCGCCACGCCGAGGCGCCGTCCCCGGCGAAGCGAACGAATGGCGACGAGCTTGGCGGCGGGACGGCCGTTGCGGGCAATGACGATCTCGGCTTCTGCTCCGCTTTCGACAGCCTCGACCAGACGCGAAAGGTTCGATTTCGCCTGCAGCATATTCACGATCGCCATCTTCGCCTCCTAGCCAAGTCTAGCTAATCTAACGGCTGTGTCGACTTCACGCAAGCGCAGCCGCTCCGCGCGACTTTCGGCGCAGGAAAGCAGAGACCGGGCTTTTCGGATTTGAAAGTACTCCAAGGCCTTGGCGCCTGAGAGCGGCATGTCGTTCGGACCGCCGCGCGCCAAAGCATGTTTGATCGCGATCTCCCGCACGCTCGCTGCGCTCGCGACGACGGCATTGTCCCCGTCGGCGATCGGCGTCCGCGCGCGAGCCGGAAGTCTCGGATCGTCTGCAGTGCCCATAGCGCGATATGCGTATCGAGCAGAACCCTCATTTCGGACGGCCGCCGAGCATCTCGGCGATGACGGCATTGTCGGCGTCGAAGTCGTCCGGCGCGCAATGACGATTTCGGCCTCAGCCTCGCTCTCGACGGCCTCGACCAGGCGGGAGAACGCCCCCCGAAGCCGCGCGTCGTCGGCGGCGCCTGTGGGCACGGCCGAGGCCGGATCATGAAAAATCGTTAAACAAAATCTCCAATCTGCCGATTGGTTCTCAAAAGGGGCGGCGCGTCCCGGACGTCGCGTTCGCCAGGATGGGGGACCATGGTTGCATTCGTGACGGGCACCGGCCTTGGGCTGGAGCGCAGTTCGGCTTTTGTCATCGGCTCACGCGGCCAGCTCGGCAGCCAGGCCTTCGCCCGCTACGGCGAGAACGTCTACGTCAACGCCGCCACCGGCAACCTGGTGATCGAGCGGACGGACGAGGTCCTCATCGGCGAGGGCCCGGACGACGTGCTGAACCGCACCTACAACAGCCTCGGCACCAACGGCGACGACAACGGCGACAATTGGCAGATGAGCGCCGTGCGCCGCATCGGCCCGGTCCCGCCGGACCTCAACACGAACGGCTCGGCGGTCACGCGCTACGACTGGGACGGCTCGGACGAGACCTATACCTACGACACGACGCGCGGCTGCTACGTCTGCACGCAGGGCGCGGGCGCCTACGACACGCTGAAATACGACACCACCGACCCCAACCATCCGCAATGGATCTGGACCGACGGCGACACGCAGATCAAGGAGTGCTACGACCCTTCGAACAACGGCCGTATCGTCAGCCGCGCCGATCCGGACACCAACCAGCTCACCTACGGCTACACCGGCAACCTCCTGACCTCGGTGACGACGACGGTTTCGGGCAAGCAGACGGCCGAAGTCACGACGCTGGTCTATGACGCGAACAACCGGCTGCAGAGCATCCTGACCTCGCTCAACGGCGGCGCGACCTTGACGCGCACCTATTACAACTACGATCAGCAGAACCGGCTGCGCAAGGTCACCACCGACCTCACGCCCGGCGACAACTCGGTCGCCGACAACAACGTCGACACCGTGATCTACGACTACGACAGCGTCAGCGGGATGGTGAGCAGGATCACCCAGAACGACGGCGCCAAGGTCGAGTTCACCTATACGCTCGTCGGCGGCGTCTATCGCATCCAGACCGTCAAGCAGACCAACGACGCCGCGGGAACGACGTCGACGACGACGCTGAGCTACGACACCGGCGCGCGCGTCACGACGATCACCGACCAGCAGGGCAACGTCTCCAAGCTGTTCTATAACCTCGACGGCTCGCTCAAGCGGATGGACCTGGGCATCGTCGGCAGCACCGTCACTTCGAGCTACCGCTACACCTATACCCCGACCGGCGACATCCAGAGCTACAAGGACGCCAACGGCAACACCACCACCTACACCTACGACACCAACGGCAACCTGGCGACCAAGGCCGACGCGTTGGGAAACTCGACCGAATACACCTACAGCATCTACAACGAGCTCCTGACCGAGACGCTGCACGCGGCAAGCGGCACGTCGCAGACCACGCGCTATGCCTACGACACCGAGCATCATCTGCGCTTCGTCGTCAGCGCGCTGGGCGAAGTGACGGAGTACCAGTACTACAACAACCTCAAGAAGCTGAACGGCGACGGCACCGCCAAGTCGGACCTTCTCTACCGCAGCGGCACCTACGATATCTCCGCGCTCGCCGACAACGTCTCGATCTCGGAAGCCAGCTTGATGACCTGGGCGGACGCGCATCGCGATTCCACGGTCATGCGCATGGACTATTCTTACGATTTCCGCGGCAACGTCACGCAGACGAACCGGTACGGCGCCTGCACCGCCACGGGCGACGGCGACACCTCGCAAGCCTTCACGCGCACCAATTACGTCTACGACCAGTACGGCAATCTGCTGAGCCGGACGATCGTCGGCGAGACCGGCGAGAGCTGGGCCTATGACGGGTTGGGGCGCGTCGTGTCCCACAACACGAAGCACGGCACGACGCTGCTGACGACTTATACCGACAGCAGCAACCAGGTGGCCGTCCAGCTCGAGGGCGGTCTGCTCGAGACCTCGGTCTACGACCTTGCCGGGCGGCTGGTCGGCGTCACCCGGTCCGGCCCCGCCATCGCGTCGACGACCACGACCTATGCTTACGACAATCTCGGCCGGCTGGTCGGCGTACAGGACCCGGACGGCAACAAGAGCTTCTACGTCTACGACCTGATGGGTCGGAAGACCGCCGACATCGCGGCCGACGGCTCGGTCACCGAATACGGCTACGACGACAACGACAACCTGCTGTTCTCGGTCGCCTACGAAGCCAAGATCGCGCCCACGACGCTGGCGGGCCTGTCGGGCGACATCGACCTGAACAGCGTGCGTCCCGGAGCGAGCGACGGCGATCTGTGGTCGTGGCGCATCTACGACGCCGACGAAAGGCTGGTCGAGACGATCGACGGCAAGGGCAACGCCGTCGCCTATCAGTACGACGGTGCCTCGCATCTCGTGCGGACCACGGCGTATGCCACCCCGGTCAACGGACTGAGCGGCTTCAAGACCAGCCCGCCTGAGACGACGCACATCCCGGCGACCAGCAGCGACGACCGCGTCGCGCGCAATTTCTACGACGCGGACGGCCGCCTCGTCGCCACGCTCGACGGCATGGGATATCTGACCGAGACCGTCTACGACCAGGCAGGCGAGACGGCCAGCACGACCGCCTATTACAACCAGACCAATGCCGGCCTGCGCGTCAACGGCTCGCTCGCCGATTTGAAGAACGGCCTCGCCGCGCCCACGCAGGACCGCGTGAGCTACGAGCTCCATGACGGCCGCGGCCTCCTGGTCTACCAGCTCGACAGCGTGCTCCATCCCACGGCCTATATCCGCGACGGCCTCGGCAACGTGATCAACAAGATCGAATATGCGGGCCGCATCGCGACGCCTGCGAGCGGGCTTTCGCTCGACTACGTGAAGAGCCAGATCGGCAGCGGCCTCACCGGGCTTTCGGGCCTCGCCGACAACCGCAGCTCGTGGTCGGTCTACGACACGCTCGGCCGGCTCGCTTATGCGATCGACCCGGTCGGCACGGTCACGAAATATTTCTACGACGACGCGGATCGGATCACGAAGCGGATCACCTTCGCGAATCCCTGCGGGGCCGCGAACATGACGCTCAACGGTTTGAACAACTGGTCGTCCGCCACGGCACAGGCGACCGACACCGACAACCGCGCGACCTGGTATTTCCGCGACGTGAAGGGCCGCGTCGTGTACGAGGCGAACGCCCGCGGCTACGTCACAAAGTACAAATACGACGCCGACGACAACGTCACGCGCAAGTACCAATACGCCGGCATCTACGCGATCGGCGATGCGACGACGATGACATGGCTGGACGCCAATATTCCCGATCCCGCGCCGGCGGACGCGGAAGTCGTGCATTTCACCTACGATCCCGACGGCCGGGTCTCGGATTCCTACGACGCTCTGGGCACCTGCACCCATTTCGATTACGACGGCACCGGCAAGCTCGTCGCCAAGACGCTCGCCTACGGCACCAACAAGGCGGCGGCGACGCTTTATGCCTACGACGCCGCCGGGAACCTGCTGACCGAGCAGGACCCGTCGGGCGTGCTCACCACCTTCACCTACAACGCGTTCCATCAGGCCGTCAAAAAAGTCGTGTCCGCGGCGACGCTGTCCGTCGAGACCGACTACGCCTACGACACCGACGGCCGGCTCACCGACGAGACCGATGCCGCCGGCAACGCGACAGACCAGACGCGCACGCATTACGACTACACGGCCTATGGCGTCGGCGATCGCACCGACGCGGCGGACGACAACGCCTACAAGACGGTCACGCATTACGAGTACGACAGCCTCGGCCGGATGACGTCGCAGACGCGCGGCTCCGGCAACCAGCTGCAGCAATCCAAGACGACCTACAGCTACAATTTCTTCGGCGAGGTCTACGAGCAGACCGACGCCGCGAACAACCTCGCGATCGCGACCGTCACGCGCTCGCTCTACTATGCGAACGGCCTTCTGAAGAGCCGGCTCCGCGCCGCCAACGGCACTGCGCAGGAGCAGTCGACGACCTTCTACACCTATACCGCGTTCGGCGAGCAGCTCGACGTCACGCACGGCCTGGGAAGCGGCGTCGATACCGTCACCCATCACGAATACGACCAGCTCGGACGGCTCGTGCTGCAGACCGAGGCCGCCAACGGCACGGCGCAGGAGCGATCCACCACGACCTATGCCTATGACGCGTTCGGCAACCTCACCGACCGCACGGACGGCGCGAACTCGACCACCGCCAACACCACGACGCATTTCGTCTACGACCTGGCCAACCGCCTGGTGCAGGAATGGGGCGCGTGGACCAAGCCCGAGCAGAGCGAGACCCTCTACGCCTACGACGCCCTCAACCGTCTCACCGACAAGACCCTGGCCGCGAACGTCCCGGCGGACGCCTCGAACACGCATTACGACTATGACGGTGTGAGCGCGCGGGTACGGCTCGAGACCAGGGCCCAGGGCGACGGCGCCGAAAGCACGACCTATTACCAATACGACGCGCTGGGCCGGAACATCTTCCGCACCGACGGCTACAACGACAGCAGCATCGCGACCGTCACGCGCTACGACTACGACTCGTTCGGCCGCGTGATCCGGGAGTACAGGGGCTATCAGAAGAGCGAGGAATCCGACACCCAGTACAAATACGATCACCTGGGCCGGCTCACCGACAGGATCGTCGCCGTCAACGACGGCCTGCAGGCCGTCCGCACGCATTACGACTACGACCTGCTCGGCCGCGTGACGCTGCAAACCGACGATGCCGACGGCGCGCCGATCCTGACGCAGTTCAAATACGATACGCTCGGCCGGCTGACGGACCGCTACGACGCGCAAGGCTCCACCGACCAGGCCCATACCCATTACGACTACGACCGCGCGTCACGCCTCACCGCCCAGACCGACGCGGACGGCATCACGATCACGAGCTATCTCTATGACGCGCTCGACGAGGTGACGGAGAAGGATGTCGGCGACGCCTCGGGCACGCTGAACACCACCACCTATGAATACGACCGCCGCGGCGACATGACGGGCCAGACCCGCAAGATCGCCACCGGCTCGACGACCAGGACGACCTACGGCTACGACGCGATCGGCAACGTCATCCTCACGACGCTGGACCAGGGCACCCCTCTCGCGACCAAGACCTATGCGTTCTACGACCGGCTGAACCGCAAGGTGCTCGAGGTCGACGCCGAGAGCTTCGCGACCAAGACCGCCTATACCGCGCGCGGCGACGTCGCCCGGGTGACGCGCTACGCCCAGCGCGCGACCGGCAGCTTTGTCGCCGGCGACCAGACCACGGTGAACATCGTCACCACCGCGGGCGAGGATGCGACCACGACCTTCACCTATGACGGCCTCAGCCACGTCAAGTCGGCCCAGGACGCGATGCTCAAGACCGAGTATTACGACTACGACGCGCTGGGCCGGCGCGTCCGCGTCACCAACCGGCTCGGCGGCACGACGGAGAGCGCCTACGACCATCTCGGCCGGCTGACCCAGACCACCCAGGACATCGTCTACCGCAACTCGACGGACACCACCGACCAGACGATGCAGATCGTCACCGGCTACCAGTACGACCTGCGCGGCAACCGCACCCAGATGGTCGAAGGCAACGGAACGCGCACGACGATCTACAAATACGACGGCCACGACCGCATGACCGAGACCTGGCACGACGCCGTGACGGTCATGGACCAGTCCGACTTCACGACCGGCACCTGGACGCCCAAGGAATACTTCACCTACGACAAGCGCGGCAATCTGGTCGAGAAGGACGACGCGGCGGGCGGGCGCACGCTGTTCTACTACGACGGCGCCAACCGCAAGATCGCCCAGGTCGACGCGATGGCCGGGCTGACCTATTGGACCTACGACGCCGCAGGCAACGTCAAGAGCGTCAGGGCTTACGACACGGCGCTGACGGGCGGCATCCCGGGCACGCCGGACGGCCCGCTGCCGGCGCCCAACAACGGCGACACCTATCGCGAGACCACCTATCTCTACGACGGGCTCAACCGCCTCACCTCGACGACCGTCGCCAATGTGCTGACGGGCAGCGTCAACGGGGCGCATTATGCCTGGACGACGGCCGGCATCACCGTGTCGCAGACCTATCGCGGCGGCACGGACAACGTCTGGCGGCAAACCGACGGCAACGGCAATTACAGCTATTTCTGGTACGACCTGCTCGGCCGCAAGGTCGCCCAGCTCGACCAGAACGGCTACGTCACCGCCTATGCGCTCGACGCCGATGGCAACGTCACGACCGAGACGCGTTATGCCAACGCGTATAGCGGCGCGATCCAGCCCAACACGCCACCCGTTCCGGATCCCAATTCGCACGACGACCGCGTAACGGTCTTCGAGTACGACCGCGACGGCCGGCGCATCACCGAGACGCGCCAGGCCGTGCAGTACGTCACGCTCGACGCCGACCACAAGCCCGTCATCCACAGCGACGGCGCCTCGGTGGTGCGCTACGAGTACAACGAGCTCGGCGAGGTGACGAAGAAGACCGAGGCCACCGGCGACTACACGATCTATGCCTACGACAACCAGGGCCGCCAGACGATCGTCAAAGAGACGCCGATCGCGGACTATCGCAGCACCAACGTCCAGCACCTCACCGACCAGTACTACGACGCGCTGGGCGACCTGTCGCAGTCGATCGAGCGCGGCGACGGCACGGGCACGGCGCCGGACCGGGTCACGGCCTACACCTACGTCCACGGACAGCTGTCGACGATGACGGACCCGGACACCAACGTCACGACCTACTACTACGACAAGGCCGGCCGCACAGTCCTGACCTCCTATGTGCGCAAGAACTCGGCCGGCGCCAACCCCGTCAACGAAGGCAGGGCGCAGCGCTACGACGCGCTGGGGCGCGCGATCTGGCAATCGGTGCTGACCAAGAACGGCGCCGGCAGCTGGAACAATCCCGGCGACATCGCCGAGACCGTCTACAACGCGCATGGCGACGTGGTCGAGCGCCACATCGACGGCAAGATCGAGGAGACCAACGTCTATGACGGCGCCGGACGGCTGGTGAAGTCGAACGCCGGCGACGGCGTGATCAAGCTCTACGTCAACGACGGCAACGGCAACCGCACCGCGATGATCACGTCGTCGGGCGCGGCACCGGCGGGCTACACCTGGACGGGCATCGACGCGCAGACCGCGATCAACCTCCTCGTCGCCAGCGGCAGCGGCAACAACACGCTCGACACCGGCGCGGTCACGGGCATGGCCGTCACCGTCTACACCTATGACGCGCGCAACCAGAAGACCGGCACCTGGCAGACGCTGCGCCAGCTCGACGGCACCGCCAACCGCAAGACGCTGACCACGAGCACGCTCTACAACGCGTTCGGCGAGGTCGTTCGGGAGATCGACGCGCGCCAGGCGCTCACGACCTACGACTACAACACCATGGGCAAGATGGTCGCGCGCCACGATCCGCAGGCCGACTACACCGACGACCGCGGGACGATCCACAGCAATATCAGCCAGAAAACGAGCTACGGCTACGACCTGTCGGGGCGCATGATCGCGGTGACCGACGCCAACCAGAACGCGACGACGCGCGTGCTTCTGGCGAACACCGGCTATGGCGGCGAGGACGCGTCGGTGCTGCTCGAGTACCATCCCGACGGCGGCACGGCGCAGAGCAAATACGACGTGTTCGGCGATCTGCGCGAGAGCTACAACGAGATCGGCGACAAGACCACCTATGCCTACGACAAGATGAGCCGCCTGCTGCAGGAGGGTCATTACGACGGGGCAGCCACGCTGAAGCTGACCGACTATTACGTCTACGACTCGCTGGGCCAGCGGGTGCAGCACCACAACAGCAAGTATACGAACGCCGCCAACTACGAGTACACCGACTACGACGCGCAGGGCCGGGTGACGCGCACCACCGACATGGACGGCTATGTCACCGGCTATGGCTATCAGTGGAACGCCACGCTGTCGGCGGGGCTCGGCACCTCGGGCGGCTGGATCAAGACCACCACGATCGCGGCGCAGGCCGACAACGGCGCCAACCGCACGCTCGTCGAGAGCAGCGAGTATTACGGCCGCATGACGACCAAGGTCGACTATGGCGGCCACACCTTCACCTTCTCGTACAACGCGGCGGGCGGGCTCGCCCAGCGCATCACCACCGGCGAGACGGTGAGCTTCACCTATTACGACACCGGGCTCGCGGCGTCGCAGGCGTCGGCGGCGGTCGGCACCACGACCTATACCTATGACGAGAACGGCAACCGGCTGACCGAGAGACTGGTCAAGAGCGGCGACACGCTGCAGAACATGACGGTGACCTATGACGCGATGAACCGGATGCTGACGCTGGGCGATCCGGTATCGAGCGGCGACACCGATCCGGTCACCATCGCGTGGGAGTACGACGCGGTCGGCAACGTGCGCCACACCTATGCGACCTATTACATGCCGGGCAATTCGGGCGGCACGGCCGGCGGCACGCAATACACCCAGGACTATTGGTATCTCTACGACACGATGAACCGCGTCACGGTCAACGAAGGCCAGCTCTACAGCGGGCGCGGCAGCAGCATCTGGCGCGGCAGGCAGGAGGATGGCGACAGCGCCAAGGCCGGCATGAGCATCGCCTACGACGCCGCCGGCAACCGCCGCTCCGTCATCACGACGATACACTACACCGAGGTCATCGAAGGCGGCCACCAGATCCAATACAGCGTCGACACGACGGAGAGCTACGCCTATGTGGCGGGGTATCTGAGCGAGGTGGACATCTGCGATCCGCACATCCAGGCGGCGGCGTATGCGGCCGCGACCTACGGCCGCGACGAGATGGGCCGGGTGACGGACTATGCGG
>DASZQV010000014.1:0-167361 GCA_035549495.1 Rhizomicrobium sp. | reverse complement strand
GGCGCCCATATCGCCGATGCCGATTACCAGGCCGCGGGCGCCAGTGTCGCCGGCGGCAATGTGCTGGGTGATGCCGACATCGTGCTGAAGGTGCGCGGGCCGTCGCAAGGCGAAATCGCCCAGATGAAGAAGGGCGCGGTGCTGGCTTCGCTCCTGGCGCCGCACGCCGAAGCCGAGGCGATCAGCGGGCTGGCAGGCGCGGGCGTCACCGCCTTCGCCATGGAGCTGCTGCCGCGAATCTCGCGCGCCCAGGCGATGGACGTGCTGTCCTCCCAGGCCAATCTCGCCGGCTACAAGGCGGTGGTGGACGCCGCCGCCAAGTTCGGCCGCGCCATGCCGATGATGATGACGGCGGCAGGCACCATCGCGCCCGCCCGCGTGCTGGTGATGGGCGTGGGGGTGGCGGGGCTTCAGGCCATCGCGACGGCCAAGCGGCTGGGCGCCATTGTCAGCGCCACCGACGTGCGTCCCGCCACCAAGGAGCAGGTGGAAAGCCTGGGCGGCACCTTCGTGGCGGTGATGGACGAGGAATTCAAGCAGGCCCAGACCGCCGCCGGCTATGCCAAGCCGATGTCGGCGGAATACCAGGCCAAGCAGGCGGCGCTGACCGCCGAGACGATCAAGAAGCAGGACATCGTCATCACCACCGCGCTGATCCCGGGCCGCAAGGCGCCGGTGCTCGTGACGGAAGAGATGGTGCGCACGATGAAGCCGGGCTCGGTGATCGTCGACCTCGCGGCGGAGCAGGGCGGCAATTGCCCGCTCACCTGCGCCGGCGAGGTGGTGGAGCGCGACGGCGTGATCCTGATGGGCTACACGAATTTGCCGGCGCGGCTCGCGGTCGACACCTCGTCGCTCTATGCCCGCAACCTGTTCAACTTCGTCGCCCTGATCGTCGACAGGAAATCGGGCGCGCTCGCGCTCAACTGGGACGACGAGATCGTCAAGGGCGCAGGCCTGACGCGCGACGGCGCGGTCGTTCATCCGGCGCTTCAGGGGTAGACCATGGAAGCCATCGATCCTTTCGTCTTCCGGCTCTCGATCTTCGTGCTGGCGATCTTCGTGGGCTACTTCGTGGTCTGGTCGGTCACGCCCGCTTTGCACACGCCGCTGATGAGCGTGACCAACGCGATCTCGTCGGTGATCGTGGTCGGCGCGCTGATCGCGGTGTCGGTCGAGACCGTCGGCGCCGCCTCATGGACCTCGAAGCTGCTCGGCTTCGTGGCGCTGATCCTCGCCAGCGTGAACATCTTCGGCGGCTTCCTCGTCACCGCGCGCATGCTCGCGATGTACAAGAAGAAAGAGGGCGCGCGATGAAGGCCGATCTGGCGGCGCTCGCCTATCTCGTCTCCGGCGTCCTCTTCATCATGGCGCTGCGCGGCTTGTCGTCTCCGGTGTCGAGCCGCGCCGGCAACCGCAACGGCATGCTCGGCATGGCCATCGCCGTCGTCACCACCCTGTGGGTCGCGGGCGTCGTCGATCCTTTGACCTGGGGATTGATCGCCGGCGGCATCGCCATCGGCGGCGCGTTCGGCGCCGTGCTGGCGCGCCGCATCGCCATGACGGCGATGCCGCAGCTCGTCGCGGCGTTCCATTCGCTGGTCGGCCTGGCCGCGGTGCTCGTCGCCGGCGCCGCGTTCTATTCGCCCGAAGCCTTCGGTATCGGCACCGAGGGCGCGATCCGCATGCAGAGCCTGATCGAGATGTCCCTGGGCGTCGCCATCGGCGCGATCACCTTCGCGGGCTCGATCATCGCCTTCGCCAAGCTCAACGGCAACATGAGCGGCGCGCCGATCCTTCTGCCGATGCGGCACCCGCTGAACATCCTGATTGCCCTGGGGATCGCAGCCCTCATCGTCTATTTCGCGATGGACCAGCAGGCGTGGACGTTCTGGGCGATCGCGGGCCTCAGCTTCGTCTTCGGCATCACCCTCATCATCCCCATCGGCGGCGCCGACATGCCCGTCGTCGTCTCGATGCTGAACTCCTATTCCGGCTGGGCGGCAGCGGCGATGGGCTTCACGCTCGAGAACACGGCGCTGATCATCACCGGTGCGCTGGTCGGTTCGTCGGGCGCGATCCTCTCCTACATCATGTGCAAAGGCATGAACCGGAGCTTCGTTTCCGTCATCATGGGCGGCTTCGGCGGCGAAGTGGCCGCGGGCGCCGGCGGCAAGACCGAGACGCGTCCGGTCAAGCAGGGCTCGGCCGAGGACGCGGCCTTCATCATGAAAAACGCCGGCAGCGTGATCATCGTGCCGGGCTACGGCATGGCGGTGGCGCAGGCCCAGCACGCCGTGCGCGAGATGGCCGACATCCTGAAGAAGGAAGGCGTCAAGGTCTCCTATGCCATCCATCCGGTCGCCGGCCGCATGCCCGGCCACATGAACGTGCTGCTCGCCGAGGCGAACGTTCCTTACGACGAGGTCTTCGAGCTCGAGGACATCAACTCGGAGTTCGCCCAGGCCGACGTCGCTTACGTCATCGGCGCCAACGACGTCACCAACCCGTCGGCCAAGACCGATCCGAAATCTCCCATCTTCGGCATGCCGATCCTCGACGTCGAGAAGGCCAAGACCGTGCTCTTCGTCAAGCGCGGCATGGGCTCGGGCTATGCGGGCGTCGAGAACGAGTTGTTCTTCCGCGACAACACGATGATGCTCTTCGGCGACGCCAAGAAGATGACCGAAGAGATCGTAAAGTCCTTGGGGTAGAGGATGCGCGCCGCGCTTGGACTGCTCGCTCCGCTCGCGATCTCCAGCGCCGCCTTTGCCGATCCGCCCGATCTGTGGCTGTCGCCGCAGCGCCAGGTCGACCAAGAGGTGACATGGGAGCCGCTCGAAGCGAGCCGCTATGCGATATTGCCCGCAGGCGAAGATGCGGCGGCGCTGAAGCTGCTCGCGCGGCACAAGATCGTGGCGCTCGACTGTGCGACCTTCGCCAAGGTGCTGCCCGGCACGCCCTGTCCGCACGATCCCGATCGCAAGCCCTATCTCGCGCGCTCGGTGGAGCTTCTGCAATCGGTCGGCGGCATCAATGTCGAGCAACAGGACGGCGACATCGACGTGCAGTACAACGGCCCGAACGAGCCCGGCGATCTCCGTCACCGGGCCGTGATCCTCTATCTCGCGGCGCCGCCGAAGCATCTCTCCATCACGATCTTGTTGTACGGCTGAGGGAGGCGAGCATGGGTATCATCCTGGGCGAGGACGGCAAATTGCGCTTCTTCTGGCGCGCCGCGATCTTCTATGGGCTGACGTTCTGGCTGTTGCCTTATCTGGGCGATCCGCTGCTCGGCCGCGCCTTCGTGGCGCTCGGCATCGGCGACGGCCTGACCGCGGGCGGTGTCGCGCTCGGCGAGAGCTACTATTTCCTCATCGCGCTGATCGCGACCGCCGCGTTTGCGTGGTACGAGCATCGCCGCATCGACAGCTACGGCCTCGACGTCCGAAAGGCGCTCTCGCGCACGACCTTCGACGGCGTGATGGTCGGCGCGGTGATGGCAGGCGCGGTCGCGCTCGGCATGTTCGCGCTGGGCGGCATGCAGGTTCACGGCTGGGCCGAGACCTCGGCGCTTGCGATCCTCGCCTGGGCCGGCACCAACATCGTGATCGGCATCGCGGAAGAGTTCTGGTTCCGCCACTATTTCCTCCACAGCCTGTGGCGCAGCATCGGCTTCTGGCCCGGCGCGCTGGTCATCGCCGCCGTGTTCGCCGCGATCCACTATTTCAACAAGCCCGGCGAGAACATCTGGGACGTGATCACGCTGGTCTCGTTCAGCCTGCTCTGCAGCTATGGCGTGCTGCGCGCGGGGACGTTGTGGTTCGCGGTCGGCCTGCACGCCGCGTTCGACTTCATGCAGCTCGTCGTCATCGGCACGCCGAACGGCGGTCAGCTGCCCGTCGGGCGCCTGCTCGACACGACGTTCGAGGGCCCGGCCTGGCTCACCGGCGGCTCGCTCGGCACCGAGGCGAGCTGGCTGATGTATCCGGCGTTCGTCGCGGCCTTCGCCTATGTGACGTGGCGCTACCGCCCGGCCGCAGCGTCGACGAGCACGCCACCATGATCCGCGACGCCGTCTGGCCGCGCGACCGCGAGGCGGCGATCGGCTTCATCGAGGCCCTGCAGCGTTTCGAGCACGCCTTCGAGCCCAACCGGCGCGTCGACGACGGCATCGGCGCGGAATATTTCGAGGTGCTGATGGCGGCCGTCGTCCGGCAGGGCGGCATCGTCCGCATCGCGGAGCAGGACGGCCGCGCGGTCGGCTGGGCGGTCGCCTGGCCCGAGGACGACGTGATCTATGTGCGCGAACAGGACCGGCGCTTCCTCTACATCTCCGAGCTTTATGTCGAGGAGGGCTTGCGCGGCACCGGGCTCGGCCGTGCGCTGATCGCCGCGTGCGAGGAGTGGGCGCGGGGGCAGGGCCTGCGCTTCGCCCGCATCGGCGTGATGGCGAAGAACATCCGCGCCGACGCCGTCTATCGCCGCGCCGGCTTCGAGCCCTATGCGATCCGGCTCGCCAAGCGCCTCGATTAGCTTTTTGGCGCGCAACTTACAGGCGGCGCAAACGGCGCGCCGCCCTATAGCGCTTGTGCAAACCCTTGCCCGGCCGCGACAATTTCGGATTGGCGCGGGCCGCGGCCAACGTCTATTCTCCGCCCGGTTTCGAAGGATGCGTGAGATGCAAGGCCAGAGATTGTGGATCCTGATCGGCGCCGCCGTCATCGTCGTGGCGGCGCTGGGCGCGGGTGCCTGGTGGTGGCTCGGCCACGGCCACAAGCCGACCGTCGCGTCCAGGCAGCCGCAGCTCATCGGCGACCTCGGCGAGACCGCGCATGTGCTCGACAACACGCTTCCCGACGAGGGCAAGATCTGCGCCGTCACCCTGACCCGCGCGCTCGATTTCGGCGCCGTGCCCGCCGGCGCCACGCTGACGAGCGACGAAGCCAAGGCGAACGAAGGCCGCTACAGCTGCGACGCGCAGGGCGCCGACGGAAAATACACGATGGTCGTCGACGCTTCCTGCGCCAACGGAACCGACAAGAGCTGTTTCACCCTCGACAGCATCACCCGCGAGGACGGCACGGTCGTCTACAAGCGCCGTCCCTGGCCTTATCAGGACTGAGACCCATGAAAGAACTGACGCACTTCATCGCCGGCAAGCATGTCGGCGGGACCTCGGGCCGTTTCGGCGACGTCTACAATCCCTCGACCGGCGAGGTTCAGGCGCGCGTGCCCTTCGCCTCCAAATCCGAGATGCGCCAGGCCGTCGAGGTGGCGCTGAAGGCGTTCCCCGAATGGGCGAGCGTCAATCCGCAGCGCCGCGCCCGCGTGATGTTCAACTTCAAGGGCCTCGTCGAGAAGCACATGGACGAGCTCGCGCACATGCTCTCCAGCGAGCACGGCAAGGTGCTCGCGGATTCGCGCGGCGACGTGCAGCGCGGCCTCGAGGTGATCGAGTTCGCCTGCGGCATCCCGCATCTGCAGAAGGGCGAGTACACCGAAGGCGCCGGACCGGGCATCGACATCTATTCGATGCGCCAGCCCTTGGGCGTGGTCGCCGGCATCACGCCGTTCAATTTCCCCGCCATGATCCCGATGTGGATGTTCGGCGTCGCCATCGCCTGCGGCAACACCTTCATCAACAAGCCGAGCGAGAAGGACCCGAGCGTTCCGCTGCGCCTGGCCGAATTGTTCCTCGACGCGGGCGGCCCGCCCGGCGTTCTGCAGGTCGTCAACGGCGACAAGGAAGCGGTCGACGCCATCCTCGACGATCCGGACATCCAGGCGGTGAGCTTCGTCGGCTCGTCGGCGATCGCGCAATACGTCTATTCGCGCGGCACCGCGAACGGCAAGCGCGTGCAGGCGATGGGCGGGGCCAAGAACCACGCCATCATCATGCCCGACGCCGATCTCGACCAGGTGACCAACGAGCTGATCGGCGCCGGTTACGGCTCGGCCGGCGAGCGCTGCATGGCGATCTCGGTCGCGGTGCCGGTGGGCGAGAAGACCGCGGATGCTTTGGTGCAGCGCTTGAAGCCGCGCGTCGAAAGCCTGCGCGTCGGTCTCGCCACCGACCCCGACGCCGATTACGGCCCGATGGTGACGAAAGAGCATCGCGCCAAGGTGATGAGCTATATCGACCAGGGCGTGAAGGAAGGCGCCGAGCTCGTCGTCGACGGCCGCGGCTTCAAGATGCAGGGCTATGAGAACGGCTTCTATCTCGGCGGTTCGCTGTTCGACCGCGTGCGGCCCGAAATGACCACCTACAAGGACGAGATCTTCGGGCCCGTGCTGCAGATCGCGCGCGCCAACGATTTCGAGAGCGCGATGGCGCTGCCTTCGACGCATCAATACGGCAACGGCGTCGCCATCTTCACGCGCGACGGCGACGCGGCGCGCGCGTTCGCGCACCATGTCCAGGTCGGCATGGTCGGCATCAACATCCCGATCCCCGTGCCGCTCGCCTATCACACGTTCGGCGGCTGGAAGCGCTCGGCCTTCGGCGACGTCAACCAGCACGGCACCGAAGGCGTGCGGTTCTGGACGCGCATCAAGACCGTCACCCAGCGCTGGCCCAAAGGCGGCGTGCGCGAGAACGCGAGCTTCGTGATTCCGACGATGAAATAGGGTCGGTAGCGCGGTCGACATTTGACCGGCCCGACCGGCGCGTGCATACTGCCAGTATGTCGCGCAAAGTCAATATTCGCGAAGCCGGGACCAAGCTTTCGCAGCTGGTCGAGGATGCTGCGCGCGGCGAAGAGATCGTCATCGTCAGGAACGGCAGGCCGGTCGCGAAGCTGACGGCCGTCGCGCCCGCCGCTCCGCCGCAAGCGAAGGGCAAGCGCAAGCTCGGCCAATGGGCGCACCTGATGACGCCGGAGGAGCGCGCTTATTATCGCTCCGATCAGTTCCTGCGCGATTGGAAGGCCATGGACGCCGAGATCGAGCGCGATTTCGAGGTTCTGAGAGAACCGCCACAGGAATTCAAATGGGACGATACGTCCTCGATTCCAGCGCCTTCATCCGCGCGCAAGAAGACATCGCGACGGTCCGGCCACAAGCGCGCGAAGTGATGAATGATCGCCGCAACACGATCTATATCAGCTTCGCGGCTCTGTGGGAGATGGCGATCAAGGCCGCGAATGGAAAGCTGCCGTTCTACGCCACCATGATCGCGAACGGTTCGCAGGCGTTGCTTGTCGATCTGCTCAAGCAGAATTTTTCGCTGCTGGGCATCGAGCTTGACAACGCGCTGGCCGCAACGAGCCTGCCCCAGCATCATCGCGACCCGTTCGACCGCATCATGATCGCGCAAGCCCTGCAGAACGATCTCGTCGTGATCACGACGGATTCCGTCTTCGCGCGCTACGACGGCGTGCGTGTCCTCGCCGCCTGACGGCTACTTCACCCCGCCGAGCTTCAAGATATGCTTCCACTCCGCCTCGCTGACGGGCTGGACGGAGAGGCGCGGCTCGCGCACCAGCACCATGCCCGCGAGCTTGGGGTCGGCCTTGATGTCGGCGAGAGTGACCGGCTTGGGGACGTCGCGCACCGCTTTGACGTCGACGAGGCCGAACTTGCCGGTCTCGTCCGTCGGGTCGGGCTTGTATTCGGCGATGACCTCGACGATGCCGACGATCCGCTTCTCGTCGCCGGTGTGATAGAAGAAGCCCTGGTCGCCCTTCTTCATCGCCTTCATGTGCTTGGCGGCGGCATAGTTGCGCACGCCGCTCCACGGCTCGCCCCGCTGCCCACGCGCCTTCTGCATCTCCCACGAAAACGTGTCGGCCTCGGTCTTGAACAGCCAGTGGTTCATAGTTTGGCCCCGCAGAAATTGGCCGTCGCCTTCCACGCGCGAAGGTCGGAGGTCTGGAACAGCCCCGCCTTCGCGTAAGGGTCGTTCGTTTGCCACGCCCGCGCCGCGGCGAGATCGGGCGCCTCGATCACGATCATGCTGCCGGCCATCTCGCCCTGCGCGTTGAGGAACGGCCCGCCCAGGCGCACCGCGCCCGTCTCCTTCACATAGGCGAAATGCGCCTCGCGCGTCGCCATGCGCAGCTGCAGCGAGCCTTCCTTGTCGATGGCGGTGATGACGAACAGCATGCGTGCTCCTATTCCGGTTTCAACGGGCGGGTCATCAAGCGTAGCACAGCTTCGCCGAGCGGCAGGCTCCCTCCGAGCACCGCGGCGACCGCTTCCGCGACGGGCAGCTCGACCTTTTCGGCATGCGCGCGCTTGACCAGCGCCGGCGCGGTCGCGACGCCTTCGGCGAGCGCGTGGCTCGCTTCGCGCCCCTGTCCGAGCGCGCGGCCGTAGGAGAAATTGCGCGAGGTCGGGCTGGTCGCGGTCAGCACCAGATCGCCCAGCCCCGACAGCCCCATCAAGGTGTCGGGCCGCGCGCCGATCGCGGCGCCCAGCCGCGTGAGCTCCGCGAAGCTGCGCGCGATCAGCGCCGCGCGCGCGCTCTCGCCCAGCCCCATGCCGTCGACGATCCCGCACGCGATGGCATAGACGTTCTTCGCCGCGCCGCCGAGCGCGACACCGGCGAGGTCGTCGCTCGCGTAAGGACGGAACGTCGCGTGGCCGAGCGTCGCCTGCAAACGCAGCGCGATCTCCATTTGCGACGCGGCAATGGTCACCGCGGTCGGCAGGCCGCGCGCCACGTCGCGCGCGAAGGAGGGGCCGGAGAGGATCGCGGGCGCGCAATCGGGCGCGGCCTCGCTCAGAACTTCGGTGAGCAGCTTGCCCGTGCCGCGCTCGATGCCCTTGGCGCAGAGCACGAGCGGCTTGGTCCGCGCGGGCAGGCGCGGCAGCCATTCGCGCAGGTGCTGCGCCGGCACCACGACGAGCACGGCCTCGCACGCGGCGGCGTCTTCGATAGCGTGCGTGGCCGCGATGCCCTCGGGCAGGACGACGCCGGGGAGGTAGCGCGCGTTCTCGTGGGTCGTGTTCAGCGCCGCCACGACCGCCTGTTCGCGCGCCCAGAGCACCACTTTGCGCCCGGCCTGGGCCGCGGCAGCCGCCAAAGCCGTGCCCCAGGCCCCGGCCCCGACCACGCCGACCGTCTCATAAGTTTTTGAAGTTTCTGTACTTTCCTTCATCCCGGCCATGCTGCGCTGCAAAAAAGATTGAACGGATTGTTGATTATTCAGAAATCTTCCCTATCCTATACGAAGAATCGACGACAAAGACCGCGCAAGAGCGGCTCCCGGGAAGAACGTTCATGGCCGAAAAAGACACCATCCGCGAACAGATCGTTCAAGCTGCGAAAAAGCGCTTTTCGCATTTCGGCTATGCCAAGACCACCATGGCGGAAGTCGCCACCGATTGCGCGATGTCGCCGGGCAATCTCTATCGCTTCTATCCGGGCAAGCTCGACATCGCCGAAGCCATCGCCACCGAGGACTACACCAAGCATCTCGAGCATATGCGCAAGCTCGCGGTCACGCCGGGCAAGCCCGCGCCGCAGCGCCTGCACGATCTTCTGTTCGAAGAGCTGCGCCGCACCTATCACAAGCTGGAAAAGGATCCGCGCGCCTACGAGATGGCGCTGGTGATCAGCCGCGAGCGCCCCGAATTCGCGAACTGGATGCTGCACGAGGAGCGCAAGATCCTGGTCGAGCTGATGGACGAGGCCGAGCGCCGCGGCGAGTTCGTGCCCGAGGACAAGGACTTCACCGCCGAGATGATCCAGGCGGCGACGATGAAGTTCCGCTATCCGCAGCTCTGGTCGAAGCTGACGCTCCCCAAGCTCGAGCGCGAGCTCGAAGGCGTGCTGTGCCTGCTGCTCAACGGGCTGTGCCCGGCGGCGCAGGCGCTCGCGCGCCAACAGCAGCATCAGGCCGCCTGACCGGTATTTCACGCGGAGACGCGGAGGCGCGGATTGTTCTGCTCCGCGCTCTCCGCGACTCCGCGTGAACTCTTGTTTTCGCCGCAATGGATGCGTAGAGGATCGGCCATGCGCTCGCTTGTTCTGATCCTTTCGCTGTTCGTCGCCACCGCCGCTTCGGCGCGCTCGTTCAGCGACGCCGACAAGGCCGACCTCGACCGCGTCAGCACCTATCTGAACTCCATCCACACGATGAGGGGCGGCTTCGTGCAGATCGATCCCGACGGGACGGTCGACCAAGGCGCGTTCGTGCTGTCGAAGCCGGGACGCGTGCGCTTCGAATACGATCCGCCCGCGCCGACCCTGATCGTCTCCGACGGGCGCCGCGTCGTGGTCGCCAACAAGGCGCTCAGGACCGTCGACTCCTATGCGCTGTCGCATACGCCGCTGGGGCTGATCCTCGACGACGACATCGACCTCAAGGACAACAGCGACGTCACCGGCGTCGCGCATCAGCCCGACGCGCTGATCGTGCGCGCGCGCTCGAGCAATTTCGGCGTCCATGCCGACATTACGCTGACCTTCGCCGAGCCGAGCCTCGAGCTTCGGCAATGGACCGTGGTCGACAACCAGGGCCTGTCGACGACGGTCGCCCTGCGGGAAACGCAGACCGGGGTCGACATCCCCGCGTCGTCCTTCGTCCTGCCGGACAAGAAGTCGCTGAGCGCGCCGCAAAAATAAATTTTCCGATTCCCGCCCTGATCGTCCGCCTACGGATTCTTTCGGACGCACGCAATAAAAGTGCCAAAATACGGGCATTTTCGCTAGGCCTTGCCACGGCTTGATGTTGTCAAGAGGGGTTCCGGACCGCGCGTTTGCACCCCCGCTTGCCGCCCCGCGAAGGGCCATGCTAGGCCAGTCGCACTGAAGGCAAACCTCCCCATGCGTCCCCGCACCCCCATTGTCGGCATCCCCTGCGACCACCGCATGGTCGGTCCGCATCCCTTCCATATGGTCGGAGAGAAATACATCGCAGCCATGCGCGACGGCGCGCGCGCGATGCCTCTTCTGATCCCCGTGCTCGCGCCGGCGATCCCGCCCGAGGATCTGCTTGGCGCCTGCGACGGCTTCCTCTTCACCGGCTCGGTGTCCAACGTTTCGCCCAAGCTCTACGGCGGCACCGCGCCGCGCGCCGGCGTGATGCAGGACGAGCGCCGCGACGATACGACCTTGCCGCTGCTCAAGGCCGCGATCGCGGCCGGCAAGCCGACGCTTTGCGTCTGCCGCGGCTTCCAGGAGCTCAACGTCGCGTTCGGCGGCACCTTGCACCAGCACATCGAAGAGCTCTCCGGCCGCATGGATCATCGCGAGGACAAGGACGCCGACCTCGAGACCCAATACGCGCCGGTGCACGCGATCCAGATCGAGCCCGGCTGTCTCCTGGGCGACATCGTCGGCGCCGGCAGCTTCCAGGTGAACTCGCTGCACGGCCAGGGCATCGACAAGCTCGCGCCCGGGCTCAACGCCGATGCCGTCGCGCCCGACGGCCAGATCGAAGCCGTGTCGATGCCCGACGCCAAGGGCTTCCTGCTCGGCGTGCAATGGCATCCCGAATGGCGCTGGTCGGAAGACGAGCTCAGCGTCGCCATTTTCGAAGCCTTTGGGGAGGCACTGCGAGGGCATGTGCCATGAACCGCGAAGCCTATGAAGAGATCACCGATTGGCTGAAGGAGCGCCGCGTCGGCGAGGTGGAATGCCTCGTCTCCGACATGGGCGGCATCGCGCGCGGCAAGATCCTGCCGACGACGAAGTTCCTGAGCGCCGTGCGCAGCGGCACGCTGCGTCTGCCCGAATCGATCTTCGGCCAGATGGTCACCGGCGCCGACGCCGACACCGAGACGCTGACCTACCAGGCGCCGGACATGATCCTGACGCCCGACCTCGACACCTTGCGCATCGTGCCCTGGTACCAGGAGCCGACGGCGCAGGTGATCTGCGACTGCAAGCGCCATAGCGGCGAGGTCGTGCCTTACGCGCCGCGCGCGATCCTGCAGCGCGTGCTCGCGCTCTATGAGGACAAGGGCTGGCGGCCCGTCGTGGCGCCCGAGCTCGAATTCTTCCTCGCGGCAAAGAACATCGACCCCGATTATCCGCTGCAGCCGCCGGCGGGCAAGAACGGCCGCCCGCAATCGGGCCGCCAGGCTTACGGCATCGACGCGGTCAACGAGTTCGATCCGCTGTTCGAGGACGTCTACGATTTCTGCGAAGCGCAGGACATCGGCATCGACAGCCTGATCCACGAAGAGGGCGTGGCGCAGGTCGAGATGAACTTCAACCACGGCGATCCGCTCGCGCTCGCCGACCAGACCTTCCTGTTCAAGCGCACGGTGCGTCAGGCCGCGTTGCGCCACGACATCTATGCGACCTTCATGGCCAAGCCCTACGAGCAGGAGCCGGGCTCGGCGATGCACATCCATCAGAGCGTCACCGACATGAAGGGCAAGAGCCTGTTTGCCAACAAGCACGGCAAGGACACGCGGCTGTTCCTCGCCCATATCGGCGGCCTGCAGAAATACCTCCCCGCCGCGATGCCGATGATCGCGCCGTTCGTGAACTCCTATCGCCGCCTGGTGCGCTTCCTCTCGGCGCCGATCAACACCCATTGGGGGCACGAGAACCGCACCGTGGGCCTGCGCGTGCCGGTGTCCGACGCCAAGAACCGCCGCGTCGAGAACCGCGTGCCCGGCGCCGACGCGAACCCGTACCTCGCCATCGCGGCGTCGCTCGCCTGCGGGTATCTGGGCATGGTCGAGAACATCCAGCCGACCAAGGCGATGGAGGGCAACGCGTACGAATCCTCGCGCTACCAATTGCCGCGGCATATCCTCGACGCGGTGAACCGTTTCCGCGGCTCGTCGGATCTGAAAGAGGTGCTGGGCGAGGAATTCGTCTCGCTTTACAGCGACGTGAAGGCTTCCGAACACGATGCTTACCAGCAGGTGATCTCGCCCTGGGAGCGCCAGCACCTTCTGTTGAACGTCTGAAAGCCGACAATCTTTACGTGCTGCTAACGACCATGGCGGGAAAATGGGATTCTTCTCAGGAGTCGCCATGCCCAAGCGCTTCATCGGCTTTGCCTTCGCCAATGCCGATTTCCTCATGGAAGTCGACGATGCGGGGAAAATCGCGTTCGCGATGGGCGCGGCGCGCGATTTCGGCGCGCCGGCGGAAAGCGCCGGCCACGAAGCGGCGCTGCTGTTCACGCCCGGCGACGCGATGAAGTTCCTGTCGCGCGCGAAGTCCTTGAAGCAGGGCGACCGCACCGCGCCGTTCCAGCTTCGGCTCGTCACCGGTGCGACGGCGACGGCGGGGATGTTCCGCCTGCCGGACAGCAAGACGGTGTCGTGCACGCTGTCCAAGGTCGGGGCGCGCACCCCGCCCGTGCCGCAAGAGAACGATGCCGCCACCGGGCTTGCCTCGCGCGACGCGTTCCTCGAATTTGCCAGCCACCTTTCCGGCGACGACGACGCGTTGACCTTGGTGGACGTGCCGGATCTGCCGGAGCTCTGCGAGAAGTTGCAAGACGGCGCCAAGGACCTGCTGCGCGACGTGGGCGACGCGTTGCGCGATTCCAAGGCGGCGGGACGGATGTCGAAGTCCAGCTTCGCCGTCGTGGCGGCCAAGAACCGGTCGTTCCTTCGGACGTTGCGCGCGCTGTTCGCGCGTCGCGGAATCGCGGCCAGCCGGATCGAGCAAAGGCTGATCTCGCTCAAGAGCGGCGGCCTGGCTCCGGCGCAGCGCATGCTGGCGCTGCGCCATGCGGTCGACCGTTTCGTCTCGCATAAGCCGGACGGCAGCCGCGACTTGAGCGAAGTGTTCGGCAGGCTGGTGAGCGAGACGCGCTCGCGATTCGATGCTCTTGCGGCGACCGTTGCCGACGGCGATTTTCATCTTGCCTACCAGCCGGTGGTCTCGTTGCGCGACGGAGCGCTGTCGCACTACGAAGTGCTGGCGCGGTTCGAGCCGTCGGGGACGGCGGAAACCATCCGGCTGGTCGAGCAGATGGGACTCGCCGATCCCTTCGACCTTTCCGTCGCGCTCAAGACCTTGTCGGTCCTCAAATCCGAGAAGGACAGCAATTTCCGCCTTGCTTTCAATGTCTCGGGCGCGACGATCGCCAATCCGGAGAGCGCCGGCATGCTCGCGGGCTTCCTCGCCGGCGAGAAGGCGCTCGCCGGGCGCGTCCTGATCGAGATCACCGAAAGCGCGGAGATCGCCGATCTCGACGCCGCCGCCAAAGCCATCAAGCAGATCCGCGACCTCGGCATCCGCGTCGGCCTCGACGATTTCGGCGCCGGCGCCGCGTCGCTGCACTATCTCCACGCGCTCCCCGTCGACTTCGTGAAGTTCGACGGCTCGCTGGTCGAGAAGATGGGACGTTCCGAGCGCGACGACACCTTGCTGCGCGGCATGGTCAAGCTCTGCAAGGAGCTCAAGCTCACCACCGTGGCCGAGTTCATCGAGACGCCGGAGCAGGCGCAGCGCGCGCGCCAGATGGGCTTCGACCTCGGCCAGGGCTTCCATTTCGGCCGCGCCGACCGCAAGGCGCTGCCGGTCCCGAAAGCCGGCCGCAACGTCAAGCGCCAGGGCGTCCACGAGGCGTGGGAATAGCGCGCGGGCGATCCCTCATCGGTTGATCGCGTATTGTATCCCCTTGAAGTTGCATGCACACTCGGCCCTTGCGCTTCGAGGGGGCCCGCTTATGCGCGAAGCATTGACGCTCTGCATCTTCTCGCTCGTCGTCCTGATCTTCTTCGGCGCCTTCGCGGCGACCGGCTTCCTGCACGGGGCGCCGGACATCTGCCTGCTGACGACGCCGGACACCTGCTATTGCGAGCACATCGATACCGCCCGCATCGGCATGCCGGGCATCCGCCAGCCCTGGAACACCTGGTCGAATTTGATGGGCATCTTCTATGGCGGCCTCGTCGCCTGGGGCGCCTATCGCGTGCGCACCGGCGACACGGCGCCGTTCACCAACCGGCTGCGCGCCTACGACAAATGGGGCTATCCGCTCATCGCCATCTGCGTGGTGACGTTCCTGGGGCTGGGCAGCATGTGGTTCCACGGCTCGATCGTGCGCTGGGCCGGCTATTTCGACCTGCTGTCGATGTTCACCTTCACCATCGGCATCGCGTTCTATGCGCTGATGCGCTGCCTGCCGCCCACGGTCGACGACCGGTGGTGGAAGAACGTGCTGTTTCTCGCGGGCTATCTGGGGCTGGTGTTCCTGATCACCAGCCTGACCTATGGGCTCAAATGGGAATCCGACGGCGTCATCTTCCCGATCATCGTGTTCGCGGCCGGGGTGGAGCTCGCCAATTTCTTCCTGAAGCCGGAAGCGCGCGCCGACTGGCGGGGCTGGGTGATCCTGTTGATCGGCGCCGTCTCCTTCGGCCTGGCTTTCACCTTCTGGACCTTGAGCCAGACCGGCGGCCCGCTCTGCTTCCCGACGGGCTTCCAGTTCCACGCGCTTTGGCATTGGCTGGCAGGCGTAACCTCGGTGGCGTTCTTCTTCTACTTCGTCCGCTGCAAGAACTGAGGAACCGCTTGACAAAGGCGTAAGCTCTGACTTACCGTAAGCAATGGCTTACCAACATGCCTTCGCTGCTCTGGCCGATCCCATGCGCCGTTCGGTGTTCGAGCGGCTGATGGACGGCCCGCAGCCGGTCGGCCGCATCGCGCTCGGGCTCCCGGTCAGCCGGCCGGCCGTGTCGCAGCATCTGAAGGTGCTCAAGGAGGCAGGTCTGGTGACGGATCGCGCCGAAGGGACGCGCCGCGTCTATTGCATCGACCCGCACGGCCTCGCCGCCGTGCGCCGCTATCTCGACCAGTTCTGGACCGAGGCGCTCGACGCCTTCGTCGCGGAAGTGGAGAAGGACGATAAAGGGGGCAGCCCGAAATGAAGACCGTGACCATCGCGCCGGTGCGCAAGACCCTGACCGTGAAGGCGGCGCCCGCGCGCGCCTTCGAGGTCTTCACGTCCGGCATGTCGCGCTGGTGGCCGCCGACGCATTCGATCCTGAAATCGCCGTTCAAGGAAGCGGTGATCGAGCCGCGCGCGGGCGGGCGCTGGTATCACGTGGGCGAGGACGGCTCGACCTGCGAGACCGGCCTGGTGCGCGTCTGGGATCCGCCCGGGCGGCTGGTGCTGGTGTGGCAGCTCGGCCCCGATTGGGAATACGACAAGGACCTCGACACCGAGGTCGAGTTGAAATTCATCCCTGAGGGTGACGGCACGCGCGTCGAGTTCGAGCATCGCCACATCGAGCGCATGGGCGAGGGCGCCGAGAAGGCGCGCGCGGCGGTCGACGCACCCGGCGGCTGGACGGCGATCCTGGAAGAGTTCCGCAAATCCGTGGAAGGAGCATGAGATGATCAGATCGGTATTGGGCGGCGCGGCGGTGGCGGCGTTGCTTGCGGGCGGCGCGCATTGCGAAGTCGTCGATCTTCAATCGAACGGGTTCACGATGGACCAGAAGATCGAGATCCAGGCGACGCCGGACAAGGTCTATGCCGCGCTGATCGATCCGGCGCATTGGTGGAGCTCGGGCCATACCTTCTCCGGCGATGCCAAGAACATGACGTTCGACGCGCGTCCGGGCGGCTGCTGGTGCGAGACTCTGCCGAACGGCGGCGGCGTGCTGCACATGACCGTCGTCTATGTGGCGCCGGGCAAGGTGGTGCGCATGCGCGGCGCGCTCGGGCCGTTCCAGCCGACCGGCATGGACGGCGCCATCACCGTGACCGTCGATCCGGCCAAGGGCGGCAGCACCATGCTCGAATGGAGCTACAGCCTTGGCGGTTACATCTGGGGCGGCTTCGGCGCGCTCCCGGGCCAGGCGGACGGCGTGCTGAACCAGCAGGTTCGCCGTCTCAAGAGTTTCGTCGAAACCGGATCTGCGGATCCCAAATAGGAGTGGACATCGTGAGCTTGAAGATTCATGCGTTCCCGCCGAGCCCGCGCGGCTTCAAGGCGCTCTGCTTCGCCAACCATATCGGCATCGACTACGAATTCGTGCTCTGCGACCTGACCAAGGGCGCGCAGAAATCGCCGGAATTCACGGCGCTCAATCTCAACCAGCGCATGCCCGTGCTGGAAGAGGACGGCTGGTCGCTGTGGGAATCCAACGCGATCCTGCAGTATCTGGCGACCAAGAAGCCCGAGCTCGGCCTCCTGCCCAAGGACGAGCGCGGCCGCGCCGACGTCGCGCGCTGGATGTTCTGGGAAAGCGCGCATTGGGACCAGGCCTGCGCGATCCTGGTCTGGGAGCGCTTCGTGAAGGGTCTGTTCGGCGGCGGTCCGGCCGATCCCAAGGAGGTCGAGAAGGGCCTCGCGCAGTTCAACCGCGCCGCCGCGGTGCTGAACCGGCATCTCAAGGGCCGCAAATATCTCGCCAATGGCGACGCGCTGAGCGTTGCGGATTTCGCGCTCGGTGCCGCGCTGATCATGGCCGAGCCCGCGGGCTTCCCGCTCGAGAGCTATGGCGAGATCACGCGCTGGCACGCGCAGCTGACCGCGCTGCCGGCGTGGGGCAAGACGCTCGCGATGGGGCAGATGCCGGCGGCTGCATAAGCGCAATAGGCGGCGCACCTTTGCGCCGCCGTAAATTGCGCGCCCAAACATAAGCGCAATAGGCGGCGCACCTTTGCGCCGCCGTAAATTGCGCCCAAATTAGTTCAACGACGTCGACACCATGTTCATCGGGGGCGTGTGCACGATCTTGAAGCGCACGCGCCCCAACAGATGGCCGTCGCCGGTCGAGATGTCCACCCGCCAGTCGCCGTCCAGCGGCTTGCGCTTGATGGTGTAGCCGCGATAGCCGCCGTCGCGGCCGCCGTTGATCGGATAGGTCACGACCGACACCGCGGTCCAGCGCTTGCGCGTCGGATTGTAGTGCTGCCATTTGTGCACGATCTCGGTGGTGAAGCGTACCGGCGCGAACACCGCGCTGTAGACATAGACCGGATCGCCCGGCGACAGATGCACCACCGCGGGCAGGGTCGGGTTCACGTACCAGGGCTGCTGCTCGGCGGTGCCGATATAGTCGTCGCCGACATGCTTGACCATGTTGTAGACGCCCGAGCGCGCGAGCGCGATCGGCAGCGGCGGCAGGATGTTCGTGAACCAGAAGACGTTGATCAAGAGATAGACGAGCGCCGCGCCGCCGATCATCTGCCATTTCGAGGCGACGAAGGATTTGCGCCCGAACAGGAACAAGAGCCACAGGAACACCGTGAACACCGCGATCGCGGCGAGGCCCGCGAGCAGGAACGGGAACACGCCGACCCGGTGGACGAAGATCGGCACGGTCACGATGGCGTAGGAGAACAGCGCGAAGAACAGCAAGGTCGCGGTGAAGACGAGCCGCGCGTGATAATGCTTGAACGCCTCGTTGCCGATGAAGATCGCCGCCAGCACCAGCAGGAACGGCCACGACGCGATCAGGACGGCGCTGCGGGTATAGAAGATCAGGAACCCGCTCCACAGGCTGCCCAGCGCGAACTGGCTCGCGAAGGGCAGCCAGCTCTGCCAGCGCGGCTGGGGCGCCTCGGGATCGCGATGGGCGTTGAGGCTGTGCAGGATCAGGATCGAGATCGCCGCCACGCTTAAATAGAGTATGAACAGCACTTGCGTGTTCGGCAGGTCGACGCGCCGGAACATGAAATTGTCGGTCACGAAGCCCGTGACCATGCCCACCGCCGAGAGCTGGCGCTCATAGCGGGGGATCCATCCAAGCCAGGCTTGCACGGTCTTCAAGGGATGGTGCACGGGCGGGGGAACCGTCATGAGAACGGGTTTGCCTCCATCGGCGGCGAGGATCAACCCGGGGGGTGGCAAAGGTGCATTGCGCTGGTTAAAAAGGCGCATGACCAACCGCGAACACAATTTGACCAAACATTGGCGCGCGCTCGATGCTGCGCACCATATCCATCCCTTTTCGGACACCGCCGCCCTGAACAAGGAAGGCGTGCGCGTGATCACCCGCGCCGACGGCGTCTATCTGTGGGATTCCGAAGGAAACAAGATCCTCGACGGCATGTCCGGCCTGTGGTGCGTGCAGCTGGGCTACGGCAACCGGGAGCTCGCGGAAGCGGGCTATGAGGCGCTGAAGACGCTCCCCTACTACAACCACTTCTTCAAGACCTCGAACCCTTACACGATCGAGCTCGCGGCCAAGCTCGCCCAGGTCCTGCCCGAGGGCCACGAGCGCGTGATGTTCGCCAATTCCGGCTCCGAGGCGAACGACAGCGCGTTGAAGCTGATCCGCTATTACTGGAACCTGAAGGGCAAGCCTCGGAAGAAGATCCACCTGTCGCGCGAATACGCCTATCACGGCGTGACGATGGCGGCGGCGTCGCTGTCTGGCCTGACCCCGATGCATCCGCAGTTCGACCTGCCGCTGCCGGGCTTCGAGAAGGTGCCCGGCCCGTACTGGTTCGGCGCCAAGGCGGCCGGCTATGGCGACGTCGACGCCGACGAATTCGCGGCGTTGATCGTGAAGAAGATGGAGGACCGCATCCTCGAGATCGGCCCCGACCGCATCGCCTCGTTCTCGGCCGAGCCGGTGCAGGGCGCTGGCGGGCTGATCTTCCCGCCGGAGAGCTATTGGCCGGCGGTCGAGAAGCTCTGCCGCGAATACGACATCCTGCTGCATCTCGACGAGGTCATCACCGGCTTCGGCCGCGTCGGCGAATGGTTCGGCGCGCAGTCCTACAAGGTCTCGCCCGACATCATGACGATGGCGAAGGGCTTGTCGTCGGGCTACCAGCCGATCTCGGCGATCTCGCTGGGCGCGCGCATGGGCGAGGCGATCGCGAACGCCAACGAGGAGCTGGTCCACGGCTACACCTATAGCGGCCATCCGGTGGCGTCGGCGGTCGCGCTCAAGAACCTCGAGGTGATCGAGCGCGACGGCCTGGTGCCGCGCGTGGGCACCATCGGCGCCTATCTGCAGCGCGCGATGCGCGAGGCGCTGGCCGACAATCCCATCGTCGGCGAAGTGCGCGGGCGCGGACTGCTTTGCGCCGTCGAGCTCGTGCCCGACAAGCGCGAGCGCGTCTTCTTCCCCGATCCCGGCAATGTCGGCATGCATTGCCGCAATTACTGCTTCAGCGGCGGGCTGATCATGCGCGCCGTCCGCGACACGATGGTCTGCGCGCCGCCGCTGACGATCAGCGAGGCGGAGGTCGACGAGCTCGTCGCCAAGGCCAAGGACGCCATCGACCGCACCGCGAAGGATTTCGGGAAGGCGTAGCGCCCTCCTTCGAGGCAAGGCCGCGTCATGCTGAGGTGCGAGCGTCAGCGAGCCTCGAAGCACGCGGCCTTGCACCTCAGGATGACGGTTTCGCTTAAAGCTGCGCCTCTTCCTCGACCGCTTCCTGCTGCTTCTGCACGGGCGAGATGAGCTTGCGCGTCTTCCAGCTGCCGCGCGCGAACCACAGCGCGGCTACCACGGCGGTGACGACGTTGGCGATGGGCGTCGACCACCACACGCCGTCGACGCCCATCGTGCGCGACAGCGCGTAGGCCAGCGGCAGCTGCAGCACCCATTGCGAGACCAGGCTGATGACCATCGCCGGGATCATCTCGCCCGCGGCGCGAAGCACGCCCATCAGCGCGAATTGCAGGCCGATGAAGCCGAAGCTCCAGGCGACGATGCGGATATAGGCCGCGCCTTCCGCGATCACCGCGGGATCTTCGGGCACGAAGAAGCGCACGATATGGGGCGCGAAGAGCATGCAGAGAAGGCCGACCGCGGTCAGCGTCGAGAAGGTGAGGATCGCGGCGAGGCGGGCGACTTTCTCCGCGCGCGCGATGTTGCCGGCGCCGATGCTCTGGCCGACCAATGTCGACGTCGCCATCGAGAAGCCCATCGCCGGGATGATCACGACGTTGAAGACGTTGGTGCCGACGCCGAAGCTCGCCGTCACCACCGTGCCGAAGCTCACGATGATGAAGGTGAGCAGCATCATGCCCAGCCCGCGCGCCGATTGCTCGATCGAGGCCGGATAGCCGAGCAGGAAAGCCCGCCTGACGAAGGCCATGTCGGGCTTGAAGTCGCGCCAGTGCAGATGAATGCCGTAGCGGCCGCCGAACAGCAGGCGCAGCGCGATCGCGGCGGCGACCAGCTGCGAGAACAGGGTGGCGATCGCGGCGCCCGCGACACCCCAGGCGGGCATGCCGAGCTTGCCGAAAATCAGCACCGGGTCGAGCACGAAATTGATCGCGACCGTGGTCGCGACGATATAGAGCGGCGCCTTCACCTCGCCGACGCCGCGCATCAACGCCTGCGCCATCGCATAGAGGAAGGTGAAGGGCAGCGCGATGAAGACGATGCGCATGAACGACAGGGCGCCGTCGAACACCGCCGGCGCCACGCGCATCTCGCGCAGCAGCCAGGGCGCCAGGAGATAGCCGAGCAGACCGAGCAGGATCGAGACCGCCAGGATGGTGAGCAAGGTCTGCGCCGCGACATGGTCGACCATTTCGTGGTCGCGCGCGCCGGTGTATTGCGCGATCAAGGTGGTGCCGGCGATGGCGAATCCCATGCCGAGCGCGGTGAGCACGAACATCACCGGCAACGTGATGGAGACCGCGGCGACGGCGGCGGCGCCCAGCCGTCCCACCCAGAACGCGTCGACCACCTGATAGGCGACCATCAGGATGTTCGCGCCCATGATCGGCACCGCCAGCAGGAACAGCGCGCGGGGGATGGAGCCTTCCAGCAGCCGCGGGTCGAAGGCGCGGCGGGCGGGTCTCTTGGGGTCTGACATGGCTCGGGCTCGGCTGCTATGGTCGCGTTCCATGAACCTTCGCATCCTTTCGGTCAATATCGCGCGCGCCCGCGCGATCGGAACCTTCGACGGCGAGACGGTGATCTCCGGCATCGACAAGCATCCCGTCGCGCCGGACGCAGTGCGGGTGCGCGCGCTCGGCATCGACGGCGACGAACAGGCCGATCTCACCGTGCATGGCGGAATCGACAAGGCGGTCTATGCCTATCCGTCCGAGCATTGGCCGTGGTGGGAAAACGCGCAGCGCATCGCCTGCGCGCCCGCGACTTTCGGCGAGAACCTCACGCTTGCGGGCGCAAGCGAGGACGAAGTCGCGATCGGCGATCGCTTTCGCTGGGGAAAAAGCGTGCTCGAGATCAGCCAGCCGCGCGCGCCTTGCTACAAGCTCGGCCTGCACACCGGGCGCGCCGACGCGCCGGCGCTGATGACGTTGTCGGCGCGATGCGGCTGGTATTGCCGTGTCGTCGAGGAAGGACGCGCGCCGTCGCGCGACGCGGCGCTGGAACGCGTGTCCCAAAGCGGGCATGCGAGCGTGCGCGACGTGTTCCGCGCGCTGTTCGGACGCGATGCCGGCGAAGCGGCGCTGTCGCGAATCTGTGAAATTCCGGCGCTCGCGGAAAGTTGGCGCCGGCCGCTCGCCGCGAAACTCGGGCAAATTCGGGCCCGGTCACACTGATGCATATTCGCCACTGTCATCTGTAAAACTGTAAAAATTCTCATGACAGAGAAAATAGTTGCAAACTGTGGCCTGGATGCATAGGTTGACTCCCGAAGGACGGCAACGACCTGGCAAGCACTGCCCCCCCGCTCGCAAGCCGGGTTTCGTCCTTCGCGGTGCCGGTCATCCCCTCCCGGCACCAAGCGCGTAACGGCGCTCCGGCGTCCGACTGGCCCCCCGGTCGGACGCCTTTTATTTTGGCGGGGTCACACGCCGCAAAGTCAGGTTTATCCGTCCGCCGCCCGGGACCAGGGTCGAGGTGCCGGGAAAGATGCGGTCGATGCCGTGATAGGCGCGCCGCGCCGGCCCACCGAAGCTCAGCACGTCGCCCGAGACCAGCTTCACGCTCTGCGTCGGCCCGCGCCGCGTGGTGCCGCCGATGCGGAACAGCGCCTCGTCGCCGAGCGAGACCGACAGCACCGGCGCATCCGACGCTTCGTCGCGGTCCTGGTGCAGGCCCATGCGCGCGCCGGGGCGATAGAGATTGACCAGGCAGCACTCCGGCGGGTCGGGATCGTCCCACAACGCCAGCGCCGCTTGCGGGATCGGCGGCCACGTGTCGCCGGTCAGTGGGTTCGTCGGCGTGTAGCGATAGCCGCCGCGATCGGACCACCAGCCGAGCGGCCCGAAATTGAATTCCTCGACCGAGAACGGCTTGCCCGAGCCGGGCATCGCGGGGCGATAGAACTGCGCGTGCGCCAGCACCGCGTCGAGCAGCGCGCGCTGCGCGGCGCGGTCGAGACGCTCGCGCCACAGCGTGACGCCGGGCGCTATCTTGAGCGCGGCTTCCATGGTTCCCAGATGCCCGCGAAGCTTCCCGGTTCGAGCGCTTGCGCGGCCGCTTGCGGATCGTAGCGCGCGCGGATCCATTCGCCGAGCGGGCGCCCGCCCGATTGCTCGAAGGCATAGAGCAGGAACGCCTTCAGCCAGCGCTGATGGGCTTTCGGGAAATGCAGATAGGGCCAGCGCGCGAACTGCGCCTCGGCGCGCGCCATCGCGTCCCAGCCGCCCCGATGGATGAGATAGAGCGCGGACGCGAAGCTGGTGCGGTCCTGCCCGCCCGAGCATTTCACCAGGAACGGCCGCGGCGCGGCGTCGAAGGCGTCGAGGAGGGCGACCAGCATCTCCTTGAGGGGCAGGCGCTTGGAATCGAGCATGGCGTCGAAATGCGCGATGCCCTCGCGCTTGCAGACCGCGTCTTCGGCGTCCCACCAGCCGAAGCCCGGATGATGGCCGCGCAGATTGATCACGCTCCGGATGCCGTTGCGGCGCAGGAACGGTCCGTACAGGCCCAGATAAGGCTGCGCCGAGCGCGCCGCGTCGCCCGCCACGACCCAGTGGAAATTGTAGAGAATATTGAGCAGTGTGCGCATGCGACCTTCGCCGGACCGATCTGGTTAAGCATGCGGACATTCCTCGTCAATCTCGGACGCCGGCCCGACCGGCTGGCGGCGATGACGGCGCAGCTCACCCGTTTGGGACTGCCCTTCGAGCGCTTCGATGCGGTGGACGCCAAGACCGTCGATCCGGCGATCCTGCGCGGGCCGTTCGCGGCCTCGGGCCCGCTCGGGAACTTGTCGCCGGGCGACATGGCCTGCACCTATAGCCACATCCACATCTGGCGCATGATCGCGGCCGGGCCGGACGATTACGCCGTGGTGCTCGAGGACGACATCCACCTCTCCGACGACGCGCCCGAATTCCTGCGCGACAGCGACTGGATTCCGAAGGGCGTCGAGCTGGTGAAGCCCGAGCGCTATGGCGACGAGAACCAGCTCGTCGTGCTGGGCCGGCCGCGCTACACGGTGAAGGGCCGCACCCTGGCGCCGCTGCTGTCGCGCCACACCGGCACCGGCGGCTACATCGTCTCGCGCAAGCTGGCGGCCGAGCTTGCGGCGATGCAGGAGAAGATTACGCTGCCCGTCGATCATTTGCTGTTCAACCCCAACAATTCGCCGGCCTTCGCCTGGATCGAGCCGTGGCAGCTTCTGCCCGCGATCCTCGACCAGCGCGAAGAGGTGGGCGGCGCGACCGACATCCACCGCACCCGCGAGGCGACGCGGCCCAAGGGGCTCGCGCTGGTGAAGCGCCAGCTGCGCCGGAACTACTACGATTTCCGCCTGGTGCCGAAGCAGGTCGCGCAAGTGCTCACCGGCCGCGCGAGCGTGGTGAAGGTTCGGCTCAAATAGATCAGAGGATCGGCTTCACGCCGTCCTTCTCGACGGTAAGCCGCGTCGCGACGAGCGCGCCGTCGCTGCCCGTGCTCGCGACCAGCGACACGGCCGCGCCGGGCACGAGCAGGCTCTCGTCGCCCAGCATCAGCGCGATCACCGGGATGCCCGGCGCCACGACGATGTCGGCGCTGCCGTTGCAGCCGGCATTGTCTTCCGCCGCCGCATGGCCGCTGCAGGTGCCGTCCGCGCCGGCGGTCGAGCCGCGATAGCTCACTTTCAACGTGCCGCTGTTGGCCGCGACGCTGGTCACTTCGGCGACGGTGGCGTTGGTCATGATCCGGTTCGCCGCTTCGCCCATCGGGTACTGGCCTTCGCCCAAGCCCTTGAACGCCTCGGGGAAGACATCGACGCGTTGCGCGCGCAGCTTGCCGTCGGCGCCTTTGAGCGCGGCGGCGCCGACGAAGTCGCCCGGCTTGATGTCGGCGAGCTTGCGCCGCTGGTTGGTGATCACGCGCACATTCGCCTGCAGGGTGACCGACCACGCCTTCTTGCCGCTGGTCACCGACAGGGTGCGCGCGACCGGATCGTAAGCCTCGATCGTGCCCTTGATGCGTTGCGGCGTCGGCGCCGGCTGTGTGTCCGCCAGGGCCGGGACGGTAAGCAGCAGACCCAGGATCAACGCCACGCAACGCATCGAAGAGGCTCCGTTATTTGCCGGGCTTGCGGAAGATCAGGATGAACTGATCGGTATGGTGGCGGATGGCCGGATCGAACACCTTCTTGGTGCGGTCGTCGGCGGCATTGTGCAGCAGCGACGAGCGGCCGACGAACTTGAAGCCCGCGGCCAGGATCTCCTGCTTGGCGGCTGCCTCGTCGATGCGGTGCAAGGTCTCGGTGTCGCGCAGGCCCGAGCCCTTCTCGGCCGCGTGATCGAGCACGACATAGAGCCCGCCCGGCTTCAGCGCGTCGAAGACCTTCTTGTTGATGGTCGCGACGTCGCCCGGCTTGGCGAAGCTGTCGTGGAAGTCGTGATAGTTCTGCGCCGTCCACACCGTGTCGAGCGCTTCCGGCGCCGCGATGTCGTTCAGCGGCGCGTGGATCACGCTGACGTTGGCGTAGTCGGCCGCGGTCGCGTAGATCGCGGGCTTATCGCCCTTGTTGAAGCGGTCGAACTCGACCGGCTGATAGGCATAGACGTACCCCTTGGGTCCGACCGCGACGGCGAAGAGCCGCGTGAAATAGCCGCCGCCCGGGACCAGGTCCATGACCTTCGAGCCCGGCTTGATCTTGGCCAGCACCATCATCTCGGCCGGCTTGCGCGCTGCGTCGAGCGCGGTATCGCCCGCCGGACGGTGGCTGTCGGAGACCGCCGCGTCGATGAAGGCCGGCATCTTGTGCGTCACGGCGAAGGCAGGCGCTGCGATAAGGACCGCCACGGCTGAGGCCAGAACCCAATTCTTTCTCATGCATCCCTCCCGGTTGCGGGCGGGACGCTAGCACGCGAGCGCGGCCGAGACGAGACGCGCATAGGCGCGTTCGGCGAGCGAGCGCGGCGCGTCGAGCCCCATCCGCTTGAGCGCCTCCGCGTCGCGCGGGCCGCCGGCGAGCGCGAGCCGGGCAAGCGCGGAAGGTGTCGCATTTTTAAGCTTCTCCAGCGCGATCAAGAGGCGCTGCTCGACCGGCGCGAAGTCGGTGCCGAACGGGTAAGGGGCGAGGTCGAAGGGCGCGAGCGCGCGTTCGATCCGCTCCGGCGTGTTGTCGCGGTATTGCGCCGGGATCTCGTAAGCTTTGGCGATCTTGCCGGCATCCTTGGCCTGGCGCAGCAGCTCGCCCTGGAAGCGCGAATCCGCGATGGCGAGCATGGCGGCGACGACCTGCTCGTCGGATTTGCCGCGCAGATCGGCAAGACCGTATTCGCTCACGATCACGTCGCGCTCGTGGCGCGGGATGGTGACGTGGCCGTAAGCGTAGCGGATGTTGGAAACGAGCTTGCCTTTCGCGCGGCGCGTGGCCTTGACCGAGATGATCGAGCGCGCATCGGGCAGCGCGAAGGCTTGGGTGACGAAATTGTGCTGGCCGCCGACGCCGCTGACCACGCGGCCGTCCTCGAGCCCGTCGGAAACCAGCGCGCCGAGGACGGTGGCCATCATCGCGCTGTTGACGAAGCGCGCCTTCACGCGGGCGCGAGTCTTGGCCTCCTGGTCGCCATAGAGCTCGTTGGTGTAGGACACCGCGGTCATGCGCAATTTGGCGAGCTGCTCGGGCGGCATCCCGCGCAGGCGGCGATAGAAGCTCTGAGGCCCAAGGAAGAACGCGGCATGCAGCAGCGCGCCGTCGACCTCGCGCTTGAGGATGCCGGCGTCCATCAGCTCCAGGAAGCCGCCCGTGAACATCTCGCTGACGCCATAAAGGCCTTGCTCGAACGGCGCGTGCTCGTCGACAGCAGGCGCGGGCCCACCGAGCCGCGCGACCGCCTCGCGGAAACGCGCATTCTCCTTGTGGCGCAGGATCAGCGCCTGCGCCGTCGCGTCGCCTTCCTCGCCGATGCCGATCTGCAAGGTGCCGCCGTCCGCGACCATGCGCGCGCTGTGCAAGCCGATGGCGTATTCGCAGAGGTCGATGGGCTCGCGCGGCGGGGCGAAGAGCGGAAACTGCGTCGCCGGGCCGTCGAGCACATGGGCGAAGGCGCTCTGCGGCAGCTCGGCATCGCCCTCCATGAAAGGCAGCGCGTCGTTCACCTGTCCCGCGAGCACGAATTTGGCGCCCGAGCGCATCAGGTCCAGGATCGTGTCGGGATTGCTGCTCAGCGAATAACGGTCGCCCCGTCGCGCCACGAGCTGGCCCACGACATTGACGCCGCGTTCGATCAGATAGCGCACCGCATGGGTGTAATTGGCGGAGATGTAGCTGCGTTGCGCTTGGCTGTTGCCGAGCCAGCGTCCGGCGAGAAAAAAGAACTCGTTGACCTCGACATTGGCGGGCAGGGTGCCGCTGCGCAGCGCCTTCACATAGGCGAGGTCGGGCCAGCCGCCGAACAGCCGCTCGACGATGGGATCCATGAACCGCCGCTCGAGCAGGCTCGACGCGCGCGGCTTCTCCAAGGTGAGCGCGGTGAAGATGGTGAGATGGATCGACGGGTCCGCCGCCGCGCGCGCGTACAGCGCATTGGCGATATGGTTCGCCTTGCCGAGCCCCAGCGGCAGGCCGAGCACCACACGCTTGCCCACCTCGGCGAGGATCGCGTCGGCGACGGTATCAGCGTCCTGGTGGTGGCGCGTCATTCGACCTTGGCGAGGAAGGCCGCGATCGCGTTCCAGGCCTCGGGCTCTTCGAGCGTCGGCGCGTGGCCGGTGTCGGGCACCTCGACGAATTCGAGGTCGGGCTTGGCGCCGCGCATCGCCGCGACGCCGTCGCGCGAGATCAGGTCGCTCAACGCGCCGCGCACCAGAAGGATCGGCACGGGCGCCAGCGCCACGAACAGCGGCATCATGCTCGGCGGCGGCGCGCTCGAGAAGTTCTGCGCGATCAGCGGATCATAGGCGAGCTCGATCTTCCCGTCTTCGCGCTCGCGCCCCACGCGCCGCGTGAAGGTCGCCCAGAATTCGTCGTCGCGGCCGGGGAATGCCGCCTCGCCGATGGCGCGCACGGCGGCCGTCATGTCGTACCAGGAGTCCTGCGGCCCCGACTTGCCGACGTACGAGCCGATGCGCGCGACGCCGCGCGGATCGATCTCGGGCCCGATGTCGTTCAGCACCGCGGCCGCGATGCGTGCCGGCGCCATGGTCGCGGCGAGCATGGTCATGACCCCGCCCATCGAGGTGCCCACGAACACCGCGCGCGGGATGTTCAGCGTGTCCATCAGCCGGAACACGTCGTGGACATAGGTGTCGGGGCGATAGCGCGCGGGCTCGGGGTCGTTGTCCGACTTGCCGCGCCCGCGCATGTCGGGCACCACGACGCGCCGCCCGGTCGCGGCGATGCGCGGCGCCACCTCCTCGAAGTCGAAGGAATTGCGCGTCAGCCCGTGCAGGCAGATCACCGGCAGCTTGTGCGTGCCCTCGCACACATAGTCGCGCGCATAGATGCGCACGCCGTCGTCGCTCGCGATACGATGCTCGGCGAAATTCATTTCGCCATCTCGAGGAAGCGCGCCTGGTCCTCGGCCGTGGCCGGCTTGTGGCGGACGTCGCCCTCCTTCGGCAGCTCGCGCGTCCAGGCGGCGAGCTCGAGCGCGATGCCGTCGGGATCGTAGAAATAGATCGAGCGCACGAAGGTCGTCGGCGTCGTCTCCAGGCTCGCCTGCATCGGCGAGTCGTCGTGGTTGATGACGCGCGAGCACTCGATGCCCTTGGCGGTCAGCTTGTCGTAATACTCGTCGAGCCTGTCGGCGGGCACGTTGATCGCGACGTGGTTCATCGAGCCGTGCGCCGACGGCCCCGGCAGCATGCCGCGCGTCGCCGAGGCCACGCCCGGCTGCGCCTTGGGCGCGTTCGGGAACCAGAAGAAGGCGAGGCTGTCGCCGTTGCCGAGATCGAAGAAGAAGTGCTGGCCCATGCCGCGCGGCAGGTCGATGGTCTTGATCAGCGGCATGCCGAGCAGGCCGGTGTAGAAATCGACGGTGCGCTGCATGTCGCTCGACACCAAGGCGAGGTGGTTCACGCCCTGGAAGTCGAATTCGCGGTTCTGTGGACGGGACATCGAAGGCTCCACTTGAGTGTCATGGCCCGCAAAAGCGGACCACCCAGCTTGAGCCGCACTATGTCCCATATTGCGCGAGGTCAAAGCGAAAATTCGCGAATCTTCCCGAGCGTCACATGGATGGCCCGCATTTGCCGGCCATGACAGCTTGGGGAACTAGAAATAGACGCGCGCGAGAAGCTGGAACTGGGTTTCGTTCCGGTGCGGATCCTCGCCCTCGGCGGCGCGCTCGTCGCGGCGGTCGTCCATGGCGATGAGCTCGCCGGTGAAGCGCAGCCATGTCTTCGGCAGCCAGGACAGCGACAAGGTCAGCGCCTGCCCGTCCTCGTTGAGGTCGGAGGGGAAGCTCGCCCGCGTGCGCGTCTGGAACACTTCGTAGCGCGCCGCCAGCCATACCTTGTCCATGTCGTAGCCGGCCAGCGCATAGGCCGAGCGGAAATCGGTGGTCTGGTGGAAGAACGGCGACGGCGCGATGGTCGTGGCGCCGCTCATGCCCTGGCTGAGCAGGGTCAGCTTGCCGATCTGCTTCTGGAAGCCGATATCCCAGAAGCTCGTATGCCACGCGACCTGGCCGCCTTTGACGACCTTGGGATCGGCCTGGTTGTCGTAGCGCATCACCTCGAAGCCGGCGATCTCGGCCGGCTCCCAGGAGAGGTCGAGATACCAGCCCGGCGTGTCGTCCATCTCGGTGAAAAGGTTGGCGAACACGGGAGGCGCGCCGCGGAACGCGGCGGCATCGGGCAGGCGCGTGTGATCGAACAGGCCTTGGATGCGGTCGCTCATGTCCCAGCCGCGATCGGCGATGACGACGCCCGCGGGATCGTTCCAGCCGAACACGGCGCCTTTGACGGTGATGTCGCCGCTCGCGCGCCGCCACTCCAGCGTGCCTTCGGCGCCGATGATGCGCAGCTCGTCGCCGATCCAGGAATTGATCGCCGACGGCGTGAGCGTCCAGAAGCTCGACCAGCCGATCTGGTCGTTCTCCAGCGAGATCGGCGGGAAGAACGCGCCGACCTTGACCGACCAGCGCAGGTCGGTCGTCGACACCGGGCGGTAGCGGACATAGCTCTCGATCAGGTCGACGGCCAGGCCGTAGTCCGGATTGATGCGTGTCGTCGCCGTCGCGGTCAGCTCCGGCACGATGATGACGCGGCCCTCGCCGACGATGTCGCCGGGCTCGAGCCCGCCGTCGTCCTCGCCGAAACGCAGCTTGCCGAGCCCGCCGTCGAGCATCGGCTCGGTCTTGGGCGCCATCACCAGGCGGAAATCGCCATAGCCCTCGAACTGGAAATCGGCCGCCCGTGCCGGCAGCGCGACGAAGACGAGAAGCACCAGCCGTTTCATGCGGCCTCGCTCATGTGCGACTTGAGGCCCAAGCGGATCTCGACGCGCGTGCCGCGGCCGGGCTCGCTCTCGATGGCAAGCCGGCCGCCATGCAGGTCGATGATGGCTTTGGCGAAGGGCAGGCCGAGCCCCGCGCCCTGGTGCTGGCCGTCGAGCGCCGAGCGCAGGCGGTGGAACGGCCGCGTCACGACCTCGATGTCGCTCTTCTCCATGCCGGGGCCGGTATCCGCTACGGCGATGACGACATCGTGACTGTCGGCAAAAGCGCTCGCGCGCACCTGGCCGCCCGCGGGCGTGAACTTGACGGCATTGTGCAGCACGCTGGTCAGCGCCTGGCGGAGCTTGTCGGCGTCGGCGTCGATCGCCCCAAGCGTTGCGGTCTCCAGCGACAGCGCCACTTGAGCCTTCTCGGCGCTGGGCCGGATCGCGGCGACCGCCTGCTTGAGGATCGCGTCGGGCGCCACCTCGGCGCGCGCGATGGCGAGGCGCCCGGCCTCCATCTCGGCGAGGTCGAGCATGCGCGAGACGAGCCCCAGCAGGCGCTCTCCGCTGGCGCAGATATCGGCGGCGTATTCGCGGTAGCGCGCCACACCCAGCGGCCCCAGAATCTCCTGATGCATCATATCGCCGAAACCCACGATCGCATTCAATGGCGTGCGCAGCTCGTGGCTCATATTGGCGAGGAACTGGGACTTTGCCTCGTTGGCCTTGACCGCCTCGTTGCGCGCGGTCTCGAGCGCGCCGATCATCGAGGTCAGCGCCGCCTCGCGGTCGGCGATGGAGCCGGTCATGCCGATGATCGCGTCCGAGAGCTGGCCGATCTCGTCCTTGACGCCCAGATGCGCGGGCGCGGTGTAGTCGCCCTTGGCGATGCGCCGCGCGGTGCCGGCCAGGCTCTCCAGCGGCTTGGACGCATGGCGCACCACCAGCGCCGCCAGGATCGCCGCCAGCGCCAGCGCACCCGCGAGCACGAACAGCACCGGCGGCACGATGGAGCGATAGGCCGCGAAGGCCTCGGCCATGGGATAGCCGAGCACCGCGATCACCGGCGCGCTGTGCGAGGCGGTCTTGAGCACGGCGGTCACGGTCAGGAACTCGGCATCGTCGATGGCCGTGCCGCTGCTCAAGGGATGCGCGGTCGCGGGCAGCGGGATGCGGCCCGGCCCGTTCCTGGTGCGCGCGGCGACGCGCCAATGCCCGGCGCCGAAGCTCGCCAGCGCGATGGAGCGCGGCGTCTCGGACAGCGCGCTCAATTTCTCCAGCAGCGCATTGTCGATGGGCACGCAGGCGGCGATGAAGGCGATGGGCACGGGGGCGCGCACCGGCACGACCACGATCCAATAAATGTGACCGCCAAGCGTCGCGAGCGCGGTGCGCTCGCCCGACTGCGCCGCGTCGTCGAGCAGCTCGGCATAGGCAAAGCCCTTGCCCGACACGTTGGGCGCGCCGGTGTCGGCGGCGATGGCGCCGTCCATGCCGACCAGCATCATGCGCGTCGCGCCCACGCGGTGGCCGTGATTGCGCAGCGCCGACAGCTCGGTCGCGTAGTCGTGCTGCGCGATGGCCTGGCGCAGCGCATAGTCGAGCGACAGCACCTCGACGTCGTCGCCGACGCGCTCGGAGAGCAGCGTGAGCTGGCGCAGGAACACTTGCGTCGCCGCGGCGAGCTCGGCTTTCTCTTTCTCGACCAGGCTGTGGCGCAGAGTGGAATAGGCGACCACCGCGGTCAGCACCTGCACGGCGGCCAGCGTCACGACCAGGAAGAGGACGAGGCGCTGGCGGAACGTCATCGCTCAGTAATCCGATTTGTGCATGCGGCTCATCGCCGGCATTCCGGTATTGCCGAGCGGCGCGGTCAGCGTGAGCTTCGCATTGCCGGCGACGGCGAGCGCGATGGGCGCCTGCGGATGGCCGGGCTTGAGCGCCGGATGCCACAGCCCCACGCGCCAGGCGCCGTCGGGGACGTCGCGGAACTCCACATGGCCGCTCGCATCGCTCACGGCCGCGAAGGGCTGATCGGCGACGAAGACATAGGCCACCATGCTGTCGTGGATGTTGCAGCCGATGGCCGCGACGCCGGGCTTGTCGAACACAACGGGCTTGGAGACCTGGCCGCGGTCGATCTCGAACTGGAATTGCCTGACGGGCGAGAACGAATAGACCTGGTGCATGGTCGTGTCGTTGTTGGTGAACACGACCTCGCCGCCCTTGCGCACCACGACCACGAGCGGCAGGAACGTCTCGTGCTGCTGGTCGATGACCGTTCGCGCCTGCACATGGCTCGCGGGCGCGCCTGCATCCGGAACGAGTGTCGCCACGGCGTTCGCCGCCGGCTTGCCGTGCTGGTCGACCACGGCGATTTCGACCGTGGCCGCATGGGCGGCGGTCGCGCCGGCAAGCGCGAAAACGGGAAGAAGCCTGTGGAACATGGCGTAAAACTAAACGGGGAGTGGTTAGCGAAGTGATACGCTGTCCCTTCTAAGGACGAAGCGTTGGCGTATGTTAAGACGTTGATCGGCGGTTCATTGGGGGGACGATGGCAGAGGAAGCGGGCGCGAAGGCGCGCATGGGCCGTGTGCTGGCGGCATCGGCGGCGGGCACGGTCTTCGAGTGGTACGATTTCTTCATCTTCGGCTCGCTGACCGCGATCATCGCCAAGCATTTCTTCGCCGGCGCCGGCGAGACCCAGGGCTTCATCTTCGCGCTGCTCACCTTCGCCGCGGGCTTCGCGGTCCGGCCCTTGGGCGCCATCGTCTTCGGCCGCTTCGGCGACCGCACGGGGCGCAAGCGCACCTTCCTGGTCACGATCACGGTGATGGGCCTCGCCACCTTCGCCATCGGCCTGTTGCCCGACGCGTCCGCGCTCGGCCTGAACGCGGCCTATCTCTTGCTCGCGATGCGCATGCTGCAGGGCTTCGCGGTCGGCGGCGAGTATGGCGGCGCGGCCATCTACGTCGCCGAGCATGCGGCGCCGAACAAGCGCGGCGCGGCGACGGGCTGGATCCAGGTCGCGGCGACCTTCGGGTTGTTCCTCGCGCTCGCGGTCGTCCTCGCCACCCGCACCATGATGGGCGAGGACGCCTTCGCCGATTGGGGCTGGCGCATCCCGTTCCTGTTGTCGGCGGGGCTGCTCGTCATCTCGCTGTGGATCCGGCTGCGTCTCGACGAGTCGCCTCTGTTCCGCAAGATCCGGGAGGAGGGCCGCATCTCGCAGGCGCCTCTGTCCGAAGCGTTCCTGCGCTGGGAGAATTTGCGCATCGTGCTGATCGCCTTGTTCGCGCTGATGATGGGCCAGGGCGTCGTCTGGTACACGTCGAACTTCTATGCCCAGGTCTTCCTCGAGCGCGTGGTCAAGGTCGAGCCGCGCGAGATGAACATCCTGATCATGATCGTCCTCGTCGGCAGCGCCGTGCTGCACGTGTTCTTCGCGTGGCTGTCGGATTTCACCGGCCGCAAGCCGGTGCTGCTGTTCGGCTTCCTGCTCGCCGCCGTGAGCTTCATGCCGGGCTTCAAGATGCTGACCGAGGCGGTGAACCCGGCGCTTGCCGAAGCGTCGGCGCGCGCGCCGGTGAGCGTCGTCGCCGATCCGGGAGACTGCTCGGTGCAGTTCGATCCCGTGGGCAAGAGCAAGTTCACCTCGTCCTGCGACGTCGCCAAGGGCACGCTCGCGGCCGCGGGCGTTCCTTATCGCAACGAAGCCGCGCCGACGGGCGGCCTCGCGACGATCCGGGTGGGCAACACGTCGCTTGCGAGCTTCGACGGCTCGAAGCTTTCGAGCGCGGACTTCACGGCGGCGAAGAAGTCCTTCGAGGCCAAAGCCAGGACGTTCCTCGGCGCCGCGGGCTATCCTGCCGCGGCCGACACGGCGCGCATCGACACGCCGCGGGCGCTGCTGATCCTGCTGTTGCTGATGACGAGCGCCGCGGCGTTGTACGGCCCGCTCGCCGCCGCCCTGGTCGAGCTGTTCCCGACGCGCATCCGCTATTCGGCGATGTCGCTGCCCTATCACATCGGCAATGGCTGGTTCGGCGGCTTCCTGCCCGCGATCGCCTTCGCCATCGTGGCCGCGACGGGCGACATCTATGCCGGCCTCTGGTACCCGACGGTCCTCGCGGTCGTCGGCTTCGTGGTGACCTTGATCTTCCTGCCGGAGACGCGCGGGAGGGATATCGGCGCCTGATCAGGCGCGCGCGACGTCGGTCCCGTCGAAATCGCCGCCGACATAGAGCAGCGGCGCCGACAGCGTCTTCGCGAGCGCATAGGAGAAGCAGTCGCCGAAATTCAGCTTCGCCGCCGCGCCGAAGCCGCGGCCGTATTCGATGCGCGCGCGGAGTGCGAGGCGCGCCTGCTCGGCGTCGACGGGGACGAGGTCGATGCTCATATCGATCAGGAACCTTTCCAGAGCATCGATCGTTTTCTGAGCCGCAGCGGGCGTCCTCCCGGCGAGCACCGTACCAGTTTCCAAGTAGCTTGCCGTTGACATGCCGCGAACGCGGTCTCCCGCAAGCCGCTCCGCCAGCGCTTCGGCTGGCGGTTCCTTCAGAAGGACCGCGACAATCGCCGACGTATCGATCACGATCATTCGGTGTCGCCGCAGGCTTCAGCCCATTCGGCCTGGGTCACCGGCCCTAGCCGCAAGTTGAGATCTTCGCGAAGCTTGGCGGCGGCGGCCAAGAGGCGTTTCACTTCAGCATCTACCGTTTCTTGGCTTTTGCTTGCCGTCGGCCCGCGCTCGAGCCGGTCTGCCTTCTTTGTCTTGCTGTCGAGCGCCATGGCCGTGCTTTCCAGGAACGCGTCGAGGCTAGCAGATTTCGCCGGCCTTCGCCAGAGGTTGTCTATCATCCCATTGTTCAGAATAGGAAATTCGCATCCGGTTCCAACTTATCGAACGCGCTCGGAACGGTTGTATACTCCGCTTTATGGAGACGAGACCGGTCATCATCCGCAGGCGGGCGGCGGGGCGGGCGGAAGCCCCGGCCTGCAGGAACAATTTTGTTGCCGGACCGGGCCGCGGCAACCGTCGCGGCGCCGGCGCGCCCAAGGGCAACACAAATGCGCTCAAGCACGGCTGGGACACGGCGGAGCGGGTCGCGCGGCGGCGCCGGATCGCGGCGATTTTTCGCGAGGCGCGCGTGCTGATCGCGCTCGGCAAGCTCGAGATCGCGCGGATGAAAGCCGCGCGGCGGCGTGGCGGTCAGCCTTTCACTTCCAGCGGCACGCCGGGCTCGTTCTTGGACGCGTGGATGACGAGCGACGAGCGCGCGCGCGCGACGTTCTTCTCGGCGGTGACGACGTCGGTGACGAAGCTCTGGAACGCCGACAGGTCGCGCGCCACGACCTTGAGCAGGAAGTCCGTCTCGCCGTTGAGCATGTGGCATTCGCGGACCTGCGGCCAGGCGCGCACGCGCTCCTCGAAGGCTTTCAGGTCGTGGTCGTTCTGGCTCTGCAGGCCCACGAACACGAAGCCCATCACTTCGAAGCCGAGCGCCTTGCCGTCGAGTTCCGCGTGGTAACCCTTGATGAAGCCCGCCTTCTCGAGCGTGCGCATCCGGCGCAGGCAGGGCGGTGCGGTGATCTTCGCGCGCCGCGACAATTCTACATTGGTGATGCGGCCATTGGCCTGCAGTTCGGTCAGGATGCGCAAATCGATGGAATCGAGCTTGTGATGCTCCACGGGTCACCTGTGATGGAAAAGGCGAAGGGTTTTTAACTCCACCGGGCGCTCCGGCGCAATAATATTTCTGTCGCGAAGATTCGCAATCTCCGAGTCGGTCCGTCCAGCCCCGATGCTGCCGCCGCGGCACCCGGCAAACGGTTGTTTCACTTAACCATTTCTGTTGCCTTGACCTTTCCGCCCCCGGTTCCGATATCAGCGTGGCCTGCCGCTGCTGCTCGAAGGATCCGCCGCTTGCACTCCAAAGTCGTCATTCTCGGAAGCGGACCCGCCGGTTGCACCGCCGCCGTCTATGCGGCGCGCGCCATGCTCGAGCCGACCTTGATCGCGGGCATCCAGCCTGGCGGGCAGCTCACCATCACCACCGAGGTCGAGAACTATCCGGGCTTCGCGGAAGCCATCCAGGGCCCGTGGCTGATGGAGCAGATGCAGGCGCAAGCGGCCCATCTCGGCACCAAGATGATCCAGGACACGATCGCGTCGGTCGATCTCGCGCGGCGCCCGTTCACGCTCAAGGGCGACGGCGGCGAGACCTACACCGCCGACACGCTCGTCGTCGCGACCGGCGCGTCGGCCAATTGGCTCGGCCTGCCGTCGGAAGGCAAGTTCCAGGGCTTCGGCGTCTCGGCCTGCGCGACCTGCGACGGCTTCTTCTATCGCGGCAAGAAGGTCGCGGTCGTCGGCGGCGGCAACACCGCGACGGAGGAGGCGCTGTTCCTGACCAATTTCGCGGAGCGCGTCACGCTGATCCATCGCCGCGACACCTTGCGCGCCGACAAGACCAATCAGGCGCGCGTCATGGCGAACAAGAAGATCGACTGCCTGTTCGACCACGAGGTGATCGAGGTCTTGGGCACCGAGGAGCCGAAAGGCGTCACCGGCATCCGGCTTCGCAACACCGTCACCGGCAGCACGCGCGAGCTCGAGGTCGACGGGTTGTTCGTCGCCATCGGCCATTCGCCCGCGACGCAGCTGTTCAAGGGCCAGATCGAGATGGACGACAGCGGCTATATCAAGACCGCGCCGGATTCGACGCATACCAGCGTCGCGGGCGTGTTCGCCGCGGGCGACGTCAAGGACAAGGTGTTCCGCCAGGCGGTGACGGCCGCCGGCATGGGCTGCATGGCAGCGCTGGAAGCAGAGAGGTTTCTCGCGGGCGGCCATTGAACGACGGCTTGAAACATGCCGTCACGAAGTTTGCGTTGAAGCTGGGGGGCGACAACGGGTAGGGCAACGTCATGGATTGGGACAAGCTTCGCATCTTCCATTCGGTCGCCTCGGCCGGAAGCTTCACGCATGCCGGCCAGATGCTCACGCTCAGCCAGTCGGCGGTCAGCCGCCAGATCAGCGCGCTCGAAGAAGAGATCACCACGCCGCTGTTCCAGCGCCATGCCCGCGGGCTGACGCTGACCGACGAAGGCGAGATGCTCTATGCCGCGGTGAGCGACGTGCTGACGCGGCTGGCGCAGGCCGAAGAGGCGCTGAAGAACGTGCGCGAGGCGCCGCGCGGCGTGCTCAAGATCACCTCCAGCCACGGCATCGGAACCTATTGGCTGGTGCCGCGCCTCGACGAATTCCTGAAGGAATGCCCAGAGGTCGAGGTCCATCTGGTGATGGAGGACCGCGAGCTCGACCTCACCCAGCGCGAGGCCGACCTCGCCATCCGCATGCGCGCGCCGGTGCAGGCCGATCTGATCCAGCGCAAGCTCTTCACCGTGCACTATCACATGTACGCGACGAAGGAGTATCTCGACAAAGCGGGCACGCCGCAGTCGATGGAAGACCTCGCCAACCACACCATCATCGCCTATGGCGAGACGGCGGCGCCGGAGATCCGCGAGATCAACTGGCTGCTGGAATCGACGCGGCGCAGGGTGAACGGCACCGGCCGCACCATCCGCATCAACAACGTCACCGGCATATTGTGCGCGACCATGGGCGGCATCGGCGTCGCCGCGGTGCCCGACTATGTCGCCGCCGACCGGCCCGAGCTCATCCGCGTCCTGCCCGACGTGCCGGGCCCGAGCTTCGACGTGCATCTCGTCTATGCCGATGCGCTGCGCCAGGCCAAGCGCGTCGCGGCGTTCCGCGACTTCCTGGTGCGCGCGGCCAAGGACTGGCGGTACTGAAAAAAAAAGGCGGCGGCGCCCGAAGGCGCGCAGGGACGTCGAAACCTGAGCGATCTCACTGACGCGCCGCGCCCTTGGGTGAGGCAAGTCAATTGCTGGAGAACTCCCAAAACGAAACGGCGGCCCGTTCGGCCGCCGTTTCCATTTTGCAATTGTCCGCGAAATATCTGCGCGCGGAAGCGTGCAGCCGCCGTTGTCGGCTTATGGGATATTGACCGGCCGCTTCGGCGGATGGGCATTGACCGGATGAGCCATTGCCGTGGACGCGCCCTTCGGACAATGCTTCTTTTTCAGCGGACAGTAGATGAAGGGAAATGTTCCGCTGTCGGTATCGCCGACGATCAGGCCGCTATTGTTGATGCCCCACGCTTCCTGAGCAGTCGACCCGTTTTGCGGATCGATTGTCGTGAAGGTGCCGCTGGAGACTTCATACAGGAAGGCATGCCGATTGCCCGAGATGTCCGCATATAGCCCGGAGACTTGCCCCTTATCGTTGATGCCTTCCGCCGTCGTCACGCCGGAGGCGCCCGGAGCGTCGAATGTGATCAGCTTCTTGCCTTTCAGCACGAAGCCATGCTGGTTGTTATCCGAGTCGATATAGCCGCCCGCCACGGTGCCGGCGTTGTTGACCTGCCGCGGATTGGTCGACGTGAGTCCTTCCAGGCCAGGCAGAACGAAGGCCTTCTTGTACTTTCCCTTTTTGCCTTCGTAGCCCAGCCGGTCGCCATCCGTGTCGAGATGATCGCCGACGAACAGGCCGTTGTCATTGCCGCCTTGAACGACGCCATCCATGACGTTTCCGTCGGGGTCCTTGAGAATTTTGACCTTGCCCGTCGGAGACCGGTAGAATTCCTCGCCGAAGGTGAACCCACCCAGCGAGAGCCCGGTGATGGTTCCGTCATTGAAGATGAACCGCGCCTCGGGCGTCGTTCCGTCGTCAAGGTCGAACGTCGTGTAGTTGCTGCCGTCCGGAGGGCCATAGAACCCGTGCAGGGTACCGTCTGCATCCGTATAGCCGCCGGCGACGATGTTGTTGTCGTTGATGCTGAACGGAAGCACGGTCACTGCTCCATTCGGAAACGCTATCGGTACGTACGTCGCTGCTGCTTGCGCCGCCGTATTCGCGAGCAACGCGGCGGCCACAAGGGCACTCGCGCCAATCAGGAAATTTCGCATGCTTGCTCCCCAACGTTGAGTGAGCCGTCACTATAAGCCGTGACACCCGTCGGTCAATTCGCAAGGCATGCGAGCAGTTCGCAACGCCCGAGGTTTCGCGAAATCGCGGGTTTGCTTTCAGGCGGTTCTTGGAAATGCGCGCTTGAAAACGACGTTCCCGAACGCTGTCGAGATAGACGCTTGCTGTTCCTAGGGCGGGCGATGGGCAGAGTTCCCTTCGTACGCTTGCGAGCTGCGCGTCGGTTCGGTGCTGTGTCGAGCGCCATCGCTGTGCCGACGTCTGGGTGAGCGAACGCGGATCGGGCCCGGCGAGCTTCCGATTGCGGCGCCGCGCTTCCACCGTGTCCCGGCCATTCGAGCCGCCGTGCATCGAAGCCCATGTGCTGGCCGCGGGCAGTTCGCCGCCCGATCGACCTTGGCGGCGTTCCTGGCGCGCGGAGCCCGCACCAATTCGCGCCGGTCCGCCTGTTTTTTTTGCGCCAGTTCCGCGTGGGTATGGCCGTCTTGAATTCCCCGCCCGGCGACCCCATCTCAGTTGAGTCGAGGCGCTTTCCCCCCATCGCGCCGCGATCCGCGGAGGCAGCAACCCGCGGGCGCGCTCCTCATGGGCGCGCAACTCGAAGCAGCCGTCGCCGGAGCGTTATCCCCCCTCGCTCCGGCGACTTTTTATCAGTCCCCGGAACAGCAAGCCCCAGAACAGCAAGCCGAAGAGCACCGTCAGCGCCAGCCGCGTCAGGTCGGCGGCGAGCTGCGGTGCGGTGAGGTGCAGGTTGGCGAAGACGCCTTCCTCGATGGAGTTGCCGGCGCCGTGGGCGATCGCCGCGGGCCAGAACGTGCCGGTCCTGATCGTCAGCCAGCCAAGGAAGAACGACACCGCGACGAGCATGACGGGAAAAAGCACGAACGCGCCGAGCACCGGATATTGCGGATAGTTGTACCCGGCCAGGAGGCCCGGCAAATGCCAGAACGACCAGATCAGCCCGAGCAGCGCGATGCCGCGCGCGGTGCCCAGCTTCTGCGTTAACGCGCCCTGCAGGAAGCCGCGCCAGCCGAGCTCTTCGCCCATCGCGAACAGCGCGTTGAAGGCCGCGTAAGCCAGGCCCGTCGCGGCGACGTTGGCGAGAAACAGCGGCCAGGCCTGGACGCCGCGGCCGAGCAGCCAGGGACCGCCCGAGATCGTCACGCCGGAGCTTGCGAATCTGAACCAGCCGGGCGTGCCCCAGCCGAACGCGAGGCAGATCGCGACCGAGCCGAACGCGATCACGGTGGGGACAAGCACCGCGACGAGGAAGGCAGGCCACATCCGCCATGTCGGCCGCCATTTGAGCGCGGCGCGGAAATCCTTGCTCGCCCACGCGAAGAGCAGCGCGACGAGACCGGGTCCGAACATCGCGGCGCCGAGCCACGGCCTGGCCGCGTCGCTCTCGAGGTCGCCGACAATGTGGATCGCTGCGAGCTGCAGCGACCAGCCGAGCGCATAGACGATCAGGCAATAGAATACGATCGCGCGCGTGCGCATATTGTGTCTCCCGTGCGATTGTCGAAATCAGGTCGTGCGTGCGAGCGTCCTCACCGCCCAGACGAGAACGCCGCGTCCCGCCAGCCACGCCGCCGCCACGGCAAGCGCCGCCAGCGGATAAATCCAATTGCCGAGCAGCTCTTGCGACGTGGCGGGATCGTCGATCACGCCGATGAAGAACTGCGATTGGCCGCGCCACAATCCGGCATGCGCGGGATCCCCGATCTTCACCAGCGCGGTGAGGACGGCGAGGAACGCGGCGCCCGCGAGCGCGACGACAGTCAGGAACGCGCCCAGCGCCACGATGCTGCGGTGGGCGCGGCGCACGATCGCCGACAGCATCGCGCCGGGCTGCTGCGACGCGGCGGCGCCGGTCAGCTCGCGCGCCTCGATGAAGCCGCGCGCATATTCGTCCGCCGGACCGAGCTGCGTCAGCGCATCGGCGATCCCGCCGCCTTCGCGCTCGCGCTCGTCGAGATGGGCGCGGATCTCGGCGACGATGTCGTCGCGCTCGGGATCGGGCAGCGCCGCCAGCGCCCAGCGCAACCGCCGCAGCCAGGCTTCCTTGGGATCGCTCATGGGCGTCGTCTTTCGAGGAATTTCGTGAGATGCGTGCTGACCGCGCGCCAATCGGCGAGCTGTGCCTTCAGCTCCGCGCGGCCGGGATCGGTTAGCACGTAGTATTTGCGCGGCCGCGCGCCTTCGCTCTCCAGCTTCCATTCGGAGCGCGTCAGCTTCGCGCGTTCGAGCCGGTAGAGCAGGGGGTAGATCGTGCCCTCGGCGAGCGCGAGCCCGGCCTCGCGCCGGAGCCGCTCGAGGATTTCCAGGCCGTAGCACGGTCCGTCGTCCAGCAGGCTGAGCAGCGCGAGCTCGGCCAGACCTTTCAGGAGCTGCGCCTGGCGGCCTTCTCTGTCGTCACCAGTCATCTTGTAATACAAGATACCACTGAAATGAAGACTGTCAAGGCGGCGACCGCAAATGCGATCGCCGCTCCCAACGCCTCTTATCTTCTAAGCCGCCACCTTCCGGCTCGCCGCCACGACCTGGTCCGCCAGCTTGCCGGTCAGCTCGGCCAGATGGTCGAACGCCATCTCGAAGGTGCCGACGCCCTGGGTGAGCGAGCGCAAGTCGATGATCAGGTCGGCGAGCTCCGATTGCGGCATCTGCGCCTCGACCGTGTCCCAGCCTTTCCAGCCGTCGCGGGCGTCGAAGCCCATCAGCTGTCCGCGGCGCGAGCTCACGACCTGGTTGACCTTGGCCGTCGCCTCGCTCGGCACATGGATGCGCACATGCATGATCGGCTCGAGCAGCACCGGCGCGCAGTTGGGCATGCCTTCCTGCATCGCGATGCGGCCCGCGGTCTGGAACGCCGCGTCCGAGGAGTCGACGGTGTGGTACGAGCCGTCGATCAGCGCCACGGCCACGTCGACCACGGGGAAGCCGAGCGGGCCTTCCTTCAGATACTCGACGACGCCCTTCTCCACCGACGGGATCCATTGCTTCGGCACCACGCCGCCCTTGATCTGGTCGAGGAAGGCAAACGCGCTTCCGCGCGGCAGCGGCTTGATCTCGATGATCACGTCGCCGAACTGGCCGTGACCGCCGGATTGGCGCTTGTGGCGGCCATGCTGGGTGACGCCTTTCTTGATCGTCTCCTTGTAGGGCACGCGCGGGCGATGGGTGTTGAGCTTGAGCCCGTATTTGCTTTGCAGCTTCTCGACCGCGACCTTCAGGTGGATCTCGCCCTGGCCTTCGAGCGCCATCTCCTGCAGCTCGGCGTTCTGGTCGAAATGCAGCGACGGGTCTTCCTCGCGCAGCTTTCCGATCGCCGCGGTCAGCTTCACCTCGTCCTTGCGGTCGGCGGCCTCGATGGCGAGGCGGTAGACGGGCGTCAGGTGCTCGGCCTTGCGGCTCGGCGCCACCTTCTTGCCGCTCGCCAGCATGTCGCCGGTCGCCACGCCCTCCAGCCGCCCGAGCGCGACGGTGTCGCCCGCCTGCGCCTCGGCGAGCTTGGTCTGCGCTTCGCCTTTGAGCGCCGAGATGCCGCCCACGCGCGCGTCGCCGCCGCCGGCGGTGTGCAGCACCGCGCCGTCCTTCAGGGTGCCCGCCAGCACGCGCACCAGCGAGAGCTTGCCGCCATGGCTGGAATGATAGGTCTTGAGCACCTGCACGATGGTCTCGGCGCCGGCCTCGACGCCCAGCCGCTTGGCGGCGGCGCTCACCTCCGGCACCTCGTGGCGCAGCGCCTTGAGCAGCCGCTCGACGCCGTTGTTGGTCTCGGCCGAGCCGAGCAGCGCCGGCACGACGAGACCTTCGCCAAGCTCGCGCGACAGATCGGCCATGACCTCGTCGCGCGGCGGCTCGATGTCGGAGAGCAGCTCCTCCATCAGGTGTTCGTCGTAATCGGCGAGCTTCTCGAGCATCGCGAAGCGCTCGGCCTTCTCGGTGTCCTTGTCGGCGATGTCGACCAGCTCCGCGGGCTGACCGGGCTTGAACACCCAGGCGCGCTCCAGCGCGAGGTCGACGAAGCCCGTCACATGGCCGTTCTCGACGATGGGGATCTGGCGCACCAGCAGCGGCGTGTCGCTGACCTCGCGCATCGCCTCGAGCAGGTCGCGCAAGCTGCCGTCGGCCTTGTCGATCTTGTTGACGAACAGGAAATGGGGGATGTGCAGATCGGTCAGCCGCTTCAGATAGGGTTTGAGCATCTGCATCTTGGCGGGCTCGGGCTCGCACACCACGATGGCGGCGTCGATGCCGGGAAGAACGTTCAGCGTGTCCTGCAGGAACTCGATCGAGCCTGGGCAGTCGAGGAAGGTGAAGCTCTGGTCGAGGTATTTCGTCGTGGCCGCGTTGACCTCGACGCTCATCTGCCGCTCGCGCGCCTCGGCGCTGGAATCGCCGACCGTGTTCTTCTGCGCGACCGCGCCTTTGCGCTGGATCGCGCCGGTGGCGAAGAGAATGCTTTCGAGCAGCGTGGTCTTGCCGCTGCCATAGGGTCCTACCAGGGCCACAGTGCGTGGCCCTTTTCCTCCATTGGACATGATCGCCTCCATCACCCTGTTACGCTAGGGCGTCGAGGCGCGGCGGGCGTCTTCTTCCCAAGGCTTTGGGCGGCGTCACGCGCCCCGCTTGTCCGCAGATGCTCGCGCCGTTGAAGGGCGCGGGTCAAGGGGCTACCGGGCGAGCAGGGGCGCCAATATCGCCGTGCCGATCAGCGTCGCGTTGTAGCCGGCATGGATCGCGAAGGAGCTCCACAGAGAGCGCGTGGTCAGCGCGACCGTGGCGGTCGCGACGCCGACGACGGCGATGGTACCGGTATAGACCCAGCCGTCCGGGCCCATATGGGTGAGGAAGCGGAAATGCAAAAGCGCGAACACGGCCGCGCTGGCCGGAACCGCAAGCGGCGCCGCCATCTTGCGCCGCAGCCAGCTCAGCACGACGCCGCGGAAATAGAGCTCCTCCGCGAAGGGCGCGATCAGGGCGACGCAGACAAGCGCGATCGGAAGGTTCGCCGCCGATTGCGGGACCAGCAGGCGCTCGGCTTCGGTCACGTGGAACTGCACCAGCGAATGCGCCGCCAGCTGCGCGTTCAGGAAGATCGACGCCAGCGCCAGCGCGGCGCCGCCGAGGAGCGCCGGAAGGAACGCGCCGCGCGCTATGGCGCGGTATCGCGCGACCATCGAAGCGTCCGCCACGCGCGAAGCTACGCGCCAGGCATAGAACAGCAGGACGATCTCGAAGGACGCCGTCGCGATCTGGCTGGCGGCGGCATTCCTCGGCAGGTTGCTCACGAAATGCGTGATATCCGTCTTCGAGATGCCGAACTTGTCGTGGAGCGCGAAGACGATTGAAAGGACCAGCATCGACGCGCCGAACCATGTCAGCGCCGCCTGGACGATGGAGAACAGATCCTGCCAGCGCACGAATTCGCCCTTGCGCCATGTTCCGGACACGTCTTGGCCGGACGCAGTTTCGCCTGTTGCTTCCGACATGAAATTCCCCCGCCCTTCCGAAACCCTAGCCCAGGCCCGGATGGAATGCGAAGGGCGCGGCTCTTTACCTCAAATTCCCGCAGAAGCGTTGGATGCGCCGGCAGGCTTCTTCGAGCGCCGCGTTCGAGGTCGCGTAGGAGACGCGGAAGAACGGCGACAGGCCGAACGCGGCGCCGTGGACGGCCGCGACGCCTTCGGCTTCGAGCAGCTCGGTGACGAAGTCCTCGTCGTTGGCGATGGTCTTGCCCGAGGGCGACGTCTTGCCGATCAGCCCGGCCACCGACGGATAGACGTAGAACGCGCCTTCGGGCTTGGGGCATTCGATGCCGTTGCACTGGTTGAGCATCGAGACCACGAGGTCGCGGCGCTCCTCGAACACCTTTTGGAATTTCGGGATGAAGTCCTGCGGCCCGGTCAGCGCCTCGACGCTCGCCCATTGCGAGATCGACGACGCGTTCGACGCGGACTGCGACTGGAGCTTGGCCATCGCCTTGATCAGCGGCTCGGGCGCGCCGCAATAGCCGATGCGCCAGCCTGTCATCGCATACGCCTTCGACACGCCGTTCATCGTCACGGTGCGGTCGTAGAGCCGCGGCTCGACCTGCGCGATCGTGTGGAACGTAAAGCCGCCATAGACGAGATGCTCGTACATGTCGTCGGTCAGCACCCAGACCTGCGGATGCTCGAGGAGAACCTCGGCGAGCGCCTGAAGCTCGTCGCGCGTATAGCAGGCGCCGGTCGGGTTGCAGGGCTGGTTGAGGATCAGCCATTTGGTCTTGGGCGTGATCGCTTTCGCCAGCGCCTCGGCGCGGAGCTTGAAGCCGTCCTCCATCCGCGTCTCGGGCATCACCGGCCGTCCGCCCGCGAGCAGCACGATGTCGGGATAGGAGACCCAGTACGGCGCCGGCACGATGACCTCGTCGCCCGCGTTCACGGTCGCCATCATCGCGTTGTAGACGATCGCCTTGCCGCCGGGCGCCACGAAGGTCTGCGCTGGCGTGTAGACGAGGTCGTTCTCGCGCTTGAACTTGAGCGCGATCGCCTTGCGCAGTTCGGGGATGCCCTCGACCGGCGTGTACTTGGTCTCGCCGCGCCGGATCGCGGCGATGGCGGCGTCCTTGATGTTGTCCGGCGTGTCGTGATCGGGCTCGCCGACGCCGAGGCTGATCACGTCGCGGCCGGCGGCGGTCAGGTCGCGCGCCTTCTGAGTCGCGGCGATGGTGGGCGACGGCTTGATGCGGCCGAGCGATTCGGACAGGAAGCCTTGCGGCAGAGCGGTAGACATGGGCCCACGTATAAGGGCCGAAGCGGGCGGTGCAAGTTTTTTGGAAGGTTGGCTGCCATGCAGTATTCTGGGCGTCATGCGCCGCTTCGTTCTCGCCCTCGCGCTTGCGCTCGCAGCCTGCTCGCATCCCGCGCCGCCGCAAGGCCGCTGGGAGGGCGCCTATGAGTCCGGCGACACGATGATCGCGGCCCGGCTCGAGATCGAGCCCGACGGCCAGGTCCGCGTCAGCGCGCCGAACATCCTGGACGCACAGGCGCAGGACCGCGAAGCCGCGCAGGAGAAGCTCGCGTCCGACCTCGCCGCCGGCTGGGACCAGGTCCTGCCGCGGGCGATGGATTTCGACGGCGAGACCTTCCGCAAGCCCGGCGGGATCGCGCCGCAGATGGTGTGGAAGGCCAAGTCGCGGCAGATGTTCGTGGTCGTCTATCTCGGCACGCGCCCGGGCCTGCGCATCCCGATGCGCCAGGTCGGCGATTTCAGCGACAACCCATTCACTCAGCCGCAATAGAATCGACGCGATCCGGATAGAAGGCGAGATGGCCTTCGATCTCTGCGACCGCGGGGTAGGGATGCTCGTAGGTCCACACCGCGTTCTCGGGCCCGCCTTTGACCGAATAATACGAGCACTCGCCCTTGTAGGGACAATAGGTCGTGTGCGTGCTGCGCTCGAGGAGGCTCATGTCGGCGTCCTTGCGCGGCACATACTGCACGGCGGGATAAGACGCTTCGCGCAAGCTCAGCGCCTCGCGCGTATCGGCGAGGACGCGGCCGCCGGCTTTCACCACGACGCGGCCCTGCGTCTTCGCGATCGTTATCGGATGGTCGGGGCCGGGGACCTTCATCGTCTTTTCCATCTGCTCATCCTTCATAGAAGGCGAAGAACGCCGCTCCGCAGAGAAAGGCGAACGCGACGAAGTGGTTCCATTTCAGCGCGTCGCCGAGATAAGTGACCGAGAAGATCGCGAACACCGCGAGCGTGATCACCTCCTGCATCGTCTTGAGCTGTGCCGCCGAATAATAGCGGTAGCCGTAATGGTTGGCGGGCACCGCGAGGCAGTACTCGAAGAACGCGATTCCCCAGCCGACCAGCACCAGAAGCCACACCGGCGCGTTGGGATAGCGCAGCTGCCCGTACCAGGCGAAGGTCATGAACACGTTGGAGGCGCAAAGCAGCAAAATCGGCAGGATTCTCATCAAAACCTCACGGTATCGTGTTGCCGGGGCGCGGCCGGGCTCGAAGCGGGTTCGTGGACGCTAGATTAGCGGAAATGCTATAACGGCCCGCCTGAATTTCGGGAGGCTCGCAATGAAGGCCCTTGTTGCATCACTGCTCGGCGCGCTCCTGCTCGCTCCCGCCGCGCAGGCGGCGATCACCGTGCTCGGTCCCGGCCCGGCGCAGGAATGCTATCAGATCGCGGAGAACGGCGGCGACCTGCGCGACGGCATCGCGCGCTGCTCCTTCGCGCTCTCGACGGCGCTGTCGATCACCGACCGCGCGGCGACCTTCGTCAATCGCGGCGTGCTCCGTCTCGGCCTGCACGAGAACGAGCTCGCGCTCGCCGACATCAATTCGGGCCTCGCGCTCGATCCGAATTTGAGCGACGCTTATGTCGACCGCGGCGCAGCCTCGATGGCGATCGGCCATTACGAAGACGCGCTCGCCGATCTCAACAAAGGTATTTCGCTGGGCCCGCACCGGCCGCAGATCGCGTATTACGATCGTGCAATCGTCTACGAGCACAATGGCGACATCCGCGCGGCCTACGACGATTACCGCAAGGCGCTGGAGATCGAGCCGGGCTTCTCTCTCGCGGCGGCGGAGCTCAAGCGCTTCCGCGTGGTGCATAAGCAGAACGGCGTCTGATTCGCTTGCATGTAAAGAGTTTTTGGTCACGAGTTCCGGTGCCGCGCCGTCGCGCGACAGATCGTTACAATTTGTGGGTTGAGCCGAACGCCCCCCGGAACCCACTCTCCCTCTGCCGCTGTACCTCCTCGGCGTTCCCCAGTGACGGGTATGGCGCAAAGGGCGGCCGGGTCACGCTTCGATGCCCCCACATCGGTCCATGATCCGGTCGCCCGCTTAACTTCTGCCCAAAAGCTGCCGCAAACGCCCGGTTCGCTGCCGACGCGGGAACCTGCGGCCATGGCGGGACTTGTCTTGCGCGCCGGGGTCTCTATCTAAGGACCGGGTGGGTCCTGCATTTCGAGTGAGCGATTCCATGAAAGTGCTGCTGCGTTCGATCACCGTCCTGATGACTGGCGTGGCCGTGGCGGCCTGCTCGACCGATCCGCCCCTCGCGTTGAAGACGGAGGAGATGCCCAGGGCCTTCACCGCGCCGGTGACTGCCAGCACCCAGGTCTGGCCGACGGCCGATTGGTGGACGGGCTTTTCGAGCCCCGAGCTGACCACGCTCGAGACCACCGCCGAGCAGAACAACAACGACCTCGCCGCCGCCGCCGCGCGGGTGATCCAGGCCCGCGGCCAGACCGGCATCGCGGCGTCGTCGCTGTTCCCGGCGGTCGACGTCCAGGCGGATGCCTCGCGCAGCGGCTCGAAGGTGCCGTTCACCACGACCGGCTCCGGCGGCACGCATGTCACGGGCACGGGGCCAAGCAAGACCTCCGGCTCGGCCGGCATCGCCGCCAATACCTTCGGCGTCTCGCTGAACGCGAGCTACGAGCTCGATTTCTGGGGCCTGGCGCAGGACAATCTCCGCGCCGCCCGCAACACCGCGCGCGCCGCGCTCTATGCCCAGCGCGTGGTGGCGCTCACCGTCACCTCCGACGTCGCCAACACCTATCTCGACGTGCTGGCGCTGCGCGACCGCATCGCCATCGCCAAGAAGAACCTCGACGCCGCCAAGCGCATCCTGGTCATCACCCAGGCCAAGGTGACCAACGGCGTGTCGTCGAACCTCGAGCTCGCGCAGCAGCGCGCGGTCGTGGCCAGCGTCGAATCCGCGATCCCCGCGCTCGAGGAGCAGGAGCGCGAGGCGCGCTATGCGCTCGCGGTGCTCGAGGGGCGCGTGCCCGAAGGTTTCGACGTCTCGGCGCAGACGCTCGAAGGCATCGTCGCCCCGCCGGTGCAGCCCGACATGCCGTCGTCGCTGCTCGTGCGCCGCCCCGACATCGCCGAGGCCGAAGCCAATCTCGTCGCGGCGCATGCCAGCGTCGATGCGGCGCGCGCGGCGTTCCTGCCCGCCATCGGGCTCACCGGCTCGGGCGGCTTCTCAAATCCGCAGATCGGCTCGCTGTTCAGCCCCGAGAGCCTGGCCTGGACGATCGGCGCCTCGCTCCTGCAGACGATCTTCGACGGCGGCGCCAAGACTTCGCAGCTCGACGTCAACAAGGGCCGCGAGCTCGAGCTGGTCGCGACTTATCGCTCGACCGTGTTCAACGCGCTGTCGGACGTCGAGAGCTCGCTCGGCCAGGTGACGAGCCTCGCCGACCAGGAGAAGTTCACCAGCGAGCAGGTCGCGGCCGCCAGCGAGGCGTTCCGCATCTCCGAGCTGCAATACCGCGAAGGCGTCACCGATCTGCTCGCGGTGCTGCAGGCGCAGCAGGCGCTGTTCAGCGCCGAGGACACGCTGGTGCAGATCAAGCTCGCCCGCCTCCAGGCCGGCGTCAGCCTCTACCGCGCGCTCGGCGGCGGCTGGACCGTCGACCAGGACAAGGACGCGCCGACCCGCAACGACTTCAACCCGCTGCCGATCCCGCTTTGACAGTCACTTATCCTCCCCCGCGCGCGGGGAGGATAAGTTAGACATGCCCCAGCACCCTGTGCGGCGTGTAGGGCTTCGACAGCGCCTTGATCTCGTCGTCGGAGAGCTTGAGCTCCACCGCGGCGATGGCGTCGTCGAGGTGGCTCATCTTCGACGCGCCGATGATGGGCGAGGTCACGCCCCGGCGCGAGAGGATCCACGCCAGCGCGACCTGCGCGTTCGGCACGCCGCGCTTTTGCGCGATATCGCTGACCGCGTCGACGACCGCGAAGTCGCTCTCCTGATAGTACATGTCGTGCGCGAAAGCGTCGGATTTGGCGCGCGCGGTCTCGCCGTAGTCCTGCCGGCGGCGGTTGCCGGCGAGGAAGCCGCGCGCCAAGGGGCTCCACGGGATCACGCCGATGCCCTCGGCGACGCAGAGCGGCAGCATCTCGCGCTCCTCCTCGCGATAGACGAGGTTGTAGTGGTTCTGCATCGTCGCGAACCGCGCCTTGCCGCGCCGGTCCTGCGCGTGGAGATAGCTCGCGAACTGCCACGCATACATCGACGAGGCGCCGATATAGCGCGCCTTGCCCGCGCGCACGACGTCGTCGAGCGCGTCGATGGTCTCCTCGATCGGCGTCGTCGGGTCGAAGCGGTGGATCTGGTAGAGATCGACATAGTCCATGCCCAGCCGCCGCAGCGAATTGTCGATGCCGTGCAGGATGTGCTTGCGCGACAGCCCGCGCTGGTTGGGATCGTCGCTCATCGGCGAGCACACCTTGGTGGCGACCACGATGCGCTCGCGGCTGTCGGCATAGTCCTTGAGCGCGCGGCCCAGCACCTCTTCGCTCGCGCCCAGCGAATAGACGTCGGCGGTGTCGAAGAAGTTGATCCCCGCCTCCAGCGCGCGGCGGATGAACGGCCGGCTCGCCGCTTCGTCCAGCACCCAATCGCGCCATTTCGGCGAGCCATAGGTCATCGCGCCCAAACAAATGCGAGTGACTTTCAGGCCGGTCCTGCCGAGCGAAACCTTTTCCATGGGTCGAACTCCTCTGCCTCGGTAACCTTATACCCCCAGGCGCGATTGTGGACGTTAAGCTCACCGCTTAACCTGAAGACAATGATTCGCTGTCGACCGGGGGCGGTTGGCGACAGAGGATAAGGGGAGGGGGACAACCCATGCCTGCAAGAAGAGCTCGCCGTCGGCTTCGCGGCACCAAGCCGCGCACCCATCTGGAAGCGATGTTCCGCCGCATTCCCGGCCGCGCGCCGCAAAGCTTGACGCCGCGCCGGCGTCTGCGTTCCGTGCGCGTGTAACGTTGCGCCGCCATGCCTCGGCCGCCACAATGGCGGCTGAGGAGCAGGCGTGCCGACATTCGAATTCCCGCCTTACGACCTTCCGCCGGAAGCCACGTCGCTTCGCGCCGAGGTGCGCGCGTTCCTGAGCGAGGCGTTGGGCGACACGGCGGCGGCCGAGCGCGCGCGGTCGTGGTCGGGCGGCAGCCGCGCGTTCAGCAAGAAGCTCGGTGCGCGCGGCTGGATCGGCATGACCTGGCCGAAGAAATATGGCGGCCACGAACGCTCTTACGCCGAGCGCTATGTCGTGATCGAGGAATTGCTGGTCGCCGGCGCGCCGGTCGGCTCGCACTGGGTCGCGGATCGCCAAAGCGGGCCGCTGCTGCTGCGCTTCGGCACCGAGGAACAGCGCGCGCATCTGCTGCCCGGCATCGCGCGCGGCGAGCTTTGCTTCTGCATCGGCATGAGCGAGCCGGGCTCGGGCTCCGATCTCGCCAGCGTGCGCACGCGTGGGCGCAAAGTCGAAGGCGGCTGGAAGGTCTCGGGCCAGAAGATCTGGACTTCCAGCGCACAGCATGCCGATTGGATGATCGCGCTGGTGCGTACCGGCGAGGGCGCAGAGCGCCACTCCGGCCTCTCGCAAGTGCTGATCGACATGAAAAGCGCGGGCGTCACCGTGAAGCCGATCGCGAACCTGACCGGCGAAAGCCATTTCAACGAGGTGTTCCTCGACGAGGTCTTCGTGCCCGACACGATGCTGATCGGCGCCGAGGGCGACGGCTGGCGCCAGGTCGGTGCCGAGCTCGCCTATGAACGCAGCGGGCCGGAGCGCTATCTCTCCAGCATCCGCCTGTTCCTCGAATTCCTGCGCGTGGTGGGACCCAGTCCCAGCGAAGCCGAGCGGTTGTTGATCGGCCAGCTCACCGCGCGGATGTGGACCTTGCGCCAGATGTCGCTCTCCATCGCGGGCAAGCTCGCCGCGGGCGAGAACCCGGCCGTTCCGGCGGCGCTGGTGAAGGACCTCGGCACCACGCTCGAGCAGGACATCCCGCGCGACGTGCAGGCGCTCGCGCCCGACGGCGCCGACGAGGCGTTCCGGCGCACGCTCAGCTATCTGCTGCAGACTTCGCCGTCGTTCTCGCTGCGCGGCGGCACGCGCGAGATATTGCGCGGCATCATCGCGCGCGAATTGGGGCTTCGATGAGCGAGCTGCGCGCGATCCTGGCCGACACCGTCGAGCGCGTGCTCTCGGCTGCGCCCGATTGGGCGGCGATCGAGGCGGCCGGCCTCGACAAGGTGCTGGTGCCGGAGGACGCGGGCGGCTTCGGCGGCAATTGGGAAGACGCGTTCGTCGTCGTGCGCGCGTGCGGGGCGCACGCGATCGATCTGCCGTTGCCCGAGGCGATCCTCGACACCGCGAAGGTCGCCGATACGGCGCTGTTCATGGCGATGCTCACGAGCGCCAAGATGGCCGGCGCGCTCACGGCGGCGCTCGATCTCTCGGTTCAATACACGCGCGAGCGCCATCAGTTCGGCAAGACGCTGGCGAGCTTCCAGGCGATCCAGCAGCAGCTCGCCGTGTTCGCCGAAGAGGCGGCGGCCGCGAATATGGCTTCCGCGGCCGCCTTCCGCGCCGCTGATCGTGGCGATGCTTGGTTCGAGATCGCCTGCGCCAAGCTCCGCGCCAACCAGGCCGCGCGCCTCGCGACCGGCATCGCGCACCAGGTCCATGGCGCGATGGGCTTCACGGCGGAGTATCGCCTTCAGCACCTGACGCGGCGGCTATGGGCCTGGGGCTCGGAGCACGGCAATGAGCGCCATTGGGCCGACAGGATCGGCGCGCATATCGCGGCGCGCGGCGCGGCGAATTTCTGGCCCGACTTGACGGCTTAGCGCGACACCCGGCTTCTCCCGTTGCGTCAACCCGGCAGAACTGATAATTTGTCAGTTCTACATATGAGAGATTTCATGAACGCGCCTTTCCGCGACCCGGAGATATTGGACGTCGCCGTCATTGGGGCCGGGTTCTCCGGCCTGTGCATGGCGATCAAGCTGAAGGAGGCGGGGCGCACCAATTTCCGCGTCTTCGAGAAGGCGTCGGACATCGGCGGCACCTGGTTCCTGAACCGCTATCCGGGCTGCGCCTGCGACGTGCCTTCGCATCTCTATTCGTTTTCCTTCGACCAGAACCCCGGTTGGTCGCGCGCCTATTCGCCCGCCGGCGAGATCTGGCGCTATCAGAAGGCGACGGCCGAGCGCCACGGCGTCCTGCCGTTCATCCGCTGCAACGCCGAGGTCGCGCGCGCGGAATACGACGAAGCCGCGCAGCTCTGGCGCCTCACGCTCGCAAGCGGCGAGCAGGTCGCGGCGCGCGCGCTCGTCGCCGGCGCGGGCATCCTGCATGTGCCGCTCTATCCCGAGATCGCGGGCGCGCAGAGCTTCACCGGCAAGACGATGCACACCGCGCATTGGGACGACAGCTACGATCTGACGGGCAAGCGCGTCGCGGTGATCGGCACCGGCGCGAGCGCGGTGCAGCTCGTGCCTGCCATCGCCGACAAGGTCGCGCATCTCGATCTCTACCAGCGCACGCCGGGCTGGGTGATCCCGCGCGAGGACTATGCGTTCGCCGACAAGGCCAAGCGCCGCTTCGCGCGTTTTCCGTTTCTGCAACGCCTGTTCCGCAACCTCATCTATTGGCGCGCCGAGATGCTCGCCATCGGCTTCACGCGCAGCCCGAAGATGGTCGCGAAGTTCCAGAAGCTCGCGGAGGGCTATCTCAAGCACGCGATCCCCGATCCCGCCTTGCGCGCCAAGCTGACGCCCGACTTCCCGCTGGGTTGCAAGCGCGTGCTGATCTCCGACGATTTCTATCCGGCGCTGCAGCGGCCCAACGTCGAGGTGATCACCGACGCGGTGAGCGAGATCCGGCCCAACGGCGTCGCGACCGCGGACGGAAAGCTGCGCGAGGTCGACGCGATCCTCTATGCCACCGGCTTCCGCGTCACCGACTGGCTCAGCCATGTCGACATCCGTGGCAAAGGCGGGCGCGCGCTGATCGACGATTGGCAGGACGGCGCGCATGCCTATTACGGCGTCGCGGTGAACGGCTATCCCAACATGTTCCTGCTGCTCGGGCCCAATACCGGCCTCGGCCACAACTCGGTCGTGTTCATGATCGAGGCGCAGGTGCGCTACGCGATGTCGTGTCTCGACTGGCTGTGGCAGGGCGCGGGCGCGGTCGAGGTGAAGCGCGACGTGCAGGACGCCTTCAACGCCGGCCTGCACGAGAAGATGAAAGGCACCGTGTGGGCCAGCGGCTGCAAGAGCTGGTATTTGAACGCCAACGGCACCAACTCGACCATCTGGCCCGACTTCACCGTGACTTATTGGTGGAGGACCCGCGCCGCCGACAAGCGGGACTTCGACACCGCGCCGGCGCTGGTGCCGGCTTAAGCCTCCGCCGCTTCCTTCGGCACGGGCCGCGGCCGGCCGAAGCCGGCGCCGATCGCGCGGAAGGCTTCCTCGGTGACGGTCGGGAAGTCGCATTCCTCGCCGAGCTTGCCGGCGAGCTGGAGCACGACGGCGCCGTGCAGCGCCGCCCAGAACACGTGCCCCATCAGGATCGGATCGCCCTTCAGCATGCCTTGCGCGACGAGGGCGCGGACATAGTCGGTCATGGTCTTGCGCGCGCGCGCGGTGGCCTGGACCAGAGCCGGATAGGTCTTCTCTTCCGGTTGCGACATGTCGAACATCAGCCGGTACGACGCCGCGTCGCCGAACGCGAACATGATATAGGCCTCGCCGACCTTGCGGGCGCGCGCGACCGCGTCGCCCTCGGCCCCGAACGCGCGCTCGAGCGCATCCGCGAAACGGTTGAAGGCGTCGGCGCGGACCGCGGCCAGGATCTCGTCCTTGTCCTTGAAGTAGCGATATGGTGTCATCGCGCTGACGCCGAGCTCGCCCGCGACCTCGCGCATCGTGAAGCCCTCGCGCCCCTTTTCCGCGAAGATGCGGGTCGCCGCGGCGATCAACTTTTCGCGAAAATCGGCCAGATCGGTCTCGGTCAGCACGCGCGGCACGGGATTCTCCGGTCAGGGGCTTGAAGTATTCTCACTTACAGCATAAATTTACGTCGTAAGGAAGTGGCGTGGCGGGAAATCCCAAACGCCGATTTCGCCGGGAGAGCCTTGAAAGCCCCCGGAAAAACAAGACCCGGAGGATCGCCATGAACGCCCCCGCTCGCATCAATCCGTATCTTACCGGCAATTTTGCGCCCATCCACAGCGAGGATGACTTTCATTCGCTTGCCGTGAAAGGGGAAATTCCGAAGGGCCTCGCCGGTTCCTATTACCGCAACGGACCCAATCCCCAATTCGAGCCGCGCGACCCGGGCCATCACTGGTTCTTCGGCGACGGCATGATCCACGCCTTCCACGTCGCGGACGGCAAGGTCGGCTACCTCAACCGCTACGTCCACACCAACAAATATATCCTCGAGCACGAAGCCGGCCGCTCGCTGTTCGGCAATTTCGGCAACCCGATGACCACCGACCCGTCGGTGATGGGCAAGGACGCCGGCGTCGGCAACACCAACATCGTCTGGCATGCGGGCAAGCTGCTCGCGCTGGAGGAAGGCCACAACCCGTTCGAGCTCGACCCGGTGACCTTGGCTTCGCGCGGCTATGTCGACTACGCGGGCCGCGGCTTGCGCTTCACCGCCCATCCCAAGATGGACCCCGAGACCGGCGAGATGGTGTTCTTCGGCTATTCCGCCGGCCCCGGCTTCTTCAGCGACGACGTCGCCTACGGCGTGGTCGACAGGACGGGCAAGGTCTCGCGCCTCGACATGTTCAAGGCGCCCTATTCGAGCATGATCCACGACTTCTTCGTCACGCGGAACCACGTGATGTTCCCGGTGCTGCCTTTGAGCGGCTCGTTGCAGCGCGCGATGAGCGGCGGGCCCGCTTTCGCATGGGAGCCGGAGAAGGGCTCGCATATCGGCGTGATGCGCCGCGACGCCGGCGTCGACACCATCCGCTGGTTCACCACCGATCCCTGCTACGTCTTCCATCCCATGAACATGTGGGAGGAGGGCACCAGGATCTTCGCCGACGTGATGCAGTATCCGAACGCGCCGCTGTTCCCGAATGTCGACGGCTCGCCGGGCACGCCCGCGAAGGCGACCCTGGTGCGCTGGACGCTCGACCTCGCCGACAACACCGATACGATCAAGCAGATGCCGCTCGACGATCTCGCGGGCGAGTTCCCGCGCCTCGACGAGCGCTATGCCGGGCTCGCCTACCGCCACGGCTATTTCGCGGCCAATTCGCGCGGCGAGCGCAAGGTGCTGTTCGACTCCATCGCCCATATCGACCACAAGACCGGCGCGCGCGCCGTCCACACCTTCGCCGACGGCCAGCCGGGCGAGCCGGTCTTCGTGCCGCGCCATGCCGGCGCCGCCGAGGGCGACGGCTGGCTGGTGACGACGGTCTATCGTCCGTCTACGGACAGAAGCGACTTCGTGGTGTTCGAGGCGATGGACGTGGCCAAGGGCCCGATCGGCGTGGCCGAGCTGCCGCGGCGCGTGCCGTTCGGATTTCACGGAAACTGGCGTCCGGGCTTGTAGAGCGCGGGGACGATCCCCATGTGAGGCTCTCGAAAAGGGGAGTCCCCATGGGTCATCTGTTCCGGGCCTTCAAGCCGCTGCTGTCGGATTTTCTGTCGACCATCGTCTTCATCGCGGTCTCGGCCGCGACGGGAGACGTGAGGCTCGCCGTCCTCGTGGCCATGGCAGTGGGCGTGATCCAGATCGCGGCGATCTTCGCGCGCGGCCGGCGGCCGCAGACGATGCAATGGGCCAGCATGGCGCTGGTGGTCGTGCTGGGCGCGCTCTCGCTTTGGACCGCAAACCCCGAATTCGTGATGCTCAAGCCCAGCATCGGCGGCGCCGCCATCGGCTGCGTCATGCTGCAGCGGGGCTGGCAGCTGCGCTATCTCCCGCCGATCGTCACCCAGAACGTCTCGCAGGCCACGCTGGTCGTTTGGGGCTATGTCTGGTCGCTGCTGATCTTCGCGCTCGCGGGCGCCAATCTGTATGTCGCGCTGGTGCTGGGTCAGAAGATCTGGCTCTGGTACACCGCGTTCGTGCCGCTCGGCGTCCAGTTCCTCGCCTTCGTGCTGCAATACGCCTGGCTCCGCGGCGCGGTCAGGCGCAGCTTGCGGACGCAGGCGGCCTAGCGCAATTTGGGCCATGGCGCCCAAGCTTCTCGGCATCCTCAACATCACCGAGGATTCGTTCTCGGACGGGAACAGATACCTCGACCCCGCGGCTGCGATCGCGCATGGCCGCGCGCTCGCGGAGCATGCCGAGATCCTCGACCTCGGCGCTGCGTCGTCCAATCCCGATGCCAAACCGGTCGCGCCCGAAGTGGAGATCGCGCGGCTTGCGCCGGTGATCGCCGCGCTCGACGGCGTGGCGCTCTCCGTCGACAGCTTCTCGGTCGAGGTGCAGCGCTGGGCGCTCGCGCAAGGTGTCGACTACGTCAACGACATCCAGGGCTTCCCGCATCCGCAGATCTATCCCGACCTCGCCGCGTCGGACGCGAAGCTCATCGTGATGCATTCGGTGCAGGGGCTCGGCCCCGCCACGCGCGTGCGCGTCGAGCCTGCAGAGCTCTACGACCGCATCGTCGCGTTCTTCGAGGCGCGCATCGCGGCGCTGACCGCGGCCGGCGTCGCGCGCGCGCGGATCGTGCTCGATCCCGGCATGGGGCTGTTCCTCGGCAGCCATCGCGACGCGTCGTTTACCGTGCTGGGAAGGATCGGCGATCTCAAGCGCCGGTTCGACCTGCCGGTCCTGGTTTCGGTGTCGCGCAAGTCGTTCCTGCGCCGCCTCGTCGGGCGCGAGGTGGGCGAGATCCTGCCCGCAACCCTGGCGGCCGAGCTGTTCGCGGTTCGTCTGGGGGCGGATTATATCCGCACCCACGAGCCGAAAGCCCTGAAAGACGCGCTTTTGGTGAGCCAAACGCTGGAAACAACGCGTAACGGAGCGTGAAGCTTTAGGGCTCGCGCCGCAGCGTAAGGTTTGGTTAGAATTGGCGCATAAACATAACAAACGACAAACCCAACGAGGCTTCATGACCCGCAAGCTTTTCGGCACCGACGGGGTGCGCGGCTTGGCCAACAAATTCCCGATGACGCCCGAGATCGCGATGAAGGTCGGCATGGCGGCGGGGCGCATCTTCACCCGCGGCGAGCATCGCCACCGCGTCGTGATCGGCAAGGACACGCGGCTCTCCGGCTACATGATCGAGAGCGCGCTGGTCGCGGGCTTTACCGCGGTCGGCATGGATGTGTTCCTGTTCGGCCCGCTTCCGACGCCCGCCGTCGCGATGCTGACGCGCTCGCTGCGCGCCGATCTGGGCGTGATGATCTCGGCCTCGCACAACGCGTTCCACGACAACGGCATCAAGCTGTTCGGCCCCGACGGCGAGAAGCTCTCCGACATGCGCGAGCAGGAGATCGAAGCGCTGATGGCGAACGGCCTCGAGGAAGGCCTCGCCACCTCGATGGAGATCGGCCGTGCCAAGCGCATCGACGATTCCCAGGCGCGCTATATCGAGTTCGCCAAGCGCACCTTCCCGCGCAGCTGCCGCCTCGAGGGACTGCGCATCGTCATCGATTGCGCGAACGGCGCCGCCTACAAGGTCGCGCCGGAAGTGCTGTGGGAACTCGGCGCCGAAGTGATCAAGCTCGGCGTCGATCCGAACGGCACCAACATCAATCTCGATTGCGGCTCGACCTCGCCCGAGACGATGTGCGCCAAGGTGCGCGAGCTGCGCGCCGATTTCGGCATCGCGCTCGACGGCGACGCCGACCGCGTGGTGATGGCCGACGAGCAGGGCCGCATCATCGACGGCGACCAGATCCTGGCCTTGATCGGCCGCTCGTGGTCGAAGAACGGCAAGCTGAAAGGCGGCGGCGTCGTCGGCACGGTGATGTCGAATGCCGGCCTCGACCGCTATCTGCAGACGCTGGGCCTCAAGCTCGCGCGCGCCCAGGTCGGCGACCGCTACGTGATCGAAGAGATGAAGCGCGGCGGCTTCAACGTCGGCGGCGAGCAGTCGGGGCACATCGTGCTCTCGGATTTCGCGACCACCGGCGACGGGCTGATCGCGGCGCTCCAGGTGCTCGCGGTGCTGGCGACGGAAGGCCGCAAGGCGAGCGAGGCGGCGCATCTGTTCGAGCCGCTGCCGCAGGTGCTCGAGAACGTCCGCTTCAAGAAGGGCATGCCGCTCGAGGATGCGCGGGTGAAGAAGTGCATCGAGGCCGGCAATGCGCGCCTCAACGGCTCGGGCCGCATCCTGGTGCGTAAATCGGGCACCGAGCCGGTCATCCGCGTCATGGCCGAAGGCGACGACGAGAAGCTGGTGCGCCAGGTCGTGCGCGACATCGCGCAGTCGATCGAGGACGCCGCGGCGTGACGCCTGCGCGCGTCCTCATCATTGCGGGGTCGGATTCGAGTGGCGGCGCGGGCATCCAGGCCGACATCAAGACCGCGCAGGCCTTCGGCTGCTATGCGATGACCGCGATCACCGCGGTGACGGTGCAGAACACGCGCGGGGTAAGCGCGATCCATGCCGTGCCGCCCGATATCGTCGCGGGCCAGATCGAAGCCTGTCTTACCGATATCGGCGCCGACGCGATCAAGATCGGCATGCTGGGCTCGGCGAAGCTGGTCAAAGCCGTCGCCGCCGCGCTCGAGGGCGTGCGCGTGCCGGTGGTGCTCGATCCGGTGATGGTGTCGACCAGCGGCCATCGCCTGCTGCCGCAAGCGGCCGAGCGCGCGCTGGTGAAAGAACTCTTCCCGCTCGCGAGCGTCGTGACGCCGAACCTGCCCGAGACCCGCGCGCTCGTGGGTCGGGGCAACGCGGAAAGCTGCGCGCGCAAGCTGATGTCGCTCGGCGCCCGCGCGGCGCTGATCAAGGGCGGCCACGCCACCTCGGCGACCGTCGACGACGTGCTGGTGTGGAGCGGCGGCGTCGAGACCTATGCCTTCCCGCGCATCAGGACGAAGCACACCCACGGCACCGGCTGCACCTTGTCGACCGCCATCGCGTGCGGCCTCGCGCAGCATCTCTCGCTGCCGCTCGCGGTCGGACGCGCGCGCGAATATGTGCAGGCTGCGATCGAAACCGCGCCGGGCTTGGGCCGCGGTCACGGGCCGCTCAATCACAGCGTCTAGTGTCCCGATTCCGAAATTCGCATGCTCTCGATATCCAGTGCTTTGCGAATTTCGGAATCGAAGGAACACTGGCAACATACCGGTCCTAGTGTCGTTTCGGCTCCGAAGTTCGCCCAGGAGCTTGATATCGATAGGAGGGCGACCTTCGGAACCGCGACACTAGCGCGCTCAGTGCAAATTGGGCGCGCCGCCGTTGACGGCGGAATCGCGCCCGAACTGGATATAGTAAGGATCGACGCGGGTTCCCGTCGCCGGCGGCGTGTTCTTGAACACGGCATAGCCGCTGGCGTCGAACAATGTCGGCGTGGGCGTTGCGCGCGCGACGCTGAAATAGTCGCCGAACCGGATCGGCGACGACGCCAGGACGGCGTCGCTGAGCTCGGGATACCACACCACGAAATCGCCGAGGATACCCACGGCGTTGTTGCCGTAGAACGTTCCGCCGCCCCAGCCCAAGGATATGCCGACCTCGCCGTCGCCGTTGGTGGCGAGGCTCGGATAGGCGAAAGCGTAGTCGTCGTTCCAGATATCCCACTGCTTGACCACGCTGAAATCGGAGACCTTGAGCTGGAGCACGCGGACATGCGGGTTCTTGAAGTTCGCATTGCTGCCGGCGGTCCAGGCGAACCAGACCTCGTCCGCCGTCCGCCGCGTCGCCCCGAGCACGGCGTTCCCCGGGAAGCCGAAGGAAAGCCAGTCCTTGCCGTCGGGCGCGATGGACGAGATGGCGGCGCCCTTCGGCCAGCTGTCGATCGCGATGTCGCGCCAGCTGTACTGGCCCGAATTCTCCGCCATCGAGAACACGCGGATCGTGCTGTTGTCCTTGTGGCCGGCCCAGAACAGCGTGTCGCCGGTGTTCTGCGTGATGTGCCCGCCATAGGCGAGCGCGCTGTCCGCCGGCGCGGTGAATTGGAAGTTCAGCGTGCCGCCGGCCTGGAGATCGGACAGCGGCATGCGCACGACCAGCAAGCCGCCGCCGCTCACGGCGTCGGCGCTGAAATAGAGCGAATTGTCGCCTATCGAGAGATCGGGATAGTCCATCGTCGACGCGCCGATATTGACGGACGCGGACGTAAGGTCCCAATAGGTCCACTTCGTGCCGCCGCTGGCGATAACGTCCTGCGTGCTTGCCACGGCGATGCGCACCTTGTTGACGCCCTGCAGGCAGCTCGTGGCGTTGCTGCCGCAGAACTGCATCAGCCAGACGAAGCGGTCGATCTGCGGGACGTAGCGGACGATCTGGTCGCAGCACAGGCCGCGGTCGAGCAGGTTTCCGCTCGAGTCCTTCGCCGGCCCGCTCGGGAAGATCGTCGTGGGATCGAGCAGCGTGTAGTCCGCGCCGTCGGTCGAGAGCAGCACGGCCGTGTTGTAGGACAGGAGGATCACGTTGCCGTTGCGCGCCGCGTTCATGTCGGGCGGCGAGCCCACGCCTCCGGCCTTGGTGCCCAGCGGATCGTATTGGCGGAAAACGACGGGATCGCCCGCGGCGCCTTGCGGCGGCACGCTCTGCTTGTTCGGCTCGATCTTCAAAAGCAGCGACGGCTTCACGGTCGGCGCGAGCGTGCCGCGCAGCGGGCCGTCGGGAACAGCGCGTCCGCTGTCGTCGTTATAGTCGTCTTGAGGCGGATCGAAATGCGGGAAGCGCCCGCGCTCGACATGGTGCGGCGGCACGGTGCCGCGCCCGAGGTCGGAAGACACGGTGCCGACCTGCTCTCCGCAGGCGCGGAAATAGCTGCATAGCGGCCGGCACTGGCAATAGAACAGCCACCACAAAAGGCCGATCAGCACGATCAGCAGGACGAAGAAAAGAAGAATCAGGATAGCGCGGCGAAATAGGGTTTCCATGGCAGCCCCGTTCCATGAACGCAGCTCGCCTCTCGCCTGTCCGCGCGGTCGTGGCTATGCCGGGATATCGCTTTCGATGCCGGCGTTCGCGACCGAGGTTCGGGATCGACGCAAGCTACAATAGAAATATTTCAAGCTCTCGCGCAAGTATAGCAGACGATCGGGCAGATGTCACGCCACGGCTTTGTCCAGACGATTGCGGATGATCGCCTCGGCCTCGCTCACGATGCGCTCGATCAATTCCTTGCAGGTCGGGATGTCGTGGATCAGGCCTTGCGTCTGGCCGGCCGACCAGATGCCGGCATCGGTGTCGCCCGTGTCGTAGACCATCGCGCCGCGCGTGCCGGCGACGAGGTCCTTCACGTCGGCGAAAGTGGCGTTGCCGCGGCGCTCGATGGCGACGACCTCGTCGCTGACCTTGTTCTTCGCCACGCGCGCGGTGTTGTGCAGGGTGCGGAAGATCAGATTGGTTCCGCGCTCGTCGTTGGCGACGATGGCCTCTTTCACGTGCTCGTGGATCTCAGCCTCTTTCGTGGCCATGAAACGCGTGCCCATGTTGACGCCGTCGCAGCCCAGCGCCAGCGCCGCGACCAGCCCGCGCGCGTCCGCCATGCCGCCCGAGGCCAGCAAGGGGATGGTGAGCTTGTCGGCCGTCGCCGGGAACAGGATCAGCCCGCCGACGTCGTCCTCGCCCGGGTGTCCTGCGCATTCGAGGCCGTCGATCGACACACAGTCGACGCCAATGGACTGCGCCTTCACCGCGTGGCGCACGCTGGTGCATTTGTGGATCACCTTCACGCCGGCTTCCTTGAAGGCAGGCAGATGCGGCGCGGGGTTGTTGCCGGCGGTCTCGACGATCTTGACGCCGCTCTCGATGATCACCTGGCGGTATTCGTCGTAAGGAACCGGCGTGATCGTCGGCAGGATGGTCAGGTTCACGCCGATGGGCTTGTTGGTCATCTCGCGGCAGGCCTTGATCTCGGCGGCGAGCTTCTCGGGCGAGCCCGGCGTCAGCGCGGTGATGAAGCCCAGCGCGCCCGCATTGGCGACCGCGGCGACGAGCTTCGCCTTGCCGACGCGCGTCATGCCGCCCATGGTGATCGGCACCTCGACGCCGAAAGTTTCCGTAAAGCGAGTTTTCAACATGGCAACGTCCCCTCAATAGCGATGGGACAAGACTGCCGGCATACCCCGGGCCGAGGCAAGAGGCGGCCGCCGCTCAGTGCGGCTTGTACGGCGGGGGATTTTCGAACCGATGACGGTCTGGTTCGCAGCGGTAGGACACCTGTGTCGGCTGCAGGTCGAAATTTGGGTTTTGCTCTGCGCCAGGAGGAGTAAGCGGGCGATAATAGCTCTCTGCTGATGGGAGCCATTGATGCGAGCAGGCCAGAGCATGAGGCTCGTCGCCAGAGCGGCGGCAGCCGTAAGCGTCGGGCCATATGCCTGCGAAGTCGAAGCCTTTGGCACAATCCGTCCTGTGGACCGGCAGTTCCATCAGCTTGCGCGTGCAGTCGTAGGAAACGATGCGCCCACCTTGGACCTTGACCCCGGTCAGATGGAACGGCGCATTGCAAGTCATCGGCAGCTCGCAGGAATAGGCGTCGTTGAGAACGTGCGTGACGCTGTCTCCGCGTGCTTTGAAGTTGGGCATGCAGCGATGGGAATAGGACCAAGCGATCGGGTCTTGCTGCGTGATCTGGTCGATCGGGCCCGCCATCGACGCGGAGTTCGCCAGCGGCATTGCAACCAAGACGGCCGAGCTGAACAAACGTACGAGCGCGTTCATCGCACACCTCCATCAAGGAGTGCAATCTATACGTGTATTTCGGGACTGGTCAACCCAGAAACGGATCGCGCACCATGATCGTGTCGTCGCGCTCGGGGCTGGTGGAGAGCAGTGCCACGGGCGCGCCGATCAGCTCCTCGATGCGGCGCACATATTTCACCGCCTGCGCCGGCAGCTCGGCCCAGCTGCGCGCGCCGCGGGTCGAGCTGTTCCAGCCTTCCATCGTCTCGTAGACGGGCCTCAGCCGCGCCTGCTCGTTGGCGTCGGCGGGGAGGTGGTCGAGCACGCGCCCGTCGAGCTCGTAGCCGGTACAGACCTCGATGCTCTCGAACGCGTCGAGGATGTCGAGCTTGGTCAGCACGATGCCGTCGATGCCGCCGGTGATCACGGTCTGCTTCACCAGCATCGCGTCGAACCAGCCGCAGCGGCGCTTGCGCCCCGTCACCGTGCCGAACTCCGCGCCGCGCGTGCCCAGCTTCTCGCCGGTCTCGTTGGCCTGCTCGGTCGGGAACGGGCCCGCGCCGACACGCGTGGTGTACGCCTTCACGATGCCGAGCACATAGCCGATCTGCTTCGGCCCGATGCCGGCGCCCGCGGCCGCCTGTCCGGCCACCGTGTTCGACGAGGTGACATAGGGATAGGTGCCGTGGTCGACGTCGAGCAGCACCGCCTGCGCGCCCTCGAACAGCACGCGCTTGCCCTCGCGCCGCGCCGTGTCGAGCGTGCGCCAGGCCGAGCCCACGAACGGCACGATGCGGGGCGCGATCTCGGTCAGGGCGCGCAGCATCTCCTTCTCGCAGACGGGTTCGGCGCCCATGCCGCGGCGGAGCGCGTTGTGATGCGCGAGCAGCCGGTCGATCTTGGCGGGGAGCGACGCCGGGTCCTTCAGGTCGATGGCGCGGATCGCGCGGCGCCCGACCTTGTCCTCGTAGGCCGGGCCGATGCCGCGCTTGGTCGTGCCCAGCGCCTGCACGCTGTTCGAGCTCTCGCGCGCTTCGTCGAGCTCGCGGTGCGGCGGCAGGATGAGGGTCGCGTTCTCGGCGACGACGAGGTTGTCGGGTCCGATCGCGACGCCTTGCGCGGTCAGCCGCTCGATCTCGGCGAGCAGTGCCCAGGGATCGACGACGACGCCGTTGCCGATGACGGCGAGCTTGCCCGGACGCACCACGCCCGACGGCAGCAGGCTCAGCTTGTAGGTGACGCCGTCGATGACGAGGGTGTGGCCGGCATTGTGGCCGCCCTGGAAGCGCACGACCACGTCGGCGCGCGCGGACAGCCAGTCCACGATCTTGCCTTTGCCCTCGTCGCCCCACTGGGCGCCGATCACCGCCACATTCGCCATTGTTCCGTACCCGGATGAGATTGCTCGCCAGCGAGCGAGTCGCAGGCACGGTGACCACTTATAGCGTGGCCGTTCACGCTCCGCCACGCTTTCGCTTGGGCGCCCGCGGCGCGTCGGGCACGAGTTTGAACGCGCCCTTCGAGCCGTAAGGCCGGCGCAAGACCACGCCCGGCTGCTTCAGCGCCGCCGCGACCGCTTCGGGGTCCTTGGTCACCTTGGCGAAGCCCTGCGCGAACTCGGCCGGCGCCGCGCCCCAGGCCGCGAGCGCCGCTTTCTGCGACGTCGTCGCCACGATCGTGTCGTAGAAGCCCAGATGGGCGCGGAACACCTTGCGCATGCCCAAAGAACCGGTCGGCGCGCGCTTGGTTCCGTCGGCCCGCCCGCGCGGGTTAGAATGCGGGCACGACCCGGACATGGCGCGACACTCTGCCCGCCGAGCTCGCCGCTGCTCTCGACCGGCTCGGCGAGCAGCTCCGCTCCGGCAAGGTTTCGCCGGCCGACGTCGCGCAATGCGTGCGCGGCCTGTCGGCGCAGTCGCCGGCGAGCGCGGGCGATGCGCAGCACGCGCTCGTGGACATTCTGGGCTTGCATCATCGCTACGAGCGCGGGCTCGGGTTCTGGGTGTGGCGACGCCCGCCCGACGAGCGGCGGCTGCTCCGCGAGACGCCGGATCTGGAATACATCTTCGTCTTCCATGGCGACGGACGTCTTCGCGAGGCTGCGCTGGACAAGATCGGCAGCATGCGCGCGAGCCCGTTCCTGATCGCGGCGCTGGCCTGGCGCCTCAACGATTGGGTCGAGCCGGTCCGCGCGGCCGCCCGCGCCTGCTTCGAGCGCAACATCGCGAAGGCCGGGCCCGAAGAGATCGCCGCGGCCGCCATCGTGCTGCTCGATCGCCGCGTGCGTTGGCGGCGCGGCGGCAAGGAAGCCAGGACGCTCGAGAACGCGCTGGCGCGCCCGGACGTGGTCGCGCAGCTTGCGGCGATCTTCCGCGCGGCCCGCACCGGCCCGATGGCGCGGCTGCTCGCTTTGGCCGCGCGTGCGCCCGCCATCGACGCGCATCTCGAGCGGCTGGCGGCGGAGGCTTTCCAACCCGCGGTGCGCGCGATCGCGTTCAAGTTCCCGATCGCGGGGCAGGCGGCATGGCCCGAGGGCTTCACATGGCAGTTGACCGACAAATATGCGGGTTGCGGGAAATGGGTGCGCCGCTATGGCGAGCGCGGGATCGCCGCGCAGCGTCCGCTCGAGGCTCTGGTCGCCGATGCGGCACGCGACCGCAGCGCCCAGGTCCGCCGCATCGCCGCCGCGGCGCTGGTCGATCATCGCAACACGCTCGCCAATCTCGACGAGATCCTGCGCCTGCTCGCCGACGACGACAGCAGAGCCGTGCGGGAACGCGTCGACTTCGTGCGGCGCAAGCGCGCCTTAGCCCAATAGCCGCGCGACGAGATCGGAGTGCAGGTTCAGACCCAGGAATCCCGCCGCGCCCATGACCAGGCCGATGGCCGATACGCCCCAGCAGACATAGAGCAGCCACATCAGGCTCGTGACCGCGGCGACGGCCGCCAGCGCCAGCGCGATCGACAGGAACGCCTCCGACATGTCGAACTGGTCGTCATGGACGTTGAGCGCGTCGTATTGCGCCTCGTGCGCCTTGGCGTCCGTCATCAGCGAATCCGCTTTCGCGGTGTATTTCGCGATCGCCGCTTCGAGCCGCGCCTTCTCTTTCGCGACCAGGTCGGGGTTCACGCCCGGCGCGCTCGCGGTCACGCCGAGGCCGGCGAGCGAAGTCTCGGCGAGATGGAGCTTGAGCTTGGCGGCCTGGTATTCCGACCAGGTGTCGACCGCGTCGGCCTTCGCCAGCGCCATGTTCTGGCCGATATTGCCGTCCTTGACGTTCGACACCGCCAGGAACACCGAGATCACGACCACGGTGACGGCCACGAGATTGTTCAACCGCTCGTTCGCGCCTTTCGAATCGACGTCCATGCGATTCCCCCTTTTCGGCGGCGAAGTTTGTGCGGGGTGCCGCGCGGCCTGTCAATTCGCGCCGAGAGCGGCCGCGATCCGCGCAAGAACGTCGCGCAGCACGATGGCGCCGAAAGCCGTGTTCATGTGCGCATGCTGGGCGGCTTCGTCCTTCACCGCTTCGGGCGAGGTGAGATAGAACTCCGGCCTGGTCGTGAGCACGTTCGGGCCGATGGTCTCAAGCGGCTGCGGCACGAACACCGCGCCGTGCGCCGCGGCTTCGCCGGTGCAAGCGAGCGTGTAAGCGGCTTCGAGCAGTTCGAGGCGGCCGCGTTTCTCCAAACCCTGCCAGAGCTCGTCATGGCGCTCGTAAGCGGCGAGAGGCGTGGCGATGACGAAGATCGGCGCTTGCGTGAGCCGGCGGAGCTTGTCGACAGCCGCGATCGCGAGCGAGCCGCGGATCGCGGGCGCCATGATTTCGGCGACCTCTTCCGGCGTGAAGCGCTTCTTGCGCACCGCGGGCTCGCTGTCCTTCAGCATCTTGTGGAAGGCGCGGATGGCGCGCATCGAGCTCAAGGTCAGGCCGCAAGCGACATAGGCATCGTAGATTGGCGCGATGTCGCCGTCGGTGCCGCTCGTCATCGCCATGCGGTCGCGCACGTGCTGGGCGCGGCCGCGCAGCTTGCCGTCCACGATGTCGAGCTCCATCGACACGCCTTCGCTGGCGAAGAAGGCGGTCTCGATCCCGGGAAAATCCGGCGCGACAGACGGCAGCGCCTTCTTCAGGTTGGCGACGTGGGAATTGCCGATGAGGCAGACGGTAATCATATCCGCCGCCGCTAGTTCTGGATCGTGGTCAGGATCCCGCCGTCGAAATAGAGATAGCTGTGGTCGTAGACCCACTGCTCGTGCACGTGGCGTCCGCCGACGATGGTGCGGTTGATGTCGCTCGGCGCGCCCCAGCTCATTCGCGCCATCTCTTCCGACATTCCGGCAAACACCCGCTCGTGCTGGATCGCGTCCCAGACCTTCGCCGACCATTTGTGCGTCAGCTTGGGATCCGACGGCGCCATCCAGTCGGTGAGGTCGGCATCGCCGACGGCGCCGATCGGCGACCTGTTCGTTGGCGTGGCAGCGATGTCGAAATAGCCTTCCTCGCCCTGGGCGTTTTTGAGCACGATCCGGACGGGGTGACTATCGTCGGTCGACGCGAGGACGTCGGTGATCGCGACGCGCGAGAATTTGGGGTAGTCCGCGTAGCCGGCGCCGCCATAGGAGTCCATGCTCAACTTCGGGAGCTCCTTCACCTTGATCCAATAGCTCTTGCCCAGATAGCGGTTCCTGGCTTCGACGAGATCGCGCAGCAGGACCACGTCCGACACCTCGGCGTCGTCGGGGCCGCTTCCGGTGTTGACCGTGTGCGTCCTGTAGGTCTCCCCGGAAACCTTCTCTTTCAGCGTGATATCGTAGTTCTTTTCCGAGCCGTCGAAATGGACGGCGCTGGGCTCCACCCTGGTCACGATCAAGGTCTTGCCCGCCAGCTCCTCGTACAGCGGGTGCCCGAAAGTTCCGCGTCCGCCGTCGAACGACTGATAGCCATAGCTGCGCAGGCTCTGCGTCCGCGGCAGGATGAACAGCTCCTGGCCCTGCCAGCAGCGAACCGGAACCTTGGACGGATATTGGAGATCGCACGGGCCCGAGGGCGCGGGTTGGTCCGTCTTTTCCGGCCGCATGAACTGGGCGCCGGCGGGGAGGGCGGAAAGGCAGGCGAGGATCGCCGCGGGGGCGAGGCGACCATGGCGAGCGTTTGCAGTGCGCATCGATTCCCTTGAGCGAAGGCTGGAGCGGGCGAAGGGAATCGAACCCTCGTATGCAGCTTGGGAAGCTGCCGTTCTACCATTGAACTACGCCCGCGGGCCACGCTCCAGATAGCATGGCGCCAGCGGATAGCGCCAGCGGATTGCCAAGACGTCATTCGCCGCGCCGCAAATTCGCCATCGCGCGCGACTTTCTTAAGGGCGCTTTCGGCGAGGGCTTGCCCAAACATGCCGTTCCACGCTTTCGGGGCTTCCCATATCGGGGCGGTGGTCCTGATGTTCGCCGGCGCCATCGCGCTCGTCGCCGCCAGCCGCGCCGCGAACAGGCCCGGTTTCGACAAAGGCCTGCGCTTCGTGCTGGCGTTCTTCCTGATCGCCGACTGGGCGGCCTATCTTCTCATCTTCTATCTCAAGGGCTGGCTAGCGCTCGGAAACGTGCTGCCGCTCAATCTCTGCGACTGGGCGACCATCGCCGTGGTGGTGACGCTGATCCGTCCCAGCCAGAGGAGCTACGACCTTTGCTATTTCTGGGCGCTGGCGGGGACCTTGCTCACCACGATCACGCCGGACCTGCAATACGACTTCCCGGACTGGCGCTTCGTGTTCTTCTTCTTCTACCACGCGATCATCATCACCGCCGTGCTCTACATGACGTTCGCGCTCCGCATGCGCCCGGTGAGAGGCTCGATCGCGCGCGCCGCGCAATGGACGCTCGGCTACGTCGCCGTCGCGGGCACGGCCGATTGGCTGCTCGGCACCAATTACGGCTTCCTGCGCGCCAAGCCGGCCGCCGCGACCTTGTTCGACGCGATGGCGCCGTGGCCGTGGTACATCGCCGAGAGCTTCGTCATCGCCATTGCCGCGATGCTGATCCTCTATGCGCCGTTCTGGATCGCCGACCGCGTCGAGGGAGCTGCGCTTGCCCGGTAAGTTCGTGCCCTTCGGCCTCGACCATGTCGTGGCGCTGCTGCTGACGGTGCTCGTTCCTGCGGCGCTCGCGATCCTGGCGCGGCAGCGGCCGAGCCTCGACAAGCCGTTCCGCCGGGTCTTCGCCGGCGTGCTGATCGCCACCTGGATCGCCTGGTATGCGCTCTTCCTCGAACGCGGCTGGCTGGGGCTCGGCAACGCGATGCCGATGAACCTCTGCGACTGGGCGACCATCGCGCTGATCGCGACGCTCATCCGCCCCAACCCGCGCGCTTACGAGCTCGCCTATTTCTGGGCCTTCGCCGGCACGATCCAGGGCCTCGTGACGCCCGACGTGAACTACGGCTTCCCCGAGCCGCAATTCGTCGTCTTCATCCTGGGCCATGCGGCGATCGTGGCGGCGGTCGTCTATCTCACCTTCGGCACGCGCATGCGCCAGGTGCCGGCGTCGATCCCGCGCGTCGTCGGCTGGACCTTCGCCTATGCCGGCGCGGCGAGCTTGGTCGATTGGACACTCGGGACCAATTACGGCTTCTTCCGCGCCAAGCCCAATCATCCGACCTTCTACGATCTGCTTTCGGCCTGGCCGTACTACATCCCGGAGACGGTCGTGCTCGGGATCGCGGCGGTGCTGCTGCTCTATCTGCCGTGGTTCCTGATCGACCGGCTGCGCAGACCGGCATAGAGTGGCATCGGGGGCTTTGCATGGATCAACCGTTCGTCATCTTCGGCACCGCGCATCTCTTTGCCGTCGCGCTCGCCTTCGCGGTGCCGCTCGCGATGGCCGTCGCCGTCCGCGCCACGGGCAGCGCGGCGCTCGCCAACCTCTTCCGCTGGGCCTTCGCGGTCGAGCTGATCGCGACGTATCTGCTCTGGTACTGGCTTCTCTATCAGCGCGGTTGGATGGCGGTCGGCAACATGCTGCCGATGCATCTGTGCGATTGGGCGGCGATCGTCTGCATCGTCTCGCTGATCCGCCCGAACCAGCGCACCTACGAGCTCGCTTACTTCTGGGCGCTGACCGGCACCTTGCAGGCCACGCTCACGCCGGAGCTCGCGCTCGGCTGGCCCGATTGGCGCTTCGTGGTGTTCTTCGGATTCCACTGCGGCGTCATCGCGGCGGTGCTCTATATGACGCTGGGCATGCGCATGCGCCCATACCCGCGCTCGATCCCGCGCGTGGTCGCCTGGACCTTGTTCTATGGCGTCGCGGCCGGGCTGGTGGACTGGATGTTCGGCGTCAATTTCGGCTTCCTCGCCGCCAAGTCGAAAGACCCGTCGGTGCTCGACCTGCTGTCGCCCTGGCCGTGGTACATTGCCGAGCTGGTGCCGATCGGCATCGTCTTCATCCTGGTCCTCTACGCGCCGTTCTTCCTCGCCGACCAGGTGTCGCGCAAGAGGCCATAGAGGTGACAATCGCGCCGCGCGTCGTCGCGGACGATGTGGCTCTTCAGCGTGCCTTCATAAGCAAAGCCCAGCCACTCGAGCAGGCGCTTCGACGAATCGTTGCCGGCATGAAACCGCGCCCATAGCCGCGTCAGCCCCAGCGTCCCGAAGCCGTGGTCGACGACCGCCTGCATCGCCTCGCGCGCGTAGCCCTTGCCCCAATGCCGGCGCGCGAACAGGAAGCCCACCTCGGCGCGGCCGTGGTGGCGGTCGATCTCGGAGAGGTCGCATTCGCCGATGGCCGGACCGCCGGGCGAGAGCGCCACCGCCCACCACAGCATCGTGTCGTCGTCGGGCTTCGGCGCGTGCGCCTCGAAGACCTGGCGTACGGCCTTGGCGCTCTCCTGCGCGGGCCAGTCCCAATAGCGCATGACCTCCGCGTCGCCGCGCGCCTCGAACAGGGCGTCGGCATCGGCGGCCGCGATGGGCCTCAAGAACAGGCGTGGGGTTTGGAGGTTCATGCGGTGGCCCGAAAATTCGTGAGGCGGCCGGCACTTCCGCGCCGTAGCCGCCTCACGCTGCCCCCTTCAAGTGGACCCGCCACAACGTCGAACCCCCAAACCGTCGGCGTCGCGGCGAGCGAAGTAGGGCCCCAGTTATGACCGCGATGCAATGGTCACGCAGAAGTGAAACCAACTTTGCAACGCCCCTGTGGATTTGCGGCAACATTTGGGGAGGGTGGCGGCGGCCAAAGTTCCATCGGCAAAAGCTTGCGCGCGCGAATTCATCCGCGCCCGGAATAATATTGCGCGTTCGGATAAGGCGTCGCCGTCGCGGATACAACCTTGGGTGCGATTTGCGCGTGGGTGGCATGCCCGTTGCGGGAAGGCGTTCTGCGGCGGCGTCACGCGGCCAAACCAGGGCGGCCGTGCAAACCTGTGCCGTCGAAGGAGTCACTCGGTATGCGTCTCGGTCCGGCCGTCCTTGTCCTGTCCCTCGCCGCCGGCGCCGCGCGGGCCGATTGCGGCGCCTCCGGGCTCTATGAGGGCCAGGCCCTGACCGACGACGGCACGAAGATCGAGGTCACGCTCAACCTGTATTGCGACCGGGACAGGCTCGCGGCGCAGTTCTTCACCTCGTCGGGCGATTTTCCCGGCAGCGACGTGACGGCCGAAGGCGAGCGCCTGACCATGGGCTTCGACACGCGCGCGGCCTTGGGCACGATGGAGCTGACGCGCAAGGGCGAGGCGCTGTCGGGAACCTTCGACCTCGCGGGCAGCAAGGGGACGGCGTCGTTCGCGCGCAAGGGGCCGGCGCTCGCGTCCGACGCGATGACGCCGCGCCTGGATCTGACGCCGAAGCAATGGCACGACGACCTCGCCACATTCGCGCGCGAGCTGCCGGCGCATCATGCCAACGCGTTCTTCTCGCTGTCGCGCCAGGCCTTCGACGCCGAGGTCGCCAAGCTCGACAAGCGCATCGACACGGCGAACGGCGACGAGATCTTCGTCGGCCTGCAGCAGATCGCGAAATCCATCGGCGACGGCCATACCGGGATGGTGGCGCCCCGCGACCGCCGCGTGCTGCCGATCGAGATCGCGAAATTCGGCGGCGAGTTCCGCATCGTGGCGGCGGGACCTGGCGCGGCCCAGGCGTTGGGCGCGCGCATCGTGCGCATCGCGGGCATGCGCATGGCCGATGTGTGGCCCCGGGTGATGACCTTGACCCCGCAAGGCGAGCTCGACCAGCTCCGTCGCGCCGATGCGCTGGTCTATCTCGCGCGCGGCTATGCGCTTCACGGGCTCGACATCGCGCCGTCGCGCGACCATGCCGTCTTCACCCTGGTGGGCGACGACGGGCAGAGCTTCGATCTCGACATCGCCGCGATCCCGGCGGGCGCCGATCCGGGGTTGACCGCGCTGTCGCCGGAGCGGAGCTTGCGCAACCAGAACAAGGACGCCGCCTTCTGGTGCAAGGACATCGGCGACCGCACGGTCTATTGCGGCTGGCGCGCCTATCAGGACCTGGCGTTGCGCGCGAAGGAGATGCTCGCACTGCTCGATAGCGCCAAGCCGGACAAGCTCGTGATCGACATGCGCGACAATGGCGGCGGCGACAACACCGTGGGCTATGCGGAAGTTCTCAAGCCGCTCGAGGCGCGCGCCGACGTCAACCGCAAGGGTCACCTCTATGTCCTGATCGGCGCGGAGACCTTCTCGGCGGCGATGAACAACGCGGCGCAGTTCCAGGACGAGACAAAGGCGATCCTTGTGGGCGAGACCATCGGCGAGAAGCCCAACTCGTACCAGGAGCCGCGCCAGTTCCGCCTGCCCAATTCGCATCTCGTCGTGCGCGCCTCGACGCTCTGGTACGCGTTCCGCAAGACGGGGCCGAACGTGGTGGCGCCCGATCGCGAGATCGTCCCTGCTTGGGACGACGTGAAGGCGGGCCGCGATCCCGTGCTCGACTGGGTGCTGGCGCAAAAGCCTTAGGCTCGCGCGAACGCGCGGCATTGTTCGCGAATTCGTCGTACAAGAGAATCAAATCTGGGGTTGAAATTTGTGAATTCGTTCAAAAGGCGAGTTCAGGATTGTTCGCGGCATGGTCGTCCCGATCCTGCCACGCAATGGAGACCCCCATGAAAACCATCCTGAAAGCCTCGGCCGCGGCCGCGGCGCTTCTTGCGCTCTCCGCCGGCGCCGCCGGCGCGTCGCCTTGCCTGATCAACGGCACCTCCGGCGACGACACGCTCACCGCGACGCCGCAGATGCCCCCCTGCGACTACTACGTCATCTCCGGGTTCGCCGGGGACGACACGCTGACCGGCGCCGCGACTCCCGACAGGCTCTGGCCGGGCTCGCAATCGTTGCTTCACAACGGCCACGACACGATGACCGGCAATGGCGGCGCGGACATCTTCTTCCTCGAGGACACGCCCTCCGCGACCGGCTCGAACGCGCAGGAGATCACCGACTTCACCCACGGCACCGACTTCATCAACGTCTATCCGGTGTGCCACGCCCACAGCGTGACCTGCACCTATATCGGCAACGCGGCGTTCAGCGGCACGGCGGGCGAGATCCGCTATGCGATCCCCAGCGGATCGGCGTTCGGAACCATGCAGATCGACTGGAACGGCAATTCGACGGCGGATTTCGAGGTCACGCTCGACGGTGCGCCCACGGTCTCGTCCGGCGACATCATGTTCTCCCTGCCGCCGGCGCGCCACCGCGTCCCCTCGAACGCGCAATAGGAGCAAGCCACATGAAATCGATCCTCAAAACCTCGGCCGCCGTCGCGGCGCTTCTCGTCGTATCGGCGACTGAGGCGGGCGCAGTGTGCGTCATCACCGGCACCTCGGGCGACGACACGCTGACGGCGAGCGCGGGCCTTCCGCCCTGCGACACCACACTCATCGGGCTTGCCGGCGACGACACGCTCATCGGCAAGGCGGGCGACGACCGGCTGTGGCCGGGCACGCAGTCGACGCTTCATTCCGGCCACGACACCATGACCGGCGGCGCCGGCAACGACATCTTCTTCTTCGAAGACACGCCGGCCGCGCTCGGCGCCGACGCGCAGGAGGTGACCGACTTCACCCATGGCGTCGACACGCTCGATCCGGGCCCGATCTGCCATGCCCACAGCGTGACCTGCACCTTCATCGGCGCGGCGCCGTTCAGCGGCACGGCGGGCGAGATCCGCTACATCGTCGCGGGCGCCGGCACCTACGGGATCATGTCGATCGATCTCGACGGCGATGCGACGTCCGACTTCGACGCCAAGCTCGACGGCGCGCCGACCGTCGACTCGGGCGACATTTCCTATGCGATCCCGCCCGCGCGCAAGCACAACAAGACGAACGCGCAATAGGCATCCGGAGAGAGCGGCTCGTCAGGCCGCTCTCTCTTTTTCCTTCAGGAACGCGCTTATCTCGGCGATCGTCTCTTTCAAGCCGCAGCGCTTCGCCGGCGCGTCGGGCGGAAACGCGCCGAGCAGCCGCGACGGCACCGCGCTTTCCAGGATCACGAAGCAGCCCTTGTCGTCGGCGCCGCGGATCAGCCGCCCGAAGGCCTGCTTGAGGCGCAGCCGCGTGAGCAGATCGTCATAGCTCTTGCCGAAGCGCGCGCGCCGCGCCTTGTGCAGGATCGTGGGCTTCGGCCACGGCACCTTGTCGAAGACGACGAGGCGGAGCGACCGTCCCGGCACGTCGACGCCATCGCGCAGCGCATCGGTGCCGAGCAGGCTCGCGTTCTCTTCCGCACGAAACAAATCGACCAGCGCGCCCGCGTCGAGCCGGTCGACATGCTGCGCGTAGAGCGTGAGCCCCGAATCGCCGAGCGGCGCGGCGATGCGTTGCTCGACGGCCCGAAGCGTGCGTACCGCCGTGAAGAGGCCGAGCGCGCCGCCGCCGGCCGCCAGGAACAGCTCGCGATAGGCCGCCGCGAGCTGGTCGATGTCGCGGCGGTTCACGTCCTTGACGATGAAGATGCGCGCCTGCTCGCCGTAGCGATAGGGCGAGCCGAAGCTGGCGCGCTTCGGCGGCTCGGGCAGATGCGTCGCGCCGGTGCGCACATCCGCGCTCTGCCAGTCGTCGCTCTCGCCCGCGTCGCGCAAGGTCGCCGAGGTGATCAGCGCGCCATGGGCATTGGCGAGCACTTCGCCGGCGAGCGGGATCGTCGGGTCGACCCAGTGGCGCTCCAGCCCGACATCGACGTCGCGGCCGTCGTCGCGCTCGAGCTGGAACCAGTCGACGAACTCGTCATGCACCTCGCCGGTCTCCAGCGCGTCGAGCATCGCCATCCAGGCGGGGAGGACGATCTTCGCCCGCCGCTCGAGCCCGCGCGCCGCCGCGTCGATGCGCGCGCGCTGGAAGGTCTCGAGCTCCTTGGATTTGTCGGCGAGCTGCTTGCGCAGATGATGGGCGAGCCGCGTCAGCGGCCCCGCGAGGCGCTTCAGCGCGGCGCCCAACTGGCGCGCGGCTTCGATGGTCTCGTCGCCGAGCGGCTGCAGATCGGCCTCGAGGGAATAGAACGCATCGGCGTCTTCGCTCCGGGCGCGGACATGTTCATAGGCCGCCGCCAGGAACGCTTCGCCCGGACCGCGCACGCCCCCGCCATGCAGCCGCGACAGCCAGCCTTCGCCTGCGAGCGCGCCCGCCGCGGTGACGGCTTCGTCGAGCGCGGACTTGGCTTCGTCGCTGTCTTCGATGAGGTCCTTGAGACGTTCCTGAAGCCCGCGCGAGCGGCTGCGCGCGCGCCCCTCGGGCCCGCGGATCCAGCGGCGCAGATCGGCCATCTCGGCGCCCGAGACCAGCGCCGCGAAGCCGCTATCGGCCGCGTCGAACAGGTGATGGCCCTCGTCGAAGACATAGCGCACGCGTCTTTCGGGGGGCGCGTCGGTGGTCTCGTCGACGGCGAGCCAGTCCTGCGCGGCCTGTGCGATCACCAGCGCGTGGTTGGCGACGACGATCGGCGCGTGGCGCGCGCGGCGGATCGCGCGCTCGATGAAGCAGATGCGGTAATGCGGGCATGCGGCATAGACGCATTCGCCGCGCCGGTCGGTGATCTCGCGCAGACCGAGCGACGCGCCGAGGAACGCCGGGAAGCCATAGCCCGAGATGTCGCCGTCCGGCGTCGCCGCGATCCAGCGCGCGATCAGGCCGAGCGCGACGGCGCGCTGTCCGGGCGCGAGCGCCGTGCGCTTGGCGGCTTCCTCGAAATTGAGCAGGCAGAGGTAGTTTTCGCGGCCCTTGCGCACGACCGCCTTCTCGTTGCGCTCGACAGGATCGGGATAGAGCCGCGCGATCTCCTGGACGATCTGGCGCTGCAGGTTGCGGGTATAGGTCGAGATCCACAAGCCCGGCCCGTTCTTCTCCGCCCACAGCGACGCGGGCGCGAGATAGCCGAGCGTCTTGCCCACGCCGGTGCCGGCCTCGACCAGCGCGATGCGCGGCGCGCCGACCCTCTCGCGCTCGGCGAAAGCATAGGACGCGGCTTCGGTGTACGAGGCCTGCTCGGGCCGCGTCTCGCCGCTCAAGCCCACGAGCTGTGCCAGCCGCGCGCGCGCGTCGTCGGGGCTCACCGGCAGCGAGCCCGGTTTGTCAGGGTACGGATCGTCGTCCCAGCCCGGCAGCCCGCGCCACGTGTCGAGCCCCGCGATCGGCGAGAGCTTCTCGTCGCGTTTGGGCATCAGCGCCGACCAGCGCCAGCCCGAACGCCCCAAGGTCGCGGCCAGGGTGAGCGCGCCCGGGTCGACCTCGCCGAGCAGCCGTTCCGCCGCCCGGCGCAGCACGCGCGCGGAGTCTTCCGGCGTCGCGGGCAGATCGAGACCGAGAACGCGCGCCAAGCCCAGCGCGCTCGGCACGCAAGGCTGTCCCGGGCGCACGAACACGAACAGCTCGAGCACGTCGAACAGCGCCGCGGCGGGCTGGGTCTTCAGCCGCCCGGCGACGAACGCCGCATGCGCGACCAGCACGTCGCCCGAACGGAACAGCGCCCGCGCCTCGTCGAGCCCGATGCGCCGGCACGCGCCGTCGGCCACGCACAACGCCGCCCCGCCCGGCGCAGGCACCAGGGCCGGCAATCCTAGGCGCGGCGCGATTTCGTTCGGCATTTGTACTGTATAGAGGAGGAGCGGACGGTTGGAAATGTTCCGGATGATCTATAATATACGGAACATGGTCAAAGTGGCGTCCGCGGAATTCCAGAAGAATATCGGCAAGTACCAGGACCTGGCGCTCACCGAGCCGGTCATGGTGACGCGCAACGGGCGCGACCGCACCGTGCTGATCTCGGCCGGCGAATACGACCGGCTCAAGCGCCGCGACCGTCGCGTGATGGGCTTGGAAGACTTCACCGAGGAAGACATCGCCGCGATCGAGCGCGCCGAAGCGCCCGCTGAAGCCGCGCAATACGATCACGAAGTCTGAAGGGCTTTCCCAAGCCCGTCCCCGGCTTGGTTGTCCGTTATTCTTATCTCTGGCGCTCCGAAAGCCTCGCCGGTCTCGAAGAAGGGCGAAAGGATCGTCCGTGTGCGATCATTCTTGTGACGACCGATCTGGATGGCCGCGAGATCGTCACGGCCCTGCCCATAACGCATTCTCCGCCGTCCGATCCGGAGCTCGCGCTGGAGATGCCGCGGGATACGAAACTCCGTCTCGGACTGGATTCGGATCGTTCCTGGATCATTCTCAGCGAAGCCAATCGATTCGCTTGGCCGGGCCCCGATCTACGTTTTCCCGCCGGCCGCGACGCCGCTGATGCCGCTTACGGATTGGTTTCGCAGCGGTTCTTTCGCGTCCTGCGCGACCGCTTCATCGCCCAGCTCAAAGCCGGTCGTGTCCGCGTCGCTGAGCGCGACGACTGAAAGAAAAGCGGCCCGCGCTTTTGCGAGGACCGCTTCCCTTCATGCGGATGTTCTGCCGGGCTCAGCGATAGCGCCAGCCGCCGTGCCAGCGATAGCGGTGGCCCCAGTAGCGGTGGCCGTCCCACCAGCCGCGGCCGGTATAGAACACGCCGATGCGCGGACCGGCCACGACCGCCGGGCCGTAATAGCCGCGGTGGCATTTGCGCGGGTGGTTGTAGCACCAGCGGCTGCCATGGCCGTAATAAGCCGGACCCACGCCGACGCCGATGCCGACATGGACGCCCGCCTGCGCCACCGGCGCGGTCGCGGCCAGACCGGTGACGGCCAAGCCCGCGGCAAGCGCGGCGCTCGCGGCGAATTTCTTGAGGGTGCTCATCGTGCTTCTCCTTGCTTTGGCATTTCCTCGAAGGGGAAACGCATCAATCGATGGGTTGGATCATGCGCCGGTCAGCCTGAATGGAAACGGAGGCCGCCGTTCATCGGGCATTCATGCAATGAGACCGGGTGGGAAGCGAAACCGGGCGGGCGTTCAAGCCACCAGATCGGGATACAGGTTCGCCAGGCTGCGGCGCACGCGCTCGTGCTCCCACACGATCAGCTGCGCGGTGTTGCGCAATTCGTGGCTCGAGGCGCCGTCGCGCGCCTGCTGCGCGAAGCCGCGCGCCGCGGCCGTCATCGCGGTTAGGCCGAGGCCGCCGGCGCTGCCGGCGATGTCCTGGGCGAGGCGCACCGCCTCCTGCCAGTTCGCGTCGTCGCTCGCTTCGCCGAGCGCCTGGCAGAGCTGCTCGGCGGATTCGATATAGGATTTGAGGATCTCCACCAGGGTCGCGACGCCGACCGATTTCTCCAGCGCGGCAAACGCGGCGGGATCGATGGCCGCGACGCTGTCGGCCGGCGGCGGCTCGGGCGCTGTGTCGCGCATGCTGCGGGTCCGCACCGTGTCGAGCGCGCGATAGAGCTCCTGCGCCGAGGGCGGCCAGCGCAGCATCTCGTCGGCGCAGGCGGGCGGGCGCTCTCCGCCTTTGATCAATGCCAGGATCGGCGCCTTGCTGCCCGGCGCGGCGGCGATGGTGTCGGCGTCGGCGGCCGCCGCGACGATCGCGTCGTAGCCGCCGCGGCTCGCGCGCGCCACCGCGTCCGCGATCGACGACGCGAATTCCACGCTGTTGCCGAACGGCTCGAGCAGATGGGCAAGCTGGCGGTTCGCCACCTCGTCATGGGCATAGAGGAGAAGCGTCAGCCCAGCCGGCGCGGGCAGGGTATCGGCCGTCGCCGCCTGCGTGGCGCGGGCGCTCGCGCCGCTCAAGGGCAGGGTGAACCAGAACGTCGCGCCTTCGCCGGGCTCGCTCTCGAAGCCGGTCGCGCCGCCCGCCGCTTCGACCACGCGCTTGACGACGGAGAGGCCGAGCCCGGCGCCCTGCTGCTGGCGCGCATAGGAGCTGTCGCCCGGATTGAACGGCTTGTAGAGAGAATCCGCGATCTCCTTCGGCACGCCATGGCCGGTATCGATGACGCTGAAGCGCACGAAGGGCTTGTCCTCGCGCTCGACGCGGATCTCGACGCCGCCGCGATCGGTGAATTTGAGCGCGTTGTCGGCGAGCTTGAGCAGCACCTGGCGGATGCGGCGCGGATCGGCGGCGACGCGCGGCAATCCCGCCGGCGCCGACACGGTCAGGCGCAGATGCTTCTCCCACGCGCGCGGCTGCAGCAGGCGCGCGACGGCGCGCGCGGCCTGGGCCGGATCGCAATCCTCCTCGCGCACGCGGTCGTCGTCGGCGCGGGTCAATGCGATGACGTCGTCGAGCAAGGTCTGCAAGCCGCGGCCGGCCTCCAGCATCACCTTCACGTGGTCGCGATAGGGCTTGTCGAGATCGGCGCGGTCGAGCAATTGCGCCATGCCGAGCAGCGCGTTCAGGGGCGTGCGCAGTTCGTGGCTGACATTGGCGAGGAACACCGACTTCGCCTGCGCGCTCGCCAGCGCCGCGTCGCGCGCCTGCTCGGCGTCCTGCTTCTCGTCGGAGAGGCTCGCGATCAGGTCCTTGTTCTCGTCGCGGAGCGTCAGGCATTCGTCCATCAGCCCGACGATGCCGCGGCAATAGGAATAGAGCACCGCCGTGAAGAGGATGATCAGGATCGCCGTCATCGTCGCATAGATGCCGCCTTCGAGCGCCAGCAGCACGACCAGCGGCGTCAGCGCGAAGGCGGCGTGCGCGAAATAGGCGGGACGGTGGGCCGAGCGTGCGATGAACTCGGTCGCGGTCATGCCGAGGAAGGCGAGCGAGAGATAGGCCTGCGCCGCGTAAGAGCCGGGCACGAACCAGAACCAGGCGCCGACGCCCCAGGTCGCGCCTGCGATCGCGGAGACGAAGGTATAGCGCCGCGCCCAGTAATGCGGGTTGGTGCACAAGCCATGGCGCTTATAGGCGGCGGTCAGCTGCTCGGCCGCGATCACCACGGCGATCTGCAGGGTCAGCGGCATCAGCGCGAACCAGCCGCCGCCGCGTCCGAGCAGGGTCACGGGCACGCATAGCACCGCGAAGGGGAGCGAAAGATAGTGCCGGCCGAGCGTGTAAAGGATATCGATGCGGCCCGCGAAGACGGCGCGCGATTCCTCGTCCGTGCTGGACAATGCTGGCGACATTGGCGATATCCCTCGCTGAAGCCTAGCTTCGTCCCCTTTCGAAACGTTTAAGGTTAAGTCTTTCAATGGGTTCCGACCTCGCTCTCGCCGCCCGCGCCTGGCCCTTCGAGGAGGCGCGCAAGATCGTCGCCCGCCTGGAACGCCGCGCGAAACGGGGCGAGCCGGTAGAGGAAGTGTTGCTGGAGACGGGCTATGGGCCGTCGGGGCTGCCGCATATCGGCACCTTCGGCGAGGTCGCGCGCACGACCTGGGTGCGCCGGGCGTTCGAGATGATGTCGGACGGGAAGACGCGGCTGCTCGCGATCTCCGACGACATGGACGGCTTGCGCAAGGTCCCCGACAACGTGCCGAACAAGGAGATGCTGGCCGCCAATCTCGGCAAGCCCCTGACGTCGATCCCCGATCCGTTCGGCACGCATGAGAGCTACGGCCACAACATGAACGCGCGGCTGTGCGCGTTCCTCGACAAGTTCGGCTTCGACTACGAGTTCGGCAGCGCGACCGCGTTCTACAAGTCCGGCGTCTACGACGACGCGCTGCTGCGCGTGCTTGCCGAATACGACCGGGTGATGGAGGTGATGCTGCCCACGCTCGGCGAAGAGCGCCAGCAGACCTATTCGCCGTTCCTTCCGATCTCGCCGCGCTCCGGCAAGGTGCTGCTGGCCAAGGTCGTCGCGCGCGACGAGAAGAAGGGCACGATCACCTATATCGAGGAGGACGGCAGCGAAGAGACCGTCCCCGTCACCGGCGGGCATTGCAAGCTGCAATGGAAGCCCGATTTCGGCATGCGCTGGGCCGCGCTCGGCGTCGACTACGAGATGTACGGCAAGGACCATCTGCCGAGCCAGGGGCTCTACGATGCGATCTGCAAGATCGCCGGCGCCGAGCCGCCGGAGCATTTCGTCTTCGAACTGTTCCTCGACGACAAGGGCCAGAAGATCTCGAAGTCCAAGGGCAACGGCATCACTATCGACGAGTGGCTCACCTATGGTCCGCCCGAAAGCCTTTCGCTGTTCATGTTCCAGAAGCCCAAGGCGGCCAAGAAGCTCTACTTCGACGTGATACCGCGCATGGTCGACGACTACATCGCCTTCCTCGAGGCCTATCGCGCGACCAACGACCCGGCCGTCAGGATGGAGAACCCGGTGTTCCACATCCACAACGGCAATCCGCCGGACGAGACCTATCCGGTCAGCTTCGCGCTGCTGCTCACGCTGGTGGCGGCGTCGAACGCGAACGACCGCGATCTGCTCTGGGGCTTCATCCGCGCCTACGCGCCGGAGGCGAACGCGAAGGACAATCCGGGGTTGGACCGGCTGGTCGGATACGCGTTGCGCTATTACGAGGATTTCGTCAAGCCGACCAAGAAGTACCGCGCGCCGAGCGACAAGGAGCGGGCGGCGCTCGGGGATCTCGCGGACGTGCTCGCGCGTTTCGGTAACGAACGGGATGCGGAGAAGGTCCAATTCGAGGTCTACGAAGTGGGAAAACGCCACGGTTTCGAGCCGCTGCGCGACTGGTTCAAGGCGATCTACGAGGTGCTGTTCGGCCAGGAGCAGGGGCCGCGCTTCGGCTCGTTCGCGGTGCTGTTCGGCTGCGCGGAAACCGAAGCGATGATCCGCCGCGCCCTGGCGGGCGACGTCCAGGCATGAAGAAGATCGCGCTCGCCGCCGCGCTCGCGCTCGTCTCGGTCGCGGCGCACAGGCTGCCGAAGCAGCCCGACGCGATGACGCTCTACCAGACGGGCGAATATGCCGACGCGATCAAGGAAGGGCTGCACGAGAACACCGGCGCGTCGGTCGCCACCGCCGCGCGCGCGGCGCTCGCCATCGCGGCGCAGCGGAGCCCTTGTCTCGACTGCCTGAACCTCGCCGAGAACCTGGCGCGGAAATCCATCGCCGCCGATCCCAAGCTCGCCGACGCGCATGTCTTCCTCGCGGTCACGCTCGGCTACAAGGCGCGCATCGAAGGCATGATCCATGCGCGGCTGTCGGGCTATGCCGACGAGGCCAAGCGCAATCTCGACCAGGCGCTCGCGGCCGATCCGAAGAACGGCTGGGCGCTGGCGGCGCTCGGCGGCTGGAACATCGAGATCGCGCGCAAGGGCGGCGCGTGGCTGGCGAACTGGCTCTATGGCGCGAGCATCGCGGCCGGCATGAAGGATTTCGACGCCGCCTTCGCCGCGGCGCCCGACAATCCGGTGCTGCGCTACCAATACGCGCTCGCGCTGGGTGGTCTCGACGCGAATGGATACAAGGCCCAGATCGCCGACGCGCTGAACCGCGCCGCCACCATGGAGCCGCGCACCGCCTACGAGAAGTTCGCGCAGGCCCGCGCCAAGGAGCTCCTCGCCGCGTGGAGCAAGAAGGGCCACGACGGCTTCGACGCGCTGGTCAAGCGCGACCAGGGGTACCCCTAAATCGCCACGATCCGGCGCCAGCCTCGCGCCATGGGGAAGGGCACAAGCCGGATCGGGATCGCCGCGTTCGTCGCGACCCTGCTCGTCTTCGCCTATGACGAGATCGCGCTCGCGCTCGACGAGCGCACGCTGTGGCGGTGCTGGCCGGACGCGAGCCTCGGGGAGACCGTCGCGGCGCATGTCGTGATGGCGGTGCCGTGGCTGATCATCCTCGCGATGCAGGCCATGCGCAGCCGCGACGGTTTCCGCCGCGGCCTCGATGGCGTGTTCCTCGTCGCGATGGCGCTCTATGGCTGGGGGACGGCGGCGTCGCTCGGCCGCTATGGCGGCGTGGTCGATTGCAGCCCCGATACGCTCGACGATTTCGCCATGTTCGAGCTTGCGGGCTGGCTCTTCCTGCTCTGGCCCTTCGCGCTGGTCTACTGGCTTGCCCAGATGATGCGGTGGACGAACACCACCTCGCTCAACGGAAAGACGCGGTCCTCGTAAGCGGGATTGAGCGATTTGAGCTCGAGGCGCTGCGCGGTCATGCGGTGCAGGAGCTTGGCCATCACCTCGCCCGATTGCGTCTTGACCACCACGCGGTCGCCGCGCCGGGGCGAGGTCGAAGGCGAGACCACGATGCGGTCGCCGTCGCGATAGACGGGCAGCATCGAATCGCCGGTGATCTCGAGCGCATAGGCGTGCTCGTCGGCGAGCTCGGGGAAGGCGATCTCCTCCCAGCCGGTGCCGGCGGGAAAGCCCGAATCGTCGAAATAGCCGTGGCTGCCCGCCTGGGCCATGCCGATCAGGGGCACCATGCGCGTGCGCAGCACGTGATTCTCGACCAGAGCGACGAAATCGTCGAGGCTCGCGCCCGTCGCCGCCAGGATCTTCGAAATGCTTTCGGTCGAGGGCCAGCGCAGCTTTCCATTGGCGGTGCCGCGCTTGCTCTTGTTAAAAGTCGTCGGATCGAGTCCGGCGAGCTTGGCCAGTCCCGAAGGCGACATGCCGTAGCGCTGCGCCAGCGCGTCGATCGCGGTCCAGATCTGCTTGTGTGTCAGCATGAGAATAAGAAATTGATCCCGCACTGCGGCAATAATTCCTATAATAAATACCGGCGAAGGTCCAGATGCTGATCGACGCCGCGGCCACTGCGTTGCGCCTGTTGCCGGCCGAGGCGGCGCATCGCGCCACGATCCGCCTGACCCGCGCGTTCGGGCCGTTCCTGCCGGGGCCGGAGCCGGACGATCCGCGGCTTGCCGTCGAGGCGCTGGGCATGCGCTTCCCCAATCCGGTCGGTCTTGCGGCCGGCTTCGACAAGGATGCGGAGGTGCCCGATTCGATGCTGCGGCTCGGCTTCGGCTTCGTCGAATGCGGCACGATCACGCCGCGCCCGCAAGCCGGCAACCCGAAGCCGCGCCTGTTCCGGTTGCGCGCGGACGGCGCGGTGATCAACCGCATGGGCTTCAACAATCGCGGGCTCGAGCACGCGGCGGCGAAGCTTTTGCATCGCAAGCGGGAAGGCATTCTCGGGCTCAACATCGGCGCCAACAAGGACAGCGAGGACCGCATCGCCGACTATGCGAAAGGCTTCGAAGCGCTCGCGCCGTTCGCCGACTACATGACCGTCAACGTCTCGTCGCCCAACACGCCGGGCCTGCGCGGATTGCAGAACAGGGACGAGCTCGAGCGCCTGCTGCATGGGCTCACCGAGACGCGCGCGACGCGCAACCTGCACACGCCGCTGCTGCTCAAGATCGCGCCCGATCTCGACGGCAACGCGCTCGACGATATCGCCGCAGTGGTGTCGGCGGCGGGGATCGAAGGCCTCATCGTCTCCAACACCACCGTCGCGCGGCCGCCCTTGAAGAGCGCGCGCAAGGGCGAGAGCGGCGGCCTCTCCGGCAAACCCCTGATGCAGCCTTCGACGGAGATCCTGCGCGCGATGCGCTCGCGCCTGCCGCGGATCGTCCTGGTCGGCGTCGGCGGCATCGCCAGCGGCGCCGACGCCTACGAGAAGATCCGCGCCGGGGCGAGCCTGGTGCAGCTCTACACCGCGCTGGCGCTGGACGGACCGGGGCTGGTTTCTCGCATAAAGCGAGAACTCTTGAGCCTTCTCGCGCAAAACGGGTTCTCGTCCGTCGGCGATGCGCGAGGCGGATGATTGCGCTATGCTCCCCGCGCATAGGTCGAGTTATAGGGGGGCATTCCATGCAGGAAGATTTGGGAAAGCTGGTTTTGCGCGTGACCGTGGGCGGGCTGCTGCTGTTCCACGGAATCCATAAGATGCTGACAGGCATTGCGCCGATCGAAGGAATGGTCGCGGCGCACGGTTTGCCGAGCGCTTTGGCTTACGGAGTCTATCTGGGCGAGATCGTGGGTCCCGTGATGGTGATCCTGGGCCTGTTCGCGCGCATCGGCGCGGGGCTGATCGTGGCCAACATGATCATGGCGGTCGTGCTCGCCGGCATGGGCAGCATCGCGGCGTTCAATCCGATGGGCGGCTACGCGCTCGAGCTCGAGGCGTTCTATCTCTTCGGCGCGCTCTCGGTCGCGCTGCTCGGATCGGGCCGCTACAGCATCGCCGGCGGCCGCTGGAGCTAGCCGAGCAGGAAGTGGCCGCGGAGCTGTGCCACCGGCTTCGCGGCATCATCCTGCCACATCTCCGCCCGCGCGCTCACCACGCGCCGTCCCTGACGCACCAGGAACGCGCGCGCATGGCTCGTCGTGGCGCGCGCGCTGCGCAGATAGTCGATCGTCATGTCGACGGTGCGCGGCATCTTCGCGGTGCCCATCTCGTGCAGGATCTGCATCAGCGCCGCGGTCTCGAGCAGCGAGCCGGCGACGCCGCCATGCAGCGCGGGCAGGATCGGATTGCCGATCAGCTTCGCGTCGAAGGGCAGGTCGAGCACAACCGCGCCGTCCTCGATGCGCGCCGCGACGCCGAGCCAGGCGCAATAGGGCACGCGCGCGATCAAGGCGCCCGCGCCGCTCATGCCGGAGCGCCCGCGATCGGCGTCAGCATGAAGGTCGCGGTCGCGATGGCGACCGGCTCGTCGCGCTCGGTCTGGAACGCGATGCCGCGCGCGAACGCGACCTCGTGCGCGATCTTCAGGCATTCGGACTCGACCACGATGTCCACGCGCGGCACGGCGGGCTTCATGTAGTCGATGCGCAAATCGAGCGTCGCGATCGCGGCGGGCTTGCGCAGCGCCGAGCCCACCGCCATGCCGCAGACCTGGTCGAGCATCGCGGTCAGCACGCCGCCATGGATCACGCCCGTCTCGGGATCGCCGACCAGATGCGGCGCGAAGGGCAGGCGGATGCGCCCGCGCCCGCCCTCGTAAGCCTCGAGGTCGCCGCCCAGCGCGCGCAGGAACGCGGTCTGCCCCATGCCCTTGCGCATCGCCTCGCGCCAGAAATCCGCCTGATCGGTCATGGGGAAGGGTGATAGCGTGGCCGGGACCGAAGCGAAAGCCGCCGGTCGTCCTTAGGGGCTGGTGATGCGCAACGATTCGCGAGGCGCGTCTTCTTCGAGGATCGCCATCGGAGCGACCACACCGGCGACGGACGGAATGATCTTGTTCGATGTCAACAAGCTGTGCAGCGCGGGGGTCGAAAAGCTCGCCATCGCCAGCATCAGAAGCGGAAAGAGTCCGACGCCGTCGGCAACGTCGATCCCGGTCTCCTTGCAGATCCAGACATGCTTGTTGAACCGAATCTTCCGATAAAGCGCATAAAGAAGCGCGACCCCGAAAGAGGCCAAGTCGAACCACCCGCCATCGATGAAGGAGGGCACCTGCGTTAGCGCTCGGTGGCTTGCATTGCGGTGCCAACGGCACCTCCGACCAAAGCGCCGACGACGTGGAGGTCGATTGTTGCGGTGAGTGCCGCCACGACGGGAAGAGCTTCCATCATTCCCGCCACGACCGCACCGAGCAGCGCGAACGAAGCGACGAGGCGAAGGCGGTGGATCGGCGTGGTTCTCGAAACCGTCATGAGCGCTTACCCGCAGTAATTGAAGCTCACGATATCTGCGCGGGTCCGTAAATGTCCAGAGCAGCCGCTCCCCGAAGTTGACGATCCGTCATGGATCGGTAGAGTCCCGCTCCCGCTGGAGGCGCTCATGGACACCCTCGTCGCCAAGCCTGCCGCGCCTGCCCGCTCCGGCAAGCGCGAACGGACCAAGGCCCAGAACCGCCAGATGATCCTGGACGCGGCGCGCGGCGTCTTCGCGGAGCTCGGCTATGGCGCGGCCACGGTGCGCGACATCATCCGCGCCACGCCGCTGGCGTCGGGCACGTTCTACAACTACTTCAAGTCGAAGGAAGAGATCTATCAGGCGATCCGCGACGAGGTCGCGCTCGCCATCCGCCCGCGCCTGCGCGAGGAGCGGCGCCAGGCCAAGTCGGTCGAGGAGTTCATCTCCGGCACCTTCCGCACCTTCTTCGAGTTCGTCGCCAGCGACCGCATCGACTTCCGCACCATCCGCCACAGCGCCGACACCACGCGCGTGCGCGTCGACACGCCCGAGGTCATCGCCGGCTTCGACGAGCTGCGCGAGGACATCGAGACGGCGATCGCCCAAGGCGTCTTCCCGCCCATCGACGCGGACTACCTGATGGCGGCCATCGCCGGCGTCGCCTTCGAGGTCAGCGAGCGCATGATGCAGCGCGAGGCGCCCGATCCCGTGCAGGCCGCGACCTTCGCCACCGCGCTGTTCCTCGGCGGCATCCGGACCTTGCCGCTCGCATGAGAGCACTCGTCTGCCGCGCGCTCAGCGACGACATCGCCACGCTGAAGATCGAAGAGCTGGAGCTGCCGCCCGTGGCCGCCGGACAGGTGCGCGTGCGGCTGCGCGCCGCGGCGGTGAACTTCCCCGACATCCTCACCGTGCAGGGCAAATACCAGCACAAACCTTCGCTTCCTTATGTTCCGGGTACGGAGGGTTCCGGCGACGTGGTCGCGGTCGGCGATGGCGTCGCGCGCGCGGCGGTGGGCGATCGCGTGATCGTCGGCGCGCTGGGCTGCTTCGCCGAAGAGATCCAGGTCGCGGCGGACCAGGTGCGTCCCATCCCCCGTGGCGCGGACTATGCCGTCGCGGCCGGCTTCACAGCGGCTTACCTGACCGCCTATGTCGGGCTGGTGCGCCGCGCCGCGCTTCAGAGCGGCGAGTGGCTGCTGGTGCACGGCGCGGCCGGCGGCGTGGGCCTGGCTGCTGTCGATCTGGGCCGAGCGCTCGGCGCGCGCGTGATCGCGACGGCGTCGACGCAGGAGAAGCGTGAATTCCTCGCCCGCTATGGCGCCGACCATGTGCTGCATTCGAGCGGCTTCCGCGAGGCCGTGAAGGACATCACCGGCGGCGGCGCGGATGTGATCTACGATCCGGTGGGCGGCGACGTGTTCGACGAATCGACGCGCTCGATCGCCTTCGACGGACGGCTGGTCGTGGTCGGCTTCACCAGCGGCCGCATCCCGACCGTCGCCGCCAATATCCCGCTGATCAAAGGCTTCTCGGTGATGGGCCTGCGCGCCGGCGAGTACGGCCGCAGATTCCCCGAGCGCGGCGCCGAGAACATCGCCGCCCTCGACGCGATGCTCGCCGACGGCAAGCTCCATCCGCATATCGGCGCGCGCCTCCCGCTCGCGCGCGCGGTCGACGCCATGCGGCTGCTCGAGACGCGCAAGGCCATCGGCAAGGTGATCGTCGAGATTTGAGATTTCGACTTATCGAACGCGCGCGCCGCGGAAAACCTCGGGTTTCGTGCCTCAAACCGCAACTTATCGAACGCGCTCGGAACGGGCGTATAATGCGCGCATGGAAACGAAACCGATCGTCGTTCGCAGACGCAAGGCAGGCAGGGCGGAATCGCCCGCCTGCAAGAACAATTATGTTGCCGGACCCGTTGGCGGAAATCGCAAGGGCGCCGGCGCGCGCAAAGGCAACACCAACGCACTCAAGCATGGCGGGCACACCGCTGCGCGGATCGCGCGGCGGCGCGCGGTCAACGCGATGCTGCGCGAGGCACGGCTGTTGATCGCGCTGGGCAAGCTCGAAATCGCGCGGCTCAAGCGCTCCGGTCCAGCGCCTTCAGCAGCGCATCCGTCATCGCCGCCGTGCCCACCTTCGTCGTCCCCGGCTGCGCGATGTCGGCCGTGCGATAGCCCTCGGCCAGCACGCGCTCGACCGCGCGCTCGATCAGCGCCGCGTCGTCCGGGCGCTCGAAGGAGTAGCGCAGCGCCATCGCGAGCGAGAGGATCATCGCGAGCGGGTTCGCCGCGCCGGTGCCTGCGATATCCGGCGCGCTGCCGTGGATCGGCTCGTAGAGCGCTTTCTGCCGCCCGTCCGTGCCGCGCGCCCCCAAAGACGCCGACGGCAGCATGCCGATGGAGCCGGTGAGCTGCGCCGCCTCGTCCGACAACAGATCGCCGAAGAGGTTGTCGGTGACGATGACGTCGAACTGCCTGGGGTTGCGCAGCAGCTGCATCGCGCAATTGTCGGCGAGGATATGCGTCAGCGCGACGTCCGCGAACTCCTCGTCGCGGACACGCTGAACCTCTTCGCGCCACAGCACGCCGGTATGCATCACGTTCGATTTCTCGGCCGAAGCGACCTTGCCGCTGCGCAGCCGCGCCAGCGCGAACGCGACGCGGGCGATGCGGCGGATCTCGCCGGTGGTGTAGAGCTGCGTGTCGACGCCGCGGCGCGAGCCGTCGTCGAGCGTCTCGATGCCGCGCGGCTCGCCGAAATAGACCCCGCCCGTCAGCTCGCGCACGATCAGGATGTCGAGGCCGGCGACGATCTCGGGCTTGAGCGTCGAGGCGTCCTTGAGCGCGTCGAAGCACAGCGCGGGCCGCAGATTGGCGAACAACCCGAGATCCTTGCGCAGGCGCAGCAGCCCGCGCTCGGGCTTCTTGTCGAACGGCAGCGCCGCCCATTTCGGCCCGCCCACGGCGCCGAACAGCACCGCGTCGGCGGCGAGCGCTTTCTCGATCGTCGCATCCGGCGCGGGATCGCCGTAAGCATCGTAGGCCGCGCCGCCCACGAGATCCTGCTCTAGCGCCGCGTCGAAGCCGCGGTTGCTCGCGAGCCAGCCCAGCACGCGTCGCGTCTCCTCCATCACCTCGGGGCCGATGCCGTCGCCGGGAAGAAGCAGTATCCTGTGCTGCGCCATGGGGTGGTCTCGCGATGAAAAAGCCCGTTCTCTCGATCATGCTGCTGTTCGCCGTCGAGGCCAAGGCGGCGACGCTCTACGACCGCGTCGAGGCGCGGCTGAAGCACGATCCGAAGCTGGCGGCCGCGCTCGGCCATCCGGCGCCGGAGATGAAGCAGGTCGCGTGGATGATCGGGCGCTGGGACATCGCGACCACCGTCGACGTGCAGCCGGGGCGCAAGGCCGAGACGGGCCAAAGCGTGGTGACGCCGGCGCTCGGCGGCGTATGGCTCGAGATCCGGGACACCTACCCCAAGGGCAACCAGGACATCACCTATCTGGGCTTCGATCCCGCGACGAAGCGCTGGGTCAGCACCACCGTCGACGGCGTCGGCAATGCGGTGACGACGACCGCGCCGCGCTGGGCGAACGACCGGCTCGTCTTCACCGGCGAGGCCGTGGTCGTCGGCGAGAAGGCGACGCTGCGGCAGACGGTGGCGAAGACCGGACCGCGCGCCTACATCGTCGCCAACGAGGAACGGTTGAGCGACGGAACGTGGAAGCTGCTCGATACGTATCGCTATACGAGGCGCTAGAGCCAGGGCGACTGCCTTCGGCGGCGCTCTTCGAACGCCGCGATCGCGCCGTCGTCTCGCAACGCGAGAGCGATATCGTCCCAGCCTTCGAGCAGGCATTGCTTGCGGAACGGATCGATCTCGAAGCGGATCGTCTCGCCGTCGGGCCGCGCAATCTCCTGCTTTTCGAGATCGATGGCGATCACCGCGTTGGCGCCGCGCGACGCGTCGTCCATGAGCTTGTCGATCTCGGCTTGCGGCAGCGCGAGCGCGAGGATGCCGTTCTTGAAGCAATTGCTGTAGAAGATGTCGGCGAAGGACGGCGCGATCACGCAGCGAATGCCCGCGTCGAGCAGCGCCCAGGCGGCATGCTCGCGGCTCGATCCGCAGCCGAAATTGGCGCCGGCGACGAGGATCTTCGCGCCCCGATGGGCCGGCCGGTCGAGGACGAAATCGCCGCGCTCGCGCAGCTCGTGGAACAGGCCCTTGGCGAGCCCGCCGCGCCCCACGGTCTTGAGGAACTGCTTGGGGATGATCATGTCGGTGTCGACATTGGTCATCGGCAAAGGCGCCGCCACCCCGGCGAGCTTAACGAACGGTTCCATGCGCGAGTTCTACCTGATAGCGTTGGCGCATTGAAACACTCAGAGGCATTCCATGTCGAGCGAAGTCCTTCACGTTCCCCGCGAGCGCCTGTCCAAGCATACGCTGCATCTGCACTACGCCATCGCGTCGCTGATGGAGGAGCTCGAAGCCGTCGACTGGTACCGCCAGCGCGCCGACGATACCGACGACGCCGAGCTCAAGGCGGTGCTGCTGCACAACGCCAACGAGGAGATCGAGCACGCGGCGATGGTGCTCGAATGGATCCGCCGCATGGAGCCGCGCTTCGACAAGGAGCTCAAGGAATACCTCTTTACCGACAAGCCGATCACCAAGATCGAGGAAGAGGAAGAGCACAAGGATAAGGGCGCCTAGCAGGGCTCGTCCATCGGCACCGTGTCGTGGAAGCGGGTGAGGTCGACCACCCGCTGGCCGCGCGCGTTGACCGACAGCACGTCGACGAAGCGCTGCCCGCGGCAGATGTCGTCCGGCCCATAGGAATGCCGCGCATAGATGGTCTCGGCCATCGTGGCGTCGGCGCCGGAGAACAGCGCGACGATCTCCATCTGCTTCTCGGCCATCTGCTCCGGCGCGATGCCGAAGAGCGGGCTGGTCTCGTCGATGGTGTGCATGATCGTCCAGGACAGCGAGAACAGCGAGGTGCGCGCGCGCACGAGGTTCAGCTCCTCGAAGCGGCGGAACGCCATGCCTTCGCGCGTCAGATGCTGGCGCGCCAGGGTGACGCGGATCGAGGCGTCGAGCACCTGGTTGCCGCGCTGGTTGGCGGCGCGGAACATGAGCGTCGGCACGCCGTCGAAGGGCGTGATCACCGCCACTTTCGAAAACACCACACGCGCGAAGGGCCGCGAGAAGCGCGCGAAGATGATGCCGGTGAACAGCGCGATCATCAGGATGCCGACGAAGGCCTCGACCACGACCAGCGTGTTGACGTAGTTCGACTTCGGCACCATCACGCTGTAATTGATCGAGCCGATGGTCTGGGCGCTGAACAGGAACGCGTCCCAGAAGCTGCCCGGCCGCGCATGCTCGATGCCGCCGCTGTCGAGCACATAGAGCGCCGCGAAGACGATGTTGACCTCGACGAACACGGCGGCGAGACCGAGGAAGAACAGCCACCAGGGCGCCGCCAGCACGGCGTGATAGAAGTCGGTATAGCGGCTGCCGTCCTGGCCCTTGACGATCGCGACCCGGCCGCGATGCGGCAGCGAGGTCGGCCGGAACGCCGGCGAGAACAGGTCGGGCTTCTTGGGATCGCTCAAGGTGAGCTCGCCGCCGGATTTCCCTTCAGCAATCCGTCGATGCTGAGGTCTTCGTCGATCCGCGGCCAGTGGATGCCGTGGCCGGCTGCCGACGGTTCCCACACGTCGCGATCCTCGGCCGCGGCCTGCCGGAGCTTCGGGAACCAATCCAGCGGCGCGCCGATCTCGCGCCCGTCGCGAAGCCTGACGGTCAAGGTCGTCGCGGAGACGCGAACATCGGCGACGCGAGGATTGGCTGTTGTTGATCCGATCATTCGAGCCCCAAGCTATGAGTCGATCATACCACAGGAGCGCCCAATGCGTTCACCCCCGCGCCTTCAGATAAGCCTCCCACTTTAGCGCGTGCTCGCGGCCGAGCTCCAGCAGATAGTCCCAGCTGTAAAGTCCCGTGTCGTGGCCGTCGTCGAAGCGGATGCGCACGGCGTAATTTCCGACCGGCTCCAGCGCCTCGATCTTGACTTGGGCCTTGCCCGTCACGATCTGCTTCCGATGCGGACCGTGACCTTGCACTTCGGCGCTGGGAGACTCCACGCGCAGATATTCCGCCGGCAATGCGTGGCGCTCGCCGGTGTCGAAGGCGACCGCGAGCGTCGTGCGCGCCGCATCGACGCGCAGCTCGGTCGGCCACGGGCGCTCTGCGGCATCGTTCGTCATTTGGCGTCGCGCTCGTCGTCGGTGAGCGCGCGCGCCTCGCCGGGCAGCATGATCGGGATGCCGTCGCGGATCGGATATGCGAGCCCGGCGGCGCGGCTGATCAGCTCGCCCCGCGCGCGGTCGTATGCCAGCGTCGCCTTGGTCACGGGGCAGACCAGGATCTCGAGCAGCTTGGGATCGGGTTCCATCGCGCTGCCCTCAGTTGACGCTCGCCGGCCCGCCGGTCGCCGCGCTCGCCATCTCGAGCAGCGCCACCAGGATCGCGACGCGCTCGGCCCAGTCCCGCGCCTCGAGCAGCGCCTGCTTCTCGGCCGGCTCGAACGGGCACAGCATCGCCAGCGCGTTGACCAGCGTCTCGGCCGGCGCGTTCATCACGCTCTGCCAATCGGCCTTGAGGTCGCGGCGCGAGAGATAGGCGCGCAGCGCGCCGATCAGACGCTCGCGCGGGAAATCCATGTCCTCCGATTGCGCGAGGTCGGCGGCGTAAGGCGCGAAGTCGGCGCGCACCTGGCGATACGGCGTCTCGCTCGCCAGCTCCTCGGCGACGCGATAGCGGCAGATGCCGGTCAGCGTGATCAGATAGCGCCCGTCATCGGTCTCGCGATAGGCGCTCAACCGCCCCGCGCAGCCCACGGCCGACAGCGCCGGTTTCAACGTCTTCTCTTCGGGCTCGGTCGGCTGGATCATGCCGATCATGCGCTCGCCTTTCAGCGCCGCGTCGACCATCGCCAGATAGCGCGGCTCGAACACATTGAGCGGCAGCTGCCCGCGCGGCAGCAAAAGCACGCCCGAGAGCGGGAACACCGGCAGTGTGTCCGGCAGGTCGTCGAGATGGCGATAGCGCCCGCTCACGAGAACAGGATCGAGGAGAGCTTGCGGCGCGCGGCGATCGTGCGCTCGTCGGCCGGTCCCATCGCCTCGAACAAAGTGACGAGATGCTTGCGCGCCGCGTCGTCGTTCCATTTGCGGTCGCGGCGCACCAGCTCCAGCAACTGGTCGAGGGCGCCTTGACGATCGCCCGACGCGTCCAGCGCCAGCGCGAGGTCGTAGCGCGCCTGATGGTCTTTCGGATCGGCCTCGAGCTTGGCGAGCAGCGCGCCGTGGTCGCCGCCCGTCTGCTTCTGCGCGCCTTCGGCCAGCTGCAGCTCGGCCTCGACCGCGCGCAGGGCTTCGTCGCCGGCGCCATCGGGGCGCACGAGCTGCAAGGTCGCGCGCGCGCGCTCCAGGTCGCCGCTCTTCAGATAACAGCGCGCAAGGCCGGCGACGGCTTTGGGATGGCCGGGCTCGTCCTGCAGGACATGGCCGTAAGCCTGCGCGGCCATCGCGATATCGCCGGCGGCGAGTGCTTCGTCGGCCGCGGCGAGAACTTCGGCGGCGTGATCGTGGCCGCCATGGCCGCCGGTCAGGTTGTCGACGAAGGCGCGGATCTGGCTCTCGGGGATCGCGCCCATGAAGCCGTCGACGGGCTGGCCGTTCTTGAAGGCATAGACGGTCGGGATCGACTGGATGCGCAGCTGGCGCGCGATCTCCTGATTCTCGTCGACATTGATCTTGACCATGCGCACGGCGCCCTTGGCGGCGTCGACGGCGCGCTCGAGCGCCGGGCCGAGCTGCTTGCACGGCCCGCACCACGGCGCCCAGAAATCGACGATCACCGGCACCTCGCGGCTCGCCTCCAGCACGTCGGCGGCGAAGGTGGCGAGCGAGCTGTCCTTGACGTAAGGACTGTTCGAGGTGGGGGCCGGCGCGGCGCCGTCGGCGGGCTTGGGCGCGATGGGGCGGCCGCTGGTATCGATCAAAGCCATGAGATCTTCCGTTTCTCAGACAGTATAACGCGCGAGGCGCTTCTCGAGGCCGTCGCGGATGTCCGGCCATTCGCGCGCCAGAATAGAGAAATACACCGAATCCCGGAAATACCCTTGTGGCATCCACATATGGCCGCGCAGGGCGCCTTCTTCAATGGCCCCGAGCTTGAGCAGCGCGGCGCGCGAGCGGGCGTTGCGGGCGTCGGTCTTGAACTCGACGCGGTTGTAATGCGCGGTGAAGGCGTTCTCGAGCAGAAGGTACTTGGCTTCGGGGTTGACCGCCTGCCCGCGGACTTCCGCTGTGTACCAGGTAAAGCCGATCTCCACCCGCGCATCCGCCGGAACGATGTTGAGATAGGAGCTCGAACCCACCACCGCGCCGTCGGCGAGGCGCCGGACCACGAAGGTCATCAGCCGCCCCGCCGCGTTCTCGGCGACCATCCAGGGCAGGCGCTCGGCGAAGCTGGTCAGCGGGATATAGGTCCAGGTCTCGGGATCGGCCGCCGCTTCGAGCAGGGCGGCGTGATGGCGCTCTTCCAGCGGCTCGAGCGCGATGAAGCGGCCGGTGAGCGTGCGCGGGCCGAGCGACGTCACGGGCGTCATGGCGCGGCCTCCGGCAGGCGCTCCTGCCGGAACTTGACGCGAGTGCCGGTTGCCGAAGCCTGTAAGACCACCTTATCACCTTTGTATTTCATCGATTGAGTTTTTGAAGGAATCTATTCGAGCACACGTTCAGAAAGAGCCAGAGCTGTCTCCCCGGCTTGCAGGAGATATCGTACCAGATGGTCCATTCTTATGCCCCCAAAGTCTGAGGAGTAGAATTGCAACAGCATCGTCGTGGGATGCTTATCCAACGAAAAATGGGCGCCGATCGTATCGCCGATCTTGGTAAGAACCGCTCGATGCGTATAATTCGCGCCCGCGAACTTGCCCCAGGGAAGATCAAGCCATACGTCGAGGTCCAAGGGGTTGTCCATTCTGTCTTGAGCGGTAGCGAATGCTGCTGAAGATGCGCCCTCCGTTCCGAACGAAAAGAGCTTCGTTTGCGGATTTCGTTCGCCGAAAACAATGAGGGGCTTGTTATCGAAGGCTGCAACAAGTTGAAGGTGCGGCAGCGGGTCACCGGTAGCAATCAATTTTCTAAGTAGGGCCGCCATGGACTCTGTGTGATGAAAGTCACCATTCCGTATGCTCGCTATGAAGTCTTTCATCTGCTTGATCGCTGTTCTCAGCGCCTTTTCAGAGTAGGTCTTATCCCCTCTGATTTTTCCTGGAAATTGCGGATAGCTCACAAGCCGAGCGCGTCGTTTTGCGCGAGCAACTTCATTGTCTCTACTGAAGTCTATGCGTATCTGTTCTTCAAGCGGTTGCACGACCAATTTTTCCGGAACTTCATCTTCCCCGAGACTCGAAATGACGTGGTCTCCGTTGATGCACATCGCGAGTTCGCCGGGTCGCCAGCTGATCACTATCGTGAGTGGTAGCCTCTCGGGCATCTCCAATACCGACGATTGATTGTCAAACAGAGTGGAGATTTGATCTTTTTCTTCCCGCAAAACGGATACACGAAGTCGCCCTGTTGGCTCCGCAACAATCCGAAGCGTGCCATCGTCCAATGGCGTGGCAAGAATGACCGTCGAGGCGCCCGGCGGCCAAGGCCAAAAAATCGGTTGAAAAATGATCGTGCCTTCGGAGGTGGAGATACGTTGAACTTCGCTCACGAGACGCCCACCCCCGGCAGGCGGACGATCTGCGGCTCGTGTCCGCAGGCGGCGATGAACGTCAAGAGATCGGACCGGGAGACGGCGATGGTGCGGTCGTTGCGCAGCGGATGGTAGTTGAGCGGCTCCTGCCCCAGCATCACGTCGTCCAGCACCACGCGCACCTTGCGCTCGCCGTCGTTGATCAGCGCGAAGGGCGTCACCGAGCCGGGCGGCACGCCCAGGGTCGCCATCAGAAGCTCGCCGGAACCGAACGAGAAGCGCGGTGCTCCGATCTGCTTCGACAGCGCATTCAAGTCGAGCTTGAAGTCGTCGCGCAGCACGATGAGCCACAGCCCGCCCTTCTTGTCCTTGAGGAACAGGTTCTTGGTGTGCCCGCCCGGCTGGGTGGCGTTGACGATCGCCGCTTCCTCGACGGTGAACACCGGCACGTGCTCGTAGCGGACCCAAGCGATGCCGAGCTGGCGCAGGCGGTCATACAGCGCGTCTTCGCGCGCGTCGGGAGAGGGCAATGTGCTCACGCGGCGTGCGGCTCTATCTCGCGCTCGACGGCGCCGCGCAGCATGCGCTTCGCCACGTCGAGATCGTAGCGGGCTTGGAGATTGACCCAGAATTCGGGCGTCGTGCCGAAATAGCGGCCGAGCCGGATCGCGGTATCGGCGCTCACGCCGCGGCGGCCGAGCACGATGTCGTTGGCGCGCGAGCGCGGCACATGGATCGCCTTCGCGAGCGCATAGGTGCTGATGCCGAGCGGTCCGAGGAACTCGTCGCGCAGGACCTCACCCGGATGCACGGGCTTGAGCCTGCCGCCGCTGGTCACGGCGCTCAGGTCGATCCGGCCCTTGTCCAAATCCTCGCGCTTGATCGTCATGGTCGTACCTCAGTGATAATCTACGATTTCCGCATCCCAAGCGTCACCGTCGCGCCACGCAAAGCAGATCCGCCATTGATCGTTGATCCGGATGCTGTACCGGCCGGCGCGGTCGCCCTTCAGCCGTTCCAGCCGGTTGCCCGGCGGACTGCGAAGGTCCTCGACGGTCGCGGCGGCGTCCAGCGCGTGCAGCTTGGCCTTCGCGCGCTGCTGGATCGCGGGCGGAAGGCCTTTGACGGCCAGCCCGGTGAAGATCGCCGCCGTCCGCTTGTCGGCAAAGCTTCGGATCACCTTGCAAGCGTACCGGATGCCGGTACGCCCGGCAAGCTACGGCACCAGCCGTCCGATCCACTCCGGCAGCGCAAACGCGGCCGCGTGCATGGCAGGGTTGTAGTAGTCGGTCTTGAGCTTGGCCGTCTTGAAGGCGCGCGCCGCGCGGGCGATGCCAGCCGGCGTGCCGAGCTTCGCGCCTGCGCCTTTGCCGGCCCAGGACAGCGCCATAAAGCCGCCGATATAGGTCGGCACCACGGTCAGATAGAGGCCCGAGCGCGGGAAGAAGCTCGCCAGCTCTTTCAGCGCCTCGGTGATCTCCCAGGGCTGGTAGAACGGCACGCCGGTCTGGAATGTCGCGAAGCCGCCCGCTTTCAGCGCGCCCTTCACGCGGTCATAGAAGGTGTCGCCGAACAGCGCCTTGCCGGGGCCGACGGGATCGGGACGGTCGGCGACGATCAGGTCGAATCGGTTCCGGTTCTCTTTGCGGCCGAGATATTCGAAAGCGTCGGCGATCTCGATTTTCAGGCGCTTGTCCTTGGAAGCCTTGGCGTTGATCTCGGGGAAGTGCTTCTTGCACAGCTCGACGACGCGGCCGTCGATGTCGACGAGCACGACCTCCTTCACGCCCTTGTGCTTCAGCGCCTCGTCGGCGATGGAGAGGTCGCCGCCGCCGACGATCATCACCCGCTCGACCTTGCCGTGCTCCAGCATGGGCAAATGTGTCAGCATTTCGGCATAGGCGCTCTCGTCGCGCGTGGTGATCTGGACGATATCGTCGAGCGTCATCACCCGCCCGTTGGCTTTCGTGTCGAAGATCTTGATGCGCTGGTACTTGCTCTTCTCGTCGGCGAGAGGCTTGCCGCTCAGCTCCATGCTCTGCGCGTAACCCTTGTGCAGCCGCTCTCGAACGCTTGCCATCGCCGTCTCCTCGCTCGCGAAAAAGCGCGCCCGTATAGGGCCCGCGTGCCGCGCTGTCCACTCTCGAAGCGGCGGGATTTGTGACACTCGGCGTTGCGCGCTTGCGACTGTCGTCGAGGAATTCTTCCCGCACGGCCCAAAATTTTCTTGCATGCGGGGGGAACGCACCTATATTCGCAGCGTTCCTCAGGGAACAAAGCGGCGCGGCGGCCTTCCGTCCGCCGCTTTCTTCTTAAGGCGCGTCCGGAAGTCCGTAAGGCCAAGGCGCAGGTGTCAACTCTTAACTGGGTAGGTGCCCGAAATGGCTAAACTCGCACTTGTTGCGGCGACCAAAGAAGCAAAGACGCCCCGCGTCAGACCTTCCGCGAAGTCCGTCAACGTTCCCGTCGTCACCGCGAACGACGATCAGAAAGATCACTTCATCACCCGTAACGGTCTGACCTTCGCGGGCAGTCACCTCATCATCGATCTGTGGGAAGCGGAAGGTCTCGACGACCGCGACCGCATCGAGCAGGCGCTGATCGACGCCGTCAACGCGGCCGGCGCGACCTTGCTGCACATCCACCTGCACACCTTCTCCGACGGCGGCGGCGTCTCGGGCGTGGCGGTGCTGGCGGAAAGCCACATCAGCGTCCACACCTGGCCGGAAAAGGGCTATGCGGCGTTCGACGTGTTCATGTGCGGCGACGCGGAGCCCAGGAAGGCGCTTGGCGTCTTCAAGGCGGCGTTCAATCCCGGCCGTATCGTGGTCGGCGAGCATAAGCGCGGCGTTCTTTAAAGCCTGTCATCCCGGCCAAGCGATGGTCCGCGCGTTAGCGCGGGCCATTGCGTAGAGCCGGGACGGTTAGCACGCGTTAACCTTGTCCGGCCACAATGCGCCGGACAAGGTGTGGCGCATGGTGCGATACGACGCGGCGATCATCGGCGCAGGCTCGAACGGCTTGGCGTCTGCGGCGGCTTTGGCCGGCGCAGGGCTGAAGACGCTCGCGGTCGAGCGCGCAGATCGCTGCGGCGGACGCTGCGCGACGCGCGCGTTCCATCCCGGCTTCCGCGCCTCGCCGTTCTGCGACGAGATCGCGCCGATCCCGGCCGCGATCTTCCGCGCGCTCGACCTCGCACGCCACGGCGCGATCTTCGACAGCGTGCCGGCCGTGCCGGATGCCGCGATCCTCGCGCGCGGTTTTGCCGATGCCGCGAAGCCGGCCGAGCGCGGCTGGTTCGCGCGCGTGCCCGAGCTTGTGCCATGGCCCGGCGGCGCACGCGCACCGAACGGCGGCTCCGGCATGACGATGGGGGGGCTCGGCACCCTTGCCCAGGCGCTCGAGAAATCCGCGCGCGCGGCTGGCGCCGAGATCTCGCTCGGCCTCGAGGTCGCCGACATCCGCCTGGCGAAGAACCGCGTGACGGGCCTGCGCCTCGCCGACGGCACCGAGATCGAAGCCCGCGCGGTGATCTCGACCTTGGATCTCAGGCGCACCTTCTTCTCGCTCTTCGCCTGGAAGGACCTGCCCAAGAGCGTCACCGGCCGCGTCTCGGCCTGGCGCGATGCCGCGTCGACGGCGCGGATGCTGCTCGCGCTCGAAGCGCCGCCCGAAGGCATGAGCGCCGCACCGCTCGCGCTCGACGGCGATCCCGCGGCCCATGCCGCCTGGTTGGCGCGCACCATGCCCGAGCACCCGCCGCTGAGCCTGCGGCTCGTCTCGGCGCGCGATCCGAGCCTTGCGCCGCAGGGCCGGGCCACGCTCACCGTCACCATCGGCGATATCCCGCATCATCTCTTCGACGGGCCCTGGACCAACGAGAAGCGCTCGGCGCTCAAGGCCCGCGTGCTCGCCGACATCGAAGCGGCGGGCATAGCGCTCAAGGTGCTCGCGAGCGAGCTGATCCTGCCCCCCGACATCGAGGAGCAGCTCGGCGTCACGGAGGGCGATCTCGACGGCGGCGAGCTTTCGCCCGACCAGATGCTCGGCTTCCGCGGTTTCGCCGAGCATCAAGGCGGACGCACGCCGATCGAGGGCCTCTATCTCGGCGGCCGCTCGTCGCCGCTCGGACCGTTCGCGAGCTGCGCCGCCGGCGTGGCGGCTTCCCGCGCGCTGATGGCGGACCGCGCATGAGCGCGCGCGCGGACGCCATCGTGATCGGCGGCAGCGTGGGCGGCCTCGCGGCGGCCGCGTATCTGCGCCATGCGGGCCTCGGCGTGACGGTGCTCGAAGCATCGGAGCAGCTGGGTGGCAGCGCCCGTGCCGCGCAAGCGTTCCACGCGCTCGATCCCTTGATGCTGCGCGACCTCGGCCTCACGCGGCGCGGGCTCAAGCTCGCCGCGCGCGATCTTCCGCTCGTGGGGCTTCGCCAGGACGGCCGCCATCTCGTGCTCGCCCGCGACCCGCATGTCGCCGCGCGCGCCATCGCCGCCTTCTCGGCCGCCGACGCGCAGGCGTACAAGCATTTCCATGCCGAGCTGTTCGCGCTCGCCCGCGCGCTTCGGCCGTGGTGGTGCGAAGACGCCGCCGTGCCGCAGCCGAAAGATCGCCTGGCGCTGGCGCTGGCGCGGCTCGAAGCGACGAGCGCGAACGCCTGGCTCGGCGCCTGGTTCGAGACCGAGGCGCTGCGCGCGGCGCTCGCCTTCGACGCGCCGTTCCCCGACGCGCCGGGCTCGGCGCTGGCGCTGGTGTGGCGCGCGGCGCAGGAGATGGGCGGGCTGCAAGGCGCGGTCGCGCAGATCGACGGCGGCGGCGCGGCGCTGGCCGTGCTGCTCACCGCCGCCGTGCAAGCCGATGGCGCCGAGCTGCGCACCAAGGCGCGCGTCAAGAAGCTCCTCCTCGCCGACGACGAAGCGGCCGGGGTCGAGCTCGATACCGGCGAGCAGGTCTTCGCGCGCCGCATCCTCTCCAGCCTTTCGCGCCGCGACACGTTGCTGAGTTTGGCGCCGACCGCGAGCGCCGGCATCGCCGAGACCTTGCGTCTGACCGAGGCCGCGCCCGCGACGCAAGAGACCGAGATCGTGTTCACGCTCAACGCCGCGCCGCAAATCCCGCATGCGCCGGCGCGGCTCGTCGTCACCGAAGGCGACGCGCTGGAGGCGATCGTCACGCCGTCGTCATCGCCGGGACAGCATCTCCTCACCGTCACCGCCCGCGGCACGCCGGGCGACGACGCGGTGATCGCCGGGCTCGAGCGCTTCGCGCCGCAGCTGAAGAGCCGCATCGTCGCCGCCGAGCGCCGCACGCGCGACGTCCTTGTTCCACACCTGATGGAATCCGCAACCGCGCGCATTTCCACACCGATCAAAGGCCTCACCCTGTGCGGCCGCGACGCCGAGCCGATGGCTGCGCTGTCCGGTCGCGCCGGCCGTCTTGCGGCTGTCATCGCGGCGCGGGAGAAGGGCGCATGAGAGTCCGCGCCACGCCGTTCCATTCGCGCGCAGCCGCCGCCAACCTCGCCAATGCGTGGGAGCCCAGGGGCGGCTGGACCTTGTCGTCGTTCTATGACGACACCAATTCCGAAGCGCTCGCGGTGCGCCTCACCGCCGCGATGGCCGACATCTCATGGCGCTGGCGCGCGACGCTCGAAGGCGCCCGCGCCGGGGAATTCCTCTCGCGCCTGATGACCAAGGATGCCGCCAAGCTCACGCCCGGCGAAGCGTTCAAGGCCGCGTGGCTCACCGACAAGGGCGGCGTGCGCGGCGCGGGCGTGCTGGCGCGCCATGGGCGCGAGAGCTTCCGCCTCACCGCCTCGGCCTCCGACCGCGACTGGATCGCGCGCGCCGCGGCGCTGTTCGACGTCAGCTTGCGCGAGGTCCTCGACGAAGAGGGCGGCCTCGCCATCGTCGGGCCCTATGCGGCGAAGACCGTGGAGGCGCTCGGCCTCGATCCCGCGCTGCCGCTTCTCACGTTCCGGAAAGTCTTCTGGCGCGGCCTCGACGTCACCTTGTCGCGCTTCGGCGAACTGGGCGGCTACGAGCTGTGGTGCAATACCGACGACGCGCCGCTGGTCTGGGACCGCGTCGTGAAAGCCGGCAGCGCCTTCGCGCTCAAGCCGGCTGGGTTGCGGGCGATGGACATCGCCGATCTCGAGACGGGCATCGCCCGCCCGGTGCGCGATTACGAGCCGGCGCGCGACGGCTTCGCGCACGGGCCCACGCCGTGGGAGCTCGGCCTCGACACGCTCGTCGACACCGCTCACACCTTGTTCAACGGCCGCGAGGCCGCGCTCGCCGCGCCGCGCGACAGGACGCTGATCGGGCTCGAGACCGACGGCGAGGCGCCGCTGCCGCGCGGCGCCATCGGCACGGCGGGCCGCGTGCTCAGCTCGCTCTATTCCCCGGCGCTGCAGCGCGCGATCGCGCTCGCCGTCGTCGAGCGGGGTGCGCCGCTTCCCGCGGGCATGAGGATCGCGCCGCTGCCGTTCCTTGCCGTGAACTCTTAGTTGACGCGCGATTTCCGGGCTGCGCTTCGCTCCACCCGATTGCGCTTTTGAAAGTTGCGCCCGGGTTGAGCCCGTGGTTAAGCGCTGGACATGATCGATCCGGACACCGATCTCGTCGCCCGGGCCGGGCGGGGCGACCGCGCCGCGGCGCAGGCGCTGATGGCGCGTCATCTGCCCAAGATGATGACGCTCGCCCGGCGCATGCTCGGCTCCCAGGCCGAGGCCGAGGACGCGGTGCAGGAGGCCTTTCTCAAGCTCTGGACCCATGCCGCGCGCTGGCAGCCGGGCAAGGCCAAGTTCGAGACCTGGCTCTACCGGGTGACGATGAACAAGTGCTACGACCGCCTGCGCCGGCGCCCGGCGGCGCCGCTGGACGAGGCGGCGGAGGTCGTGGACCCGGCGCCGCCCGCCGATTCCGTCTTGGAAAACAGCGCCTTGGCGGGGGAGATCGAGGCGGCCTTGGCGGCGTTGCCGGAGCGCCAACGGGCCGCGATCCTGCTTTGCCACCACCAGGAACGCGGCAATATCGAAGCGGCGGAGATTCTGGGGATCAGCGTTGAAGCATTGGAGTCCCTGCTGGCGCGCGGCCGCAGGGCGCTCAGGGCCCGGCTCGGGCACCTGAGGGAGTAGGGGGTAGAGTGGACCAGGACGAGATGTGGGCGGACGCCCTTTTGAAGGAATTGCCGAGCGTGCCGGTCCCGGCGGGACTGGAGGCGCGCATCCTCGCCGATTTCGACCGTCAGGCGATGCGGCCGCGCTGGGCCGACCGGCTGCGCGAGGCGCTGTGGCCGGGCGCGCCCTTGTGGCGGCCGGCCGGCGCGGTGGCGCTGGCGCTCGCGGTCGGCGTGCTGGTGGGCAGCTATGTGCCGCTCGAGGACGAGCAGCCGGCCCAGACCATCGCGCTGGACGAAGCGCCGAGCTTCGATCTCGGAGAGAGCTCGTGAGCGAAGAGCGCCGGGGCCCGAGCGTTCTCCTGATCGTGTCGCTCTGCGTCAACGCGGCGCTGATCGGGCTGATCGCGATCGCGTTCCTGCGCGGCTTCCCGCATCCGCCGCGCGAGCCGAAGGGCGCAGGCTTGAGCCCGATGGCGCTGATGCGCATGGTCCCGGCCGAAGAGGACAAGATCGCGGCGATCATGGACAAGCACCGCGCCGCGATCCGCGAGCTGCGCCAGCATGCGCTTCAGGCGCGCGCCGAATTGTTCGGGCGGATCTCGGCGGCGGAGTTCGACCGCGCCGCGTTCGAGAAGGCGCTCGCCGACGTCCAGGCCGCCGACACCGCGCTCGAAAGCGAGACGATGAAGGCGACGGCCGAAAGCCTCGAAGCGCTCACCCCGGCCGAACGCGAGAGCGTGGCGGCCCAGGTGCGCAAGCCCCACGGCCCGTGGCTGCGACGGATGCTGAGAAGGCATTGACAGGGCTCTGGGGCTTCCGCCGCATTGATGGATCGCGAATTGTGCTGTGACCCGATTTTGGGTCATACTTTTTCGTTGACCCGATATCGGGTCAATAATACTTTCTGTCCCGATATCAGGTCTGCGGGAGCATCGCTTTCCGGAGCGAAGTCGGTGTCGAGCGAAACGGCTGCAAGAAAACGGCTTGGAAAACGGCACTTTGCGGTCGTGATGGGCGATATCGTCAACAGCGAGCAAAGCGAGTCGAGAGCGGCCCTCAGCCGGAAGTTCAATAGTGTCGTCTCGGCGATCAACAGAAAGCACAGCGAATATCTGGCATCGCCTCTGACGATCACGCTCGGCGACGAATTCCAGGGGTTGGCGAAGGGAACGCTTGGAGGCTTCAGGCTTCTCAGCGAGCTGCGTCTGGCTCTCATGGAGAGAGGAGTCGATTGCCGCTTGGTTCTCGGCAGTGTCAGGCTGGACACCAAGCTGAATCCCATGGCGGCCTGGAACATGATGGGAGAGGGGTTAGCCTTGGCGCGGGAGACGCTCAACGACAAGAGCGAGCCGAACGCTTACCGGTTTACGCTTCCCCACCACGTTGTTCACGAGCGGCTGCTGAACGCGGCGGGCTTGTCGTTGACTTCTGTTGAAGAGAAGTGGACGCCGACCCAGATGAAATACTTTCGGGTAAAGCAGAGAATCGATTCCGTAAGCGACGCTGCGCGTAAGCTGAAGATCGGCGAGCGAACCCTCTACAAGGTGCTCGAAGCGGCGCGCTGGCGGTATTACAATGAGCAGCACGAAGCCATCATATTCGCGCTGGGAGCCCTGGATAGGGAGATGGGGATGTGATAGCGCTCCAGGTTCTCGGATATCTGGTCTTCATCCCCTTGGTCTGGCAGCTGGGAAACCTGCTCGTGCGCCTGCTGCTGGACAAATGTTCCCCGGGCGTAGCCGGTCTCAATATACAACCCGCGGAATTGAACGTCGGTCGCTACATCGGTCTTCTGGAAAGAGTACTGATTGTCGTCGGCATTTTGCGCGGAAGCTGGGAAGTGATGGCGGCCGTGATCGCGCTCAAGACAGTGGCGCGCTATAAAGATCTCGATGAGCAGATCACGGCGGAGTATTTTCTTGTCGGATCGCTGGCCAGCATCTTGTGGGCACTCGTTATCGCCTATCTGTTTTCGTTGTACGATCACGCTTATGGGTTTCAGCTCCTTGGGCAGAATTCCGCATCTCCGTGATCATGGAAGATTTGAAGTGGCCCGGCTGCGCGGCGCCTAGAGCGGGATGGGATGACGCCGAGTCGAATTGGGATTCCCAATAGGTCACGAGTCTGATTCAAGCTTCTGGGCTGGGTTGGAGGCCAGCTGGGATGGCGAAGCCGTATTCGATGGATTTGCGGGAGCGTGTTGTGGCGTCGGTTGAGCGCGAGGGCCTGTCGCGGCGGCAGGCGGCAGCGCGTTTTGGAGTGAGCTACAGCGCGGCGATCGCCTGGCTGAAGCGGGTGCGCCAGACCGGCAGCGCCAAGCCGGGTCAAATGGGCGGCCACAAGCCGAGGAAGATCGCAGGCGCGCATCGCGACTGGCTCTTGGAGCGCTGCCGGCAAGCCGACTTCACGTTGCGCGGTCTTGTGGCCGAGCTGGGCGAGCGCGGTCTGAAGGTCGACTATCACTCGGTATGGGACTTCGTCCACGCCGAGCAGCTCAGTCACAAAAAAAGACGCTGATCGCGGCCGAGCAGGATCGCCCCGACGTCGCGCGCCGCCGCGCACAATGGATCAAGTACCGCATCGCGATCGATCCGTCGCGCCTGGTGTTCATCGACGAGACTTGGACCAAAACCAACATGGCGCCGCTTCGCGGCTGGGCGCCGGTCGGCCAGCGGTTGCGTGCCAAGGTGCCGCACAAGCGTTGGAAGACCATGACCTTCCTGGCGGCGCTGCGCCAGGACCGCCTCGACGCCCCGTGGCTCATCGACGGGCCGATCAACGGCGCGCGCTTCCTGCTCTATGTCGAAAAGGTTCTTGTGCCGACGCTGAAGCCCGGCGACATCGTCGTCTGGGATAACCTCGGCTCGCATCGCGCCAAGGCCTTGCGCGCCGCCATCCGCGCAGCCGGCGCAAGGCTCTTCTTCCTGCCCAAATACTCGCCCGACCTCAACCCCATCGAGCAGTTCTTCGCCAAGCTCAAGCATTGGCTGCGCAAGGCTGCACGACGCTCCCAGGACGCCGTCTGCAACGCCATCGGCAAAATCCTCGACACCGTCACTGCCGACGAATGCAAAAACTTCTTCGAAAACTCAGGATACCGCAAACCTAATCCCATCACGCTCTAGCATCCCGTGCCGTTGGCGCGCGGTCAGGTCTCGGGGAAAAATGGCGAGAAATAAGTTGCAACTCCCGCTTGAAACTTGCGGCGCGCATCCCCATCTCACGAGATCGTTCCGGCGGTCATCCGGGCGGCAGGAGGAAACGGCCGGAGGGGGGTCCCCCTTTCCAAAAGCGAGGTTCAATTGGGCAGGCGTACGGGAGGCAAGCGCGGCGCACCGTTCGGCAACCGCAACCGGTTGGTCCATGGCGGTTATTCGCGCGCCCACACCGAGCAGCGCGCGAAGGTCCGCGACCTGGTGTGCCAGAGCCGCAATCTGGCCTGCCGTGTCGTCCTCGTGGCGCGGGCGCTTGCTGCATTGCAGCGAAAGAGGCAGCGCTTGAGCAACACGAATCCGATTGCCGATCAAAGAGATAGATCTGGTTTTGACAGGTTGAATTTCAAAGCCGCGAATTTTCCTCGGCGTTTCACGGCCCAATGTTTCACGCATCGGCGCGCTCTTCCGCTTCCGTGCGGCCCGCCCCCTTAAAGCCCCGCGCGGATCTCGGTCCAGGCGCTGACGATCTCTTCCTTGTTCTTGAGCCGCTCCTGGAAGATGCCGCTCTTGAGCATCTTCTCCATGTCGCGGTCGAGGCCCTGGCGCTTGAACACGTCGTTGGGCAGATGCTCGAGCGCGGCTTCGTTGGCGGGCTCGTCGCCGATCTGCTCGATGGTGTAGATCGCGCCTTCGTCGCCGATCATCGAATCGATCAGCGCGGTCGCCTTCTCCACGCTCGACGGGTTCTTGTGCATCGTGAGCCCGCACACATAGGTGAAGATGCCGCCGGGCGGGTTCATGAACGCGACCGGCTTGTTCTCGCGCCTGAGCGTCGAATAGACGATGCGCCAGGTCATGGCCGCGACGATCTCTCCGGACGCCAGCCCCTGCACCAGCGCCGAGTCGTCGCTGGTGATCGTGCGCGTCTGCGGCACGAGCTCGCGCAGCTTGTCCTGCACGCGCTCCCACTGCTCCGGCGTCATGTGATAGGCGTCGATGCCGATCATGCGCGCGACGAACGGCACGGTGTCGTCGACGCCTTCGAGCACCGACACGCGGCCCTTGTATTTGGGATCGAACAGGATGTTCCAGCTCGGATGGTTCACATATTCCGGCGCGAGGTCGGTGCGGAAGGTGATCGAGGTGTTGCCCCAGTAATGCGGCACGAACCACACCTTGCCGTTGCCGGCATCGATGCCCGGCAGGTTGCGCAAGGTCGGCGAGATGCGGTTCCAGTTCTTGAGCTTCCTCGTGTCGATCGGCTCGAGCAGCCCCGCTTCCTGCCAGCGCGGGAATTCGTAGTAGCACGGCCCCATCACGTCGGGGTTGAAGCCCGCGCGCATCTTGGCGAAGGCCTCGTCCTCGTCGGCGAAGATGGCGATGCGCGGCGGCTCCTTATAGGTGCGCTCGTATTCGTGCAGGAAGGGAGGGTTCATATAGTCCTCCCACTGGAACAGCGTGAGCCGGCCGGGCGCCGCGGCCGCTTCGCCGGAACGGTGCGCGCGCAGAATCACGATCGCGGCGACGATTGCGATTATTGCCGCGCAGATCAGCGCAATGAGCCTTTTCATGCCGCCGCCCCGGTTTCCACCGCACAAAAGCTAGTGTTTGCCAATTGATGACGCAATCGTGGTAAGCATGGGGCCGCATCTGAAGATTATTGCCATCATGAACAAGCCAACCGTCCCCCCGTCCTTCGCGCGCCCCGCTTTTGCGGAGGAGGCGCGCAATGCCTTCGCGGCGCTGCTCGCGGCGCATCCCGAGATCGAGTTCGTCGACGCGGTCTTGACGGATATCTGCGGCGTGCTGCGCGGCAAGCGCATCCCCGTCGGCCAGACGGCGCATCTGTTCGAATCGGGCATGCAGATCCCGCAATCGATCTACATGATGGACGCGTCGGGCGAGATGGTGAACCCGTTCGGCCGCGGCTTCGGCGACGGCGATCCCGACGGCACCGCGTGGCCGATCCCCGAGACCATCGGCCGCGTCTGGGGCGAGGGCCCGAAGCGCGCGCAGATGATGATGACGCTCTACGACACCGACGGCATCGTCCATCCGGCCGAGCCGCGCGCGGCGCTGGAGCGCGTGCTGGCGCGCTTCGCCGAGATGAAGCTGCGCCCCGTGGCGGCGCTGGAGCTCGAGTTCTATCTCATCGACCGCGAGCGCGGCGAGAACGGCGTGCCGCTGCCGCCGATCGATCCGATGAGCGGCAAGCGCGAGACCGCGCATTCGGTCTACGGCATCGAGGATCTGGACCGCTACCGCGTGTTCCTGAACGCGCTCGGCGAAGCGGCGAAGGTGCAGGGCCTGCCCTTGAGCGCGACCAGCAAGGAATACGCGCCGGGCCAGTTCGAGGCCAATCTGAAGCACCAGCGCGAAGCGGTGCTCGCCGCCGATCACTGCGTGTTCCTGAAGCAGGTCGTCACCGCGGCGGCGAAGGCGTCCGGCTTCGACGCGACCTTCATGGCCAAGCCCTTCCCCGATCGCGCCGGCACAGGCCTGCACGTGCATGTCAGCGTGCTCGACGAGGACGGCCGCAACATCTTCGACGACGGCAGCGAGACGGGCTCGGACCGCTTGCGCCACGCCATCGGCGGCATGCAGACGCTGATGCCGGCGTCGATGGCGGTGTTCGCGCCCTCGCTCAACTCCTATCGCCGCTTCCAGCCCGACATGTTCGCGCCGGTCAACCGCCGCTGGGGCGTGAACAACCGCTCGGTGGGATTGCGCATCCCGATGGGCCCGGGCGAGGCGCGTCGCGTCGAGCATCGCGTGGCGGGCGCCGACGCCAATCCGTACCTCACCTTGGCGAGCGTGCTCGCGGGGCTGCATTACGGGCTCAAGAACCGCATCGATCCCGGCCCGGCGGCGCAGGGCAACGTCTCGCGCGAGCCCGACCTCGCGCTGCCGTTCAAGCTCGAGGACGCGCTCGAGAAGCTCGCGAGCGAGAGCGTGCTCGGCGACTATCTCGGCGCCGAGACCGTCGCGTTCTATGGCGAGACCAAGCGGCTGGAGCACAAGCGCTTCGAGAAGATCATCTCGCCGCTGGAATACAGCTGGTATCTTTAGGTTTGTTTGGCGCGCAACTCACGGGCTTCGGGCTGCGCCCTTCGCCCGGTTGCGCTTATGCGCGGGGAAGACGAAGCTCGGTCTTTGTGCCGACGCCCTGCGTCGAGCCGAGCTTGAGCGCGCCGCCGACGCGCCGCGCCAGCTGCACCGCGATGGCGAGGCCGAGACCGGTGCCCGTCTGGCCGCCCTGGCGGTCGAAGCGGCGGAACGCGTTGCCGGCGTCGCGCGCTTCTTCGGGCTTGAAGCCCGGACCGGTGTCGAGCACCGAAGCCGCGACCGCGCCGTCGTCGATGCCTACGCTCACGCGCACGCGGCCGCCTTCGGGCGTGTAGGCGAGCGCGTTGGCGATGAGGCAATAGAGGATGCGCCTTATCGCGTTCGGATCGGCCACGACCGGCGCGGGCGCGCTGGCGGCGAAGTCGAGCGCGATGCGGCGCGAGAAGGCGCGGCCCGCCTGCTCGTCGACGCAGGTTTGCGCGAGTTCGCTCAGATCGAAGCGTTGCGGCGACAAGGGATAACGGCCGGCCTCGAGGTTCGCGAACTCCAGGATGTCGCCGATCTTGCCGTGCAGGCCGCGCCCGGCGGCGCCGATGTCGCGCGCGTATTCGACGTATTTTGCGTGGCCCGCGCGGCCGAACATCTCGCCCTCGATGATCTCCGAGAAGCCGATCACGGCGTTCAAGGGCGTGCGCAATTCGTGGCTCATATGGGCGATGAACTCGGCCTTGGAGCGCTGCGCCTCGACCGCCTCGCGCTCGGCCTGGGCGAGGCGCAGCAGCAATTGCGCGTCGGCGGGGCGGGCGCGGAGCTTCTCCGCGCGCGCGCGGCGCTCGAACTCGCCGACGAACACCGAGGCGAGCCACGCGCCGGCCAGCGCGGGACCGAGGATCACGAACAGATAGAGCGGCAGCGATCCGTACCATGCGCTCAAGGCGCCTTCGTCGTCGGGGGCGATGGAGACTTCGAGCGGCCAGCCGGTCGCGCGCGCGCGCACCGATCCGCCGCCGCTGCCCAGAACCGGCATGCCGCTCGCGGTCGTCACCTGCGCGCGCTCGATCAGGCTTTGCGGCGCGAGCAGGCTGGTGTCGAACGAGACCGCGACGACCTCCTCGCGATGGGCGAAGACCATCGTGGCGAGCGTGCCGTCCGAGATCAGCAGGCGATGGCTGAGGGCCTGGGCCACGATCTCGCGCGGCAGGCGCACGAAGCGCGTCGTGCCGGCCAGCGTCGAGACCGCCGTGCCGTCGCCGGCATAGACGCCGATGTTGCGGATGCCCCGCGGCGATGCGGCCAGATCGCCGTCGGCGAAGGCGCTTCCGGCCGCTTCGATGCGGTCGAGCGCGCCCTCCGCCACCGCCAGGATGTCGCGCGCGCGGCGCTCCTCGAACCACGTCGCCTGCTGCAGCGCATGCACGCGGTCGAAGCGCATCGACAGCGCCGCGGCGGCCGCGAAGCTGCCGCAGATCAGGATCAGCGAGATCGCGACCGTGGCGCGCACATGGCGCGTGGCGAAGCGCGCCGCCGGTGCGATGCCCAAAGGCCAGGTGGCCGCGATACTCAGAGCCGATCCCCAACTGATTCGCCGGATACGATTATGCGAATCAGCGAGTCGCTGTCATTAACGATTTGCTTACAAGTCTTAACGCCGTCACCCGAGCATCTTGCTCGCAACCTCGAACAGGTTGGGCGACAGCCCGCTCGCTTTCAGCGTGGTCTCGAGCTCGCCGCGCATCATCGCCTGGCGCCGGGCATCGTAGCGCCGCCAGGCTTCGAAGGCCGCGGCCATGCGCGAGGCGACCTGCGGGTTGATGGCGTCGAGGCTGCGGATCGTCTCGCCGACCAGCGCATAGCCTTTGCCGTCGGCGGCGTGGAAGCGCAGATGGTTGGCCGAGAACGCGCCCACCAGCGCGCGCACGCGGTTGGGGTTCTTCACGTCATAGGCCGGATGCCTGGTCAGCGCGCGCACCCGCTCGACGGTGTCGGGCAGGGCCGAATGCGCCTGCAGGCTCATCCATTTGTCGAGCACCAGCGCGTCGTTCTTGAAGCGGTCGTGGAAATGGGCAAACGCCGCGTCGCGCCTGCTCGAATTCATGCGGGTCAGCGCCGCCAGCCCCGCGATCATGTCGGTCATGTTCGAGGCGGCGCGGTAGTGCGCGTCGGCCAGCGCGGCGGCGGCTTCGTCGTCGGCGGCGCTCAAGTAACGCAGCAGCACGTTGCGCATGGCGCGGCTGCCCGCGGCGTTGGCGTCGGGCGAGAACGGCGCGCTGCTCTCGAGCTTGGCATAGAGTTCTTCGATGCGGGCATGATGCGCGGCTGCGACGCTGCGGATCAGGGCGGTGCGCGCGGCGTGGATCGCCTCCGGGTCGGGTGGCGCCATCCCTTGCGCCAGCTCGCTCTCCAAGGGCGGCATCAGCATCTGCGCCGCGAAGGCGATGTCTTCCTCCGCGCGCGCGAGCACCTCGCCGATGGCGTCGACATAGGTCGCGTCGGCGCTTGCGCCCGTCGCGGCCATCTCCTTCAGCACGTCGGTCGCGAGCGCCTGGCCCGCTTCCCAGCGGTTGAAGGCGTCGCTGTCGCGCGCCATCAGCTGGGCATGCGACTTGCGGCTGGTCGGCACCTTGAAGATCGCCGGCGCCGAGAAGCCCCGGCCGATCGAGAGCAGCGGCTCTTCGCCCACGTCGACGAACACGAAGCGCTCCTGCGCCTGCGTCAGCTCGAGCACGCGCTCGTCGGGCCCCGTCGCGTTCTCGCCTTCGAGGGTCAAGGGCATCGCGCCGTCGCGGCCCACGAAGCCGATGCGCACGGGGATGTGCATCGGCTGCTTCGTCGGCTGGCCCGGCGTCGGCCCCAGGCTCTGCTTCAAGGTCAGCGCATAGGTCTTCTTCGAGGCATCGTATTCGCCGCGCGCCTCGATCTCGGGCGTGCCGGATTGCGCGTACCACAGGCGGAATTGCTTGAGGTCGCGCCCGCAGGCGTCCTCGAAGCATTTGACCCAGTCCTCGACCGTGGCCGCCTGTCCGTCGTGGCGCCGGAAATAGAGATCGGTCGCCTTGCGATAGCCTTCCGGCCCGACGAGGGCCTTCAGCATGCCGATGACCTCGGAGCCCTTCTCATAGACCGTCGCGGTGTAGAAATTGTCGATGGTGATGTAGCTCTGCGGCTGCACCGGGTGCGCCAACGGTCCGGCGTCCTCGATGAATTGGCGCATGCGCAGCGCCTTCACGTCCTGGATGCGGCACACGCCATGCGAGCGCATGTCGGCGGAGAAGTTCTGATCGCGGAAGACGGTGAGGCCTTCCTTCAGCGAGAGCTGGAACCAGTCCCTGCAAGTCACCCGGTCGCCGGTCCAGTTGTGGAAATACTCGTGCGCGACGACGCCTTCGATGCTGGCATAGTCGTCGTCGGTCGCGGTCTCGGGGCTCGCGAGCAGCAGGCGGTCGTTGAAGATGTTGAGGCCCTTGTTCTCCATCGCGCCGAAATTGAACGCCGACACCGCCACGATCATGAAGATGTCGAGATCGTATTCGCAGCCATAGACCTCCTCGTCCCAGCGCATCGCGCGCTTCAAGGAGTCCATCGCGTAAGCCGCCTTGGGCTCGTTGCCGTGCTCGACATAGATGCGCAAGTCCACCGGCCGTCCCGAGGCGCGCGTGAAGCTGTCCTTCAAGACGCCGAGATCGCCCGCGACCAGCGCGAAGAGATAGCAGGGCTTGGGAAACGGATCGTTCCACACCGCGTAATGCCGCCCACCCTCGAGATCGCCGCTGCCGACGAGATTGCCGTTCGACAGCAGCACCGGATAGTCCTTCTTCGAGGCTTCGATGCGCGTGGTGTAGACCGCGAGCACGTCGGGCCGGTCGAGGTAATAGGTGATGCGCCGGAAACCTTCCGCCTCGCATTGGGTGCAGAACATGCCCTTCGACACATAGAGCCCTTCGAGCGCCGTGTTGTTCGCGGGCGAAATCTCGGTGACGATCTCGAGCGTGAAGCGTTCGGGCGTGGACGCGATCGTCAGCGTCTCGTCGTCGGTGGTGTGCGCGACCGGCTTGCCGTCCAGCGTCACGGAAACGAGCTTCAGATGCTCGCCGTTCAGCACCAGCGGCGCGTCGGCCACGCGCGCGACGGTCATCACCGAGCGCACGCGTGTCGCCTGCGGGTCGAGCGCGAAGGTCAGCGCGACCTCGGAGACGCGATAGGCGGGCGGCTGGTAGTCCTTCAGCGCGATGGTGCGCGGCTCGTCGGTACGCATGGCGGTTCCTGGCTTTGGGGGAGCCTGTATAGCCCGCCCCGTTCACGCTAGAAAGCCTGGGAAATGTTGGCTGTTGTCTCCGTCGGGCTCGGCGAAGAAACGGTTAGCGATTTGGCGCCACGATATCCAGAACCCGGCCCAGATCAACGTTGTGAGCGTCCGCACCATGTTCCAGCTTCCAAGCGGCAACGCTCCAGGTCACGCCAAAATCATCGGATAACTCGCGAATGAGTTTCTCGACCGGCGCGTAGTCTCTGGGCCTATTCGCGAGCTCCCAAGCGCGCGCAGCTGTCTGGGTAGGCAGCAGGAATTCGCCGGCAAATGATTTTGCCCGCGTTTCCGTCCCTGCTGGCATGCGCGCATTTAGGATGTCCACAGCCGACAACGCATGACCCTCGTCAATAAGCAAATGACAAAGCTCGTGCGCTAGGGTCACCCGAATCGAGTTGTCGTCTTCGACCGATCCAAAACGCTCTTTTATGCGGCCGCTGCTCTGATTGAGAAAAACACCGGGTCCGTAGGCATCGCCCCAAATCGCCAGCCCATCGAGCGTCGAAGGGGTTGTCGCTTCGATACGCACTTCAATTCCGAGGCTTCTGGCAATATCGGCAACATTGACCGAGATGTGATCGGCCAATCCAAGTTTTTGGCGAGCGAGTCGCGCGGCCGCTTCGCCCTGCTTGAAAGGAACGCTGCGATGGAAGTGGCTTGCGATATATGTTGCACAATCGTCTGCCAACGCGTCGAGTCCGGCGGCGTCATGCTTCTTAAACTTGCGCGCGATTTGTATGATCGTTCGAATCTGCTCTGTTGGAAGAGCGCCCGCCATTCGAGCGGCGATGCGGAGTTCATCATTGTCGTTTACGGCATCCTCAAAGTTTCGAGGCGCACTTAGTTCCCGGCTGGCCAACAAAGTTGATACAATGCTTTTGTCGATGCCTGTCGACCAAGCTAGCAAATTGGCGCCGTCCGAATCGCCGCGTTGCGACCACGCTGATATTGCTTTTTCCCATCGCTGGGCGGCGACTTTTTTCAAAATTTCGCAAATCTGGTCTCCGACTGAACGTAGGCTTTGCCGCACGGCGTTGAATGGCAGTTGCCACGATCGTCCGGCTGTTTCGATGATCATGTGCTCGCCCGAACGCATCATCCAAAAATGGGGGAGCCCGTATTGCCCTCCAAACGCCAGCGAAAGGTCATGTGCTTCTTCGAACGCGCTTACAAGTGCATCCTCCCTTTCCACCGACGCAGGTTGCAGTTCAGTCCAGCGCTGTTCCGCAAACCGTCGAAGATCGGATGGAGCTAGCGGTGAACCGGGTATGGGATAGACCTGCCGCAGCATGAGCGGCTTCCAGAACTCCGTCAGGTAAGCCAGTAGGTCGTCAATTTGAATGTCGAGGCTGATCGAGATTTCGCCACGCACCGGCCAGATGACCTGACGATCAACGGCGATCTTCAACCAATAAGTCAGCGACCTTCCGGCGTCGTCTGACGGGCGTAAAACAAATTCGATCGTCTCGCCAGCGGTCGTCATGATCCATGCAGCGTAATATGACGATCAACCCAATCGTCGAATTCGTGCTCGCAACCCTTCGCCACTGCCACGGCTCTGAGCCTGTTTAGAAGTCCCCCTTCCAAGCCTACCGTGATACGGATAGCCATGATAGGACTTTCCACGATCCGTGGTATCCGCCTTGTAGATAGTCCCATTATCGACCGCATAGAGGTTCTTTGGAAAATTGATGTCGCGGTCTCCATTGTCACCAGAGATAGCCTCATTGAGTAATCGGCTGTGGTCGGCCGGTGTTAGCGTGTTTGGACATTTCCCGACCCACCGTTTTGGTTCATCGGAGAAAAATTGGACTTCGGGGTTCGCGCCGGTGCCAACATGCTTGTGGCGGCGTTCGCCCTTGTCATAGCGGCGTGCTTGTCCGACTGCCTCTGTCGCGGATTTTGTCCCAGCCATTTCTAAAGTTTACAGGAACGCCAATAGTCCGCACATCCTGGGAACGAGGCGGGAACAAAGAATGCGCCATGATGGGAAATGTTGGCCTCGGCCGCGTGTTTAACCGCTTGTTCACCACCTTCGCTTGCCAGTAGGGAATTCCTAAAGCCTCGCCGCCATAACATCGCGCCATGCGCATCTTTCTGGCCTCGGCACTCGCGCTTTTGCTCTGCGGTTCCGCCGCAGCGAGCGACGGCTTGCGCCCGAGCGAGACCGAGACCGTCACGGTCGAGGCACAGCGCATGAGCAGCGACTACCGTCTGGGCGCGGGCGACAAGGTGCGCGTCACCGTCTATGACGAGACCGATCTCTCCGGCGAGTTCCAGGTCGACGGCTCGGGCTATGTGCGCCTGCCGCTGGTGGGCCAGGTGAGAGCGGGCGGCCGCACCGCGCACCAGCTCGAAGGCGACGTCGCCGGCGCGCTCGCCGACGGCTATCTGAAGACCCCGCGCGTCGCCGTCGAAGTCACGACCTATCGCCCGTTCTACATCATCGGCCAGGTCAACCGCCCCGGCCAATATCCCTATACCAGCAACATGAGCGCGCTCGATGCCATCGGCGTCGCGGGCGGCTTCACCGACCACGCGGTGGAGTCGACGATCCATATCCGCCACGAAGGCGAGACCAAGGAATACGATCTTCCGGCGGACGAGACGGTGAAGATCCGGCCCGGCGACGTCGTGCGCGTCGACCAGACCGCGCTCTGGGCGTTGAGCTCGTGGCTGTCGCCCGCGACGCAAGCCGCGCTTCCGCTCGCTTACGCGCTGAGGCCATAGCCGGCCATGGCCGTTCACTTCGGCGACAGCTCGAACACCGTTCCGCCATCCCCGGCACTCCCGGCGCCGCACCCCGATGTGGTGCCGTAGAGATTTCCCACCTCATCCATGATCAGCCCGCCGAGGGGGGTGCATCCGTCCGCGCCGCCGGCCGCCGAGCCGAACTTGTGCAGCACCTGCAAGGTCCCGCTCTGAAATTCGAATGCCACGCCGCCGTCATTGCCGTCGCCGCCTTCCGCCGTGACGCCGAAAATATTCCCGCTCGCGTCTTCGATCACGCCGGCGGACGGGTGCAGGCCGTCGGCACAATGGGCTTTGGAGCAGAAATTATAGAGCACCTGCTCGTTGCCGCCGCTGACGGCGAACAGGGTGCCGGGGCCGTTCGGTATGCCGAAGGTGCCGCCCAACGGCGTTGTGCCGACGATGCGCCCGGATTTGTCCAGCAACACCGGCGTCGTCGGAAACGAGCCGTCGAGACAATCTTCCGTGTCGGAGCAGAACTCGTATTCCACGGATTCATGTCTGCCGCCGATCGAATAGAGGACGCCGCCTCCTCTGCCGTTTCCGCCCGCAGAGGTCGTGCCCCAGAGGCGTCCCGCGTCGTCCACGACGGGAGCATTCGGCGTGTAGCCGTCGGTGCAATCGGTCGCCGAGCAGAACGAGTAAAGCACCGTTTGCTTCCACCGCGTGCTCTGCGGCTCGAGCCGGAAGGCGACGCCCAGCGGAAACAAGCCGTTGCCGCCCGCCTTGGCAGTGCCGAACAAGGCCGAGGTTCCGTCATAGGGCTCGCCGGACGCCGCGCCCAGATAGGTCAGGCCGCTTGGATGCTGGCCGTTCGGGCACGCGCCATCGGAACAGGGAAATGTGTAGAGCAGCTTGTATTTCCATTTCTTTCCGCTTGCGTTCGGCTTCAGCTGAAAGATGGAACCGCCGTCGTTCGCGCCGGTCGGCCCGGTCGTGCCGTACAGCTTGCCGGTCGCGTCGATGATCAACGGCGTGTTGCTGCCCGCGCAATTCGATTGGGCGCAGAAATCGTACAGCGTTTCGAACTTCCATTTGTGGTGCCGGCCCGGGGTCAGCCTGAAAACCGATCCGCCATCGCCGCCCGCCGTCCCATAGAGATTGCCGGCCTGATCCATCAGCAGAGTGGCCGAGGGACTTTGCCCGTCGGCACAATTGCTCTGGCTGCAGAATGTATAGAGCACCCGATAGGTGTAGCCGGCCGCGGTGACGGGCCGCGCGGGCAAGACGGCGCAGGCGAGAACGAGCAGCGCTATGAGCAGATGGTCCTTCGGCGTCATGTTCGCTACTGCCATTTCGATTGCAGGTAGGCGATGTCGGCCTCGAAATCGGCGCGCGACAACGCCTTGTCGTAGACCAGCACCTCGGCGACGTCGCCGAGCCAGTATTCGCAGAAGCAGTTGCCTTGGTCGCCGAGGAACCAGCCCGCGGAAAGGTCGCGGCGCCTCAGCTTCGTCCCGAGCGCGTATTTGCGTTTTCCCCCGACATAGACCTGCGCGTCGTCTTTCTTGCTGACCGCGCTCAGGATGAAGGCGTGGGCGGGATGGGGGATGCGCGCGACCCCCTCCTGACCCTGGTCGGAGCCCCCGATCGCGTCGGTGAAGCGGATGCGGTCCAGGAATTTGTCGTCCGGCCGTTTCCAGACCGTGCCGAGGAAGATCGACCTTGTGCCGGTCGCGCCGCTCCAGTTCGACACGACGTCGCAGAGGTTGCCGTGCTGTGGCGTGCTTTCGTCGGTGGCCACGACGATGATCGTGAAATGCTGCGAGGTCAGAACCTGACCCGCGATCGACATCAGCTGCGCGCCGCCGAAATGCGCGGCCGGCAATCCGTTGATGGCGGAGGCGACATAGGTGGGAGCCTGGCCCTGAACCGCCGTTGCGTCGTGCCCATTGCCGGATCGGTCCGCCCAGCTCGAGCCGTCCGTCGCCAAGCCGTCGTCGGCTTTGAGCCACAGCGCCAAATCGGCCGTGACGGGGCCGGCAAGCGCGGGTGCCGCGCAGAGGGCGGCAAGCCAGGCGCCGGCAGCAAATGCGCGGATGTTCATCGATTCTCCCTCGGGGTGTGCGCCGTGATATGCTCGCGCCGGACACTCTGCGGCCCAAGAGGGCGCCAAGGGGCGGAAAGGGGTGGTTCGGGGCATGGACGCGGGGAAAGGGGTCTATTCCCAGGACCGCCGGCTCAGCACATGGAAGGAGATCGCGTCGTTCCTCGGCCGTGACGAGCGAACGGTCAAGCGCTGGGAAACGGCGCGCGGGCTGCCCGTGCACCGGATCCCCAACGGGATCCGCTCGCCCGTTTTCGCTTACGAGAGCGAGCTCAGGGCTTGGCTCGGCAGCCAGGACGCGCAAGCTCCGCAAGAGCGGAGCAGGCGGAGCGGTTGGCCGTCCGCCGGGCTCGGCCTTGCGGCGGGCGTCGCGCTCGGCATCGTCGCCCTCGTGACAGGCTTGTGGGCGTCGTATCCGCGTCCGGCGCCGTCCTCGAACGCGCATCATCGTGCGAGCGTGGAGGCGCAAGCCTTCTACCGCGCCGGCCTGTTCGAATGGCAGAGCCGGACGCCGGCCGGCCTGCGGCGCGCGGTCGACGATTTCACGCAGGCCATCGTTCGCGACCCGCAATACGCCGAAGCCTATGCGGGCCTGGCGCAATGCTACGAGCTTCTGCGGGAGTACACGACGGCCACGCCCGACTACGCTTTTCCGCGCGCCATGGCGGCCGCCGACCGGGCGGTCGCGCTCGATCCTTCGCTCGCCGAGGCTCATCTGGCGCGCGCGTTCGCCGTCTTCTACTGGTCGCACGATGCGGCGACGGCGCGGCGCGAGTTCGAGCGCGCCATCGCGCTCGCGCCGGCAAGCGCCGTGGCGCACCATTGGTACGCGACCTTCCTGCTGGAGACGGCGGAGTTTCCCAGAGCGATCGAAGAGATCGATCGCGCCGCGGCCCTGGACTCCGAATCGATCGCGATCCAGGCGGACAAGGGGCTGATACTCTTCTATGCCGGCCGCCTGCCGGAGAGCATTTCGCTGCTTCAGCGCCTCGAGCAGACCCAGCCTGTCTTCGCCTCCACGCATCGCTATCTTGCCCGGGTCTACCTCTTCGAGCACGACGAGGCCGGCTTCCTGCGCGAGCTTTCGCTCGCTGCGCGGGCGACGGAGGATTCCGATCTGGATGCGGTCGTATCGGCCGGCCGGCAGGGGCTAAGCGCGTCCGGGCGGAGCGGAATGCTGCGGGCGATGCTGCGGACGGAGGAGCCTCTGGTCCGAGACGGAAAGGGCAGGGCCTATACGCTGGCCACGATGCACGCGGAGCTCGGCGACACCGGCGACTCATTGGCCTGGCTTCAGCGGAGCCTGATGCGCGGCGAAGCCGAGTTCGCGGGACTCGCCATCGAGCCGAGCTTTCGAGGATTGCGCGGCTCGGCCGAATTCCGCCGCCTGGAAAAGATGGCGGGCGTCGCGCCGCGCGTGTGACGCGCGCATCCCGCGATACCGCATTTCGTGATACGGTAGAATCCGCTGTTTCGCGCGAGGGGCTCCGATGCGATCCGACTTCCAGCTTTCCCGGCGCGGCATCCTTGCAGGTCTCGCGGTTCTCGCGGCGCGGCCGAGCTTCGCGCTCGCCGCCAATCCGGACGTGGTCATTATCGGCGCGGGTGCGGCGGGCATCGGCGCGTCGCTCAAGCTCAGCGCGATGGGCATTTCGCATGTGGTGATCGAGGCCGACAACCGCGTCGGCGGCCGCGCCTATACCGACACCACGAGCTTCGGCATCCCCTTCGACATCGGCTGCGCCTGGATCCATGCCGGCGACCGCAACCCGTTCAAGAAAATCGCCGAGCGCGACGGCTACAAGCTCAAATTCCACGACCTCGATCTCACGCGGATGTTCTACGGGCGCAGGCAGACGGGCGCGGCCGAGCTCAAGCGCGAGCATGGCGCCGAAGAGACGATCCACAAGAACACCGCCCGCATCGCGCGCACCCGCGATGTGGCGACGAGCCTCGCGGTGCCGCGCTGGACCCCGCCGTTCCGCGCCGCGGCGACCTATCTCGGGCCGATGGACATGGCGGTCGATCTCGACCACCTCTCGACCGCGGACTACGCGCAGTCGGCCGATCTCGATCCGAACTATCTCGTCTATGAGGGCTTCGGCACGCTGGTGGCGAAGACCGGCGCCGGCATCCCGGTGAGGCTCTCCACGCCCGCACGCACCATCCGCTGGGGCGAGGGGCAGGGCGTGAAGGTCGAGACCGACGCAGGCACCATCGAGGCGCGCGCGGCGATCCTGACCGTGTCGACCGGCGTGCTGGCGGCGGGCTCCATCCGCTTCGATCCCGCGCTGCCGGAATGGAAAGAGACCGCCATCGCCGAAGTGCCGATGGGCCTGCTCGCCAAAATCCCGATGCTGATCCCCGGCGAGCGCTTCGGCATCAAGCCTTACGAGAACGTGCTGATCGAATATCCGGGCACGGAGCAGCTCTATTTCCTCGCCTGGCCGTGGGAGAGCGATCTGATGGTCGGCTTCGTCGGCGGCGATTTCGGCTGGCAGCTTTCGGCCGCCGGCGAGGACGCGGCGATCGACTTCGCCAAGCAGCGTCTCGCCCAGACCTTCGGCAACGACGCGCCGAAGAAGGTCGCCAAGGCGCTGCTCACGAAATGGGCGGGCAATCCGCTCACGCGCGGCGCCTATTCGGCGGCGCTGCCGGGCTGCTTCGCCGAGCGCGAGAAGCTCGGCCGTCCGCTGGCCGAGCGCGTGTTCTTCGCCGGCGAAGCGCTGGCCGGCCCGCTCATCCAGACCGCGGGCGGCGCGTTCCTCTCCGGCGAGGCGACCGCAACGAAGCTGGCCGCGTCGCTCGCCGCGCCGAAAAGGAAGGCTGCCTGATCAGCTCGCCGCCAGCGCCAGATAGGCCTGCACGAGGCCGACGATCGCCATGATCAGCAGCGCGATGAGCGCGACCGCCGAGACCAGGAAGCCGGTGCTGCGCTTCGACGGATCGGCCATGTAGCCGACGGCGTACATCACGCGGCCCACGATCCACACCAGGCCGAACGCGCCGACCAGATAGGGATAGAGCTGGAAATAGGCGTTGGCGACCCACAGCAGCGGCAGGAACACCACCATCTGCTCCAGCGTGTTCATCTGCACGCGATAGGCGCATTCGAACTCGGGATTGCCGGTCGTCGCCGGCGCCTTGATGTCGTGCTTGCCGCGCATGCGGCCGACGCCGAGGATGGTCCAGTAATAGACGAGAACCGCCAGCACCGTGACGATCGCGGTGAGCAGCGTGGCAGGCGAAGCAATCATGTCGGTCCCCTTCGCAATGCGGCTCCCGCGCGGGAGCCTTCGAACGGGAACGTTACAGGGATTCGTTTACCGGGTCTGGTCCTGCTGCGGGGCCTGGCCGTCGTCGGGATAGGCCTGGTCGCCGTTCGGCGCGCCCTGCCGCTGGCCGCCGCCGTGACGCTCCTGGTGACGGGCGGCATGGTTCTCCATGCGCTGCACCATGCGCTCGCGCCGGCTCTCGGGCAGCGCGTTCCACTTGGCCTGCAACCCGTGGAAGTAGGCGCTGCGCTCCGACGCGTTCATCACGCGCAGCTTCTGCACCTCGGCCTTGCGATAGGCCTTCTTCCGGTCGCGCGCCATGCCGTGCGTGGCCTGGCGCATCTCCATGCGGAACATCATGAATTGGTCTTGGTTGTCGAACAGCGCCTTGAGCTTGTTGTTATGGCGCATCTCGGATTGCGGCACCGTCACCTGGTCGGCGCTGGGCGGCGCGGCGAAGGCGGCGGTGGACAAGAAGGACGCGGCGACCGCGGCCAGGATCAGGCGAGGGGTGGTCATGGTCAGGGGGACTCCGTCTTTGGGGATGTAAACGTGCGAAGAGGCCCCTCTCCGTCGCGCGCCTTGCTTGGAAGCCGCGTGCTCGCCTAAAAGCAAGGAAATTGGCCCGATTTGTGACGAGAGCCCCATGACCGCCATCATCGACATCGCCGCCCGCGAGATCCTGGATTCCCGGGGCAACCCGACCGTCGAGGTCGATGTCCGCCTCGAGGACGGCGCTTTCGGCCGCGCCGCCGTGCCCTCCGGCGCCTCGACCGGCGCGCATGAGGCGGTCGAGCTGCGCGACGGCGGGCCGCGCTATGGCGGCAAGGGCGTCGAGAAGGCGGTCGGCGCGGTGAACGGCGAGATCTTCGACGCGCTCTGCGGCATGGACGCCGAGGACCAGCCGCGCCTCGACCGGATCATGATCGCGCTCGACGGCACCAAGGCCAAGAGCCGGCTCGGCGCCAACGCGATCCTGGGCGTCTCGCTGGCGGTGGCGAAGGCGGCCGCGGCGAGCGCGGGCCTGCCGCTCTATCGCTATGTCGGCGGCACCGCGGCGCATGTGCTGCCCGTGCCGATGATGAACATCGTCAATGGCGGCGTGCATGCCGACAATCCCATCGACTTCCAGGAATTCATGATCATGCCCGTGGGCGCGCCGACGTTCCGCGAAGGCCTGCGCATGGGCGCGGAGGTGTTCCACACCTTGAAGAAGCAGCTCCACGATTCGGGCCACAACACCAATGTCGGCGACGAGGGCGGCTTCGCGCCGAACCTGAAGAGCGCCGACGAGGCGCTTAGCTTCATCATGAAGGCGATCGAGAAGGCCGGCTACAAGCCCGGCGAGGACGTCTATCTCGCGCTCGATCCCGCCTCGACCGAGTTCTTCAAGAACGGCAAATACGTGCTCGAGGGCGAGGGCAGGACGCTCGACCCCGCCGGCATGGTGAAGGTCTATGAGGATCTGACGTCGCGCTATCCGATCGTCTCCATCGAGGACGGCATGGCCGAGGACGATTGGGACGGCTGGATCGCGCTCACCAAATCCATCGGCAACAAGGTGCAGCTGGTGGGCGACGACCTCTTCGTCACCAACACCGCGCGGCTGAAGGACGGCATCGCGCGCGGCGCCGCCAACGCGATCCTGATCAAGGTCAACCAGATCGGCTCGCTGACCGAGACGCTGGACGCGGTCGAGACCGCGCATCGCCACGCTTACCGGGCGGTGATGTCGCATCGCTCCGGCGAGACCGAGGATTCGACCATCGCCGACCTCGCCGTCGCGACCAATTGCGGGATGATCAAGACCGGGTCGCTGGCGCGCTCCGACCGGCTCGCCAAGTACAACCAGCTCCTGCGCATCGAGGAGATGCTGGGCGACCAGGCGGAATATGCCGGCCGCGGCGTGCTGAGAGCCTGAAAAACAAACGCCGCGCGCCCTTTCGGGCACGCGGCGTCCGTCAGGCCGGAAACGTCACTTCGGAAGCTTTTCCACGAACTGGATGTGAGGCGAGGCGCCGCCCTTGGCCTTGCACTTGCCGAGGTTGAGGTTGTTGGTCTCGCCGGTGGTGCCGTGATCGGCCGCGCAGACGGGCTTTTTGGTCGTGCCGTCGGTCAGGTCGAGGCGCACGGTCAGCTTGGTGCCGGCGTTGAACTTCGCTTGCGAGCCGCCGCCGTCGCCGATGACGTTCCACTCGGACTCGTGCCAGCTGTCGGCCAGATAGACGACGTTCCACGGACCGGTGGTGCTGTAGGAGTCCGTCGACGTGGTCATCTGCAGCGTGTCGACGCCCCCATGCACCGCGCTGCCCGACAGCGTGATGTTGGGCAGCTCGGTGATCACCTGCTTGGGAACATGCACGCTGGCGCTGTTCCTGTAGCAGTCGTCGCTGAAGCTGAACCATCCGGACGGGCAGTGGACCGTGCCGCCCGTGTAGTGGATCAGCCAGTACTGCATGAACGCCTGTTGCGAGCTGCTCGAATAGACGAACTGTTCCCAGTCCAGGCACTTCGAGGGATCGTTGGCGGTCTGGCAGGCGGCGTTGCCCGACATGAAGTTCGAGTTGATCTGCAGCGAATAGACGTTGGCGCCGCCGTCGGTCTCGGACACCAGGTGCTTGGCCTTCGGGAAGGTGCCGACCGCCATCGAGGTCAGCGCCGTGGTCACGCCGGCATAGTCGTGGCCGTCGCCGGTGGTCTGGGCGCCGTGGCCCGTGCCGGACGCCGGAACATAAGGACGCGCCGGCGCCGTCTCGCAGGCGACCTTGCGCCAGGTCGTCAGCGGATAGCTGGCATGGAAGCAGCCCGCGCCCGGCAGCGGTGTGCCGGCGATCGCGGCGCGCCATGCCGCCTGGCGCTCGGCCTTGCTGACGCTCGCCTCGGCCGTCGTGGCTGCGAGGAGCCCCGCCGCGATGAGCACGCCGAACGCGCGCATGGAAGTCGTGAGTTTCATGACGGATACCCCTCTTTCGAATTCATCGAGGCTGACTCTCAGTCGCATGACAGTCAAATTAAATGGAATTTGCGCGACAGACTGCGAAGAAGCTCACGGATGGCCGCTCACCCCGGAGTTGACCTTTCCTCCCGGACTCCAGTCCCGCGCGAGCACGCAGCCTGAGAATGTCGGCACTTTCGCCAAACGCTTGATAATACAGCGGTCCCGGTGACAACCCCGCTGGGCTGTGCTATATAGTCCACATGACCGTGAGCGAAATCCGCGCGATCGTCGAGCGCATCGACACTTGGCCCGAGGACAAGCAGCAGCTCGCCCTCGATGTGCTGCGATGGATCGAGGCCAAGGACCAGGAGGACGATTTCGAGCTCTCCCCCGAGGACTGGGCCGACCTCGAGGAGGGCCTTGCCGAGGCCGACCGGGGCGAATTCGTCTCCGAGGAGGAGATGCAGGCGTTCTTCGCCAAATACCGGCGATGAGCGTCATCTTCACCCCGGGCGCGCGCGCGCAATTGCGGGCGATCCACGATTATGTTGCCCGCGACGACAAGATCGCCGCGGGGGCCGTCATCGCGCGCGTGGAGTACGTCGCCGGCCTGCTCGGCGAAAATCCCGGCATGGGCCGAAAGCTTCAGCGCAGCCGGTTGCACCGCTTTCCGGTTCGTCCCTACCCCTATCTGATCTTCTATGAAGTCGCAGGCCTGACCGTGCGCATCATCCGCGTGCAGCACGCGGCCCGGCGTCCCACACTGCACGAACCGGCATCGGTCTTCGCGCGTTAACGCAATCTCTTCCGCGCTTTAACCCATTTCTCCTTGACGGCCCGAATCGGTGATGATTCGTTCGCAGGCATGCGAATCAGGCGAAGTGTGACCCGCGTGTTCGCCGCCATGGTGCTGCCGGCGGTGTCGGGCGCGGTCGCGGCCTATTTCGGCTATTACGCGATCTGGGGCACGCGCGGCGTGATGGCGCTGCAGGACACCCAGGCCGAGCTCGGCGTCCGCCAGGAAGAGCTCGCCCAGGTGCGGGGCCACCGCCAGCGGCTCGAGCATCGCATCGCGCTGATGCGCCCCGGCGCCGTCGACCCCGACCTGGTCGAGGAGCTGGCCCGCGGCGAGCTGATGGACGGCGCGCCCAACCAGGTCGCGGTGCCGCGCAAGCCCGAGCACCGATAGAGGCGCAGACGGGCGCGTCCGTCAGAACTTCAGCCGCCGGTGCATGATCTGCCCCTCGTTGTTGCGCACGAAGCAGTCGACGCTGTCCTGGGCGGCGGACAGGCATTCGGGCGTGTTGCTGGGCCTTCCGAAGACGTTGTCCCAGCCCGTCCAATCGCTGCCGTTCCAACCGCGGTGATGCAGGCCCGGATCGTCCTTGCGCAGCGCATAGCAGTCGAGCCGGCCCGTCATCCGGCTCGCGCAGCCGATGTCGCTGTCGAGCTTGGCGCCTCCCTTGTTCTCCCACCCGTGCCAGCCGCCGGCATCGGCCGCGATATGGTACAGCGCCTCGTCCGTGTCGCCCTCGACGAAGCAATCCATGCGGCCGGACCCCCACGACACGCATTCCGGCCGCCCGATGAAGCCGCCGCCGTGATTGTCCCGGCCGGCCAAATTCGCGCCGTTCCAATAGCCCTGCCACAGGCCGCCACTCTTCGCATGCGCAAAGCAGTCGATGACATGCAGTCCGTTCGCGACGCAGCTCAGCGCGCTGTCGACCTTGTCGGTCAGATTCTCCCACGCCCCCCAGCGGTCCCCGCGATAGGCGATGTGGCCGACGGTGTCGTCGCGGCGGCGAACGAAGCAATCCATCTCTCCGCCCTTCGCGGACACGCAGGACGCAGGTCCGGCGATGCCGTCGCCGAGGACTTGGGACGAGGCGCTGCCGGGCGTCCACCGCCAGCTATCGACGAGCGCGCTCTTGTCGTTGGCGAAAAAACAATCGATCCGCCCGGCCTTCATCGTGAGGCAGTCGGGCGCGGATCGGACCTGATCCTTCAGGGCGAACCATACCTCGGAGCTGTTCTTGCCCTGACCGGTCCAATTGAATTGCTGCAGCAATTTGTCCGCAGCCGAGACAAAGCACGCGATGCGCTCCGGCCCCAGCTTGACGCAACTGGGGTTCGAGGTCGCCGGCAGCCCGCCCATCGTTTCCCAGGGCAGCGGGTCGCGGAAATCCGCCATCTCGGGCGCGCGCTCTCTCCAGACCCGGGCGGCGTCCTCGCGGTCTTCGGTGCCCATCTTCTTGCCGTCGGTATAGGTCGTTTTGGGGCTGGACCAGTATGCGATGCGCGTCGAGCAGCCGCCGCGGTCGCAGTCGTAAGCCATGATCGTGCGCCACCTTCCCCCAACGAAGCCGTGTCCGTAGGCGTAAGGCGTCGTGGTGGTATCGTGCGCCGTGTCGTGGCGGGCGCCGGCCAAATGGCCGATCTCGTGCGCGAAGGTGTAGCCGTCCGCGCAGCCCTGATCGACCGCCACATAGGCCTGATCCGCCGGCGCGCCGATCCTCTCGGCCCGTCCGCAAGCCTGATGGTTGTCGACCAGCAGGACCACGACATCGGCATTGCTGCTGTTGCGCCTGTCCCGAACGTCGGCCCGGGCGACCAAATCGTCGAGGATCTTCAGATAGTCCTTGCCGGCTTCGTTGTAGTCGATGCGCATCGCGGCGGCGAGGTGGAACTGCACGTCGACGTTGCTGTTGGCGAAAGCCCGGTTGGATTGGGAGACCGCGAGCGCGATCAGATTGTCGATGCCGCGGCTCGCGCTCTCGGCGGCCGGCGTATAGGCGACGAGGATGTCGATGACGGATGTCTTGCCGCTCTGGAGGCTGCCTTCCTGCCGGTGCGGCGGGGGCGCTTCGCCGCCAGGTATCGCAAGCGGGTCTTCGGGCGGGAGCTTGCGCGGATCGATCTCGATCAGCGCCGTCGATCCGCCGCCGGCCGGACGCAGCTGATAGCGCGTTCCCTCGGGCGTGGTGAGCGATCCCGTCACGTCGCTGCCGTCGACGACGATCGTGGCTGTTCCGAGCTGCAAGGCGCCGTCGGCATCGCCGCTCCAGACGAAACGGTTGCCCTCGAGCGGCTGCACGTCGTGGGTGCGGAAAAAAACGCTCTGCGTCGCGCTCAGCTTGAACTCGAGATTCCCGTTGGGCGCGGCGGCCTTGAGAATTGCGCCATCGACGCGGACGAGCGTGACCTTCGCTGCGCCCGGCTCGGATAGGGCGATCGCGCGCGCCGTGGCCCGCGCGGCGGCGAGGCCGCCGGTGGCCGGACGCAGCGCGACCTGACCGAAAGCAGGCGTGGCCAGGGCGAGGAGCAGAACACACCAGACCGGACGGAACCGCTTGAGCATCGAAGCCTCCCACGCCTACCTTGGGGCGAGGGTATCGAGTTTCTCTTTTGGCGCGCAACCGTGCCACGGTTGGGCGGCTCGAACGTTGCTCTTGCGAAGCGGCCTGACAAACCGTCAAAGCTTGCCAAAACTCCGCACCCTTGCCACAACCTTCCGACGATCGTTCACCTTATCGGCCAAGCCATGGAAAACCCTGACACTTCAAAGGGTAACGGCGCGGGTTCCAATTCCGCGGACCTGAAGAAGTTCTATTCCGACATGCTTTTGATCCGCCGCTTCGAGGAGAAGGCGGGCCAGCTCTACGGCATGGGGCTGATCGGCGGCTTCTGCCATCTCTATATCGGCCAAGAGGCCGTCGTGGTCGGCATGCAGGCTGCGGCGCGTCCTGACGACCAGGTCATCACCGCCTATCGCGACCACGGCCACATGCTGGCCTGCGGCATGGACCCCAAGGGCGTGATGGCCGAGCTGACCGGCCGCCAGACCGGCTACTCCAAGGGCAAGGGCGGCTCGATGCACATGTTCAGCGACGAGAAGCGGTTCTATGGCGGCCACGGCATCGTCGGCGCGCAGATCCCCTTGGGCACCGGCCTCGCCTTCTCGAACAAGTATCGCGGCAATGACGGCGTGACGCTCACCTATTTCGGCGACGGCGCCGCCAACCAGGGCCAGGTCTACGAGAGCTTCAACATGGCCGAGCTGTGGAAGCTGCCCGTGGTCTACATCATCGAGAACAACCAATACGCCATGGGCACCAGCGTCGCGCGTTCCAGCGCCCAGGTGCAGTTCCACAAGCGCGGCGTCTCGTTCAACATCCCGGGCGAGGAGGTCGACGGCATGGACGTCGAGGCCGTGCACGCGGCCGGCCGGCGCGCCATCGCCCATTGCCGCGCGGGCAACGGGCCGATCATCCTGGAGATGAAGACCTATCGCTATCGCGGTCACTCGATGTCGGACCCGGCGAAGTACCGCACGCGCGAGGAGGTCAACGAGGTGCGCGAGAAGCGCGACCCGATCGAGCATCTGGCCGGCAAGCTGATCGCCAAGGGGCTTGCGACCGAGGACGACCTCAAGGCGATGGACAAGGACATCCGCAGCGTCGTGAATCACGCCGCCGAGTTCGCCACCGAAAGTCCCGAGCCCGACGCGGCCGAGCTCTATACGGATGTGCTGGCATGACCCGGATCCTCATGCCCGCGTTCTCGCCGTCCCCCTGCGTTGTCATGGCCCGGCTCGCCCGGGCCATCCATCCGGTGCGTGTCGACGCGCCGATGGAGCGCCACGCCCACCTGGGTGGCCCGCATTCGCGGGCCATGACAAGCAGGGGATCCGCGTGAGTACCCAGATTTTGATGCCTGCGCTCTCGCCGACGATGGAAGAGGGCAAGCTCGCCAAATGGCTGGTGAAGGAAGGCGACACCGTCAAGTCGGGCGACATCCTGGCCGAGATCGAGACCGACAAGGCCACGATGGAGTTCGAAGCCGTCGACGAAGGCAAGATCGGCAAGATCCTGGTGCCCGAAGGCACCGAAGGCGTGAAGGTCAACCAGCCCATCGCCGAGCTGGTCGGTGACGGTGAGGTCGCCAAGCCCGTTGCCGCCGCGAAATCCGAAACGCCGGCAGCACCATCCTTCGAGACGCGGCCTTCGGCCGCTCCTCAGGATGACGCAAATCGAGTACGTCATCCTGAGGTGCGAGCGGCGGAGCCGCGAGCCTCGAAGGACGCCGATCCCGAAGTGCCCGAGGGCACCGAGATGGTGACGCAGACCGTGCGCGAGGCCTTGCGCGACGCGATGGCGGAAGAGATGCGCCGCGACGACACCGTCTTCCTGATGGGCGAGGAGGTCGCGCAGTACCAGGGCGCCTATAAGGTGAGCCAGGGCCTGCTCGACGAGTTCGGCGCGCGCCGCGTCATCGACACGCCGATCACCGAGCAGGGTTTTGCGGGGCTGGGCGTCGGCGCGGCGTTCGGCGGCTTGCGCCCCATCGTCGAGTTCATGACCTGGAACTTCGCGATGCAGGCCATCGACCAGATCATCAACTCCGCCGCCAAGACGCGCTACATGTCGGGCGGGCAGATGCATTCGCCCATCGTGTTCCGCGGCCCCAACGGTCCGGCCTCGCGCGTCGGCGCGCAGCACAGCCAGGACTATTCGGCGTGGTATGCCAGCGTGCCGGGCATCAAGGTGATCGCGCCCTATTTCGCGGCCGACGCGAAGGGCCTCCTGAAAGCCGCGATCCGCGACCCGAACCCGGTCGTGTTCCTGGAGAACGAGATCGTCTATGGCCGCTCGTTCCCGGTGCCCAGGCTCGACGATTTCGTGCTGCCCATCGGCAGGGCGCGGGTGATCCGCGCGGGTGCGAGCGTGACCATCGCGTCGTACTCCATCTGCGTCGGGCAGATCCTCGAAGCGGCCGAGAGGCTCGCCAAGGAGGGCATCGACGCCGAGCTGATCGACATGCGCACCCTGCGCCCGCTCGACACGGCGACGGTCGTGCAGTCGGTGCGCAAGACCAACCGGCTGGTGACCGTCGAGCAGGGCTGGCCGGTCTGCTCCATCGGCTCGGAGCTTTGCGCCGTCGTCGTGCAAGAGGCGTTCGACTGGCTCGACGCGCCCCCGACCAAGGTCACCGGCAAGGACGTGCCGATGCCCTATGCCGCCAACCTCGAGAAGCTCGCGCTGCCCACCGTGGACGATATCGTCGCCGCGGCCAAGGCGGTGTGCTACCGGGACTGACCATGACGCGCGCGAAGCAACCCGATGCGAAGTGGCACAAGGGCGGCTGTCATTGCGGCGCGGTGTCGTTCGAGGTGCGCACCAGGCCCGAGATCGAGCTCGTCGACTGCAATTGCTCGATGTGCGCCAAGACCGGCTATCTGCACCTGATCGTGGCGAAGAAGGACTTCCGGCTGGTGCGCGGCGACGCGGCGATCACCACCTACACCTTCAACACGGGTGCCGCGAAGCACATGTTCTGCTCCATCTGCGGCATCAAGTCCTTCTACGTGCCGCGCTCGCATCCCGACGGCTACAGCGTCAATTTCCGCTGCCTCGACGCGAGCGAGTTCGCGTCCGTCTTCACCACCGAGTTCGACGGCAAGCATTGGGAGCTGCATGCCGGCGATCTGGCGCGATTGGAAGAGAACTGATGACGGAGGCCGAGATCTCCAACCAGCTGCTCGCGCTTTCGGGCCTGGCGCTGTCGGGCATCTCGGTGTTCTTCACGCTGTTCTCGGCCTATATCGTCGCGCTCTATTTCTTCCTGCACCGCGCGCCGCTCACGATGCGCCTGACGGTGTTCGTGTTCCTGACCTTGGCGGTGGCTTATCTGGCGATGTTCGCGAGCGAGATGTCGACGCACGCGATGGGCCTGCACCAGGCGCTCGCCGATCTCGCGCGGCAGAAGACGCTGACCGCTGCCAGTCAGGCGCTGCTTCACGGCGGCGACAGCAATGTGGACCTGCGCTGGATGAACATCGCGGGCCTTGCGGTTAACTATCTGGCGCTGCTCTATCTCACTTTCCTCTATCGCTGGGAGCGTTAGGCGATGGCGACCGACATCCTCATGCCCGCGCTTTCGCCCACGATGGAAGAGGGCAAGCTCGCCAAATGGCTGGTGAAGGAAGGCGACACCGTCAAGTCGGGCGACCTGCTCGCCGAGATCGAGACCGACAAGGCCACGATGGAGTTCGAAGCCGTCGACGAAGGCAAGATCGGAAAGATCCTCGTGCCCGAAGGCACCGAGGGCGTGAAGGTCAACCAGCCCATCGCGACCCTGCTCGGCGAGGACGAGAAGCCGGGTGCCGCTGCGCCCGCGCACGACATCGCCTCGGCCATGGCCTCGATCAAGGACGCGGTGACGGCCGAAACCAAGAAGCCCGAAGCGCCGAAGCCGGCCGTGCAAGAGCCTGCGCCCGTCGAGCACAAAGGCGAGCGCATCTTCGCCTCGCCCTTGGCGCGGCGCATTGCCGGGCAGAAGGGCATCGACCTCGCGTCGCTTTCGGGCTCGGGTCCGCGCGGCCGCATCGTCAAGGCCGATGTCGAAGGCGTCTCCTTCGGGGCGCGCGAAGGGCGCGCACCTCAGGATGACGCCAAAAAAGCCCGTCACCCTGAGGTGCCGGCGGAGCCGGCCCCGAAGGGCGGACCCGGCGTCCATCCGCTGCCCGACGCGCGCGCGTTCTTCAAACCCGAAGACTACGACGAGATCCCGCACGATTCGATGCGCAAGGCGATCGCGCGGCGGCTGACCTCGTCGAAGGCGTTGATCCCGCATTTCTATCTCACCATCGATTGCCGCATCGACGGGCTGCTGGCGACGCGCGCGCGGCTGAACGAAGCGGGCGCCAAGTCAAATCTTCGGCCCGCCGAAGGCGGGTCCGGGGGCGGCTTCAAGCTTTCGGTCAACGATTTCGTGGTCAAGGCGTCGGCGCTGGCGCTGATGCGCGTGCCCGAGGTCAATGCCAGCTGGACCGACACCGCGATCCTGCGCCACAAGCATGCCGATGTCGGCGTCGCGGTCGCGCTCGATTTCGGCCTCATCACGCCCATCGTGTTCCGCGCCGAAGAGAAGGGGCTGGCGGCGATCTCGGGAGAGATCAAGTCGCTCGCCGAGCGCGCGAAGACGAAGAAGCTGAAGCCGAACGAGTTCGAAGGCGGCGGCTTCTCGGTCTCCAATCTCGGCATGTTCGGGATCAAGCAGTTCACCGGCGTGATCAACCCGCCCCATGCCGCGATCCTGGCCGTCGGCGCCGGCGAGCAGCGCGCGGTCGTCGCGAACGGCAAGATCGAGGCGGCGACGATGATGACGGTGACGCTGTCTTGCGACCACCGCGTGGTCGATGGCGCCACCGGCGCGCGCTTCCTCGAAGCCTTCAGGCAATTCGTCGAAGAGCCGGCGGCGATGCTGCTATAAGGGGCCGGGGGGACCGGCCATGGACGAGCTCGAAGCCATTCTCGAAACCAGCGCCGTCGCGGCGGTGGAGGTCGCCGCCTCGGCGATGGCCGAGCGCGGCCAGCAGGTCGGCGCCTGTCCCAATTGCGGCAAGCCGATGATCGGCGCCTTCTGCGCGGTGTGCGGCCAGCCGCGCGACATCCATCGGCGCTCGGTCTGGGGCCTGATCAAGGTCCTGGTCGAGGACATCGCGAGCTTCGACAGCCGCATCATGCGCACCGGCTGGGCGCTGGTCGTGCGCCCGGGCGAGCTCGCGCGCGCCTTCCGCGAGGGCCGCACGCAGCGCTATCTCCCGGCGCTTCGGCTGTATCTCTTCGTCTCGCTGATCTTCTTCCTGCTGCTCGGGCTCACCAACATCGCGCTGATGCAGCTCGTCGTCACGGCCACGCCGACCAAGATCACCTGGATCAACGGCGAGGCCTTCATCCCCAACCCGGCCTACGACAAGGACGACGCGGATACGCGCATGTTCCCCAAGATGATCAAGATGAGCAAGGAGAAGGCGCTCAAGCCCGGCGGGCATTTCGAATATTCGAGCAAGATCTATTTCTTCGCGCCGATCGGCGCCTACAAGACCGTGCTCTCGCCCGAGGCGCGCGCCCGGCTTAAGGACGCCAGCGCCGACGTCGAGATCGGCGAGAGGCCGGATCCCAAGGACAAGGCCAAAGCGCAGGCCGCGGCCAAGACCAAAAGCTGGATCGAGAAGCGCGTGTTCGACGGGCTCCAGCGCATCGCCGACGATCCGGCCGCGCTCAATGCCTCGCTCACCACCTGGATTCCGCGCATCCTGTTCCTGTTGATGCCGCTCTACGCGCTGATCCAGGCGCTGTTCTATATCCGCCAGCGCAAGCAGTTCTATTTCGTCGACCATCTGATCTTCTCGCTCACCATCCACACCTTCGGCTTCGTGCTCCTGATGGCGGCGGCGGGCGCGGCGCAGCTTCTGCCGGGCGAGACGGTGGCGAGCGGCACGGCGCTGATCGGCGGCGTCTACACGCTGGTGGCGACGCGGAACTTCTATCGCCAAAGCTGGTTCTGGACCGTGGTGAAGTTCGTCTGCGTCTCGTTCTTCTATATCTGCTTCTGCGCCTTGCCGGCCTTGGGCGGCGCGCTGGTGCTGAGCTTCCTGAACGTCTGAGGACAAGTGATGGACAGTTTCGACGTTATCGTGATCGGCGGCGGACCGGGCGGCTATGTCTGCGCCATCCGCGCCGCGCAATTGGGCCTGAAGACGGCCGTGGTCGAGCGCGACAAGCTCGGCGGCATCTGCCTGAATTGGGGCTGCATCCCGACCAAGGCGCTGCTGCGCTCGTCGGAGATCTTCCATCTGATGCATCGCTTGAACGAGTTCGGCTTCAGCGCCGACAATTTCAAGTTCGACCTCGCGAAGATCGTGGAGCGCTCGCGCAAGGTCTCGCAGCAGCTCTCGAACGGCGTCGGCTTCCTGATGAAGAAGCACAAGATCACGGTCGTCGCGGGCGAGGCCAAGCTGAAAGGCGCGGGCAAGATCGCCGTCGGCGACAAGGAATACGGCGCCAGGAACATCGTGCTCGCGACCGGCGCGCGGGCGCGCACCATGCCGGGCCTCGAGCCCGACGGGAAGCTGATCTGGACCTATCGCGAGGCGATGGTGCCGACATCGTTCCCGAAGTCCTTGCTGGTCGTGGGCTCGGGCGCCATCGGCATCGAGTTCGCGAGCTTCTATCGAACCCTCGGCGCCGAGGTGACCGTGGTCGAGGTCATGGACCGCGTGCTGCCCGTCGAGGACGAGGAAATCTCGGGCCTCGCGCAGAAGGCCTTCGTCAAGCAGGGCATGAAGGTCAGGACCGCGACCACGGTCGCGAAGCTCGAGAAGGGCGCGGATAGCGTCACCGCGACGCTCAAAGCCAAGGACGGCAAGACCGAGACGCTGACCGTCGACCGCGTGATCCTCGCCATCGGCATCGTCGGCAACGTCGAGGGGCTCGAGAATTCCGGCGTGAAGATCGAGAAGACCCATGTCGTGACCGACGAATGGGGCGCGACGGACGTCGCGGGCCTGTGGGCGATCGGCGATCTCGTCGGCCCGCCCTGGCTGGCGCACAAGGCGATGCATGAAGGCGTGATCGTCGCCGAGCGCATCGCCGGGGTGAAAGGCGTCCATCCGCTCGATGCGTCGAAGGTCGCGGGCTGCACCTATTGCTGGCCGCAGGTGGCGAGCGTCGGCATGACCGAAGCGAAAGCGAAGGCCTCGGGGCGCAAGATCAAGGTCGGACGCTTCCCCTTCATCGGCAACGGCAAGGCGATTGCGCTCGGCGACGCCGACGGCCTGGTCAAGACCGTGTTCGACGCCGAGACCGGCGAGCTTCTGGGCGCGCATATGATCGGCGCCGAGGTGACCGAGCTGATCCAGGGCTATGCCGTCGCGCGCGCGGGCGAGCTCACCGACGAAGACCTCGCGCACACGATCTTCCCGCATCCGACCCTGTCGGAGATGATGCACGAAGCGGTGCTCGACGCCGACAAGAAGGCGCTGCACATATGAAGGCCGTTCTCATCGCGCTGGTCGCGATCTTCGCGATCCCGCTTCTGACGCTCGGCTCGCTCTATCTGCGCGCCGGCAAGGTGGTGATCGTGCGCAACGCCGGCGCGGCGAGCTTCGAGACCTCCGAGACGATCGAGGTCGGCGGCTATCGCGAGAAGACCGACACCCGCACGGTGCAGCCGGGCGACACTGCGTGGCTGTTCTTCTATCCGCACCTGAAAGGCCGGGTGCGCATCCGCTGCGTCGATGCCGACGGGCTGGCGCTGATCTCGCCGGGCCCGAACGACACCGCGCGGATGCTGTTCACCGACGTGACGCTCGACGGCTGCCGCCGCATCGTCGCGCGGCGCGGATTTGCACTCTAATTGAGCAGCCGCTTCACGTCCTCGGCGAGGCCGTCGACGTCGTCGGTCGAGGTCGTGACCAGGCGCGCATTGCCGGCGCGGTCGAAGAAGAACACCGAGTTCGAATGCATCACGGTGTAGGGGTTCTTGGTCACGCTATAGAGCACGCGATAGCGCCGCGTCAGCGCGGTGAGGCCGTTGGGCGGCCCCGACAGCCCGTCGATCTGGCGCGCGAAGCCGTGCACGTATTCGGCCAGCACCTTCTGGGTGTCGCGGTCGGGATCGACGCTGACGAACAGCACCGCCACGTCATAGGCCTGGGTGTCGAGCTTGCCGAGCAGGGCGGTCAGGTTGGCCAAGGTGGTCGGGCAGATGTCGGGACAGTGGGTATAGCCGAAATAGAGGATGACGACCTTGCCCTTGTAGTTCTGCTCGCTGACGATCGAGGCGTCGTTGGCGCGCTGCATGCGGAACTGGAGCTTGGGCATGGCGCCGGTAATGTCGGTCGCGTGCCATGGCTTGTCGCCGCCGCCGCAAGCGGCGAGCAGGAGGCACAGCGCCAGCGCGGCGGTCCGTTGGATCTCCATCATCGCCGTCCGGCATAGCACAGACCGCGCGGCCTCGGGAATCTGCGACCGAACGCCTCTGGCCGGCGACATTGGGGCGCGGCATTGTGCCCCGCCATGACCTATGCGCTGCTCATGGCGGTGGGCGCGGTCCTGTACGTGCTGTGCCGCTATTTCCCCGCCGACCTGCCGTTCTGGATGCCGTGGGAGTTCTCGTGGCCGGTCTATCTGGCGACGATGCTCGTGCTCGTCTGGTTCGTGCGCGGCCTGAGAAGCGGCGAGCGGCTGCCCGCCTGGCGCATCGCCTGCTTCGTGCTCGGCGTGGGGCTGGACTATGCCGTGCTGCAGACCCATGTCGATTTCTATGCGCAACACATGTTCTTCATCCATCGCGCCGCGCATTTCGTCCTCCATCACGCCGGCGCCTTCCTGATCGCACTCGGCGCGGCGGGCCCGGCGATCCGCGCCGGCATGCCCGCGTTCCTGGTGCCGCTGTTCGACAGCCGGCCCGCGCGCAAGGCGATGGATGTGATGCAGCATCCGGCCGTGGCGCCGGCACTGTTCGTGGGGCTGCTCTATCTCTGGCTGGTGCCGGCGCTGCACACCCGCGTGATGCTCGATGCGAACCTCTACGACCTGATGAACTGGACGATGGCGCTGAACGGCATCGCGTTCTGGTGGCTGGTGCTCGACCCGCGCCCCAAACCGCCCGCGCGGCTCACCAGCCTGATGCGCGGCTTGATGATCCTGCTGATCGAGCTGCCGCAGATGGTCCTCGGCGCGGTTCTCTCGCTGTCGATGACCGACTATTATCCCGTCTACACGATCTGCGGACGCATTTTCGCCATGACGGCGCTGAACGATCAGCATTATGGCGGATTGATCATCTGGCTGCCGGGCACGCTCACCAGCTTCGCGGCGATGATCGCCGTGCTGGTGCATATGCGGATCAACGAGGAAAGGGCCGAGCATGCGCAAGAAGTTTGAGATCGCGGTCGCAGCTAGCCTGCTGTTCGCGAGCCCGGCCGTCGCCGGCGATCTCGCGCTGAGCGATGCCTGGATCCGCGCGCTGCCGGCGCATCTCCCGGCCGCGGGTTATTTCACCTTGCACAATGGCGGCGCAACGGAAGCGACGCTGAATGGGGCCAGCTCGCCCGCCTGCGCCTCGCTGATGCTGCACAAGAGCAGCTCGTCCGGCGGCATGGGCAGCATGGAAGAGGTCGCCAGCCTCGCCGTGCCCGCGGGCGGCGAGGTCAAGTTCGCGCCGGGCGGCTATCACCTGATGTGCATGAACCCGAGCGCCGCCATCAAGCCGGGCGCGAGCGTCGAGGTGACCTTGAGCTTCGCCGGCGGGCAGAAGCTCACCGCCGCCTTCGCGGTCAAGAACGCGCAGGGGAAATAGTCAGTAGTCGAACAGCTCCTTCAGGAGCCACTCTTTCTCGTTGATCTTCTGGCGGACGTTGTGGCCGAGCTTCGGGTCGACCTCGAAGCGGTCGACGCGGTCGGATTCGTTCAGCCGCTTGGTGTCGTGCAGCATCTTCACCGCCTCGTCCGCGTCCTTCATCGCATAGCGCAGCTTGGTGGTGAGCAGCAGCTCCATGTCCTCGTTGAAGTGCTCGTGACGCACGGTGAAGTCGACGATGTCCTTCTCCTTGTAGGCGGCGCGGACGTCGTCCTTGGTCTTGCATTTGCGCAAGGTGGGGATCGGATCGAGGATCGCGAGCTCGAGGAAGCGATAGGTCTGGAAGCCGACCAGCTCGCGCATCTGGGCGTTCTCGGCCGCGCCGTAGTCGTCGTCGAGCAGGTCGGCATTGTCTTCGCGCAGCACGAACTTCAGCCAGCGCCGAAAGCCGCTCCAGGTCGAATCGTAGAGATTGGCGTGGCCGCGCCGCCGCAGGCGCCGCGACAGCCCGCCCTGGCCGCCGCAGCCATGCGAATAGAGCGAGATGTACTGGTCGAGCGGATCGCGCACGGTGATGAAATAGAACTTGTTCGGATCGTAGCGGTCCTCGACGCGCAGATGCTTGCGAAACACCAGCGCCTTCTCGGTCGAGCATTGGGTGAGCAGGTACGACACGAAAGTCGAGCCGGTCTTCTGAACGTCCAGGTAAACGAAAGTCTCGAACTCGTGCATGATGGGTCCCGTGTCAGGCGATGCCGTAGCGCGTCAGCCAGCCGCTGGCGTGGCCGCCGAAGCGCGCCGCGCTCGCCTTGATCTCGTCCTTGAAGAAATCGGCGATGACCGCCCGCACGTCGTCGGTGAGCTCGAGCTTCTGTGCCGTGGCCTTGCGGTTGTGGTCGGCCTCGATCTCGCCGCTGCTCTTCGCCGGATCGCCGCCCAGATAGGCGATCAGCTCGGCGCGCACGTCGTCGGGCTTGGCGACGATGTCGTCGAAGAAGAAATACTTGAAGCCGATGCCCGGCGCGTTCTTCTCCCAGCGCTCGGCGATGCGCGCGGGAAAGCCGACCTTCTGGAAAGGCGTGTAATATTCGAGGAACTCGCGGAACTTGACGAGGTCCTGAAGCAGGGTGCGGTCGAACTTCTCGCGGCGGTCGGCCATGCAGACCTGCGACCACAGCCGCGCCACGGGATCGCGCACCAGAAGGAACACCTTGATCCCGGGAAACTTCTTGGCGACGCCCTTGATGGTCTCTTCCTTGAGGCCGCTGTAGTTCGGCGTCACGTCGCCGGTGATCTTGTCGCCCTTGAAGCGGAACATCGAGGCGTATTCGTCGAGATCGAGCGGCTTGCCGGCCAGCGCGATCGCCTGCTCCAGGAACTCGACGTCGCGGTCGTCCCAGGCCCTGCGATGCGCGGGCGCCGGCTTGTTCTTCTTGCGCGTCTTCTTGACGCGCGCCAGCACCTTGCGCGCGTTGCCGAGCTTGGGCGTCTCGCGGTCGAGATAGTGGATCTCCTTGATCGGCGGCATCCAGAAATCGGGATGGTATTGCAGCTGATCGAACGCCCAGCCGGTGCCGGCCTTTTGCATTCCGATGCAGAGAAAATCGGGACCTAACGCCACAGACATTGCTTTGCCATCTCTCCAGGGCGGCCGCGCCGCAGACTGCTCACGATGCTCTTCGATCCGCGATGAGGACCTGCAGGCCGGGACGGGAACGCCACGGCGCCTGCTTCGGGCTTGAGGCCTCGCGGAGGCGGAAAAGGCTCCCCTGCCTTCCGCTGTTCGACGAACGGGGCGGACCATACGACAGGCCTAGGCGCTGCGTCGAGTCGCCGGGCCGCCGCAAGGGCGTCCCTTGCTTGACCCTATGGATATGCCATGAAATATTCCCGCACCGCAAAAAATCTCTCAAACCTTAAGCTTTGAGCCGGGAGTGTCGTCCAATGGCGTCCGATGAAGCATCCAACAGCCCCAACACAGGCGGCGCGGCGAAACGGGCCGCCCGTTTGGCCGCTCCGGTCGACGTCGCCGAGCTCGAAGCGCGCGTCCATCTCGCCGAATTGCGCGCGCGCGAGGTCGAGGCCGAGATCCGCTACATCGAGGCGACCGCCAAGCGCCGCGACATGCGCTCGGCCAAGCGCGACGAGAACAAGAAGGCGAAGCGCGAGAAGAAGGGCAAAGGCAAGGGCCAGGGCCGCCGGGCCAAGCGCGCCCAGAAGGCCGAAGCGGCGGCGGCGGAGTCGGATTCGCAGGACTGAGCCCCATTAAGAGCATCGGATGACCTCTCCAGACAGCAACGAGCCGGAAGGTTCGCCGGAAACGCTCCCGAAGAACGCCGCGGTCGAGCCCATGCCGGTCGCGCCCAAGGAAGCCAAGCAGGCCGCCGCCAGGCAGCGCGCGACCGTCAACGGCTACATCGCGCTGGCCGACCGCCATCGCGACGCCCGCAACTGGGCCGGCGCGCGGGCGGGCTATGAGGAGGTCCTGGCGCTCGATCCGACGCTGCAGCACATCTGGATCCAGCTCGGCCATGCGCGCAAGGAATCGGGCGACCATGCCGCCGCAGAGGTCGCCTATCGCGAAGCGCTGAAGCTCGACCCGGCCGATGCCGACGGCCATCTCCAGCTCGGCCATCTGTTCAAGATCCGCAACATGATCGGCCCGGCGATCGAGTTCTATTCTCGCGCGCTCGAGCTCGATCCGGGCCTCGGCGACGCCCAGGCCGAGATCTCGCGCCTGCGCGGCAGGATCGAGACCGCCAAGCCCACCGCGCCCAAGCCCGGCGTGCCGGCGTCGCGGCGCTATCCGCGCGCGGCCAAGCCCAGCGACGGCAAGACGCTCAGCATCGTCTTCGATGTCAGCGACCTGATGCACTATTTCCGCAATGCGCGGCTGCCCACCGGCATCCAGCGCGTGCAGATCGAGGTGATCCGCAACGCCATCGAGGCCGGCGGCAACGACGTCGACTATTCGATCGTCTGCTTCACCAAGGAAACCGATTTCTGGATCGAGATTCCGCCCAGCCTCTTCCGGATGCTCTGCCGCCAGGCGGTGGTGGGCGGCGACCATACCGCGCCGGACTGGCTCGGCCTGCTCGCCCAGCTCGACGCCGTGCTGATGAGCAAGCAGTACTACGCGTTCGCGCGCGGCGCGGTGCTGCTCAATCTCGGCACCTCGTGGTGGCTGCAGAACTATTTCCTCAACGTGCGCCTGGCCAAGAGCCTCTACGGCATCAAATACGTGCCCTTCGTGCACGATTTCATCCCCGTGATGGCGCCGGAGCATTGCGTCTCGGACCTCAGGCAGGACTTCATCACCTGGGCGATCGGCGCCTTCGACCACGCCGACTATTTCCTGGTGAACTCGAAAGCGACGCTCGCCGACCTGCAGACCGTGTGCAAGAAGCTCGGCTACAAGCCGCGCGAGGCCGCGGTGATCACGCTCGATGCCGATTTCCGCAAGACGCTCGCGCCCGAGGCGATCTGGGACGAGGTCGGCGACACGACGGAATACCTGAACGCGCTGGGGCTCGAGAAGGGCAACTACGTCCTGTTCGTCTCGACCATCGAATCGCGCAAGAACCACATCGCGGCGTTCTCGGTCTGGCTCAAGCTGATCAAGAAGCGCGGCATGAAGAACGTGCCGCGGCTCGTCTGCGTCGGCAACCCGGGCTGGCTGAACGACGCGGCCTGGGCCAAGCTCAACGCGTCGGACCTGCTCAGCGAGCACGTGCTGATGCTGTCGAAGATCTCCGACGCGGCGCTCGCGGTGCTCTACCAGAACTGCGTTTGCACGCTGTATCCGAGCTCGTATGAGGGCTGGGGCCTGCCGGTCACCGAGGCGCTTTGCTACGGCAAGGTGCCGGTGATCTCGAACGTCTCGTCGCTGCCCGAGGCCGGCGGTCCGTACGCGGAGTATTTCGACGTCGAGTCCGAGAAGGACCTGATGGAGGCGGTCGAGCGCATCGTCTACGACGAGAAGTACCGCACCCGCCGCGAGCAGAAGATCGCCGCCGAGTTCAGCCCCCGCCCGTGGAGCGCGATCAGCGCCCAGATCGTCGGCCAGCTGCGCGACTGGTGGAAGAGCCACCTGGGCGGTCCCGTCCCCGAGCTGCCGCCGGCCTATCACGGCATCTGGCCGCTCGAGGCCGAGATGGGCGTGCTGCACGGCCTCACCAGCAACACCAGCAACGTCCTGTGGGCGGGGCTGAAGAGCGGCGAGATCTACCGCAACGGCCCCGGCTGGTGGTGGCCCGAGCATTGGGGCTGCTGGATCAAGAGCAACGGCCCGGCGCAGGTTGCCTTCCTGCTCAAGGACGTCGCGAATGCGCCGATCGAGGTGTTCGTCGGCCTGCGTGGCGTCCAGGGCAAGCCGGCGGTGTGCACGCTGAAATGCGACGGCGCGCGGCTGGCCTCGGTCCAGCTCGGACCGGAGCAGGACAAGGTCGTGGCGCTGACGCTGGGCTCCGCGCCCGAGGTCGAGCGGCTGGTGGTGATCGAGGTCACCTGCGACGTGACCGCCGATTTCCGCGCCAACACCGGCGGCGTCGATTTCCGCTCCTGCGGCGTCGGCGTGCGCTGGATCTATGTCTGCCGCGAAACCGACGTGCTGGCGCGGATGAAGATGGTCGAGGCGATCGCGCTCGCCGACTTCAAGCGCCTCGAGCGCCGCCCGCCCGATTCCGATTTCTTCCTGCACACCTGAACACGCCGGTGGACCTTTACCTGCATATCGGCACGGAAAAGACGGGCACGACCTCCGTGCAGAAATTCTTCCGCGCCAACCGCGACGCGCTGGCGCGGAACGGCATCGTCTATCCGAGCGCGCCGGGCAACCAGAACCACCAGGGCCTGGCTGCCGCGGCGCAGGACCCTTCGCGCCACGGCCCGCTCAAGCGCTCCATGGGCATCCGGAAAGAACACGAGGCCGAGAAATACCGCGCCGACATGATGGCCAAGCTGGCCGAGGAGTTCCGGCGCAAGCCCTATCGCCTCGCGGTGATGTCGGGCGAGCATTGCTCCTCGCGCCTGCTCGAGGACGACGAGGTGCGCTGGCTGAGGGACCAGCTTTCGCCCTTCTTCGACAAGATCCACATCGTCGTCTATATCCGCCGCCAGGACGACTACCTGCTCTCGACCTATTCGACCGCGGTCAAGAGCGGCGCGACGTACGGTTTGCGGCTGCCGCCGGAGCGCGCGATCCGCCAGCGCTACGACCATTGGGACCTGCTCGAGCGCTGGGCGCGGGTGTTCGGGCGCGACGCCATCATCTGCCGCAAATTCGAGCGCGCCGAGCTCAGGAACGGCGACATCGTCGACGACTTCCTCGGCGTCGTCGGCATCGATCCGTCCGGCTACGAGCGCCCCGAGGACGTCAACGAGAGCCTCGACGCCGAATCGCTCGAGTTCCTGCGCCTGTTCAACAAGACCGTGCCGCGCTTCGTGAAGCGCAAGATCAACCCGGCGCGCGACAACGTCGTGCCGCTGCTCGGGCGGGTGTCCGAGGGGCCGCTGCTCACTTTGCCGCAGGCCGAGCTCGACGGCTTCGTGGCCATGTTCCGCGACAGCAACCGCAAGGTGGCGATCGAGTATTTCGGCGGCGCGCGCGCCGATTCCGACGATCCCCTGTTCGCGCCGCGCTCCGACAAGCGCGAACGCGTCTATAAGGCGGAGTTGACGCCGGAGCGCGCGGTGGAGTTGAGTGCCTATCTGTGGCAGGAAAAGCAGGCCCAGCTCGAGAAGGTGCTGGAGCGGGCGCGGCGCCTGCGCGAAGCCGCCGGGCCGCAGCAGCGCAAGCAGAAGCGGCGGGAAGGCGCCGAGGAGGACTTTGAGAATTGACGGAATCGACTTTCGGCCGTGACGGCTCCCGGGGGGGAACGCAATGCTGCTGAGCCTGAACAAGAAATTCCTCTTCATCGCCAATCTGAAGACGGCCTCGACCTCGATCGAGCGCGTGCTCGCGCCGCATGCCGAGTTGCGCCTCACCCAGTCGCAGTACGGCAAGCATCAGAGCTTCGTGGAGTTCGCCGAGCGCTTCCGCTGGCTCCTCGGCGTCGCCGGCGTCGAGGATCTGTTCGTGTTCGGCGTCATCCGCGATCCGGTCGACTACGTGCTCAGCATCTACAATTCGCACAAGCGCGAGCAGTTCAAGGAGAACCAGCGCCTCTATACCGGCGACATGGACTTCGCGCGCTTCATCACCCAGTGGGTGCCGCGCAACGCCGACCAGCTCAAGAACCAGTATCTGCGCTTCATCAGCGCCGAGGGGCGGCTGATCACCAATTTGCTGATCTCCTACGACAAGCTCGACAAGGGGCTGGAGCTCGTCGCCGACCGGCTGGGCATCCCCGAACTGACCAAGCTGCCGCGCGCCAACACCAGCCCCGAAGGCGCCAAGCGCGCCGACCTGACCCAGGAGCAGATCGACTGGATCGATCAGCGCTTCCGCAAGGACAAGGAATTCATCGACCGCCACGCCGACCGCGTCACGGGCGCATAAGCCTATACCACGGATAGTTTCTGAAGGATTTTCAGGCACTTGGGCCGCGAAAGCGCGCGCGCGTGCATTGCCGGATGTATTCGAAAAGTCACGCTTCCATCATTTGAGCGGTTTTGTGGCGGTTTGTCCTATACCACTGGTAGAGCTTGGTTAGGATATTTCGGGGGCAATGCCGGATTCGCAAGACTTAGCCGTGAAGACCGTTTTCTCCATCTACCAGCCGGGCTCGGGTGAGCACCTCGCGATCGAGATGCTGCGCGCCGCGTTGGGCGACGAGCTTCGCGTCTGCAACCCGGGCCGCGAACCGGATTGCTGCAGTGCGGCTGCCAAGCGGCTGTCGGAGTTCGAGCGCGCGGGCTACCGGCTCTGCGTGCAGCGCTGCATCGACGACGGCACGCTCGAGCTGCCGCGCTCGGGCGAGCTGGTGCTGATGCAGACGCGCAAGCCCGTGCCGCGCGCGCTCGACCGCTACGGCCGCGACCTCGCCCAGAGCGGGCGCGAGCACTCGGTCGAGCTTCTGCAATCCTGGCTCGCCTGCGATGCTCTGCATACGGTCGATTACTGGCGCAAATGGAGCGCCGCGCCGCGCCGCTTCGTGCTGCAGGCCGAGCGCCTTCTCGACGCGCCGCGCGAGACCTTGGAGGCGCTGCTCTCGGATCTCGCCATCGATGTCGACGACGCGGCGCTCGCGCGCGCGGCCGAGGTCGCGGCGCAGATGCAGGCTGCCGCGCCGCGCGATCCGGACTCCGATCCGCATTACATGCGCTCGTATTTCGCCGAGTTCGCGGCGCTGATTGCGGACGAGGCGGCAGGCTGCGGCTATCCCGCGAACGGCGAGCGCAAGGCGGCGCCGGGTCCCGTCACCACGATCTATCGCGCGCGCCGCGCGCTGGCCGAGCGCGACTACGAGGCGGTGCTCGCGATCCTGACCCCGTTCGTCGCCGTCAACGCCGTCGAGCCGGACGTGCGCGCGATGCTGGGCGAGGCGCTGCTCGAGACCGGGCGCGAGGTCGAGGGCCGCCGCGCGCTCGAGCTCGCGCTCAAGGCCCGTCCCGACGATTTCGACGCCTTCGCCGTCCTCGCGCGCCATGCCTATGGCCTCGGGCTCGCGACCGAAGCGCGCGGCACCTTGCGCGAAGCGATGACGCGGCGCGGCGGCGCGGAGCGGGTGCGCCGCTTCCTGGAGAAGAGCCGCCTCGATGCCGAGCTGCTGCGCGAGTTCCCGGCGCTCGACGACGAGCCTGCGGTCAGCCGCGACGCCGTCGTCGCCGGCTTCACCTGGATCCTCGGCCGCCAGCCGGAGAGCGACGCGGTGATCGAAGGCCATCGCCGCCTGCACGACGACGACGATCTGAGGTTGTCGCTGCTGCGCAGCCACGAGTTCCGCGACTTCCACGACCGCTTCGAGGCGGGCGAGGAGCACGCGCCCGCGGACGGCGAGCCTCCGACGCGCGAAGACATGCTCCAGGCGCTGCGCTGGCTGCTCGGCCGGCCCTTGCGCTCGCGCGAGGAAGCCGAGGCGCTGCTCGCCGAGCCGACGCGCGCGGCGCTCAGGCTCAAGCTCGTCGTCGGCGACGAGTTCAAGTCCGAATGGCGCCACGTGGCCGATAGCTTTTGAGTTCTCGTCCGGCCCCGCTATACATGCCGGCGCATGACAAAACCGACACCTGACGATCCCAAGATCCTCATCGGCGCGTCCATTCCCCGCTCGGGCCACCACTTCCTGGCGGACATGGTCACGTCCTATTTCGGCAAGGACATCTGGTACTGCGAGTACTACACCTTCGCCAATTGCTGCCGGGCCGTGCCGTGCACGCGCCGCGGCCGCTACAGCTTCATCTACCAGAAGAGCCACGACCGCGACTTCCAGCTGCCCGCGACCGTCGCCGACGCGCTCTACCTGATCCAGTACCGCCATCCGGTGCCCGAGGCGCTGTCCGACCGCGAGCTCGACATCAAGGACAGCCTGGGGCGGCCGAGCCTCAGCTTCCGCAAGACGCGCGCGGGGTTCACCACCTGGCTTGCCGCGAAAGCGATCTACTATCGCAAGTTCCACGACAAATGGATGGCCAAGCGCATCCCCAACGCGATCTATCTCGACTATGCGAGCCTCACCGCCGATCCGCACGCGATGATGCGCGCGATCGTCCGCGGCGCGGGCGCCGAGGTGGACGAGGCGCATCTCGACGACATCGTCGAGCGCTCCGGCGGCTCGCGCGCCGGCACGGGCAAGAACGCGCAGAGCTTCAAGCCGCGCGTCGCCTCCGACAGCCCGTTCTACGACGCCGAGCTTCTGGGCGCGCTCGAGGACTATGTGCTCAAGCGCTGCCCCGCTTACGAATTCCCGCGCGAGCTCGGCGGCAATTACGAGACCAGCGCGCTCTATGCGATGCTGCTGCTCAAGGATCAGAAGGAGCCGCTGCCCAAGGGCGAGACCAAGCGCTTCCAGTTCGCGGCCAGGCTCGCGCCCGATCATCCCGAGATCCAGCGCCGCCTGGCGCAGCGCCTGATCCGCGAGGACAAGGCGGTCAAAGGCATCGAGAAGCTCGAGATCCTGATCGACCGCCACCCCTTCTTCGCGCCGGCCTACGAGCTTCTGTTCGACACCTGCGCCGAGCAGAGCACGGCCGTGCCCGAAGCGGTGCTGAACGGCAACGCGCTCATCGCCTGTTCGGAGAGCGCGGGCCTGCTGCTCAAGCTCGGCCAGGCCTTCCAGGACAAGGGCTATACGGTCAACGCGGTCGCGGCTTATGCGCTGGCCTCGACGCTCGAGCCCGCCAATGACGAGGTGCGCGAGCGGCTCGCCGCATCGGTGAAGCGCTAGGCGGCGATGTCGGCGCTGGACATCGTCGTCCTCGCTGTCGCGGTCCTCTTCGGCCTCGTCATCGGCAGCTTCCTGTCGGTGCTCGTCACGCGCCTGCCCGAAGGCGAGCCCATCGCCATGGCGCGCTCGCGCTGCCCACGCTGCGGCCGCACGCTTTCGCCCGCCGAGCTGATCCCGCTTCTGAGCTGGCTCGTCCAGCGTGGCCGCTGCCGCGCCTGCGGCGGCGGGATCTCGCTCTTCTATCCGGCGATGGAGGTCGCGGCGGCGCTGGTGGCCGTGGCCGCGATCGTTCTGTTTCCCTGGCCGGCACTTGTCGCAATCTGTCTTGTCGGCTGGGCGCTCCTGGGCCTGGGCGCTTGGGCGGTGCGGCGCCTCGTGCTAGGTCATCGTCCCGATTAGAAGGACATCCGATTCAACCATGGATGAGGAAAGCGGCCTCGAGACCCGGCTGCAGCTGCTTCTCGCCAAGCGCGGGCAGGAGCTGGTCAAAGGGCTGACCGACGAGATCATGCGGCTGCATCGCGAGATCGCCGCGTTGCAGCGCGAGCTCAAGGCGCTGGGCGAATACCAGACGATGCGCGACCGCTGGCTGGGCCGTGGCGAGACGGGCGCGAAAGGCGCGACGCTGCCGCGCAACGTCGTGATCGCGCCCGACCAGATGATCTCGCTGCGCGACGGCTTCTATCCGGCCGAGGTGGCGGGCGACGGCACGGCGTTCCGCTGGACCGGCCCGTCGCGCGAGTTCGTGTTCGACGTCTTCGTCGAGCGAAGGTGGGGCGGGAGCCTCAAGCTCGACGTGCTCAACTGCATCGACTACGAGGCGCAGAAGGATTTGGCGCTGTTCGTCGACGGCGTGCCCGCGACGGTCGAGATCGAGCAGCAGGGCTCGGGCTTCGCCGCGCGCGCGGCGCTCGCGGCGTCGGACGAGGGACGCTCGACCAATCTCGTCTTCGTGCTGCCCGCGGTGCTGACGCCGCCGGGCTCCGAGGACGAGCGGCTTCTGGGCGTCGCGTTCGGCAAGCTCACGGTCTGCGCGAACGGACAACCATGACCGGCCCACGCATCTCGGCGGCGATCTGCACCTATGACCGCTACGATCTCCTGCCCAAGGCGATCGACAGCCTGACGCGCCAGACGCTGGAGCAGGACGATTTCGAGATCCTGGTGATCGACAACTCGCCCGACCATGCGAAATCGGAAGCCTTCGCCAGGGACTGGCGCGGCATCGCCAACCTCGCCTGGATCGTCGAGAAGACACCCGGCTTGTCCAACGCCCGCAACGTCGCGTCGCGCACCGCACGCGCGCCGCTGATCGCGTTCATGGACGACGACGCCATCGCCGCGCCCGACTGGCTCGAGCGTTATGTCGCGGTGTTCGAAAAGTTCGGCGCCGACGCGCAGGTCGCGGGCGGCAAGGTCGACCCGATCTGGGCCTCGCCGCAACCCGAATGGCTGCCCGACAGCCTGCTCGGCAACGTCTCGGTGGTGGATTGGGGCGGTCCCGACCGCTTCGCGTCGAAGACGGAATGGGTCGCGGGCACCAACATCGCGTTCCGCATCGAGGCGCTCGCGGCCGCCGGCGGCTTCTCGGTGCATCTCGGGCGCACCAAGGGCGGCCAGCTTCTGCTCTCCAACGACGAGACCGACGTGATCGAGCGCATGGCGGCGAACGGCGCGCGGCTGATCTATGCCCCGACCGCGGTGGTGCGGCATTTGGTGCCGTCGGAGCGGCTGACCCAGGAATGGTTTCGCCGCCGCGTCGCCTGGCAGGCGGTGTCGGACTACCTGCTCGATTCCGCGAAGCTTTTCGACAAGGCGCCCGGCTATTGGCGCGCGGTGACAGAGTTCTATGCCCGCCTGCCGCCCAAGCACCGCAATCCGCGCGGCCTCTATGCCGAGCAGAGCGATCCCGAGATGTTCCGCATGCAGATGAACGCGATCTACAATTTCACGGTCGTGATGCTGACCGGCTTCCGCGACCTGGAGCAGGGCTGAGCCGGATGGGGTCGGGAGCGTCGCCGAAGTCCTGGGCGGGCGGGCGCATCGCGGTGCTGTCGCCGACGCCGACGCATCCCCAGGATTTCGGCAACCGCAAGCGCATCTTCCGCGTCTGCTCGCGCTATGCCGAGCAGGGCGCGGCGGTCACCTTCATCCACTACCCGGCCGAGCTCGAATGGCGCGCGCAGATCCCGCGCCGCGCCGAGCGCGCGATGGCGAGCGCCTGGTCGCAGTATTTCACCGTCGCGCCGACGCGCCTTTTGCACACCGATCCCAAGGGCCGCCACCACGGCATCGACGAATGGTGGGACCCGAGCATCGGCGAGTTCCTGATGTGGCTGTTCTCGGTGCAGTCCTTCGACGCCTTCATCGTGAACTATTCGTGGCTCAGCAAGGCGCTCGAGTTCGCGCCGCGCTCGACCTTCAGGATCCTCGACACCCACGACAAGTTCTCGGGCCGCCGCGGCATGCTGGAATCCCTGGGCCTCGACGCGGAGTTCTTCTACACGACCGAGGACGAGGAGCGCATCGCGCTCGACCGCGCCGATTTGGTGTGGGCGATCAAGCGCGAGGAAGCGGCCGAGCTCGCGCGCATGACGCGCAAGCCGGTGCTGGCGCTGCCGCATCTGGATCCGTTCACGTCGCTCGCGCGGCCGGCGCCCGATCGCGACGGCTATCTGCGCGTCGGCGTCATCGGCGCGCGCAACAACGTCAACCGCATGAACATCACGAGCTTTCTCAATGCGGCCGAGCCGATCTTCCTGAACGCCTTCGCGCCGGTGAAGATCGTCATTGCGGGCTCGGTGTGCAGCCTGCTCGAAGGCATCGCCAGCCCCTTCGTCGAGCTGATGGGCCGGGTCGAGAACGTCGAGGATTTCTATTCCGCCGTCGATTGCGTCGCGGTGCCGATGCGCACCTCGACCGGCCTCAAGATCAAGACCGGCGAGGCGCTGTCGCTTGGCATGCCGGTCTTGTCGCTGGCGCACGCCTTCGAAGGCTATGAGGCGGCCGATCCGCTGCACAAGCTCGCCGATTTCGCCGACATGGCGCGCGCCATCGTCGATCTCTCCTTCGCCGCGCGCGGCCGGCTCGACATGCTGGCCGACGCGTCGCGCCGGGCGCATGAGCGCACCGCCGCGATCATCGCCGACGCGTTTTCCGAGAGCGACCGCATGGTGCGCGAGAACGGACGGCAATTCGTCGTCGCCGCGGATTCGCGCGCCTTCGTGCCGGGCAGCATCTTCAATCTGCTGCTGCGCGCGATGCACGACGATCTGGCGACCTTGGGCGCGGTGACGGTCCTGGTGGTCAAGGGCTCGGCCAAGGACATCGCCGCCAATCCCGAAAGCCTCGACCGCTTCCGCCGCGTCGCTGTCGCCGACGATCTGGCGGGCGCCGAGGCGTTGCGCGACGACCTCGCCGATCTCGGCGCGACCGTGTTCGGCGTGAGCGAGTTCCTCGAGCGCATGCGCCCGGCGGTGCTCTTCGCCGACGCGCTGCATCCGGTGCTGATGGATGGCCCGCCCGAGACCGTCGTCTTCGCGCGCACCGACGCCATCGCGCTGTCGGAGGGACGCGACGATTTTGCGCTCCCGGTGGACGGCTATGGCCGCGCCTATGTCGTTGCACCCTGCCTGTCGCCCGCGCTCGCCGCGCGCATCGCCGCGCTGGGCATCGAGCATGTTCGCGCGCCGTGCTTCTGGCGCGCCTCGGAGGTCAAGTTCGCGCGCGCCCGCGATATGAGCGGCAACAAGGTCGCAGCCTTGCTCGGCGATGCCGACGCGCCGGCGATGGCGCTCGCCACCGGCATGGCGCGCGCCTGGGGGCTGACGCCGCTCGCGATCGCGGCGCCCCAGGCCGGCGCGTATATCGCGGGCCTCGTCGAGGGCCGCATCGCGCCGCCGGCCTTCGTCGTCGATCTGTCGCACGGACAACCGGGCCTGCCGGTGCTGCGCGAGCTGCTCGACCGGTTGCATGTGCCGGCGGTCGTCACCTCGGGGATCGGCCTGCCGCCGTCGCTCCATGTCGCCTCGCCGCCTCTGAGGGCGCGCACCGAAAGCGAGCTGTGGAAGGCGATGCGCGCGCTCGCGGTCGAGCCCGAAACCGCGCACGCTGCCGCGCTCAAGCAGAGCTGGAGCGACCTCGAAAGCGACCGCGGCTGGGCGTGGATCGCGCAATTCTGCGCAAGGTTGATCGAGAATCACGATGCGCAATTCGTTTGACGGGCGCGGCGCGATTGCGGATTAAATAGGGTAAGGAACAGGTACCGCGTGGCCAAGATCTCCATCCTTCTGTCGCACGAGCGCTCGGGCAGCCATCTCGCCGGCGAGTTCATCGGCGCGCTCGAGAACTACCGGATGGTCGACGAGGTGTGCAATCCGGGCGCGCTCAAGCCCAACACGCATCGCGAATCGTTCCACCGCTTCAAATACGACTATGTCCTGGCCGATCCGAACTATTCGCTGGAGCCGAGCCGCAAGGGCCACAGCGACTTCGTCAAGGCGTTCTTCGACTATCTCGTCGAGGTCAAGAAGCCGTTCGACATCGCCATCGACATCAAATACGGCCACGTCCAGAACTTCGAATGGTGGTGGTGGCCGCCGCTCGAGCGCCCCTACCTGTTCAATTTCTGCGAGCAGCACGACATCGGCATCGTCCATCTCTATCGCGAGAACGTGATCGCGGCGACGGTGTCGAGCGCCATCGCCGACCAGCGCAAGATCTGGCACTCGTGGGAGAAGGGCGCCGACGCCGGCATCACCCAGAAATACAAGCTGAACGTCGACAGCATCGTCCAGCGCGCGCAGCTGCTTGAGCGCCAGTCCGAGCTCTATCGCGGCTGGACGCGCAAGAACCGCAAGCTCGAAGTCACGTACGAGGACATCGCTGCGGGCCTCGGCAAGGGCGGCGAGATCGAGACGCGGGTCGCGACGTTCCTCGGCAGCAAGCCGCGCCGCGAGTTCGAGCCGCGCCACCAGAAGCTCACCCCGCCGCTGCGCGACGCGATCGAGAACTACGAAGAGCTCAGGACCGCCTGCCGCGCCCAGGGCTTGCAGCGGCATCTCGCCTGATGAGCGAGCAGGGCCTGCCTACGAACGAGGGGCTGCCGGAATACCGCTACCCCGATTTCCTCTGCATCGGCGCGCAAAAGGCCGGCACGACCTGGCTCGATTCCAATCTGCGCCGCCATCCCAAGCTCTGGCTGCCGCCGATGAAGGAGCTGCAGTTCTTCAGCCACCTGCACATTCCCGCCGCGCGGCGCTGGACCGGCCGCCAGCGCCACGAGCGCGGCACGCAGGCGCTGAAGCGCTACATGGACAAGACGCCGCGCGAGGAATGGAACTATCGCCACATCGCGCGCATCGCCGATCTCGTCGCCGGCCCGATCACCGACGACTGGTACGGCCGCATGTTCGCGCTCGCCGGCCCGCAGCAGGTCTGCGGCGAGGTCACGCCCGACTATTGCACTCTGCCCGACGAGGGCATCGCGCACGTGCTGCGACTGTCGCCCGACGTGCGCATCATCCTCTCCCTGCGCGACCCTATCGAGCGCAGCTGGTCGCATATCCGCATGACGGCCCGGATGCGCGGCATCGCCGATGTCGAGAGCCTGGAGCGGTTCGCGCGCCAGGCCGACCAGCTCCAGCGCGGCAACTACCCGGCGATCGTCGCGCGCTGGCGGAAGTTCATCCCCGAAGACCGCTTCCTCGTCATCTTCATGGACGACATCGTCAGCCGCCCGACCGAGGTGCTGAGAGAGGTCTGCGGCTTCCTGAAAGTCCCCTACCGCGAGAAGCCCTTCGCCAAGGCCGCCAACCCCGTCCATGTCGGCGAGGCCCAGGCGATCCCGCCGCCGGTGCTCGCGGCGCTGAAGGAGGGGCTGGCGGGCGTCTATGACGAGATGGCGGCGCTCTATCCGGAGCCCGGGGCGGCCTGGCGGGCCCGGCATTTCGGCGCTTGACCCTTCGGCGCTCCTAAGTATATTGCGCGGCTCCCGCGAACCGGCCACGCGCGGGAGTCGGTCACCTCTATGCTTGGCCCAATGAATTCAAGGACTTAAGCCATGTTCGCGGTCATCCGCACCGGCGGGAAACAGTACAAGGTCGCGAATGGCGACGTGATCGACATCGAGTCGATCATCGGCGATGCCGGCGGCACGGTCACCTTCAACGAGGTCCTGATGCTGGGCGGCGACAGCCCCAAGTCCGGCGCGCCGCTGGTTTCGGGTGCCTCGGTCCTGGCCGAGATCGTCGAGCACGGCCGCCATCCCAAGGTCGTGGCCTTCAAGAAGAAGCGCCGCAAGAACACCCACCGCAAACGCGGCCACCGTCAGCACTTCACGAAAGTGAAGATCACCGAAATCCACGCGGGCTAAGAGAGAACCATGGCGCACAAGAAAGCAGGCGGCTCATCGCGCAACGGTCGCGATTCGAACCCCAAGATGCTCGGCGTGAAGGTCTTCGGCGGTCAGAAGATCTCCGGCGGCAACGTCATCGTCCGCCAGCGCGGCACCAAGTTCCATCCCGGCGACAATGTCGGCATGGGCAAGGATCACACCCTTTTCGCGCTTTGCGACGGTCAAGTGGCCTTCCGCGAGGGCTACAAGCGCCGCACCTTCGTATCGGTCATTACGACGGATACGGCTGCTGCGCCGAAGAGCGCGGCAGAATAGGCGGTATCCGGATCGGGTCCGCCACCAGATGGCGGCCCAGTGTGGTGAGGGAGATGGTCCGCCATCTCCCTTTTTTGTTCCCTCGCCATTGGAGGGATTCGTGTCATGCCTTGCTTCACATTGGAAACATCGAGACTGCTGTTGAGACCACCCGGACCCGAAGACGTCGGCGCGATCGCGGCGCAGATGAACGACTGGGACGTGGTCAAGAACCTGGCGCGTGCGCCGTTCCCCTATGCCGAGGACCACGCGCGGGACTTCCTGGCGCGGCAGGAGGACGGACGCGGGCGCGGCAGCGACTTCGCGTTCGCGGTGACGCGAAAGCCGGACGGCGCGCTGGTCGGCATGTGCGGCGTCCATCTGCGCGAGACCGGCTTCGAGCTCGGCTATTGGTTCGGCCGCCTCCATTGGGGCAAGGGCTACGCCACCGAAGCGGCGGGCGAGGTGCTGGGGTTCGCGTTCCGGAACCTGAGGGCCGAGCATGTCGATGCCGGCTGGTTCCACGACAACCCGGCCTCGGGGCGGGTGCTGGAGAAGCTCGGCTTCAAGCCGGACGGCGCGGCCCCGCGCGATTGCGCCGCGCGCGGCCACGCGGTCTTATGCCACCTGGTCGTCATGAGCCGCGAGATGTTCGCACAATGTGAGGCTGCATGAGGTTTCTCGATACCGCCAAGGTCTATATCCGCTCGGGCAATGGCGGAAACGGCTGCGTCGCGTTCCGGCGCGAGAAGTTCATCGAGTATGGCGGACCGTGGGGCGGTGACGGCGGGCGGGGCGGCGACGTCTGGGTGGAGGCGGTGGACAACCTCAACACCTTGATCGACTACCGCTACCAGCAGCACGTCACCGCCAAGAACGGCCAGCACGGCATGGGCAAGGTGATGACCGGCGCGAACGGCGACGACGCGGTGATGAAGGTGCCGCCGGGCACGCAAATCTATGAGGAGGACGGCGAGACCCTCATTTGCGACCTCGCCAGGACCGGCGACCGCGTGCAGCTTCTGCGCGGCGGCAATGGCGGCTTCGGCAACGCGCATTTCAAGAGCTCGACGAACCAAGCGCCGCGCAACGCCAATCCGGGGATTCCCGGCGAAGAGAAGACGATCATCCTCAAGCTCAAATTGATCGCCGATGTCGGGCTGATCGGCCTGCCGAACGCGGGCAAGTCGACTTTCCTGTCGCGCGTATCGGAAGCGCGGCCGAAGATCGCCGACTATCCCTTCACCACGCTCAACCCGCAGCTCGGCGTGGTGCGCATCGACGGCGTGGACTTCGTCGTCGCCGATCTGCCGGGCCTGATCGAAGGCGCGCATGAGGGCGTCGGCCTGGGCGACAAGTTCCTGGGCCACGCCGAGCGCTGCAACGCGATCCTGCATCTCATCGACGGCACGCAGAGCGGCATCGCCAAGGCCTACACCACGATCCGCGGCGAGCTCGAAGCCTATGGCAACGGGCTCGAGGACAAGCCCGAGATCCTGGTGCTCAACAAGATCGACGCGCTCGACAGGACTTCCGCCTCGCGCAAGCGCGCCTCGCTCGAGAAGGCGAGCGGCGACAATGTGTTCGCGATCTCCGGCGTCACCGGCGAAGGCGTGGAAGACGTGCTGCGCGCGCTCGCCAAGCTGATCGTCAAGCGCCGCTCCGGCGGGCGCGCGGCCAAGGCGCTGGCGAAGGCGTGGTCGCCGTGACCTCCGCGCGCGGCCCTTGGCACTGGCTGCGCCCTCCGGGGCCGGTCGCGCCGGGACTGCGCATCGGGCTGCTCGGCGGCTCGTTCAATCCCGCGCACGAGGGTCATCTCTATCTCAGCGAGGTCGCGCTGAAGCGCCTCGGCCTCGACTATGTGTGGTGGCTGGTGACGCCGCAGAACCCGCTGAAGAGCCCGATCGGGCTGGCTCCGATCGCTGATCGCCTGCGCGCGGCGCAAAGGGTCGCACGCCATCCGCGCGTTATCGCGACGGACATCGAGCGCGTGCTCGGCACGCGCTATTCCATCGACACGCTCGAGGCGCTGCAGCGGCGCTTTCCGCTGGTCGAATTCGTCTGGCTGATGGGCAGCGACAGTCTTTTGCTCTTCCGCCGCTGGCGGCGCTGGCGCGAGATCGCTTCGCGCGTGCCCATCGCGGTGATACAGCGGCCGGGCACGGTGCTCGCTTGCCTTTCGGCGGCGCCGATGCAGCACGCCGCCTTGCGCCGCGCGATCCGGGTGATCGACGGCCGCCGCAATATGCAGAGCTCCACGGCGATCAGGGCCAAGGCGTTCGATTCGGAGGCCTTGGTGCGCGCGATTCCGCCGTGCTAGACTTGAGCCGTACCCCTCAGCGAGGACGTGACCTGGCTACCAGCAAGACCAAGAAGAAAGCCGCGCCGAAAAAGAAGAAGGCTGCGGCGCCCGCACCCGAAACCACGCTGCTCACGCGCATCCTGACATCGCTGGACGACGACAAGGCCGAGGACGTCACCACCATCGACCTCGCCGGCCGCGCCGCGTTCTGCGATGCCATCGTGATCGCGACCGGGCGGTCTTCGCGCCACGTCGCCTCGATGGCCGAGCATCTGGCGCGGCGCCTGAAAGAGGCCGGCTACGGCACGCGGCCCGTCGACGGCGCGCGCCAGGGCGACTGGGTGCTGGTCGACGCCGGCGACGTCGTGGTGCATCTGTTCCGGGCCGAAGTGCGCGCCTATTACGACCTCGAAGGCATGTGGTCGGTCGACGAGCCGCCGCGCGCCCGCGCCGCGCACTGACGCGTGCGCCTGCTCATCCTCGCGGTCGGCCATGCGCGCGGCTCCGGCGAAGGCGCGCTGATCGAGGACTATGTCGGACGCGCGCTGCATCTCGGCCGCCGGATGGGCATCGCCGAGATCGCGGTCGAGGAAGTCCCGGTCTCCAAGAAAGCCGAAACGCCGAAGCGCATGCAGGACGAGGCCGAGCGCCTGGCCGCGCGCGTGCCCGCGGGCGCGCAGGTCGTGCTCCTCGACGCCAAGGGCAAAGGCATGACGTCCACGGATTTCGCCGAGATGATCGGGGCGCTGCGCGATGCGGGCACCAAGCATCTGGTGTTCGTGATCGGCGGGCCGGACGGTCTCGGCGCTCTTCCGGGCCTGCGCGCCGGCCGCAGCCTCGCGTTCGGGCCGCAGACCTGGCCGCATCTTCTGGTGCGCGCGATGCTGGCCGAGCAGGTCTATCGCGCGCTGACGATCCTGGCCGGACACCCCTATCACCGCGCGTAACTGACACTTGTCATCCCGGCGAGCATCGACGCGATGGCGTCGGTGCGAGGGAAGGGGACCCAACTTTTGCGCACTCAATGACAAGTCGGGTTCCCTTCCCCTCGCTGCGCTCGGCCGGGAATGACAAGGAGTTGGATGTAACCACTTCTTAACCACGGCGCGCGAAACTGGTGTGTCGCAATGGGACGAACCCCATGGAGATCAGGAGCCCCGGCCGCGTCGACGCCGCCAATATCCGCCGCATCGCGAAGAGTGCGAGCGGCAGCGATCAATCGTTCAGCGTCTCGGGCGCGTCGGACGCGCGGCCGCAAGCCGTCGCAGCCCCGGGCCCGCTCACCGCGCTCGACAGCATCCTCACGCTCCAGGGCCTCGACGATTCCACCAGCGGCCGCTCGAAGGGCCTGGCCCATGGCGAGCATCTGCTCGACATGCTCGACCAAGTGCGCGACGGGCTTCTCGCGGGCGGCATCCCGCGCTCGACGCTCAATCGGCTGGCCGTCGCCGTCGGCCGCCGCCACGAGGTCTTCGCCGATCCGAAGCTGCAAAGCGTGCTCGACGAGATCGAGCTGCGCGCCCATGTCGAGCTCGCCAAGCTCGAGATGATGGACAAGCGGGTGGCTTGATCGGCCCTATGTGGGATCTGTCGCCCAAGCGCTCGCATCCTCGACCGGCCGCGGCATCCGCCCTTCAAGCAACTCTTTAAGGGACCGCGGATTGGCGGATCGGTCCGCTTCAATCACCCAGGAAAGATAGTCTTTGGGCCCACCGTTCAAATAGGGCGGCGGCGACACGGGTTTGAAGACGGTCGTGAGGCGCTCACCGAGGCTCAGATAGTTGAGCAAATGACCAAGCTCCTGAACAACGTTCCACGCAAGGCCGTGGTCGATGTCGATATCGAATTTTATCCACCGGTCGCCGTTGGCTTCGATCTTGCTGCCGAGGCCAGTTACGGCCGGAACGCGCCGCAGAAAATCTGCCAGCTCGTCAAGGTAGCTTGGCCGGAAACGATTGTCCGGCATGATGTTCAGATATCCAAGAGCAACCGCTGCGGGTCCTCCAGGTTCTCCTTCACGCGCACCAGGAAGGTGACGGCTTCGCGGCCGTCGACCAGGCGGTGGTCGTAGGAGAGCGCGAGGTACATCATCGGGCGGATCTCGACCTTGCCCTCGATCGCGACCGGGCGCGGCTGGATCTTGTGCATGCCGAGGATGCCCGATTGCGGCGAATTCAGGATCGGCGTCGACATCAGCGAGCCGAACACGCCGCCGTTCGAGATCGTGAAGGTGCCGCCCTGCAGATCCTCGAGCTTCAGCTTGCCGTCGCGCGCGCGCAGGCCGTAATCGTTGATCGCCGCTTCGATGCCCGCGAGCGAGAGCTTGTCGGCGTCGCGCACCACGGGGACGACCAGGCCCTTCTCGGTCGAGACCGCGACCCCCATGTCGTAATAGTTCTTGTAGACGATGTCGTCGCCTTCGATCTCGGCGTTGACGTTGGGCAGCTCCTCGAGCGCCGCGATGCAGGCCTTGACGAAGAAGCCCATGAAGCCCAGCCGCACGCCGTGTTTCTTCTCGAAGCTCTCTTTGTATTCGGTGCGCAGCGCCATCACGTGGCTCATATCGACCTCGTTGAAGGTCGTGAGCTGGGCGGCGGTGTTCTGCGACTCCTTCAGGCGCAGCGCGATGGTGCGGCGCAGGCGCGTCATCGCCACGCGCTCCTCGCGGTCGGCATTGGGGCGCGGACCGGCGGCGACGGGCGCCGGTGCTGCGGCCGGCGCGCGGCGCGCTTCGAGCGCGGAGAGCATGTCGCCCTTGGTCACGCGGCCGTCCTTGCCCGTGCCGGCGACGGAGGCGGAACTGACGCCGCTCTCTTCCGCGATGCGGCGCACGGAGGGCATGACGGGCGCCGCCGCTTTCGGCGCGGGGACGGGCGCCGCGGCAGGCTTCGGCGCAACGCTGTCGGGATTGCCGGCGGCGACGGCCGACGGGCTGCCGGCCTTGCCTTCGGCGAGACGGCCGAGCAGCGCGCCGACCTGCACCGTGTCGCCCGCTTTCGCGGCGATGGATTCGATCGCGCCGGCCGCGGGCGCGGGCACCTCGACGGTCACCTTGTCGGTCTCGAGCTCGAGCAGCGGCTCGTCGCGCGCGACGCTGTCGCCTTCCTTCTTGAACCAGCGCGCGACCGTGGCTTCGGTCACGGACTCGCCCATGGCGGGGACTTTGATCTCGATGCTCATAGCGTCAGGGCCTCATCCAGGAAGGCTTTGAGTTCGGCATTGTGCTGGCTTGTCAGGCCGGCGGCGGTGGACGCGTACTCCGGACGCCCGACATAGCGCGGCCGCGCGCTGCCGCCCAGATGCGCGACGGTGTCCTCGATGCGCGGCGCCACGAAGGTCCAGGCGCCCTGGTTCCTCGGCTCTTCCTGGCACCACACCAGATCGGCCTTCGCGAAGCGGTTTAGCTCGGAGCGCAAAGCGGATTCGGGGAAGGGATAGAGCTGCTCCAGGCGCAGGATCTGGATGCGGGTCTCGCCGCGCTTCTCGCGCTCTTCCATCAGGTCGAAATAGACCTTGCCGGTGCACAGCACCACGCGCTTGATCTCGCCGTCGTCCACGAGCTTGACCGTGGTCGCGCCCGGCACGGCTTCGGCCTGGTCGCGGAACACGCGATGGAACGAGCTGCCCGGCGACATGTCGGAGAGGAACGAGACGCAGCGCTTGTGACGCAGCAGCGATTTCGGCGTCATCAGCACCAGCGGTTTGCGGAACGGGCGGTGGATCTGGCGGCGCAGCACGTGGAAATAGTTCGCCGGCGTCGTCGGGCATGCGACCTGGATGTTGTCCTGCGCGCAGAGCTGGAGATAGCGCTCGAGCCGCGCCGAGGAATGTTCCGGCCCCTGGCCTTCGTAACCGTGCGGCAGCAGCATCACGAGGCCGCACATGCGCAGCCATTTCATTTCGCCCGAAGCGATGAACTGGTCGATGATCACCTGCGCGCCGTTGGCGAAATCGCCGAACTGCGCTTCCCACAGCACCAGCGCCTTGGGCTCCGCGGTCGAATAGCCGTATTCGAAGCCGAGCACCGCCTCTTCCGAGAGCAGCGTGTCGATGACCTCGAAATCCGCTTGCTCGCCGCCGAGATGGTTGAGCGGCACATAGCGCTCCTCGGTCTGCTGGTCGACGAAGGTCGAGTGACGCTGCGAGAAGGTGCCGCGCGAGCTGTCCTGCCCCGACAGGCGCACCGGCACGCCCTCTTTCAGCAAGGTGCCGAAGGCGAGCGCTTCGCAGGTCGCCCAGTCGAAGCCTTCGCCGCTCTCGAACATGTGCTTCTTGGCCTCGAGCTGGCGCGCGATGGTGCGGTGGATGTTGAAGCCGTCCGGCACGGCGGTCAGCGCGTGGCCGACCTCCTTCAGGATCTCGATCGGCAGCGCGGTCTCGCCGCGGCGGTCGCCGGCCGGCGCCACGCCGAGCCCGCTCCAGCGCCCGTCGAGCCAGTCGGCATGGTTGGGCAGATGCGCCTTCGAGGCGTCGAATTCCTCGTCAAGGCGCTTGTTGAAGCCGCCGACCATGTCGGCGATGTCGGCCTCGCTCAAGGTGCCGTCGCCGACGAGCTTCCTGCGATAGAGCTCGAGCGTCGAGGGATGGTCCTTGATCGCGCGGTACATCAAGGGCTGGGTGAACGCCGGCTCGTCGTTCTCGTTATGGCCGAAGCGGCGATAGCAGAACATGTCGATGACGACGTCCTTGTGGAACAGCTGGCGGAACTCGGTCGCGATGCGCGCGACGTGGACCACCGCCTCGGGATCGTCGCCGTTCACGTGGAAGATCGGCGCCTGCACCATCAGCGCGACGTCCGACGGATAGGGCGAGGAGCGCGAATAGATCGGCGCCGTGGTGAAGCCGATCTGGTTGTTGACGATGAAATGGATCGTGCCGCCGGTGTTGAAGCCGCGCGTGCCCGACATCGCGAAGCACTCCGCGACCACGCCCTGGCCCGCGAAGGCCGCATCGCCATGGATGAGCAGCGGCAGCACGCTGGCGCGCGCGGTGCGGTCGCCGAGCTGGTACTGCTTCGCCCGCGCCTTGCCGAGCACGACCGGATCGGCAGCTTCGAGATGCGACGGGTTGGCGGTCAGCGACAGATGCACCTTCACGCCGTCGAACTCGCGGTCCGACGAGGCGCCCAGATGGTACTTCACGTCGCCCGAGCCCTGCACCTCGCTGGGTTTGGCGCTGCCGCCCTGGAATTCGTGGAACAGCTGGCGATAGGGCTTGGACATCACGTTGGCGAGCACGTTCAGCCGTCCGCGATGGCTCATGCCGAGCACGATCTCCTTCACGCCCAGGCTGCCGCCGCGCTTGATGATCTGCTCGAGCGCGGGGATCATCGCTTCGCCGCCGTCGAGCCCGAAGCGCTTGGTGCCGAGGAAGCGCACGCCGCAGAACTTCTCGAAGCCCTCGGCCTCGACCAGCTTGTTCAGGATCGCGCGCTTGCCTTCGGGGGTGAACGCGATCTCCTTGTCCGGCCCTTCGATGCGCCGCTGCAGCCAGTCCTTCTGCTCGGCGTCGTTGATGTGCATGAACTCATAGCCGATGCGCCCGCAATAGGTGCGCTTCAAGAGCTCCACCATCCGGCGCGGCGTGGTGCTTTCGAGGCCCAGCACGCCGCCGACGAAGACCGGGCGGTCCATGTCCTCGGGCCTGAAGCCGTTGAAGGCGGGATCGAGCTGCGGATGCGGCGTCTTCGGCGAGAGATTGAGCGGGTCGAGGTTCGCCTCGAGATGGCCGATGACGCGGTAGGCGCGCACCATCTGGATCGCGCGGATGGATTCCAGCGCCGCGGCGCGCAGGTCCTTCTCGCTTGCGCCAGGCTTCGCCGGCCATTGCCCGGTGAGCGCGCCGACGAGCTCGCCGCTCGCGAGTTCCGGCTTCGCGTCGCGCCGCCACCCGGGCCCGCGGCCAAGCTGTGTGGGGCTCAATCCGTTCTCGGCCAGGCTCGCGAAATAGGCGCGCCAGGTGGGGTCCACCGCGTCGGGGTTTTCCTGATATTGCGCATAGAGCGACTCGAGGAAGGCGGCATTGGCGCCTTGCAGGAACGAGGTCGCTTCGAGAATGTCGTTGGTCGAGCGGAGACGAGATTGATCAGTCATTTCAAGTGCTTGAGGAAGGGCTTCTTGGGCCCGACCGGTCCTGAGGTAACGCGGGACAAGGGGATGGCGTGGTACCGCCGAATGCTCGCCAATACAACGCTTTCCCGCATTAATATGGGTCTAATGGGGCGATTTTGCGAATGAAGCGGCTGCACGCGCTGGACAGTCTGAGGGGGCTCGCCGCGCTCTCCATCGTCGTGTGGCATTGGCAGCATTTCCAGGCGATCAGCGGCGAATGGCCCGACGACTGGCAGCGCAGCGCCCAGCCGCTCTATTGGCTGCTCAAGCCGCTCTACGACGAGGGCTGGGCGGCGGTCGACCTGTTCTTTCCATTGTCCGGCTTCATCTTCTTCTGGCTCTATGGCGCCGCGATCCGCGAGGGCAGCATCGGCTTGGGGCGGTTCGCGCGGCTGCGCTTCTCGCGGCTCTATCCGCTGCATCTGGCGACTTTGGCGAGCGCGGCGATCCTGCAATTCTTCTTTCTGCGCGCGACCGGGCATTTCTTCATCTACGACGCGAACGACCTGCCGCATTTCGCGTCCGGCCTCGTGATGGCGCAGCAATGGCTGCCGCCGACGATCGAGCAGTCCTTCAACGGCCCGGCGTGGTCGGTGTCGGTCGAGGTGCTGCTCTATGGGTTGTTCTTCGTGAGCGCGCGCTTCGGCTTTCGCGGCGTCTGGCCGGCGCTGGGCGTGGCGGGCTTGGGGATCGCGCTGCTGCACTGGAATCTTTTCATCGCCCGCGGCGTGATGGGGTTCTTTCTGGGCGGCGCGGTCTATTTCCTCGACCGGCGGATCCTGAAGCGCGCCGACGCCGCGCGCATCGCGCGATGGGTGGGATACGCGGCGCTCGTGCTATGGATCGTGGTGTGGATCGAGGCCTATCTCCACCCGCTGCACGCGCTGCTGCCGCCGCAATCGAACGACGACCTGTTCCTGCTGCTCTTCATCTTCGGCGTCAGCCCGGTGACGATCCTGGCGCTGGCGTTGCGCGAGCAGGTCTTGGGCGCGTCGTGGGAACGGCTCTCGTTCCTCGGCGATATCTCGTACTCGACCTACATGCTGCATTTTCCGATGCAGCTCGGCCTCGCGCTGATCGCCGCGCACACCGCGCTCACGCCGGACTCTTTCGAGAGCCCGCTCGCGCTCGTCGCGTTCTATGCGGTGCTGATCGGCCTCGGCGCGCTCTGCTTCCGCTTCTTCGAGCGGCCGCTGCAGAACCGGCTCAGGGCGTCGAATAGAGCCGGTGATAGTCGAGGAAGCTGATGTCCTCGATCGCCTGCTGCTCGCCCATCGCTTCCGGCTCGATGGAGCTGAACAACCCCAGCAGCTGGTCGCCCTCGACGACGAAGCGGACATAGGCGGCCTTGCCCGAAGCGAGCTGGACGGTCGTGGCGTGTCCGTCCGTCGTGCCGATGGTGTGGCTGCCGGCCGGACGGGTGAGGCAGTAATACTCGCCGAGCGTGGCCTGCGCGCCGATATTCTTGCCGTCGACCAGGATGTCGGGCTTGTTCGTCATCCCGAGCGCATCCTTGCGATAGAGATAGAGGCGCCCCAGATCGCCGGTCAGCCCCGGCTCGCCCGGGCATTGCGGCGACGGGCGGTCGTCGGCAAAAGCGGACGTCGTCACCGCCAGAAGGATCGCCGCGGCGCGTGCGCTGCGCGACATCGCCCTATTTCCCGTTCAGCAGCTCGACCAGGGTCGTGCCCAAAGCGGCCGGGTTCGGCGACACGCGGATGCCGGCGGAGCGCATCGCTTCGATCTTCGACTCCGCGCCGCCCTTGCCGCCGGAGATGATCGCGCCCGCATGGCCCATGCGCCGGCCCGGCGGCGCGGTGACGCCGGCGATGAAGCCCACCATCGGCTTCTTGGTCTTGTTGTGCTTGACGAAGTCGGCCGCGTCTTCCTCGGCGCTGCCGCCGATCTCGCCGATCATGATGATCGATTCCGTTTCCGGATCGCGAAGGAACATCTCCAGCACGTCGATATGCTCGGTGCCCTTCACCGGATCGCCGCCGATGCCGACGCAGGAGGTCTGGCCCAGCCCCGCCGCCGTCGTCTGCGCCACCGCTTCGTAGGTGAGCGTGCCCGAGCGCGAGACGATGCCGACCTTGCCGCGGCGATGGATATGGCCCGGCATGATGCCGATCTTGCACTCGCCGGGCGTGATCACGCCGGGGCAGTTCGGCCCGATCAGCCGCGACTTCGAGCCCGACAGCGCGCGCTTGACCTTGACCATGTCGAGCACCGGGATGCCTTCGGTGATGCAGACGATCAGCGGGATTTCGGCGGCGATCGCCTCGCTGATGGCATCTGCGGCGCCAGGCGGCGGCACGTAGATGACGCTGGCGTCGCAGCCGGTCTCGGCCTTGGCCTCGGCGACCGTCTCGAACACCGGCAGGCCGAGATGCATCGTGCCGCCTTTGCCCGGCGAAGTGCCGCCGACCATCTGGGTCCCGTAGGCAATCGCCTGCTCGGAATGGAAGGTGCCGTTCTTGCCGGTAAAGCCCTGGCAGATGACCTTGGTATTCTTGTCGATCAGGATGGACATGAGATGCGGTCTCTACGGAGTAAATTCACGATGTTCGACCATCAGTTCCTGCTCCGAACCGCCGCGACGATCTTCTTGGCGGCGTCGTCGAGATCGTCGGCCGGGACGACATCGAGCTTGGAGTCGGCAATGATCTTCTTGCCGAGATCGACATTGGTGCCCTCAAGCCGAACCACCAGCGGCACTTTGAGGCCGACCTCTTTGACCGCGGCGACGACGCCTTCGGCGATGACATCGCATTTCATGATGCCGCCGAAGATGTTGACCAGAATGCCCTTCACGCTGGGATCACTGGTGATGATCTTGAACGCGGCCGCGACCTTATCCTTGGTGGCGCTGCCGCCGACGTCGAGGAAGTTCGCCGGCTCCATGCCGTACAGCTTGATGATGTCCATGGTCGCCATGGCGAGGCCCGCGCCGTTGACCATGCAGCCGATCGAGCCGTCGAGCGCGACGTAGTTGAGATCATACTTCGACGCTTCGGTTTCCTTCGGGTCTTCTTCAGTCAGATCGCGCAGCGCCGCCACGTCGGCGAGCCGGAACAGCGCGTTGTCATCGAAGCCGATCTTGGCGTCGAGGCAAATCAGCTTCTTGTCCTTGGTGACGACCAGCGGGTTCACCTCGAGCAGGCTCATGTCCCTCTCGGTGAACGCCCTGTAGAGACCGGTCAGCAGCGGACCCATCTGCTTCTGCAGGTCAGCGTCGAGGCCGAGCGCCTTGGACACGCGCCGGATGTGAT
>DASZQV010000013.1:0-75094 GCA_035549495.1 Rhizomicrobium sp. | reverse complement strand
CGACCCCTCCCCGAAATTTGCGTTCCGCAAATTTCGACCCTCCCTCAAGGGGAGGGTTGGATCTTAGCACAACTTAAACGAGATATCACCCTAACGGCGGAAAAGAGCCAGCTAAACGCTCTCCTCCGGCTCCTGCCTCTTTTTGGACGCAGGCGGGCGGGGTTTGGCGTCGGCGGCGGGGACGAAGTCGAAAGCGAGCTTGTCGTTCTCGCGGTCGAGCAGCACGCGCACCGTGCCGCCGTCCTTGAGCTTGCCGAACAGGATCTCGTCGGCGAGCGGCTTCTTGAGGTTCTCCTGGATCACGCGGGCGAGCGGACGGGCGCCGAAGGCGTCGTCATAGCCCTTCTCGCCCAGCCAGCGCGTCGCCTCGGGCGTCAGGTCGAAGGTCACGTCGCGGTCGACGAGCTGGGCCTCGAGCTCGAGCACGAACTTCTCGACCACATGGTCGATGGTCTCGCGGCTGAGCGGCGCGAAGTTGATCGTGGCATCCAGACGGTTGCGGAATTCGGGCGTGAACAGCTTCTTGATCGCTTCCTCGTCCTCGCCGTCGCGCTTGCCGCGGCCGAAGCCGATGGCGTCCTTCGCGGCGTCCGACGCGCCCGCGTTGGTGGTCATGATCAGCACCACGTTGCGGAAGTCGATCTTCTTGCCGTTGTGGTCGGTCAGCTTGCCGTGATCCATCACCTGCAGAAGGATGTTGAACAGGTCTTGATGCGCCTTCTCGATCTCGTCGAGCAGCAGCACGCAATGCGGATGCTGGTCGACGCCGTCGGTGAGCAAGCCGCCCTGGTCGAAGCCGACATAGCCGGGCGGCGCGCCGATCAGGCGGCTGACCGTGTGGCGCTCCATGTATTCGCTCATGTCGAAGCGGATCAGCTCCACGCCCATGATGGCGGCGAGCTGCTTGGCGACCTCGGTCTTGCCGACACCGGTCGGGCCGCTGAAGAGATAGCAGCCGATCGGCTTCTCGGGCTGGCGCAGGCCCGCGCGCGCGAGCTTGATCGCCGACGACAGCGCGTGGATCGCATTGTCCTGGCCGAACACGACGCGCTTGAGGTCGTCCTCGAGCGTGCGCAGCGCCTCGGCGTCCGTCTTCGACACCGATTTCGGCGGAATGCGCGCCATCTTGGCGACGACGTCCTCGACCTCCTTGACGCCGATGACCTTCTTGCGCCGCGACTCGGGGACGAGCATCTGCGAAGCGCCGACCTCGTCGATCACGTCGATCGCCTTGTCGGGCAGCTTGCGGTCGTTGATGTATTTCGCGGAGAGCTCGACCGCGGCCTTGATCGCCTCGGAGGTGTAGCGGAGCTTGTGATACTCCTCGTAGTACGTCTTGATGCCCTTGAGGATCTTGATCGTGTCGGGGATCGTGGGCTCGGCGACGTCGATCTTCTGGAAGCGGCGCACCAGCGCGCGATCCTTCTCGAAATACTGGCGGTATTCCTTGTAGGTCGTGGAGCCGACGCAGCGCAGCAGCCCGGCCTGCAGCGCGGGCTTCAAGAGGTTCGACGCGTCCATCGCGCCGCCCGAGGTGGCGCCGGCGCCGATCACGGTGTGGATCTCGTCGATGAACAGGATCGCGCCCTTGATGTTCTCGAGCTCCTTCACGACCGATTTCAGGCGCTCCTCGAAATCGCCGCGATAGCGCGTGCCGGCGATCAGCGCGCCCATGTCGAGGGCATAGATCGTGCTGCCGCGCAGCACCTCGGGCACTTCGTGATTGACGATCTTGCGCGCCAGGCCTTCGGCGATGGCGGTCTTGCCGACGCCGGGATCGCCGACGAAGAGCGGGTTGTTCTTTTGCCTGCGGCACAGGATCTGGATCGTGCGCTCGACCTCGGCGTCGCGGCCGATGAGCGGATCGATGCGACCCGACTTGGCTTTCTCGTTCAGGTTCACGCAATAGGCGTCGAGCGCGTCGCTGCCCTGCTTGACGACCTTCTCGCCGTCCTCGTCCTCGTCGGCGCCCTTGACGGCTTTCGGCTGGCTCATGCCCGGACGCTTGGCGATGCCGTGGGAGATGTACGACACGGCGTCGAGCCGCGTCATGTTCTGCTCCTGCAGGAAATAGACGGCGTGGCTCTCGCGCTCGGTGAACAGCGCGACCAGCACGTTCGCGCCCGTCACCTCGTCGCGGCCGGAGTTCTGGACGTGCAGCACCGCGCGCTGGACGACGCGCTGGAAGCCGGTGGTCGGCTTGGCGTCCTCGCCGTCCTCGATGACGAGGGTCATCAGCTCCTCGTCGATGTGCTTCTGCAGCGCATGGCGCAGCGGATCGATCTCGACGTTGCAAGCCTTCATCACCTGCGCCGCGTCCGGATCGTCGATCAGCGCGAGGAGAAGGTGCTCGAGCGTCGCGTATTCGTGATGGCGCTCGCTTGCGAGGTGGATCGCGCGATGCAGGGCCTGCTCCAAGCTACGCGACAGTGAGGGCATGTCTCTATTCTTTCTCCATGGTGCATTGCAGAGGATGCTCGTGGCGGCGCGAGAACTCGACGACCTGCGCCACCTTCGTCTCGGCGACCTCGTAGGTGAAGACTCCGCACACGCCCACCCCATGGCGATGGACGTGCAGCATGATCTCGACCGCCTGCTCGCGGCCCTTGTTGAAGAACTTCTCCAGGATGTGGACGACGAACTCCATCGGCGTGTAGTCGTCGTTCAGGATGAGGACCTTGTAGAGCGACGGCTTCTTGGTCTTCGGGCGCGTCTTCGTGACGATGCCGGTCCCCGTTCCGGAACCGCCATTGCCGCTCGGCCCGCCGCCATCGCGTTTGTCTTTCATCGCCGTGTCTTACGCATATAAGTACTAAACGGGATCATGCCAGCCTTGCGCAACCGCTTTCATGTCGCGAAGCTTATCTCGTCCGTCCTTGCCGGAAAGCAAAAAGGTAGCGAAGCCGGCCCGGACCTGGTCAAGGGGCCGGCGCGGAGCTTTCCGTGAGCGTCCACTTCGAAATGTCGCAGATTTCCGCTTTATAATTGCCTTTCTCCGTTTCCAGAGCGCACTCCATGGCGGACGTCATGTAGGGCGCGGGTCCGCCATGCAGGGGCGCCGGGCAGTTGCGCATGCGCATCAGCTCCAGGACGACCAGTTGCTCCTGACGCTCGTTGAGCTCCTTGAGCTGGCGGTTGGTCTCGCGCGGCGCGCTGTTGTCCAAGACGCCGTCGGCGCGGATCTGGGCGATCTTGCGATTCGACGTGTCGTAGGCGCGCACCAGCTCGCCGCAAGCGCCTGATGCCGCGGCCGGCGCCGGCCTGGCGGCGGCAGGCGCAGGGGCCGCCGCGCCGGCGCGGCCCGCTTCGAGCAGAACGGCGAAAAAGCAGATCGCGGCGCGATTCATCAAATCCCCCTTGGCAGCGCGCGACGATGACTCAAGCTCCGGTAGAGATAAAGCAAAAAGGGCCCGGGCAATGAAGCCCGGACCCTTTAGCTCCCGTTCCGCTTTTGGAGGGGGGAGGAACCGCGGAACGAGATATAGGCGGTATTAGGCCGCGCGCGCGCTCTGCACGGTGTCGACCCAGGCCTGGACGCGGCCCTGGATGGGGGCGAAGCTGTCCTTGGCGGTCGCGGTGACGATCTCGCCGAGCTTGGTCATCTGCGCGACATAGCCGTCGAACTGGGTCTTGGCGAAATCGCTCTGCAGCTCGAACGCCTCGTGGACCGACTTGGTCGCCATCAGCGCCTTCGTCTGGGTCATCGCGTCTTCCATCGACTGCTTGGAATAGGCGAAAATCTCGTTGTGCAGGGTCTCGGCGCCCTTCGCGGCGACGTTGGCGGCCTTGGTGTAGGCCTCGACCGTCTCCTTGCCGAAGCCGAGGAACTGGTCATAGCCCTTCACGGCCTTCTCGAAGCCGGTCTTCAACGCGTCCGCGCCGTTCTTGGTCATGGTCTCGGCCGTGTCCATGGTCTGCTCGGCCGTCTTGTTCTTCGCCATTGTCTGTCTCCAAAGGTTTGGGGGCATACCGCAAAAACGCGACAGCCAGATTTATGTTGCACTGCACATGCTGCATCGCAACAATGCTTATATGCAGTGCAGCATGACGAATGTCAAGGGCCATTCTTCCGTCAAGTAAGCACACCTGAAAAATGAATTATTAACCGTTCGTAAACACCCGGAATCTATCGTGAATTCAGGATTTAGCTTGTGGTCATCCGAGCTTTTTGGTCTTATGACCAAAAGTGGGGTGGCGTAACAAACTCGCGTAGAGGCAGTCGATGCTAGACCGGGCCTGGACCCGATTCAGCACGCTCTTGTGGGCGTTGCCATTTCTGGGCCTCGCCCTGACCCTTTGCGCTGCCCCGGCGGATGCCCGCCCCCGCCATCATCGCGGCGGCGTCGCGCATGCGATTCCGCGCTCGCCGACCGACCCCGAGAAGGACGCCGCCCTGATCGTCGACGGCGAGACGGGCAAGGTCCTCTATTCCCGCAACGCCAATGCCGAGCGCCATCCCGCGTCGCTGACCAAGATGATGACGCTCTATCTGCTGTTCGAGGCGCTGAAGAAGGGGCAGCTCAGCCTGTCGAGCGCCCTGCCCGTCTCGGCGCATGCGGCGGCGCAGAAGCCGACCAAGCTGCACCTCTATGCCGGCGATTCGATTCCCGTCGACGTCGCGATCTACGCGATCGTGGTGCGCTCGGCCAACGACGTCGCGGTGACCATCGCCGAGGCCTTAGGGGGCACCGAAGGCCATTTCGCCGAGATGATGAACGTCAAGGCGCGCCAGCTCGGCATGCGCGACACGTTCTATCACAACGCCTCGGGTCTTCCCGATCCGCTGCAGATCTCGACCGCGAGCGACCTCGCGATTCTGGCGCGCCACCTTGCCTACGACTTTCCGCAATATTTCCATTACTTCTCCGCGCCGGGGTTCAGCTATCGCGGCACCGCCTATGTGACGCATGACAATCTGATCGGCCGCTATGACGGCGCCGACGGGATCAAGACCGGCTATACCGGCGCCTCGGGCTTCAATCTGGTCTCGTCGGTGACGCGCGGGCGCAACCACATCATCGGCGTGGTGATGGGCGGCCGCACGGCGCGGCGTCGCGATGCCGAGATGATGCATCTGCTCGACGACACCTTCGCGCAGATCGCCGCCAACCCGACCCTGGTCGCGAGCAACAAGGTGCCGTGGCAGCAGGCGGCGCAGAACAACCAGACGGTCCTTGCCGGCTTCGATCTGACGCCGCCGACGACGCGCCCCGCACAGCCGCAGCAGGTCGCCGCCAATGACGGCGAGGACGAAGACCTGGCCGAGAGCCGTCCCGACAACGACATCGCCTTCGACACGGCGAACGAGATCGCGCCGCCGCCGGCGCCGGTCCCCGCTCCGCCGCCGCAGCAGCGTCCGCAGCCTCCGGCCAAGGCGCCGGTGGTCGTCGCCATGAACGTGCCGATCCCGCAGCCCAAGCCGCATCTGCCGCCGCCGCAGAAGCAGCCGGAGCGCCCGGTGGTGCTCGCCTCCTACCAGCCGCCTTCGCCCAAGCCGCAGCGCAGCCCGACCACGCGGCCCGAGATCGGCGAAGGCGATATCGGCGACGACGTCGCGACGGCGGCGAAGAGGCTGACCGCGCAGGACTGGACGATCCAGATCGGCGCCTTCGCCGATTCGAACATCGCCCGCGCGCAGCTCGCGACCTATGCCGAGCGCTCGATGGACATCCTCGGCCAGGCGGCGCGGATCATCGTGCCGTTCAAGGGCGTCGACGGCCAGACGCTTTTCCGCGCCCGCTTCGGTCCCTTCGTCGAGCGCGAGGCGCGCGAGGTCTGCGCCCGGCTGACCGAGCGCGGCCAGACCTGCTTCGCCGCGCTGGCGACGCGGTAGCCGGCCGAAAAGCCAGGATCAACGTTGGCATCACTTTGAAGGCTCAGCCTTTCACAAGCCTCAATTTCACGCCGCTATCCAAATAGGCAAGTCGAAGATCGTCCTCCGTAAGACAAAGCAGGGATGCTAAATCTTCCTGGCTATAGCGTAACTCATGCATGTGGTGCTTCACGGCCGCATGCACAGTTGAAGGCTGTTCAACCGGCAACGGTAAGTCCTCTCCAAGGGAATATGCTTTGCTATATTGAATGTTTAAAACCTTGTAGTAGTTATCCGTAATGAGCTTCAGATCGTGCGCACGCTTTATTAAAGCCTTGATAGATACCTTCCAGTAGGCTTTCACACGACCAAGAGAGTTGATCTTGACGGTCTGTAGATAGGGTCGAATATCCGCAGCGGGCATCAGAAACGCAGCTGCGAACCTATCTGCCTGTTTCTCCATGTCATGGTCATCTCCCGGGATAGTGTGCATTACAATATGGCCAAGCTCGTGGGCCAAACTGAATCTGAAACGATCCCCGGGCACTTCTCGATTCATAAAGAATAGCGGGGGCAAGCCCTCCGAGCGAAAGCTGACGGCATCCAGCAAATCGGTTCCAAATTTTGCAAGGATGACGATGCCGCCAGCACGCTCAATAAGATTCACGATGTTGTCTATAGGCCCTCTCGGTAGGAGCCAATATTCACGAAGACGGGCTGCAACTTGTTCAGGCATCAGGCCACTATGATCGAGATCATATTGCGGAATAGGTTTTTCGATAATCGCTTCATATGATCGCAGCAGCTTGGTTACGTGCTGGCGCCTTATGTTGACTGAAGCATTAATGCGCGCCAGATCGCCCTTGGAAAGCCTCACGCGCTTTCGAAAATGAAAGGGTGGAAACCCTATTGCGCGCTCCTCTTGCAAGAAGAAGGAAATTGGAAATCGCAGCGCAGTGGCAACCTTCTCGATAACGTCTTCCGACGGCTGCCCCAAGCCATTCTCAATTTTTGAGATGAGCGCCTGTGTCACGCCGGACATACGCGCCAAATCGGCCTGGGTAGCTTCTCTCGCGTCGCGTGCAAGTCGAAGCATGTCTGGATTAAATTTTTTGGCCTGCATTGCACGCTCTTATTTCGAGCGCCGCCTGAAATCAACACGCTCCATTCCAGGCAACCGATCCGGAGTGATGTCCTCCCATGACGCGGTTCCACCACTCATGTTCACTTGTGCAGCCCATTCAATTTGACGACCGATGGGACGGGCAATGATGATCCGGTCAATCTGTTGGCCTAAATCGTCGGGCTGGTATCCGGATGTAAGTCGAACAGCCTCATCGGGCAAACCGGGTAGAGGCAGTTGATCATCGAAATTTCGCTGCTGCTCCGTCTGATAGTTGCTATGACGACCAGCTCCATCGACCAGCTTGAATCGCCAGACGGTCTCGTCACGAACCAAGAGAAGATTGAGCCGTGCCAGACGAAGCAATTTAAAGCCCTTGCGACCGTCGAAACGCCGGACCACCTCTGTCCAAGCGTGCGACCGAATGCAATTCGCAGCTGTCGTGCTGTCGTGCTCAGCCGAAAACTCAGGCGGATAGCTCGAATACTGCTTAAAGGCGTGGTGCCAAAGATCGTAGAAATCCCCAAGCAACGGTGCCGCCATCGTCATGCAGCGTTCCTGATCGTCGCTCATGGCTGAATCTCCCTCGCAGTGGAAAGAAGCTACCACACAATGCAACAGAATCAAGGAATAATATAACTCATAATATAACGACCTAGATGATTGAAAATCCTAATTTTACTCCCAGGAGCGATTATTTCCGCCCGTGATCATCCAAACGAGCCAACAAGATTCCCCAGCTAGCCCAGAATACAGAACCCGTTGCCGAAGGGGTCGCTGCAGAAGGCGACGGAGGGGCGCCCGTTGCCGCCCGGATATTTCTGCTCGCAGACGGCACCGGCGGCGACGGCCTTCGCCAGGAACCCTTCGAAATCGTCGACATGGAAATCGATATGGACCGGGGTCCAGTGGCGCGCATAGCGGCGCACATCGTCGCTGCCCGGCGCGGGCTTGCTGCCGGCGGGCTTCTCCATAATCCCGATCGTGGCGTCGCCGCACGACAGCACGACATAGGTCGCAATGGGCCGCGCGGCCTCGGCGAGCCCCAACTCGTCGCGATAGAACTTCAGCCCCTCATCGAGGTTCGGAACGTCGATCGAGACCGCGTATTTCATCGCTCAGCGACACACGCCATAGGTCGCGATCTTGTTGGGCCCGAGCCAGACCGACGCGTTGCCCGCCGGCGAGGCGAGCTTGCCGGGTCCTAAGAACGTCGGCCCCGCGATCGTGCCGTTCTTGCCTTCCCACTCGTAGACGCCGTCGGCCTCGACGGCGGTGAGCCGGAACACGCCTTTATGGCCGGTCCACGGCATCGGCCGCTCGTCGTCGTTGAACAGCGCGCTGATGCCCGTCGGTCCGCTCAGATTGGTGCCCGGCGTGAAGCTCGTGCCGCCATCGCTCGAGGTCGCGAGATAGATCTGCCAGTCGGGCGTGGTGCCGATCTTGGCCTCGACGAGATAGGAGACATAGATCGTCTTGCCGTCGTCGACGACCATGTACTGGCGCGCCGGCGCGCTGCCGACGGCGAGCGGCGCCGACCACGCATGGCCGCGATCGGTGCTGCGCAGGTAGTAGCCCAGGATCGGGCCGTTCTCGCGCCACACCAGCGACACGCGCTTGCTCTTGTGGTCGATATAGAGGATCGGCTCGACCGCGCCGCCGGGGCGCGAAGCGGTCATGTTCGCGGGCGTGGTGAAGGTCTTGCCGCCGTCATTGCTCACCGCGCTCATCACGTCGAAGATCTTGTCGGTGCGCTTGACGTTCCACGACACATAGACGTCCTGGGCGAGGCCCGAGACGACGATCTCGCCCCAGCCCGCGCCGACGATGACCGGCGCCAGGAAGCTGTGCCCGCCATCGATGCTGTTCAGCACCGCAACGTTGGCGTCCTCGGTCAGATAGGCGATGTGGATGCGGTGCCCGTCGGCCGAGATCTGCTGCAGATTGTGCGCCGAGGGCGTGAGCGCGGCCGGCGTGCTCCAGCTTCCCGCCGCGCCGTGCTTGTGGCTGACGGCGAACATCAGGTGCAGGTCGCCCTTGTCGCCCTGGATCCACGTCGCATAGACCGACTTGCCGGCGGCCGCGAGGCGCAGATTGAACGAGCGCCCGCCCTGGTAAAGCACGAACGGCGTGCCCGCCGCCGCGCCGTCCTTGTTGGCGAAGACGAAGACCTTGGTGTTCTGGACATAGCCGCCATAGATCCAGCCGTCGAACAGAACCGGGTTCGAGCCCTCCTCGGCGACGTCGGAGCCGGGCTTGGCCAAGGCGGTCGCGGCGCAGGATTCGAAGGCCTGCGCCGTGACGGGCGCGAACGCGAGAACGGACGCGGAAAAAAGCGCTCTGAACATGGTCAGCGGCAGCTTGCGTAATTGACCACGCTGCCCGGCGCCTGCCAGACGGCGGAGTTGCCCTGCGGCGAGGCGAGGATGCCGGGGCCGAGATAGATGCCGTCGCGCAGATGGCCCTTCTCGCCGCTCCAGATATGCACGCCGTCGGCCTCGATGCCGGTGATGCGGATCTTGCCGTTCAGCGCCCACGGGATGGGGCGGTCGTCGTCGTTGTGGAGATGCGAGATGCCGCTCGGCCCGGTGAGGTTCTTGGGCTCGCTCCAGGTCTTGCCGCCATCGGTGCTGACGACGAGCGAGGTCTGGTAGTCGAGGTTCTGGTGCTTCTTGCCGGTCTGCGCCACCAGCAGGTAGGTGACGTAGATATAGGCGTTGTCGTCCTGCACCATCACCTGGCGCGCCGAATCCGCGACGACCTTCGGCTTGCTCCAGGTCTTGCCGTTGTCCTTGCTCTGCAGATAGACGCCCTGCACCGGATCGTCCTCGCGCCACACCAGCGACAGGCGGCCGGTCTCGTGGTTCAGCGACAGGATCGGCTCGCGCGCGTTGCGTTTGCCGTCGTTGGAGATGTCGGCGATGCTCGGGAAGGTCTTGCCGAAATCGCTGCTGACGGCGAACATCACGTCGCGCGTCGGCGTGAGGTTGCCGGTCTCCCACGCGACATAGACGTGCTTGCCCTCGCTCGCGACCACGACCTCGCCGGTGCCTTTGCCCAGGATGATCGGCGCATCGAAACGGCGGCCGGAATCGGTGCTGCTGACGACCGCGATGTCGTCGTTCGGCATCACCCAGACGACGTGGACATTCGAGGCGTCGGAGGCGACCTGGGCGATGTCGGTCGCCGAGGCGCCGAGCTCGGTCGGCGCGTCCCAGCTGCCCGCGAGCGCGTGGTCGCGGCTTGCGGCGAACAGCATCTTGAGGTTCTTGCCGTCCTCATCGCCTTCCTGCCACGCCGCATAGACGCGGTTGTCGACGGTGGAGAGCCTTAGGTGTCGCGCGCGGTGCGAGCCGCTGCCGCTCACCGTCACCGGATCGCCGAGCGTCGCGCCGTTGTCGGTCGCCGCGATGACGATCACGCTCGAGCCCTTGGTGTAGCCGGTATAGGCGATGCCGCCCGAGACGACGGGGTTCGACGCTTCCTCGACGATGAACGCGCTCGGTCCGCCGATGGGCGTGACCGTGCATTGGGAGAAGGCCTGCGCGCCCACGGGCGCCAGAACGCACAACGCCGTCAAAATCCTGAGCACGCGGATCTCCTGCCGAATTGGGGTCGCGCAAGATAGCATCGCGTCTTGCGGCTGCAAACCGTTCTCACCCCAATAGGACGTCTTTCGCCTCGTTCACCTTGGAGGCGAGATAATCCGAGCCGCCCTTGTCGGGATGGTTCTGCAGGATCAGGCGCCGATGCGCCGCGCGGATGTCATCTTCTTGCGCGTCGGAAGGCAGGCCCAGAACGTTCAGCGCCTCGGCGCGCGACATGGCGGTGCGCGGGCGCGGCGGCGGCGGTGCATCGTCCGGCTGCGAGCGCCGGCGCGGGAAGAGCTTGCCGTCGGTGTAGAGGCTCCAGCCCAGGCCGGCCAGGAACACGGCCGGCACCCAGCGCTCGGTCACGGCGAAGAACAGCGTGAGGCCGATCAGCACGACGATCGCCGCATAGCGGGCGAGCTTCATCAGCGCGGCCAGATCGCGTCCCGCCATGCCGCGCAGCACCGCGACGATCACGATGAGGACGAGCAGGCCTAAAATGAGAAGCGTCATGGAATATCCGACCCGTGCCCAAGCGGCATTGCGACCGTTTTGAGTCGTAAATCCAAACATGTCATGGCCCGCGAATGCGGGCCACCCAGGTGACACAAGTTCGACACCACAGCGCCTCAGGCCGACTTCCGCCATCCCATTCGGATCAACTCAGCAAGGATGCCGGCGTTAGGGCCGCCCTGATACTTGGTATGCATGCGCGCAGCGTGTCTGTAGTCCACTGCGAATTGATCCAGGAGAGCATGCAGAGACGGCTCCAGACTAGCCCTCGCCTCATTCCATTTCTCTTGAGTTTCCGACGTCATTAGCCTTTCTCCGTCACGATCGCATTTGCAACCGCCGGTGCGGTATCCACCTGGGTGGCCCGCTTTCGCGGGCCATGACAGCTGGATAGTTGCACACACATTACCCCGCGCTCATCAGCGCCGCGTTGCCGCCGGCCGCGGTGGTGTTGACGGTGTAGGTGCGCTCGAGCGCGAAGCGCAGCAGATAATGCGGCCCGCCCGCCTTCGGCCCGGTGCCGGAAAGGCCTTCGCCGCCGAAAGGCTGCACGCCCACGACCGCGCCGATCTGGTTGCGGTTGACGTAGATGTTGCCGGTGCGCACGCGCGCGCGCACGAACGCGGCGGTGTCCTCGATGCGGCTGTGGACGCCGAGGGTGAGGCCATAGCCCGTCTCGTTGATCGCGTCGCAGACCTCGCCGAGCTTGCCGGCCGAATAGCGCAGCACGTGCAGCACCGGCCCGAACACCTCGCGCTTGAGCTGCGACAGCGATTGGAGCTCGAAGGCGTGCGGCGGGAAGAAGGTGCCATTGGCGCAGTCCGGACCGAGGACAAGCTTGCGCAGCAGCTTTGCCTCGCGCGTCATGCGGTCGGCATGTTCCTGCAGGCCCTGACGCGACGCCTCGTCGATCACCGGTCCGATATCGGTCGAGAGCTTCATCGGATCGCCGAGCGTGAGCTGGTCCATGCTTCCCAGGATCATCTCGATCATCTTGTCGGCGACGTCGTCCTGCACGAACAGCACGCGCAGCGCCGAGCAGCGCTGGCCGGCGCTGTCGAAGGCCGATGCCAGCACGTCGCGCGCCACCTGCTCCGGCAACGCGGTCGAATCCACGATCATCGCGTTCTGGCCGCCGGTCTCGGCGACGATTGCCGGCAGCGCGCCGTCGCGCGCCGCCAGAGCGCGGTTGATCGCGATCGCGGTCTCGGTCGATCCGGTGAAGCCGACGCCCGCGAGCCGGTTGTCGGAGAGCACGACCTTGCCGATCTTCGAGCCGCGCCCGGGCAGGAGATGGAGCGCGTCCGCCGGCACGCCGGCTTTGTACATCAGGCGAACCGCAGCCGCCGCGATCAGCGGCGTGCGCTCCGCCGGCTTCGACAGCACCGTGTTTCCGGCGGCAAGCGCGCCCGCCACCTGGCCGATGAAGATCGCGAGCGGGAAATTCCACGGCGCGACGCAGAAGAACGGTCCGCGGCCATGCAGCGAGAGCTGGTTGGACTCGCCCGTCGGCCCCGGCAGCTCGATCGGATCCTCGAACTTCTCCCGCGCCTGCGCCGCGTAATAGCGCAGAAGATCGACGGCCTCGCGCACCTCGCCGAGCGCGTTCGGCAGCGTCTTGCCCGCCTCGCGGACGGCCAGCGCCATCAGATGCGCGCTGTCCGCTTCGAAGAGATCGGCAGCCTTGTCCAGGATCGCCGCCCGGGCGTTGCCCTTCAGCGCGTCCCAATCGGGCTGCGCCCGCGTGGCGGCGTCGAGCGCGCCGGCGACATCGGCTTCCGATACTTCGGCGACCTTGCCGATGCGCTGCGCGCGGTCGGACGGATCGAACACGTCATGGAAGTCCCGCCCGGTCTCCCTGCCCGACACGATCGGGCCGGCGGTGGGAAGCTCTTTCAGCGACGCCTGCATCGCCGCGATCATCGGCGTGGCGACAGCGGGATCGCTCCACGCGAAGCCGTGGGAGTTCTCGCGGCCGGGCAGCATCCGGGCGGGCAGAGGAATCTTGGGATTGCGCAAAGGATTGTCTTTCGAAAGCTGTGTCACGGGATCGGCGATGATGTCGTCGAGCGGCGCGTCGTCGTCGGCGAGCCGGTTGACGAACGAGGTGTTGGCGCCGTTCTCGAGCAGGCGCCGCACCAGATAGGCGAGCAGATCCTCGTGGCTTCCGACCGGCGCATAGATGCGCGTGCCGGCTCCCGGGCGGAGCTCGCGATAGAACTCATGCAGCGCCTCGCCCATGCCGTGGAGGCGCTGGTACTCGAAATCCGTGCGTCCGGTCGCGAGCGTGTCGATGGCCGCGACGGTGTGCGCGTTGTGGGTCGCGAATTGCGGATAGAGCGCGTCGCCCGCCTTGAGCATCGCGCGCGCGCAGGCGATATAGGACGTGTCGGTCGCCTGCTTGCGCGTGAACACGGGATAGTCGGAAAGCCCCTGCTCCTGGCCGCGCTTGATCTCGGTGTCCCAATAGGCGCCTTTGACGAGACGCACGGGGATGCGCCGGTTCTGCCGCCGCGCCAGATCGGCGAGCCACGCGATCACCGGAATGGCGCGCTTCTGATAGCCCTGCACCGCGAGCCCGAGGCCGCTCCAGCCCTTGAGGGCGGGCGCTTCGCCCAGCGCCTCGAAGAAATCGAGCATCAGGTCGAGGCGCTCGCTCTCTTCGGCGTCGACGGTGAGCGCGAGATCGGCCGCCTTCGCCTGCTCGCAGAGCGCGACGACGACGGGCAGGAGCTCGGCCATCACGCGCTCGCGCTTGACCCATTCATAGCGCGGATGCAGCGCCGAGAGCTTCACCGAGATCGAGGGCCGCTCGAAGATGCTTCTCTCGTCGGCGGGATGCGCCGCCGCGATCGCCGCCAGCGCGTCGCGATAGGACTTGGCATAGCGCGCCGCGTCGTGGGCGGTATAGGCGGCCTCGCCCAGCATGTCGAAGGAATAGCGGTAGCCGTCTTCTTCCAGCTTGCGGGCTTCCTTCTGCGCCTCCTCGATGGTGCGGCCGAGCACGAACTGCTTGCCCAGCACGCGCATCGCATAGCGCACCGCCTCGCGGATCACCGGCTCGCCCGAGCGCGCGACCAGGCGGCGCAGCACGCCCTGGAGATCCCACTTCGCGGTCTCGTCGAGCTTGACGATGCGCCCGGTCAGCATCAGCGCGAAGGTCGAGGCGTTGACGAACACCGAGTCCGATTTGCTGCGGTGGCGGTCCCAATCGGCGCCGCCGATCTTGTCCTTGATGAGCCTGTCGGCGGTGTCGGTGTCGGGCACGCGCAGCAGCGCCTCGGCCAGGCACATCAGCGCCACGCCTTCGGGACCGGAGAGCGAATATTCCTGCATGAACGCGTCGACGCCGCCCTTGCGCATGCCCTCCTCGCGCACGCGCTCGACCAGCGCGCGGGCGAGCGTCGCGGTCGCCGCTTCCTCCTGGGGCGAGAGCCGCGCCTGCGCGATGCGCGCGGCGGAGATGGTGTTTTCGTCTGCGAGATAGGCGTCCGAGATGGCTTGGCGGAGCGTCGGCATGAAGGGTCCTGATTTGCGAGCCGCAAACATAGCACGCTAATCTCGGGCGCATGAAGATCGTGAACACCGTGGCCGATCTGCGCGCCCAGGTCGCAGCCTGGCGCGGCGCGGGCGCGCGTATCGGGCTGGTGCCGACCATGGGCGCGCTCCATGCCGGCCACCTGTCGCTGGTCGAGGAGACACGAAAGCGCGCGGGCCGCGTCGTGGTCAGCATTTTCGTCAACCCCGCCCAGTTCGCGCCGCACGAAGATTTCGACCGCTACCCGCGCACGCTCGACACCGATGCCGCCAAGCTGGGCGACCGCGCGGATCTGATCTTCGCGCCGTCCGTGAAGGAGATGTACCCCGACGGCTTCGCCACCCGGATCGATGTGGGCGGCCCGTCGGAAGGCCTCGAGACCGACTTCCGGCCGCATTTCTTTTCCGGCGTCGCGACCGTCGTCGCCAAGCTATTGATCGCCGCAGCGCCCGATCTGGCGGTGTTCGGCGAGAAGGACTGGCAGCAGCTCCAGGTCATCCGCCGCCTCGCGGCCGATCTCGCTTTGCCGGTCGAGATCGTCGGCGCGCCCATCGTGCGCGAGGCGGACGGCCTCGCCATGTCGTCGCGCAACGCGTATCTGACGCCCGAGCAGCGCAAGGTCGCCGGCCGCATGAACGTCATCCTGCGCGCCGCCCGCGACGCCGACGCCGCCAAGCAGGCACTCCTGGAAGCCGGCTTCGATACGGTCGACTATGTCGCCATCCGCGACGGGCGCATCCTCGCCGCCGCGAAGATCGGCGGCACGCGGCTGATCGACAATATGGCTGTATCGTGAGCGACAACGTCGCCAAGAATCTGAAACGCTGGGACAAGGACCACGCCTGGCCCGAGCATGGCGACGAGTGGAACCGCCAGGCCGCCGCCTGCGGCATCGCCTACCCCGAATGGAAAGAGTCGCTGGTCGCGCATCTGATCGCGCCCAACGTCACGCGCGACACCCATGTGCTCGAGATCGCGCCCGGCCATGGCCGCTGGACGGAATATCTGGCGGCGCGCGCCGGCAAGGTGATTGCAGTGGATTTGAGCCCGTCCTGCATCGAGCACTGCAGGCAGCGTTTCGCGGGCGCGACGAACATCGACTACTACGTCACCGACGGCATGACGCTCCCCGATGTGAGCGCCGACTTCGTGTGGTCCTTCGACGCCTTCGTGCACATGGACCGCGACGTGATCGCGTCCTACCTGAAAGAGATCGCCCGCGTGCTGAAGCCCGGCGGCGGCGCGGTCGTCCATCACTCCAACGTCGCCGATCTCGAGACCCACACCCAGGCCAAGGCCGAAGGCTGGCGCGCGCCGATGACGGCGGACCTCTTCGCCGAGCTCGCGCGTGACGCCGGGCTCATCGTCGAGGACCAGTTCGTCTACTGGAATGGGACGATCGGCGTGCCGCGCTTGGGCGACCGCATCACAAGACTTTCCTCGCCTCGTCATGGCCCCCCTTGAGGCACGGCTGTCCAGCGGCTGGATGGCCGGGGTCGTAGCGTCAGCGTCACGACGCCCGGCCATGACGAAATTCAGAGCAACCCCAATTCCGCCAGCTCCTGCTTCAGCTTCTCGGGCAGGTTCCCGGCCTTGATGTCGCGCACGTCGGCGGGCGCGTCCTTGGGGTCGAGGTAGCGCCAGCCCTGGAACGGCCGATGATGGCGGCGCAGCACGGGGACGAGCTTGGGATCATAGACCAGCGCGCAATGCGGCTTGCCTTCCTTCTGCACGGGCTTGAGGTCGACCAGCGTCTGCCGCGCCGCGATCTGGCCCTTGATCACCCAATAGAGCGAGCCGCCGTCGAGCACCTCGTCCTTGCGCTTGGGCGTCATGCGCGTGACGTGCTGCAGCACGGGCGGGAGCTTTTTCTTCTTGCGCTCGGCGAGCTTCCGCTTCTGCCAGTGCGCGAGCTCTTCCAGGGAATCCACGCCGACGCAAAGCTTGATGATATGAAGTGTCATTCTTTTTCCGAAACGAACCGCACCACGACCGTGCCGTCTCCCACCTGGTCGCCGACCGCGACCGGCACAGCCTCGACGGTCGCTTCGGCGGGCGCCGACAGCGTGTGCTCCATCTTCATCGCCTCGAGCACCGCGAGCGGCTGGCCCTTCTTCACCGCATCGCCGGGCCTGACCAGCACCTGGATGATCTTGCCCGGCATGGGCGTCGCGATGCGGTCGGTGGCGACGCCGTGGCTCTCGGCATTCTCGAACGGATCGTAGAGCCTGAGCACATAGGTCTCGCCCGCGCGCATCGCGGCAAAGTCGCCGTTCGCGAGCCGCACGACGTCGATGCCCGCGACCGCGCCGTTCAGCCTGCCCTCGCCCGCCGCGAAGCGCACGACCTGTCGCGACTCGCCGCCGCCGACGCGGAAGCCGTCACGCGCGCTCCACGGATCGTCCGTAGACGGAGCGCTGTCCGCCGCGAACCGCGCCGCCGCGTCGAGCACCGCCTGGTCCGGCTCGTGCCCCGGCACGAGGTCCTTCAGGTGGCGGTCGATGAAGCCGGTGTCGATGTCGCCGCTCAGGAAATCCGGCGCGGTCAGGCAGCGGATCAGGAACGCGTTGTTGGTGCGCGGGCCCGCAACCTCGATGCGTTCGAGCGCCGCGGCGAGCTTCTTCGCCGCGCCTTCGCGCGTGGGATCGTGCGCGATCACCTTGGCGATCATCGGATCGTAGAACGGCGTCACAACGTCGCCTTCGCGCACGCCGCTGTCGACGCGCACGCCCGACGGCAGGCGCAGGCGCTCGAGCGTGCCGATCGACGGCAGGAAGCCCGTCGCCGGATCTTCCGCGTACAGACGCACCTCGACCGCGTGACCGTCGATGGCCAGTTCGTCCTGCGTCTTGGGCAAGGTCTCGCCCGAGGCGACGCGCAGCTGCCATTCCACGAGGTCGAGGCCGGTGATGCTTTCGGTCACCGGATGCTCGACCTGGAGCCGCGTGTTCATCTCCATGAACCAGAAGCGGTCGGCCTTCAGCCCTTCCGACGCGTCGACGATGAACTCGACCGTGCCGGCGCCGGAATAGCCGACGGCCTTCGCCGCCTTCACCGCCGCAGCCCCCATCGCCGCGCGCATCGCCGCCGGCATGCCCGGCGCGGGCGCTTCCTCGACGACCTTCTGGTGGCGGCGCTGCAGCGAGCAGTCGCGCTCGAACAGATGCACCGCGTTGCCGTGATTGTCGGCGAAGACCTGCACCTCGATATGGCGCGGGCGGGTGACGTATTTCTCGATCAGCACCTTGTCGTCGCCGAACGACGCTTTCGCTTCGCGCTGCGCCGAGGCGAGCGCCGCGGCGAAGTCGCCTGCCGCGTCCACCTTGCGCATGCCTTTGCCGCCGCCGCCCGCGACTGCCTTGATCAGCACCGGATAGCCGATGCGGCCCGCTTCGGTCGTCAGATGCGCGACCGACTGGTCGTCGCCGAGATAGCCCGGCACCACGGGCACGCCGGCCTTGGCCATCAGCGCCTTGGCGCGGTCCTTCAGCCCCATAGCGCGGATCGCGCCCGGCGGCGGGCCGACGAAGATCGTGCCCGCGGCCGCGCAGCTTTCCGCGAACGCCGCGTTCTCGGACAGAAAGCCGTAGCCTGGATGGATCGCGTCGGCGCCGGTCTGTTTCGCGGCGGCGAGTATCGCGTCGCCCTTGAGATAGCTCTCGCGCGCCGGCGCGGGCCCGATGCGCACCGCGCGGTCGGCCATGGCGACATGCGCGGCGCCTTCATCGGCGTCGGAATAGACGGCGACGGTCGCGATCCCCATCGCCCGCGCGGTGCGGATGACGCGACAGGCGATCTCGCCGCGATTGGCGATCAGAAGCGTGCGGATCATGGCGGCGTTATGCGCCAGACCCGCCGCTCCGCGCAAGCTATCCGCGCATGCTGTCGATCAGCTGGCGCACCACCACGATCAGCGCGATCAGCACGAAGAACGCGAAATAGAGCGCCAGGAAGAAATGCCAGAACGGCGTGTCCAGGACCGGCAGGTGAAACGTCTTGTGGTCGAGCACCACCGGCTTCAGCGCGTCGATGGCGACATAGACCGCCGACGCCGCGAAGGCGCCGAAGACGATGCCGATGAGGCTCGACGCGGTGAAGCCGAACAGGACGCCGAGGATCAATCCCTGGATCGGATTGATGTGGTGCAGGCCCTCGCGGATGATGGCCCACCACGTCGCGAACACATTGCCCATGTCCGTCCCCGGCTAATGCGCGTGCGCGCCCGCGCCGCCCTTGGACAACAGCTTGGTCTTGACCGCGAAGAACACCGCGATCACCACCATATAGCCCAGGAACAGCGCCGCCGCCGTCTTCCAATAGCCGAGCGTGAGGAGATCCGGCGGAAGCTGGAAGCTGCGCTCGTTGGCGAGCACGGGGATCATGATCACCGCCACCAGGTGCAGAAGCGTCGCGCCGAGCGCCGCCGCCCACAGCCGCTTCCACTCCGAAAGCTGATAGGCCGCGAAGGCGGCGATGATCAGCCCCAGCGCTCCGTTAACATGGGAAAAGCCGTCGCGGAATCCGTCACGGAAAAAATCAACGATATCATGCAGATAGGCTGAAACATGCTCCATAAAACCCTCCCATCGCGTTAACCATCAGGAGCATAAACGCGCGAATATGGCATTTGTTCGCTTGGTGACCGACCCTGGCGCCGCTTTCCGCGACGATATACGATGATATACGTGTATATCATGAGACTCGCCATGAAGGTTGCCAAATGGGGCAACAGCCTCGCCGTGCGCATCCCCAAAAATGTGGTTGACGCGCTCGGGCTGAAGGAGAACGACGAAGTGCAGCTGGTGCCCTCGCCCGGCGGACGGACGCTGACCGTCGTGCCCGACGCCGAGAGCGAGCAAGCCAGGCGCGACGCGGCGCTGAAGCGGTTGCGGGACTCCCGGGGCTGGGTACCCGCGGACTACAAATTCGACCGCGAAGAGGCCAACGCGCGCGGCGGCTTTTTTCGGGAACCTGATTCCGAATCCGAATGAGCGCCGACATCTTTTTCGATTCGAATATTTTTCTGTATGTCTCGTCCGCGGACCGCGAAAAATCGGAACTGGCCGACCGCCTCGTGCGCAACGGCGGCAACGTAAGCACGCAAGTCCTGAACGAATTCGCAAATGTCGCGCGGCTGAAGTTCGGGCTGTCCTATGCCGAAATCCGACGCAAGCTCTACGATATCCGTCAGATCTGCACTGTCCATTCCCTCGATCTCGAAACCCACGAGCTCGGCCTGAACATCGCCGAACGCTACCAATTCAAGCTCTACGGCAGCATGATCGTCGCGTCGGCGTTGCGCGCGGGCTGCCGCACGCTCTACACCGAAGATCTTCAGCACGGCCAGACGATCGACGGCCTGGCCCTGCGCAATCCGTTCAAAGCGTGATCCGGCTGGCGTCGTAGAGATGCATTGCGCCGGCGTCGGCGGCGAGATCCTGCAGCAGCTGCCAGAAGGCGCGGCTTGCCGGCACGCGGAAATGCGCCTTGAGCGCCGCCACGTCTTCCCAGCGTTCGAGGAAGACGAGCCGCAGCGGATTCTCGGGATCGATCGCGACCTCGTGGCTGATGCAGCCCGGCTCCCGGCGCGAGCGATGCACATGGGCAAGCGCTTCGCGGGTCATCTGGGCGATGGTATCGGGTTTCGCCGTGACGGTGCCGGTGACGAGGATCATGCCTTCACTCGTAGCAGGCTTGCCGCGAGCGCACGAGTCGCCGCGACCAGCGCTTCGGCGATCGCTTCGGGCTTGGCGGCGCCGTTGCCGAGCAGCCAATGCGTCACAAGTGCGATCAAGGGCAGCGGCAGGATCGGCCGCCCGCGGCGCGCGACGGGCACGAGCCGCTGCTGCTGCACGCCCTCATCCTCGGCGGCTTCGCGCTCGCGCTGATAGGCGCGATCGTGCAGTGGAACCTCGGCCGCCACCGGTACCCGATCGCGCTGGTCGTCACCGCGATCCCATTGCACCGTGCTGGGGGGCGTCATCGCCGCACGAGCTTCGCACGGCGCTCCGCAAGCAGAGTGAGAAACCGGCTTCTGACCCTCTCGAACAAGGCCGGCGGCACCAAGCCGTAGGCATAGGCGCCGCGTTTTCCGGCAACCGGTGCCAATCCGGCATTGGGCCAGAAGTCGACATTCGCTTCGGAAATCACGATCCAGGATCGAGCGTCGTCCAATCCAAGATGGTGCGCGACGGCAGGCGGAATCTCGACCCCGATCGTTCCCCCGCTCGGCCGTGCATGCGTGATCGGCAGGATGAGAACCAGCTGCGGATCGGCCTCGTCGTCCAGCGTTGCCACGAGACACGCCGGAGGTTCCTTGCCGGACGGGCGGGCCGAAGCGGCTTCCCGCTGCCACAGATAGTCGTAGCGAATCACGAGACCTGGTTCGGGCCGCGGGAGCGGCATCGGCTATTTCATCAGTTTGTCGAGCCGATCGTGGCGTTTGTCCATCTTGGCGGAGCGAACCGCCTCCACGATGGTGTCCGGCAGATCCTGGATCGCGTGGCTGCGTCTCGACGCCGCCATCAGCCAGTCGTAGCGCTCCGCCGAGATAAGCACGAGTTCCCGGCGTCCGTGCCGCGTGATCTCCACCGGCTCGCGCCGCGCCTTGTGCTGATACTCGCCGAATTTGCGCTGGAATTGCTGGGCGGTGGCTTGGGACACGAGCGGCTTCTCCACAGAAGACAAGTTATACGTAGAATACGCAAATACGCAAATCCGCCTTTCCTATGGTTCCGGATAGACCGGAATTCTCGCGGCCACCTCCTCATGAAAGACAACCTTGTCGAAATGCCTCGAGCGAGGATCCCGTGCGAGTTCGCGTCCGCACACCAGCACCGTCAGAGAGTTCCCGTGCTGCACGACCGTTCCCGGCCGCGTGCAGGAATTGGCCCAGCATGCAGCTCGACGCGGATAGGATTCGGCTTGACCTTCCAGGAATTCCTCGCCGGGTCGTTTGATTTCGATATGCAACGCAAGCCTCGGGACGCTTTCCGCATCGAGAAAGATCAGAATGTCCGTTTCAATTCCTGCCTTGTCTGGAGCTTCTCGACAGACGCAGCGTTTGTCTTTGCCGCACCAGTAGTTGAACCAATACGGATTTCTCATAGTTGCGCTTCGCAGACCGCGAGCCAATTGGGCGTCCACAGGCTGATATGTCGGGCCGCCGTGGCGTGTCGACCGCAGCAGCCAACCGCGAAAGTCTGCATCCCCCAGAATGGCGGTTGCTATGGGACGCGCATATTTCAGCTCGAGATGCGAGTAGCCCGCCATAGCCGCGCGTCCCGTGCCGTCCGCCTACATCCTGAACACGCCGAACTTGGTCGGCGGGATCGGCGCGTTGAGGCAGGCGCTCAGCGCCAAGCCCAGCACGCGGCGCGTGTCGGCGGGGGCGATGATGCCGTCGTCCCAGAGCCGCGCGGTCGCGTAGTAGGGGTTGCCCTCGTCCTCGTATTTCTGGCGGATCGGCGCCTTGAAGGCTTCGGCCTCGGCCGGGGTCCATTTGTCGGCATCGCGATGCACGGTGGCGAGCACCGAGGCGGCCTGCTCGCCGCCCATCACCGAGATGCGCGAGTTCGGCCAGGTGAACAGGAAGCGCGGCCCATAGGCGCGGCCGCACATGCCGTAATTGCCCGCGCCGTAGCTGCCGCCGATGACGAGCGTGATCTTCGGCACCTGCGCGCAGGCGACCGCGGTCACCATCTTGGCGCCGTCCTTGGCGATGCCGCCGCTCTCGTATTTCTGCCCCACCATGAAGCCCGCGATGTTCTGCAGGAACAGGAGCGGCACGCGGCGCTGGCAGCACAGCTCGATGAAATGCGCAGCCTTGAGCGCGCTCTCGCTGAACAGGATGCCGTTGTTGGCGACGATGCCGACCGGCATGCCCTGTATGCGCGCGAAGCCGGTGACGACGGTGGTGCCGTAGCGCTTCTTGAACTCGTCGAGCTCCGAGCCGTCGACGAGCCGCGCGATCACCTCGCGCACGTCGTATTGCACGGTCAGCGAGGGCGGCACGATGCCGTCTAGCTCGGCCGGGTCGTAGAGCGGCGGTCGCGAGGCGACGATGGGGATGTCCGGCTGCTTGGCGGTGTTCAGTCCACGGACGATCCGCCGCACGATGGCGAGCGCGTGCGTGTCGTCGTCGGCGAGATGGTCGGCGACGCCCGAGACGCGCGTATGCACGTCGCCGCCGCCGAGATCTTCCGCGCTCACGACCTCGCCGGTCGCGGCTTTCACCAGCGGCGGGCCGCCCAGGAAGATCGTGCCCTGGTTCCTGACGATGACCGTCTCGTCGCTCATCGCGGGCACATAGGCGCCGCCCGCGGTGCACGAGCCCATCACCGAGGCGATCTGCGCGATGCCCTGCGCGCTTAAATTCGCCTGGTTGAAGAAGATGCGGCCGAAATGCTCCTTGTCGGGGAAGATCTCCGCCTGGTTGGGCAGGTTCGCGCCGCCGCTATCGACGAGATAGATGCAGGGCAGCCGGTTCTCGCGCGCGATCTCCTGCGCGCGCAGATGCTTCTTCACCGTGACGGGATAGTAGGTGCCGCCCTTGATCGTCGCGTCGTTGCACACGATCGCGCATTCGCGGCCCTCGACGCGGCCGATGCCGGTGATGATGCCCGCGCCATGGATGTCGCCGTCATACATCCCGTTCGCCGCCAGCGGCGAAAGCTCCAGGAACGGCGAGCCCGGATCGACGAGACGCTCGACGCGGTCGCGCGGCAGCAGCTTGCCGCGCTCGGTGTGACGCTTGCGCGAGCGCTCGTCGCCGCCCAGCGCGGCGGTCGCCATGCGCGAACGCAGCTCGGAGACCAGGTTGCCCATGGCGGCGGCGTTGGCCTGAAACGATGCGTCGCGCGGGGTGATGGAAGACTTGAGCGTGCTCACATCATCTCCACCGCCAGCGCCGTCGCTTCGCCGCCGCCGATGCAAAGCGAGGCTATGCCGCGCTTCAGGCCCTTGCTCTTGAGCGCGTTGAGCAGCGTCACCACGATGCGCGCGCCCGAAGCGCCGATGGGATGGCCGAGCGCGCAGGCGCCGCCGTTGACGTTGACCTTGGCATGGTCGAGGCCGAGGTCGCGCATCGCGATCAGGGCGACGACGGCGAACGCCTCGTTGATCTCGAACAGATCGACCTGGTCCTTCGTCCAGCCCGCCATGTCGAGCACCTTCTTGATCGCGCCGACCGGCGCGGTGGTGAACCATTTGGGCTCGGCGGCGTGGCTCGCCTGCGCGACGATGCGCGCGATGGGCTTCAAGCCCCGCGCTTTGGCGGTTTCGGCGCGCGCCAGGATCAGCGCCGCCGCGCCGTCGGAGATCGACGACGAGTTGGCCGCCGTCACCGTGCCGTCCTTGGCGAAGGCGGGCTTGAGGTTGGGGATCTTCGCGGGATCGGATTTGCGCGCGCTCTCGTCTTCCGCGATCTCGATATCGGGCAGGCCCTTGGTGCTGGTCAGCCGCACGCCGACGATCTCGTCCTTGAAGGCGCCGGTCCCCTGCGCGAGCTTGGCGCGCATCAAGGACTGGGTGGCATAGGAATCCTGGTCGTGGCGCGTGAACTGATAGTGCCGCGCCGCGTCTTCGGCATAGGTGCCCATCAGGCGATGCTCGTAGGCGTCCTCGAGCCCGTCGAGGAACATGTGGTCCTTCATCTCGGTATGGCCGAGCCGCGCGCCGGTGCGCGCCTTGGGCATGAGGTACGGCGCGTTCGACATCGACTCCATGCCGCCCGCGGCGATGAAATCCGCGCGGCCGAGCGCGAGCTGGTCGGCGGCCAGCATGATCGCCTTCATGCCCGAGCCGCAGACCTTGGAGATCGTCGTCGCCGGCACGTTGTCGGGAAGGCCCGAGATGCGCGAGGCCTGGCGCGCCGGCGCCTGGCCGATGCCGGCGGAAAGCACATTGCCCATCAGGGTTTCGCCGACGTCCTTCATCTCGATTCCGGCGCGCGACACGGCTGCGGCGATGGCGCCTCCGCCCAGCTGCGGCGCCGAGAGGCCCGACAATTCGCCCAGGAAGCTCCCCATGGGCGTGCGCACGCCGGAGAGAATCACGATTTCGGGAGCCTGCATGGTGTTCCTGCCTTTCGAGTCCCCGGCGCCTCGACCTTCGAGCCGGGGGGTGACCGTTCCTGGCGTTTGAGTTACCATCATCCGCACGGAGGGCCAACCGGAGGTTTTGGGGTGGCTGGCCGGGGGGTGTCTTGGGATGAGACGTCAGGTTCTGGCTGCACTGGCCGGTGTGGGCGCGGGCGCTCTGCTGTTCGCGCTGCTGGTGTTGCTGCAGGAAGCGGGCGGGCGGCCCGAGCTGACCTTCATCGCCGGCGCCGCGGTGATCTTCGCCTCGGCGGTCGCGGTGTTCGTGCTGCACCGTCCGGCCTATGGCACGGCGCGGGCGACGCTCAAGCTCAACGAGGACCCGGCGACCCAGTTCATCTATCCGTTCCGCGGCGAGAACATCGCGCAGATCGTGGCGCGGCCCGAGACGCCGCTCGCCATGGTGCTGGCGCGCTTCGGCGACACCTTCAAGCGCGCGCCGGCCGAGATGACCCGCGAGATCACGGTCACGCTCAAGGGCTCGAAGAAGGGGCCGTTCCCGACGCTGACCCTGCAGCAGCTGTTTCTCACCCTGAAGCCGTTCTGGCTCGAGCATGTGCTGCTGGTCGACGCGGGCGAGCAGTTCGTGGGCTATATCCCGGGCAAGCGCGCGCTCAAGGAGTTCACCGGCGACAACGCCGCCGACAAGATCACCAAATACGTCGTCAACCCGATCGAGAAGCCCGACGAGGCCGGCGTGCTGCGCGAGATCGGCGGCGCGCCCGAAGCCGACACCGTGCGCGACACCGACGACGCGCGCTATGCCGAGGCGATGCTGTGGGCCAACGAATCCGTCAACGGCCTCGTCGTCAAGCGCCGCGCCAAGCCGGTCGGCTTCATCTCGAAGGTCGACATATTGAGGCTCAACGCCGGGCGGCCGTGAGGGCCGATCAGCGGATGAATTGAACCGCGACGCCGACGTCGACGTATTTCCATGCGCGATCGGCAGTCAGAGCGGGAACGTCGAGACGCGCCGCCAGGGCAAGGCACGCGCGATCGCCCAGCGAAAGGCCGCGCGATCGAGTGAGCGCGACCATGCCGCCGGCATCGAACGCAAGATCGAGATCGAAATCCCAAATCTCGCAGCCAGCCTTGTTCAGCGCACGCCGCGCGGACTGGACGGGCCAACCTGCGGCGACCAGCTTGGTCACGACTTCGCACGCATTGACGCTGCAGATCGTCGCGTGCGCCAGAATTTCGCCGACCGCTTCGCCGCCCGGCTCCTGATTGATGTAGGCCATGAGCGCAGAGCTATCGATGACGATCTTAGTCATCCTCCAGCTCTCTCTTCGCTTCCGCGCGGCGCTCGGCGATCAGCTCGTCGACGAGACTGACGCCTTCCGGAACATATTTGCGCATCTCGGCCTGTATCTTCCGCGTCGTCGTCTCGGGCGTCATCATCTTGATCTCGTCGTCGTCGAAGCGCGCCAGCAGAACGCCGCCCTGCGGAATGCCCACAGCGGCAAGCAGCACCGCTGGGAGCGTGACCGTGCCGTCCGCCTGCACCTCTATCCTTCGTGCACGACGAACGTCTGGAGATCGCGGCGCGGCTTGGAAAGGCGGCGCTTCCTCGGCCATCCCCGCAGGCGCGGGACGCGCGCCGGTGCGCGCGTCGTCGACCAGAACGTTGCGAACATGCTGGTAGCGTATGCCCAGGAAATCGGCGATCTGGCTGCGGGTATAGCCGGCCCGATCCAGCGCTCTGATCTTGTCGGCCTTGGTCGCGAGCCCCGCGACGACATCGTCCATATCCATGGCCATTTCTCCGGGATCGGCCGGAGCTATGTATCTATAGATAGGTAGTCAGTCAAGTAGATACCATCATCCCGTCTCCTCGAACAGCTCGCGGCCGATGAGCCAGCGGCGGATCTCGCTGGTGCCGGCGCCGATCTCGTAGAGCTTGGCGTCGCGCAGCAGGCGCCCCGTGGGATAGTCGTTGATATAGCCGTTGCCGCCCAGGCACTGGATCGCGTCGAGCGCCATGCGGGTCGCGGCTTCGGCGGCATAGAGGATCGCGCCGGCGGCGTCCTTGCGCGTGGTCTGGCCGCGGTCGCAGGCGCGCGCGACGTTGTAGACGTAAGCCCGCGCCGCCGACAGCGTGACGTACATGTCGGCGATCTTGCCCTGCATCAGCTGGAACGAGCCGATCGGCGCGCCGAACTGCTTGCGGTCGTGCAGGTAAGGCAGCACGACGTCCATGCAGGACTGCATGATGCCGACGCTGCCGGCCGCGAGCACCGCGCGCTCGTAGTCGAGGCCGCTCATCAGCACGTTCACGCCGCCGCCCTCGCGGCCCATGACCAGCTCCTGCGGCACCTCGCAATCGTCGAACACGAGCTCGGCCGTGTCGCTGCCGCGCATGCCGAGCTTGTCGAGCTTCTGCGCGACGCTGAAGCCCTTGAAGCCCTTCTCGATCAGAAAGGCGGTGATGCCGCGCGGGCCCGCGCCCGGATCGGTCTTGGCATAGACGACCAGCGTGTCGGCATGCGGCGCGTTGGTGATCCACATCTTGGTGCCGTTCAGCACATAGCGGTCGCCGCGCTTCTCGGCCTTGAGCTTCATCGACACGACGTCGGAGCCCGAACCGCTCTCGCTCATCGCGAGCGACCCGACATGCTCGCCCGTGATCAGCTTGGGCAGATAGCGGCGCTTCTGCTCCTCGTTGCCGTTGCGGCGGATCTGATTGACGCAGAGGTTGGAGTGCGCGCCATAGGAGAGCCCGACCGAGGCCGAGCCGCGGCTGACCTCCTCCATCGCCACGACGTGCTCGAGATAGCCGAGGCCGGAGCCGCCATACTCCTCTTCCACCGTGATGCCGTGCAGGCCGAGCGCGCCCATCTTGGGCCACAGATCGCGCGGGAAGGTGTTGGAGCGGTCGATCTCGTCGGCGCGCGGCGCGATGTTGTCGGCGACGAAGCTGCGCACCGTGTCGCGCAGCATGTCGGCGGTGTCGCCGAGGCCGTGGTCGAGCGAGGGATAGGCGTTGGGGATCGTCATGTCGGAACCTGGTGTTGTGCGCGGGCGATCCTAGCCAAGACGATTGCGCGAGAACACCCGTCTCGCGCTATCACGGCCGCCATGACGAGCGCGGCCCGAAGCTGCGACGGTTGCACCTTGTGCTGCAAGGTCCTGAGCGTTCCCGCGCTCGACAAGCCGGGCGGCACTTGGTGCGCGCATTGCGATCCCGCCCGGGGCTGCGCGATCTACGAGGCGCGCCCGCAGGAGTGCCGCGACTTCTTCTGCGGCTATATCCTCAAGCCCGGGATGGGCGAGCATTGGCGGCCCAGCGTCTCGCGCATGGTCGTGATCACCAACCTCGAAGCGCGGCGCCACGAGTTCCATGTCGACCCGCAGCGCCCCGATTCCTAGCGCCAGGAGCCCTATCACTCCGAGCTCCGGCGCGTCGCCGCCTCGGCGCTTGCCAAGCAGATGGTCGTGCTGGTGTTCATCCGCAACCGCATCTGGGTGGTCTATCCCGACCGCGACCTCGACCTCGGCATCGCCCTGCCCGGCGACCGCGCGATGGCGCGCGCCCTCGGCAATGGGCGGTATGAGGTGGTGAAAGTGAGCGCGAAGGAGCGTGCTGGGCCGGCGGCGTGAGGCCTGTTGCCCTCCGCGCGGCGCCCTGCTACACCCCCGCTCCCTCAGGAGCGGTCGTGGCGGAACGGTAGACGCACTAGCTTGAGGTGCTAGCGGGGCAACCCGTGGAAGTTCGAGTCTTCTCGACCGCACCACCTCCAAAGATCGCCGCAGCGGTCTAGGAATATATACTGGGAGCCTCGAACCTAAAGTATCTCAAGAATAGCCTTCGCATAGGCCGCGGCAACTATCGCGGCATAGCGGTGCCAAGTGTCGTTTTTGCGCCCGTCGGCATAGTCGCATATTCCGCGCACAACCAGATAGCCGACGCGGTGCATCCAGGCCGCGTCGGCTATTCCGGAACCCTCCATTTCGACCGCAATCACGCCGTGCCGTTCTCTGAGCTTTCGCCTGTGATCGCTTGATTTGAGCACGAGATTCGCCGAACCGATCTTTCCGCGGAAAACCTTCGGGCGGCCGGGTTGCCTGCTTTCGTCCCCCGGGTGCGGATGGATTTTGGTGCTGCCGTCTCCCCTATAAAGGACATCGAGCTGATCGGCGGGGCGGTCCCAGGCAAGCCTGAGCTGAAGCTCGTCTATATGTGCTTCCCAGCTTTTCACGCCCTTCAGCTCAAGCGTGGTCAGCTCGTTGACCCGGTCGAGAAGTTTCGCGGAGGGAGGTCGGCCGCGCTGCTTCTCCTCGAAATAATCCTTATACTGCCGGCCGATATCGTACTGGGTGACGCCCTGCTGGTCGGACACCACGATGTCTCCCAGCCTGACGTGCTTTTCGGCGTTTTCCGGATAGGGAACGCCGCCCGCTATCCCAACCAACATCAGCTCTTCGATGTTGGGGAAGGAGCTGAGCATGTCGGCCGCACAGACCGCCGCCAAGTTGTTTCCTGCTTCGCTGGCCTGCTTGATGATCGCGCTGGAGCGCTTCTGGTTGGATCCCTTGATCGAGGCGGTGGCGACCTTGTACTTCACGCCGCGCATCTCGATGTCCTTCACCTCGTCGAAACAGGACTCCAGCGCCGCCATCTCGACCGGCAGCGCAGTCACGATGCCCGTGGAATATCGTTCGAGCGCGGTTTGCTGATGCTCGGCAAACAGTTTGGCAAGCTCCAAAGCCTCTTCATCCGACAGTCTGGATTGATCGAAGCGCAGCGCGCGCATGTTCCGCAGTATGCCGGCTACCATTGCGTCCTCACATTTCCATCATCGCTTTCGAGTTTTTCCTCAATATCTGCGCTGCGCCTCGCGCCAATCCGGCGTGACGCATCCTCACGGCCTCATCGAATACGCAGGCGAGCAAGCCAAAGGCGAACCCGGGCCTGCGGAGCTTGAATTCAATCGAGGCCCTGTGAAGGAGACCGAACAGCCTGATCTCCGAAACCTCGGTCACGTGCCCAAAATGATATATGTAGTCGAAGGTGCGGTTGAGCTTCGCACGCGAAAAATGCTGTAACTGCTTGGCCAGGACAAAATAGGGGTCGCTCGTCGAAAGCCGCCTACGAAGATCCGCTACGGAATTGCCGGTGAGAAAATTCTCCAGCAAAGCATCGAACGGCCGCATATCGAATGCTGCACCCCGAGACGCCAGCTCGAAAACGGGGCAGCGCAGCGAAAGATCGAAGCCGACCACCTTGAATTTCAGCAGGCTGTTCGCCGTGTATCGAAATCCGAGCTCGAAATGATCTTCCGGACTGTTCCGGGAAAAGACGACGGCATCCCCCTTGTTCCTGACGTGAATCACCGCCTTGGTATCGTCGATAGATTTTATCTTCCCCTCGAAAACCTCGTTCAGGTCGGGCCACCAGGAATTCATGATCTCGTTGATATCTTTGCCGGCGTATTCCAGCTCTGCTCTGCGCTTTCCGACGTTGATCGAGATGATTCTGACGGGGATGCGATATATATTGTTTATCTTCTCCAAGACCTGCGCTGGAATTTGCTTCATGCGTTCTCCGAGAAGCGTGGAAACGTGCAGCAATCCCTCATATCCACGCCCCTCGATATCGCAGAATATTCCGTACGGGCGGATCGCCATTCTGATGCTCTGATAGACGCGATCCGGGTCCTCCTCATACGACTTCACGATTTCTTGGAACGGATCCGGGAGGAGCTTCTTGATGCTCAGCTCGATCTTCCGCTTTTCCAAATTCACGGCCAGAACCGAAACCTTGACGTGGTCGCCGATCTCGAAACTTTGCAGGTTCGAGTGCTGGTTCGACCAGCTCAACTGCGTGAAGTGCACCAGGCCCTGCAGGCCGTTGATGTCGACGAACAGCCCGAAATCCACGATGTTGCAGACTATGCCGTCATATGTTGCGCCGATTGAAATCTTGGGCGCCTCCCTCGCAAAACTCTCCTGGTATTTTATCTTCCGTATTTCGCCGATGTTCCTGCGCGATACGTAGGCTTTCCCTTTATTTTCGTCGATGCCGAAGACATAAACGTCCACGAAGGCGCCAGCTTTGAACTTCTGATTTTGTGCGACGGATGTATCCACCAATTTGGCAAGGTCTCCGTCGACCGAGACCAAAGCGGACCTGTCGTATTTTCTGATAATCTTGGCGCTTAGGATTTCACCGGTCGCGAGCGCCTTCTTTAGCCGCTCCGATACAATGCTCATTACTGCCCCTGAACAGCCGAGTTCCCGCGTCAATAGAGCATAGATCGTGTTCGCGTCTTAGCTTTATTGCTTCACTCTCGCCGGGATGTTGTGAGCAATACCGAATGTCGGGCTCAAATCCCCTCGCCGTCCACGCCGTGGATGCCGCATTCGTCCTTGTCGAGGCCCGACCAGCGGCCGTCGCGATAGCCTTCGCCCGTATGGACGCGGCGCGTGCAGGGCATGCAGCCGATCGACGGGTAGCCGTCCTCGACCAGTGGGTGCCGCGGAAGGTTGTGCGCGGCGATGTACGCTTCCAGATCGGCCTGGCTCCAATCGGCGAGCGGATTGAAGCGGAAGCGGCCGTCATGGAACTCGATCCGGCGCATCTCGGCGCGGGCATGGGTCTGGAAGCGCTTGCGTCCGGTGATCTGCGCGGCGAAGCCTTCGAGCGCGCGGCGGATCGGCGTCACTTTGCGCAAGCCGCAGCAGGCATCGGTGTCGCGCGCCCACAACGTCCCGTCCGGATCGAGCCGCGCGCGGTCGGCCGGGTGCGGCCCGAGCGTGCGGATGTCGCCAAGGCCGAGCTCGTCCTGCAAGCGGTCGCGGTAACGCAGCGTCTCGCCGAACAGCTTGCCGGTGTTGATGAAGAGCACGGGCGCATTCGGATCGATGCTCGCCGTCAGATGGAGCAGCACCGCCGATTCCGAGCCGAACGACGACACCACCGCCGTCTCGCCGGGGAATTGCTGGAGCGCGAGCGCGATGACGCCGGCGGCGTCGCGCGTCTCGGCCTCCGCTTGGAGGCGCGCGAGCTTGGCTTTGACCTGCGGATCGTTGGCGCCCACCCCCGGCAGGTCGAACACGCGCGGCGTGACGCCGCGGCTGCGGTCGATGACCGCGACGCTCACAGCCAGCCCTCCCGCGCGACCAGATCGCGCGTGCGCCGCGAGACGTCGCCGGGCGCGAGCCCGTCGCCGCGCCAGCCCTCGCGGGCGGCGGCGACCTTTTCCATCCGCGCGGTCCATTCGAAGCCGAAGGCGCGCTCCAGCCACTCGCGCAGCAGCCGCGACAGGGCCGGCGCCTTGCCGTTGGTCGAGACGGTGAAGGCCAGGTCGCCGCGCCGCACGATCGCGGGCACGTGGAAATCGCAGAGCTCGGGCAAATCCTCGACATTGACCAGGGCGCCCGCCGCCCGCGCCTGCGCGGCCAGGGCGGCGGAGGAAGCATGGTCGAGGCCGGCGATGAAAAGCACCGCGTAAGGGGAGCACACGGGCTCTACGCCGGCCTCGGCCAGCATTGCCCGGCGGCGCTCCAGCCCCTCACCCGCGCCGGCAAGGCCGACACGGACGGTCTGAGGGTCGATCGCAATGGGGAGCATGAGCCGCCTCCGGGGATCAACAGAGGTAGGCCTTGCCCCTCAAAAATGCAAGATTGAGATGGGGAATGAATTTCAATACACTGCGACGAGTGTATTACTGGTAGCCGGTCAGGATCTGAGTGATCGAAACACCGATCTTGTCGCCGTGGATGACGATCTCGCCTTTGGCGACGGGCTTCTCGTTGGCGAGGATGGTGACCGGGTCGTCCTGGGCGGAATCGAGCTCGATCACCGCGCCGCGGCCCATGCGCAGCAGCTGGTGCATCGGGATGACCGAGCGGCCGAGCACGACCGAAATTTCGACTTTGACGCCGTTGATGTTCGAGGACATGTAAGCCCCATGGATGACCGCCCCGATCCTCGCGCCGATATGGTTTCCGATGTCTTAATGCCCGTGGAGTGGCGCGTGTCGGAGGGTCTCACCCCCTATCCCGACGCCGTCGCCTTCATGGAAGCGCGCGCCGCCGCGATCGCCGACGGCGAGGCGGCCGAGATGGTGTGGCTGGTCGAGCATCCGCCCGTCTACACCGCCGGCACCAGCGCCAAACCCGCCGACCTGATCGAGGCGCGCTTCCCGGTGTTCCACACCGGGCGCGGCGGGCAGTTCACCTATCACGGGCCGGGCCAGCGCGTGGGCTATGTGATGCTCGACCTCAAGCGGCGCAAAAGCGCCGACGTGCGCGGCTTCGTGCGCGACCTGGAGGAGTGGCTGATCCGCACGCTCGCGGCGTTCAACGTCAAGGGCGAGCGGCGCGAGGGCCGGGTCGGCATCTGGGTCGCGCGGAGCGGGGACCGCGAAGACAAGATCGCCGCCATCGGCGTGCGCGTGCGCCGCTGGGTGACGTTCCACGGCGTGTCGCTGAACGTCGATCCCGACCTCGCCCATTTCGACGGCATCGTGCCCTGCGGCGTGCGCGAGCACGGCGTCACCAGCCTCGCCGATCTGGGCATCCTCGTCTCGATGGCCGACGTCGACGTGGCGATGAAGCGTGCGTTCGCCGAGGTGTTCGGGTAAGCATTTCGCATCGGATTCGAGGGGGAACACGATGCCGCGCATATCGACGATCTTTTTCCTGCTCAGCAGCGTCTGCCTGGCCATCGGCATGATGTGGGGCATGCACATGGCGCAAAGCCAGGACCACACCATGGCGCCCGCGCATGCCCATCTCAATCTCATGGGCGGCGTGCTGTCGGCGGTCTTCGGCACCTTCTACGCGCTCACGCGCGAGACCTATTCGCCGCGGCTGGCCTGGATCAATTTCTTCCTCTCGTTGATCGCGGTGGTGGTCACCATCCCGGCGCTGGCGATGCTGCTGGCGACGAACGACCCCAAATACGAGATGTTCACCGCCGCGGGCTCGATGGCGATGCTGCTAAGCCTGCTCGTCTTCATGCTCAGCGTGCTGCGCGAGCTGTTCCGGCGGCGATGATCGCGGCGAGGTTCTGCTCCAGCAGCGGGATCGTGTCCTGCTCGTAGTTGCAGGCGACGAACACGCCGTAGTCGGAGTTGCCGCCGGGCTCCAGCGGCGCGAGGAACGCGACGCCGCAATGGAAGCCCGCGATGTCGCCGTTCTTGTCGACCATCGTCAGCGTCTCGCCGCGGGCGGCGAAGGTCTTGGCGAACCAGCCGCGCATGACGAATTCGCCTTCGAGCCAGTTGTTCGTCGGACGCGGATCGGACTGCACGAAGGTCGCCACCGTGCCCAGCGGCCCCGCTGCGCCCGCCATGTTCGCGGCGAGCCAGGTCATCAGATCCGGCGCGGTCATGTAGAGCGCGCCGGCGCCGTCGTAAGGCGGCCAGTCCGACTTGCCGCCATTCACGGGCCCCGTCGCGCTGTTGCCGTAGGGAAAATTGTACGCCGCGTTCCGCGCGGGCGGATAGAATGTCGCCGACGGCATGGCGAGCGGCGCGAAGATCTCGCGCTGCATCATGGCGAAGACGTCCGCCGGCAGCTGGTTCATGTCGGAGGGCGGCGAGCCGGCAAGCGCCACCGTCGCGAAGGACAACAGCGCATAGCTCAGATCGGAATAGAAGAACGGCGGTCTGCCCGGTATCGGCTTGCGATAGATCGAAGGGTTCAGCAGCTCCGTGAAGATCGTCGACATCTCGTTCAGCGGCGCGCCGACCGTGCTCGGCAATCCCGCATGCATCGACGCGAGCTGCTCCAGCGTGATGTCCGCGAGCGCGATGGGAATATCGCCGCCGGTCAGGTATTGCGCGATCAGCGGATAGAGCGGCGCGCTCGCCTGCGCCGCCTGGAAGCCCAACAAGGTCGCGGTGAAGGATTTGGTGCAGGAGCCGAGGCTCCACAGAGTCCCTTCGTTCGGCTCCAGGACCGCGCCGGTCCACTGATCCTGGACCAGGCCGAAATATCGAAGCGTCTGGATGCCGTTCGCGATCGTGCCGACGACGCGACCTTGATAGGTGCCGGTCGGCTTGCTCATAGCGTCGGCCGGCGGTGGAAGCCTTTGTCGGACGGCGCTTCGGCCTTGTGCAGCTCGACATTGGCGACGCGCGCGCCGTCGGGGCCGCGCATGGAGGCGGCGACGAACGCCTCGACGTCCTTGGTCGGTCCCGAGACCAGCGCCTCGACCGTGCCGTCGGCGCGGTTGCGCACCCAGCCATTCAGCCCAAGCCGCTTCGCTTCCGCGACCGCGAAGTCGCGATAGCTCACGCCCTGCACGCGGCCTTCGACGCGCAGGCGCAGATGGGAAAGGTCGTCCGCTTCGCCGCTCATGCGCCGATTTGAGGCTAGTGCGAAGCCATTCGTCAAATCGCGGCCGGGCCATGCGCAGGCCGCAGCTTGCGCCGAAGCGTGCCGCTTCCCACTTTCCTCCCAATACGGGAGGGGCCGATGGGACTTTTGTGGCGCATCGCAGGAGCCATGCTGGCCTTCGCCGTGGCGCTGGCGGCGATCGCGGGCGGGCTGCTCCTGGCGATGAACCGGCAGTTCAATCCCGCGCCGCCGGACGCGGACTATCCCGTGCCTGCCGACGCGCGCGAGGCGCAGCGCCAGGACATCGACTATTTCGGCAGGCTGATGGCGATGGACCGCGCCTATGCGCCCGACGCGCGCGCGAAAGCCGAGCAGGCGCTGAGGGCGCTCGCGGACGGGCCGGTGCTCGACCGCGGCCATCTGCGGGTCGCGCTGATGCGCGTCACCGCGCTCGCCGACAACGGCCACACCAGCTTCCACTCCAAGGCGCCGTCGCGCGCGGTGATCCTTCCGATTCGCCTCGCCGCGTTCGCCGACGGCCTCCATGTCATGCGCGCGAAGCCGGAGAACGCCGACCTGCTCGGCGCGCGGCTGGTCGCGATCGACGGCCATCCGCTGGGCGAGGTGCTCGCCAGGCTCGACACGCTGCGCGGCGGCGCCGCGGCATGGCGGCGCGATTATGCGCAATGGATCGTCAACGCGTCCGAGCTCCTTTACGGCCTCGACATCGCGCCGGCGCCGGACCGCTCGGCCTGGACCTTCCGTACACGGACGGGCGGGACGCTGACGCGCACCTTGAAGGGCGCGCAGCCGGCTTACGACGATCCGGTGCCCGATCTGTGGCGCTGGACCTCGCCCGAGCCGGTCAAGGACGACAAGCAGCGCTGGGAAGCGTTCACGCCCGCCGGCTGGAAGGCGCCGGTCACGCTTCAGGATCCCGACGCCACCTATCGCCGCGTGCGCCTGCCCGGCAGCTGCGTCGCGCTGATCCAGATGAAGGCCAACCAGGGCGACGGCATCGAGGACTTCCTCGCCGCCACCGAAGCCGACCTCGCGGCGCACAAGCCCTGCGCGATCATCTTCGACAACCGCTACAATGGCGGCGGCGACTACACCAACACCGCGAGCTTCGGCGCGCGCCTGCCCTCGCTGGTCGCGCCGGGCGGGCACATCTATCTGCTGATCGGGCCGGAGACCTTCTCGGCCGGCATCACCACCACGGTGTTCGTGAAGCAGGCCTCGCAGCCCGGCCAGACGATCCTGTTGGGCGACGCGGTCGGCGACCGGCTCCGCTTCCTCTCCGAAGGCGGCGAAGGCTGCCTGCCGCACGCGCCGTTCTGCTTCCACTACGCCACCGGCATGCACGACTACGCGCATCCCTGCCACGATGCGAGCCGGTGCTACTGGCTGAACTGGATCTATCCCGCGCGCACCGACAGCCTGGCGCCGGCCGAGACGATTCGCACCAGCTTCGCCGACTATCTCGCCGGCCGGGACCCGCCGTTCGACCGCGCGCTGGCGCTTGCGACCGCCCGCCATTAAGCGCGGTTAACGTCTCCCCACGGGAAGTTGAAGAAACCGCCCCTTCATTTTTGCGACCTAGAACTCTAGCACACGGGAGGCATGCATTTGCCGCCCATTGCGGCACTAGGAACGCAGTTGCCAATTTCTTGGCACGTCACAGTCTATTCGGGGAACAGCGCGTGCGAGTGAGTTGGACCGTTGCGGCTCTGGCCGCGATGACGATGGCGGCGCCTTGCGCGTCGGCCGCGGGGCAGGACGGCGTGCTGACCTATCCGGCCGCGTATTTCACCGATGCGCGGCCGAACACCGCCTACGACATGATCGGGCGGCTGCCGGGCTTCACCTTCGTCAACACCGGCACCGCGCGCGGCTTCGCCGGCACCGCGGGCAACGTGCTGGTCGACGGCCAGCGCCCGACCTCGAAATCCGACGACCTGCAGACGATCCTGAACCGCATCCCGGCGGCCGATGTCGAGCGCATCGACGTGATCCGCGGCGGCGCCCAGGGCATCGACATGCAGGGCCAGACGATCGTCGCCAACATCATCCGCAAGACCGAAGCGTCGACGCAGTGGCTGCTCGAGGCCTCCGACAACATCTTCAAGGACGGCCACACGGTGCCGGGCCTGAACATGACCTTCACGCGGCACGACGGGCCGAAGACGTTCGAGTTCTCGGCGACGCGCTATGCGAGTCTCGACGATTCCGTCGGCTGGGGCACGCACACGATCACGATGCTCAATCCCGACGGCAGCATCGCCTCGACGATCCATCAGCGCGCCCACACCACCGGCCAGGGCAGCGGCGGCGCGATGACCGGCTCGGCCGCGCTTCCGGTCTGGGGCGGGACGTTCAAGGCGAACCTCGCGCTGCAGGACAGCCCGTTCTATTCGTCCGCGACCTATTACGGCGCGCCGGGCGACCGCTTCATCACCGACCGCAACGTCGGCCGCAACGGCGAGCTCGGCCTGCATTGGAACGGCCAGATCGGCGGCCTGGAGGACGAGACGCTGTTCCTCCAGCGCATCGGCTTCTCGAAGGACGTCAACGTCTCCAACGAGATCGGCGGCGACGACCAGGCCTTCACCTCGTCCTCGAACACGGCCGAGAGCATTTTGCGCGAGACCTTGCGCTATCCGTTGAGCGACGCGTTCACGCTCGAGGGCGGCGGCGAGGCGGCCTACAACTCGCTCGACGGCATCACCGCGTTCACCTTCAACGGCACGTCGATCCCCCTGCCCGACGCCAAGGCCCATGTCGACGAGAAGCGCGGCGAGCTGTTCGGCCAGGGCACCTGGAAGATCTCGCCGGAATGGATGCTCGAGGCCGGCGCGCGCTTCGAATATTCGCGCATCGCCGAGCGCAGCGAAAACACCAAGCAGAAGCGCACCTTCTTCTATCCCAAGCCGCGCGCGGTCCTGACGTGGTCGCCGGACAAGGACGACCAGCTGCGCCTGCGCTACGAGAAGGTGCTGGGCCAGCTCGATTTCGGCAACTTCATCGCCACCGGCAATCTCGGCGGCAACGGCGTCACCAGCGGCAACGCGAACCTGCGCCCCGACCAGCGCACGCAATACGAGCTCTCCTACGAGCACCATTTCTGGGACAAGGGCTCGCTGACCGTGCAGCTGATCCACGAAGACATCACCGACGTCGTCGACCTGGTGCCGGTGCAGGCGCCCGACGGCACCTTCTTCGACGCGCCGGGCAACATCGGCAACGGCCAGAACAACCAGTTCAACGTCCAGCTCCAGATCCCCTTCGACCGTCTGTGGATCCCCAACGGCCTGCTCAAGATCGAGTCCGACATCCAGCTCTCGTCGGTGCGCGATCCGGTGACGGGCTTCAACCGCGTGATCACGGCGGAGCGGCCGCAGAACATCACGCTCAAATTCACCCAGGACATCGAGAGCCTGAAATCGACCTGGTACGTGTTCTATTACAATTGCTGGGACGAGCATTATTTCCGGCTGTCGCAGGTCCAGCACCGCAAGACCGTGCCGCTCTATCTCGAGGCGGGATGGACCTACAAGCCGACGCCCGACTGGAGCTTCGAGTTCGACGTCGAGAACTGGGGCCGCTTCGTCTACGACAACCAGTATTTCGACTACAGCGACCGCCGCGACATCGGCTATCTCGCCGAGATCGAAGAGCGCTCGATCAAGTCCCAGCCGCGCATCTTCATCGATATCCGGAAGACGTTCTAGCTGAACTCCATGATCACGTCGTCCAGGGCCAGGCTGTCGCCCTTCCTGGCCTTGACCTTCTTGACGGTGACGTCGTGGTCGGCGGTGAGCACGTTCTCCATCTTCATCGCCTCGACGACGGCGAGGGTCTCGCCGGCCTTGACCTCCTGACCTTCGCCGGCATTGACCGAGACGACGAGGCCGGGCATCGGGCAGAGCAGCAGCTTGGACGTGTCCGCCTTGGCTTTCTTGGGCATGAGCGCGGCCAGCTCGGCGGCGCGGGCGCTGCGCACGACCGCCGTCGCCTGCATGCCGCCCTGGGAGAGGCGCCAGCCGCCCGCGACGGGCGCGATCTGGATCGTGTGGCCGCCGATGCGCATCAGGGGCTCGCCGGGCTTCCAATCGGTTGCGATGCGCGCGGGCGCCACGGCCTCGCCGTCGAGCGTGACGGTGACGGCGCCTGCGTCGTGCGGACCGTTCAGGGTGCCGGAGATCTTCGCGGCGCGGCCGCTGCGGATGCGCGACGCCGCCGCGGCCGCCGACGCGAACAGCGTCTTGGCGTCGGCATCGAGCGGGCGGCCGTGGAAGCCGTCGGGGTATTCCTCGGCGATGAACGCCGTCGTGATATTGCCCGAGCGGAAGCGCGGATGGTGCATGATCGCGTTCAGGAACGCGATGTTGTGGCGGATGCCTTCGATGCGGAACTCGTCGAGCGCGTCCTCCATCGCATCGATGGCCTCCAGCCGCGTCGCGCCGCGGGTGCAGAGCTTGGCGATCATCGGATCGTAGAACATCGAGATCTCGCCGCCCTCGTACACGCCGGTATCGTTGCGCACGGTCGCGTTCTCGGCGGGCGGGCGATAGCGCACCAGCCGCCCGGTCGACGGCAGGAAGCCGCGATAGGGATCCTCGGCATAGACGCGCGCCTCGACCGCCCAGCCGTCCAGCTTCACGTCCTTCTGCGCCAGCGGCAGCTTCTCGCCCGCGGCGGAGCGGATCATCAGCTCGACCAGGTCGAGGCCGGTGGTCAGCTCGGTCACCGGGTGCTCGACCTGGAGCCGCGTGTTCATCTCGAGGAAATAGAAATTGCGGTCCTTGTCGACGATGAACTCGACCGTGCCGGCGCTGTCATAGTCGACCGCCTTGGCCAGCATCATCGCCTGCTCGCCCATCGCCTTGCGCGTCTTGGCGTCGAGGAACGGCGACGGCGCCTCTTCGATGACCTTCTGGTTGCGGCGCTGGATCGAGCATTCGCGCTCGTTCAGATAGATCACGTTGCCGTGCTTGTCGCCCATCACCTGGATCTCGATGTGGCGCGGCTCGGTGACGAACTTCTCGACGAACAGCCGGTCGTCGCCGAAGCTGGCTTTGGCTTCGTTCTGCGAGGACTGGATCGCCTGGACCAGCTCGTCCTCCTTGTGGACGATGCGCAGCCCCTTGCCGCCGCCGCCGGCCGACGCCTTCACCATCACCGGATAGCCGATCTCGGCCGCGATCTTGCGCGCGTGATCGGCGTCCCTGATCTCGCCGACATAGCCGGGGACGGTGTTCACTTTCGCGGCCAGCGCGAGCTTCTTGGATTCGATCTTGTCGCCCATCGCCGCGATGGCCTTGACGTTCGGGCCGATGAAGGCGACGCCGATCTTGGCCAAGGCTTCGGCGAACGCCTCGCGCTCGGAGAGGAAGCCGTAACCCGGATGCACGGCCTCGGCCCCCGTGTCGCGGCAGGCCTGCACGATGCGGTCGATCACGAGATAGGACTGTGCGGACGGCGCGGGGCCGATAGGAACGGCCTCGTCGGCCATCTCGACATGCAGCGCGTCGCGGTCGGCGTCGGAATAGACCGCGACGGTCTTGATGCCCATCCTGCGGGCCGTCTTGATCACCCGGCAGGCGATCTCGCCGCGGTTGGCGATAAGGATTTTCTGGAACACCCTGTCCCCGGTAGGAATTGACCCTCGTCGTCCTTCTTAGGACCTAACCCCAAGCCGGAGCAACGCCATTTCCGCCCTGACGCGCCGCATCGGCCTCGCCCTGTTCCGGCTCCACATCGAGAACGGCTTCGCGGTGGCGCTCGCCATGGCGGCCGTGGTGGCGGGCGCGGCGGCGCTGGCCGGGCGGCCGGCCGCCGCCTTGGCGACCACGGGCGCCCTGTGCGTGAGCATCGTCGACCAGCCCGGCCCATTCCGGACCAAGGCGCGGCTGTTCGCCCTCGATATCCTTGCGGCAACATCGGTGACCCTCCTCGCGGCGCTGGCGGGGCGCTCGCCCTGGCTGCTCGGGCCGCTGATCGCGCTCACCAGCGCGGCGACCGCGATGACCTCGGCCTTCGGGCGGCGCGCGCTCGGCGTGGGCGTGACGATGGTGCTGGCGCTGCTCTTCGGCATGGCGGCGCCGCCGGACAATCTGCGCGCCGAGATCGGCTATGCCGTCGTGTTCGCATGCGGCGGCATCGCCTATGCCCTGATCGCGCTCGTCATCACCTGGACGAGCGACGAGCGCACGCGAAAGCTGTTCCTCGGCGAAGCGATGCTCGCCTTCTCGCGCTACGTCGCCGCGAAAGCCGCGCTGTACGGCGCCGAGGCGCGGCCGCGCGCGGCGCTCGGCCGGCTGGTCGACGCGCATGCCGAGCTGGTCGAGCGGCTGCAGGCGGCGCGCGACATGATCTTCACCGGACGGCGCACGCGCTGGATCGCGGCGTTGATCGCGTTGCTCGAGGCGTTCGACACGATCCTGTCGAGCGATGCCGATGTCGAGACCTTGCAGGACTCGGAACACCGCCACCTGATGCGGCGCCTGCACGCGCTGCTGACGGCGTTGGCCGGCGACATCCACGCGCTGGCGGTCGGGTTCCTCAATCCCGCGGGCGATCTGCGCATGCCGGCGCATGCAAGCGAGCTCAAAGCCATCGCCGACGAGATCGCACGCGTCGCCCGCATGGAGACGCCGGACGTCACCGCCTTCCGCGCCACGGCGCACAAGCTCGGCCAGACCATCCAGCGGCTGCAGATGCTGGCCGATGCGCTCGACCCGCATCTCGCGGAGCCGAAGGTTCCCGACGCGCTCGTGCTCCAGCCTTTCGTGGCGGTGACGCGCACGGGCTTCGGCGTTCTGAAGGCGCAGACGAATTTGTCGTCGCCGGTGGCGCGCTATGCCATCCGGCTGACTCTGGCGATGGTCGCGGGCTTCGCGCTCACCCTGGTGTTTCCCAACTACATCCACGGCGGTTGGGTGCTGCTCACCACCGCGCTGATCATGCGCGCCAATTACAGCATCACGCGGCGGCGGCGCGACGACCGCGTGCTCGGCAACCTCGCGGGCTGCTTCGCGGTGATGCTGCTGGTGCGCGCGCTTCCCGCCGACGCGCTCGCGGCCATCGTGGTCGTGGCGATCGCGACGAGCCACGCCTTCGGCGCGGTGAACTATCGCGTGACGGCGTTCGCGGCCTGCATCTCCGCGCTGCTCCAGCTCCACTTCGTCTCGCCGCTCGCGCAGCCGATGCTGTTCGAGCGCATGCTCGATACCTTGATCGGCGCCGGCCTCGCCTGGGGATTCAGCTACGTGCTGCCGAGCTGGGAGAAGCGCAACATCCCGCGCCTGCTGCGCGCCATGACCGCCGCCGACAAGGCCTACGCGACCCAGGCGCTGCTGCGCGAGGCCGACGACCAGGCAATGCGCCTCGCGCGCAAGAAGGCGCACGACGCCGCCGCCAACCTGTCGATGACCGTGCGCCGCCTCGCCGACGAGCCCGACCTCGACCGCCGCGCGCTGGTGGCGCTGCAGGAGCTTCTGGCGGCGAACTATCTGCTCGCCTCCGACCTCGCCTCGATGCGCGTGCTGTTCCGCCGGCGGCGGAGCGAGCTCGAGCCGGGGCCTTCCGACGCGCTGCTGGCGGAGACGTCGCGCCGCGTGCAGGGCGCCTTCGCCGGCGCGGCCAAAGACACGCCCGACACCTTGTCGCGCTACGAAGGCACGGGTGCCGCGATGGCGCTGAAGCGCAGGCTGGTGCATATCGAGCGCGCCTCGGCGCGGGTGTCGGCGCTCGGCACCCGTGCCCTCGCGCTCATGGATGGAGATACCGCATGACCCTGACCCTCACCACCTACGACTGGGTTCCGCCGCCGCCGCGCGGCTTCGTGCGCGACATCCGCGTGCGTTGGGCGTTGGAAGAGGCCGCCCTGCCCTACACGGTCGCGACGACGCCGTTCCGCGAGAAGACGCAAGAGCATTTCGCGCATCAGCCTTTCGGCCAGGTGCCGTGGCTGACCGACGGCGCGCAGTCGATCTTCGAAAGCGGCGCGATACTGCTGCATCTGGGCCACAAGAGCGAGGCATTGCTGCCGGCCGATCCCCCCGCGCGCGCCGAAGCGGTCGAATGGTTGTTCGCCGCGCTCAACTCGGTCGAGATGGCGAGCCTGCCCTGGGGCCTGCTGAAGTTCTCGAACGACTCGAACAAGTTCTTCGACGATTTCGTCAAGCTCAGGCTCGACCGCATGGAGCCCGTGCTGGCGGGGTGCGAATGGCTGGCGGGGCAATTCTCCATCGCCGATATCGCGATGTCGGATGCGCTGCGCTTCGTCGACCGCTTCGACGGGCTCAAACAGCATCCCGCCTGCAAGGACTATGTGGAACGCGCCACGGCGCGTCCGGCATTTAAGAAGGCATACGCGGACCAGATGGCGCATTTCGCGGCCGGCGACGCCAACCGCTGAAGATCGCGCTTAGGCACCGGGAATCGCACGCGGAGACGCGGAGTTCGCGGAGGTTTTATTCTCCGCGGCTCCGCGACTCCGCGTGAACTTACTGTTCGTAGGCGCCGATGTCGGTCTTGCCGCTCACGACGCGCTTGTTGCCGGCGAAATCGCGCGTGCCGCCGGTGAAGCCGAGCACGAGACCCGCCTGTTGCGCCGGCGAGCCCGCGCCGATGCCGAAATCGGTCGTGAACTGCGGGTCCGAGAACGGCGGCGAATGCGCGTCGAGCCCCGTGCCGGTCAGATAGCTCGCGTACGTGTTGTAAAGATGGTGCTGCCATTTGAACTTCTGGCCGCCGCTCGAGAAATAGAGATTGTAATCGAGCGCGGCCGGCGTCGGCGTGCTGGTGGTGAAGTCGTTGACCAGCAGGCCCTGCGCCCCGGCGACCACGATGTTGTTCTCGAAGATGTTGTTGGTCGCGTTGTACTGGATCTGGAACTCGCCGCTGCCCGTGTTCCTGGTGTCGTTGCCGACGAGCGTGTTGCCGACCACCGCGCAATGATCGGTGCCGCCGCGCGCCCCGCCATAGCCGCCGATGGAGATGCCCGCGCTGTTGCCGCCGGTGACGAGGTTGTTGCGCGCCACGACATAGCTCGACGTGCGGTCGCGGTGCTCGCTTGCGATCTCGATGCCCAGGTCGACCGCATGGATGCGGTTCTGCTCGATGACGATGTTGGTGCCGCCGTCGACATAGATGCCGTCGGCCGCGTACTGGTTGCCGTAGTCCGGGTTGCCGAACGAGGTGATGTTGTAGATTTGGTTGCCGCGGATCACGCCGTTGCGGGCCTGGTCGTAAGCCGGATCCTTAGCGACCTTCTCGAAGCCGATGGCGCCGATGGCGATGTTGTCGTCGTCGTGGATCAGGTTGCTCACCACCGCCCAGTTGGTGACGTTGCCGTCGAGCGACAGGGTCTCGCTGCAGCCGGTCTTGTTGTGGAAGATCTCGTTGCCGGCGACCGCGAGCCCGTCGACCGCGTCCGGCACCTTGGTGCCGTAGACCGTCATGCCGAAGGCGTTGGAGCCGCATTTGGCGGGCGTGGTGTTGGCGGTGGTGGCGATGTCGTGGATGCTGTTGTTGACGACTTGATCGCCCGCGCCGGCACCGCGCACGAAGATGCCCATCGGCGCGTCCGCTATGCGGTCGGTGGTGTAGTTGCGGATCTCGAAGCCCTCGACGATGACGTAAGACACGCTGTCGAAGGTGAAGAGGCCCCACATGTTCTCGGGGATGTCGAGGCCGGTGCCGTCCACCGTCGCTGTCTCGCCGGGCGCGCTCTCGAAAGTGATGGCGCCGTTCGCGGTGCCGGACTTCGTCAGATGGACGTGCTCGTTGTAGACGCCGCCATGCACCAGCACCGTGTCGCCGGCGCTCGCGGTGTCGGCGGCATGCTGGATCGTCTTCCACGGCGCATCGCTCGCGCCGCTGGCGCCGTCATTGCCGCCGGTCGCGACGTGATAGGTGTGGCCGCTCGGCGCCTGCGCGAGCAACGTCACCGTCGCGGTCGCGGTGACGCTCCGGTCGGCTTTCGAGACCGCGGTGATGGTGGCGATAGCGGGCTTCGGCACGCTCGACGGCGCGGTGAACAGTCCGCCCGCGGTGATCGTGCCTGTCGCCGCAATGCCTTTGGTCGCGTTGTTCACCTGCCAGACGACGCCGCGATTGGCGGTGCCGGTCACCGTCGCGCCGAACTGGAGCGTGCCGCCCACGACCAACTGCGCATAGCGCGGCGAGACCGTGACGGTCACGGCCGCCCGCGCGGCTCCCGGCAAGATCAGCATCGCCAGGAGAACCGCGCGGACGATCGTCGTCATTTTCCAGCCCTCATCTTTTCCCAGGCGGCCTTGAACTCGCTGTCCGGCTTCCAACCCGGCCAGGCGTCGGAATTGGCGAGCGTGTCGCCGACGAGATAGAGCACGGCCACGTCGTCGCGCAGCCCGCGCATGTCCCAATCGGCGCGCCATTCGTCCGTCGGCTGATGATAGCGGTGCGCGAGATAGTCGTCACGCAGCGCCTTGCCCGCTTCCTTGCCGCCGTCGACCAGGTCGGTGCCGCCGCCGGGGCTGATGGCCGGGATGCCGAAGCGCGCCAGGCTGAAATGGTCGGAGCGGAAGAACGCGCCTTTCTCGGGCTCGGGATCGGGCGAAATCGTGCGGTTCTGCGTCTTCAGCGCGTCGGCGAGATAGTCCTCGAGATCGGACTGCCCGTTGCCCGGCAGCGCCATGTCGCGCGCCGGCCCCTTGGGACCGTCGGCGTCGGTGTTCAGGAAGCCGACGATCTTCTTAGCCGGCCATAAAGGATGCTCGGCGAAATACTCCGAGCCGAGCAGGCCCTGCTCCTCCATGGTCCAGAACAGGAAGGCGACAGAGCGCTGCGGCCGCTTCTCGCTGGCGAACTTCTCGGCAAGCTCGAGCACCATCGAGGTGCCCATGCCGTTGTCGACGGCGCCGTTGAAGATCTTGTCGTCGCCCGGCACGTCGTCCTTGCGGCCGAAATGATCCCAATGCGCGGAGTAAGCGAACACCTGGTCGGGATGCTTGTATCCCGTGACGATGCCCGCGACGTTGCGCGTCTTCAGATGATCGATCGACGAGTGAAGATCGGCGCTCAGGGTCTCGCCCTTCATCTCGACCGCGTGAAAGCCCTTCTGGTTCGCCGCGGCCTTCTCTTGCGCGTAGTCGAGGCCGGCGCGCTTGAACAGCTCCGTCGCGGTGTCGAGCGTCATCCAGCCTTCGACGGTCGCGCGGTTCCTGTTGGCGTTGGCGACGTCGAGCCAGAACTTCTTGCCGCCGTTCGAGTTGCGCACGACCTGGTAGCCATAGGCCGCGGGGATCGTCTCGTGCACGATGATCGCGGCCGCGGCGCCCCGGCGTGCCGCCTCTTCGTACTTATAGGTCCAGCGGCCGTAATAGGTCATCGCCTTGCCTTTGAAGAACGTCGGATCGGGATTGGCGTCCTCGTTGCCGGGATCGTTGATCAGGATGACGACGGTCTTGCCCTTGACGTCGACGCCCGCGTAGTCGTTCCAGCCGTACTCCGGCGCGACGACGCCATAGCCGACGAACACCAGCGGCGCCTTCGTGACCTTGGCTTCTTTCGACGCGAAATGCGGCGTCCAATAGGTCGCCTCGTCGGGGAATTTCGGCGACATCGCGCCTTGCTCGGTATCGAAGGCAAGCGTCGACGACGCGCCGTCGAGCTTGATCGCGACCGCGGGCACGTCCTGGAAATAGCTGCCGTGATTGGCCGGCTTCACGCCCACGCGCTTGAGCTCGTCGGCGATCCATTGCGCGGCCGCCTCGCCCGTCGCCGTGCCCGGACCGCGGCCCTCGAAAGCGTCGTCGGCGACGGCCTTGTCGCGGATCGAGATGTCGGCGGCGGCGATGTCGGGGGCGGTCTTGGGATGCTCGGGATAGGCTGCGAGCGCGGCGGTGGCGGCAAGCGGCAGGGCGAAGGCACAAACGGCTACAAGGCGCATCAGCTATGCTTCCATTCTGGTTGAGGCGGGGCGCATCCTATGCGATGAGCCGCCGCACGCAACCGCCGGAGACAGCCATGCCGGATTTCTACACCTCCCCCGAAGCCAAGGAAGCGGGCCTTCCCTTCAGCCTGGCCGTGCGCGTCGGCGACGTGCTCTATCTCTCGGGCTGCCTCGGCAATTTGCCCGGCAAGATGGAGCTGGCGAAGGGCGGCATGGAGGCCGAGACGCGCCAGACCATGGAGAACATCGCCGCGGTGCTGAAGGCCAACGGCCTCGGCTTCGAGCACGTGTTCAAATGCACCGTCATGCTCGCCGACATGAAGCAATGGGGCGACTTCAACAAGGTCTATCTCGAATACTTCAAGGGCCCCAATTTGCCGACGCGCTCGGCCTATGGCTGCAACGGCCTGGCCCTCGGCGCCGCCGTCGAGGTCGAGGCGTGGGCGTATGCGGGCGGGAAGTAGGCGCACTGCCAGCCGTGTATAGTATCAATACCACTCAGAAAATGCGCATGACCGAATACGCTGCGAAACGAAACCCGAAGCGGCCGCCGATGCATCCCGGCGCGCTGCTGCGCGAAGAAGCGCTTCCCGCGCTCGGCCGCCCCAAGGCCGAGATCGCCAGGCTGCTCGGCATCTCCCGCAAGACCCTCTACGACATCCTCGCCGAGAGAGCGCCGATCACGCCCACGATGGCGCTTCGCATCGGGAAGCTGTGCGGCAACTGGCCCATGCTGTGGCTCAATCTCCAGGTCCGCCACGACCTTTGGCGCGCGAAGGACGATGCCGATCTCGACAGAATTCCGATGCTGCATGCGGCGGAGTGAGATACGACACCAAGCAGCTAGGCGACCACTGTTCCACGCGCCCTCGTCCCGTGGAGATGTAACCAAACGGCAAAGCTCAAGCAGGAACTACAGTCTGTTAAGCAAAACTTCTGCTCTTGAGCTCACGTCAGTCACACCGAGCTTGAGGCGTCGAATGTCGTACTCGTCACCCCGAAAATAGAAAACGAAGATGTCAGGATCGAAGAGCTCGAAAATTTCGCGACTCTCCATACCCGATACGACGCGCCCCTTGGGCCCAATGTTCATCGCAGCGATATTGTGCTGTCTACTGGCTATTACCCATTCGTCAATTCTCTCATCCAGGTGGGCAAGATGATCTCTCCCCGACCGATCTCTCAGAAAATGCTCCTCACCGGTCAATCCCAATTCAGCAAGAAGCAATTCCCCTCTAATCTGAGCCATTTTCGCCCGCGAGGAACTTCTGGCTTGGCCTGGCCACAGCAAATGAGATATTCCTGCAGCGTTGTGAAGGATTTCGGTCAATAAGCGAAAAACCCGTTCCGGGTTTCTATGTTCCAGGGCAACCTCTCTCTCCAGTTCTGAAAAGCTCTGAAAGAAGAATGTGGAATTGGTTTTGATCTGCCAGAAATAGGCCCAAAGACAGCCTCTGACTTGGTTTCGAAAGTTGTCTTCGTCGAATTCGGTTGCCATCTCGCCACACCTACAACGGAATATTGTCGTGCTTCTTCCAGATCTCCTTGACCTGCTTGTTCTTGAGCATCCGTAAGGCCCGCGTGACGCGCCATCTTGTCGAATGGGGGCGGATGACGTCGTCGATATAGCCGCGGCTGGCGGCGATGAAGGGGTTGAGGAACCGGTCCTCGTATTCCCTGGTGCGCTCGGCGATGGCTTGCGGGTTGCCGCGCTCGCCGCGGAAGATGATCTCGACCGCGCCCTTCGCGCCCATCACCGCGATCTGCGCGCTCGGCCAGGCATAGTTCACGTCGGCGCGCATGTGCTTGGACGCCATCACGTCGTAGGCGCCGCCATAGGCCTTGCGCGTGATCACGGTGACCTTGGGCGTCGTCGCCTCGGCATAGGCGAAGAGAAGCTTGGCGCCGTGCTTGATGATGCCGCCATGCTCCTGCGCCACGCCGGGCAGGAAGCCGGGCACGTCCACGAAGGTCACGATCGGGATGTTGAAGCAGTCGCAGAACCGCACGAAGCGCGCCGCCTTGCGGCTGGCGTCGCTGTCGAGCACGCCGGCCAGCACCATCGGCTGGTTGGCGACGAAGCCCACCGTCGAGCCTTCGAGCCGCCCGAACCCGGTGACGATGTTGCGCGCGAACGCCTCGCCGATCTCGAAGAAATCGCCCTCGTCCGCGACCTTCAAGATCAGCTCCTTCATGTCGTAGGGCTTGTTGGGGTTCTCGGGCACCAGCGTGTCGAGCGACATGTCGACCCGCTTGGGGCTGTCGTCGGTCGGCCAATGCGGAACCTTGTCGCGGTTCGAAAGGGGGAGGAAATCCATCAGCCTGCGCAGCTCTTCGATGCAGACCACGTCGTTGTCGTAAGCGTTGTCGGCGACCGCGGATCTCGTGGTGTGCACCTTGGCGCCGCCGAGCTCTTCCGGCGTCACGTCCTCCTGCGTCACCGTCTTCACCACGTCGGGGCCGGTGATGAACATGTAGGACGTGTCGCGCACCATGAAGATGAAGTCGGTCATCGCAGGCGAATAGACGTCGCCGCCCGCGCACGGCCCCATGATCGCGCTGATCTGCGGCACCACGCCCGAGGCGAGCACGTTGTGCTTGAACACCTCGCCATAGCCGGCGAGCGACGACACGCCTTCCTGGATGCGCGCGCCGCCGGCGTCGAGCAGCCCGATCACCGGCGCGCCGTTCTGCATCGCCATCTGCTGGATCTTCACGATCTTCTGCGCATGCGTCTCGGACAGCGAGCCGCCGAACACGGTGAAGTCCTTGGCATAGACATAGACCATGCGGCCATTGATGGTGCCCCAGCCCGTCACCACGCCGTCGCCGGGAATGATGGATTTGTCGGCGTCGAAATCCTTGTTGCGATGCTCGATGAACATGTCGAACTCCTCGAAGGAGTCCGGATCGAGCAGCAGGTCGATGCGCTCGCGCGCCGTCAGCTTGCCGCGCGCGTGCTGCGCCTGGATGCGCGCCTCGCCGCCGCCCAGCCGCGCGCGCTCGCGGCGCTTCTCGAGTTCGTGGAGGATGTGTTTCATCGCCGATCCCTATGTCCCGCGAGCAAGTTTCATGAATCGGGCCGCCGCGTCCAGTTCCGCCGCCAGATGCTCCGCCCGCGCCTCGGCTTCGGAATCGAGGCCCCATTTCTCGGCCTGGAAGCGCTCGTCGACCTGGCTGAGCGCGAAAGCGTCCGCCGCGGAAAGCCGTCCGTCGGCGACCGCAAGCCCCAGCACCAGCGAGCCGGTGATCGAGGCCGCGACATGCAGGCCCGCGAGCGCGAAATCGTCCAGCGCTTCGACCGCGCGGCGCAGCGCTTCGAGGCTCGCCTCGGGCTGCGCCACCGAGGTGACGCCGGCGACCACGATCAGCGGCGCGCCGTAGCGCTCGGCCGCCCAGTCGAGCAGCGAGTCCCACGCGTCGTTCTGGCGGCGCACCAGCTCGGCCGGCTTGTCGGTGCGGTAGCAGAGATGGTCGTGGCGCGCGAAGCCGGCGATCTCGGCGATCGCTTCGTCGCGGCGCGGGCCGATGCCGTCGATGGCGGTGTTGGCGAGCCTGGTCAGCGGCATCGCGGCGGGCACGATCTCGTCGCCCTGCGCGCGCCACTCCGCAGCGATGGCTTCGGCAAGCGCGCTCGGCACCGCGAGCGCCGCGCCGCGCGGCGTCTTCAATTGCCGGCCGTCGAGCAGCACCATGCCGCCTTTGGCGCGCGCCTCCTTGTAGAAGCGTTTCATCTCCTGGTCCTGAGCGCCGCCTTGTTCGCGGTCCTCGCGTCGCGCTGCGCCCGCTTGGGCAGCTTGGCGCGCAGCGCGTCGGGCAATCCGTCATGCGGGCCGAGCTTCGGCATGGGATGGTCGGCCCAATAGTTCGCGCCTGCCGCTTTGTTGCGCGACGGGTGATAGGGATACCAATACTGGTTGCGCGCTTTCGAAGCTTCGCCGCCGATCAAGAGCAGCGCGTCCGCGTCGCTGTTGTTGAGGATGACATGGGTGACGCCGGTGCCCGCTTCCCAGCCGATGAAGTCGCCCTCGCGCATCGGCGCGATGTGCCCGTCGGTCCAGGCCTCCACGCGCCCCGACACGACATAGGCGAACTCGTCCTCATCGCGCTCGGCATGCGGATACGAGGTGCGGCGCCCGGGCTTGAGCAGCACCGCATGGATGCCGATGGTCGACAGCCGCGCGCGCTTGGCGAACGACGCCGCGATCCCCTGGTCCTCGTCGCTGTCGGGATAGCGCGCCGCTTTCCGGTTCAGGATCTCGCGCCAATGGACGACCCGGTCCGGCCGCCCGCGCTTGCGCTTCGCGGTCGGACCGGGCTCAGCCAGGGAAGGCCGCGAGCCCACCCGCGCGCCTTCGCCGAGCACGAAGAGGCGGACCTCCCGGTCGGTGTTGTTGATCAGGCATTGCGACACCGCGGTCCTGGCCGGCATGGCGACGCCGTCGCCCTCGCCGAGGCGGTAGAGGCTGCCGTCGACCCAGAGGTCGGGGGTGCCTTCAAGGACGAAGGCGAACTCCTCTTCATCCGGGCTGGGCAGATGCGAGCGCCCGCCCGGTGCCAGGCGGACATGCAGGGCCTTGAGCCGGCCGACCGCGAACGGCCCCTCGCGCCAGTTCTTGAGGAAAGAAGGTCTCACCGCCGCTTGGCCTTTTGGAATGGGTCGCCGCGCATTTCATCACTGAAACCAAGCAGTTCCCAGGACTTCTTCATATGGGGCGGCAACGGCGCTGTCACTGTCAACCGGCCGCCGTCCGGGTGGGCGATGTCGATGGAGCGGGCATGGAGGTGCAGCCGGTCGGGGATCGCGCCTTTCCCTTTGGCGGCCTGGGCACCGTATTTGAAATCGCCGACGATGGGGTGGCCGAGCGACGCCAGGTGGACGCGGATCTGGTGTGTGCGGCCGGTGACCGGCTTGGCCGCGACCCAGGCGAAGCTCTCCCCCGCGCGGTCGATCACGGCATAGTCGGTGACGGCGTGCTTGGCGTCGTCATGGTCGGCGACTTTCATGCGCTCCTGCCCGCGGCCGCCCTCCTTGGCGAGCGCGGCGCGGATCGTGCCCCGCGCCTGCTTCGGCACCCCGCCGGTCAGCGCCCAATAGATCTTCGAGGCGTCGCGCTCGGCCAGCGCCTTGGCGAGCGCCGCCGCTGCCGGCACCGTGCGCGCCACGACGAGCACGCCGGAGGTGTCGCGGTCGAGGCGATGCACCAGGCGCGGGCGCTGCTTCTTCTCGAAAGCGAGCTGGCCGAGCATGCCGTCGACGTGGCGCGTGAGGCCCGAGCCGCCCTGGGTCGCGAGCCCCGACGGCTTGTTGAGCACGATCACCGACTTGTCCATGTAGAGGATCATGTCCTCGAGCTGCCTTGCGTCCTCCGCGCGCGGGGCGGGTCGCGGCGCCTCTTCGTCGGCCTCGGCGGCATGGACGACCTGCGGCGGCACGCGCACTTCCTGGCCCACGCCCACGCGATCGGCCGCCTTGGCGCGCTTGCCGTCGAGGCGCACCTGGCCCGTGCGCAGCAGCTTCTCGAGCCGCCCATGGTTGAGCGCGGGGTAGCGGCGCTTGAACCAGCGGTCGAGACGGATGCCGTCCTCGTCCTGCGCGATGCGCACCGTCTCGGCCATCAGAGCGCGCGCACCAGGGCGAGGCCTGCAAACAGCGCCAGGATCGAGAGCACGACCGAGCCCACGATATAGCCCGCCGCCGCCAGATAGGTGCCGCGCTGGATGAGCAGGGCGCTGTCGAGCGAGAAGGTCGAGAAGGTCGTGTAGCCGCCCAAAATGCCCACGGTCAGGAACGCGCGCAGCTCCGGCCCGATGGAGAGCTTCAGCGCCGACAGCTCGACGATCACGCCCATGATGAAGCCGCCGGTGATGTTGACGATGAAGATGCCCCAGGGAAACGGCGACGACGGAATCGCGCTCGCCACGAAATAGCGCAGCAGAGAGCCGAGCGCGCCGCCCGCGGCGACGCTTGCCAGAATGGCCGGATTCATGCCGCCTCCCAGGGGTTGATGACGGGGACTTGCAAATCGAAAAAATCCCGAACATTGCCGGTCGCCAAAGTGGCGCCGCGCGAAATCGCGATTCCGGCGATCAATGTATCCGCCAGGCCCACGGTCCGGCCACCACGCCGACGCTCGCCATAGAGCCTGCTCGACAAGCGCGCGGATGCTTCGTCCACCGGGACGATGCGCTTGTTAAGCGGGCCGGCAAGCAGGATTTCAAGCGAATTATGCATTTTGGCCTTTTTCGCGCCAAGCGGCATTTCTTCCAGCCCGTTCAGGATTTCGTGGAGGGTCACCGCCGTCGTGTAAAGAAGCTCTCGCGGCTGATGGTCCAGCCAGGCAATGACGCGCGGTTCCTTTTCCGCTCGCATCACGGCTGACAACACATCCGTGTCTAGAACGATCATCGCCGGAACTTGGCGGCGCGCGGAAGCTCTTTGCTGCGTGGCGGAATCTTGAAGTCCTTCGGAACGTCCGCGAAAATCTCGGCGAGCTCGGTTCCGAAGCCCCTTTCATCGGACATGCCCTTGGTCGGAACGACGGCTTCGCGCAGGATCACCCGCACTTCTTCTTCCATGCTGCGCCCGTGCCGCTCGGCCCGGCGCTGCAAGCGGCGCTTCACCGAGTCGTCGATATTTCTAACCACAAGTTGGGCCATCGGAGCGTTCCACATCCAGGTGATATCATTCTAGCATCGCGATGATATCACTTCAACCGCCGCCCCGTTTGCTGCGCAGCTTCGCCCAGTATTCCAGCCGCTTGGCGATCTCGCGCTCGAAGCCGGTGTCCTTGGGCTGGTAGAGGGCCTGGCGCGCCATCGCGTCGGGGAAATAGTTCTGGCCGGAAAAGCCCTCTTCCGCCTCGTGGTCGTATTCATAGCCTTTGCCGTAGCCGAGGTTCTTCATCAGCTTGGTCGGCGCGTTCAGGATATGCGCCGGCGGCATCAGCGAGCCGTGCTCGCTCGCGGCACGCTTGGCGGCGCCGGCCGCGACATAGACCGCGTTCGATTTCGGCGCGCTGGCGAGGTAGAGCACGCATTGCGCCAGCGCGATCTCGCCTTCGGGACTGCCCAGAAAATCGTAGACATCCTTCGCCGCCAGCGCCTGCACCACGGCCTGCGGATCGGCGAGCCCGATGTCCTCGACGCTCGCGCGCACCAGGCGCCGCGCGATGTAGAGCGGCTGCTCGCCGCCCGCCAGCATGCGCGCCAGCCAATAGAGCGCCGCGTCGGGATCGCTGCCGCGGATCGATTTGTGCAGCGCGGAGATCAGATTGTAATGCTCCTCGCGCGACTTGTCGTAGAGCGGCATGCGCTTCTGCACCACGCCGGTGAGCCCCGCCGTGTCGAGCGGCTTGACCGCCTTGAACGCCGCCAGCTCCTCGACGAGGTTGAGCAGATAGCGCCCGTCGCCATCGGCCATGGCGCGCAGGCTGGCGCGCGCGTCGTCGGTGAGCTTGAGCTTTTCGCCGTAATGCGCCTCGGCGCGCGCGATCAGGATCTCGAGCGCGGCGTCGTCGAGGCGGCGGAGCACCAGCACCTGCGCGCGCGAGAGAAGCGCGCCGTTGAGCTCGAAGGACGGGTTCTCGGTCGTGGCGCCGACGAGGACCACGGTGCCGTCCTCGACCACGGGCAGGAACGAGTCCTGCTGGCTGCGGTTGAAGCGATGGATCTCGTCGACGAAAAGCAAGGTGCCCTGCCCCGTGCGGCGCCGCCCCCGCGCCGCCTCGAAGCTCTTCTTGAGGTCGGCGACGCCGGAGAACACCGCCGACAATTGCTCGAAATGGAGCTTGAACGCGGTCGAAAGCAGTCGCGCGATCGTGGTCTTGCCGGTGCCCGGCGGGCCCCAGAGCACGATCGAATGCGGCCGGTGCGCCGCCACCATGCGCCCGATCGGCCCCTCCGGCCCGATCAGGTGGTCCTGGCCCACGACCTCGGCGAGCGATTTGGGCCGCAGCCGGTCGGCCAAAGGCCGCGGCGCGTCGGCTTCCAGGCCGCCGGCTTCGAAGAGGTCGCTCATCGCCCGACTATAATGACCGGCCGGGCTTTTCGCATCCGAAAGGCCGCCCGCTCGCCGATTTCCGCATGGGCATAAAAAATATTTACGTGTTTACATTCTATTTCGAGTCGATACGATGATACTACGATCTTAGGTTGCCTATTAGAGGGGGCTCTCATGCAACGCCAAATCCGCAGGCTCGCTTTCGCGCTTCTCGGCTGCGCCGCCACCGCCGCGTCCGCGCAGACGCTTCCCAGCGACGCCAGCAAGAACTGTCCGGTGTCGCCGCAGACCTTCGCAAGCTGGTTCGCCAGCGGCACGCCCACGGTCAACGGCGTGGTCAATCCCGCCAACAGCATCGCGTTCCAGCCGAGCTCGAACTGCGCCTTCTACGACTGGTCGCAGCAGATGTTTCTGTGGCTGACCTCGCCGGCGCCCGCGAATTACGGCGGCAACAGCTTCGTCTTCAACTCGAACGTCTTCTATCAGGTGCTGCCGTCGCAGACCCAGCCGGGCAAGCTCGTGCTGGTGGCGCAGCCTTCGATGCACCCGATGAGCTTCAACGTCCGCTCCGCCCAGGTCGGCCCGAACGGCCTGCAGCTGCTGTTGGACAACCACAACGTCATGCACGAGATCGTGCCGCCCAAATTCGCCAAGGACGGCAAGCAGCTCATCCAGGTGGCCGGCAAGAGCGTCGAGATCGCGAGCGCCAGCCTCGTCAAGGGCAAGGTGGTCCTGCTCGACAAGGCCAAGAAGCCGATCAAGCCGCAGCTCACCCTTCTCGCCCAGCCCAAGGGCATGCCGTCGATGGTGCAGCAGATCAAGACCGCCGGTAAGCCGCTGTTCATCGACGCCAACGGCTTCCCGATCATCCCCGGCCAGGGCCAGGCCGGCGGCGGCGGCGTGCTGATCGCGCAGAACGGCTCGCTCGTCTACTACGCGACCTTCGTCAACGACGTCTTCGCCTGGTATCTGACCCAGGTGCTGAACATGAACGGCGGCAACACGCCGAACGGAACCCAGTTCCCGACGACCCAGTCCGACCTCAACTCCATCGTCGCCTATGCCCAGGCGCATGGCGTGACCTTCCCCGATCCCGACGCGCTCGCGATCGAGGTGAAGACCTCATGGGTGGTGCCGGACGGGCTCAACGCCTCCACCTACGCCACGGTCCAGGGCATCATCCCGACCTATACCAAGAGCCCGACGCAGTGGACCGCGACCAACCAGTACGTCACCGCGCCGCTGGCGCTGGTCGGCATGCATGTCGTCGGCTCGGCAACCAACCATCCGGAGATGATCTGGTCGACCTTCGAGCATTTCGGCAACGCGCCGAGCGCCGCCTACACCTATGTGAACACCGGCGGCGCGACGATAACGGTGCCGCAGAACACGTCGGGCTCGTGGCTGTTCTGCCAGACCAATTGCAACGGCCCGTTCAACACCCAGCTTGCGAACTTCGTCTCGCCGAACATCGTCGCCTCGACCTCGGCGCCGATCGGCCCGAGCAACACGATGCTGTGGCATGCGTTCGGGGCTGCGATCGACACCTCGCCCAACCCGATCGCGACCTCGCCGGTGTCGAACTCCGACGTGATCTCGAGCAACAACTCCGTCGGCGGCCAGCTGCTGAACGGCGACCTCCGCAAGAACTACTATTTCGTGGGCTCGACCTGGACGAATGGCGGCGTGACGCCGGGCAATCCGTTCTACGGCAATCCCAACCCGGTGCCGACGCCGACCTTCCCGCCGGGCAACGTCATCGGCACCAGCCAGATCTCCAACTCGACGATGGAGACCTATCAGCAGGGCTCGAGCAGCAACACCTTCTCGCAGTACGGCTCGTGCTTCCAGTGCCACAACAAGACGACCAATGCGCCCAACGCCACGGTCAATGTGAGCCACATCTGGCCGAACATCCTTCCGCTCTTCACATCGCCGTAGCGGTTCCCCCCGGGCGGCGGCCGGCGCGGCCCCATCCTCGTCCCCCGACGAAGCCGAGGATGGGTGCCGCGACCGGTGTTTTTGCAAGAGTGATAGTCTAACCTCGGCCCGCCGGCAGGCGAGCAACCGGGGGCTTCGCTTTGATATCCATTTTCATTTCGTACAGTCATGTGGACGAACGCTTCCGCGACCGGCTCGTTGTCCATCTCTCTCTCTTGCAGCGGCAGGGCCTGATTTCCCTCTGGCACGATCGACGGCTTCAAGGCGGAGACGATTTCGCGGCCTCCATCAGCGACAAGCTCGAAAAGGCGGATATCTTTCTGCCATTGGTGAGCGCGGATTTTCTGGCGTCGACCTATTGCTACGACGTCGAAATGCAGCTGGCGCTGAAACGCCACGATGCGGGAAAGATGCGCATCATGCCGATCATCGTGCGGCCTTGCGACTGGCGCTCCTCACCTTTGGCGCGGTTGCTGGCAGTGCCCAAAGACGGGGTTCCAATCACGAAATGGGCAGACGAAGACGAGGCGTTTCTCGATGTGGAACGGACGCTCCGGGGTCTCGTCGAAGCGCGGACGTCGGCGGCCGCGGACGCGGTTGCACCCACGGCAACCGACCGCCCCGCCGAGGCGATCGAGATACCGCGCATTGATCTGGACAAAAGCGCAGCCGGAGCCTGGCGTCGCATCGACGCACGAAAGCTGCACGCGCCGACACAAGGACTTCTCTTCGGCAGCGCCAACGGTCCGGATATAAGGCTTTTTGTCAGCTTTGCGGGCGAGACCCGGGAATGGCGCCGAAACGAGAGCGAGCTGCGCCCGTTGACGAAGCTCGACCCGACACAGCGCGAAAAGACCTACCTGACGATGATCTATCCCTACATCCTCTTTCCGACCTCCAAGGGAGAGATAGAGGCCTACAACATGCGTCCCGACTGCGAGGGCAGCGTCCGTCACGAATTCACGCTTTCCGCGCACCGAGCCAAGCCAGCCCTCGCAAGATTCGATGAAAGCGCAAACCGTCTCTTGACGGCCGATATCGACGGCGAGGTCGTCGTATGGGACTGGGAAAGCCGAACGGCGATATCCCGGCTGCATCCGCTGCACAAGCCGGTGGCGTTCATGGATCTTTCACTGACGTCCAACGTAGCCGTGACATCGCGGGACGGACATATCGAGATCTTCGATTTGCTTTCCTCCCGATCGCTGAAGATACTGAAAGCCGACATTGCCGGGATTTGCGGTGGCTACTTCTCCGGCAGCGACAAATACATTGTGGCTGACGACGAAGCCGGCCGCCGCGAAGTGTTCGATGCCAAGACCGGCACAAAGCTCCCCAAGAACCAATGGAGCACCGTCGCCGTCCAGAAAAAGACGGCGAAGAACACGAAAACGTCCGTGGTCACCACGGCAGACGGCACCGTTTGGATAGCCGAGCCGACCGCGCGCAGCAAAGACGAGTACGTTCCCGTCGACATGCTGCCCAGCGCAATGAAGGCCTGGGAGACCGCGATCAGCGACAATGCCGAGTTCGTGGCATTGGCTATGGACAAGACCGAGCTGCATGTCTGGGAGCGCAAGGGCCCTGCGGCTGCGTAGCCCTTACCCGTCGACGCTCAGCGTGAGCCGCTGGCCGCCGCGGTCGATGATCATGTCCCAATGCCCGCCCGCCTGGACCAGCGCGCGCTGGAGATCGCCGACGTTGCGGATCGCCTGGCCGTTGACGGACTTGACGATGTCGCCCTGCGCGAAGCCCTGGTTCGCCGCGATCGAGCGGCCGGGCGAGGTCACGACCACGCCGGTCGCCGTCGGCGGCAGCTGAAGGTCGAGCGCCGCGGCCGGCGACAAATTCTCGACGCGCGCGCCGGTCAGGGGATTGCGCCCGCCGATGGTCGTCGCCTGGCGCGGGATGTCGGGCGGCAGCTCGAGCTTGACCGAGACGTCGCGCGCCTGGCCGTTGCTTGCGACCTTCATCGTCGGCGCGTCGCCGGCCTTGTGGGTGGCGATGCGGTAGTTCAGCGCCTGCATGTCGTCGACCGGGAAGCCGTCGACCGCGAGCACGACATCGCCGACCTTCAGGCCCGCGTCGGATGCCGGCCCGCCCGGATAGACGCTCTTGAGCAGCACGCCGCCCGGGCGCGACAGCCCGATGCTGCGCGCGATGTCGCTGGTCACCGCCTGGCCGTCCGCCCCGAACCAGGCGAGCTTCACGCCGCCGCTGCCAGCGCCTTCCAGGATGCGGCGCACCATGTTGGACGGGATCGCGAAGCCGATGCCGACCGAGCCGCCGGAGTTCGACACGATCGAAGTGTTGATGCCGGCGAGCTTGCCGTCGGTCGTCACCAGCGCGCCGCCCGAATTGCCCGGATTGATCGCCGCGTCGGTCTGGATGAAGAACTGATAGTCCGAGGCGCTCACCTGGGTGCGCGCGAGCGCCGAGACGATGCCCATCGTCACCGTCTGGCCGACGCCGAACGGATCGCCGACCGCGAGCACCAGATCGCCGACCTGGACCTTGTCGCTGTCGGCGAACTGCAAGGTCGGAAGCGTCTCGCCCTTGGCGTCGATCTTGAGCACCGCGAGGTCGGTGCGCGGATCGGCGACGACGACCTTGGCCTTGAACTCGCGCTTGTCGGAGAGCGCCACCACGATGTCCTGGCCGCCCTGGATGACGTGGTTGTTGGTCAGGATCGTGCCGTCGCCGCGCACGATCACGCCCGAGCCCAGAGACTGCTGCACGCGCTCGCGGCTGAGGCCCCCGCCGCCGCCGAAGAACTGGCGGAAGAACGGGTCGTTGAAGAACGGATTGACCGGCTGCTGGACGACGCTGCGGGTATAGACGTTGACGACGGCCGGCGCGACGCGCTTGACCACCGGCGCGAAGCTCAGCTGCGCCTGCGCCAGCGACTGCGGCACCACCTGCGCCTGCGCCGGCGCCCCCAGCGGCCGCGCCGGGGCGGCCGCGCGCGAAGGCGTGGCGGGCAAAAGCTCATGCGCGGCAAAGCCCAAGCTCAGGAACGCAGCAGCGGCCAACAACGCGGAACGATTCATCTCCTCGAACTCCGTTTATGCAAAAAAACGCGACCCTCGCGAGCCGCCCCCTACTATAGGACGAAGCTAACGTGAAGATAACGGCCGGCTTGCTTTGCCGTCATCCGGTCGGGGAACATGCTGGATTGCGGCGGGGGACAGGCGCATGGGACATTCTTTCGACATCCGCGAAGCACTGGTCGTGGCGGTCGCCGTGCTGATCGGCTTGACGTTCCACGAGTTCGCGCATGGCTATGCCGCCTTCCGCCTGGGAGATGACACCGCCGCCCGCGGGGGACGCCTGACCCTCAACCCTCTCAAGCACATCGATCTCGTCGGAACGCTGGTCGTTCCGGTCGTGATGCTGGCCGCGCAGATGCCGTTCCTGGTGGGATGGGCGAAGCCGGTTCCCGTGCGTGCGGCCAATCTGCGCAACCCTCGGCGCGGCATGAGCCTCGTCGCGGCCGCCGGGCCGCTGGCGAACCTGGCGCTGGGGGCGTCGTTCGCCGCCCTCGCGCTGCTGAGCCTGCATGCAGGCGGTCCGGACTGGCTGACCGCCGCGTTGCGGATCTGCGCCGTGACGAACATTTTGCTCGGCGGGTTCAACCTGCTGCCCCTGCCGCCGCTGGACGGAAGCAAGGTCGTCGCAGGCTTCCTGCCGCCGCGATGGGTAAAGGCCTATCTCGCGCTCGGGACCCATGGGCCCCTGACCTTTCTGCTCTACCTGGTCGGCTTCAGCGTCGTCCTGCTGATCGCGGCCGGTATCCGCGCCCTATTTTGAGCAAACAAAAGGGCGGCCATCGCCAGCCGCCCTTTCAATTTCTGCGAAGCCGAAAAGCCTTACGCCTCGGCGCCCTCGTCGTCGGCGATCTCGACGGGGCCGGAATCCAGGCCCTTGGCGTCGACGTCGCGGTCGACGAACTCGATGAAGGCCATCGCCGCGTTGTCGCCGTGGCGGAAGCCCGCCTTGAGCACGCGGGTGTAGCCGCCCGGACGGCCGGCATAGCGCGGGCCGATGACGTCGAACAGCTTGCGGACCTGGTCCTCGTCGCGGATCGTCGACAGCGCCTGGCGGCGCGCATGCAGGTCGTTGCGGCGCGACAGGGTCACGAGCTTCTCGACGACGGGACGCAGCTCCTTGGCCTTGGGCAGCGTGGTCTTGATCTGCTCGTGCTTGATCAGCGCCGCGGCCATGTTGGCGAACATGGCGTTGCGGTGCGAAGTGGTGACGCCGAGCTTCCGGCCTTGATTGCGATGACGCATGCTATGTACCTCGTCATGGCCGGGCAGCGTCAGCGCGACCCGGCCACCCCTTCCTAGTATTGATCTTCGTACCGTTTCGCCAGGTCTTCGATGTTCTCCGGCGGCCAGCCCGGCACTTCCATGCCCAGATGCAGGCCCATCTCGGCCAGCACCGCCTTGATCTCGTTCAGCGACTTGCGGCCGAAGTTCGGTGTACGGAGCATCTCCGCTTCGGTCTTCTGGATCAGGTCGCCGATATAGACGATGTTGTCGTTCTTCAGGCAGTTGGCCGAACGCACCGACAGCTCGAGCTCGTCGACCTTCTTGAGCAGCACCGGGTTGAACGCCAGATCGGGCTTGGCTTCCTCGGCGACGCGCTCGCGCGGCTCCTCGAAGTTGATGAAGATCTGGAGCTGGTCCTGCAGGATGCGCGCCGCATAGGCGACCGCGTTGTCCGGCGTGACGGCGCCGTTGGTCTCGACGCTGAGCGTGAGCTTGTCGTAGTCGAGGATCTGGCCCTCGCGGGTGTTCTCGACCTTGTAGGAGACCTTCTTCACCGGCGAGAACAGGCTGTCGACCGGGATCAGCCCGATCGGCGCGTCTTCGGGGCGGTTGCGGTCGGCGGGGACATAGCCCTTGCCGGTCGCGACCGTCAGCTCCATGCGGAACTCGACCTTTTCGTCGAGCGTGCACAGCACGAGCTCGGGGTTGAGGATCTCGATGTCGGCCGACGCGGCGATGTCGCCCGCGGTCACCTCGCCCGGGCCCTGCTTGCGCAGCGACAGGCGCTTCGGCCCTTCGGCATGCATGCGCAGCGCGATCTGCTTCACGTTGAGCACGATGTCGGTCACGTCCTCGCGCACGCCGGCGATCGAGGAGAATTCGTGCAGCACGCCCTCGATCTGGATCGAGGTGATGGCGGCGCCTTGCAGCGACGACAGCAGCACGCGGCGCAGCGCGTTGCCGAGCGTGAGGCCGAAGCCGCGCTCCAGCGGCTCGGCGACGATCGTCGCCTGCCGTCCCGCTTCATGCCCCGCTTCGATGCGCAGCTTCTGCGGCTTGATCAATTCCTGCCAGTTCTTCTGAAACATTCGGTTCTCCATCGTGTCCCGGACGCCGAGAGCGCGCGTCCATTCGTCCGACGAAGGGTTGGGGTACGCTCTCTAAATCAAACTCTGCGGCGCTTGGGCGGCCGGCAGCCATTGTGCGGGATCGGCGTCACGTCGCGGATCGAGGTGACCGTGAGGCCCACCGTCTGCAGCGCGCGCAAAGCCGATTCGCGGCCCGAGCCGGGACCCGAAACCTCGACATCCAGCGTGCGCATGCCGTGCTCGACGGCCTTCTTGCCGGCGTCCTCGGCCGCGACCTGGGCGGCATAGGGCGTCGACTTGCGCGAGCCCTTGAAGCCCATCATGCCGGCCGACGACCACGACACGGCGTTGCCGGCCTGGTCGGTGATGGTGATGATCGTGTTGTTGAAGGTCGCGGCGACATGCGCCACGCCGACCACGACGTTCTTCTTTTCCTTCTTGCGCGTGCGCGCGGCGCCTGCGGGCTTGGCCATCTTACTTCGTCACTTTCTTCTTGCCGGCGATCGCCTTGGCGGGGCCTTTGCGCGTGCGCGCGTTGGTGTGGGTGCGCTGGCCGCGGACGGGCAGGCCCTTGCGGTGACGCAGGCCGCGATAGCAGCCGAGGTCCATCAGGCGCTTGATGTTCATCGCGACGTCGCGGCGCAGATCGCCTTCGACGAGATAGTCGCGGTCGATGACTTCGCGGATCTGGATGATCTCGGCGTCGGTCAGGTCATGGACGCGGCGCTCGGGCGAGATGCCGACCTTCTCCATGATCTCCTTGGCCTTGGCCGGGCCAATGCCGTGAATGTAGCGCAGGCCGATTTCGACGCGCTTCTGGGTGGGGATGTTGACGCCGGCGATGCGTGCCACGGAGAGTCCTCGTCTTAAACGTTTGAATTCGTTAACTTTTCAACGCGAGCAGCGCCAAACCCGTCCCGCCTTAGGGATAGGAGTCGCGCCAAGGGCGCGGATATTACTCATCGCCCGCCCCCAGTCAACACTTATCAAGTCGTTGGCGGACAAAGAAAATCCGCCGTCCCGAAGCCTCATTTGCGCCCGTCGATCGCGGCCTGGATCGCCTTGGTGACGGATTCGATCGGCGCCATGCCGTCCACGCTCACGACCTTGCCCTGCCGGTGGTAGAACGGGAGCACGGCCGCGGTGTCGCGGCGATAGACCGCCTGGCGGTTCCTCACGCTTTCCGGGTTGTCGTCCGAGCGCGGCGTCTCGCCCTTGGCCAGCGCGTCGTTGTAGCGCTTCTCGGCCCGGGCCAGCAGCGCCGCCTCGTCCACCTTGAGCTCGACGACCAGGTCGATCTTCTTGCCCCGGTGGGACAGCATCGCATCCAGCGCCTGGGCCTGGGCGACCGTGCGCGGGAAGCCGTCGAACACCGCGCCTTTGGCGCAGTCCGGCTGATCGATCCGCTCGGCGATGATGCCGACGACGATGTCGTCGGAGACGAGGTCGCCCTTGGTCAGGATCTCGCCGACCTGCCTGCCCAGCGGCGTGCCGGCCTTGACCGCGGCGCGCAGCATGTTGCCGGTGGAGAGCTGCGGCCAGCCATGGGTCGCTGTCAGGATTTCGGCCTGTGTGCCCTTGCCCGCCCCCGGCGGACCGAACAGGACGATGTTCACCGACGCGCACCCCTCAGTTTGGCCTTCTTGATGAGGCCTTCATATTGCTGGGCGATGAGGTGGCTCTGGATCTGCGCGACGGTGTCCATCGTCACGCTGACCATGATGAGGATCGAGGTGCCGCCGAGCGCGATGGCGATCTCGCTGCGCGCGAGCTCCGGCACCAGGCAGACGAAGGCGAGATAGATCGCGCCGATCACCGTGGTGCGGGTCAGCACATAGTCGATGTACTCCGCCGTCTTCTTGCCCGGACGGATGCCCGGAATGAAGCCGCCGTATTTCTTGAGGTTGTCCGCGGTCTCTTCCGGGTTGAAGACGACCGAGGTGTAGAAGAACGCGAAGAACAGGATCATCGCCGCGTACAGCGTCTCGTAGAGCCAGCGGCCGGGCGTGAGGTAGGTGACGAGCGTTTGCACCCAGCCCGAGATCGAGGTCGCATAGAAGGTCGCGACCGTCGTCGGCATGAGCAGGATCGACGAGGCGAAGATCGGCGGGATCACGCCCGAGACGTTGAGCTTCAGCGGCAGATGCGAGGACTCGCCGCCGAACATGCGGTTGCCCACCTGGCGCTTGGGGTACTGCACCAAGAGGCGGCGTTGCGCGCGCTCCACGAACACGATCAGGGTGACGAGGCCGACCGCGCCGGCGAGCAGCATGATGACCGCGAGCGGCGACATCGCGCCGGTGCGCGCCGATTCGAACAGCTGGCCGAAATAGGCGGGGAAGCGCGCGACGATGCCGGCGAAGATGATCAGCGAGATGCCGTTGCCGATGCCGCGGCTGGTGATCTGCTCGCCGATCCACATCAAGAGGATCGTGCCCGAGGTCAAGGTGATGACCGAGGTGAAGCGGAAGAACCAGCCCGGATCGATCACCACGCTTCCGGTGTGCTCGAGCCCGATGGCGATGCCGAGCGCCTGGATGGCGGCCAGCCCCACCGTGCCGTAGCGGGTGTACTGGTTCATGATCTTGCGGCCCGCTTCGCCTTCCTTCTTGAGCGCGTCGAGCTCGGGGAAGACGCTCGTCATCAGCTGCATGATGATCGAGGCCGAGATGTAGGGCATGATGCCCAGCGCGAAGATCGCCATGCGGCCGATGGCGCCGCCGGCGAGCACGTTGAAGACGTCGAGCACGCCGCCGGACTGCTTCTGGATCAGCTGGGCGAGCTGGGCCGGGTCGATGCCCGGCATGGGGATATAGGTGCCCAGGCGCGCCACGATCAGCGCCCCGAGGGTGAAGAGCAAGCGCTGGCGCAGCTCCGTCGCCTTGCCGAAGGCGCCGAAGTTGAAATTCTGAGCCAGCTGTTCGGCTGCCGAAGGCATCGCACTCACTCCCCAAGCCGCCGACCCCATATGGGGACGCGACGGCTTACATTAAAGAGGCTTACTGCTGCTGGCCCCGGCGCGCGGCGCGGGTCTCGGCCGACTTCGCGCGGCGCTGCTGGCGCTTGCCCGGCTCGCCTTTCTTGTTCTTGAACGAACGCTTCTTGAAGGTGGCGGTGACGGTGCCGCCCGCCTTCTCGACGGCGGCGCGCGCGCCGGCGGAGACGCCCGCGACCTCGATGTCGAGCTTCGCGCTGATCTCGCCCTTGCCGAGCAGGCGCACGCCGTCGCGGCTCTTGTGCGCGAGGCCCGAGCTGCGCAGCACCTCTTCGGTGACCTTCTTCGACGGATCGAGGCGCTTGGAATCGATCGCCTTCTGCAGGCGGCCGATGTTCACCTCGGAGAAGTCGTTGGCGAAGATGTTGTTGAAGCCGCGCTTGGGCATGCGCATGTGCAGCGGCATCTGGCCGCCTTCGAAGCCGTGCACCTGGTTGCCGGTGCGCGCCTTGGCGCCCTTCACGCCGCGTCCCGACGTCTTGCCGAGACCGGAGGACGAGCCGCGGCCGACCTTGAGCTTGCGCTTGCGGGCGCCCGGATTGTTGGCAATCTCATTCAGCTTCATGTTCTTCACTCCATGTCATGGCCCGGCTTGACCGGGCCACCCATTGCAAGCGTCACCTGGGTGGCCCGCTTCCGCGGGCCATGACACCTCTTGCTATTTCTTCTCTTCGACCACTTCGACCAGATGCTGGATCGAGCGGATCATGCCGCGCACCGACGGCGTATCCTCGAGAACCTTCTCGCGGCGGATCTTGCCGAGGCCGAGGCCGCGGAGCGTGGCCGCCTGGATCGCGGGGCGCCGCGCGGCGCTCCTGATCTGGCGGACGGTAAGCATCTTCTTCTCAGCCATGGTCGGGTTCCTTACGCGGAGGCCTGCTCGCCCTTCTGGCCCTCGCGGCGCGAGATGATCTCGGCCACGGAGCGGCCGCGGCGCTGGGCGACCATGCGCGGGCTCTGCTGGTTCTGGAGCGCATCGAACACCGCGCGCACCATGTTGTAGGGGTTCGAGGTGCCGAGCGACTTCGACACGACGTCGCCGACGCCGAGCGCTTCGAACACCGCGCGCAGCGGGCCGCCGGCGATCACGCCGGTGCCGGCCGGGGCGGGACGCACGACCACCTTGCCCGCGCCGTGATGGCCGCGGACTTCGTGATGCAGGGTGCGGCCGTCCTTCAAGGGCACGCGGATCAGCGACTTCTTCGCCTCGTCCGTGGCCTTGCGGATCGCCTCGGGGACTTCGCGCGCCTTGCCGTGGCCGTAGCCGACGCGGCCGCGCTGGTCGCCGACGACCACGAGCGCGGCAAAGCCGAAGCGGCGTCCGCCCTTCACGACCTTGGCGACGCGGTTGATGTGGACCAGCTTGTCGACGAACTCGCTGTCGCGCTCCTCGCGGTCGTCGCGACGCTCACGACGGCCACGACGCTCGCCACCACCACTGCCTTCTTCACGTGCCATCGCCTAGAACTCCAAGCCGCCTTCGCGGGCGGCGTCTGCGAGCGCCTTCACGCGCCCATGATAGATGTAGCCGCCGCGGTCGAACACGACCTGCTTGACGCCCTTGGCGAGCGCGCGCTCGGCGATCTTCTTGCCGACGCCGGCTGCGGCTTCGACGTTGTAGGTCTTCGCCGCCTTCTCGCCCTTCTCGTTGGTCGAGGCGGTGACGACGGTGACCGCGGTCTCGTCGTCGATCACCTGGGCATAGATGTGCTTGCCCGAGCGAAAGACGGTGAGGCGCGGACGGCCATAGGCCGTGGATTTGAGCCGGTAGCGCGTGCGGCTGCGGCGCTTTTCGAAAGGAGTGGGTCGAGGGGCCATGGCTACTTCTTCTTGCCTTCCTTGCGACGGACATATTCGCCGGCATAGCGCACGCCCTTGCCCTTATAGGGCTCCGGCTTGCGGTAGCCGCGGATCTCGGCGGCGACCTGGCCGACCAGCTGCTTGTCGATGCCGGCGACGGTGAGCATCGTCGGCTTCTCGGCCGTGATCGCGATGCCGGCCGGGATCGGATAGACGACGTCGTGGCTGAAGCCGAGCTGCAGATTCAGGTTCTTGCCCTGGACCGCGGCGCGGTAGCCGACGCCCTGGATCTCGAGCTTGGTCTCGAAGCCCTTGGTGACGCCGGTGACGAGGTTGTTCACGAGCGTGCGGCTCATGCCCCACATGGGACGGGCGCGCTCCATCTCCTCGCGCGGCGTGATCGTGATGCCGTCGTTCTCGACCTTGGCGTCGACTTCCTCGACGAGCACGACCGAAAGCTCGCCCTTCGGGCCTTTGACCTTCACGGTCTTGCCGTCGACGGAGGCGGTGACGCCCTTCGGCAGCGGAACCGGCTTCTTGCCGATGCGTGACATCGAACTTCTCCTAGAACACCTGACAGAGGACTTCGCCGCCGACGTTCTTCTCGCGGGCGGTGGAGTCCGTCATCACGCCCTGCGGCGTGGACACGATCGAGACGCCCAGGCCCTGACGATGCGGCTTGAGCTCCTTGACCGACGCATAGACGCGGCGGCCGGGGGTGGAAACGCGCTTGAGCTCGCGGATCACGGGGCGGCCCTCGTGATACTTCAGCTCGATCTCGAGCTCCTTGCGGCCGCTGTCCTTGAACTCGACCTCGGCATAGCCGCGGATGAAGCCTTCCTGCTGCAGCACGTCGAGCAGGCTGGTGCGCAGCCGCGAGGTCGGCGACTTGATCTTCGCGGTGCCGCGAAGCTGGCCGTTGCGGATGCGTGCGAGAAGATCGCCGATCGGATCGGTGATTGCCATGTCTCTTCTTTCTCCTACCAGCTGGCCTTGGTCATGCCGGGGATCAGGCCGAAATTCGCCAGATCGCGCAACGCGATGCGCGACAGCTTCACCTTGCGGTAATAGCCCTTGGCGCGGCCGCTGAACTCGCAGCGGTGATGGATGCGCGTCTTGGACGAGTTGCGCGGCAGCTTGGCGAGCTTGAGGCGCGCCGCGAAGCGGTCTTCCGGCGGCACCGACATGTCGTCGGCCTTGGCCTTGAGCGCCGCCCGCTTGGCCGCGTATTGAGCGACCATCTTCTCGCGCTTCTTGTTCCGATTGATCTGGCTGGTCTTTGCCATGGCTCGTTCTCTCAGTTCATGAAGGGGAATTGGAAGCCCTCGAGAAGCGCGCGCGCTTCCGCATCGGTCTTCGCAGACGTGTTGAAGATGATGTCCATGCCCCACACCGTCTCGGTCTTGTCGTAGTCGATCTCGACGAAGACGATGTGCTCCTTCAGGCCCATGGCGTAGTTGCCGCGGCCGTCGAACGAGCGGGCGTTGAGACCGCGGAAGTCGCGCACGCGCGGCAGCGCCATGGTGATCAGGCGGTCGAGGAACTCGTACATCTTGTCCTTGCGCAGCGTGACCTTCACGCCGATCGGCAGGCCTTCGCGGATCTTGTAGGTCGCGATCGCCTTCTTGGCGCGCGTGACCACGACCTTCTGGCCGGCGATCGCGGTCAGATCGTTGACCGCCGCCTGGATCTTCTTGCTGTCGGTCGCGGCTTCGCCGGCGCCGATGTTCAAGACGATCTTGTTGATCTTGGGGACCTGCAGCGCGTTCTTGTAGCCGAACTTCTTCATCAGCTCGGGCTTCACGACCTCTTGATAGCGCTTCTTGAAGCGCGGCACGTAGTCCTTGTCCGTCGCCTGCTCGCCGACGGCGACCTTGGTGCCCGCGGCCTTCTCTTCGCGCTTCTTGCCCGCCGCCTTCTTGTCGGCCTTGGGGGCGGCCTTCTCGCCAGCCTCAGACATCGATGACCTCACCGGACTTCTTGGCGAAACGGACCAGACGGCCGTCGCCCAGCTTCTTGAAACCGATCCGCGTCGCCTCGCCCGACTTGGGGTCGACATGGGCGATGTTGGAGAGATGGATCGGCGACTCCTTGTTGACGATGCCGCCCTGGACGCGCTGGGTCTGGCGCTGGTGGCGCTTGACCACGTTCACGCCGGAGACGAGCGCGCGCTCTTCGCCCGGGAACATCTTCAGCACTTCGCCCTTCTTGCCCTTGTCGCGGCCCGCGACGACGACCACGCGGTCGCCCTTTTTAATCTTCGCCGACATCACAGCACCTCCGGCGCGAGCGAGATGATCTTCATGTGGTTCTTGGAGCGCAGCTCGCGGGTCACGGGCCCGAAGATGCGCGTGCCGATGGGCTCGCCTTGCGCGTTGATCAGCACCGCGGCGTTGCCGTCGAAGCGGATCAGGCTGCCGTCGGTGCGGCGCACGCCCTTGGCGGTGCGCACGACGACGGCCTTGAGCACTTCGCCCTTCTTCACGCGGCCGCGCGGCATCGCTTCCTTCACCGACACGACGATGATGTCGCCGACGTCGGCATAGCGGCGGTGCGAGCCGCCGATCACCTTGATGCACATCACGCGGCGCGCGCCAGAATTGTCGGCGACGTCGAGCTCGGTTGACATTTGAATCATGGTCTAACTCCCGATGCCTTCGGCCTATTTGCTGCCGACGCGCTCGACGACTTCCCAGGTCTTCAGCTTGGAAATCGGCTTGCATTCCTGGATGCGGACGACGTCGCCCGTCTTGTACTCGCCCTTCTCGTCGTGGGCGTGGTACTTCTTCGACCGGCGCACGGTCTTTCCCATCACCGGATGCGTGAAGCGGCGCTCCACGTTGACCACCACGGTCTTGGAATTCTTGTCGCTGACCACGACGCCCTGCAGCACGCGCTTCGGCATACTTCTCGTCCCTCTATGCTTTGGCCGAGGCGCTGGCGCGCTTCTCGGTCATGACCGTCTCGAGCCGCGCGATCTCCTTGCGCAGCGTGCGGACGCGTCCGGTGTTCTCCAACTGCCCGTTGGCCCTCTGGAAGCGCAGGTTGAACTGCTCTTTCTTCAGCTTGGACAGCGTGTCGCCGAGCTCGTCCGCGGTCTTGGCGCGGAAGTCGTCGGCAGTGGTCGCGTTGCTCTTCTTCTTGCTCTTGGCCATTTACGCCACCCGCGCGATGAACTTGGTGTGGATCGACAGCTTGCTGGCGCCCAGGCGCAGCGCTTCCTTCGCCGTCTCGTGATCGACGCCGTCGATCTCGAACAGGATGCGGCCGGGCTTGATCTTGGCGACCCAGTACTCCGGCGCGCCCTTGCCCGAGCCCATGCGGACTTCGGCCGGTTTCTTCGACACCGGAACGTCCGGGAAGACGCGGATCCAGACGCGGCCGGCGCGCTTCATCTGGCGCGTGATCGCGCGGCGGGCCGCCTCGATCTCGCGCGCGGTGATGCGCTCGGGCTCCAGCGCCTTGAGGCCGTACTCGCCGAAGTTCAGCGCGGTGCCGCCCTTGGCCGCGCCTTTGATGCGGCCCTTGAACTGCTTGCGGAATTTGGTGCGTGAGGGAGAGAGCATCGTCGTGTTCCGTTACGGTGCCGGCGCCGGGGTGGGCGTGCGCGGGGGCTTGTTGCCCTGGTTCTCGGCCTCGGCCATGCGCTTGTCCTGCGCCATGGGATCGTGCTCCATGATCTCGCCCTTGAAGATCCAGACCTTGACGCCGCAGGTGCCGTAGGTCGTCTTCGCGGTCGCGACGCCGTAGTCGACGTCGGCGCGCAGCGTGTGCAGAGGCACGCGGCCTTCGCGATACCACTCCATGCGCGCGATCTCGGCGCCGCCGAGGCGGCCGCCGCAATTGATGCGGATGCCCTGGGCGCCCAGGCGCATCGCCGACTGCACCGCGCGCTTCATCACGCGGCGGAAGGCGACGCGGCGCTCGAGCTGCTGGGCGATGTTCTCGGCCACCAGCTTGGCGTCGATCTCGGGCTTGCGGATCTCGACGATGTTGAGGTGCACCTCGTCGGAGGTGAACTTCTGCACGTCGGCCTTCAGCTTTTCGATGTCGGCGCCCTTCTTGCCGATGACGACGCCGGGACGGGCCGAGTGGATCGTCACGCGGCACTTCTTGTGCGGACGCTCGATCACGATCTTCGACACGCCGGCGGCCTTGAGCCGCTCGGAGAGATGCGCGCGGATCGCGATGTCCTGCTGCAGCAGCTTGCCGTACTCGTTCCCGTCCGCGTACCAGCGCGAATCCCAGGTACGGTTGATGCCGAGGCGCAGCCCCGTCGGATTGACCTTCTGACCCATTAGGCGGTCTCCTTCGCGCGGCTCTTGGCCGGCGCTTTCTTTCCAGTGGCCTTGGCGGCCGGCTTCTTCTTCGGCGCTTCCTTCTCGGCCGCCTTCTCCTCGACCACGATCGTGATCTGCGAGAACGGCTTCTCGATGCCGGCGCCGCGACCGCGGGCGCGGGCGTGGAAGCGCTTCAGCACCATGTTCTTGCCGACCGACGCCTCGGTGACGACGAGATCGTCGACGTCGAGGTCGTGGTTGTTCTCGGCATTGGCGATCGCGCTCTCGAGCACCTTCTTCACGTCATGCGCGACGCGGCGCGGCGAGAAGGTGAGCTCGGCGAGCGCCGCTTCGGCGCGCTTGCCGCGGATCGACTGCGCCACGAGGTTCAGCTTGCGCGGGCTCGTGCGGATGTTGCGGCCGATGGCCTTGGCCTGGTTGTCCGAAAGGACGCGTTCGAGCGATTGCTTGCCCATCAGTCGGCCCTCTTGGCTTTCTTGTCGCCCGCCGACGCCGTGTGGCCGTGGAAGGTGCGCGTCGGCGAGAACTCGCCGAGCTTGTGGCCGACCATGTCCTCGGTGACGAGCACGGGGATGTGCTTCTTGCCGTTGTAGACGCCGAAGGTGAGGCCCACGAATTGCGGCAGGATCGTCGAGCGGCGCGACCAGGTCTTGATCACGTCCTTGCGGCCGCTGGTGCGCCCGGCTTCCGCTTTCTTGAGCAGATAGCCGTCGACGAACGGGCCTTTCCAGAGAGAGCGAGTCATCCGTCCTTACCCCTGCTTCTTGGCGTGGCGCGAGCGCACGATCATCTTGGTGGTCCGCTTGTTCTTGCGCGTCTTGGCGCCCTTGGTCGGCTTGCCCCACGGGGTGACCGGATTGCGGCCGCCCTTGGTGCGGCCTTCGCCGCCGCCATGCGGATGGTCGATCGGGTTCATCGCGGTGCCGCGGACGGACGGGCGCTTGCCCTTCCAGACGTTGCGGCCGGCCTTGCCGATGACTTCGTTCATGTGGTCCGGGTTCGACACCGCGCCGACCGTGGCGCGGCAGGTGAGCAGGACCTTGCGCACTTCGCCCGAGTTGAGGCGCAGGATCGCATAGCCCGCGTCGCGGCCCAGATACTGCGCATAGGTGCCGGCGGAGCGCGCGACCTGGCCGCCCTTGCCCGGCTTCATCTCGATATTGTGCACGATGGTGCCGACCGGCATCGCCGACAGCGGCATCGAATTGCCGACCTTCACGTCGACCTTGTCGCCCGAATAGACGGTGTCGCCGACCGCCAGGCGCTGCGGCGCCAGGATATAGGCGAGCTCGCCGTCCTTGTATTTCAGGAGCGCGATGAACGAGGTGCGGTTGGGATCGTATTCCAGCCGCTCGACCTTCGCCGGCATGTCGTCCTTGCGGCGCTTGAAGTCGACCAGGCGATAGCGCTGCTTGTGGCCGCCGCCCTGCCAGCGCACGGTGACGCGGCCGGTGTTGTTGCGGCCGCCATGGCGATGCTGGCCTTCGGTGAGCGCCTTGACCGGGCCGCCCTTGTGCAGGCCCGAACGGTCGATCAGCACCAGCTGGCGCTGGCCGGGAGTCGTAGGCCGGTATTGCTTGAGTGCCATCTTACAGACCCGTCGTGATGTCGATCTGCTGGCCCTCTTCGAGGGTCACGATCGCTTTCTTGAAATCGCTGCGCGAATACTTCCGCCCGCGCGCCATCTTGGTCTTGCCCTTCACCGTCACCGTGTTGACGGCCTTGACCTTGACCTTGAACAGCTCGGCCACCGCTTTCGCGATCGACGGCTTGGTCGCGTCCGGCGCCACGCGGAAGACGATCTGGTTCGCCTCGGTGAGCAGGGTCGACTTCTCGGTGATGACCGGGGAGAGGATCACGTCATGGTTCGTGGTGCTCATGCCAGGCGCTCCTCGATCAGCTTCAGCGCCGCGGTGGTGAGCACCAGCTTGTCGCTGCGCATGATGTCGTAGACGTTGAGGCCCTTGGCCGGCAGCATCGACACCTTGGCCAGGTTGCGGGCGCTCATCTCGAAATTCTTGTCGAACTCGCCGTCGACGACGAGCGCGCTCGTGACGCCCATTTGGCCCAACTGCGCCGCCAGCTCCTTGGTCTTGACCGCCTTGGACTTGGCCTCGTCGAGCACGACGATGCGGCCGTCCCTGGCCTTCGACGACAGGGCATGCTTCAGGCCGAGCGCCTTGACCTTCTTGGGCAGGTCGAACTCGTGGCTGTGCACCACCGGGCCCATCGCCTTGGCGCCGCCGACGAAGAGCGGAGCCGAGCGCTGGCCGTGGCGGGCGCCGCCCGAGCCCTTCTGCGGGCCGTGCTTCTTCTTCGTGCGGTCGACTTCCGCGCGCGTCAGGATCTTGTGGTTGCCGCCGCGGCGCTTGGCGAGCTGCCAAACGACGACGCGCTGGATGAGATCGGGACGCGGCTCGAGGCCGAAGATCGCGTCGTTGAGCTCGACCTCGCCGGCGGAGCTGTTGTCCAGCTTGAGAGCATTGATCTTCACGTCTTAGCCCTCCGCCTTGGCTTCGGCCGGAGCAGCCGCCGCTTCGCGCTTCTTCACCGAGCCGGGCATCGGCACCTTGTCGTTCGGACGCTTCACGGCGTCGCGCACCATCACCCAGCCGCCCTTGTGGCCGGGGACCGCGCCGCGCACCATGATCAGGCCGCGCTCGACATCGACCTTGGCGATCTCGAGGTTCTGCGTCGTCACGTTGTCGACGCCGTAATGGCCGTGCATCTTCTTGTTCTTGAAGGTCTTGCCCGGATCCTGGCGGCCGCCGGTGCCGCCCAGCGAGCGGTGCGAGATCGACACGCCGTGCGACGCCTCGAGACCGCGGAAGTTCCAGCGCTTCATCGCGCCGGTGAAGCCGCGGCCGATGGTGACGCCGGTCACGTCCACCTTCTGGCCCTCGACGAAATGATCCGCCTGGATCAGATCGCCGACATCGAGAAGGTTCGCGGGATCGACGCGAAACTCCGCCAGCTTCCGGCGCGGCTCGACCTCGGCCTTCGCGAAATTGCCGCGATCGGCCTTGGTGAGATGCTTCGCCTTGGCGAAGCCGGAGCCGAGCTGGACCGCGGTGTAGCCGTCGGTCTCTTCGGTCCGCTTGCCCACGACCTGACAGCCGTCGAGCTTCAGGACCGTGACAGGCACATGCCGGCCGTCCGCCAGGAATAGGCGGGTCATGCCGACCTTCTGTGTGATGACGCCCGTGCGCATCGCGTGAGCGCTCCTTTAAAGCTTGATCTCGACGTCGACGCCGGCCGCGAGGTCGAGCTTCATCAGCGCGTCGACCGTCTGCGGGGTGGGATCGATGATGTCGAGGAGACGTTTGTGGGTGCGGATCTCGAACTGCTCGCGGCTCTTCTTGTCCACGTGCGGCGAGCGGTTCACGGTGAAGCGCTCGATGCCCGTCGGCAGCGGGATCGGCCCGCGAACCTGGGCGCCCGTGCGCTTCGCCGTGTTGACGATCTCCCGCGTCGAGTTGTCGAGGATGCGGTGATCGAAGGCCTTGAGCCTGATCCGGATGTTTTGACCTTGCATTCGCTTATCCTTCGAAACCGTTCTCTCTTGTCATGGCCCGGCTTGACCGGGCCACCCATGGATGGCCCGCTTTCGCGGGCCATGACACGGGAGGGTGCTATTTGATGATGCTGGCCACCACGCCCGAACCGACGGTTCGGCCGCCTTCGCGGATGGCGAAGCGCAGCTTCTCTTCCATCGCGATGGGGACGATCAGCTCGACCTCGATCGAGATGTTGTCGCCCGGCATCACCATCTCGGTGCCTTCCGGAAGC
>DASZQV010000012.1:0-1941 GCA_035549495.1 Rhizomicrobium sp. | reverse complement strand
GCTGCCCGGGGCGATGACCGGCGCCCAGTAGATCACCGGCTTGGTGAGATCCGACCGCGTGTCCGGACTCGGGATGGGCACGCCGTCGTAGTTCACGCCATAAGAGACGAGCGGCCAGCCGTAATTCTTGCCCGGCTCGATGAGGTTCAGTTCATCGCCGCCGCGCGGGCCGTGCTCGACTTCCCAGAGTTTGCCATCGGGTCCGAACGCAAGGCCGTACGGCGTCCGAACTCCGGTCGACCACACCTCGGACGGCGTCAGGTTCGGTGTGGGGAAGGTGTACGTGCTGACGACGGGCGCGGTCTTCGCGGCCTCGGTGTCGCGCGGCGGATCGATGAGCGTCACGCTCGTCGCGCCCGTCTTGCCCGCCATCGGGTTGCCAGGCGCGGGCTTGCCGTCGAGCGTCAGACGAAGGATTTTGCCGAGCTCCTGATCCGGATCCTGCGCGACCGTGAAGCGCTGCCGATCGCCGACCGTCAGGAACAGATACTGTCCGTCGGGCGAGAACGCGATCTGCGCGCCGAACTGACCGCCCTTGCCCTTGGGCATCTGGTGCCAGAGCACCTGCAAGCCGTCGAGACGCGCCGTCGACCCGTCGATCACGAGCTGCGCGCGCGCGAGCGCCAGGCTCGACCCGCCATCGCCCGGCTCCGAATAGGTGAGATAGATGCTGTGGTCGGTGGCGTAGTGAGGCGAAAGAAAGACGCCCAGCATGCCGCCTTGTCCCTGGTGCAGGACGGCCGGCACGTTGGTGACCGGCGTCTTCGCGCCTTGCTGCGTCACCAGCCAGAGCGCGCCGACTTTCTCCGTGATGAGCATGCGCCCATCCGGTAGAAATGCGATGCGCCAGGGCAGATTGAACGTCGTCACCTGCGTCATCGTGAACGGCATGGTCGGTTCAGGCGTCTGGTTGCCCGCGTTGACCTGGGCCTGTGCCGTGGTCGCCGCGAGCGCCAGGAGCAGCGCCGCATTCACAAGCGTTTTCATGAGGTCCTCTCTCTGCGGATGGTAAGGAACAAGCGTATGCCACTCGGCCCGCCGCGCACCAGAGGCCGGCGTCAGTGACCCGCCGCCAGGTGAACCTGCACCCACACGAGCTTCATCGGCTTGACGTGGTCGTCCTTCGGCTTCGGTCCGCGCATGGGCATCATCGGGCCGAAATATCCGCCGTAGGGATCGATGACGTACGGGTCGGTCGACATAGGATTGTCGAGCCCGTTGTGGCGTCGAACCTTCGGATCGGCGGGCGTCTCGAGACCGAGGAGCACCGTGGCGCCAGGCTTGGCGTCGATGGCATAGGGCGTCGCATCGCTCTTCGCGAGCGGTAGCTTCAACTCATAGACGACGGACCGATCTTCCATGCCGGAGGCGAGATTGATGCCGATGGCGTCCGTCTGCTCGATGAGCCGGCGCTGGCTCTTGCCCGGGCCGAGCAGATCGAACGAGTCGAGCGCCTGCGGCGCGGGCGCTGCGGCGAGCGTGTCGCCCACGGCAGCCGTTGGCGTTGCGCCCGGCAGCGGCTCGGCGGTGAGGCCTTCGAGCCGGACGCCGAACGTCTGCGTCTGCCGCTCGCTCGGATCGAACCAGACGACGAGCCCGGTCGCGAGCTGCTGGCGAATCGTGGGATCGTTCGACGCGACGGCGAGATAGACGGCATCGTGGTCGTTGGCGACGCCGACCATTGGCCCGTTGTCGACGCGCTGCAGCGCCGGCCAGTCGGCGGTTGACCCATCGACGGTGAGCGATGCGCTTCGCCAGGTGGCGTCGAGCGAGGGATCGGCCGCGCGGGCCGTGGCCAGCGCGGATGTGGTGAGAAGTGCGGCCACGGCCAGCGTTCGCACGGTGGGCCACGCGGAAAGGCGGTCAGACATGTCCGGCCTCGGACCGGCGGCGCGCTGGCGGGAACGACGCCGGAAGATCCGATTATCCGACAGACGCGGC
>DASZQV010000011.1:0-28318 GCA_035549495.1 Rhizomicrobium sp. | reverse complement strand
TGCCGTGAACGTCGCCCCACCCGTCTCCGCCAGAACCTTCGTGATCGCAGCCGTCAACGACGTCTTGCCGTGATCGACGTGGCCGATCGTCCCGATGTTGCAGTGCGGCTTCGTCCGCTCGAATTTTGCCTTCGCCATGGTTCTCTCCGTGAGTCTCTTTTTGGCCTACCGCTTCGCTACTTGAGGCCGGTTATGCGTACTTGGCTTTGACCTCGTCCGCGATCGCCTGCGGCACCTGCTCGTAATGATGGAACTCCATCGAGTACTGAGCGCGGCCCTGGGACATCGAGCGCAGCTGGTTGATGTAGCCGAACATGTTCGCGAGCGGGACCATCGCGGTCACGACCTGCGCGTTGCCGCGAGAGTCGGTGCCCTGCACCTGGCCGCGGCGCGAGTTCAAATCGCCGATGACGCCGCCGAGGAAGTCTTCCGGCGTCACGACCTCGACCTTCATGATCGGCTCGAGCAGCTTGACCGCGCCCTTGCTCGCGAGCTCGCGGAACGCCGCGCGCGCCGCGATGTCGAAGGTGAGCGCGTTGGAGTCCACCTCGTGGTACTTGCCGTCCACGAGCGTCGCCTTGAAGTCGATGACCGGGAAGCCCGCGAGCAACCCGCTTTCCTTCTGCGCGCGCAGGCCCTTCTCGACCGCCGGGATGTATTCCTTCGGCACCGTGCCGCCGACGACCTCGTTCTCGAACACGAAGCCTTCGCCCGGCTGCAGCGGCTCGAACTCGATCTTCACTTCGGCGAACTGGCCCGAGCCGCCGGTCTGCTTCTTGTGCGTGTAGAGCACGGTGACCGGCTTCGACAGCGTCTCGCGATAGGCGACCTGCGGCGCGCCCACCGTGGCGTCGACCTTGTAGGTGCGGCGCAGGATGTCGACCTTGATGTCGAGATGGAGCTCGCCCATGCCCTTGAGGATGGTCTGGCCGCTTTCCTGGTCCGTCGACACGCGGAAGGACGGATCCTCCTGCGCGAGACGGTGCAGCGCCACGCCCATCTTCTCCTGGTCGGCCTTGGTCTTCGGCTCGATCGCGACCTCGATGACCGGATCGGGGAACTCCATGCGCTCCAGGATCACCGGGTTGTTCGGATCGCACAGCGTCTCGCCGGTGGTGGTGAGCTTGAGGCCCGCCAGCGCGACGATGTCGCCCGCCATCGCTTCCTTGATGTCCTCGCGGCTGTTGGCATGCATCAGCAGCATGCGGCCGACGCGCTCGGTCTTGTCCTTCACCGAGTTGAGCACGCCGGTGCCCGAGGTCACCGTGCCCGAATAGACGCGCACGAAGGTGATCGAGCCCACGAAGGGGTCGTCCATGATCTTGAACGCGAGGCCGGCGAACGGCGCCTTGTCCTCGGCCGGACGCTCGACCTCGTTGCCCTTCGGGTCGGTGCCCTTCACCGCCGGGATGTCGAGCGGCGACGGCAGATAGTCGACGACGGCGTCGAGCAGCGGCTGCACGCCCTTGTTCTTGAACGCCGAACCGCACATGACGGGAACGAAGCGGAAGCCGGTCGTGCCTTTGCGGATGCAGCGCTTCAGGTCCTCGACCGACGGCATGGTGCCGTCGAGATAGGCCTCGAGCAGCTTCTCGTCTTCCTCGACCGCCATCTCGACGAGCTGGGTGTGCAGCTCCTCGGCCTTGGCCTTGTATTCCTCGGGGATCTCGACCTCGTCGAACTTCGCGCCGAGCTGCTCGTCGTGCCAGATCAGCGCCTTCATCCTCACGATGTCGACGAGCCCCTTGAACTCGCTCTCGGTGCCGATCGGCCAGGTGATCACGGCCGGGCGGGTGCCCAGGCGGTCGATCATCATCGAGACGCAGCGCGGGAAGTCGGCGCCGGTGCGGTCCATCTTGTTGACGAAGCAGATGCGCGGAACCTTGTACTTGTCGGCCTGGCGCCACACGGTCTCGGACTGCGGCTCGACGCCGGCGACGGCGTCGAACACCGCGACAGCGCCGTCGAGCACGCGCATCGAGCGCTCGACCTCGATGGTGAAGTCGACGTGGCCGGGCGTGTCGATGATGTTGATGCGGTGGTCGTTCCAGAAGCACGTCGTCGCGGCGGAGGTGATGGTGATGCCGCGCTCCTGCTCCTGCTCCATCCAGTCCATCGTCGCGGCGCCGTCATGGACTTCGCCGATCTTATGGGACTTGCCCGTGTAATAGAGGATGCGCTCGGTCGTGGTGGTCTTGCCGGCGTCGATGTGCGCGGCGATGCCGATGTTGCGATAGCGGTCGAGCGGGGTCGTGCGGGGCATAGTCGGTACTCGGATTAAGTTACCAGCGATAGTGCGAGAAGGCGCGGTTGGCGTCGGCCATCTTGTGCGTGTCTTCGCGCTTCTTGACGGCGGTGCCGCGGTTGTTGGCGGCGTCCATGAGCTCGCCCGACAGCCGGCCCATCATGGTGGGCTCGTTGCGCGAGCGCGCGGCGGTGATGATCCAGCGGATGGCGAGCGCGCGGGCGCGGTCCTGGCGGACTTCGACGGGAACCTGATAGGTCGCGCCGCCGACGCGCCGCGACTTCACCTCGATCGCGGGCGACACGTTGCGCAGCGCTTCGTGGAACACGACGAGCGGCTCCTGCTTGGTCTTGGCCTGGATGGTATCGAATGCGCCGTAGATGATACCTTCGGCGGCGGACTTCTTGCCGTCGTACATCAGGCTGTTCATGAACTTCGCGAGCACGAGATCGCCGAACTTGGCGTCGGGGGTGATCTCGCGTTTGTCGGCGCGGCGGCGGCGGGACATATCGGTCTTCCTGTCTCTCTTCTTTCCTTCGATCGATCCCGGCTCGCGCTTCGCTCGGCCGGGATGATCTTCGCTTCGCTCAGATCACTTCGGACGCTTCGCGCCGTAGAGCGAACGGCGTTGCTTGCGGTCCTTCACGCCCTGCGTGTCGAGCACGCCGCGGATGATGTGGTAGCGCACGCCCGGAAGGTCCTTCACGCGGCCGCCGCGGATGAGCACCACCGAGTGCTCCTGAAGGTTATGGCCCTCGCCGGGGATGTAGGTCAGCGCCTCGTAGCCGTTGGTGAGGCGGACCTTGGCGACCTTGCGAAGCGCCGAGTTCGGCTTCTTCGGGGTCGTGGTGTAGACGCGCGTGCAGACGGCGCGCTTCTGCGGGCACTGCTGGAGCGCCGGAACCTTGTTGCGCTTCGGCTTCTCGCCGCGCGGCTTGCGGATCAACTGGTTGATCGTCGGCATTCGTCTTCCTCATCAGCGCCGCTCGCGCGGCAAAACAAAACGGGGCCCCGGGCCTCAAGGCCTCGCCCCTTTGACTCGCGGAGGACTCGTGTGAGTCGCGCGCTTCAACGCTAAAACTGGCTTTCCGACAGCGTTTCGGGCATTTCGTCCCGACGGCCTGTTTGCGAAAGGTCGCGCTATATAGAAAAGCGCTCCCGGCCGGTCAAGCCTGAAAAGCAAGGAAATTTCAGGGGGTCAGGTGGCCGCCCTGGCCGAGGCGGCCGCCTCGCAAATCGCGGCCCAAACCTGGCTCAAATCTGCAAGCCGCTCCGCCGCCACCCGGGCGACCGCGACCACGGGCTCGCCGCATTCCGGGTTCGCTTCCGCGATCATCGCGTCGCCGGTCAGCCGGAGCGCCCGGACCAGCGCGATGGCGTCGTTCAGCGGCTCCTCCATGTCCGCGGCGAGCGCCCATAGGCGCTGCGCGTCCTTGGCGCGGCGTTTCTTTCCCATCTAGAAGCCCTGTGTTATGCTTAAAGCTTGGTCTTCAACACTATGCTCGCTTCAAGGCGCAAGCATAGACATTATGTCTGATAGTAGTCATGGTGTCAATAACGCCTGCGCAATGCCGATCTGGGCGCGCACTCGTTAATCTGGGCCAAGCAGCCCTAGCGCAGGCTGCGCTGGTGTCACGATCCGTCATTGTCACATTTGAGAAGGGCCGGACCACGCCCAATCGCAACAACATGGTTGCGATCCGGCGCGCGCTCGAAGAGGCCGGCGTGGAATTCATCGATGGCGGCGTACGCCTGCGGCCGAACTGACTTGCCGATGCAATATTGTTGGTTATAGTCTTCGCATGCGCTGTATAATCGATGAGATAGAAGCCAGAGACCTTCCGGAGGCTGTCCAGAGACTGGGCATTTCCGAGGATCAGCGCATTCGCGTCGTCATCGATGTATTGGGCGACGCCGCGCCCGCGACACAGATCGCCGAACAAAGCGGAGGCTTTGCGTTTCTCGCGGACGAGCCTGACTCGTACAGTCCCAACCTCGAGACGATCGAAGCGATGAACGCAGCCCGCAAAGGTGATCTAAGGACCATCGGCGGTATCGACGATCTGCTATCCGATTTGAATAAAGACGATTGAGCGAGCAACGCTCGCCCTACTTCCCTCGCCGCGCCTTCGCCGATTTGGCCGCCAGGGTGGCGAGGACCTTCTGGTCGATGTCCGCCAGCTTCTTGACGTATAGGCAGCCTTTGCCGGTGGTGTGCTTGCCGAGCTTGGCGCGTAGCGCTTCGGCGCCGTCGACGCCGGCGAGGCCATAGAACACCAGCGCGGGCTTGCGCGGCGCGAAGCCGACCAGGGGCATGTCGCCCTCGCGGCCGCTCTCATACTTATAGTGATGCAGCCCGAAGCCGACGATCGCGGTGCCCCACATCCTGGGCTTCTCGCCGGTCGCCGCCTCCAGGAGCTTGACCACGGCCCTGGCCTCGGCGCGGCGCCCCTCGTCCGGGAGCCCCGCAACGAACGACGCCACGGTCACGCCGGTCGGCTTGGTCTTGTTCTCAGCCATGGGTTCCCTCGCGCAGAACGAATGTCATATCATCACCTTAAGTAGATCAGTGCACGATTCTCATTGGAGGGGACTGACATGGCGGACGGCACCATCAAAAATAAGATTTCGGGCGCGGTCGACAAGGCGGTCGACAAGGCGACGAGCCGGAAGAACATCCTGCTCATCACCTGCGACCAGTACCGCTTCCCGCGCTTCTCCTATGGCAAGGACGGCGGCTTCAACCAGTTCCTGAAGGAGATCCTGGGCTTCCAGGCGCTCAGCGACGACAACGACTTCAAGCGCTTCTTCCCCGGCCTGATGAAGCTGCGCAAATACGCGACCGTGCTGCGCAACCACATGGTCGCGGCGAGCGCCTGCACGCCGAGCCGCGCGGTCATCTATACCGGCCAGTACGGCACGCGCACCGGCGTCACCCAGACCGACGGCCTCTTCAAGAACGGCGACGCGAACAATTTCCCCTGGCTCGATGCCGACGGCATCCCGACGCTGGGCACCTGGATGCGCGAGGCCGGCTACACCACGCATTATTTCGGCAAATGGCACGTCTCCAATCCGCCCGGCCATTCGCTGAAGCGCTACGGCTTCGACAATTGGGAGGAGTCTTATCCCGAGCCGCATGGCTCGCAGTCGAACAATCTCGGCGTCTTCCGCGATGCGGGCTTTACGGATTCGGCCTGCGCCTTCATCCGCCGCCAGGGCCTCGCTGTGAACTACGACCGCGTCTATGCGAACATGCTGGCGAACGATCCGAACTCGAGCGGCCCGAAGGTCACCCATGTGCCGTGGTTCGCGGTGGCGTCCTTCACCAACCCGCACGACATCGCGACCTATCCCGGCGTCATCAGCCAGGCGTTGCCGGGCACCACCGAGATCCAGCTGCCCAACCGCACGATCAGCCTGCCGACGCAGTCGCCCTGGGGACCGCTCACCATCCCGGCGCATCGCGAGAAGACGCCGGCGCCGAAAGGCGGCACGATGGAGATCCCGCTGAACCCGCTGAACTTCCCGCAGGACTGTGCCAACGCCTCGCCGACGCAGGGTGAGAACCTGCAGAACAACAAGCCGACCTGCCAGTACGAATATTCCTACAAGATGGGCCTCGCGCTGGCCTCCAAGCTCGGCTTCAACGTCGCGAACGCGATGAGCGGCGCGAGCGAAGCGGCGCAGACCGCCGCCGGCGTCGCCGCCACCTTGAAGAGCTGCATCCCGTTCCAGCTCGCCGACAAGGGCACGCCGGAGGAGAACTGCCTCGAGTTCCTGCAGCTCTATGCCTGGCTGCACGCGGTCGTCGATCCGCACATCCATGCGGTGCTGACCGCGCTGGAGGAGAGCGGCCAGGCCGACAACACCATCGTCGTCTTCTTCGCCGATCACGGCGAGTACGGCGCCGCGCACGGCATGATGATCGAGAAGTGGCACACGGCCTATGCCGAGGCGCTGCATGTGCCGATGGTGATCTGCTCGTCCGACTTCAATCCGAGCTCAGACGTGCCGATCCAGAACGACGCGCTGACGAGCCATGTCGACATCCTGCCGACGGTGCTGGGGCTGGCCGGCATCGGCAACGCGGCGCGCGAGAAGATCGCGCAGGAGCTGATGAAGAACCGTCCGGTGCCGAACCTGCCCGGCATCGATCTCGTGCCGATGCTGAAAGGCGAATGGCCGAAGAACGAGGTGCTCGAGGCCGACGGCACGCCGCGCCCCGGCATCCTCTTCATCACCGACGACGAGATCACCGCGCCCTTGCCTTACGAGAACGACGATTTCGGCGAGCGCTCGGAAGCCGAGTTCAAGGTCTATTGCCAGAGCGTCGACGTCGTCATCAAGGGCAAGCCCGGCCACGCGGGCGTGCCGATGACGCCGGGCCCGGTCAAGCAGCCCAACCATGTGCGCTGCGTGCGCACGCCGCAATACAAGCTCGCGCGCTACATCGATCCGTCGGGCAAGGCGGTGCAGGAATGGGAGATGTACGACCTCGCGGCCGATCCCAACGAGACGACCAACCTCGTGCAGGTGGCGGGGCCGCTGCCCAAGGCGCTCGACTCGTCGCAGCAAGCCACCGTCGACAAGCTCGCGCTGCTGCTCAGGCAATTGGAGACGAAGTATCTGAGCTAGATCGGACCTTCGTATTGATCCTCGAGCCACGCGGCGCGCGCTGCGCGATCGCGTGGCGACAGGAGATAGCGCCGCCACGCCGCGCTCTCGTAGGCGACGGCGCCCATCTCCCACACGCAATAGGTGGGCAGATGCGGGCCCGGCCGCGGCCAGTCGCGGAAGCCCTCGTCGCCCAACTCCTTGGCATAGACGCTCTGCCAGATCTCGTTGTCGCCGCGCCAGCTGCACACGATCAGGAAATAGAAATCGGCGCCGCAGCGATGCAGCACCACGAAGCCGAGATCGCTCGCCTGGCTGAGATCGGCGCGGGCGAGGAAGGCGCGCGCCATCATCTCGACCTCGCCCGGCACCGGCTTCGCGGACGTGGAGATGCCGTACCATTTGAACCGGCGGCCCTGGGTGTCGAGAAACGGGGCCGGCGATATCGTCTTGTCGCCGTGGACATAGGTGGCAGAGACGCTTTCCTGCATGACGCGGATTCCCAAGGTTTCCGCCATTCTACAAGCGCACCTGTCCGTAGGATGGCAGTAGCCTTGCCTTCTCCGCAATTGACAATCACTCGCAAATGCACCATATGAGTGTGGTGATCCTGGGTCGAGACGGATGATCGTCTGCGTCTGCAACCGCCTGAACGAGTCGCGCATTCGCTGCGCGATAGAATCTGGCGCGCAAACGCCCGAAGCGGTCTATGCTGGGTGTGGCGTCAAGAGGAATTGCGGACGATGCCAGGAAACGATCGCCGGAATGCTGGACGAGCAGGCCCAGGGCAAGGCAAAAACGCTGGCCAAAGCGGCATAGGCCCCGAGCCCACCGCGTCGGTCGCCGGCGACCCCGAGATCATCCGCCTTCTCAACGTCGTGCTGAAGAACGAGCTCACCTCGATCAATCAGTACTTCCTGCATTCGCGCATGCTCGCCGATTGGGGGCTCTCCGAGCTCGCCAAGAAGGAGTACGACGAATCCATCGACGAGATGAAGCACGCCGACAAGCTCATCAAGCGCGTCCTGTTCCTCGGCGGCCTGCCCAACCTGCAAGACCTCGGCAAGCTGATGATCGGCGAGAATGTGCGCGAGGTGCTGGAGTGCGACCTCAAGCTCGAGATGCGCGCGCGCGACGATCTGAAGGCCGCGATTCCGGTCTGCGAGAAGCTCGCCGACTTCGTCACCCGCGAGCTGTTCGTCGACATCCTGGAGAACGAAGAGGAGCATATCGACTTCCTCCAAACCCAGTTCCGCCTCATCGAGCAGATGGGAATCGAGAACTACGCCCAGCTCCAGACCAGGCCCGGCGCCTCGTCCTGAGGGGTTTCAGTCACAGCGCCCGACTGAAACAGAGCCTGAAATAAAACCTGCAAGTAATTCTCATTGACTTGTGCCTGTCCCTCGGTAATGTCCCGGCAGTTGCGAATGATTATCAACTAGTCGAGGGATACAGTGGAAAACGGGAATTGGGGCGGGCGCCGGGTCGTGGGCACGGCGAGTTTCGGCATCGCATCGGCGGCCGCGGTGACGGCGGCTTTCGGCCAGACGGTGGCCAGCAACGACAAGATCGAGACCGTGGTCGTGACCTCGCGGCGCCCCGCGCTCGACACGCTGCCGGAGAAGATCCTCGACACGCCGCAATCGGTGAACGTCGTGCCGGCCGAGGTCATCAGCCAGCAAGGAGTCAACAATCTCCAGGACGCGCTCAAGAACGTTCCCGGCATCACGCTGAACGCGGGCGAAGGCGGCACGCATGGCGACCTCGTCAATCTGCGCGGCTTCCCGGCGGGCGACGACTATTTCATGGACGGGCTGCGCGACACCGGCCTCTATGACCGCGACACCTTCGATGTCGACGCGCTCGAGGTCTACAAGGGTCCGGCATCGACCTTGTTCGGCCGCGGCTCGACCGGCGGCGTCATCAACCAGGTGACCAAGGCGCCGCAGCTCTATCGGATCCAGGACATGTCGATCACCGGCGGCACCAATGCGGAGATCCGCGCCACCGCCGATCTGAACTACGTCGTCGACGACGACGCCGCGGTGCGCCTCGCGCTCATGGGCCAGCGCAACAATTTCGCGGACCGTGCTTTTGCGCGCAACCAGCGCTGGGGCGCGGCGCCGTCCTTCGCCTGGGGCATCGGCACCGACACGTCGTTCTCGCTGAAATATCTGCATCAGCAGGAAGACAACATCCCCGACTACGGCGTCCCCTTCCTGTTCGACAAGCCGGTCGACGTGAAGCGCGACACCTTCTACGGCCTGCCCTCGGACGACCGCTTCAAGACCGACGTCGACGTGGTGACCGGCCGCATCGACCACACCTTCGACGACGTCTTCTCGATCAGCGACACCGCGCGCTTCGGCTCGTACTGGTTCGACTCGCGCCAGACCGCGGGCATCTATGGCGACGCCAATTGCTTCACCGACGCGTCGTCGCCCTATTACTACGCCGGCGCCACGCTGTGCGCCTCGGTCGCCGATCCGGAGCCCGTCACGGTGAACAACCCGCTCTATCCGGTGATCGGCACGCCGGCCGACCAGGTGTGGGTGCTGCGCGACCGCCCGAGCTCGAAGGGCATCGTCACCACGATGATGAACGAGACCGATCTCACCGCGAAGTTCGACACCGGCGGCATCGAGCACACGCTCGTCACCGGCGTCGAGGTCGATTCCGAAGCCGCGAGCCTGACCCGCTTCGTCAATCAGGACGCGACCTTGGCGCCGACGCCGCTGCTCGATCCCGATCCCTACCAGTACGGTTCGACCAACCTGCACCAGACGACGGTGCGCCAGAGGCCGGTCACGCAGACCCGCACGCTCGGCATCTTCGCGGTCGACACGATCGCCCTCTCCGACCAGTGGATCCTGACCGCGGCCGTGCGTTACGACCACTTCACGGCGCATTTCGACCAGACGGTCGGAACGCAGTCGCACTTCCACCACGTCGACAACATCGTCAGCCCGCGCGCGGCGATCGTCTACAAGCCGAATGCCGACACCAGCGTCTATTTCTCCTACGGCACCTCGTTCAACCCGTCGGCGGAGAACCTCTCGCTCGCGGCGTCGAACAAGGACCTCGGGCCCGAGCGCGACCGCACCTTCGAGATCGGCGGCAAGATGCAGGTGCTCGACGGCATGCTGTCGCTGACCGCGGCGCTGTTCAACACCGAGATGACCAATGCGCGCATCAGCGACCCGCTCAATCCGGGCCTGCAGTCGCTGTCCGGCACCGAGCGCGTCAACGGCTTCGAGTTCAACGCGCAGGGCCGCATCACGCCGGATTGGAGCCTGATCGCCGGCTACACCTATCTCGACGCCACCGCGGTCGGCCTCGCCGGCCCCGGCGTGCACGGCCCGGTTCCGAACACTGCGCACGACCAAGCCAATCTGTGGACCACCTATCAGTTCACGGACGAGTTCGAGGCGGGCCTCGGCCTCAACTATGTCGGCCGCGTCGATGCGGGCACCGACAACGCGACCGTCCCGGGCAGCATCGTCGTCGCCCATGTGCCGTCGCACGTGACGCTCGACGGCATGCTGGAGTACAAGCTGAGCGACCGGTTCTCGATCCAGCTGAACGGCTACAACTTGACCGACGAGTACTACTTCGTGAACTCGTACTTCACCCGTCCGGGCGAGAACCACACCGTTCCCGCCGCCGGCGCGACCGGCCTGCTCACCCTGAACGCGTCGCTCTGATGCTGGTTGCCGTCCCCAACGTGCTCACTGCCGAGGAGCTTGCCAAAGCTCAAGACCACCTCGGCCGGGCGCGTTGGGGAGACGGCAAGGTCACCGCCGGGCCGCAATCGGCGAAGGTGAAGCACAATCTCCAGCTTCCCGAGGACAGCGACGAGGCGCGCGCGCTGGGCGACATGGTGCTGCGCGCGCTCGAGCGCAACGCGCTGTTCGTGAGCGCCGCCCTGCCCCGCATCGTCTATCCGCCGCTGTTCAACCGCTATGAGAGCGGCATGTCGTTCGGCGCCCATGTCGACAACGCGATGCGGCCCCTGCCGAACTCGCCGCGGCGCATCCGCACCGATCTGTCGGCGACCCTGTTCCTCAACGACGATTACGACGGCGGCGAGCTCGAGATCGAAGATACCTTCGGCGTGCAGAGCGTGAAGCTGCCCGCCGGCCACATGATCCTCTATCCCGCGACCAGCCTGCATCGCGTGGCGCCGGTGACGCGCGGCGCGCGCCTCGCGTCGTTCTTCTGGATCCAGAGCATGGTCAAGGACGATGCCGAGCGCCGCATCCTGTTCGATCTCGACCGCTCGATCGTGGAGCTGGGCCAAAGCGCGCCGGACCATCCGTCGCTGGTCAGGCTGACCGCCGTCTACCACAACCTCGTGCGCAAATGGGGCGAGGTATGAACGCGCCCCAGCCGCGCGAGACCTGGCGCGTCGCGGCGCTCACCATGATGAGTCCCGCGCAGCTCGCGTCTCTCCTCGCCGGCGACGATGCCGCGCCCTGGGTCGAGGCGGCCGCCGCCTGCGGCATCGTCGAGGCGCAGGTCCGGCTCGGCCGCATGCTGCTCGAAGGCCAAGGCGTCGCGAAAGACGAGCGCGCGGCGTTCGCCTGCTTCCTTTGCGCCGCGGAGAGCGACGACGCGCATGCGCGCAACATGCTAGGCCGCTGCTACGAGAACGGCTGGGGCACCGCGAAGGACATGGTCCGCGCAGCGGAGAACTATCGCATCGCCGCCGAGGCCGGCCTCGACTGGGCGCAGTACAATCTCGGCCATCTGCTGCTCGACGGCATCGGCGTCGCGCGCATCCCCGACGAGGCGTTCGTCTGGTACATGCGCGCCGCGATGCAGGGTCACGTGCGCGCGATGAACCTGGTGGCGCGCTGCTGCGAGGAAGGCTGGGGCACGTTCAAGGACCAGGCCGCCGCGCGCGTCTGGTACCGCAAATCGGCCGAGGGTGGCTATTTCCGCGGCGCCTACAATTACGCGTCGATCCTCGCCGCCGAAGGCTGCGTCACCGGCGCGGCGCGCTGGTTCGCCCAAGCGGTCGCGACCGCGCCGGAGCCGACGCGCGGCAACATGCTGCGCGTGCTGGCCCGCGATCCGCGCTTCGCGGGTCTCGTCACATAAGCGCGATCGCCTCGCGCACCGTCATCGCCATCAGCACGACGGTCGAGAGCGCGAACACGCCGAAGCGCATCGTCACGTTGTTGACCGTGCACTGGATCAGCGTGTGCACCACGCGCAGCGCGACATAGGCCCAGGCGAGATAGATGTCGAGCTGGTCCGAATGGCCGGCGAGCGCGATATAGAACACCAGCGCGTAGAAGATCGTCGGCTGCTCCATCAGGTGGTTGTAGTTATCGGCCACCTGGCGCACCGATCCCGGCAGGCCGTCGAGCGAGCCCGGATGCTGCGCGGTCTCAGGATCGATGCCGGCCTTCTGGATCGCCGGGATGCGCGTCGCATACATCCAGATCCAGACGATCAGCGACAAGACGATCAGCGCCAGAACGGGCGTGAGAATGGACGACATGGCGGTTCCCCTTATTCGAGTCGCGCCAGCTTAGCGCGAGTCGGCATTTACGCCGGGGCAGCCGCGAGCAGGACGAAGAGCGCGATACGGTCGGGCTCGCCATACAGCACCAGTCCGAACGCGTCCGTCTTCACCAGGATTCCGGTGCAGTCGTCCTTCCACCCTTTCCCCGACACGACGGAGAGGTCGTATTCGTCGTTCTCGATGATGCCCACGACAACGCCGGTCAGGCCGTCCGGGCCTCGCACTCTATCGCGAAGGCGCATGATCTCGCCGGTCGGATATCGGTGTTCCATGAGCCGCGTCTCCCCGGCCGGCAATATTCGCATATATCGTCCCGATACAGACCATGCCGCCCGCGCATGACAGTGCGTCCACAAGGATCGCGCCCTTGTGAGACCCGCGCCGTTGTGTTTTCCGGCCGCATTGCTTCTAAATTGCCGCCGCAATGAGGGGATGGACATGCAAGTCACATCGAAGAGACTGAAGACGTTCGCGCTTACCCTGTGCCTCGGCACCGCGCTGGTCGGCGCATTCGTCTATGCCGCCGAGCCGGACAAGAACGCCGCCAAGCCGATCGCCGGCGCCGGCAAATATTTCAAGCCCGAGGAAGTCGTCACCGACGGCTCGGTGGGCACGGCCTCGGGCCGCGTCAACTACACCGCGACCGCGGGCACCATCGTGGTCCATCCCAAGGGCTGGGACGACGTCCCCGGCGACAAGGCCGACAAGGAGGAAGCGGCGAAGAACCCGAGCGCCGAAGCCTCGATGTTCTTCGCCTATTACGCCAAGAAGGGCGCAGGCGCCGGCACGCGGCCGATCACCTTCGTGTTCAACGGCGGGCCGGGCTCGGCCACCGTGTGGCTGCACATGGGCGCGTTCGGGCCCAAGCGCGTCGTCACCAGCGACAACGCCCACACCCCGGCGGCGCCCTACAAGCTGGTCGACAACGACGGCAGCCTGCTCGACGTGAGCGACCTGGTGTTCATCGACGCGCCCGGCGCGGGCTTCAGCCGCATCGCGGGCAAGGACAAGGAGAAGGCGTTCTGGGGCGTCGACGAGGACGGCCGCGCTTTCGCCGAGTTCGTCAACCAGTTCCTGACCCGCTATTCGCGCTGGAACTCGCCCAAATACCTCTTCGGCGAGAGCTACGGCACCACGCGCGCCGCGGTGCTGGCGAACATGCTCGAGACCAACTACGCCGTCGACCTCAACGGCGTGATCATGCTCTCGCAGATCCTGAACTTCGACATGAGCGCCGACGGGCCGCAGGTCAATCCGGGCGTCAACCTGCCCTATCAGCTGGCGCTGCCGACCTATGCGGCGTCGGCGTGGTATCACAACAAGCTGCCCGGCCAGAAGCCGGCCGATCTGCGCGTGTTCTTGGGCCAGGTGCAGAAATTCGCCATGGGCGACTATGCGCTCGCGCTGCAGGCGGGCTCGGCGCTGAACGAGAAACAGCGCCATGCGATCGCCGAGAAGCTTCATCAATATACGGGGCTTGCGACCGGCTACATCCTGAAAGCCGATCTGCGCATCGACGGCGGCATGTTCGAGCAGAACCTGCAGGATGCCGGCGACACCACCACCGGCCGCCTCGACACGCGTTTCTCGGGCCCGACGCTGGACCCGCTCTCCAAGGAAGCGAACTACGACCCGCAATCGGCCGCGATCAGCTCGGCCTATATCAGCGCCTTGAACGACTATGCGCGCACCGAGCTGAAATACGGCGACGGGCGGAAATACTTCCTGTTCGCGCCGCTGAACGACTGGAACCTGAAGCACCAGCAGCCGGGCCAGGGCCAGGCGCTGCAGACGCCGCTCAACGTGATGCCCGACCTGGCGTCGGCGATGATCCAGAACCCGAACCTGAAGGTGATGCTGAACGCCGGGCTCTACGACCTCGCGACGCCCTATTACGAGGGCATCTACGAGATGCGCCAGCTGCCCATCCCGCGCAAGCTGCAGGCCAATATCGAGTACAAGCAGTACGAATCCGGTCACATGGTCTACGCCCATGAGCAGTCGCTGAAGGAGCTCCACGACGCGGTCGCGGACTTCATCAAGCGCACGGACAATCTGGGCGGCTGATATGCTATGATCCCCCCGAGGCAGACCCTCGGGGGACATCATGCGGAAATTCATTCTGGCGGTGGCGCTCGCGGCGCTGCCGAGCTGGGCGCTGGCGCAGGTCGAGACCGTCGTCGTCACCGGCGAGCGCGTGAGCGAAGGCGGCGACACGCCGGGCATCGTCGTCGTCGAGCGCGTCGACCATCTCGTCGCCAAGGTGCGGGCGATCTGCGACACGCGCGATTTCACGCGCCGCAGGGACGAGCTGCGCCAGACGCTCAAGGACATGATCGCCACGGCCAGTAGTTCCAGTCCGGCCAGCTCGACCTGTCGCTCTATATCTCGTACGGGCTGGTGATCTCGCCCAGCGGCGCGCCGTAGGAGCTGCGTCTCTACCTGCGGCGCGGGAGCGGTACCGGCCGCGCGAACCGTACGCCCTCGCCCATTGTACCGTTGGGCTGGAATACGATGCCCGCCTTCTGAAGCGCGCGTTGCACGGCCATGAGGGATTCGTCCTTGGGATAGGCGCGATTTGCTTCGATGGCACGCACGGTATTGACGGAGACCAAGGCGCGATCCGCGAGCGTCTGCTGCGTCCATTCCAGAAGAACGCGGGCCGCGCGGATTTGCCTGTAGGACGCCATGGCGTCCACCGTTGGTCAGCGGTTGGACGGGCGCCACCGATTTGGTTATTATCACCAAAACCTGCTTTTGGCAGTCCGTCCAAACCTCGACCGATTCGCTCGCATGAGAACCCGCGAAAGCACCGAATTGGACGCACTTATCGGCGCTCATGTCCGCCGAAAGCGACTGGCGCGCGGCCTGTCTCAGCAGTACCTGGCGCGTCAGCTCGGGCTAAGCTTCCAGCAGCTCCAAAAATACGAAAATGGCACCAATCGAATCAGCGCGAGCCGACTTTTCGCGATCGCAATGGCGCTCCGAGCCGATATCGCGGAATTCTATGACTTGCCGGAAGCACCTCGTGGCGTCGAAGAGAAATCGCTGGATCATCTCAGGGATTTCGTCGCCACGCCCGAGGGCGTGCAGCTGGTCGCGGGATATCTAGGGATCAAGAACCGGCGCCTGCAGGTCTGCTTCCTGCGGCTGCTGATGATCCGGTCGCACTAGCAACAAGGAAGCCGTGCACTCGCGATCAGGCAAGATATCGCGCGCCATCCCGCGCGATTCCACCGCCGCCCGGCTTCGTTCGCTCAATGGCTGCTTTTCCTCGACCGCGTAGATGACCAGACAGCTATCGAGATAGGTCAATCCCACGCGTTGCGCTCTTCCTCGATGCCGGCATCGATTTCCTCGGCGGAGCGACGCCGATGCTCGGGAAGCCGGTTCGCGTCGAGCGCGGCGAGAACGCGCTTCGGATGGCCCAGCGGCAGCTCGTCCTCGGCGCTCATCTTCACCGGCACCAGGCGCACGACGGGCTCGCCGCGGTTGGCGATGATGACCTCTTCGCCGGCCTGCGCCGCCTTGATGAGCTGCGACAGGCGGTTCTTGGCCTCGAGGACGTTGACTTTCATGGCCGGGGCTCTCCTGGCCGACTTGGCTAGCATACCTGGCCAGAAAGAAAATGGGCCAGCCTTCGCTCGCAGCGCGAGAGAAGGCTGCCGCGGCGTAGCCCGAAGGGCGAAGACGGGCTGGTTGCCGCGAGCTACGGCTTGGCAAGCCGGCCCGCGGCAACTCCCTGTTCCTCACTCCGCCGCCTGCGGTGCGGGCGCCTCGAGCTGGGGCAGGGCACCCTTGGCCTGCTCTTCCTGGATCGCCTTGTCGCGCTCGGTCGCGATGTGGCGCAGGCGGGCGATGGCGCCGCCGGTGCCGGCCGGGATGAGGCGGCCGACGATCACGTTCTCCTTCAGGCCTTCGAGCGTGTCGACCTTGCCGTTGACCGCGGCGTCGGTGAGCACGCGCGTGGTCTCCTGGAACGACGCCGCCGAGAACACCGAGCGCGTCTGCAACGACGCCTTGGTGATGCCCAGAAGGACGGGACGGCCCTCGGCGTGCTTGCCGCTGGTCTCGTCGGCCTTCTTGTTGGCCTCGTCGAGCTCGAGCTGGTCGACCTGCTCGCCGGCGAGCAGCGTGGTGTCGCCGCCGTCGGTGACCTCCATCTTCTGCATCATCTGGCGGCAGATGACCTCGATGTGCTTGTCGTTGATCTTCACGCCCTGCAACCGATAGACGTCCTGGATCTCCTTGACGAGGTAGGTCGCCAGCTCCTCCATGCCCTTGATGCGCAGGATGTCGTGCGGAGACGGATTGCCTTCGACGATGTAGTCGCCCTTCTCCACATAGTCGCCCTCGCGCACCGAGATGTGCTTGCCCTTCGGGATCAGGTACTCGACGGGCTCGAGCTTGTCGGATTTCGGCTTCACGATCACGCGGCGCTTGTTCTTGTAGTCCTTGCCGAACTCGACGAAGCCGTCGGTCTCGGCCAGAACCGCGCACTCCTTCGGCTTGCGCGCCTCGAACAGTTCCGCCACGCGCGGCAGACCGCCGGTGATGTCGCGGGTCTTCGCGCCTTCGGTCGGGATGCGGGCGAGCATGTCGCCGGCCTTGACCGACGAGCCGTCGTCCACCGACAGAATGGCGTCGACGGAGAGCGCGTAACGCGCCTCGCCGCCGCCCGGCAGCTGGATGGTCTTGCCGGCCTTGTCGACGATGACAAGCGTGGGACGCAGCTCGGTCGCCTTCGAACCCGTGCCGGTGCGGCTGTCGATGACGACGCGGTTGGTCACGCCCGTCTTCTCGTCGGCCACTTCCTTCACCGAGACGCCCGAGACGATCTCCTCGAACTTCACGATGCCGTCGGCATCGGTCAGCACGGGAAGGCTGTTCGGGTTCCACTCGGCCAGGCGGTCGCCGCGCTTGACGTTCGTGCCCTCGTCCACCTTCAGGCGCGCGCCGTACACGATACGGTACGAAGCGCGTTCCTGGCCCTTGGAGTCGGTGATCACGACCTGCATGTTGCGGCCCATCGCGATCAGCTCGCCGTCGGAGTTCTTCACGACGTTGCGGTTCACGACCTTGATCTTGCCGTCATACGACGCCTCGATCTTGGACGAGCCCGCGACCTGCGCCGCGCCGCCGATGTGGAAGGTGCGCATGGTGAGCTGGGTGCCCGGCTCGCCGATCGACTGCGCCGCGATGACGCCCACGGCTTCGCCGATGTTCACCGGCGTGCCGCGCGCGAGGTCGCGGCCATAGCACTTGCCGCAGACGCCCTCGCCGAGCTCGCAGGTCAGCACCGAGCGGACCCGGACCTTCTGGACCTGCGCCTTCTCGATCTTCTCCGCGAGGTCTTCGCTGACCTCCTTGTTGCGCTTGACGATCACCTCGCCCGTCTCCGGGTGCTTCACGTCTTCCGCGGTCGTACGGCCGAGGATGCGCTCCGACAGCGACGAGACCACCTGGCCGCCGTCGATCTCGGCCTGGACGGTGACGCCCTTCTTGGTGCCGCAGTCTTCCGCCGTGATGATGCAGTCGTTCGCCACGTCGACGAGACGGCGGGTCAGGTAACCCGAGTTCGCCGTCTTGAGCGCGGTGTCGGCCAGGCCCTTGCGCGCGCCGTGGGTCGAGTTGAAATACTCGAGCACGGTGAGGCCTTCCTTGAAGTTCGACAGGATCGGCGTCTCGATGATCGAGCCGTCGGGACGCGCCATCAGGCCGCGCATGCCGGCGAGCTGCTTCATCTGCTGCGGCGAGCCGCGGGCGCCCGAGTGGCTCATCATGTAGATGGAGTTCATCTCCTTGATGCGCCCGGTCTCGGGATCGATCTTCTCGGCCGCGATCTCCTTCATCATTTCGGCCGCGACGAGGTCGGTGCACTTCGACCAGGTGTCGACGACGAGGTTGTACTTCTCCTTGTCGGTGGTCAGACCGTCCTGGTACTGCTGCTCGTACTCGCGCACGCGATGACGCGTGTCGTCGATCAGCTTCTGCTTCGTCGCCGGCACGACCATGTCATCCTTGCCGAACGAGATGCCCGCCTTGCACGCCTCGCGGAAGCCCAGGCCCATCACCGCATCGGCGAAGAGCACGGTCTCCTTCTGGCCGCAATGGCGATAGACCTCGTCGATGATGTGCGACACCTCCTGCTTGCGCAGCAGGCGGTTCACCAGCTCGAACGGGATCTTCGGATGACGCGGCAGGATCTCCGCGATCATCATGCGGCCCGGCGTCGACTCGACGCGCCGCGTGATCGGGTTGCCCTCGGAGTCCACGGTCTTGTAGCGCGCCTTGATCTTGGCGTGCAGCGTCACCGAGCCCGAGAACAGCGCGTGCTCGATCTCGCCGATATCGTTGAACATCATGCCTTCGCCGGGCTCCTTGGCGCGCTCCTGGGAGAGGTAATAAAGGCCGAGGACGATGTCCTGCGTCGGCACGATGATCGGCTTGCCGTTCGCGGGGCTGAGGATGTTGTTGGTCGACATCATCAGCACGCGCGCTTCCAGCTGCGCCTCGAGGCTCAGGGGCACGTGCACCGCCATCTGGTCGCCGTCGAAGTCGGCGTTGAAGGCGGTGCAGACCAGCGGATGCAGCTGGATCGCCTTGCCCTCGATCAGCACCGGCTCGAAAGCCTGGATGCCGAGGCGGTGCAAGGTCGGGGCGCGATTGAGCAGCACCGGATGCTCGCGGATCACCTCTTCGAGGATGTCCCAGACTTCCGGCTTCTCTTTCTCGACCAGCTTCTTGGACTGCTTGACGGTCTGGCTGAAGCCCTTGGCTTCCAAACGCGCATAGATGAACGGCTTGAACAGCTCGAGCGCCATCTTCTTCGGCAGGCCGCACTGATGCAGCTTGAGCTCGGGACCGACGACGATCACCGAACGGCCCGAATAGTCGACGCGCTTGCCGAGCAGGTTCTGGCGGAAGCGGCCCTGCTTGCCTTTCAGCATGTCGGCGAGCGACTTCAGCGGACGCTTGTTGGCGCCGGTGATGACGCGGCCGCGGCGGCCGTTGTCGAACAGCGCGTCGACGGACTCCTGCAGCATGCGCTTCTCGTTGCGCACGATGATGTCCGGCGCCTTGAGCTCGATCAGGCGCTTGAGGCGGTTGTTGCGGTTGATGACGCGGCGATAGAGATCGTTCAGGTCCGACGTCGCAAAGCGGCCGCCGTCGAGCGGGACGAGCGGCCGCAGCTCCGGCGGGATCACCGGAACGACGGTCAGGATCATCCACTCCGGACGGTTGCCGGAATCGATGAAGGCCTCGACGACCTTCAGGCGCTTGACGAGCTTCTTCGGCTTCTCGCCGCCGTTGCAGCCCGCGATCTCGACGCGCAGATCGTCGCGCAGCTTCTCGAGGTCGATCGCCTGCAGCAAGGTGCGGATGGCCTCGGCGCCGATCATCGCCGTGAAGCCGTCATTGCCGTAATCGTCCTGCGCCTTGTAGAACTCGTCCTCCGAGAGGAGCTGACGGTCCTTGAGCGGCGTCAGGCCCGGCTCGGTGACGATGTAGTTCTCGAAATAGAGGACGCGCTCGAGATCCTTGAGCGTCATGTCGAGCATCAGCCCGATGCGCGAGGGCAGCGACTTCAGGAACCAGATGTGGGCCACCGGCGACGCCAGCTCGATATGGGCCATGCGGTCGCGGCGCACTTTCTGCACCGTAACCTCGACGCCGCACTTCTCGCAGACGATGCCCTTGTACTTCATGCGCTTGTACTTGCCGCACAGGCACTCGTAGTCCTTCACCGGACCGAAGATGCGCGCGCAGAACAACCCGTCGCGCTCCGGCTTGAAGGTGCGGTAGTTGATCGTCTCCGGCTTCTTCACCTCGCCGTGCGACCAGCGCAGGATCTGGTCCGGGCTGGCCAGCGAGATCTTGATCCGGTCGAAGGTCGGGACGTCCTTCGTCTGGAAGACGTTCATCAGCTCTTGGTTCATCTGCGAGCCTTTCTGTTCAGTTTCAAAACTTGTCATGGCCCGGCTCGACCGGGCCACCCATCGAAGCTCCCCATCTGGGTGGCCCGCTTTCGCGGGCCATGACACCAGGTGGGTGGCAATTACTGCGCCGGTCCGTTGACCAGCTCCACATTGAGCGACAGCGAGCGCATCTCCTTGACGAGCACGTTGAACGATTCCGGGATACCGGCCTCGAACGTGTCTTCGCCGCGGACGATCGCCTCGTAGACCTTTGTGCGGCCGGCCACGTCGTCCGACTTCACCGTCAGGATCTCCTGCAGCGTGTAGGCGGCGCCGTAAGCCTCGAGAGCCCACACCTCCATCTCGCCGAAGCGCTGGCCGCCGAACTGCGCCTTGCCACCCAGCGGCTGCTGGGTGACGAGCGAGTACGGGCCGATCGAGCGCGCATGGATCTTGTCGTCGACCAGGTGGTGGAGCTTGAGGATGTAGATGTAGCCCACCGTGACCGGGCGCTTGAACGCTTCGCCCGTGCGGCCGTCGAACAAGGTCACCTGGCCCGACGAGGTCAGGCCGGCCTGCTCCAGCATGCCGACGATGTCGGCCTCCTTGGCGCCGTCGAACACCGGCGTCGCGATGGGAACGCCGCTGCGCAGATTGTCGCCCAGCTCCATCATGCCCTGCTCGTCCAGCTCCTTCAGCCGCTCGTCATCGCCATAGACGTGCTTGAGCGCCTTCTTGAGGCCGTCGTACTTGCCGTCGCGGCGCACCTTGTCGAGGGTGTCGCCGATCTGCTTGCCGAGGCCCGCGCAGGCCCAGCCCAGATGCGTCTCAAGGATCTGGCCCACGTTCATGCGCGACGGCACGCCGAGCGGATTGAGCACGACGTCGACCGCCGTGCCGTCTTCAAGATGCGGCATGTCTTCCATCGGCACGATGCGCGAGATCACGCCCTTGTTGCCGTGGCGGCCGGCCATCTTGTCGCCGGGCTGCAGCTTGCGCTTCACCGCGACGAACACCTTGACCATCTTCATCACGCCGGGCGCCAGCTCGTCGCCGCGCTTCAGCTTCTCGACCTTGTCCGCGAAGCGCTTGTCGAGGCGCTGCTTGGACTCGTCGTACTGCTTGCGCAGCGCCTCGATCTCGCCCATGGCCTTCTCGTTGCGCAGCGCGATCTGCCACCACTGATGGCGCGGGATCGCGTCGAGCACGCCTTGCGTGATCTTGGTGTCCGCCGCCATGCCCTTCGGGCCCGACGCCGCGGTCTTGTGCAGCAAGAGGTCGGACAGACGCGAGAACATGTTGCGCTCGAGGATCGCGAGCTCGTCGTCGCGGTCTTCCGCGAGACGATCTTCCTCCGCCTTCTCGATCGTCATGGCGCGCTGGTCTTTATCCACGCCGTGACGGTTGAAGACGCGGACCTCGACGATGGTGCCGGTGACGCCGGGCGGGACGCGCAGCGACGTGTCGCGCACGTCGGCCGCCTTCTCGCCGAAGATGGCGCGCAGCAGCTTCTCTTCCGGGGTCATCGGGGTCTCGCCCTTCGGCGTGACCTTGCCGACCAGGATGTCGCCCGCGTTCACCTCGGCGCCGATATAGACGATGCCGGCCTCGTCGAGGTTCTTCAGGTTCTCCTCGCCGACGTTCGGGATGTCGCGCGTGATCTCCTCGGGGCCGAGCTTGGTATCGCGCGCCATCGTCTCGAACTCCTCGATGTGGATCGAGGTGAAGACGTCGTCGCGCACGATGCGCTCGGAGATGAGGATGGAGTCCTCGAAGTTGTAGCCGTTCCACGGCATGAACGCGACGAGCACGTTCTTGCCCAGCGCCAGCTCGCCCAGCTGCGTCGACGGGCCGTCGGCGATGATGTCGCCCTTGGCCACGCGGTCGCCCACCTTCACCAGCGGACGCTGGTTGATGCAGGTCGACTGGTTCGACCGCTGGAACTTCTTCAGGCGATAGATGTCGATGCCCGGCTTGGTGGGATCGGTCTCTTCCGTCGCGCGCACGACGATACGGGTCGCGTCGACCTGGTCGACGACGCCCGAGCGGCGGGCCGCGATGGCGGAACCGGAGTCACGCGCGACCACGTCCTCGAGGCCGGTGCCGACCAGCGGCGCCTCGGGGCGCAGAAGCGGCACGGCCTGACGCTGCATGTTCGAGCCCATCAGCGCGCGGTTGGCGTCGTCGTTCTCGAGGAACGGCACGAGCGCCGCGGCGACGGACACGAGCTGCTTCGGCGACACGTCGATGAACTCGACCTGGTCGGGCGTGGTCATGACGAAGTTCCCGCCCTTGCGGCACGAGACCAGCTCGTCGGTGATGCGCCCGCGCGCGTCGATCGTCGCGTTGGCCTGGGCGATCATGTACTTCGCCTCTTCCATCGCGGAGAGATAGATCACCTCGTCGGTGACCTTCTTGTCCATGACCTTGCGGTACGGGCTCTCGATGAAGCCGTATTTGTTGACGCGCGCATAGGTCGCGAGCGAGTTGATCAGGCCGATGTTCGGGCCTTCCGGCGTCTCGATCGGGCAGATGCGGCCGTAATGCGTCGGATGCACGTCGCGCACCTCGAAGCCGGCACGCTCGCGGGTCAGACCGCCCGGTCCAAGGGCCGACATGCGGCGCTTGTGGGTGACTTCCGACAACGGATTGGTCTGGTCCATGAACTGGCTGAGCTGCGACGAGCCGAAGAACTCGCGCACCGCCGCCGCCACGGGCTTGGCGTTGATCAGGTCGTGCGGCATGACGGTGTCGATATCGACCGCCGACATGCGCTCCTTGATGGCGCGCTCCATGCGCAACAGGCCGACCCTGAACTGGTTCTCCATCAGCTCGCCGACCGAGCGCACGCGGCGATTGCCGAGATTGTCGATGTCGTCGATCTCGCCGCGACCGTCGCGCAGCTCCGCCAAGGCCTTGAGGATCGCGAGGATGTCCTCTTTGCGCAGCGTGCGCAGCGTGTCCGGCGCGTCGAGGCCGAGCCGCATGTTCATCTTCACGCGGCCGACCGAAGACAGGTCGTAGCGCTCGCTGTCGAAGAACAGCTGGTTGAACAGCGTCTCGGCGGTGTCGAGCGTCGGCGGCTCGCCGGGGCGCATGACGCGATAGATGTCGATCAGCGCCTGCTCGCGGCTGTGGTTCTTGTCCACCGCCATGGTGTTGCGCAGATAGGCGCCGATGGTGATGCCGTCGACATTGATGACCTCGGCCTCGTTGATGCCGTTGTCGTGCAGCGTCTCCAGATGCGCGGCGGTGATCTCGTCGCCGGCCTCGAGCCAGATCTCGCCGGTCTCGTCATTGACCACGTCGAGCGCCGAGTAGCGGCCGATCAGCTCGTCCTGCGAAAGCGAAATCTGCTTGACGCCGTCTTCCTGCCACTTGCGCAGATTGCGCGCGGTGATCTTGGTGCCGGCTTCCGCCAGCACGTCGCCGGTCTTGGCGTTCTTCCATTCCGACAGCGTCTTGGCGTTGCGCATCCAGCCGGCCTCGAGCGGCGTGGTCCACGAGCCGTCCTTGTGACGCTTGAAGGCGATCTTCGAGTAGAAATAGTCGAGGATCTCTTCCTGGGTCAGGCCGAGCGCATAAAGCAGCGTCGTCGCCGGCAGCTTGCGGCGGCGGTCGATGCGCACATGCACGATGTCCTTGGCGTCGAACTCGAAGTCGAGCCACGAGCCGCGATAGGGGATCACGCGCGCGGCGAAGAGCAGCTTGCCCGACGAATGGGTCTTGCCCTTGTCGTGGTCGAAGAAGACGCCCGGCGAGCGGTGCATCTGGCTGACGATCACGCGCTCGGTGCCGTTGACGATGAACGTGCCGTTGTCGGTCATGAAGGGGACGTCGCCCATATAGACGTCCTGCTCCTTGATGTCCTTGACGGACTTGGCGCCGGTCTCCTGGTCCACATCGAACACGATGAGGCGCAAGGTCACCTTCAGGGGCGCGGCAAAGGTCATGGAGCGCTGCTGGCACTCCTCGACGTCGTATTTCGGCTCTTCGAAGTGGTAGTCGACGTATTCGAGCAGCGAGGACTCGCTGAAATCCTTGATCGGGAACACGGACGAGAAGACGGCCTGCAGCCCCTCGTCGTGGCGGCCGGCATCCGGCTTGTCCACCTGGAGGAACTGGTCGTAGGAGGTCTTCTGGACCTCGATGAGGTTCGGCATCTCCGCGACCTCGACGATCTTGCCGAAGTACTTGCGGAGGCGTTTGCGTCCCGTGAAGGAGAGTGTCATGAGTCTTCCGTTCCCTGCTGGCCGCAACCGGCCGTTCCGCCGCTAAAAATTCGATCCATCAAACGAAAACGACACCGGCCCCCGGAAACCCTGTTTCCGGGAGCTGGTGTGTGAACGAAATATGTACTGTTCGCGGTTTTTCAACCCCGCGAGCACTCCTTATTTCAGCTCGACCTTCGCGCCGGCGTCCTCGAGCTGCTTCTTGATCTTCGCCGCTTCGTCCTTGCTCACATCGGCTTTGACTTCCTTGGGAGCGCCCTCGACGAGGTCCTTCGCTTCCTTGAGGCCCAAACCGGTGATCGCGCGGATTTCCTTGATCACGTTGATCTTCTTGTCGCCCGCATCGGCGAGAACGACCGTGAATTCGGTCTTCTCGGCCGCCGGAGCCGCCGCCGCCGCGCCCGGAGCAGCCGCCGCCATGGCGACAGGAGCCGCGGCGCTGACGCCCCACTTCTCTTCCAGGAGCTTCGCCAGGTCCGCCGCCTCGAGGACGGTCAGGCCGGACAGGTCTTCAACGAGTTGTTCGATCTTCGACATTTCTTCAGTTCCTTCGGTTCAGTTCGTTTCGAGTTGATGTTGCTGCTGGTCGCTTTATGCGGCGTCCTTCTTCGAGTACGCGCCGATCACGCGGGCGAGCTGGCCGCCCGGAGCCTGCAGCAGGCCGGCGAGCTTGGTCGCCGGAGCCTTGAGCAGGCCCACGATCTTGCCCCGAAGCTCGTCGAGCGACGGCAGCTCGGCCACGGCCTTCACGCCGGCGGCATCGAGCATCGTCGTCCCCATCGAGCCGCCGAGGATCACGAGCTTGTCGTTGTCCTTGGCGTAGGCGATGGCGGTCTTCGAAGCCGCGATCGGATCGTCGCTGTAGGCGATGCCGGTCGGGCCTTTGAAGAGATGAGCCATCCCCTCCACGGGCGTACCCTTGAGAGCGCGCACCGCCAGGCGGTTCTTGGCCACACGAAACGACGCTCCGTTCGCGCGCATGCGCGAGCGAAGGTCGCTCATCTGAGCCACCGTCATGCCGGTATAGTGGGCGACAACCACCGAGCCGGACTTCGCGAAGACGCTCTGCAGGTCTTCGACGACTTCCGCCTTCTTGGCTTTCTCCACTTGCTTCTCCTTACAACGACCAAGGTGGCGATCCCTTGGTCCCCTGTTGCTCAACCTGCCCCAGGGTCCAACTCGACCCTGTCTGCGCTGGATGTTTAAGCCCCCTCTTGCCTAAGCTCGGAGGCACCAGCGGTCTCGGACAGTCTTCCCGGCGATCGCCCGCCGGAAACTCGTTAGTGCGCCTCCGCGCTCGCCGCGCCGACGGACGAGAGCGCGACCTTCACGCCCGGTCCCATCGTCGAGGAGATGGAGATCTTCTTCATGTAGACGCCCTTGGCGCCGCTCGGCCGCGCCTTCAGCACGCTGTCGACGAACGCCTTGACGTTCTGCACGATCGCGTCCTCGGTGAAGCTCGCCTTGCCGACGCCGCCCTGGACGACGCCCGCCTTCTCGACGCGATACTCGACCGCGCCGCCCTTGGCGTCCTTGACCGCCTGGGTCACGTCCATCGTCACCGTGCCGACCTTCGGGTTCGGCATCAGGCCGCGCGGGCCGAGCACCTTGCCCAGGCGACCGACCAGGCCCATCATGTCCGGCGTCGCGATGCAGCGGTCGAAGTTCACCTCGCCCTTGTTCACGGTCTCGAACAGGTCCTCGGCGCCGACGATGTCCGCGCCCGCCTTCTTGGCTTCCTCGGCCTTCGCGCCCTTGGCGAACACCGCGACGCGCAGGCTGCGGCCCGTGCCGTTCGGCAGCGAAACCACGCCGCGGACCATCTGGTCGGCATGGCGCGGGTCGACGCCCAGATTGATCGCGAGCTCGATCGTCTCGTCGAACTTGGCGATCGCGCGCGACTTGACGAGCTTCACCGCCTCTTCGACGCCGTATGCCTTGTTGCGGTCGATGCCTTCGTTGATCTTGTCGGTTCTCTTGCCCATGGCTTACCCCTTCACCTCGATGCCCATCGAACGCGCCGAGCCCTCGATGAGGAGCATGGCGTTGTCGAGGTCGTTGGCGTTGAGGTCCTTCATCTTGGCCTCGGCGATCTGGCGCACCTGCGCCTTGGTCACCGAGCCCGCGAAGCCGCGGCCGGGGGTCTTCGAGCCGCTTTCGAGCTTCGCCGCCTTCTTCAGGAAGTACGAGGCGGGCGGCGTCTTCATGGCGAAGGAGAACGACTTGTCCGAGAACACGGTGATGATCACCGGGATCGGCATGCCCTTTTCCTGGTCCTGCGTCTTGGCGTTGAACGCCTTGCAGAACTCCATGATGTTGAGGCCGCGCTGGCCGAGCGCAGGACCGATCGGAGGCGACGGATTCGCCGCGCCCGCGGGCACCTGCAGCTTGATGTAACCGGTAATCTTCTTTGCCACTCCGGATCCGCCTCCTTAGCGGTTTGCGGTGCGAACGGGCCTGGCTGACCCTCCCGCTTTGTGCACCACTCGGGCTGTCCGCCTTCGGCGGCCCTCGGGTGCGATTTCAAAAACTTGCCTCGGCCTTTCGCGCCATCTTTCGGCGTTTCCAGCTTTGGACGAAAACTCAGACCTTCTCCACTTGCGTGAACTCGAGCTCCACCGGCGTCGCGCGGCCGAAGATCGACACCGCGACCTTGAGGCGCGAGCGGTCCTCGTCGACCTCTTCCACGGTGCCGCTGAACGAGGTGAACGGGCCGTCCGACACGCGCACCTGCTCGCCGATCTCGAAGGTGATCGAGGGCTTGGGATGCTCCACGCCTTCGTGCACCTGGTTGAGGATGCGGTCGACCTCGGCCTGGCGCAGCGGCATCGGCTTGTTGCCCTGGCCCAGGAAGCCCGTGACCTTCGCCACGTTCTTCACCAGGTGATAGACCTCGTCCGTCAGCTTGGCGTGCAGCAGCACGTAGCCGGGCAGGAACTTGCGCTCGGAATTGTGCTTCTGGCCGCGGCGGACCTCGACGACCTCCTCGGTCGGCACGATCACGTCGGCGACGAACTCTTCCAGCTCCTGGATCTTGGCCTGGCGCTTGATCTCCTGCTCGACCTTCTTCTCGAAGTTCGAATAGGTGTGGACGATGTACCATTTGGCGTCCGGATGGACCGCCTTGGCCGTTCCCGCCGTTCCCGCTTCGCTCATGGCTTCAGCTCACCGCGCCGATCAAGAGCCGCTCGCCGAGTGCGAGCACCCAATCGACGACGAAAAAGAACACCATGGTCAGCGCCACCATGATGAACACCATCATCGTCGTGAGATAGGTTTCCTTGAAGGTCGGCCAGGTCACCTTGTCGATGCCTTCGCGCCGCACTTCCTGGAAGAACCGGAAGACGCCGCCGCGCGCGCGCGGAGCCGGCGCGGGCAATTCCTTGCCGGCGTTCCCCGCGTCCATCGTCTTCTTCGTCGCGTCTGCCATGCTCTTCTTTCGTCTGTTGGCAGGAGTGGAGGGACTCGAACCCCCGGCCTACGGTTTTGGAGACCGCCGCTCTACCAACTGAGCTACACTCCTTTATGCACAGCTCGGGCTGTTCGCCTTCGGCGGCCCTCGCGGTGCGATTCCAAAAGCCAGGCCGTTCGTTCTTACCGGCCTGGGTACGCCCCCTACTTTATGATCGAAGCCACCACGCCCGAACCGACGGTTCGGCCGCCTTCGCGGATGGCGAAGCGCAGCTTCTCTTCCATCGCGATGGGGACGATCAGCTCGACCTCGATCGAGATGTTGTCGCCCGGCATCACCATCTCGGTGCCTTCCGGAAGC
>DASZQV010000010.1:0-58270 GCA_035549495.1 Rhizomicrobium sp. | reverse complement strand
GGCCTATGACGCCATCAACGGCATGACCACCCAGACCACCGCCCAGCGCTACACGGTGGCCGCCGGCGACACCCTGCAGACCATCGCCCAGCAGCTCTGGGGCGACAGTTCGTACTGGTACCTCATCGCGAGCGCCAACGGATTGTCGGCCGACGACACGCTGGTGTCGGGCATGAGCCTGATCATCCCCAACAAGGTCCACAACGCCCACAACAGCGCCGACACCTTCCGTCCCTACGATCCCAACACCGCAGACGGCGCCAACTTCCCAGGCGCCGCAAAGCCCGCAAAGCACGGCGGATGCGGCATCCTCGGGCAGATCCTGATGGTGATCGTCGCAGTGGTGGTGGCCTACTTCACCGCCGGCGCGCGTCAAACTCGCTTCAGGAACTCGATGATCTGGGGTCCGCCATCGCGACCACGATCCGCCGAGGACCTGAAAACGGCGCACGACCGTGCGCTGCAAGCGTGTTGTCGAGCAGGAGCACATCGCCACGGCGCCAGGACGCGACTACCGCCTCGTCGGAATAAGCTTGCCGAATGATCGCGAGGTCTTCATCCGGGATCGGGCTGCCGTCTCCCAGATACGCGTGGCGCGGCAATCCCAGCTCGCCATGGGCGGCCAGAAGATGCTTGCCCACTTCCGGATCCAGGGCGGAGAGATGAAAAAGATGCGCTTGATTGAACCATACCTTCGCTCCGCTCGCATGATGCGTCGCGACGGCCTGGCAACGCTGCCGCGTGCGCAAGCCGTCCGCGCCCTGCCAAGAAAAAACGATGTCATGGGCCCGGCAATAGGTCTCGACCAAGGCGCGGTCGTCGGTTTGAAAAACCTCCTGCCAGCGCAGATCGAGTCCGCTGCCGTAGTTTCGGACATAAAGCACTCCCTGCCGCTCGAACCGCTCGCGCGTCGCTTCAGCTATTCGCGCATAGACGGCGCGGCTATCGCAGATGGGGGTTTCACCTCGGTCTTCCGGCGGCAGGATGCAGCAAAAGGCGATGCACCCGGGCCACTCGCGCGCATAAGACATCTCGTTGTGCAGCGGAATGCTCTGCGACGCCGGATACTCCGTCGAACTGTACACACCGGGATGAAGGCTGTGGCGGGGCGTGGACCGATAGCGGTACTCCATCGGCGCCTTCGACAGCGCCGTCATGAAATCGCCGAAAGCCTCGAGCGTAAGCGGGGCAAACCCACGAAACAGAACCGCGCCGGTCCGCATGAGGAGATCGTCCACCTTGGCGCGGTTGTTTCGAGCCCAACCGAGCAAATCGGTTTCGTCGACATTGGCGCCTATCGTGACGGGAAGCGTCCTTCCGGCGGGAGGACCTTCGATCCGAACGCCCTGGGAAAGCGGCTTGCGGACGGCTTGATGCGGACGACGCGCCGGGCTCATGCCTTGCCCGCGGGTTTACGCCGCGCCACCTTCAGCCGTGCCCCGCTGAAGAGCTTCAGGGTTCCCGCCTTGGCGGCCGCAAGTCCGTCGGCGAGGGCCGGGAGGGTGAGATCGGGCCGCCGCACCACCATATCCAGGATCCACTCGTAATCGGTCATCCAGGCTTCGACGGACTCTGCCGAAAAGAGATCGATCGCGTAGTCGCAGACGAGGATCAGGCCTCCGTCCCGCTCGACGGGATTCCAGGTCAGGTCGCGGCGCGCCAGGCCGGAAAAATTCGTGCTGAGTTCCGTATCCAGCCCGGAGAATGCGATCCCCGTTTCCTGCTTGTCGTAATTGAAGTGGACGTCGACCAACGCACTGCGAGAAGGATCGCGCGGTGTGCCCAGCGCCGCGACAAGCTTCGCAAACGAGAACGGCTGGTGTTGCAGGGCATCGAGCACGCTTCTGCGCACGCATTGCAAAAAGTTGCCGAACGACGCCCCCTCTTCGCTGCGTAGACGCAACGGAAGAACCTGCACGCAATAACCCACCGTATTCGCGGCACCCTGCGCATTCTGGACCGCAGCCGAGATCCCTATGACCATGTCGCCTCTGCGTACGAGCGTCTGCAGCAACGCATGGAATCCCGCAAGCAACAGCATGAATGGCGTGCAGCCTTGCGCGGTCGCGGAGTCGCGGATTCGTGCAAAAAGCTCCGCCGCGACGGGGCGCTCCAACCTCGCGCCGCGATGGGATTGCACCGGAGGCCGGGCATGATCGAGCGGCAAGTCCGTGCGCGGAGCATCGGGGGCCAGAAGCTCGCGCCAATAGGCGAGATTCTCGACCTGTCCTGCCTCGTCCCGCATGCGGCGCAAATACGCGGCGAACTGCGGCGCTGGGGGGAAATTCGCTTCTTCGCCGCGCAGGAGGGCGCTGTAGAAACGGCCCAAATCGCGTGCCACCGTGCCGAGCGACTGTCCGTCGATGATGATGTGATGCGCTACAAGGACCAGCCAATGCAGATCGGGCGCCAGCCGCAACAACGCAAAGCGGACGAGTGGGCCGGTAACAAGATCGAACGGCGCCTCGACCGCACCGTCGAGCCACGCGCGCGCGCGTTCCTCGCTGCCGTCGAAATCCCGACACGCAAGCTCGGGGATCTCGGCGTCGGAGGTCTGCAGCGTCCCCTGCGGGGCGATGCGCAGCCGCAAGGCATCATGGCGATCGATCACCCGCCGAACCGCTTTCGCGAGAATGGCCCGATCAAGCTCGCCTCGTAATGCGATCGTGATCGATTCATGATAAGCGGCGGAGGCCGCCGGCCCGATCTGAGCGGCGCACCACAACGCGCGCTGCGATTCGCTCAACGCAAGCGGGGCGGGACGTGCGGCTATAAGCAGGCTTTGCTCGCCGGCCGCCGGCGCGGAACCCGACGGCAATGCGACCGGATCGACGAAGCCGCACGCGCCCAACAATTCGCGCCATTCGTCCGCGCCGATCAGCGCGTGATGGGCGCGCAGATCGCGGTCCGCAAAGCGCCACCAACCCTCCGTCAGGCCGAACACGAGGTCGAGCCAACGGGCGCGTCCGGTTCCTTCCATCACCATCAGGAGCCCGCCCGGTCTCAAGAGCGCGCGCGCGTGATCCAGGGTCGCGCGAAGATCAGCCGTGGCATGCAACACGTTCGCGGCGATCACGATATCGGCGGCGCCCTCGAGGGCCGGCGTCTGTTCGATATCCAGGATGTCGTATTGCACGAAGGAAGTGGCGGCAAAACGCCGGCGGGCCGCGTCGAGGAAGCGCCTCGACAGGTCGGTGAACCGGTACTCGACGTTCCGCGCCGCCAGGACCGGCAGGACATATCCGGTCGTTCCGCCCGTGCCTGCGCCGATCTCGATGATGCGAAGCGCGGATCCGGCCGGCACGTCGGCGATTGACGCCGCCACCGCGTCCTTCATCAAATTGTTCATCGCACGCGCCATGGGAGATTGCGCGTAAAGCGCGAGAGCGGAGCTGAAGTCGCCGCCGGGAAACAGCAGCTCGAGAGGGTGGCGGTCGCCGCGGAGGACATCGGTCAGCGCGCGCCCACAGCGCGCCAGCAGCTCGAGCTCGTGCGCGATCTCGGGATGGCGCTGCCGCAGCTCTTGTACGTCGCGCGCGAGGTCGTTGCCGACCGGCAGCGCTGCAATGCGCCATCTCCCTGGAGCTTCGACGACGAGATCGCCCTCTTCCGCCAACATCTCCAGCAGCCGCGTGAACAACTTTCGCTGATTTGCCGCGACCCGAAGCGTCTCGTCGGCGGACACCACGACTTGGCCTACCTGATATCCCAGATCGCTCAAGGCCTTTCGCGCAAAACCTGCGACCAGGCGGTCGAGCGCCACGATCCCGCGACTGTAGGACTCGAGATCATGCGCCTGCCTGAGCGCCGACAGCGCGGCTTCGAGCGGGCCCTGCAGTCGGTGCGGCGAAGGAAGCTCGGCCGCTTCCGGCGGCGCCGTGCGAACCGCCGTTCCTTTTGCGCCGAACCAGCCCGCGTCCGCCATTTCCTCCGCGGTCGCGCGCGCCGCCTGTTCGATGAGAGCGAGGTCCGCGTCGGTATGGGCTGTGGAGAGGAAGCAGGTCCGGCCCTCCCAAATATAGATTCCCTTCTCGCCGAGGCCGTAGAAAAACGGATCGATATTGTCACCGGTTTGGAAACGAAACAGCGAACCGAAACTGGCGACGTGAAGCGGGAATTCGCGGGCGCGGAAAAATCCGTTCAAACTTCCGGCCAGCGCGGTCGTTTGCTCGTTCAACCGCTCCTGAAGCGCCGGCCCGCTGCTCTTCAGATGCGCAAGAACCGCGTGCGCCGCCGCCATGCCGAGATGGTTCTTGTTGAACGTGCCGGCAAAGAAGATCGTTTCGGCGCGCGGCCGGCTGGCGTCGCCGTAGTTCCAGGCCCCGCCGTCGATCGCGTCGAGGAAGGCGGAGCGTCCCGCCACGATTCCGATCGGAAGGCCGCCGCCCACGATCTTGCCATACACGGAGAGATCGGCCTCGACGCCGAACCAGGCCTGCGCGCCACCGGGATGGATCCGAAAGCCCGTCAGCACTTCGTCGAAGATGAGCGCCGTGCCGAGCCGTTTGGTGATCGTGCGCAAACGCCGGAGGAACTCGCGTGGTTGCAGGTCCGGGTTGCGGCTCTGGACGGGTTCCACCAGGACGGCGGCGAATTCGTCGCCTCGGGTCTCCAGATAGTCGAGCGATTCCGGAGCGCCGTATTCCAGCGCCACCACGTCCGCCACGGCGTTGACGGCAACACCGGCGCTGCTCGGAACCGCGGTTGCGCGCGCCAGCACGCCGTCGGCGTGACCGTGATAGGAACCGGCAAAGAGCGCGATCTTGCTGCGGCCCGTTGTCGCGCGGGCGAGACGCAGCGCCGTCATCACCGCTTCCGTGCCGCTGTTGCAGAACACAACGCGCTCGGCGCCGGTGAACTCGCAAACGAGGCTCGCGACCTCGCCCGCAAGCGGCGATTGAGGGCCTATCTGCAATCCCCGCCGCAGCTGCTCCAGAAGCGCATCTGCCACGAAAGCGGGGTTGTGCCCGAAAAGGAGCACGCCGAAGCCCATGGCGATGTCGATATATTCGTTGCCGTCGATATCCCGGAACCGGGAACCCTGCGCCTCGGCGCCGACGATCGGATAGAGCATGTCCTTGATCGAGGGCCGGAAGCCGGCACTGGCGCGGCTGTCGGCCAAGATGGAGCGCGATCGCTCCGCACGCAGACGTGAAGCTTGCGTGCGCGGCACGTAGCGTGCGGCGAGGCTTGCGATATGGTTCCGTTGGATCCCGTCAGGCGGGCGTGGCGCGAGCGGCGGTGGAAGGGCGACGGCGGGTGGCCTGGAGTCCTGCATGGCGGCCGGGACCTCACGCATGCCCTGCGTCTGCAGGATGTCGAGCTGCCGGGCGATGATTTGCAATTGCTGCTTCATCAGCGAGGCGACATCCGATGCAAGCGGCGCTGCCGGCGTGGCGGGTGCTTCCTGCGAAATGGTTCCGGATTGTGCTGCGGCCGCGGACGTCTGCGGCCGCAGCCTTTGGAGATACTCGGCAAGCGTTCTTGGGGTCGGCACCTCCTCGAACAGTTGCTTGACCGTCAATGCCACGCCGAACGCCTGCTCGAATTGGCGCACGAGCTCCACCAACATCAGCGAATCGGCGCCCAGCTCCAGGAACGACGCTTCGACATCGATGGCGGCGGGATCGTTGCGGAAGAGCTTTGCCAGGAACGTCCGAACGGCGTCGAGGAGGTTGTCGGATGTCGAAGCTTGCGGTGCCGGCGGCGGCGCTGCGGCCGTCTGCACGACCGGCGCCGCAGCGGGCGCGGCGTCGGTGTACCAACAGCGCCGGCGGCGAAACGGATAGGTGGGAAGCTCCACTGGCCGCGAATGGGCGCCGGCATTCACACCTCGCCAGTCGATTCCGACCCCCCGCGTATAGAGCGTGCCAAGCGCCGCGAGCAGGGTCCGCGCCTCGTCGCCGTCCGGCGGCATCGACGGCAACCACGCGCAATCGCCGGCCAGATCGCAATGTGCGCCCAGGCGCGACAGAGCCGAGCCCGGCCCGATTTCCAGGAAGATGCATGGCTGGCCATCCGCGATGGTCCGCAAGCCTTCGAGAAGCTGCACCGGCTCCCTGAGATGGCGTCCCCAATAGGCTGCGTCGGGTTTGGCCCCTTCGGACCAGAACGCCCCCGACACGCCCGCGATCAGGGGAAGCGCGGGCGATCGATGATCGATGCCGCGCGCCGCGGCTTCGAACTCCTCCCGCATCGGCCCAACGAGCGGCGAATGGAAAGCATGGGTCGTATTGACCCGCTGGCTGTGGATTCCACGTTCGGAGAGATCGCGCAACACGCTTCCCAGGATTTCGGCGTCTCCGGACAACACCGTGTTGCGGGGACCGTTGATCGCGGCGACCGACAGCTTCTTCTCGTGAATTCGAAGCGTGTCACGCAGCTCTTCGATGGGCGCGAAAATCGCGGCCATACCGCCTTTCTCGGCAAGCCTTGCAGCGAGGCGGCCGCGCTCCGCCACCAGCGCCACGCCGTCATCCAGACTGAAAACACCGGCCGTGCAGGCGGCGGCATATTCGCCGAGGCTGTGGCCGATCAAGGCTTTCGGGTTCAGGCCCCAGGAGCGCCAGAGGTCCGCGAGCGCCACCTGGAGCGCAAACAGCACGGGCTGGAGCACGCTGGCGTCGTCCAATCCGACAAGGGCCTCTCCTGCGAGAATTGGCTGCAAGCTGCAAGGCGAGTCCGTGGCGCGCAACGCCGCCTCGCAACGTTCGAGCGTCCGACGAAATCGCGGAAAGCACGCAGCCAGCCGTCTTCCCATCGCGGGATAATGCGACCCCTGGCCAGTGAACTGGAAGACGACATGTGGCGCCTGGGATGGCCTGGCGGCAATGCCCGCGACGACCCCGGCATCGCTTCGGGCGTCGAGCCAGCCGGACAATTGTCGCGCGGCTTCTTCCGCCGTGGCGCATACGACCGCTACGCGATGCCGAAAATGCGTGCGCCCTTCGCCGGCCGTCAAGGCAGCCGCGGGCATCGGCACCGTCTCCCGATCGAACTGACGGGCATAGGCGGCGGCGAGATCGCGCAGAGCCTCCGGATCGCGGGCCGAGATCGGGAGCAGCGTCAGACCGCCGTCCCGCGACACATGATCTTCCGCCTGCGGGGCTTCCTCCAGAACGACGTGGCAATTGGTGCCGCCGAAGCTAAAGCCGCTGACGCCGGCAAAGCGCGGCGATACTGCATCCCACGGCGCGCGCCGCGTTGGAATCTCGAAAGGCGTGTTGTCGAGCCCGAGAAGCGGATTGGGCTGCGACAGATGCAGATGCGGCACAATCTCGCGATGCTGCAGCATCAACACCGTCTTGATCAGGCCCGCAATGCCGGCAGCGGCTTCGAGATGACCGATATTGGTCTTCACCGAGCCGATTCGGCAGACGAGGCCTTCCGCCCTGCCATGGAGAAGCGTCGCTTTCAGCGCCTTGATCTCGATGGGATCGCCGACGCGCGTCCCCGTGCCGTGCGCTTCGATATACGAGATGGCACTCGGATCGAGGCCCGCATTCGCACAAGCCTTGCGGATCACCGCCTGCTGCGCGGCGCCGTTCGGAGCCGTGATGCCGTTGCTGGTGCCGTCCTGATTGATCGCCGAGCCGCGGACGAGCGCCAATATGCGGTCCCCATCCCGTGCGGCATCGTCGAGACGCTTGAGGATCACCACGCCGCAGCCCTCACCCCGCACATAGCCGTCGGCGGCGCTGTCGAAGGTGCGGCAGCGGCCGGTCGGGGACATCATGCCGGCCTGGGAAAAAGCGATCGTCATATCGGGCGACAGGACCAGATTGACGCCGCCCGCGATGGCGAGGTTGCATTCACCGTCCCTCAGGCTCTTGCAGGCCGTATGGAGGGCAACCAGCGACGATGAGCACGCGCTCTCCATGCCAAGGCTGGGTCCGTGAAGATCGAGGAAATAGGACAGCCGGTTTGCGGCGAAGCTTAGAGTTCCGCCCGTGCCGTCGTAGCGGTCGATGGTCTGCGTATCGCGGCACAGCATGCGCGTATAGTCGGTGTTGCCGATCCCGACGAATACGCCCGCATCGCTGCCGCGCAGTCTGTCCGGCGCAGTGCCGGCATGCTCAAGCGCCTCCCACGCCACCTCGAGCATCAGGCGCTGCTGCGGGTCCATATGCGCCGCTTCGCGCGGCGAAATGCCGAAGAAGTCCGGATCGAATTTGTCCATATCGGCGACAAACCCGCCCCAGCGCGTCACCATGCGGCCGGGCGCCGTCGGATCCGCATCGTAATAGGCCTGCGCATCCCATCGTTCAGGCGGCACCTCGCGAACGGCGTCCACTCCATCGCGCAGCAGGCGCCAGAAGGCTTCGGGACCTTCCGCCGCGGGAAAGCGACATCCGATGCCGACGATGGCTATCGCTGTGACGCCGGCCATCGCGCGATCCGCCTTACGCAGCTTCGGCGGCAGTCAAGCCCGCGAGATGGGAGGCGAGCGAAGCGACAGTCGGGTGATCGTAAGCCAACGTCGTCTCGAGGTCGCAGCCAAGCCATTCGCCGAGATCACCCATCAGCCGCAAAGTGTCCGCAGAAGACAGACCGTAACGATTGACGGGCACGTCGCATTCGATGTCGCCCGGCGGAATGTCGAGAGCTTCGGCGATATAGGCGACGAGCCAAGCTTCAATTCCTCCAAGGCTCTTGGCTTCGCGGCGCCGGGGCGGTGCCTCGCTCGCAGGCATTCGATCGGTGGGTCGATCGGCCAACCGCGCGACGAGGTCGCTGTAGCGCCGCATGGCCGCTCGCGGCTCGGTTCCGCGCAATTGCTGCCAAGCCTGCCAGTGAATGAATCTGCGCGGATGGAGCACCGGGTTGGGCTGCGGCTCGTCGTTGTCGCCGCGCAGCACCTGCTGCTCCAATGCGACAAGATCGAGTTGAGTCTGATCTTCCGGCACAACTACCTTGCCCAAGCGCACGCGGTTATAAGCGCGGTGGAATGCGAGCTCCGTCTCGTCGAGATCGTTGCGGTCGCGAACGACGTTGTGGCCGTAGCGATCTTCGCCGGATACCAGCACGTTGAAGTGGCGGCGGATGTCGTGACCGTTCTCGTCGATCCAGGCGCCGGTGAGACGTCCGGGATAGACAAGCGTGCTGGGCCGAACATAGCGGCCGATGATTCCCAAGCGCCGCCGGTTCGAGTGATTGGGATAGGAACAATGCATCGTGCGCTCGGTGAAGATGATGGCCTGCCCCGAAGCGACCGGCACGTCCTCCACCTCCCAATCCCGTTCGTCGAAATCATAGCCGATCGAATATTGCTGGTTGCGTTGCCACACCGTCTTATGCGCGCTGATGCCGGCGAAGACGCCTTCGGCGGCGGGCAGCGCGCTCGGAATGATATCGAAGGTACGGTGCTGCGACCTGTTGGCGAACCGCATGCACCCGTTCTCGCGATCCGCATCGTCGATCGCCACCCAAACCGTCAGATTGAGCTGGCCTTCGGCTTCGTCGTAGACGAGCGTCTTGTTGCCGAAATCGATGTCGCTCGAGGTGTAATATTCGACCGCCTGATGCCACTTGATCGTGCCCTGCCCCGGCATCTTGCAGAAGACATTGGTGTACCAAAGCAGAAGATCCGGCCCCGCGACGGCACGCAATTTCTCGATCAAGGCCGAATGGCGGAACATCGTCATGATCGGATCGTGGAACAGGTGCAGATCGCGCGGCGTCTCCAACCCCAGCACGTTGTTGTAGAACGTCATCACCTTCTGACCGCCCGCTTCCTCGATCAGCTGGCCGTTGTCCTCGAGGCAGCCGCGCAAGACGGCAACCTCGTCCGGCGAGAACAAATCGACCAGAACCCATCCCTTTTCGCGAAAATGCGCAATCTCAGATGCCGACAACATGATGACGCTCCGAAGTTGATAGAGACAGGGAGACGGCGTGGGGCGAACGCTCGTCTGCGTGAACGACGCAGAGAGTTCCGGCGAGATAGACTGCACGGCATTTCGATCGCCGTATCTTGCCGCTTGTGGTCTTGGGTATGGAGCCAGGCGGCACCAGCATGATCGAGGACGCGCGCAGACCGTGAACCTCCGAGACCATCGATCGGATGCTGCCGATCACATCCTCGCAGCGGAGGTTGGTCAAATGGCTCCGCCGCAACTCCTGCACCACCACAAGGCGCTCGCCGTCCCGCCCGGCGACCGCGAAGGCCGCGCCATGGTCCGGGCGCAGAGCGGGGTGCGCGGACTGAACCGTCGCTTCGATATCCTGCGGATAGTGATTTCGCCCTTCGACGATGATGAGGTCTTTGAGCCGCCCGGTGACGAACAGATCGCCGCCATCGGCGAATCCGAGATCCCCCGTGCGCAGGAAAGGGCCTTCTCCGTCATCCGCCAAGCACGCGCCGAAGGTCTCCTCGGTTTCGGCGGGACGGCGCCAATAACCGGTGGAGACGGATGGGCTCGCGACCCAGATTTCGCCGACCGTCCCGGCGGCCGCTTGCCGCCGCGTTTCGGGATCGACGATTTCAATTCGCGCCCCGATATCGCTCCACCCTTGTCCGACAACCGTCGCGGCCGCCGCATCGCCGGACGCGGATTCGATACGGCCCTGCGCCAGCGCGCTTGCGTCGAGCCGCAGGCGCCGTAGCGGCGTGCCACGCGATTTGGTCGCGACCTTCAGCGTCGCTTCCGCCAGACCGTAGCCCGGACAGAACGCATCCGCGTCGAACCCGCACGGCGCGAAGATGCGCGCGAAAGCGGCCAGCACGCTGTCGCGCACGGGCTCGGCGCCGTTGAGCGCCACCTTCCAGCTCGACAAATCGAGCGTCGCGAGATCTTCCGGCTTCGCCATATCGCAGCAGAGCTGGTAGGCGAAATTGGGAGCAGCGCTGTGCGTCGCGCGCAGCTGCGCGATGGCCCGCAACCAGCGCATGGGACGCTGCAGGAAAGACGCCGGGCTCATCAGGTAGCACGGGAAACCATTGTAAAGCGGTTGCAGCACGCCATAGACGAGGCCCATGTCGTGGAACACCGGCAGCCAGCTCACCATGCGGCTGTCCGGCCCGTGCCGCCAGCCCTTGTCCAGATCGGCCAGCGTGGCTAGGAAATTGCCGTGCGTGACCATCACGCCTTTGGGATCGGCGGTCGAACCGGAGGTGTATTGCAGGAGCGCGAGCGCCCGGCTCCCTCCGGCGACCGGCGACATCGCGCCGGCGTGTCCCGTCTCGGCGGCGGAAATGGATCGGCATCCCAGATCGCAAAGCATACCGGTCAAATCGGCGCGGTCGCGCAGGGTCGCATCGGTCGTGATCGCCACCGACGGCGAAGCATCTTGCGCAATGGCACGCAGACGCTCAAGCGGCCTGCCGGCTCGCGGCATTTCGGCGGGAACCGCGACCATTCCCGCGTAGAAGCAACCGAACAGGCAGACCAGAAATTCCCGGCCCGCGGGCAGAAGCAGCAGCACGCGCGCGCCGGGCGCGGCGACGCCGCGCAAGCGCGCCGCCGCACCGCGTGCAGCGCGATCCAGGTCGCCATAGGTCATGGCATCCTCGGGACGCTCCCCGCGCGTCAGTTGACAATAGGCCAACGAGCCGGACTGGCGCTCGGCGCGAATCTGCAGCAGATCGACGAGGTCCCCGAACGAGGCATCGGCAACGCCCGGCGCCTGTTCCCGCGCTCTAACTCCAATAATAGACACTCTCGCGACCCTTGGAGAATGCAATGAAGCCGCCAATGGTCACCCGGCGCCCGGCTTCTTCCACGGCGGAAACGCGGTGCAGAATGTTGCCCCCGTCGAACACGACGAGAGCGCCCGGCGGCGGCCTGAACGACACGGTCGCGCAACTCCGCATCACCTCGGCGATAGGACGCCCGCCGGCTGTTCCGCTGCGCTGGACGCCGCCCTTTTCCTTGTCGAGCCATTCGGTCTGGTGCCATTTGAGGTCGTAGAGCACGAGATCGCCTCCGTCCTTTGGCGTCTCGAGCACGACGAAATAGCTCAGGTGGTCGCTGTGATTGATGAGCGTCGACAGATGCCGATAGCCGACGGTCGCATGCAGGAACTGATTTTCGAAATGCCAGCCCATGTCCTGGCCGACTTCAAGCACGCGGATGGTGGCCGGCGTATAGGGCTGCCCGTCCGGCGCCGCCGGAAGGCCGACATCGCGGCCGCTTCCCATCGCTGCGAGAATTTCCACGATGCGGGCTTCGAAGTCGCGCCCGCCACGGAAGGTTTCGGCGCAGAAGCGCCGGAATTCGACCGCCTCGCGGCGATAGCGTTCCAGGTCGGATTCGGAGACGTAGAGCGCGGGACCGTAAATCAGGATATTGCCGAACGGAGCATCCGGAAACGGCCCGCGCCGCGTCAATCGCCCCGCGACGCGCTCGACCTCTTCGCGGGAGAAGGCGTTGTGGATCACGAACCCGTCGACGCGGCCGTCGCAGATGTCCTGCAAGCCGTCCGGGTAATCGCCGATCCGGTCGGCCTCGATATCTTGGAGCGTATAAAGAGGCGCCGAAGTCTGCGCTCTTTTCTGCGGCGCCATATCCCGCAGCGCGCCGGACTGTCCGGTCAACATCTTCGCCTCCGTGTACCAACAGACGGCACCGCCGCGAGCGCAGGCACCTTGAGAGCCCGCGGCACAGAACGAGGTCACAAGCGCCCCGCTTTCGTCGAAGCGAGGCGCCTATGCGAAACGAACTTTACGACTTCTGAATCTGGCTTCCGATGTGGCAGCTCGTGGTGCAGAAGGCATCCATCAGCACCTTCACCGGCGAGCTGGTGTAGTAGAGCGTCTTCATTTGATCGAGGTACGCTTTAACGTCCGCCTCCGAGAAGGTGTAACCCTTCTGCTTGCCGACATCGACGAGCATGTGCACCGTCGCCGCCATGTCCTCCGCTCCCTTGTTGCCGGGCGTGGCGGCAGCAGCGGACATCTTCTTCTTGCTCGCTTCGAAGTGCGCCGCGTCGGTCCTCTTGTCGAGCTTGCCCATGAATTCAACCAAAGCTTCCATTGTCATGCTCTGTCTCCTGGGGGTGAAGTTGAACAGCGCCGCTTCGATTTCGAGCAGGCGGCGAACAAATCCTATCTCGCTTTTAGATTGTGGTGGCAACACCCAGCGGTGTCAAGACACTGCCTGCTGTTACGATAACTTCACAAAGTGATCGCCGCTTGTGAAACTGCCGGCATCCGTCGTTCCAAAGGCCGAGGAACAACGCGCTAATCGAACAGATCGGGCTCTTCCTCCGCGATCACCTCCCAATAGGGCAGGAAGGAGTAGATCGCGCCGACCTCCGACGGCCCATCTTGTCCCGCCGCATGGCGCGCAATGTCGTGGCGCATGGGCCGGGTTTGCCCCGCGGCCTCGGCAAGCAGCTGCACCTGACAAGCGTTCTCCATCGCGACGTAGCGCCATACCGCGCCTTCGACCGTCTGACCGACTGTGAAAAGGCCGTGGTTCTGCAGAACGATAGCCCTGTGCCGACCAAGAGCCCTGGCGAGCCTTTCACCCTCGGGCGCCTCGAGGATCACGCCCGAGAAGTCGCTGAGGAGTGCATGGCTCTCGTAAAAGGCCGCGGAATCCTGAGTCAAAGGATCGAGCAGGCGGCCGAGTGTCGACCAGACTTTTCCGTAAAGGGAATGGGTATGCGCCGCGGCAACAATGTCGGGGCGCGCCTTGTGCAGGGCCGAGAGGATGGTGACCGCCGCGGTGTTCAGGAACGGCCGGGCATTGGCCGGCGGCTGCAAAATCTTGCCGTCGTGGTCCACCAACATCAGGTCCGACACCCGGATTCGGCTGAAATGCACCTGCGCCGGATTGACCCAGAAGCAGTCCGTGAACTCCGGATCGCGCGCGGTGATGTACCCGGCCCCGCCGAAGTCGAAACCGCAGCGAGCGAACAGGCGATAGCCGGCGGCAAGTCGCTGCTTTCGATAAAGCCGTTCTTGCTCCAAGGTCGGCTGCACCGGAATCGGCGCATCGAGGCCCGCAGGGAGAGCGGCCTCGATCTTGGTTGGGTGGGCTGCGGCGGTGCCTGCGGGGCGAGAGACGGCGATCGTCACGGCAAGCTCCTCGGGTGGCGACACGGAAGGACCGACTACGCTTTCAAAAAAGGCGCTCTCGGCGGAATTCGATACCGATTGAACTTCCTGCTACCTTAGATTTATAAAAGTCTCGGGCGAATTTGGCAATGCGCTTCAGCGACATGCAAGCGAGGCGGCATCCTCGCAGAGCCTCTCAGGCGAACGCGCGCGTCAACGCGGCCGCGACGGCTTGCACATGCGGCTCGCGCAGCATCGAGATGTGATCGCCCGGTACGGCGATCGGGTGGATGGGTCCCGTCACGAATGCCTGCCAATCCAGCAACGAGTCGCTGAAGGCGTGCGCATCCGCCTCGCGTCCGGCCGATTGCTCGCGATCGCTCGCGCGAATGAGCACGATCGGATCCGGATAGGGCTCTGCAACGCTGGGGACATATCCCGCTGCTGCTTCATGGCTTGCCTGCTGCACGGCGAGGAGCCGCGTGACGAGGTCCCTGCCAGCGTCCCGGGGCAGCAGGTCGCTCTTGCGCATTGCTTCCAGGAAAATCGCGATTTGATCCGGCTCCGGCAACGCATCGAAAGCGTCGGCGGCCAGACCGATATCCACGCCGTGAAACGCCTCGAGCACGCGCACGCGCCGGCGCAACCATTCTCCCGTGCTCGCAATCGGTGCAGGCCGGTTTTTCCCGACAGGCGCCGGCGTGTCCATGAGCACGAGCCGATCCACCGCGCGGCCGCGACGCCTCAGTTGCAGCGCCATCTCGAAGGCGACCAGCCCTCCGAAAGAATGGCCGCCCAGGCGGATCCGGATTTCGGGATGCGTCGCATCGATCGCGGCCAAATAGAGCGCGGCCAAGTCTTCCACGCGCGCGCAGACCGCCGTCCCGGCTTCCAAGCCCGGCGCCTGCAGCGCGTGGAACCCCTGCTGCGGAGGAAGGCGTCTCGCCAACGGCAGATAACCCGCCACATTGCCGCCCAAGGGATGGACGCAGAAGAAAGGAATACCCGAACCGCTTCGCCGCAACTCGACCAGGGGCGACCAAGCCGTAGAAACGTTTTCACGTCGGAGCAAAACGGCCATTGCTTCGATTGTGGGATGGGCGAGCATGTCGGTAAGCGAGACTGCTCGGCCAAAGCACTGCTCGACCGCCGCCAGCAATTTCACCGCCAGGAGCGAATGGCCGCCGATGTCGAAGAAATTTTCCCTGATTCCGAAAGGCCGACCGGGAAGAACCTGTTCCCAGATTTGCAGCAGCCTGATTTCGGTATCGTCGCGCGGTGCCAGAACGGGTTTCACCGGCCAATCCACCTCTGCCGCCGACGGCAATCTCCGGCGATCGATCTTGCCGTTGGGATTGAGAGGCAAGGCCGCCAACGGCTGTAGCAGAGCAGGCACCATATGGGCCGGCAGCCGCTCTTTCAGCCACGCGCGCAACTCGCCGCCCGGAGCCGGCCTTGCGCCGACGCGCGGTACGAAAAAGCCCAGCAGCTGCGTGCCGGCGCCGACATCGTGGCCGGCAACGACCGCAGCCTGGGCTATATCGGGATGGGCGCATAACGCGGCCTCGATCTCGGCGGGTTCGACGCGCATTCCGCGGAGCTTGATCTGGCCGTCCCGACGCCCTTGGTACTCGATCTGGCCATCCTCGCGCCAGCATCCCAAATCGCCCGTGGCGTAAAGGACTTCCCCGCCGTCATTGGCCCGAAACCGCTCTGCGGTCAGACCCGGCTGGCGGCAATAGCCGTGCGAGAGACAGACGCCCGAAATATGGAGTTCTCCCGTCACCCCCACAGGCACGCGCTTTCCGTCGCGATCCAATATTCTGACATCCACGCCGGGGAGCGGACGTCCGATCGGAAGCGACGACGCGCCGGCGGCATAAACCCCGACGGTGGCGCAAACGCTGGCCTCCGCGGGGCCATAGGCGTTCAGGAAGCGGCGCCCCTCCGACCACGCGTGCGCCAAGTCCACTGGGCAAGCCTCCCCCGCGACCACGAGCGTCGCAAGCTCGGGCAATCGGCGCGGCGGCAGGACGCACAGCACCGCCGGCGGTAGCGTGACCACAGAGATGCGCTCTTTCTCCAGAAGCGATCCAAGTCCCGTCAGCAACAGCTCGCGCGTCGCCAAAACCAATGTCGCCCCGGCAAGAAGCGCCGTGAAGATTTCGCTCGCAGCGGCATCGAAACTGAGCGAGGCGAATTGCAGGACGCGGCTTTCGGCCGTGATGGCGAAGAGCTCGATCTGCGCAAGCGCAAGGTTGCAGAGGCCGGCATGTCCCAGCACCACGCCCTTGGGCCTGCCCGTCGAACCCGACGTATAGACGATGCAGGCGATATCGCCTTCTTGCGCAACTCGTCCGTTCGAAGACCGCCGTGGCTCGTCCGTTGCACGCAGCTCCGTGAGAAGCACGACCTTCGCGTCCGCGAACGTGCCGGCAAGCGATGACGCGGAAAGCGCATCGGCGAGAACAAGCTTGGCGCCGGTTTCCCCGATCATGTGAGCGAGCCGGTCGCGAGGATAGTCGGTATCGAGCGGCAGATAGGCAGCGCCCGCTTTCAGGACACCCAACAACGCCGCCACCATGTCGGGACTGCGCGACAAACACAGCCCCACGACGTCTCCCGGGCCGATGCGCCTTGCGATCAGCGATCCGGCGATCGCCTCGGATCGCCTGTCCAGTTCCCGGTAGGTGAGATGTGCCTCGCCCATCCGCAGCGCGACCGCATCCGGCGTGAGCCTGGCCTGCTCCACGAACAATTCATGCAGCAAGACCGGACCTGCGATCTTCGACGGCGCGCCTCGCTCGAAAGACGCAAGCATCGCGTGCTCCGACGCGCTCACCATCTCGTGCTCCGCGTGCGGCAAATCCGGATCGCGCAGCCCTGCCCCGAGCATCCGGACGAAATGCCCAAGCATCCGGTTCATCGCGGAAGCGGAAAACAATGCCGTCGCATAGTCGAAAAAGGCCGAAGTTCGCCCCGCGCGCTCCGCGATCACCAGTGTCAGGTCGAACTTGCTTCCCCGCGCCGGGGCTTCGACCGTTTCCACCGAGGCGCCCCGCAGCGCCAAAGCGCCGGAAGGAGCGTTCTCGAGCACGATCGCGGCCTGAAAGAGAGGCGAACGGGACGCGTCGCGAGGCTCCGCAACAGCCTCGACCAATCGCTCGAAGGGAACGTCCGCGTGCGAATAGGCCGCGAGCCAAAGCTCCCTGACGCGGCGCAGAACTGCTCGGAACGTAGGGGCGCCGGAAATGTCGGCGCGCAGGACGAGCGTGTTCACGAAGCAACCCACAAGATCTTCGAGACCGGAGCGGTTTCGACCGGCAACCACCGTGCCGACGGCGAGTTCGTCCTGCCCGGCATGGCGGGCAAGCACCAGCAAATAGGCCGTCAAGAACACCATGAAGGGCGTGACGCCCTCATCGCGGCAGAGCCGGCCGATCGCGGCCATGTCGGCATCGGGAATGATGCGGCGAACGCGGTTGCCGGAAAAATCCTGCACGGCCGGCCGTGCGGCGGAGGTCGGAAGCGCGAGCACCGGCAGCGGCGGCCGCAACGCCGACGCCAGGTCCCGGCAACCCGACCGGGCTTCGTCTGTATCCTGGATGCGGCGCTGCTCGGCCGCATAGCATGCATAAGTCGATTTCAGCGCCGGCAAAGAGGCTTGCCCGCCGCCTTCGTAGAGCGCGGAAAGCTCGCGCAGCAAAATGCCGACGGACCATTCGTCGGCGATGATGTGATGTATCGCAAGCGCCAGAAGCCGCTCCGCCGCGCCATAGACGATTTCCGCCGCCCGCAGAAGGGGCGCGCGCGAGAGATCGAATGGCCGGCGGACGAACGCATCCGCGAGACGCTCCGCATCCGCCCGACCGGCCGCGTTTTGTCGCGACATGGGAACGTGCGCGGTTTCGGCGATGTGCTGATACGGCTCGCCCCCGGCTTGGCGAAACGAGGTCCGCAATACGTCGTGCCGCTGCACCAGCCGATCGAGGGCGGTTTGGAAGCGCGCAGCATCGAACTCGCCGCGGAGACGAAAGATGCCGGCGAGGACGTAAGCGCCGCTGTCGCGGGAGAGCGCCTCGAGAAACCACAACTGGCGTTGCGCGGAGGAGAGCGGCGCCTCGCGCAGAAGCGCCACGATCTCCGCCCGCCCCGCATCGATCTCCGCCCGCAGAGTCTCCGTGAGGCTGCCTCTCGACGCGGTGAAGCGCAGCCGTTCGCCGTCGAGCCACAGCCTCACCCCGCGACGGGACAGACGGTCGAGCAGTTCCGTTGCGCTCACAGCGCACCGCTTTCCATCTCGATGTCGCTTTCGCGCAGGAGTTCGACCTGACGCGCAAAGGCCGCGAGCGTCGGTCCCTCGAACAGGCGACGCAGAGGAATTTCGACCTCGAAGGCCGTGGCGGCGCGCGAGATCGCCGACATCGCCAATAGCGAATCCCCGCCGCTGCGGAAAAAGTCGTCGTCGCGGCCGATCCGCGCGCATCGAAGAACGTCCGCCCAGATGGCGGCCAGCCGCCGCTCGGTTTCGGTGCGGGGCGCAACATAGGCCGTCTCGGCAAGCTGGGTCGCTTCGGACGGCGCGGGCAACGCCCGCCGATCCAGCTTGCCGCTGACCGTACGGGGCAGACGATCGAGCACGAACACCGCCGACGGCACCATCTCCTCCGGCAGATGGCCGGCGACATGCTCGCGCAAGCCGGACGCCTCCGACGACAATTGCACGTAAGCATAGAGTCGAGCGCCGCCGGCCTCGGCGCCATGCACGGCCGCGGCAGCTTCGATCACCGCCGGGTGTCGGCACAACACTTCCTCGATCTCCGACAACTCCACGCGCACGCCGCGGATCTTCACCTGCGAATCCCGGCGGCCGAGGAACTCGTAGCTGCCGTCGGGCAGTTGCCGCGCGAGATCGCCGGTTCGGTACACGAGGGCATCCGGAGCATCGCCGGCCGGATCCCGCACGAAAGCCTGCGCCGTCAACGCCGGCTGGTTGAGATAACCATGCGTTCGGTAGGGCGTCCGGATGTGGATTTCGCCTACGGCGCCGGCCGGGCAGAACCGGCCTTGCGCATCCAGAAGGAACGCCTCGGTGTCCGCGATGGGTTTTCCGATCGGCACCGAGCGACGCGTCCGGTCGGCTTCCGCCACGAAATGCGCGAACTTGATCATCGTCGTTTCGCTTGGACCATAGAGATTGACGAGACGGATGCGCTCGCCGAACACCGACATCCACCGGTCCACTGCGCCCGGCGGCAACACTTCCCCCGCCATCAGGACATGGCGAAGATCCGGCAAGCGTGAAGGCTCGAGATCGTCGCGCAGCAGCGTGAAGAATAGAGACGGCACGCAATGCAGCAGCCCGATACGCCGGTCCTCGAGCCAGCCGATCAACGCCCGCGGATCGAGAATGTCTTCGCGCCGCTCCGGCACGCAGACCGTGCCCGCGGAACACAACGGCAAGAACATATCGCGCAGGAAGGCGTCGAAGCTCGGCGTCGTCAATTGCGAGACGCGGATGCCCGGTTGAATATCGAGGGCGTCCTTCTCCCAGGAAATGAAATGCGCGATCGCCTTGAGGCGTCCGACGATGCCCTTCGGCCGCCCCGTCGAGCCGGAGCTGAAATAGACATAACAGGGCGCATCGGGATCGACGTCGAGCGCGGGGCGCACCGCGCCGGCGCCGAGCGCGGTCTCCAGCGTCGCGCAGCGCGCACGATTCTCGGGCAATTGCGCCCGCGCCGTCTCGCCGTCGTCGCACAGAATGACGTCGGCCGCGGTTTCGGCGAGAATTTCGTTGAGGCGCGCCGAGGGTTGTCGCAGGTCCAAGGGCACGAAAATCCCGCCCGCTTTCAATACGCCGAGAATCGCGGTCATCACCGAAACCGGGTTCGAAGAGAGAATGGCGACGGTTCGCGCGGGACCGCCCGCCAGCAGAAAATTGGCGATCCGGTTGGAACTCGCCTCGAGGTCGGCGTAACTGACTTCCAGCCCTCCGCGCTCGATCGCGACGGCATCCGGCACCGCCGCGGCGACCGAACTGAACCAGTCATGGATGAGAGGCGTCATATGGCTGGTCTCCGGCAGCGACGGCGGCTCGCAAAGGGTGGACATCGTCGATCGCGCCCAGCGCGAGCGCGCGAAGCGGTTTGTTCAGGTTCAGCGGAAACGAACCGAGCAGCTCCCGCCATTGCGCGAGAACGACAGCCAGGACGGTTTCGTCGAAACGGGACGGATCGTAGGTGACGTCGATTTGCAGGCCGTCTTCCGGCTCTATCGTAATGCTGAGCGGGTAGGTCGTGCTGTAGAACGAACGCACGGACGAGATATGCAGCGGACGGCTCGGATTGAGCAGATCGGCGTCGACCGGATAGTTCTCGAAGCTCAAATGGCTTTCGAACAGCGGCCGTCCCGGACGCAGGCCGGCCCAGCGGCGGATTTGCGCCAAGGACGTGAATTGGTGCGCGAGCAGTTGCGATTGCTCCGTCTGCACCTGCCGCAACCAGTCCGCCAGCAGAAGATCGGAATCGATTTGCAGACGCAACGGCAAGACGTTCATCATCAGTCCGACTATGCTCTCCACGCCGGGCAATTCGGCCGGCCGCCCCGCCGTCGTGATGCCGAAGACCACGTCGCTTTCGCCGCTGTAGAGCGACAGCAGCAACGCCCAACTCGCGTTCAGCACCGCGCCCAGCGTCACACCCAGTTCCGCCGAGACGCGCTGCAGCCGCGCCTTGTCCTCGCGGCTCGCGGCAAGGGCCAGATGCGCGTTGCGCCGCGCGACCGGGGCCGGCGTGTCGCGCTCGAAGACCAGAGGCGTCGGCAACACGGCCCCGCCCAGCGTCCCGCGCCACCACGTCTCGTCGTCGCCGCTGCCGCGGGCGGAGAGCCAGGCGATATAGTCACGGTAGGGCGTGCCGCGCGGGAGCAACAGCATATCGCCTTTCCGAAGCGCCTGGGCTTGATCCAGGACCTCGCGCAACAACAGGGAATTGCACCAGCCGTCGAGCAGCAGATGATGATGCGTCCAGATCAGAAGATGCCGGTCGGGCGAGAGCTTTGCCAGCGCGAGCCGCATGACGGGGCCGCGGTCGAGGGCGATATCTTCTGCCCAATCCTCCTGCAGAAAAGCCGCGACCGCCGCTTCGCGCTCATTCGCCGATAGGCCCGACCAGTCCCATTCCACCCAGGGGACGTCGACGGCGCCCAACACGACCTGCACCGGCGCCGCGACATCCTTCCACACGAAGACAGTCCGCAGGCTGGGGTGGCGAGACACCAGAAGCTCCCAGGCCCGGCGCAACACGGACGGCGTGAGCGCGCCCTCGAGCGTGAAGAGCTTCTGCACCTTGTAGAGAGACCCGTCCTGCGCATAAAGAACGTCGAACAGCAGGCCCTGCTGCATGGGCGAAAGCGCATAGATGTCTTCCACCGCGAGCTTTCGCAACGCGCGGCGATGGCTTTCGTCCGCGGCACCCTCCCAGAGATAGTGCAGCGTAACGAGTTGCTGCAGCGCCGACAGAGTGTCCGCGTCGTCTCGGCCGTAGCGCAGGAGAACGGCCTGGAGCTCCTCGTCGCGGAGTTTTGCGAGGGGAAAGTCGGACGCGGTGTAGTGCCCGCGGAGCACGGTGGCGCAATGATCGACGAGCGCCCCGATCTCGGCGCAAAACGATTCGGCGAGACGCGCGATCGTGGAGGCGCGGTGGCATTCCCGGCTGTAGGTCCAACGCAATTGCAGCCGACCGTCCCGCACCATGGCGTCGACGGCGAGGCGCTGCCGCCGCGTCTGCTTGCCGCTTCGCTCGCCCTCTTGAAACTCCGGCACGACACGCCATCCGGAAAGAACCGGGAAGGCATGATCGACCTGTCCCAGATAGTTGAAGCTGATGTCGGGGGCTTCGCCGCCCGCCAGATCCGGCGCCCGGCGGAGATAGCGCAACACGCCGTAACCGATGCCGCCGTCCGGGACGGCGCGAAGCTGCTCCTTGACGGCCCGCAGCGCGGCGCCGACGCCGGCGTCGCGCGCAACCGACAATCTCTGCGGCCAGCGCGCGGTAAACCAGCCGACCGTGCGGCCGCAATCGACGTCGTCGGACGGCGAAGCGCGACCGTGGCCCTCAAGCTCGACCCACAATTCGCTTCGCCCGGCCCATGCAAGCACGCTGCGGGCAAGGGCCGTGAGAAGCGCGTCGTCGATCCGCGTCTGATAGGCGACAGGCACGTCGCGAAGCAGTTTGCGGGTCGTCTCGGCGTCGAGCGCAACGTCAAACGTCTCGGCGCAGTCCTGCGTGTTGCGGCCGTCGGCGAAATCCACGGGCAGACGATCTGAGGGCGCGGCCTGCGCCCGCCAATATTCGACCTGAGCGTCCGCTCGCGTATCGGCGCTCAGCATTTCCGACCATCGTTTGAACGAAGTCGTCTTTGCCGGCAAAAGCAGCGGTATATCGCGCTTCAGCGCGTCGTAGACGGTCGAGACCGTATCGAGGAACGGCCGCCAGGATACGGCATCCATAACGAGATGATGTACGACGAATAGGATGCGCGAACCGCCCCGCGTGTCGAATAAAACGGCGCGCAACAAGGGAGGCACGGCGATATCGAGGCTCGCCTGGGTCCGTCGCGCGATAATTGCGATCGCTGCTCTCGTCTGTTCGTCGTTCAGGGCGGAGAGGTCGACATGCTCCATCGGGACGGGAACGACCTCGGCCGTGTTGTGCTGAACCCAGCTTTCGGCCGTCCGCTCGAAACGCATCCGCAAGGCATCGTGGTGTGCAACCGTCCTGTCCAGCGCGCGCGCGAGCAGGCCCTGATCCACCCGCTCGTCGCACTCCAGCAACAATGACAAGTTGCAGTGCCACGGCTCGGGCGGCTCACCTTCGAAAAACCAATGCTGGATCGGCGTCAACGGGACCGCGCCCGCGACAGGACCCTGTTCGATGGCAGCCGGTCTCCGCGATCGCGCTATCGCCGCGAGTTTGGCGATGGTACGAAGCTCGAAGAGTTCGAGCGGCGTGAACGTCAGCCCGCCCTCGCCGGCGCGCGCGACGATCTGGATGCCGAGAATCGAATCGCCGCCCAGAAGGAAGAAATCGTCGTGAATGCCCACAAAGGGCAGCGCCATCACGTCCGCCCAAATCTCGGCCAAGCGCCGCTCGGCGGGGTTGCGCGGCGCCTCGCCGCCCCCGGCCGCCTCGTCCGGCAGCGGCAGGTCCATCAGCGCCGCAGAGTCGCGCTTGCCGTTCGGCGTCAGCGGCAGAGCTGGCAACGCGACGATCCGGGCGGGCATCATTTGCGCGGGCAACCGTCGCTCAAGATGACTGCGCAAAGCCGCTGCGGAGCCGCCCGGCCCGGAGACATAGAGCACGATCCCCTGCCGTCCCCGAGCGACATCGCGCAGCAACGCGGCGGCGGCACGCACCGCCTCGTGACTGATCGCCGCCGCTTCGATTTCCTCCAACTCGATACGAAACCCGTGCAGCTTCACCTGACGATCCCGACGACCAAGGAACTCGATTGCGCCATCGGGAAGCCGACGAACGAGGTCGCCCGTCCGATAGGTACGAACGGGACCAGCTCCGAACGGCGCGACATCGCAGAACGCGGCGGAGGTGCGCTGGGGGTCTCGGTGATAGCCGCGCGCGAGTCCCGCACCACAGAGATAAAGCTCGCCGACGACACCGATTCGCACCGGCCGCCGCGCATCGTCCAGAACGAATGCGCCGACCTTAGGAAGCGGCGTCCCGAGAGGAACCGAGCCCGAAGGCGTAGCCGCCCAATTCTGCGGCAACTCATGCACGAGTGCCCCGACGGTCGCCTCCGTCGGGCCGTAGTGATTGGCGATCCGGCAGTTCGGCGAAAGCCGGCGCAACTCCTCCGCGAAATCCCAATCGAAGCGCTCCCCGCCGAGAACCAGCATCTTACGAGGCAAAAGGGCGCGCGGTTCCGCCTTGCCGTCGAAGAGCGCCTTCAAATGGCTTGGCGCGATCTTCAAACAGTCGATTCCGCCTTCCCCCGCGAAGCGGGACGACAGGGCGATGGGGTCGAGCATCTCGCCGTGCCCCGCCAGCACGAGCGTGCGCCCGTGCAGCAACGCGGGAAACAAGACCGTATTCCCCAGATCCGCCGCGATGCTGGAGACGTGCGCAAAGCTCTCGCATTCCGAAAGCGCGAGCCGGGCACAAACGCCGTCCACATAATTGACGATCTGCCTATGCTCGACCGCGACCGCCTTCGGCTCGCCAGTCGATCCGGACGTGAAGACAAGATAGGCGAGATCGCCCGCTCCCCCGGGACAGTCCAAAGGCGCGTCGTCCAAATTCGAAACGGCTTCCCATTCTTCGTCGACGGCGAGGCGCCGCACGTCTTGCGGCAGCATCTCCGTGCTTTCCGCGTCCGACGTCAGCAGCAGCCCGGCGCCCGCGGTCGCCGCAATCCTGCGCAGGCGTTCCGGCGGGCTTCGGGGCTCGACCGGCACGTAGGCCGCACCGGCTTTCAGCACCGCCAGAATGAACACGGGAAGCCGGACGCTCCGCTCGACCGCGATGATCACCGGACGATCCGGCCCTGCGCCCATATTTCGCAAATGTCGCGCCCAGCGATTGGACTGTGCATCGAGCGCACGATAGGTCAGGCTCTCGCCTTCGCAGACGATGGCGACCCGGTGAGGCGCGCGCGCCGCAGCCGCGCGGAAAAGATCGTGGAGGCGGGGCCCCTCCGCCGGAGCAGGCCCAAAAATCGGCTGATCGTGCGTGCGTTCCTCGGCGCGCAACCGGCCGAGATCGCCGAGAGCGCACCCGGTGTCCGAAAGGGCGTTCGTGAGGATATGACGGAAGAGGTCGGCGTAAGCGGTTGCCGCGGACACATCGATCTGCGCCGCATCGAAAGAGAGGGCTGCGTGCAATCCGGTTTCGCCGGCGACACATGACAGCGCGACCTGAAAAAGGTACGCAGAAACATCGAGGCCGACGAGCTGCATGGACATGCCGTTGCCGCGCACGGGCCGCGCCTCGTAAAAGGAGAAGCCGAAGGGAAAAACCGGCGGGGACACCGACGGTTCTGCTGTTGCGGCAAACGCATCGGCGTGTTGCCGCGCGCTTTCCATCGCGCGGGCGACGTCCCGCGCAAAGTCTGCGAACGGCAATTCAGGGCGCATTTCGGACGAAAGAGGAATGGTTATGGTCATCGGCCCGGGCGCCCTTTCGAGCTCGGGGAATCCCCGCGCGCTGCAGGCATATCCGACCGTCGGCGCCCCCTGCCCCGTCAGCCGCGCCAAAGCGACGAGCCAGCATGCCGCGAGAACGACTTCCGCGGAGACGTTCAAACCTGTTGCGACCAGCCGCACGTCCCCGCTCAACGCGAGCGGAATCGTTTTCAGGTCGAATTCATTCTCCCGGGACGCACAACGCGCAAGCGGCACCTTTTCCTTCAACGATCGGGGATCGAAACGCTCGCGCCAGAATGCCCGTCCCGCGGCGGCTTCCTGTGAGGCGGCCATGTCCTGTTGCCACTGGGCGTAGTCGGCATACTGCACGAAGCCGGCCGGCACGGCTTCGCCGGCGAGATGGCGGCAAAGCGCCTCGGCGACGATCTGCGTGGTTTCAGGATCGGCATGGAACGCAGACAGCGAGAACGTGAGGCGCACGGCGCCGGCCGATGTCGTTTCGAGAAATATCCGTGACAGCGTATCGATGTCTTCCCCCGCACCATGCTCCGTCGGAGCAGCCGAAAACACGAGACGGGGCGCTTCTCCGATGATTTGAACCGGGATGCCGTCCGCAGCGCGAAGGTCGGTCCGGAAGATCTCGTATTCCGCGGCAAGGCCGGCTACGGCTCTCGCCAGGGCTTGCGTGCCGAGCGCCTCCGGCCGCTCGGCCTCGATGTCGAACGTGGCGCGAATGCGAAAGCGGGATCCGAGGCGCCACCACCGCCGCTGCTGCGGCGAAAGAATATAGCCCTCCTCCGACACAGTTCCTTCCCCAGAAGCGGAGCTCATTTCAAACCGGGTTCTGTTTTCAGAAAGACGATGGTCAGGCCCATCATGCATGCAAATGCCATACCCGTACAACGCGAATTTTTTCGTTTTCCCCTTCATGATCCGGCAATTGCGAATATAGTTCGGCCGGTTTTTCGGGTCGTTCAGCCGTGACGTCCACTCCAGTGACCGGAAGTTTCCGGCGGTGACTTCTCCCGCGCTGCGCTTGCTTGCGGCAAGAGCCCGTTCGCTTTGGGAACGTCTCTCGGCGCCTGGCGAAGGCGACGCTTCGCCGGACCAGGCCTTGCTCGAGCAGTGGCAGCGCCAACTGGGCGGGGCGCCGGCCTTGGCGCGCAGGTTGGCGTGGGCCTCATTGGATGAATCGCGTGTCCTGGATGCGCTCGCACGCCAGAAACCGGTCGCCGAAGGAGAGGAGCCAGGTTGGCTGTCGGTCGTCGCTGCGGTGATGTCGCAGGCCCGCAACCCCCGCGCCGACAGGACCCTTGATCCGCTGCGCGAGAGCGTCGCCATGCCGTCCACGGACGATGGCGCAAGCGATCCGCTTCCATTCGAAGACCTGTTGCGGCCGGCGCTCCACGTGGCGAGAGAGCAGTTGAGACACGGTTTGGCCCTCCTGCGGCGGCATTTCGACGGCGATTTGACGTCGCTTATCGCTATCTCCGCTTATGCCACGGCCGAGCGCACGCTGCTGTCGCGCCTGTCCAAGCTGAGCGAAAGAACGTTCGGGCTGGAATTTGCCAATGTCCGTCCGCCGGTTCACGCCCTCATGGGTCTGTTGCCGGGTTTTGCCGAGCACGCGCCGCGCGAGTGTTACAACCGCTGGGTGGACGATATGCTTCGGCAAGGGCTGATGCCCATTTTCGAGGCCTATCCGGTACTGGCCCGTCTGATCGCCGTCGTCATCGAGAACTGGAGCGCCGAATTCGCGCAGTTCGCCGCGCGCTTGGCATGCGACCGCGACGAGATCGCAACGACGCTCGCCGACGGCGCGGAACTGGGCCCCGTCGTCGCGCTGACGGAAGACTGCTCCGATCCGCACCGGGGCGGGCATTCCGTACGCATCGTTTGCTTCGCCACGGGAAAGCGCCTGGTCTACAAGCCGCGAAGCGTCGCACTCGAGCTGGGCCTGGACCGGATGCTCGCCTGGTGCAATGCGGCGGGCGCGCCGCTCGCGCTTCTGCGCATCCGGCATCTCGACCGCGGCGATTACGGTTGGGCGCTCGATTGCGTCCAAGCCGCTCCTTGCGAAGACGCAAGAGCCGTGGAACGCTTCTACCGTCGCGCGGGCATGCTTTTGTGTTTGGCTCATATCCTCGAGGCGAACGACCTCCACAGCGAAAACCTCATCGCCGCGGGCGAGCATCCGGTGATCGTCGACGCGGAGACGTTCCTGCACCCGCGTCTGTCTTCCGCGGCGGTCGCCGACGAAGACGCCGCGATCGCCGCGGACTCCGTGCTGCGTACCGGCATGCTGCCGCGTTGGAGCTTCGGCGGCGAAGCGGGCATGGCCTACGATGTCAGCGCGCTGGGACGCACAGCGCAGGACTCCCCCTGGCCCGCGATGCGTTGGGAGGCCGTCAATACGGACTACATGACGCTGGTCCCGCGTAGGACGGTTCTTTTGCCGGCGGACAACGCACCCGTCTTGAACGGCGCCGCCGTCTCCGCCGCCGACTACACAGATGCGATCTGCGGGGGCTTTGCCGATCTCTATCGATTGATCGCAAGCCGGCGCGACGAACTTGCGGGCGAAATCTCGCCGCTTCGTGTCTTTCGCGATCGGTCCGCACGGCTTCTTTTCCGCCCCACTGAAATCTACGGCGCGGTGCTGGCATCCGCCTCGCTGCCGCAGGCCCTGACCGATGGCGCGGCGCACAGCATCGCGCTGGAATCGATGGCCCGCATCTTTCTGGAAGCCGAAATGCCGCCGCCGGCGTGGCCGTTGCTCCGGGCGGAGATCGACGCGCTCGAGCGATTGGACATTCCCTATTTCGAAATCTCGACGTCGTCGCGGAGCATCCGGAAGGAGTCCGGCGGCATTGTCGACAACCTGTTCGTCAAGTCCGGCATCGACGCCGTGATGGAAAAAATGTCGAAGCTCGGCGATGCGGATATGGAGTTCCAGATCATGCTGATCCGCGGCAGCTTCCTCGCGCAAATCATCCGCCCCGCGCAGCCCGCCGCCGCCGGCGCGGAGACGATCCTTCAGGGTCCGCTTCCAACAACCGCGGACTTTCTCGCAAGAGCGGAAGAGATCGCCCGAAGCATTGCCGCGCGCGCGATCGACAACGGCAACGGATGCGTGGGTTGGCTCGGCATCCGCTACGCAGCACAAGCGCGATGCCATCAATTCGAGCCGATCGGTCCGGATTTGTACGACGGACGCTGTGGGATAGCTCTGTTCCTCGCCGCGCTCGACCATGCACGCGGAACCGCTTCGTTTCGCGCCCTGACGATCCGGGCTCTGCAGCCGGTGCAGCGCCTCGTGCGCGACGGTCGCGCGACGGCGTTGGGCCTGGGCGGCGCCACCGGCATCGGTGCGATCGTGTACGCGCTTACGCGGATAGGCGCGTGGATCGGTGAAGAGTCGCTCCTGGATTCCGCGACGGCCGCCGCGATGCAGTCCGCCGCGATTTCCGAAGACGACCGGTTCGACGTGATCGGCGGCGCGGCCGGCGGCATCCTGGGCATGCTTGCGCTTTATGAGGCGACGGGAAATCCCATGGTCCTGGATCGCGCTCGCGTCTTCGCGGACCATCTGCTGGCGCACAGAATCGCATGCGGCGAAGGCTCGGCGTGGCGCACGATCGCCGAAAAGCCCTTGACCGGCTTTTCGCATGGCGCGGCCGGGATAGCCTACGCATTACAGCGCCTTTACGGCGTGATGGGCGAGGCTCGCTATCGCAGAGCGGCCGAGGAGGCCATCGCTTTCGAGCAGAGCTGCTATTGCGACGTAGCCCGCAATTGGCCCGATTTCCGCCTTACCGATCCGGCCTTTGCCATGAGCTGGTGTCACGGTGCGCCGGGCATCGGCCTGGCGCGGCTGGGCGGCTTGCCCGTTTGCGGCAACGACGCCGGCATCGAGAACGCGCTCGCCGCCGCGCAAGCCGCAGCGCTGCATGAAGTCGATCATCTCTGCTGCGGAAATCTCGGTGTTGCGGAAACGCTGCTGGTGGGCGGCCTGCGCCTGCATCGGCCGAGCCTGATAGAGGCGGCGCGGCGGCGCGCGGCCCGAGTCTTGGCCCGCGCGGATGACGAAGGCGGCTATCGGCTGTTCGCGAATGTCGCCGGCGACCTCTATCATCCCGGCTTGTTCCAGGGTGTCGCGGGCGTCGGATACGGATTGCTGCGATTGGCCGCGCCCGAACGGGTGCCCAGCCTTTTGTTGTGGGAATAGATGGACGGAACTTTGCGCCTCGCCGATTTTGCCGTCCTGCCCCGCCTCACCGGAGCGTGGCAGGGCCAGTTCATTTGCCTGGACGCGGATGCGCGCGAGATACGCCGCTTTCACGCCCTGCTCACGCAGGAGATCGTCGATGGCCGCTGGGTGCAGCGGAACGAGAACACCTATCCCGACGGGAGCAGCGAGGTGTGGCATTTCTTCGGCCGGCCCGTCGCCAAAGGGCGGATGCAGCTCACAAGTCCCGACGCGCCCTACTCCGGTTTCCGCATGCTGGTGCGCGAGGCGGCCGAGAATGTGGTCCTTCTCCAGGTCTGGGACGTCAAGACGAACGCCGTGCTCGCGACCGAGACGTTTACTCTGATCGACCGGGACAGTCGCGTCCGGACCATCCAGCAATTCGCGCCGGACGGCGCATTGCGCGGCGTGATGGTCGTCAAAGAGCGTCGCGCGAGCGCTGATCAGCCCCCGAGAAAAAGATCGCGGAACAGATTGAACGACAGCACGATCAGAAGAGTGTCGTCCTCGTAACGAGGATCGAGGCGGAAGTCCGGCTTCGCAAAGCGGATTCTGAGCGCCTCCACGGCCTGCGGACAGAAGATGCCGTCGCGGCGAATCCGCTCCGGGGAGAGCAGGTCGCCCGTCCATTCGGGGTGGCCTGCCAGCAAAGCGGGACTCGACACGGAATAGAAGCCAAACTTCTCGCGTGCGACTATGGCGTCGGGAATCCATCCTTTGGCCATGCGCTTCAAGATATATTTCTCCTCGAAACCGTGGAGCTTCAGATCGGGAGGGATGCCCGCCGCGAATTCGATCAGCCCGCGATCGAGAAACGGATAGCGGCCCTCCACGCCGTTCGCCATCAACATGTGGTCGCCGTGATCGCCGAGCAGATGGTCGGCGAGCCGCAGCCGGAAATCCAGGTAAGAGCGCTGATGAAGGACGTGACGCCCTCGCAATTTCTCGGGATCGACGAGACGATGCGACAACGCGCCGTCGCGCGATATCGTCTCGCGGAGCCCTTCCGAATAGAGAGCGAGACGCTGCCGCCCGAACGCGGCATAGTTTCGTTCATAGGCGATGCCGGGGTCGCCCCATAGAATTTCGCGCTGGCGCCGTTCCTCGTCGGAAACCGGCACCTGTCGCGGTCCATGCGGTCGGAAGGCGTCGAAGCGATATCCCGGATAGCCGGCGAAGAATTCATCGGCGCCTTCGCCGCCTAGAACCACCTTCATGCCCGCTTCGCGCGTCGCTTCGGAAAGCGCGAGCGCGCAGGTGTTGTAGGTTTCCTTGACGGGGCGTTCAGCGTGACGAATCATGCGCGCGAAGCGCTCGAAAATGTCGGCCTGCCCGAAAGGGATCTCCCGATGGTCGGATTCGATCCGAGCCGCCAAGAGACGCTGATATTTCTCTTCGCTGACCCGGCGGTCGTCGAAGGCAACGGAGAAAGAGCGAATCCGGGCTCCGTTTGCGAGATCGTGCGCAGCCGCGGCAACAAGCGAAGAGTCCAATCCGCCGCTGATATAGAGTCCGACCGGGACGTCCGCGCGCAACCGGCGGCGGACGGACGCCAGGAACAGCCCCTTGAGCCGTGCCGTATAGTCCGCTTCGGAAAGCCGCGCGGGTTCCGCGCCGGAGGAATATTCGATATCCCAATAGCAGCGCACCGACACTTTGCCGTCTTCGCAGACGAGGCAATGGCCCGGCGGCAGCGCTGAAATACCCTTGAACATGGTGCGCGGGCTGACGAGGCCGGGGAAGCATACGATCTGGTCGAGGCCGACAAGGTCGAGTTCGGCGCGTATCGCGGGATGCTTCAGAAGGGCCTTGATCTCCGACGCGAAGATCAGAAGGCCGTCGCGCACGGCATAAAAGAGCGGAGCAACGCCGAACGGGTCGCGAGCCAGCAGCAGCCTCCTATTGCCCGCGTCGTAGAGGGCGAACGCGAATTGCCCCTCAAGCCGGTCGAGAAGGCGATCGCCCATTTCTTCGTAGAGGTGAACCAGCGGCTCGCAGTCGCTGCGAGTGGAAAGGCGATGGCGGCCGAGATATTGGGCGGTCAATTCCGGGGCGTTGAATATTTCGCCGTTGCATACGAGGATCAGCGTGCGGTCTTCGTTGTATAAGGGTTGATCGCCCGCTTCGAGATCGACGATGGCGAGGCGGCGCGCCGCCAGGCCGACGCCGTGCTCGATGGCCATGCCCGAAGAATCGGGCCCGCGATGCCGCAACGCCTGCGACATCGCACGCAGGACGGAAGCGTCCACCGGCCGCTCATGCGTCAGGTCCAGAACACCGGCAATCCCGCACACCTTCGCTCTCCCGAGATGTCGGAGCGCCGAACATCGCAATGCTCAATCTGATCCGTAACCGGCTTGCTGCGCAAGCAAGCCTGGCCGGATGCTTGCCGGAAGGCCACCTATGCTGCTTTTCTGTCGCGGCCACTTTCACGCGTGCCCGTCTTGCCGAGCATTTCGACCCGAGCCTCGCTTCTGGCCTCGCTTTTCGATGCCGGGGTGGTCACGGCGCTCGCCGCGCCGCGGCTTGCCGATGACGAATTGTTCGCCGAAGAGCGGCGCTATATCGCCGCGGCCGTTCCGAAACGCCGGGCGGAGTTTGCGACGGCGCGCCTCTGCGCCCGCGAAGCGCTGGCGCGCCTCGGCGTCGCGACCTGCCCGCTGGTGCCCCATCCCGATCGCAGCCCCTATTGGCCGCCAGGCATCAGCGGCAGCATTTCGCATACGAACGGCTGCTGCGCGGTGGCGGTGACGCGGATGCCGGTGCGAGGCATCGGTCTCGACATCGAGAGCGATACGGCGCTGGGACCCGGCCTCGAGGCGAGGGTATGCACGCCTGCGGAGCGGGAATGGCTCGACGGCGCCGGGCCGGGCGAGCGCGAACGCCTCGCCAAGCTCTTCTTCAGTGCGAAGGAAGCGTTCTACAAATGCCAATACGGCGCAAGCCGCACGCCGCTCGGATTCCACGACGTGACCCTGGAGATCGACACGAAGGCCTCGACCTTTGCCGTTGCGGAGATCGCCCGAAGCGGAGCCATTTGGGACATCATCCGCCGCGCAAAAGGCACTCTCGCTCGCGGGGGCGAATTGATCATGACGGCTGCCGTTCTTGCTCCCGAAGCCGGCATCCAAGGGCGGTGATGGTGACGAGTGCCAGGCCACCCAAAAACGCCGCGAGGATTTAGCGAAGAATCGAATCGCGCAGCCAGCCGCTCAACGGACGGCATGTCCTGCGCGTGATGCCGAGCATAGTTCCGAGTTGCCGCCGGAATCGCCCCGGCGCGCCCACCCGCCCCATCGATAGCCGTGTTATCGCCGATCGGATCGAACGTTATTCACGGGGCCGGGAAGGCCAGCACAATATCGCAGATCGCATGACGCACGGCTCTATCGCGCCGCGGTATCGACAACAAAGCCCTCACCTCTTCCAGCGCCGCAGCCATTGCCGCGCTCCCTGATTCGCTGCGGCAAGCGTGCTCCAGGGCACGCGCGGAGGCCACCGGAACCGCAGAGACAGCCGGGAAGCACGGCCGCGTTTTCCCCTGAAACGGGACCCACAGCCGTCTCCGGAGACGCGCCACACCCGCGCCATCGCGGCGTTCGGCGCCGATATCGGGCGCCTGCTCCGGAGGTTGATCAATCAACTGGTGAGGTCGGCGACCAGCGCGTCCCGCGCCCGCCAGAACAGCGCGCTCGAGGCCAAGATGGCGCCGGCGGAAAGAAGCAGCGCCCATCTGATGCCCTCGACTTCGCCGAACTGGGCGCCAAGCCGGTCGTTGAGCGCTCCGACGCATATCGGCCCCAGGCCGAGGCCTATCAGATTCATCACGAAGAGCAGGATGGCGGCGCTGGCGGCGCGGTTCTGCGGACTGACGACGCCTTGCGCGGTCGCGTAGACCGGTCCATACCACAGCGCGTTCAGCATCATCGGGATCATTCCAAGCGCCAGCGCCAGTGCAGCGTTGTCGGCGCAATACATCGTCACGACGACAGGCAGGGAAAGAGCTGCTGCCACGGCCGGGATCGCCATATGGGATCGCTTGTCGCGAACCGATGCCTTGTCGGCGATGACGCCGCCGAGCCAGGTTCCTATGAAGCTGCCAAGCCCGGAAGTGAGCGCTCCCGCGATACCCAGGAAGCCTTGCGGCCCAAGACCGAATTGCTGCGCCAGCGCGGCGATTTGCGCGCCGTGGACCCGAAGATAAAACGGCGCGAAGAACACGCCGTGTCCGTAGCCGACGAAGGCCAGAAGACCGGTGGCGAGCGCCGCGAGCCAGAATGAGCGTTTGCCTCTGAGCTCGCGCAATGCACCGCGAAGGCTTGTGCCCGCCGCCGACCGACTCGAAACGGCGCGCGGCTCCTCGATGGTGAGGGCGATGACCGCCGCGAGCACGAGGCCCGGCGCGCCGGCCAGCAGGAACGCGGTCCTCCAGCCGAACGCATCGGCGACAAGACCGCCGAAGGCGAGCCCAAGCATCGTTCCGATGGGAAGGCCCAGCGCATAGAGCGAGAGCGCGGATGCCCGCCGTTCGGACGGAACGGTGTCGGCTATGAGAGAATGGGCGCAAGGATTGCAGCCCGCCTCGCCGATCCCCACGCCCAGGCGCGCGACCGCCATGAACGCGAAGCCGGTCGCCCATCCGCTCAAGATGGTGAAGGCGCTCCACAACGCGATCGAACCGGCGATGATGAGCGGACGGCTACGGCGGCCGGCGACATGGGCGATCGGAATTCCGAGCACCGTATAGAAAATCGCGAACGCGAGGCCCGTCAGCATTCCAAGCTGGAGGTTGCTGATTCCCAGATCCTTCTTGATCGCCTCCGAAAGGATGTTGACGATCTGCCGGTCGAGGAAGCTCAGCGCATAGGCGGCAGCCAGCAGAGCAAGCATGTAGCGCCGCGCGGCGGGATGCTGCCGAACCCGCTCCAGGGCGCGAGGAACCGCTGTATCGGTCACGACGGCCGCTGATCGGATGCCAGTGGCGAGATCAGCCCTTCGAAGAACGGCCGCACGAAGCTTTCCGCCGTGCGCTCGTCGTGCGGCCCGGGCACGAAGAAGGGCAGCTCGCCGATGCCGTTGGCGACGCCGTTGCACATGTCGGCCGCGATCTGTACGTCGAGCGCGCGGATCGATCCGTCGATGTTTCCCTCGCAGAGCAGCGAGCCGAACCGCACGGCGTTGCGCTCGTATTCGTTCATGACCTCGCGGCGGATCGCCTCCGGAAGCGATACGGTCGCCGCACGCAGGAGCGGCATCTCGCCCTTGAAATGGTGCTGCACCAGTGAAATCAGGATGGACGAAAGACGGTCGTAGCCCTCCGCCTCGAGCCGGGCGGCTGTCTTCTGGGTGCTTCGCACGGCTTCGGTGGTGCGCGCGAAGCAGATGGCCACGAGATCGTCCTTGGCGTCGATGTGATGATAGAACGCGCCCTTGGTGACCTCGAGCCGGGCGGCGATCCGTTCCACCGATGCGCCGAGATAGCCGATTTCGTTGATGAGCTCGGTCGCCGCGCGCAGAAACGATTGCGATCCCTGGACATCACCCGGACCGCGTGCCGGCACGACCGAAAGCGGAAGCGGCTGCCAGGGTCGGGTCCCCGCGCCGAGCCCGTTGAGCAGGATGTCGGACACGCGATCGGCGACGCGCGGATAATCGTCGGGATCGTATTTGGGCAGCCAAGCCTCAACCCAGAGGAACTGCTGCACGAGAAGATGCGTGCGCGCATTGAGCTCGGCGCGCCTCGCGCCGGCGGGAAGCAGGGGACGGAGCAGCTCGCGCATGTTGCGGAACATCTGCACATAGCCGTTCAGGATCTTTTCGTCGCCCAAGGCGCGCACGTCGTCGAACTGAGCGAAAGGCGGCATCTCCCCTTCCGCAATCCGCTTGCGCAGCCAGAAGTAGTCGCGAATGAGAACCCTGATGCGCTTGTCGGGCGCCGGGTGTATTGCGGCCTGCGAGATGAGCTGCTCGAAAATCTCGAGCGCGCGCAGGAAGCAGGCCGCCGACAGATCCTCTTTGCTGGGATAGTAGTAGGCGACCCCGGTCGCCACCATGCCGAAGGTCTCGCCGACGTCGGCAAGCGTCATCCCCTTCAGCCCCTTGCGGTTCAGGATGGCCGAGGCCGCTTCGACAATTGCGTTGCGGCGGGCGACATACTTCTGAGTCGGCGCGCTGCGCGGCGTCTTCCCGTTCATGACTGTCCCTCGAAACGCAAAACGTTCCCGTCGAGCACGTTTCCAGGCATCAAAGCCAGTCCGCGCGCGTCATACTCGAAATTGGAAAAATAATTCCAGGACACTCGCAGCCCTCCTAATGCCAAGCTATATCGCGATTTATCGGAGGAAATCAAATCCATTTCGCCCACAGATGGATTCCAGGACCGCAAAATAACATACCCTAAACAAGAAAAATATTGCAATCGGTCCGCGCACGGGGAATGATGAGCGCCAAGATCGGACTGCGCGGCACATGCGCGGCCAGGCAGAGGGGAACGCCATGATCGGACGGACATGCATTCAGAAGCTCTTGCGGAGCGCCGCGGCGCCCGCCCTTGCAACCGCGCTGTTGGCGCCCTGCGTCGTGCCGCGACCGGCCGCAGCCGATACCGCGGACTCGAATGTCATCGAGACGGTGGTCGTCACGGCCCAAAAGCGCAGCGAGGCTCTCCAGAAGGTCCCGCTGGCGATATCCGCATTCGACAACGACACGCTGCGGCGCTCGAACATCGACTCGATATCCCAGATCCAGAACTTGGCGCCCGATCTTCAGTTCGGCAGCGTCGACGGCGCGGCTCTCATCAGCATCCGCGGCATCGGCACGCTGGTGCTGGGCCCGGGCGAGGATCCCGGCGTCGCCGTCCACCTCGACGGCGTCTATCTCGGCCGTGCGCAGTACCAGAATTCCGCGCTTTACGATGTCGCGCGTGTGGAGGTTCTGCGCGGCCCGCAAGGCACGGTCAGCGGCCGCAACGCCACCGGCGGCGCGGTCAACGTCATTACCCAGCGTCCAACCGACGAGTTCGGCGGCTATATCGACCTCTCCGTCGGCAACTACGGCGCGTTCGAGACCACGGGCGCCGTTGGCGGCCCGCTGGACGGCGACGACCTGCTCTGGCGCGCCGCGTGGCGGACGGAGAACCACGGCGGCTACACGCCCAACATCAACACCGGCGAGCATTTGGACGCGGCCAACCGGCAGTCCGGCCGCGCCGAGCTCCTCGCCAAGCTCGACAGCCGCACCGAACTTCTTCTGACGGTCGACGGCGATCGCGCCGACACCAGCGGCTATTCCAGCATCGTTCTCGGCACCGTGACGGGACAGCCACTGCCCGGCGTCCTGCTCGGCGGCACCACTGCTACGGGGCGGAGGGTCAGCGCGAACGATCCGGCGTATTACCGTCTGGAAGCTTATGGCGCAACGGCGCGGTTGACGGTCGATTTCGACGGCTTCTCGCTGAACTCGATCACCGGCTACCGACAGCTTCAAGAACGTGCTGCGGCCGACCTCGACGGCACGAGCTTCGATTTCATGCACGCGCGCTACACGCGCGACCAGTGGCAGGCGTCCCAGGAGCTGAACCTGGTGTCGGACGGCAATGGGGCGCTGCAGTGGCTCGCGGGTCTCTATTACCTGCACGAACATCAGAAATCCGACGAGACCTACACCTTCCCGTCGGTCGGCTTCGCTCTTTCGATCGGCGGCCCGCCCACGACGAACTCGTATGCCGCCTATGCCCAGGCGACCTATGCGGTCACGAACCAGATCGATCTGACCGCGGGGCTGCGCTACACCTACGACGAAAAGCAGTCGTCGGAATATTCGCGGATCCCCGAGTTCGGCATCGACGGCGAGGCACGGCTGGCCGGCAACTGGGGCGCGCTGACGCCCAAATTCGTCGTCGACTACAAGCCAACCGACAACACCATGATCTACGCCTCGGCCTCGCGCGGCTTCCGCAGCGGCGGCTTCAACATCGGCGGATTGCAAGGAACCGCGTTCTCTCCCGAGTTCGTGTGGAGCTACGAAGCGGGCGTGAAGCACCAGTCGGACGATCGCCGCTACACCCTGAACCTCGCGGCCTACCAGTCCGACTACAGCGACATGCAGGTCTTCCAGATCCGCAGTCTCCTCGCCACGGTCGAGAACGCAGCGAGCGCGACGATCCGCGGCATCGAGGCCGAGGTTACCGCGCTGCCCGGCGACGGCTTCAGGATCGATCTGGCCGGGTCCTATACCGACGCGCGCTTCGACAAATTCTCCAGCGTCGATGCGGCGCATGCCTCGCTGGGGCCGATCGATCTCGCCGGCTACCAGCTTCCGCGCGCCCCCATGTGGAAGCTCAATGCCGGACTCGAGAAGCAGTGGACCGTCGGCGGAGGCGGCGCGCTGACGCTGCGCGGGGAGTATCACTGGACCAGCCGCGTCTATTTCTCGGAATTCGACGATCCGCTGATCTCTCAGGCGGCCGTCGGCGTGTGGAATGCGTTCGCCAGCTATGAAACGCCCGATGGACGCTACCGCCTGTCCGCCTTTGCCGATAACATCGGCAACGAGACGATCTACAACAACAAGCTGGTCGGCGCAGAGATATTGGGCTTCAACATCATCTCCTCGCCCGCTCCGCCGCGGACCTTCGGTGTGCAGCTCGGCATCAAATACTGAGTGGCCGCCGGTGCGGCGGCCGGGAGCGGAAATGCGATGCCGGATTTCACGCTCAGCCGCCGCTCCCTCGCCGGGCTTTCCCTCGGGCTGGCAAGCACGGGCTTATCCTCCCCTGCCCTGACGGAAAATGCGCGCTGCACCGCGTCGCCGGCAGTCTCCACGGCGTCCGAGATCCTTCGAACGCCACAGGGCGCTCTCATCGGCGAGGTCGTGGAACGCAAGGGCGATCGCATCGCGTCGTACAAGGGCATCCCCTACGCGCAGCCGCCGATCGGCGGGCGACGCTGGCGCGCGGCTGAAGCGGCACCCGCCTGGAACTGCACGCGCGATGCGACGACTTTCGGTCCTCAGGCCGTGCAGCTCGCCGAGCCCGACGCCATGTTCTACGCCCTGCCGCAGGCCATGCAGAGCGAGGACTGCCTCTACCTGAACGTCTGGACACCGGCGATGCCCGGCCAGAGCCAGGCATCGCTGCCGGTAATGGTGTGGATTCATGGCGGCGCGTTCGTCACCGGTGCCGGCTCGATTCCGGTCTATGACGGCGCGGCGCTGGCGCGCAAGGGCGTCGTCGTCGTCACCATCAACTACCGGCTCGGCGTGCTGGGCTATTTCGCGCACCCCGAGCTCGTCGCCGAAGCAAGCGGCGGGATCTGCGCCAATTTCGGCACCACCGACCAGATCGAGGCGCTGCGCTGGGTCGCGCGCAACATCGAAGCGTTCGGCGGCGATCCCGGCAACGTGACGATTTTCGGCCAATCCGCGGGCGCCATGTCGGTGTGCCAGCTTCTCGCCTCTCCGCCATCGAAAGGACTTTTCCATCGCGCGATCGGGCAGAGCGGCGGCTTCTTCTTTCCGATGCGCGCGCTCGGCCGCGCAAGCTGGGGCGGGCCGCCGGCGGAAGAGCTGGGACGCAGGTTCGCGGAGCGCATCGGCGCCCCTTCGCTCGAAGCACTGCGCGCGATGCCGGCGCAGTCGCTGGTCGCCGCCGCGCCCGCGCATGGCGACCTGCTGAACCAGAACGGCGCGCTGATGTGCGTCGACGGCATCGTCTTCGAGCGGCCGGTCCACGAGACCTTTCGGTTGGGACACCAGCACGCCGTTCCCGTGCTGGTCGGCTTCGCTTCCGACGAGGGATCTGGCATCGCAGATTACGGCGCCGTGCCCGCGATCTCGGACTCCGTAAAGTATGAAAGCGAGATCCGCCGCCGCTACGGCGCGTTCGCCGGCCGTTATCTCGCGCTCTACCCGTCTGGCGACGCACAGAGCGCGGTGTTCGACGCCTTCCGCGACGAAGCCTTCGGCTGGCACGTCATGGAATGGGCGGCGCGGACCGCACAAGTTCGCCGGGATGCGTTTCTCTACTACTTCACGCACACGCCGCCGGGCGCGGAAGCGCTGCGTCCCGTGTTCGGCAGCAAGATCGCGCACCGCATCGGCGCCTATCATGCCGCCGACATCGCCTATGTCTTCGACAACGCCGACCGTCCGCTGATGTCGGTCTGGGGCGACGGCAAGGCGCATGCGAACCGCCCTTCCGCCACGCCGCGCGAGAGCGACATCCGGCTCGCCGACATCATGTCGGACTATTGGGTCGCGTTCGCGCGGACCGGCACTCCCCACGCGCCCGGATTGCCGCCGTGGGGACCGTTCACGCAGGCCGGGGGGAGATATATGCGCTTCGGCGACGCAGCGGCCGAGCCGTCGCGCCATCTCCTTCCGGGCATGTGGGAGCTGCACACCGACATCAACGCTGCGCGCGCTCGGGCGGAGCTGTTCTGGTACTTCGCCAACCTCGGCATCGCGGGACCCGAGCTTACGCGCTAATCTCGGCGCCTTTCATGCGGGCTCGGCGCCGTTCCGCGGTGCAAACCGGAGACGGAGCTTTTTGGGATTCCGACCTCGCGACGTCCGCGCCTGACGGGAACCCGCGGGATCGGAAGATGGTACAGCACGATCGCTCCGTAAAAGCCGCTCTGTCATTTCTGGTTCAGAACAGAGCATGTTGCCGGTAGGGCGCCTCCGATGGAAGCGATGCTGACGATTTGGCCTTGGCCGCGTGCGAGCCACGGCCTGGCACGGCAGCTTCGCCGCTTCAGGCACTATTGCATCTTGTAGGTGACCTGCAGGAAGGCGGAGCGGCCGATACCGTCGTACCAACTGGTGTTGTAGTACGGATAACTCACCCAGGTATTGTCCCGCGGCGGCGCCGTATCGAGCACGTTCTCGACCGCAAGCGACGCCGTTACGCGATCGTTGAAGTCGTACGTCACCGATGCGTTGAAGGTCGTGTAACTGCCGACCCAGCCGTCCTCGTCGTAGTTCGGCAGATGGCTGATGTAATTGGCATCGACATTGAAGCGCCACCGGCCGGTTGCGAAATTTACGCTGGCGGTCGCCTTGTCTCTCGGAATGTAATAATCGGAATCGAACGCCAGCTTGTTGAGTTCGACATCCCCCGCGAACCGCACGAACGTGTGGGCGAACACGTGTGTAAGGCCGGCGCTCAGGCCAAGCACGCCAATAGACGTGTCTATGCTGGCGTGCGCCGACAGGTCGATGCCGGAGGTTTTCTCCTGGGCGATGTTGATCGGATTGATGATGACATATTGGATGGTGCCGCTGCTGCTGCGCACCACGCGCGCGATCGCGTCCTGGCAGGTGGGGCTGTTTATATCTTGGAGGCCCAACCGGCAGTCGGCTTCGTTGCGAAGGATCGGATCGACCTCCATATCCTCGACGACGTTTTGCATCTTCACGTTGAAATAATCGGCGGAAATGTCGAAGTGATGCGATGGCGACCAGACGAAGCCGAAATTGTAGGAATCGCTGGTCTCTGGCCGAAGCTTGGGCGACCCGCTGGTCTGCACCTGGAAACGCGCATCCTTGCAATCGCTCGGATCGGAGCCCGGATCGTTGAGGAGGCAGGTGTAATAGTCGGGGTCGCTACCCTCTACATACCCTATGCCCTTGTAGATGTAGTTGAGGTCCGGCGCGCGGAAGCCCGTGCCATAAGCGGCGCGCAGCAACAGCGTTTCGACCGGCCGGTATTCCAGTCCGGCGTTGTAGGTGGCTTGGCCGACATCCTGGCCGGCGTAGTTGTAATCGTCATAGCGCGCCGCGAGGCTGAGCTGGACACCGGTCACGATCGGCGCCGTCAATTCCGCGCCGGAAGCCCAGTGCATGCGATGACCTTTGCCCGGCGAGTCGATCCAGCTGAAGTAATAGGGATTGACCGCCTTGGGGTCGGTGCCGAGGTCGTAGTCCTGGCGGCCGGCCTCGACGATCGCGGCGAAGCCGACCGGGCCGGCCGGAAGCGAAAACAGATCCGTCGTGTCGACTTGCGCCGCCAGGACGCCGAGCGAGCTCTTCGGCTTGTAGATGCTGTCCTCGGCGATCGAATCGTATTCCGCCGTGGTGAGCGGCGTGTAGAAGCGCGTCGGATCGGCGTCGAATATGGGCAGATCCACGCCCCGCAAAGTGACGGTCCCGAGCTGGGGGCCGAGGAACAGGGCGTTGGCTTTGCGGAAATTGATCAGCGGGAAGCGGACACGGGAATCGTAGGCGCTGTAATTGAGGGACGCCTCGTAATGCCAATCATCGTTATCGCCGAATACACCGCGCACGCCGGGCGTCAGCGTGAAGTTTGTCGAGTCGACATGGCGCATGGCACGGCCGAGACCGCCCATCTCCTCCGGCGTGAAGATCCGGTACCAGTTGTCGCCCTTGTCGCGGCCGTGGAGATTGAAGAAGCTGCCGGTATCGTCGCCGGTTTCCGATTCGTAGCTCCACGACGTTGGACGCTTGAGCAGCTGGAGTTCGGAGTGGCCGGCTTGAAGATCCATGAAGAGCGACGACTGCGCGCTCAAATCGTAAGTCATCGACCCGATGAGATTGAACGCCTGATCCTTGGATTCGATCGTGCGATAGCCGACCGCGCTTTCGCTGCCGCAATAGGCGCCAAGCTTTTTAGCGCCGTTACCGTAGTAATCGTCGATTGCGTAGTGCGTGGTGCCGAAATTGGTGCCCGCGGTCAGCGCGCATTGTTCCGGACTTGCGTCGCGGGCGTAGTAGAGCCTCCAATCGAGGCGCTGCCAGTTGGTGACCGGCACCTGGTAGCCTGACCCTGCCGGCGCGTCGAGCGTGGAGTCCTGGCGGCTGCGCTGCCAGCCGTAGATCGGATCCTGCAACAGCACTTCGCCGCCGATCACGCCGTGCAACGCGCCAAGACTGAACCCGGTCGACCCGGAGAAGCGATGCGATGCGCCGCCGCCATGCTCGGTCCCGCCATAGCGATAGTCGAACGTCGCGCCCTCGGCGTCATCCTTGAGCTTGAAGTTCACGACGCCGGCGAGCGCGTCCGAGCCGTAAATAGCCGAAGCGGACCCGGACAAAATCTGAATATTGTCGATCATCCCAAGGGGAATGTTGGAGATGTCGGTGAAATTGGAGGAACCGTTGAACGGCATCGGATAGTCGGCAATCCGGCGCCCGTTGACCATCACCAGCGTGTGGTTCGGTCCGAGGCCGCGCAAATCCACTTGCTGCGCGCCGGGGGAGAAGTCGGCGGCGTTTCCCGATTGTTGCGATTGTGTTTCTCCGGAATTCTGTACGACCGTGCGCAGAACATCCGGCACGTTCGCATATCCACCCGCGCGAATCTGGTCCGAGGTGATGGTCGTAACTGGGGCCGGGCCTTCGATGTTGGCCCGCGGAATGCGGGAGCCAAGCACCGTTACCGTTTCAATCCCATCGGAACTGCCGCTTGCGTTGGGATCGGCGGGCGGCGTTTGCGCCCCTGCTGCGCCTGCGAGCGCGATGAGACTGCAGCCCGTGAAAATGCCGAGCTTCCGAATGCGGTCGATTTTCATCGCCCCTCCCCCCTGTTTTCTAACGATTCTTTCATTACAATTTATATTGTAAATGCCCGCAAGTGGCCGAGCAGTTGGGGCGGCGCTACCATCTAAGATTGCATTTCGCACGCGTCCTCGGCGCATGTTTCAAGGGAGAATTCGGTGCGTTCGCCAGCTTCATTTATCCTCGCGTTGTGTCTGCTGGGCGCATCGTCCGTAAGGGCCGCCGACACCTGGACGAAAGGCCCGGGCTATTTGACGGAAGCGCTCGGGGACGAATCGGCGCCGACGCCCCGCGCGGTGCATGGCGGCTTTTTGCTGTCCGGTGGCGGCGATTGGAATCTCGACGCATTCCGCTGGTTTACCGCGCATGCGGGCAACGGCCACATCGTCGTCTTAAGCGCATCGGACGAGACCGACGGGCACAAAGAATTCTATAGCCGTATCGGCGGCCTTGCGTCCGTCCGCCTGTTTCTGTTCCGCGACCGGCGCGCGGCTTACGATAAGAAGTTGCTCGATGCCGTGCGTCATGCCGACGGGATATTCTTCGGCGGCGGCGACCAGGCCAATTACGTGCGCATGTGGCGGGGCACGCCGCTCAATCGCGCGATCGACCAGGCCGTGGCTGCGGGCAAGCCCATCGGCGGCACCAGCGCGGGGCTGGCGGTGCAAGGCGCCTGGCTCTATGGCGCGATGGACGGCGACAGCATCACCGCGGAAAAAGCGCTGAGCGATCCGCTCGGCCCCGGCGTGACCATCGTCGGTCGCTTCTTTCATTCGCGTCAGCTCGCAAGCATCGTCACCGACAGCCATTTCGATACGCGCGAACGCCTGGGACGCCTGATCGCATTCCTGGTCAAAGCCCGCACGCTCGCACCGCACACCAAACTCTCCGGTCTCGGCATCGATGAAAATGCGAGTGTCACCGTGGAGACCGACGGCGAGGCGCATTTCTACGCCGATTCACCGGACAAGCACGCGTGGCTCGTGACCGGCGGCGTCGTGCGCGATCTTCGCTTGGGAAAACCGCTCAACGCGACTGGAGTCCATGTCACCGGCATCAATGCCGGCTCGCGGTTCAACGTGCTCGCGCAACATGCCGAAAACCCTGCATTTGAACGCACCTATGATGTGCGGAACGGCACGCTGACCCGGCGGGTAAGCTGGTCGCTGGCCATTCACGGCGGCGCCGGCATCATCGATCGCGGCGATCTCACGCCGGAAAAGGACAGCGCCTATCGCGGTGCGCTTGTGCAGGCTCTGGAGGCCGGCAAGGCCGTGCTGGCGCGCGGCGGTTCGGCACTCGACGCCGCGCAGGCAGCGCTCGTCGTGCTGGAAGACGATCCGCATTTCAACGCCGGGCGCGGCGCCGCAATCGCGGCGGACGGCAACGTCTATCTCGACGCCGCGATCATGGACGGCGCCAGCCAGCGCGCCGGCGCCGTCGCTGCGCTGACGACGACGAAAAACCCGATCCTTGCCGCGCGTGCCGTCATGGAACATTCCCGGCATGTCTTCTTGGCCGGTGCGGGCGCGGACCAGTTCGCGCGCGCGCAAGGTTTGACGCAGGTCGATCCATCCTATTTCCACACGCCGGAGCGCGAGCGGATGCTGCAGGAATGGCGCCGCGATCGGCACGCTGGGCTCGATCCGACACATATGTACGGCACGGTCGGCGCGGTCGCGCTGGACGAGGACGGCCATCTTGCGGCAGCGACATCCACCGGCGGCCTGACCGGAAAAGAATGGGGCCGCATCGGCGACTCTCCCATTATCGGCGCAGGCACCTATGCGCGTGACGGCGATTGCGCGGTCTCCGCGACCGGTACCGGCGAATTCTTCATTCGCGACTCCGCTGCGCGCCAGGTTTGCGATCGCGTGCGCTGGAATCGCCAGAACATCGCCTCTGCCGCGCACGATACGATCATGTCCGTCGGCGCGATCGGCGGCGACGGCGGCTTGATCGCCATGGACGCGACTGGCGCGGTGAGCTTCGCGATCAACGATCTCGGCATGTATCGCGGCGCGGTGTCGTCGAGCCAGCCGCAAGCGCGCACCGCCATCTACAGCGATGAAACGCTGCGCTAAGCGCACCGCAGTCACCCGTCAAAGCCGCAGCAACCGGTCCGCCTTCGCTCGTCCATACGCTACGGACGGCTTCGGCGCGACACCTTCTCTCGCCGCGGGCCGGTTAAGCGGAAAGCTGGTGCGGGCGACTGGTACAGTTGGGTGGGGTCGAACCACCGACCTCCGGATCCACAATCCGGCGCTCTAACCAACTGAGCTACAACTGCACGCTCAAGGAGCGGGAACCTAGTTTCACGCCGCGGCAAAAGCAAGGCTTTCAAGGCGTTGCGCGCAAATCCCGGCGCCGCCATAAAGACGGCTGCATGAACCGTCGGCTCCGCACCGGACTGATCGGCGCCGCGGCGCTCGCCTTGGGCGCGTCCGCGCTGGGCGCCCTGGCCTCGGTGCTGCCGGCGGACCGCTACAAGGCTCCCATCGAGCGCGACGTCGGCCGCGCGACCGGGCGGCCCTTCACCATCGCGGGGCCGATCCATTTCGATCTGTTCCCGGTCCCGGGCTTTCGCGCCGAGCGGGTGACGCTGGGCGGCCTCGCCACCGTGGACGAGATGCGCATCGCGGTGGCGATCGGGCCGCTGCTCGCGGGGCGCATCGACGTCACCGGCGTGGCGCTCGACGGCCCTCGTCTCAGCGGCAATCTCAGCCTCGATTTGCACGGCAAGGTGCCGCGGGTCGCGGGCCTGCTGCGCTTCGACCGCCTCGATCTCAATCCCGCCATCCGGCCGCATCGCGCGGGCGGATCGCCGCCCAAGCCGTCGCATCGCGCCGACGACGGCTGGAGCAAGGAGCCGATATCGCTCGACCTCTTGAACAGGCTGAACGCGAGCCTCGTCGTCGATGCCGGCGCGGTGGCGGTGAAGAGCCTCAAGCTCGGCCGCACGCACATGACCGTCGCGCTCAAGGACGGCAAGCTCGAAGCCAGGCTCGCGCCGATGACGCTCTATGGCGGCACCGGCACGGCGACGCTCGCCATCGACGCGCGCGCGCGCAAATTCCGCAACCGGGCGAATTTCGAGAACGTGGCGCTGGCGCCGTTCCTTACCGACACCATCGGGGTCAGGCAGATCGAGGGCACCGGCACGATCCGCCTCGACGTCGCCTCGCAGGGCGCCGCGCCGGACGCGATCATGCACCGGCTGAGCGGCAGAGGCGCGATCGACTTCCGCGACGGGCGGCTGACCGGCGTCGATCTGGGCCGCGTGGCGCGCACGATCCAGGCGATGCTGGGCGCGGTGGAAGGCAAAGGCCAGTTCACCGACTATTCGGCGATGCGCGGCCGCTTCACGCTGACGAACGGCGTGCTGACGAGCGAAGACTTCGCGCTCGACGGCCCGCTGCTGCGCACCGAAGGCGCGGGCAGGGTCGATATCGGGGGCCGCGCCATCGACTTCAAGATCGTGCCGCGGACGAGCATGTTTTCCATCGGCGTGCCGTTCCATATCTTCGGGCCCTGGGGCCATGTCCGCTACAAGGCCGACCTCGGAAGCGTGAAGGACGCGCTCAAGCACATGCTGGGAATCCATTGATGACGCGCCGCCCGACCTTGCTGACGATCCTTCTCGCGCCGATCGTCGTCGCCGCGTTCGGCTATATGGTGCTGTCGCGCAAAGCCCCGACCCTGACGACCGTCACCTGGGCAGGGCCTTACGGCCGCGCGCAGGCGAGCGCGCTGTTCCAGCCTTTCGCGCAGCGCACCGGCATCGACCTTCGCATCGCGCAATATGACGGCGGCCTCGAGCAGCTGCGCAAAGGCGCGCCGGGCTGGGACGTGATCGACATGGAGCTGCCCGACGCCATCGCCGCGTGCCGCGAAGGCCTGCTCGCGAAGATCGATTCTTCGAGCCTGCCCGTGGGCGCCCATGGCGAGCCGGCCGCGAGCGATTTCGTCCCCGGCGCGCTCGGGCCGTGCTGGGTCGGCAGCGTGGTCTATGCGCAGATGATCGCCTATGCGCCGCACCGCTTCGATGCCGCGCCGACCGCGCTCGCGGATTTCTTCGACACTGCCAAGTTCCCGGGCCCCCGCGCGCTGCGCTCGGGCGCCAAATACAATCTCGAGCTGGCGCTGCTGGCCGACGGCGTCGCGCCAGGCGACGTCTATAAGGTGCTGGCGACACCCGACGGTGTCGCGCGCGCGCTGGCCAAGCTCGCGACCATCCGTGGACAGATCGTCTGGTGGTCGCGCTCCAGCGAGCCGGCGGCGATGCTCGCCGACGGCCGCGCGGCGTTCGCCACCATCCTGAACGGCGACCTCGCCGACGCCGCGGCGCACGGCAACGCGCTGGGCGCGATCTGGGACCGCCAGCTCTACGAGCTCGACGTCTTCGTCATCCCGGACGCGACCCCGAAACGCGCCATGGCGCTGGATTTCGTGCGGTTCGCGACCTCGGCGCCCAGCCTCGCGGGCGTCGCCAGCTGGGTGCCCTACGGCCCGGCGCGGCGCTCGGCGCTCGGCCTGGTCGGCCGCAACCCGGAGACCGGCACGGCGATGCGCCCCCTGCTGCCGACCGAGCCTGCGAACTTCGCCACCGCCTTCGCCGTCGACGACGCCTGGTGGCAGGCGCACGGGGCGGAGATCGCGCCGCGCTGGGCGGCGTGGAAATCGCTACCGAACGGTAAATAAGCAACCAAACGTCTTTACCCGATTTTACGGAATTCGGCTCTTATCATGGGGGAGCACGAATCATCCGGGGGACCTCCCGTGCGCGCACGGTGAGAGAGAGCGCATATGGCTTCGTACACGCTACGCCGCATCCTGGGTGCCGTCCCCACGCTTCTGGTCATCATCACGCTCGCCTTCTTCATGATGCGGCTGGCGCCGGGCGGACCGTTCGACAGCCAGCGCCGCTTGCCGGCCGAGATCGAGCGCAACATCGAGGCGGCCTACGACCTCGACAAGCCGGTCTACCAGCAATACTTCCTCTATCTCGGCAAGCTGGCGCATGGCGACCTCGGGCCCTCGTACAAGAACAAGGACTTCACGGTCAGCGAGCTGATCGCGCAAGGCGCGCCGGTGAGCGCCAAGCTCGGCCTGTCGGCGATGGCGCTCGCGCTGCTGCTCGGCATCGCGCTCGGCGTGACCGCCGCGCTCAATCAGAACAGCCTCTCCGACCACGCTGTGATGAGCGTGGCGATGTTCGGGATCACCATCCCCAATTTCGTGACCGCGCCGCTCTTGACCCTGCTGTTCGGCGTCTACGGCTTGCGCCTGTTCGGCGTCGACATCTCCCTGCCCGTGGCGGGTTGGAACGGCGGGGCGCTGCGCAACATGATCCTGCCGGTGACCGTGCTGGCGCTGCCGCAGATCGCGATCATCGCGCGGCTGGTGCGCGGCAGCATGATCGAGGTGCTGCATTCCAACTATGTGCGCACCGCGCGCGCCAAAGGGTTGCCGAGCCACGTCATCGTCACGCGCCACGCGCTGCGCGCCGCGCTGCTGCCGCTGGTGAGCTATCTCGGCCCCGCGGTCGCGCAGCTCGTCACCGGCTCGATCATCGTCGAGCAGATCTTCGGCCTGCCCGGCATCGGGCGCTATTTCGTGCTCGCCGCGCTGAACCGCGACTACACGCTGGTGCTGGGCGTGGTGATCTTCTACGCGGCGTTCATCATCCTTCTGAACCTCGTAGCCGACATCCTCTATGCGGTGCTCGATCCGCGCGTGAGCTATCGCCGATGATCGCGACCCAAGTCACGCAAGAGGGCGCGGCCCTCATGGTCAAGGCGCAGGACGTCCAGGGGCGCAGCCTGTGGGTCGACGCCTGGCGGCGGCTGATGAAGAACCGCGCCGCGGTGGTCAGCATGGTCGTGCTCGCGATCATCGCGCTGATGGCCATCGCAGCGCCGCTGCTGTCGCAATACGCCTATAACCATCAGGACTACGACCGCATCTCCTGCGCGCCCAATTGGTGGAACGATCCGGGCGTGTGCAACGCCGGCGGCACGCATTGGTTCGGCACCGACAATATCGGCCGCGACCTGTTCGTGCGCGTGCTCTATGGCGCGCGGGTGTCGCTGACGGTCGGCCTGATCGCGACCCTGGTCAGCCTGATCATCGGCGTCGCCTATGGCGCAACCGCGGGCTATATCGGCGGACGCCTCGACGCGCTGATGATGCGCTTCGTCGACGTGCTCTATTCGCTGCCCTTCATCTTCTTCGTCATCATCCTGATGGTGGTGTTCGACCGGAACTTCTATCTGCTGTTCATCGCCATCGGCGCGATCGAGTGGCTGACCATGGCGCGCATCGTCCGCGGCCAGGCCCTCTCCATCAAGCAAAAGGAGTTCGTCGAGGCGGCGCGCGCCGGCGGCGTGGGGCCGGCAGGCATCATCCTGCGCCACGTCGTGCCGAACGTGCTCGGGCCGGTCGTGGTCTATGTCACGCTCACCATCCCCGCGGTGATCCTGTCGGAGAGTTTCCTGTCGTTCCTGGGCCTCGGCATCCAGGAGCCGTTGACGTCGTGGGGCCTGCTCATCGCCGAAGGCAAGGACCAGATGGAGAACTACCCGTGGATGCTGCTGTTCCCGACGGCGTTCATGGCGGCGACCCTGTTCTGCTTCAACTTCATCGGCGACGGCCTGCGCGACGCCTTGGATCCTAAGGACCGCTGATGAGCGAGACCATCCTCGACATCAAGAACCTCGACGTGCGCTTCTCCACGCCGGACGGCGAGGTGCACGCGGTCAGGAACCTCGACCTCGCCGTCGGCGAGGCGGAGTGCCTGGGCGTCGTCGGCGAATCCGGCTCGGGCAAGAGCCAGCTCTTCCTCGCCTCGGTCGGCCTGCTCGCCGCGAACGGCCGCGCCACCGGCAGCGTGAAATATCGCGGCGAAGAGGTGTTGGGCGCCGACCAGCGCGCGCTGAACCGCTTGAGGGGCTCGAAGATCACGATGATCTTCCAGGACCCGCTCACCTCGCTGACCCCGCACATGACCGTCGGCGCGCAGATCATGGAGAGCCTGCGGGTGCATCAGAAGCTGCCGCGCGACGAGGCCGAGAGGCGCACGCTCGAAGTGCTCGAGATGGTGCGCATCCCCGAGGGCCTGCGCCGCATGAGCCAATACCCGCACGAGCTTTCGGGCGGCATGCGCCAGCGCGTGATGATCGCGATGGCGATGGTCTGCGGCCCCGACCTCATCATCGCCGACGAGCCGACCACGGCGCTCGACGTCACCGTGCAGGCCGAGATCCTCGAGATCATGCGCGACCTGAAGGCCGAGCTGAAGACCTCGATCGTGCTCGTCAGCCACGACATGGGCGTGATCGCCGGCATGGCCGACCGCGTGCTGGTGATGCGCGACGGCGGCATCGTCGAATCCGGGACGGTCGACAGCGTCTATTACAAGCCGGCGCACGACTACACCAAGATGCTGCTCGAGGCAATGCCGCGCCTCGACCGCCCCGATTCGGGCGGCCATGCGATCAAGCCGCTCGATCCCGGCGCGGAGGCCGTGCTCAAGGTCGACGATTTGCGCGTGCATTTCCCCGTCCAGGTCGGGCCGTGGAAGACCAAGGACCTGCGCGCCGTCGACGGCGTGAGCTTCCAGCTCGCGCAGGGCGAGACGCTCGGCATCGTCGGCGAGAGCGGCTGCGGCAAGTCGAGCCTGGCGCGCGCCGTGCTCAAGCTCCTGCCCAAGACCGACGGCGCGGTGTTGTGGCTGGGGCGCGATCTGGGCCCCCTCTCCGAGCGCGACGTGCGCAAGCTGCGCAAGGATTTCCAGATCGTCTTCCAGGACCCCCTGGCGAGCCTCGACCCGCGCATGACGGTCGGCGAATCCATCGCCGAGCCGCTGAAGGCCTTGAAGCCGCATCTCGGCCGCCGCGACGTCACCGAGCGCGTGCGCAGGATGATGGAGATGGTCGGCCTCGATCCCAAATGGATCAACCGCTATCCGCACGAATTCTCGGGCGGCCAGAACCAGCGCGTCGGCGTGGCGCGGGCGATGATCGTCGAGCCCAAGCTCGTGATCTGCGACGAGGCGGTGAGCGCGCTCGACGCCTCGATCCAGTCGCAGATCGTCGAGCTGATCCGCAAGTTCCAGGACGATTTCGGCATGTCGCTGATCTTCATCAGCCACGACCTTTCGGTGGTGCGCCAGATCGCGCACCGCGTGATGGTGCTCTATCTGGGCCGCGTGGTGGAGATGGCCGACCGCGACACGATCTATGCCGATCCGCGCCACCCCTACACCAAGGCGCTGATCTCGGCCGTGCCGATTCCCGACCCGCGCCTCGAGCGCTCGAAGAAGCGCATCCGCCTGGCGGGCGAGCTGCCCTCGCCGCTCGACACCCGCGCCTCGCTGATGTTCCTCAAGTCCAAGCTCGTCGACGATCCGGATGCGGAGCAATACCGCCCGCGCCTGATCGAGGTCGCCCCCGGCCACCTGGTGGCCGAGCACGACGAGCAGATCGCGCTGGCGTCTCAAGCGGCGCCATCTTGAAGTTGACCGGGCAAAGGCTTAGTATCGACAATGTCGATACGGAGAAGCAGATGCGCGTTACCGTGAAGAAGTGGGGCAACAGCGCCTCCGTCCGCATTCCTTCGCCCATCATGGCGGCCGCCCGCGTCCGGCTCGATCAGCAGGTGGATGTGCGCGAAGAACGCGGCCGCATCATCATCGAGCCGGTGCGCACGCCGGTCTTCGATTTGGCCACGCTCGTCGCCGGTATCACGGACGACAACCGGCACGATGAAATCGACACCGGCCGCCCGGTCGGCCGGGAGAACATTTAGTGTCCGCGGCTTACGTGCCGGAGGCCGGCGACATCGTCTGGATCGACTTCGATCCTCAAGCCGGCCACGAGCAGGCCAAGCATCGGCCGGCAGTCGTTCTCAGCCCCGCAGAGTATAATCGACGCGCCGGTCTTCTTCTTTGCTGCCCGACGACCACGAAGATCAAAGGCTACCCCTTCGAGGTGAAGCTCTCCGGGCGGCCCACAAGCGTCGCGCTGGCCGATCAGGTAAAGAGCTTCGATTGGCGGGCACGCAACGCGCGTAAGAAGGGCCGCGCAGCCGCGAGCGAGCTCTCTGAAATTCGTGCCAAGCTGCACGCACTGATCGGATAGCGGCGGGAGCCCCTACTTCACCCGCTTGACCTTGAAGGTCTTGGCCGAATCCCCGATCTGCAGCGTGTAGCTGCCGATGAAGCCGCGCGAGATGGTGACCGTGGCGTCCTTGGTGAAGCTTGCCTTGTCGGTGTCGCCCTCGACCTGGCGCCAAACCTGGCCGCTGTCGAGGAAGACGATGAACTTGCCGAACGGCGTGAAGGCGTAGTCGGTGACCTTGGCGGTGATGCTGTCGATCGGCTCGGGCGGCGGCGCCTCGCCGGGCTTGGGCGGCGGCGCGGGCAGGTTCTCGCCCCCGAACTTGTCGGGCGTGGTCTGCTGGTTGGGCGTGCTGCCGAACAGGTCGGCGAAGTCGAAGCCGAACCAGCTCTTCTGCTCGTCGGCCGTGGGCGGGGCGGTGCGCGGCATCCTGGCCAGCGTCGCCTTCACCTGCGGGCTCACCTTGTCGTAGCAGGCCAGCCGCTGCGCGCCGTCGGTCATGCCGGCGCAGGCATCCATCGCGCGGAGCACGTCGCCGTATTCGTCGGCCTGCGCGACCGACACCAGCCCGAGGAAAACCGTTGCCGCGGCGATGCTGAGCTTCATGACCCGTTCACCCATTCCATTGTTTAATGCGAGAGGCGGGCAAGGGGCCCGCATTAAGACTTGCGTAATCTTCTCGCCGCTTGTTCCGGCTTACGGGATTGGAGCACAGCACATGGCAGATTCCAACCGAAACCGATTCACGCGCCGCGCCGCGCTGAGCGCCGGCGCGCTGACCGCGGCGGGCATCGGCGCGTTCGCGTTCCGGGGACGCTCGGCACGGGGCTTCACGCTGTCGACGGCCGACGGCAAGACGCTGAACCGCGGCAACGGCGCCGAGCCCGACACGCTCGATCCCCACAAGGCCCAGGGCCAGTGGGAGAACAACATCATCGGCGACATGTTCGTCGGGCTGATGACCGAGGACAGCGCCGCCAACGCCGTGCCCGGCGCGGCCGAGAGCTACACCGCGAGCGCCGACGGCCTCGTCTACACCTTCAAGATCCGCGACCACACCTGGTCCGACGGCGTGCCGGTCACGGCGCACGACTACGTCTATTCCTTCCGCCGCATCGCCGATCCGAAATTCGCCGCGCAATACGTCTCGATCCTCTACCCCATCAAGAACATGGAGGCCGTCGCCACCGGCGCGCTTCCCGTGGACGCGCTCGGCGTGCGCGCGATCGACGACAGGACGCTCGAGATCGCGTTCCATTTCCAGGTGCCCTATATCGGCCAGCTGCTCACCCACTTCACGACCTTCGCGGTGCCCAAGCACGTCGTCGAGAAGCACGGCAACGACTGGCTGAAGCCCGAGAACATCGCCGTCAACGGCCCCTACAAGCTCGTGCATTGGGTGCCGAACGACCATATCCGCGTGGTCAAGAACCCGCGCTTCTGGGACGCGGCGCGCGTCAAGATCGAGACCGTCAACTACTATCCGACGCAGGACTCGGAAGCGGCGCTGAAGCGCATGCGCGGCGGCGAGTTCGACCTCATCACCGACAGCCTGCCGCCGCAGAAGATCGACTGGCTGCGCGAGAACATGAAGAACGAGCTGAGGCTCTGGCCGTTCATCCTGAGCCAATACGTGCAGTTCAACTTCAAGCGCAAGCCGTTCGACGACATCCGCGTGCGCAAGGCGCTCTCGCTGGCGATCAACCGCGAAGTGATGTGCTCGCGCATCGAGCGCGCCGGCGAGCAGCCTTCCTACGCCTTGATCCCGCCCGGCATGCCCGGCTATCCCGGCCGCGCGCGCGCGAGCTTTCACGACCAGCCGATGCAGGCGCGCCTCGCCGAGGCCAAGCGCCTGCTCGCCGAAGCGGGCTATGGGCCGCACAATCCGCTGTCCTTCGACTACAGCATGATCATGACCACCGAGGTGAAGCTGGTCTCGGTCGCGCTGCAGGAGATGTGGCGCCAGGCCGGCGTCAATGTCAGTCTGGTGCCGTCGGAGACACAGGTGCATTACGCGGTGCTGCGCAAGCACGATTTCGACGTCGCGTGCGCGGGCTGGGTCGCCGACTACCGCGATCCGAAGAACTATCTGTTCCTGTTCCAGAAGGCGACCGAGGACATGAACTATGGCGGCTATTTCAACCCCGAGTTCGAAAAGCTGGTCGCCGGCTCCGACAACACCCGCGACGCCGCGCAGCGCGCGCAGATGCTGGAAAAGGCCGAGCAGATCCTGCTCGACGACGTCGCCGTCGCGCCGGTCTATTTCGGCGTCACGCGCGACCTTGTCTCGCCGCAGGTCAAGGGCTGGATCGGCAACAACATCAACACCAACCGCACGCGCTGGCTTTCGCTCGACCGCACGGTGACGACCGTTTAGCTTGAGCGCTCAGTCGTCGACCTGCAAAGACAGCATCTGGCTGTTCGGAATGATCACGGTGCCGCCGTACTGCGGCGCGGTCCCCGAGCCGCCATGCTCCATGGCCTGGACGAACCACAGGCCCAGCAGCGGCGGCGCGCGCAGGCTGGAGCTGAGCGAAACCGCCGTGCTCCCGGGGTTCTGAGAACTGAGGACGGGATTGGGTATCGCGCCGGCATCGCTAGACACGCTGATGCCGATCTGCGCCGCGCCGGTTCCGCCTATGGCGCGCTGGACCAGCTGCGCGTCGATGTTCATCTCGCCGAGACCGTCGATCACGGTAATGCTGTTGTAGTAGTGCACGCCGTCCGCAAATCCCCCGGTCTGGCTCACGTTCATCGGCTTCCACACCGTGTAGCTGTCGGAGTAGGCAGGGTCGTTGTCCAGCCCCTCCGCGACGACCGGAACGCGGTTGTAGGCGTTGTACAGGCATAGACACAGCGCCGGACCGCCGCCATGGATCGCCGGACCGAGCTGCATCGTGGCGTGGCCGTCGCTCAGCGCATACAGGGTGCCGAGATAGGTGCAGGAATAGGCCGGACAACTGAACGCAGCCGCTGCGTGCGTGCAGGTCATCGAACCGCTGTTGCCCCAGATGCCCTGGTTCTTGGCGATGGCGGCGGAGCGCGTGGTCACGTTCGCCCAGGCCGGTCCGGTGCAGAGCTCCGGCACGCCCGCGCGGCCGGTCTCCGCGAAGATGTCGTACAGATTTGCCGCGAACTGGACGCCGGTGTTCAGGTTCATCGAGAGCCCGGTGCTGCCGATGTCGACTACGCCGTAAGCGGAGCCGTTCCAGATCGGAAGCACCTCGCTGGCATAGGGAACGTAGTAGATCTTGTTGCTGCTCGACACGTCGCTCGTCATCACCGCTCCCGTCGGCGGCGCGACCGAATAAGGCGTCAGGGTCAACCGTCCACCGGGACGCAACGCCGCGGCGGCGGGCGCGCACGAATAGGGCGTGGGAGCCGCGAAGGTGTTGCCGCAGCCTGTCGTGTTGACGATCGCCGTGGCGTCTTGCTGATAGAGCGTGCCTTTCGACATGAAGTCGCCGCTGATCGTCAGGTATCCGGCGTGTGTCCCGTCGTGCCGCACGAACAGATTGCCCGTCTGATCCGACGTCGAGTTGTCGAGCTGGAGAATGCCGTTCTCGACGTCGGCATAGCGGCCCGACCGCCGCCCGTTGCTCGGACCGATTCCGGCGTTAGAGACATGGACGGCTTTTCCCGAACTGGTGTTGACCACGATCGCACCCGTCGCGTGCTGCGCCAGGATTCCATTGACCCAGTCGACGCCGCCGCAGTCGCCCTCGCAGATCAGTCCGTACAGATCGTCGTCCTCGAGATCGTGGTCGTTCTCGTTGACGCAGTTGACGAAGCGGGTCTGCCCTGAGCCGGAACCCGCGCGAAAGCCGGTGTAGTGGTTGCTCTGGTGGCAGTTGTTGAACGTCACGCCGGCGGCGCCGAGGATCGAGAACGCGTCGCCGGTGCGAACTTGCGATGAGAGCGTAACCGAGCTTCCGGCAGTGGCATAAGGCTCGTCCCAGAACCGGACGCTGGCATTGGTGGTGGAAGCGCAGGTCGTCGCCGCGTTCGACGATATCCACACCGTGTTCCAGTCAGGATTGATCGCGACGATGGTGCCGCTCGGGATGCAGCCGCCCGACGCGCTGCCGACATGCATGCCGACCGCGAGCGCGCTTGCGGTGGCGCCGCCGGTCAGCCCGGCGATGGCGGTCAGCCTGGTCGAGCCGGCGTCGAAGGTCGCGGTGCCCATCAAGGGAAGCGCCGCGGACGACGACACCGTGCCGGCGAGATCGAAGCTCACGCAGGTATGCGCGCACGACACGGGCGAGACGGTACCGACCGTGTACCGCCCGCCCGCGGATTGCGCGTTCGTTGTGGGCGTCCTCACCCAGATCGTGTCGCCTGTCACCGGTGGGAAGACCCCTGTGCCGGTCACGTCGAGCACGACCTGATAGGGACCGTTGGTGCCGGTCGGGTTGATGGCGATCAGGTCTCCACGCCCGGTGCCGCCGTCCCAGTCGTATTCGTTGCAATTTGTGCAATTGACGAAGCCGGTGCCCGTGAGGAAAGACCGCACGTTCAGGTCGTCGAACTGCGTCCCGCCGCCACCGCCATAGACAGCGAAGCCCGTCCTGCCGTCGCAGTTGACGTGATCGAGGATGGAGCGCCGGCCGATGTATGTTTTTGTCGCGTCCGTGTTCGACCAGCATTTGTCGAATCCGAGGATGAGGGTGTTGGTGACGGAGAACGATTCGCTGATCGCGGTGATCGCCGTACCGTTAAAAGCATTTGCTACCGATAGAGCCGACCGCAACCCGCCATTTGAGTCCGTGGGATGAAAGATGCTGGGGGCAAAGGTGTCGGTCCCGTTGTCGTCCGCCCGCAGGATCACGCACCCGGCTATCCCCGCGCCGGCACCGTCGTCGGCGCTGGCGCTGTCCAAAGTGGGGTTTTTCGGCCGGATAGTGCGCGCGCTTGCAAGAATGATTGCGTTCCGCACGGCTTTGCTGCCCAACGGGGAGTGTCAGAAGTTTTGTGTAAGAGCGGCCTCTGTGGTTGGGTTGCGGGGTCAGCGGACTGACCCCATGGGGTCAGTCCGCTGAGGCCGCGAAGCGCTCTTCGAACTGGATGGCAAACTGGCTCATCGCGGCGGTCCATTCAATAGCGCGTCGCCAATGGACGGACGCGTTCCGGATCGCGAGGTAGAGCAGCTTCAAGGCGGCCTCGTCGTTTGGGAAGGAGCCGCGGGTCTTGATGATCTTGCGCAAGGAGCGATTGAGCGCCTCGACGGCGTTGGTGGTGTAGATCATCTTGCGGATCTCCGGCGCGAAGGCGAAGAACGGGACGACGTGCTGCCAGGCGCGGCGCCAGGCCTGGCCGATCGCGGGATAGCGCTTGCCCCATTGGGCTTCGAACTCTTCGAGCCGCTGCAGGGCCGCCTCGGCGTTCTCGGCGCGATAGATCGCCTTGATCGAGGGCAGGATCGTCTTGCGGTCCTTCCACGACACGAAGGACAGGCTGTTGCGGATCAGGTGCACGATGCAGGTCTGCACCAGGGTCTGCGGATAGATGCTGTTGATCGCCTCGGGGAAGCCCTTCAGCCCGTCGACCACGGCGATCAGGATGTCGCCGACGCCGCGGACCTTCAGATCGTTCATGACCTTGAGCCAGAACTTGGCGCCCTCGGTCTGCTCGATCCAAAGGCCCAGAACGTCCTTGTCGCCGCAGGGTTTGAGGCCCAGCGCGACGTAGACGGCCTTGTTCTTGACGGTTCCCTCGTCGCGGATTTTGACGCGCAGCGCGTCGAAGAAGATCACGGGATAGACCGGCTCGAGCGGACGGCCCTGCCAGTCGCGCACCTCGTCGAGCACCGCATCGGTCACCTTGCCGATCAGGTCGGGCGAGACCTCGGTGCCGTAGAGCTCCGCCAGGTGGCCCTGGATCTCGCGCACCGTCATCCCGCGCGCGTACAGGCTGATGATCTTGTCGTCGAAGCCGTCGAACCGGGTCTGGCCCTTGGCGATCAGCTGCGGCTCGAAGCTGCCGGCGCGGTCGCGCGGCACCGCGATCTCGACCTCACCGTCCTCGGTCAGCACCGTCTTGGCGCTCGTCCCGTTGCGGCTGTTGCCGCTGCCGCGCCCGACCGGGTCGCCCTTCTCGTAGCCCAAATGATCGGTCAGCTCGGCCGACAGCGCCCGTTCGATCAGCGCCTTCTTCAGCCGCACGAACAACCCGTCCGCGCCCGTCAGGTCCTCGGGCTTCAAGCCCCCAGACAAAAGTTGGTC
>DASZQV010000009.1:0-2519 GCA_035549495.1 Rhizomicrobium sp. | reverse complement strand
TTGACGCGCGCCTTGGCGGCGGCATCGGGCGGCGCGGCCAGCGGATAGAGATCGCGCATGAGCGCGCGCAGATCGGTGTATTTCCATTCCTCAACGCGCCGATGCGGCAGCCCGCGCGCCTCGAACGCGCGGAACGCGTCCTCGCGCAAAGCGGCGACCGCGCCTTCGCCCGGCAGCCTGTCGCGCGCGCCCGCATAGGCGCTGGCGAGCGCCTGTTCAGCGGGAGTCTTGATCGGAGTAACCTCAGCCATCGTCAGGCCGCCTCGCCGACATATTGCGCATAGCCCTCGGCCTCGAGCTCGAGCGCGAGTTCCTTGCCGCCCGACTTCACCACACGTCCCTTGGCCAGCACGTGCACGACATCCGGAACGATATAGGTCAACAGCCGCTGATAATGTGTGATCACGATCATCGAGCGTTCCGGCGAGCGCAGGCGGTTGACGCCGTCGGACACGATCTTGAGCGCGTCAATGTCGAGACCGGAATCGGTCTCGTCGAGCACGGCGAGACGCGGCTGCAGGATCGCCATTTGCATGATCTCGTTGCGCTTCTTTTCGCCGCCGGAGAAACCGACATTGACCGCGCGGCGCAGCATGTCCTGCCCGATGCCGAGATGGGCCGCGGTCTCGCGCACCAGCTTCATGAATTCCGGCGTCGACAATTCGCCCTCACCCCGCGTCTTGCGCTGCGCGTTGAGCGCGGTACGCAGGAAGGTCATGGTGGCGACGCCCGGCACTTCCACCGGATATTGGAAAGCGAGGAACACGCCCTTGGCGGCGCGCTCGTCCGGCGGCATGTCGAGGATGTTCTCGCCGTCGAGCCGCACTTCGCCCTCGGTGACTTCGTAGCCGGGCTTGCCGGCAAGCACGTAAGCGAGCGTCGATTTCCCGGAGCCGTTCGGCCCCATGATGGCCGCGACCTGACCCTTCTCGATGGTCAGCGTCAGGCCGTTGAGGATCTTCTTGCCCTCGACCTCGGCATGCAGGTTCTTGATCTCTAAAAGCGACATTGTCGGTTCCGTTACTCCGCCAGAGCGGCAATTTCATCGATGAGTTGGTCGAGCGTGCGCAAGCGCCCGCCGCCCTCGTCGACTACCGTGGTCGACGGCACCGAGACGTTCCCGGTCACGTGGAAGCGATCGGCGCCATCGCGGCGCACCACCAGAAAGCGGTGGCCGCCTTTGATGACGAGGTCGTCGTTCTCGCGAAACGCTTGAACGTCGGGAAAATGGGCGGCGACGCAGTCGGCGAGTTCGCCGGCCGGCTTGTTCTGGCCGAGGCAGCTTCCGGCCTCGGCCTGGAATTTCTGACGATCGACACTCATCCCACACTCCCCTCCAATGAGATCGAGATCAGCTTCTGCGCCTCGACGGCGAATTCCATCGGCAATTGCTGCAGCACGTCCTTGACGAAGCCGTTGACGACGAGCGCGGTCGCTTCCTCCGCCGACATGCCGCGGCTCTGGCAGTAGAACAGCATGTCCTCGGAGATCTTCGAGGTGGTGGCCTCGTGCTCGAACACGGCGGAGGAATTCTTCGCCTCGATGTAAGGCACCGTGTGCGCGCCGCACTGGTCGCCGATCAAAAGCGAATCGCAATTGGTGAAGTTGCGCGCGCCGGTGGCCTTGCGGTGCGCGGTGACCAGCCCGCGATAGGTGTTGTTCGATTTGCCGGCCGAAATACCCTTGGAGATGATCCGGCTCGTGGTGTTCTTGCCGAGATGGATCATCTTCGTCCCTGAGTCGACCTGCTGGCGGCCGTTCGAGATCGCGATCGAATAAAATTCGCCGCGCGAGTTGTCGCCGCGCAAGATGCAGCTCGGATATTTCCAGGTGATGGCCGAGCCGGTCTCAACTTGAGTCCACGAAATCTTCGAGCGCGGCCCACGGCAGTCGCCGCGCTTGGTCACGAAATTGAAGATGCCGCCCTTGCCCTCGGCATCGCCCGGATACCAGTTCTGCACGGTCGAATATTTGATCTCGGCGTCGTCGAGCGCGACCAGTTCGACCACCGCGGCGTGCAGCTGGTTCTCATCGCGCATCGGCGCCGTGCAGCCTTCGAGATACGAGACGTAGGCGCCCTTGTCGGCGATGATCAGCGTGCGCTCGAACTGGCCGGTGTTCTTCTCGTTGATACGGAAATAGGTCGACAGCTCCATCGGGCAGCGCACGCCCTCCGGCACGTAGACGAACGAGCCATCGGAGAACACCGCCGAGTTCAGCGTCGCGAAGAAGTTGTCGGAGGTCGGCACCACCGAGCCGAGATACTTCTTCACCAGCTCGGGATGCTCGCGGATCGCTTCCGAGATCGGCATGAAGATCACGCCGGCTTTCTTCAGCTCCGCCTTGAAGGTGGTGGCGACCGACACCGAGTCGAACACGGCGTCGACCGCGACGCGGCCGCGCGCCTCGCCGCCGGTCATCTCGTCGTCATCCAACGTCGACGGCTCACCCTGCTTGCGCACGCCGGCGAGGATCTCCTGCTCCTTGAGCGGGATGCCGAGCTTCTCGTAGGTCCTGAG
>DASZQV010000008.1:0-33599 GCA_035549495.1 Rhizomicrobium sp. | reverse complement strand
GTTCGAGCCGCGCCGCGGCGTAACTGGCAAGATCGAACATCGCATGGCCCGGTTGTTCACCAGGCGAAAAGAAGCGGGCGTTGTCTTTGTCGGCCTCGACGAAACGCGCGATGAACTCCGGCCCGACCTCGTAACTCGCCTGCCGGATCATCGGCCCGAGCGCGACCGCGATGCGCTTGCGCGCGGCGCCCAGCGCTTCCATCGCCGCGATCGTCGCTTCGAGCACGCCGCTGAATGCGCCGCGCCAGCCGGCATGCGCGGCGCCGATCACGCCGGCTTCGCTGTCGGCGAACAGCACCGGCGCGCAATCGGCGGTGAGGATGCCGAGCGCCAGGCCCGGCACGTTCGTCGCCATCGCGTCGGCCTGCGGGCCTTGCGCCCATGGCTCGGTGACCACGACGGCCTCGGCGCTGTGGATCTGATAGAGCGTGAGCAATGGGCCGCCCAGGGCCTCCGACACGCGGCGGCGGTTCTCCGTCACCGCGGCGCGGTCGTCGCCCGAGCCGGGCCCGCAATTGAGCGAGGCGAAGATGCCGGTGCTCACGCCATCCGTGCGGCCGAAGAAGCCGTGGCGCGCGTTCAACTCCGGGGCTTGCAGTCGCAGCACGATCAGAATCCCAAAGGTCGCGGCGAGCCAAAGGGCAGGATCGCGAGCGCCTTGAACAATGTCCCCATCTGCGCCGGATCGGCGAGCCTGTCCAGCGCCGCGTGCAGATCGTCGCGCTGCGCCGGGTTGGCGGCGGCAAGGCGTGCGATGCGTGTCACGATGCCGAGGCTTCTGAGGAACGTGCCTTGGGTCGTGCCGTACACGGCGGCTTCCGAGGCCGCAGCGGCGAGCGCCGCGAAATCGACATGCGCGGAGAGGTCGGTCTCGCCGGGTTGCCCAAGGATATCTGCGAACGCGTTGCCGCGGACGGCCTGCAGGGTCTCGCCGAAGCCCGGTTGATCGTAACCGTAGTCGACGATCAGCGCGGCGCCGCCCCGATGCGCGATGCCGTGCGCGATCTCGGCAACGACGGCTTGCGCGGTGGGGCAGGTCTCGCGAACCGTGCCGTCGGGCGCGGCAGGACCGGGCACCACGAGCGGCGACAGCGCGAAGCCCAACGCGCCGTCCGCGACCACGATCATGCGCTCGCGCCAGCCTTCGGCCGTCTTGACGAATTGGCGGATCGGCAGCGCGTCGAAGAACTCGTTGGCGATCAGGAACAGCGGCGCGTCGCCGGCCTCGAAGCGGTCGGCCCAGCGCGCGCCTGGCACGCGCTTCGCCTGTTCGGCGCGCAAGGCCGGGCTCGTCTCGACGAAGACGATCTCGAGACGATCGAGGAACCCGGGCACCGCGCGCGCGGCGCGCAACGCATCGGCCATCAACGTTCCGCGGCCTGGGCCCAGCTCGACCAGGCGTTTCGCGCGCGGGCGGCCTTGGGCGTCCCAGGCCTGCACCATCCACAGCCCGATGAGCTCGCCGAAGACCTGGCTGATCTCGGGCGCCGTGATGAAGTCGCGGCCCAAGGGATCGCGCGACGCGTAATAGGCGCGGTTCGCCTCGGCCATGAACGCGGCGACGGAGATCGGGCCCTGGGCGTCGATCAGCCGCGCGAGGCGCTCACCGAGCGGGTTCACGCCGGTACACCCACCACACCAGGTAAGAGCCGCTCAGGATCAGCGCCACCGACAGCGCCTGGCCCATGCTGAACCAGCCGAGGAACGGCGTGTCGGGCTCGCGGAAGAACTCGACGACGAAGCGCAGCAAGCCGTAGCCGATCAGGAAGATCGCGCTGATCAGGCCCGGCCGCTCGTGCAGCCGGAACACGCGCAGGCAGATCTGCAGCACCGCGAACAGCAGCAGGCCCTCGAGGCCGGCTTCGTAGAGCTGGCTCGGATGGCGCGGGATGCCGTCATGGGCGCGCGGGAACACCATCGCCCAAGGCACGTCGCTCGGCTTGCCCCACAGCTCGCCGTTTACGAAGTTCGCGATGCGGCCGAGGAACTGGCCGATGGGCTGCACCAGGCAGACGATGTCGCCGATCCGTCTGAGGCTCAGCTTGTTGCGGCGGCAAAACAGAGTGATCGCCAGGAACACGCCGATCACCGCGCCGTGGAACGACATGCCGCCCTCCCAGGCGGCGACGATCTTGAGCGGGTTGGTGAGGAACGCGCCCGGCAGCCCGTTGCAGAAGGCCGCGTCCGGCGAATGGCTGCACAACAGCGTGCCGTAGAAGATATCCCAGCCGAGCCTTCCCCCTAAGATCACGCCCAGCGCCGCCCAGACCAGAAGGTCGCCGATCTGCTCCTCGGTCGCGGGCGGCTTGCCGTCGAACGGGGGATTCGTCCACAGCGATTTGTCGCGGATCATCACCAGCGCGTACCACCACCCGAGCAGCAGCCCCGCGATATAGGCGAGCGCGTACCAGCGGATCGCGAACGGCCCGAATTGGACGAGGACGGGATCGAATTCGGGATAGGGAATGACCATATCAAGCTCGTGGCGGCTCGGCGGCCGGGACGGTAAGCTGATTTGCCCAGCCGCGCCATTCGCAGGAGATCCCGATGCAGACCGACAATCCCTTTCTCGACGGCATGGCGAAGCTCTTCACCGACGCGGCCGGCGCCGCGCAGGGCCTGAAGGGCGAGGTCGACGGCTTCGTGCGCCAGCGCATGGAAAAGCTCGTCGCCGACATGCATCTGGTCCAGCGCGACGAGTTCGAAGCGGTCAAGGCGATGGCCGCCAAGGCGCGCGAGGAGAACGACGCCTTGCGCGCGCGGATCGAGGCGCTGGAGGCCGAGCGCGCAAAGCCTTGAAAAGACTCCCGAAGCGCGTGTCAAAGCTGTGAATGAGGCGAGCGCGGCAAAAAACGCCGGCGGCAGACTCTTGTGCGACCTCAAAATCTTGTGCCAGTTTGATCCGAGACTGCTTCGATTTGCGTCGGACCCCCACGCGTAGGAGTGCCTGATGACGGCCATCCAGCTGAACGAGACGGAAGCCGGTCCCAACCCGCTCGACATGCTCGAGCAGGCGGTTGAGGACAATGGCTGGCATTTCGAGCGCGCCGGGCGCGACGAGCTGAATCTGTCCGTCGCGGGGCGCTGGGCCGATCATCATTTCAATTTCACCTGGCGCGAGGACCTTCAGTCGCTGCATCTGTCCTCGGCCTTCGACATGCGCATCGGCGACGAGGTCAGGCGCTCGAACGTCGCCAATCTTCTGATGTACGTGAACTCGCGGCTGTGGATCGGCCATTTCGACCTCTGGCCCGAGGACGGCACCATCGTCTTCCGCCACGCGATGATCTTCCCCGACGCCCATGCCAGCGCCGCGCAATGCGAAGCGCTCCTCAACCTCGCGGTCGAGGCGTGCGAGCACTACTACCCGGCGTTCCAATTCGTGCTCTGGGGCAACAAGACCGCCGAAGAGGCCGTCGCCGCCGCCATCCTGGAATGCGCCGGACAAGCCTGAAGACCGGCGTGAAGCCGCCCATTCTTCTCGTCGGCGCGGGCCGCATGGGGGCTGCGATGCTGGAAGGCTGGCTCGCCCAGGGCCTCGCGCCCATCGTCGCGGTCGAGCCGAACCCGTCGCCGCGGCTCAAGAAGCTCGGCGTGCGCGTGCTCGCGCAGATCCCATCCGGCAAAGTGCGCGCCTGCGTGGTCGCGCTCAAACCCCAGATCCTGCGCACCGAAGCGGCGCGGCTCAGGCCCATCGCCGAAAGCGGCGCGCCGATGATCTCCATCGCCGCGGGCACGTCCATCGCGACCTTGAAGAAGGCCTGGGGCGCGAAGGCGCATATGCTGCGCGCCATGCCGAACACGCCGGGCGCCATCGGCCGCGGCATCACGGCGATCTTCCAAGGGCCCAACGCGACCGCTGCCGACTGCAAGCTTGCCGAAGCGCTGCTGAAGCCGCTCGGGCCCACGATCTGGGTCGCCAAGGAAAAGCTGATCGACGTGACGACGGCGGTGTCGGGCTCGGGTCCGGCCTATGTGTTCCTGCTGGTCGAAGCGCTCGCCGACGCGGCCGAAGCGCAAGGCATGCCGCGCGCCGAAGCCGAGCAGCTCGCGCGCGCCACGATCACCGGCGCGGGCGCCTTGCTCGATGCCGATCCGCGCCCGCCGGCCGAGCTGCGCCGCGACGTCACCAGTCCCGGCGGCACCACCGAAGCGGCGCTGAAAGTGCTGATCGGCAGCAAACCTCCAAAGGGGGGCCTCAACGGCTTGATGGCGCGCGCCGTCGCCGCGGCCAACAAGCGCGCTGGCGAACTCGCGTCCTGACGCCTATTCTCGGGCCATGGCCGCGAACGCCCGACCCCATGCCGCGCATGCGCCGGTGGTCTACAAGACCTTCGTGCCGCCCGCGCCGTTCGACGCCTTCATCGAGAACATCTGGTATTGGCGCGGCTTCGATCCCGGCCATGCGAAAGACACGATCATGGCCTCGGCGCGCACCGGGCTGATGATCAATCTCGCGAGCGAGACGCTCGCCTGGTACGACGGCGAGCGCTATGGACGGCGCAACGCGCTCAAGGGTCCCGTGCTGTGCGGCGGGCATTCGGCCGCCTTCGCCATCGACGCGTTCCAGGCCTCGAACATGGGCGTGCAGTTCAAGCCGGGCGGCGCGTTCGCGTTCTTCTCGGGCTCGGCGCGGCATTTCGAGAATGCCCATGTCGCGCTCGGCGACCTCTGGGGCGCCGATGCCGAGCGTCTGCACCAGCGTCTCATCGAGGCGCCGACGCCCGACGCGAAGATCGACATGCTGTTCCGCGCCATGGTGGTGCGCTTCAACGAAGCCGTGCGCCATCCCGCGGTCGAGATCGCGCTCGGGCTGTTCCGCCGCAGCCCCCATCGGGTGTCGGTCGCGACCGCGGCACGCGAAGCCGAGGTCAGTCCAAAGAAGCTCATCCGCCTCTTCGCCGAGCAGATCGGCATGACGCCCAAGGCTTACCTGCGCGTGTCGCGGTTCCAGCGCGTGCTCGAGCGCGTGCATCCGGCCGAGAGCGTCGACTGGATGGAAGAGGTCGAGCGCCACGGCTATTACGACCAGCCGCATTTCATCCGCGAGTTCAAGGAATTTTCCGGCTTCACGCCGAGCGAATATTTCCGCCTGCGCGGGCCTTACCAGCAGCACGTGCCGCTGGAGGCGTGAAATTTTTACAATCGCGCGCCATGGCGGCGCGCTATGGTCTCTCCATGAACATCTATCTCATCGCCAGCGAGGCCGCGAAGGCGCTCGATTTCTATGTCCGGGGTCTGGGCGCGGAAGAGCTCGTGCGCTGGATCGATCCCGAGAACGGCAAAATCGGGCGCAGCGAGTTCCGTGTGGGCGGCCAGCATCTCTTCCTCGCCGACGACTATGAATCGATGGCGGCGCTCGGCGTGAAGAGCCCGTCCGCGCTCGGCGGCACGTCGCTGACCCTGTGGCTGGAGGTCGAGGGTCTCGAAGCCGCGCGCGACCGCGCCATGGCAGCCGGCGCGACGCTCCTCGCCGATATCGAGACGGTGAGCGTCGCCGAGGGCCGCCGCTGCCGGCTGAAGGATCCCGCCGGGCATGTGTGGACCTTGACCGGGCCATGAGCGTCCTCGACACAGCCGCGCTTCCCGTGATCGAGCGCCTGCCGGGCTGGCGCGGGCGCTATTTCGATTCGGCGACCATGACCTTCGGCCATTACGAGTTCGACCAGGGCGCGTCGATCCACGCGCACAGCCACGACCAGGAAGAGGTGTGGCAGGTGATCGAAGGCACGCTCGAGGTCACCATCGCCGGCGAGACGATGCGCGCCGGCCCCGGCATGGTCGCCATCGTGCCCCCCAACACCGAGCACGAGGTCGTCGCGCTCACCGCCGGCAAGGCGATCGTCGTCGACTGGCCGCGGCGACGAATGGCGTAGCGCTAGCCAGGCGCAGCGCAACGTTGTTCGAAGGTGCTGATGATGCTCTCGGTGGTATCGATCAGCCGGCGCAGGCATGGAATGAGCTCCTGATCCGCGAAAACGCCGCCCGCAGGCATCGACAGCTTGATCGCGCTCGGCTTGGTGTGATCGCCGACGGGCACCGGAGTCAGCTTTCCGTCAATCACATCCATTCGGAAAACCGGAGACTCGACATTCATCATGCTTGGGATCAGCGAGCGGTGCTTGTCCTGTATGTCGAGATCGTGGATTGCGCGCAGCACTGCGTTGCCGCCCTTGTAGGGCCTCAGTTCGGTCAACAGCTGAACGGCTTTCGGTCCGGCACTGTCGAAGTTCCGCTGCTTTATCGTTCGCGGCAAGTCGTCGGCTTTTTCGCAGAAGGGAAAGTAGACCTTCTCGCCCGAGTGACCGTTCGACTGGCACAGCGCAACGGCCATCAGGTCCAACGAGGCCCGCAGATTGTGAATGATGTCGCCCAGGATGGCGCTCGTGATTTCCGGCAGTCCTCTAAGGGTCATGCCGCCAAAGCTGATCATCCCGGGGACCTGCGGCGCCGGGGCGAACTTTGCCGGATCGGAGGCGAGGAAATCGGCAACGACTTTTTCCAATTCCTGCAGATGCTGCTTCGCGCGCGCGATTTTCAGGAATGAGGCGTGAAAGGATTTTTGCATCCGTGCCGCCGTGCCTACACCGGCAGCCTGACCGCCGCGCGCAAGCCGCCGAGCGGGCTGTCTTCCAGCACGAGATCGCCGCCATGGGCGCGCACGACGTCGCGGGCGATGGCGAGGCCGAGGCCGACGCCGCCGACCTGGAGATTGCGGCCGGTGTCGAGGCGGTGGAACGGGCGGAACGCCTCCTCGCGGCGTTCGGGCGGGATGCCCGGCCCGTCGTCGTCGACGCAGACATGCACGAAGCGCTCGTCGCGGCGCAGGGTGACCTCCACGCGCTTGCCGTGCTTGAGCGCGTTGTCGACCAGGTTGGTGAGCCCGCGGCGCAGCGCCAGCCTGCGCACGAAAATCTGCACCGGCTCGGGCGCGTCGAACGCGAGGCGCGACGCATCGGCCGAGCGCGCGCGCATCGCGGCGTCGGCGGCTTCGCGCGCGAGCCAGGCGACGTCGACCAGCTGGGGCTGCTCGCCCCCTTCGCCGCGCGCGAATTGCAGGTACTCGTCCAGCATGCGCTCCATCTCGGCCACGTCCTCGCGCATCGCCTCGATATCGGGTTCGGGCTTGAGCATCGCGAGCTGAAGCCGGATGCGCGTCAAGGGCGTCTTGAGGTCGTGGCTGACGCCGGCGAGCATCTCGGTCCGCTGCTGTACATAGCGGTCGAGGCGCTCGCGCATGGTGAGGAACGCTTCCGCCGCGCGCCTGACCTCGATCGCGCCATAGGGCTTGAAGTCGGGCACGGCGCGGCCCTTGCCGAACGCGTCGGCCGCGCGCGCCAGCCGCTCGATGGGCCGCACCTGGTTGCGCAGGAACAGGATCGCGACGGCCAGCAATATCAGCGACGATCCCACCATCCAGAGAATAAAGATGTCCGGCGCCGACACCGTGGCGCGCTCGCGCGGCACCAGCATGCGCAGCACGCCGTCATGGACCTCGACGCTGATCGCGAAGTCCTTGCCGGCGCGCGTGGTCTGGAAGTGGCGCACCTCGCCGATCTGCTGCGCGATCACGTCGTCGAGCGCCTGGTCGATGGTCGAGCGCGGGCGCCGCGTCGGCGGGGGGATGCGCGCGCCTTTCTCGAACACGATGTCGAAGCGCAATTGCTTCGCCGCGAGCGCGCGCAACGCCACGCGCTCCTTCATCGGATAGCTGTCCTCGAGCGCGATCAGGAACGAGACGTCGGCGGCGATGTCGCGCGACAGCCGCCGCGTCGAGGCGTCGACGTCGCGCTCGAAAAAGATGTACGAGACGATCGCCTGCAAGATGAACATCGGCGCGACGATGATGATCAGCGAGCGTCCGAACAGGCCGCGCGGCAGCACGCGCTTGACGATGCGCCCGGGACGCAACGCGTTCAGGTCAGGCGACGTGGTCTGGGACGAGGACATAGCCGATGCCGCGCACGGTCTGGAGATAGAGCGGAAGCTTGGGATCCTCTTCGATCTTGCGGCGCAGGCGCGTCACCTGCACGTCGATCGAGCGTTCCAGCGCGACGCCGAGCCGCGCGCAGAGATCGGCGCGGCTGAAGGCGCGGCCGGCATTGGCCGCGAAGAGCTGGAGCAGAGCGCTTTCCGAGCTGGTCAGCTTCACCGGGCGGCCGCCTCGCTTGAGCTGGGCGCGCTGCGGGTCGAACACGCATTGGCCGAGCTTCACCTCGGCATGCGCGGTCTTGAGGGGAGGTGCTGCCCGGCGCAACAGCGCGCCGACGCGCAGCACCAGCTCGCGCGGCTCGAAGGGCTTGGGCAGATAGTCGTCGGCGCCCTGCTCGAGGCCGGCGATGCGGTCCGAGGCTTCGCCGCGCGCGGTCAGCATCAGGATCGGCGTCGGCAGGCTGGCGCGGATGCCTTGCGTGAGCTCGAGGCCCGACTCGCCCGGCATCATCACGTCGAGGATGAAGAGGTCGAACGCGATCGACTTCATCAGCTTGCGCGCCTCGGCGGCGTCGGCGGCGACGCTCACGCGGAACCCGTTGGACGAGAGATAGCGCTGCAAGAGCTCGCGCAGCCGCTCGTCGTCGTCGACCACGAGCAGATGCGGATCTTCGATCTTCGCGCCGGCTGCGCTCATCGCGTAAGCTCCATCAACACGCGGCGGAAGCCGCTCACCGCTTCGGGACCGGCCTGGCGGAAAGCGCGCACGATGCGCGCGCGCTGCTCGCCCCAGATCGCGTTTTCGAGCGCGTTGCCTTTCTCGGTCAGCCGCAATTGTCGCATGCGACGGTCGCGGGCCGCCGCTTTGCGCTCGACATAGCCGCCTTGCAAAAGATCGTTGAGCACGCGATTCAGGCTCTGCTTCGTCACTTTCAGGATGCCGAGCAATTCCGCGACCGAGAGTCCCGGATTGCGCGCAATGAAATATAGCGCGCGGCGGTGCGCGCGACCCAATTTTGCTTGAGCCAGCGCGCCGGCGCCTTCGGACGACACGTCGCGGGAGGCGAAGAAGAGCAGGTCGACGCCTTGCTTCAACTCCTCATCCCGTAGATAGAGGGGCGACGGGCTGGACGACGCGGCTTTTACGTCAGGCATGCTGACACATTTAGGCTCCCCGGACGTTTCCGGCAAGGGCCAAAGGGGACACTCCAAAGAGGACGGCAATGGCGGACATCATCCCATTCGATCGGCGCGAAGGCTCCTTGTGGCTCGACGGCAAGCTCGTGCCGTGGAAGGACGCGCAGATCCACGTGCTGACCCACGGGCTGCACTATGCCTCGAGCGTGTTCGAGGGCGAGCGGCTTTACAACGGGCGCGTCTATAAGCTCGAGGAGCACACCCACCGCCTGTTCGTCAGCGCCGAGATTCTCGGCATGAAAATTCCGTATACGGAAGAGGAGATCAACAAGGCGACGCTCGAGGCCGTGGCGGCGCAGGGCTTCACCGACGCCTATGTCCGCCCCGTCGTGTGGCGCGGCTCGGAGCAGATGTCGGTCGCGGCGCAGGCGTCGAAGATCCACGTCGCCATCGCGGTGTGGACCTGGCCGTCCTATTTCGATCCCAAGCTGAAGCTCAAGGGCATCCGCATGGAGCTGTCGCGCTGGCGCCGGCCCGCGCCCGACACGGCGCCGACCCAGGCCAAGGCGGCGGGGCTTTACATGATCTGCACCATCTCCAAGCACGAGGCGGATGCGCGCGGCTTCGCGGACGCCATGATGCTCGACTATCGCGGCTATGTCGCGGAGGCGACGGGCGCCAACATCTTCTTCGTCAAGGACGGCGAGCTGCACACGCCGATCCCGGATTGCTTCCTGAACGGCATCACGCGCCAGTCGGTGATCGCGCTCGCCCGCGCGCGCCAGATCAAGGTCGTCGAGCGCCACATCCGGCCCGAGGAGCTGAGCGGCTTCAGCGAGTGCTTCCTCACCGGCACCGCCGCCGAGGTCACGCCGGTCGCCGAGATCGGGCCTTACAAGTTCACGCCGGCCGCGATCACCGAGACGCTGATGAACGCCTACGACGCCGACGTCCGCGCGCCCGTGAGCGAGGTCAGGCTCGCCAAGGCGGGATAGCGGCCCGTTTGCATTGCCGTCGCGGTTGCGCAAGAATCCCTCACTCAGGTTGGGAGAGGAAGCGATGAAATTTGTGGTTGTCGCGGCGCTGGCCGCGTGCCTGCTGTCGTCGCCGGCGCTGGCGAAGAAGGACGTGCCGGTGCTGTCCGGCGCGTACGTCTATACCAACATCGAAAGCTGCATTTCGCCCGGAGGCCAGGTCAGCGTGGCACGCACCACCGGCGTCGCGACGCTCGATCCGCAGACCGGGACGGCGTCGCTGAGCGGCTATCACTCGGATGGGCAGTCGCTGGTCGCGGTGTCGCAGAACGCCACCTATTCGAACACCAAGACGGAGGTGACCATCAACGGCACCACCTACAAGGCGTTCTATGGCGCGCTCGACAAGAAGATCGCGACCTATCTCTCCTTTATCGGCGTGGAGCCCGGAGACGACGGCGCGATCTGTTCGGATTCGGCCTGGCTGTCTCGGAAATAGTCCGACCGAGCGTCATTCAAGCCGGAGCGCAATCGGGCGAAAGCGAGCGGCAAGCCCGAAAAATTGCGCGGCCATCAAGGGTCTAAAGCGGATTGCGATCCGCAGAAGAGCAATCACGCTTTAGCGCCATCGCGCCGCCGCGTCGTCGTCGCTCGCCTTGGCCTCGACCCAGCGCGCGCCGTCGTTGCGCTCCTCGCGCTTCCAGAACGGCGCGCGGGTCTTGAGATAGTCCATCAGGAACTCGCACGCCTCGAACGCCGCGCGGCGGTGCGCGGAGGCGACCGCGACGAGCACGATGCGCGCGCCGGGCTCCAGGCGGCCGGTGCGGTGGATCACGGTCACGCCCGCGAGCGGCCAGCGCGCCTCGGCGTCCTCCACATGGCGCGCGATCTCGCGCTCGGTCATGTCGGGATAATGCTCGAGCGCCAGCGCGGCCAGGCCCGGCTCGGCGCGCACATGGCCGGTGAAGCTGACAACGGCGCCCGAGGGCCCCAGCGCGGAAAGCTCGGCCGCGACGTCGAAATCCTCGGGGCCGATGCGGATCATCCGCCCAGTCACTCCCAAGTCACCCTCCCGTCACCGGCGGGAAGAACGCGACCTCGTCGCCGTCCGCGACTGCGGCCTCGAGCGGCACATGCTCCCGGTTCACCGCGGCGCGCAGCTTGGCGAGATCGGCGAAGGCATCCGCGTAGCCGTCTCCGCGCGACGCCAGATGCAAGGCCAGCGCGCGCACGGTGGCGACGCCCTCGGGCAGCGCGATGCGCTCCTCGCCTTTGCCGATCTTCTGCCGCACCCAGGCGAAATAGAGGAGCTTCATGACGCGTGCAGGTGCTTGAGCCCGGCGCGGAAATAGACATAGCCGGTATAGACCGTCAGCGCCGCCGCGACCCAGAGCAAGGCGTAGGCAAAGGCCGCATAGGACAGCGCCGGCACGCGCGGGAAGAAGGTGTCGGCGACGGGCATCAGGATCATCGCGCCGATCGCGACCATCTGCACCGCCGTCTTGAACTTGGCGACCGCGATCACCGGCACGCTCACCTTGGCGCCGGCCAGGAACTCGCGCAGGCCCGAGACCAGGATCTCGCGGCTCAGGATGATGAGCGCCGGCACCAGGCGCAGCAGGCCGGCGAGGTTCATGTGCAGGGCCAGGTCGAACTGGCTGATCGTGCGCTCGGCGACCAGCATCATCAGCGCCACGGCGACCAGGATCTTGTCGGCGATGGGATCGAGCATGCGCCCGAACTCGCTGCCCGCGTTCAGCCTGCGCGCCGCCAGCCCGTCCAGCGCGTCGCTCGCGCCGGCGATGCAGAAGATCGCGAACGCGGCCAGCCGCGCGGTCTCGCCCGGCAGCACGAAGGCCAGCGCGAACACCGGCACCAGGACGATCCGCATGATGGTGAGGACGTTGGGGATGGTGAGCATGGACTCACTGTAGCATGCCGAGCAGCGGATCGCTCAGCGAGGGCTTGCCGTCCTCGACATGGCCGGCATAGGCGCGGGCGAAGCCGCGCGCGTGGCTCATGCTCAGCGCGTACCAGCTCGCGGTCTTGGCGAGGTCGAGGGCGACGGTCGCGGTCTCGCCCGACACGACCGTCCGCGACCAGCCGGGATCGTAGGCGTTGCGGATGGTGATGTTGAGGCCGGAAAGGTTGTGGACCTTCAGGGTGCCGTCCGCGAAGCTCGCCGCGATCCCGCCGTCGCGGTCGTTGCCGGCGAAGCGGCGCAGGAAGCCGTTCGGCCCCAGCACGCTGTAGTCGTAGGCGTCCGCGCGGGGCAGGGTGAAGCTCAGCGTCTTGCCCGCCTCGACGGTGAAGAACCACGGGCCCGCGCCGTCCGTCGCGACGCGGAACGCCGCGCCGGCGCCGCCGCTGTTGGTGAAGGCGAGCGCGAAGCCGCCCGCGACCGCCTCGCCCGTGACGTCGAGATCGTACGGCAGCGGCCGCGCCGGGCGCCGGCCGCTCTCCTGGCGGGGCAGGCGCTCGCGCTGCCAATGCGGCGGCGGCAGCTTGCATTGGCGGTCGGCGCGGCGCATCGCGTTCCCGTCGTCGGGCACCTGCGCCGCGCCGGTCGCTGCGAAGTCGAATACCGAGGTCAGGTCGCCCGCGACCGCGCGCCGCCACGGCGAGATGTTCGGGGCCGTCACGCCGAAGCGCGCTTCGAGGAAGCGCAGCACCGAGGTGTGATCGAAGACCTGCGAATTGACGAAGCCGCCCGTCGTCCAGGGCGAGACCACGATGGCCGGCACGCGCGGTCCGAAGCCGAACGGCACGCCGCGATAGCTCTCGCCCGTCATGTCGACCGTCGAGGCGCCGATATCCCGCGTCAGCGGCGGAACCGGCGGCGGCATGTGGTCGAAGAAGCCGTCGTTCTCGTCGTAATTCAAGATGAACGCCGTCTTCGCCCACACTTGCGGGTTCGCCGCGAGCGCGTCGAGCAGGCGCATCGTCAACGACTCGCCATAACCCGGCGGCGCGCTCGGGTGCTCGCACATGATATAGGGCGCCACGATCCACGACACTTGCGGCAGCCGGTCCTGCGCGACGTCGTTCGCGAAAGCGCGCACCAGATGCTCGCCGCGCGACTTCGCGGCGTTGTGTTTGTTCGAGCCGTCGACCCAGGAACGCGCCTTCTCGATCAGCGCCTGCCTGCCGCCTTCGCGGAACGCCTTGAAATAGGCAAGCCCGTTGTCGCCGTAATTGTCGTATTCCTGATAGAGGCGCCACGAGACGTCCGCCTTCTCCAGCACCTCGGCGATGGTCGTCCAGCGGAAGGCGTCGAACGCGGGCGTGTCGTTCTTCGGGTCGGCGGTCTCGTTGGCTTCGTTCGGATTGGCGACGGCCCATTGGTCGTGGTTCACGGTGAGCCCCGAGGTGCCGCTCCACAGATGCAGCCGGTTGGGCGAGGTCGGCCCGAATACCGAGGCATGATAGGCGTCGCAGATCGTGAACGCATCGGCCAGCGCGTAGTAGAACGGGATGTCGCGGCGCGTGAAATAGCCCATGGCGAGCTTTCCTTTGGTCGCGATCCAGGCGTCGTGGTTCTTCCAAAGCTCGTAGGAGCCTTTCCACGAATGGTCGAGGCTCGCCATGCATTGCGCGGCGGTCGTGCGCGTGTCGAGATGGAACGGCGCAAACACGTCGTTGCCGAGCGGCTGCTTCCACACAGGCTTGCCGCCGGGAAGCGCGATCGCGCGCGGATCGGCGAAGCCGCGCACGCCCGCGAGCGTCCCGAAATAGTGATCGAAGGAGCGGTTCTCCTGCATGAAGATCACCACGTGCTCGACGTCGGCGATGGTGCCGGTGCGCGCGGGCAACGGCGCCGCCAGCACCTTGCGCAGGTTCGGCGGCAGCAGCGCCAGCGCGGCGGCGGATTTCAAGAGCGTGCGGCGGTCGGTCATGTGCGTCCTTATCCTCTCCCGTTTACGGGGGAGGTGGCGCGAAGCGCCGGAGGGGGCCCCCTTCGCCTCGCATTCGCTCGGCACCTCCCCCGCGCGCGGGGGAGGATAATTATCACCCGCCGGGATGGAAGAAGTCGAAGATCTTCTTGGCGAGCGTAGCACTTACACCACCGACGGATTGCAGATCGTTGACGCTCGCGCCCGCGACCGCCTTGGCCGAGCCGAAATGCTGCAGCAGCGCGCGCTTGCGCCCCGCGCCGACGCCCGCGATCTCGTCCAGCGGGTTGGCGCCGATGGCCTTGGAGCGCTTCTTGCGGTGCGTGCCGATGGCGAAGCGGTGCGCTTCGTCGCGCAGGCGCTGCAGGTAATAGAGCACGGGACTCTTGGGATCGAGGCGGAAGGGCTCGCGGCCGGGGATATAGAAATGCTCGCGCCCCGCGTCGCGGTCGGGGCCCTTGGAGATGCCGACCAGCGTCACGTCCTCGACGCCGAGATCGGCGAAGACCTGGCAGGCGACGGAAAGCTGCCCCGGCCCGCCGTCGATCAGCGCCAGGTCGGGCCATTTGGTCTTGGGATCGCCTTCCTCCTTCACCAGCCGGGCGAAACGTCGCGTCAGCACCTCGCGCATCATCGCGTAGTCGTCGCCGGGGGTGAGCTCGGCCGATTTGATGTTGTATTTGCGGTACTCGCCCTTCTCGAAGCCGTCCGGCCCCGCGACGATCATGCCGCCGACGGCCGCGCTGCCCTGGATATGCGAGTTGTCATAGACCTCGATGCGGCGCGGCGGCGCCTCCAGCCCGAAGAGATCGGCGACGCCGTCGAGCAGCTCGCGCTGCGCGGTGTTCTCGGCGATGCGGCGGGAGAGTTGCTCGCGCGCGTTGGTGACCGCCATCTCCACGATCTCGCGCTTCTCGCCGCGCTGCGGTTTCGAGAGCTCGACCTTGTGCCCGGCGCGCAAGGCCAAGGCTTCCGCGATCAGGTCGCCTTCGGGGATGTCCTCCGACACCAGGATCAGCTTCGGCGCCGTGCGCTCGTCGTAGAACTGGCCGACGAAGGCCTCGAGCACTTCGGCTGTCGAAAGCTCGCGCGGATAGCGCGGGAAATACGGCTTGTTGCCCCAGTTCTGCCCGGCGCGGAAGAAGAACACCTGGATGCAGGTCTCGCCGCCTTCGCTGAACGCGGCGAAGACGTCGGCCTCGGCGAAGGTCGAGGGATTGATGCCCTGGCTGGACTGGATCTGGTTCATCGCGCGCACGCGGTCGCGCAGCCGCGCGGCGCGCTCGAAATCGAGCGCTTCGGAGGCCCGGTTCATCTCGGCGAGCAATTCGTCCTGCACCACGCGGCTCTTGCCGTCGAGGAACAGCTCGGCCTCGCGCACCAGCTCGCGATAGCCCGTCTCGTCGACGCGCGCCACGCACGGCGCCGAGCAGCGCTTGATCTGGAACAGCAGGCAGGGGCGCGTGCGCGACTCGAACACCGAATCCGAGCACGAGCGCAACAGAAACGCGCGCTGCAAGGTGTTGAGCGTGCGTCCGACGGCCTGCGCGCTCGCGAAGGGGCCGAAATAGACGCCCTTGGTCGATTTCGCGCCGCGGTGCTTCAAGAGCTGCGGGAACGGGTGGTCCTCGCGCAGCAGGATGTTGGGGAACGACTTGTCGTCGCGATACGAGACGTTGTAGCGCGGCTTCAGCCGCTTGATCAGGTTGGATTCGAGCAGCAGCGCCTCGGTCTCGGACGCCGTGGTGACGAAGATCATCTCACAGGTGTCGGCGATCATGCGCGCGATGCGCTCGTTGTGGCCGCCGGTCTTGGCATAGCTCGAGACGCGCTTCTTCAGCGACTTGGCCTTGCCGACGTACAGAACGTCGCCCTTGGCGTCGAGCATGCGATAGACGCCCGGCGCGTCGGGGAGCGTCTTCAGATAGGCGGAAATCCGCGCCACGCCCTTGAGCGGCGTTTCGTCCTGTGTTCCGGTGTCGGTCATTCTGGCGATATAATAGCGTCTGAGCCTGCTGCCAGGGCAACTGTCAAAGAGGTTCCCGTGCCGATCTTCCGCCAGATGTTCGATCCGGCGTCGTCGACCTACACCTACCTGCTGGCGGATGGCGGCGAGGCGGTGCTGATCGATCCCGTCTTCGAGCAGGTGCGCCGCGACGGCGCGCTGATCGAGGAGCTGGGCTTGCGCCTCGTCGCCACCCTCGACACCCATGTCCATGCCGACCACGTCACGGGCGCCTGGCTCCTCAAGCAGCGGCTGGGGAGCGACATATTGGTCTCGGCGGCGAGCGGGGCCGAAGGCGCGGACCGCACCTTGGCCGACGGCGACCGCGTGCATTTCGGCATGCGCTCGCTCGGCGTGCGCGCGACGCCCGGCCACACCAGGGGCTGCGTCACCTATGTGCTCGACGGCGCCGAGATGGCGTTCACCGGCGACAGCCTGCTCATCCGCGGCTGCGGGCGCACCGATTTCCAGGACGGCGACCCGGCGCAGCTCTGGCGCTCGGTGCGCGCGCAGATCTTCTCGCTGCCCGACGAATGCCCGCTCTATCCCGCGCACGATTATCGCGGGCTGACCGCGACCAGCGTGGCGGAGGAGCGGCGCTACAATTCGCGCCTCGGCGGTACGTTGAGCGAGCGCGACTTTTCGCTCACCATGGCGAACCTGCGCCTCGCGCATCCCAAGCAGATCGACGTGGCGGTGCCGGCGAACATGAAATGCGGTTACGCGGAAGGACATCCCATGGCCGATCCCGATTGGGCGCCTCTGACCTACAATTTCTCCGGCATCTGGGAGGTCGATCCAAGCTGGGTCGCGGAGCACGCCGACGAAGTGCAGCTGCTCGACGTGCGCGAGCCCGACGAGTTCGTGGGGCCGCTCGGCCATGTGCCCGGCTCGGTGCTGATCCCGCTGGGCCAGCTCGTGGGGCGCATGGACGAGCTGTCGAAAGACAAGCCGATCGTCGCGATCTGCAAATCGGGCGGCCGTTCGGCGCATGCGATCAACGCGCTGCGCCAGGCGGGCTTCAAGGACCTCGCCAATCTTCCCGGCGGGATGATGCGCTGGAACCAGGAAGGCCTGAAGGCGGAGCGTTAGAGCCGGTTGTTTTCAAATTGGCGCGATAAACGCGATGTCATGGCCCGCGAATGCGGGCCACCCAGCCGGGCCTTGCACGTCGAAGCCAAAGGTTGCTCGGAGTTTTTTGTTCGATGACAAAAACAACGTCACCTGGGCGGCCCGCATTCGCGGGCCGTGACAATCTTGTTTGTGATTCCAATCGATAACAATCGACACTAAAGCGCAATCGGGCGAAAGCGAAGCGTGAGCCCGGAAGATTGCGCGCCGATCAAGCCGGCCGCTCGCGCTCGATCTCGACGCCGGCGGACCCGGCATCGGCCAAAGCTTGCAGCTTCTCGACGCGGACGCGGGCTGTCTTCACGCGGGCATCCTCGAAGCAGGCGGACGCGATGCGCTCGGCCAGGGTCTCGGCCAGGTTGATGTGGCCGGCGGCGACGAGCGCACGGATCTTGCCCGCGATGGCGGCGTAGTCGACGACGGATTCCAGCCGGTCCTCGAGCGCGGCCAGGTCCTCGACCGCGAGATCGACGTTGATGCGCACCGGCTGGGTCTGCCCGCGCTCGTGCCCGTGGATGCCGATCTCGGCCGCCAGCACGAGGTCGCGGATGAAGACGTGGCGGATGGCGCGCGCGGCATCCGCGATGCGTAGAGGCTGAACGTTGGTCATGGTTGTCCGCAGCGAGAGGGGGATGATAGACCTTCGCCCATGAAAGCGCCAAACGAATTGGTCCCCGGGACCGGCCCCTGGACGGGAGAGAACGGCTATGCGCGGATGATGATCCGCGACCTCGTGGTGCATGTGCGCATCGGCGTGCACGCGCATGAGCGCATCCCCGACAAGCCGCAGCGCATCCTGGTGAACGTCGAGATGTTCTCCGACGGCACCTCGCATCGGACCGGCGAAGGCCTGGCCTCGGTGATCGACTACGACCCGATCCATTCCGCCATCGTGAGCTGGGAAGGCCGCCCGCATGTGCTCCTGATCGAGACGTTGCTGGAGGAGCTGATCGAGATCTGCTTCCGCGACGCGCGGGTGAAGGCGTGCAAGGTCTCCATCGTCAAGCCCGACATCTACGACGCGGCCGACGCGGCCGGCGTCGAGTTCTACCGGGTGCGCGGCTGATGGCCGAAGAGCATCCGAGCCGCGACGGCTGCGCGCTGGTCACCGGCGGCGGGATCAGGCTCGGCGCGGCCATCGCGCGGCGGCTCGCGGCCGACGGCTGGGACGTCGCGATCCACACGCGCGCCGAGGGTGCCGCCAAGACGCTGGCGATGGAGCTGGCTGCGGAAGGCCGCAAGGTCGCGCTCGCGCATGGCGATCTCGACGATGCGGATATCGGCGCGAAAGTGTTCGCGCAGGTCGGGCCCTGCAGCCTGCTCGTCAACAGCGCCGCGGCGTTCGCCTATGACGACATCTCGACCATGACCGCCGAGGGGATGGATGCGCTCTATCGCACCAACCTTCGCGCGCCGATGCTGCTGGCGCAGGCCTTCGTGCGCCTGCTCGGGCACCGGCGCGGGCTGATCGTCAACCTGCTCGACCAGAAGGTCTTCAACCTCAATCCCGATTTCCTTTCCTACACGATCATGAAAGCGGCGCTGCAATCGGCGACGCAATTGCTGGCGATGGCGCTCGCGCCCAAGGTGCGCGTGGTCGGAGTCGCCCCCGGCCTCACCCTCAAGAGCGGCGAGCAGACCGACGAAGGCTTCGCGCTCGCCCACGCCAGGGCGCCGCTCGGCTATGGCTCGAGCGCCCACGACATCGCCGAGGCGGTGAGCTTCGTCGCGCGCGTGCCCTCGATCACCGGCACGACCATCGTCGTCGACGGCGGCCAGAGCCTGGTCCGCCGCGACCACGACGTGATGTTCACCTACGGCATCGACCCGGGCGCGCCGGTGGGAGTGAAACGCTGACTGTCATGGCCCGCGAAAGCGGGCCACCCATGGATGGCCCGGTCGGGCCGGGCCATGACAACCGTGTTAGCCGACGAAGCCCACGACCTTCTTCGTCTCGGCGACGATCGGGGCCGCGACGGCACGGGCCTTGGCGGCGCCGTCCTTGAGCACGCGCTCGATCTCGGCCGGATCGGCCATCAGCCGGCGCATCTCGGCCGCGATGGGCGCGATCTTGGCCACGGTCAGCTCGGCGAGGGCGTTCTTGAACTCCGAGAACTGCTTGCCGCCATACGCCTTGAGCACGAGGTCGGGCGTGGAGTCGTCGAGCGCGGCATAGATGTTCACCAAATTCTCGGCCTCGGGCCGCCCCTCGAACCCCTTCTTGTCTTCGGGCAGCGGGTTCGGATCGGTCTTCGCTTTCCTGATCTTCTGCGCGATCGTGTCGGCGGAGTCGGTGAGATTGATGCGGCTGTTGTCGCTCTCGTCGGTCTTCGACATCTTCTTGGCGCCGTCGCGCAGCGACATCACCCGCGTCGCGGGACCGGTGATCACCGGCTCGGGCTGCGGGAAGAAGTCCTCGACGCCGAAATCGTTGTTGAACTTCTGCGCGATGTCGCGCGCGAGCTCGAGATGCTGCTTCTGGTCTTCGCCCACCGGCACATGCGTGGCGCGATAGACCAGGATGTCCGCCGCCATCAGCACCGGATAAGTGTAAAGCCCGACGCTCGAGCGCTCCTTGTGCTTGCCCGACTTCTCCTTGAACTGGGTCATGCGGTCGAGCCAGCCGAGCCGCGCCACGCAGTTGAAGATCCAGGCGAGCTCGGCGTGCTCCGCCACCTGGCTCTGGTTGAAGATCGGCGTGCGCTTGGGATCGACGCCGCCCGCGATATAGGCGGCCGCGACCTCGTGCGTCGCGCGGCGCACGTCTTCGGCCTTGGCATAGCCGGACTCCTGCGTCAGCGCGTGCATGTCCACGACGCAGAACAGGCAGGGCATCTCGTTCTGCATGCGCACCCAGTTCTTGAGCGCGCCCAGATAGTTGCCGAGATGCAGCGTGTTGGTGGGCTGCATGCCGGAAAGGACGAGCTGCGGATGGGTGGCCATGGCACGGGTCTTCTCGAAAAGGTCGCGCCTTATGCCCCGGCTGCGGCCGCGGCTTCAAGGGCCTCCCCCTCCAGCGCCTTGAGCAGCCGCTCTTCGATGCTGGCGAGGCGCACGGGGTGCACGATCTTGTGGCCATAGCCGTCGCGCACATAGAAGACGTCCATCGCGCGCTCGCCATAGGTCGACACGATGGCCGACGAGATCGACAGGCCGGACTCGAACAGCGCCCGCGTCACGTCGTAGAGCAGGCCGGGCCGGTCGAGCGCCTCGAGCTCGAGCACCGTCGCCGTGGTCGAGGCGTCGTTGTCGAAGCGCACGCGCGGGCGCACGGCGAAGGCCTTGGCTCGCGTCGCGCCGGGCCTGCGGGGGAACGACGAGGCGCGGGCGCCGGTCAAGGTGCGCGCCACCGTTTGGCGCAGGCGCGCGACGCGATGCGCATCGCCGAACGGCCCGCCTTCGGCGTCCTGCACCGAGAAGACGTCGAGCGCGAAGCCGTCGGTGGTGGTGAACACCTTGGCGTCGACGATCGAGCCGCCCGAGGCCGAGATCGCGCCGGCCAGCCGCGAGAACAGGCCCGGATGGTCGGGGGTGTAGATCACGATCTCGGTCACGGCGCGGAACGCGTTGCTCTCGGCGGCGAGCGCCGCGAGGTCGCCCGCGGCGTCGGCGCGCGCCATCAGCCGCGCGTGGCGCTCATGCGCGGACGTGTCGAAGGCGAGCCAGTAGGAATCATAGTGCCGCGACAGGGCGCGGGTGCGCTCCGCTTCGGAAAGGTCCGCGATGCGCGCGGAAAGCGCCGCCTTCGCGTCCTCGATGCGCGCCGCGCGGGCCGGCGCCGCGTCGCCGCCGGTCATCACCGCTTCGGCCTCGTAATAGAGCTCGCGCAGCAGCTGGCCCTTCCAGCCGTTCCACACCCCGGGCCCGACCGCGCGGATATCGGCGACGGTGAGCACCAGGAGCAAACGCAGCATCTCGGGCGATTGCACCGCGGCGACGAAATCGCGCACGGTCTTGGGGTCGGCGATGTCGCGCTTCTGCGCGGTGTCGCTCATCACGAGATGGTTCTTGACCAGCCACGCGACCGCGGCGGTGTCCTCGGGGCTCAGGCCGAGGCGCGGGCAGAGACGGTCGGCGACATGCGCGCCTTCGTCGGAATGGTCGCCGCCCATGCCCTTGGCGATGTCGTGCAGCAGGATCGCGCAATAGAGCACCGCGCGCGACTTGATGCGCTTGACGATGTCGGTCGAGAGCGGGTGCTCGGCCTTCAGCTCGCCGCGCTCGATGGCGGCGACGTTGCCGACGGCGCGGATCAGGTGCTCGTCGACGGTGTAGTGGTGATACATGTTGAACTGCATCAGCCCCACGACGCGGCCGAACTCCGGCACGAAGCGGCCGAACACGCCGGCCTCGTTCATGCGGCGCAGCGCGCGCTCGGGATCGCGCCGCGACGACAGCACCTCCAGGAACAGGCGGTTGGCGTCCGCGTCGGCGCGCAGGGTGTCGTCGATCAGATCGAGCGAGCGCGTGATCGTGCGCAGCGCGCTCGGGTGCACGTCGACGTTCTTCTCGTCGGCGATGTGGAAGATGCGGATCAGGCCGGTCGGGTCGCGCTCGAATGCGCCGTCGCGCGCGTTCAACCGCCCGTTCTCGACATAGAAATCCTCGTCGCCGCTGCGGGGCTTCAGGAACCCGGGCAGCAGGCGCGACAAGACCGGCTTGGGCTTGCGGTTCTGCTCTTCCAGCGCGGCGCAGAAGATGCGGGTGAGGTCGCCGACGTCCTTGGCGACCAGGAAATAGGCCTTCATGAACGCTTCGACGGCGCGGCGCGGCGTCTCGCCGGTGAAGCCCATCTGCGGCGCCAGCGCGGTCTGCGCGTCGAACGACAACCGCTCCTCGGCGCGGCCGGTGAGATAATGCAGGCGCACGCGCACGTCCCACAGGAAGGCCTCGGCGCGTTGAAAAGTCTCGAACTCGCTTTGCGTGAACACGCCCGCGCCGACCAGATCGGACGCGTCCTCGGTGCGGTAGAGATATTTGCCGATCCAATAGAGCGTCTGCAGGTCGCGCAGGCCCCCTTTGCCTTCCTTGACGTTGGGCTCGACGAGATAGCGGCTCGCGCCCTGGCGGGTATGGCGCTGGTCGCGCTCGGCGAGCTTGGCGGCGACGAAATCGATGCCGGTGGTCTCGGCTTCGCTCCAGAAGCGCTTGCGCAGCTCGTCGAACAGCGCGCGGTCGCCGGCGACATAGCGCGCCTCGAGCAGCGCGGTGCGGATGGTGATGTCGGCCTTGGCGAGGCGCGAGCATTCGCCCTGGCTGCGCACCGCGTGGCCGACCTTCAGCCCGATGTCCCACAGCATGTGCAGGATGAACTCGACGATGCTTTCGCACCACGCGTTGCGCTTCAGCGGATGGACGAAGAGCAGGTCGATGTCCGAGCTCGGCGCCAGCTCGCCGCGGCCATAGCCGCCCGTGGCGACGACGGCGAGATGCTCGGCCGCGGTCGGGTTCTGCGCGTAATAGAAATGCTTGCTCGCGAAGTCGTAGAGGACCTGGATCAGCCGGTCCTGGATCTCGGACAGGTGCCGCGCCGCGTCGAGGCCGTGCAGCCGGCCTTCGCTCACGGCGCCGCGCACCGTATCGCGCGCGCCCTGGAACGCGGATTTGATCGTGACCAGCGATGCCGCGCGCAGCCTGGTCTTGTCGGGCTCGCCATGGGCGAGCGCCGTCAGCGCGTGGCGCAGGGCATCGGGATCGAAAGGGGCGGCATCCTCGATGTCGGTGTTGACGGGGGGCATGGAATGTAATTACATTGTAATTATGAAAAAGTCCAATTCCGTCACGGCTGAGATCGTGCGCATCGGCAATTCGCACGGCGTTCGCATCCCGAAGGCCATCCGCGAGCAGGCAGGCCTCACCGGCAAGGTGACGATGACGGTGACCGGTGACGCGCTCGTGATCCGGCCGCAGCGCAAGCCGCGCGAAGGCTGGGCGCAGCAATATCGCAAGGCGCTGAAGGCCAATCCGGATCAGGAGCTTCTGCTCCCGGATATCGGTACGGTCTATGACAAGGATTGGACGTGGTAGCGCCGCGCCGCTTCGATGTCTTCCTTGTTCCTCTCGATCCCGCCCGCGGCGCCGAAATGCAGAAGACGCGTCCTTGTGTGGTCGTTTCGCCCGACGTGTCCAACCGGATACTACGAACGGTCGTGGTGGTGCCGCTGACCTCGAGTCGGCAAGGATTCCCTGGACGGCTGACGCTGATGTTTCAGAACACGCAAGGCGAGTTCGCCACCGACCAGCTGCGAGCCGTGGACACGAGCCGGCTTCTCCGCAAGGTCGGCGCGGTGCAGGCGGCGGATCGTGCCCGCATCACCGCCGCCCTTACCGAGTTCTTCGCCTGACTACATCTTGCTTTCGGTGGCGGTGCGGTCGCCGGGCTGCAGCCAGCGCTGCGCGAAGCCGGCCAGCGCCGCCCCGATCAGCGGCATAACCCAGAAGAACCACAATTGCTCGATCGCCATGCCTCCTTGGAAGAACGCGACGCCCATCGAGCGCGCCGGGTTGACGGAGGTGTTGGTCACCGGGATCGAGATCAGGTGGATCAGGGTCAGCGCCAGGCCGATCGCGATCGGCGCGAAGCCCTGCGGCTCGCTGTAGGACGTCGCGCCCAGGATCACCATCAGGAACATGAAGGTCATCACGATCTCCGTGACGGCGCAGGCCAGCATCGCGTAGTGCTGCGGCGAGCCGTCGCCATAGCCGTTGGCGGCAAAGCCCGCGCTCGCGTCGAAGCCGGTCATGCCGCTCGCGATCACATAGAGCACCGCGCCGGCCACCAGCCCGCCCGCGACCTGCGCGATCCAGTAGCCGATCACGTCCTTCATCGGGAAGCGGTTGGCGATGGCGAGGCCCAAGGTCACCGCCGGGTTGAAATGCGCCCCCGAGATGTGGCCGAAGGCATAGGCGCCGGTCAGCACCGTCAGCCCGAAGGCGAGCGCCACGCCGGCATAGCCGATGCCGACATCGGGCACGCCGGCCGCGAGCACCGCGCTGCCGCAGCCGCCCAGCACCAGCCAGAACGTGCCGAGGAACTCGGCGGCGAGCTTCCTGGAATTGTCCATCCGATCTCTCCCTGGTCGAATCGCGCGATCGTTTCGGCTATGCTCTCACGTCCCCAGGAGGATCACCACATGGCGCGCATCACCGGCATCGGCGGCATCTTCTTCAAGGCGCGCGATCCCAAGGCGCTGGCGGCGTGGTACCGCGACGTGCTGGGCCTGAAAGTCGAGGAATGGGGCGGCGCGATGCTGCGCACCGACGAGCCCGGGCGCCCCGACATCACGGTGTGGAACGCCTTCTCGGCCGACACGAAATATTTCGAGCCGTCGACGCGCGAGTTCATGATCAACTTCGCCGTCGACGACCTGGACGGCGTCGTCGCGCAGCTCGAAGCCAAAGGCGTGGCGATCCTCAAGCGCGACGACGGCGATCCCCATGGCCGCTTCGCGTGGATCCTCGACCCCGAAGGGACGAAGCTCGAGCTCTGGCAGGCGAAGGGATGAGCCTGCAGGCGCCGCTGTCGCCGCAGTCCGAGTTGTGGCGCAAGCAATACCGTCAGCGGCGCTATCTCGAACATGCCACCGCCGCCGGGCTTGAGGATCGGACGCGTTACACGGTCGAGAACGCGTACACGCTTCTGGAAAGCGGGAAACTCGGCCTTCGGCGCCCCGAAAACGGCGAACGGGACTGGGTCGAGCTCTTCACGCATTGCCATGAAGAATATCGCTTGCGCGGCGAGAGCTTCCCGGACGGCTTTCTGACGGGCGCCAAGGTTCCCAGAGCGACGTTCCCGAATCCGCCACCGATGGTCGCCGCGCTGAAGAAGGCCGGCTGCCCGCGCCCGGGAACATTTCTCGTCCGGTTGGGACGTAAGGAGCATATGCGCGATCTGCACGAACATGGGCGATTGAGGATATCCGCCGCCAGCTCCTATTCCGACCCGTCGCTCAATCCGGCGATCCGCGACAACGAGCTCGAGATCAGCACCGTCAGTTTGAAGTCGGAAGTCCGTATTCAGGCGCTCGACCGGCAGTCGGGGAAGCCAAAGGGGCTCATCGTTCCGCTCGGCGACGTGACCCGCACCCGGAGCTCGACGAGCGACTATTATGTGTATTGTCTCTCCGGGGTCTTGGACTTCCGGCTGTTCGGCGATTTCGGCTATGACGCCTGCGTGATCCTCACCTCTCCGGACGCTTTCGTGCAGCGCCTCTTCAAGGCGGCGAGCGCGGCGTTGCCAGGCTGGATGGGAGCAAGCGAACCTGTACGGTATCTCGATCCTTACCGGAGCAAAGATGCGCAGATGGACGTCTATTTCTCCAAGCACCATCGTTATTGGTACCAGCGCGAATATCGCTTCGCATGGCTTCCACCCAAGGCCAAGGCTCCGCCACTGCCTCCCGCCTTCCTTGAGCTTGGAGACCTTAGCGACATCTCCACGCTGATCGTCGCCTGACGCGCCGCCCCTACCACGCCTCGCTCAGCGGCACATAGCCCGGCGTCGCCGCGACGCGCGCGAGCCAGGCGCCGACCTTGGGATAGCGCGTGAGGTCGAAGCCGCCTTCGTCCGCGCAATGGGTGTAGCCATAGAGCGCGATGTCGGCGATCGAATAGGCGTCGCCGGCGAACCAGTCGCGCGTCGCCAGATGCGTCTCCATCACGCCGAGCGCCGCGTTGCCCTTGGCATGCCATTCGCCGACAAGATGACGCTTCTTGTCGAGCTCGGCCTTCGGCGCGTAGGCGAGCCAGAACCGCGCCACGGCGACGTAAGGCTCGTGGCTGTACTGCTCGAAGAACATCCATTGATGGGCCTCGGCGCGGCCCCAGCGGTCCGAAGGGATCAGCGCCGAGCCTTCGGCCAGATACCACAGGATCGCGCCGGACTCGGGCAGGAAGCGTCCGTCGTCCGGCTCGAGCATCGGCACGCGGCCGTTCGGGTTCTTCGCGAGATAGTCCGGCGTGCGCGTCGAGCCGTCGTGCAGGCCGTAATCCTTCAGCGCCAAGGCGATGCCGAGCTGCCGCGCCGCGAGCCTGACCTTGTAGCAATTGCCGGAGATGTGCATCTGATGAAGCGTGAGCATGAATGGCCCTTTCCAAATCGAGGACCACCATGCCCGATTCATTTATGCGTGTTGCGCTTGGCTCCTTTGCGCGGGCGCGGGCCCACGGTGCGCACGATCACGCCGCAGGCGACGCGGTCGCCGGAATTCCCCGCGGGCTGGCTCGCGTAATCGTCGGCCCTGGCATGCACGATAATCGCCGCGCCGTCGCGGTCGAAGATCGATTTCTTGCCGTTGCCGAGCGAGAACATCGTGCCGATCGTGGACGCGTGCAGCGTGCCGTCGGCGGCAGCGAACTCGTTCGGCAGGTCGCCCGCGTGCGGCCCGCCCTTCGCCATGTAGCCGTGCAGCTTGGCGGGGTCTTCCGAGAAATGCGGGCCGGCGCTGGTGAACTTGGTCTTGGCGTCGCAATTGCCGCTGGTGTGGATGTGGATCGCATGCGCGCCGGGCGAAAGGCCGCGCAGGTCGTAGGTGATCAGCACGCCATGGCCGGTCTGCGCGAATTCGACGGTGCCGAGCTTGGCGCCGTCGAGGCCGCTCACATGCGCCACCGCGTGCGGCTTGGGCGCGGCGATGCTTGGCGCGGCGGCGAGACAAAGGCACAATGCGAGCGCAATCGTGTGTTGCATGACAATCCCCCCTGGGTTTCCGCCGTCTATAACACAACCTTGGAGAGATCAATGAGATTTGCCGTTGCGCTGGCCGCAATGTTGCTCGCCGCGCCTGCGCTCGCGGGCCCGTTGCCGATGGATGCGCCCATCGTGCTCGGCAATGTCGAGACCGTGTGCACCGGCATCGGCGAGGGCAAGAACGATCCGCGCTGGAAGAGCTATCCCGTGCGCGTGGAGTTCGCGGACAGCCAGGCGCACTATCTCGCCGGCGCGCATGTCGTGCTCGCCGACGCGGCGGGGGCCGTGGCCGCCGAATTCGACTGTTCCGGCGCGTGGGTGCTGTTGCGCATGCCGCGCGGGCTCTATGCGGTGAGCGCGCGCATCGGCATGGCGAGCGCGACCGAGCGCTTCCAGACGCCCGCGACGGGACAGCTGCGCGTCATCGTGCGGTTCCCGTCGCTTTGAAAGCTGGATGGCCGGATCAAGTCCGGCCACAAACGAAACCGGCGGCGGGATCGCTCCCGCCGCCGGTTCCCCACGAAGTTCAAAAGGCTTAGACGGCCTTGAGATTCGCCGCCTTGGCGCCGCGCGCGTCGGGAACGACGTCGAACGACACTTTCTGGCCTTCCTGGAGGGTGCGCATGCCCGCGGCTTCGACGGCCGTGGCATGGACGAACACGTCCTTGCCGCCGCCTTCCGGCGAGATGAATCCGAAACCCTTCGAGGTGTTGAAGAACTTCACAGTTCCGATGGTCATTGCAGTTTTCCTGTAGAGATCCGCCGGGGCGACATGCCCAGACGGGTGCGAAGGCGAACGATCATCGGAAGTTCGGCTGTCTCGTCCAGGCGCGCACTTAAGGCGGGTCGGGAATTCAAACAGGGCGCTTCAACTGACGTGACACCATCGCGTTGGGGCTATGTAACCTTTCCCCCGCGGCAATACAAGCGCGCGGCGAAAAGGCCCGAAGTTCCGCGCTTTTTCGACCGGATGTTGCGGCGCAGCGAATGTTGGATCGCGAACGCTAGTCGATCGCCACGATCTCGATCTCAGCCGGTGGCGACGCCGTCTCGACGATGTCGCCGACCTCGGCGCCCATGATCGCCTGCGCGAGCGGGCTGCGCCACGAGATCGTGCCCGCGGCCGGCCGCGCTTCGTCCTCGCCGACGATGCGGAAGGTCTGCTGCTTCCGCTCGTACGCTGGCGCTACTCGCCGCGTGATCGTGACGCGCGCGCCGAACGCCACCGCGCCGCCCTCAGGCGCCACGGAGACGATCTGTGCACGGAGCTTCTGCGCCGACCAATAGCGCAGGTCGCGCTCCAGCGTCTCGCGCAGCAGCGGATTGCCCTCGCTCTTCAGCGCCGCCTCGAGCCGCGCGACCTCGCCCTCGATCTGCGCAAACCCTTCCGGCGTGACCGGGTTCGGCCCCTCGCTCAGCATCCGCTCCGGCGGCGGGGCGTCCTGGGCGGTCTCTTTGACGAAGGCGCGGGACATCTAGGGCTGCAGCGATTTGGCCGACGCGCAGATCGCGTAAGCCGTGACCGTGCGCTTGCTCATGAGGCCGCCCGGTGTCGCGATGGTGGTGAAGAACACGGTGCCCTTGGTCGGCTTGGGTGTCGCATCCGGCTGCAGGCCCGACACGGCGATGCTGCCCATCGCGGCGGGGCTCATGGTATAGGACAGGCCGACCAGCACCTCGCCCGGACGGTCGCAGGCGACGGCCACCGCCTGGCTCTGGCCGAGCTCGGCGGTCGCGTTCTGCGTCGCCGGCACCCAGCGCAAGGTCGCCGCCCGCGCGGGCGCGGAGCCGGCGATCAAGCCCATCGCGGAGAGGATGAGAATGGCCGAACGCATGATCTCCCCTTTCACTCGAAAGGAGAAGCATAGGCGGCTTCCGTCCCCGGTGGAACGCCGCCCTGCCCGGCCGCGCCGGCTTAGCGCCAGTACCAGCGGCTGCAATAGCGCACGTGATGGCGCCAGCCCCACCGGCCGCAGACATGGCGCTTGTGGTGCGGATGGGTGCCGATCTTCACGACGACGCCGACCTTGCCCGGCGCCGCGGCGGCGGCCGGCGCGCTCGCGCCAACGCCCGCAACGAGCCCAAGCGCGAATACGGAAGCGACAAGTGCTTTCATGGAAATAGGTCCTCTCTAGCTGGGAGCGGCGCAAAGGCCGCGGGCTGTTCCTCGGCTGGAGGGTTAACGCGGGAGGGGTGAAAATGGCGTCCCATGAAGTTACTACAATCAACAGGGGAATCTTCTTATGTTTCTATTCATGAACGATTCGATTCCGGGGGCTAACCGTGGCAAACGTTGCATCCGAGACGCGATATCTCTTTAGCCAAATTAAAAAAGGCGAAGCTTTTCTGCTGCTAGGCGCGGGCTCTTCAGTCACGTGTGACAGCGCAAATCGTACACGACTGAAGAGCGGTCTGGAGCTTGCAAAGAAAATCGCGACTGATGCCGGTTTTGAATATCAGGGCGAAACACTTGCCGAGGTCGTTCAAGCGACGGTTGGGCATAGGTTGAGTCAGGTTCAGTTCCATCAGCTGCTGCAGCGGGAATATCTCAAATGCGTTCCCTCCCAAGAGCTGCGCAAACTTTTCTCATATACTTGGGTGAGAGCTTACACTCTCAACATCGACGATACGGTCGAGAGGATCGGACGACCCTACAGCGGCCAGAAAGTGAGCATATTCAATGCTCGCGTAGACAAAGTGTCTCCGAAGGACGAAACCGGGCTGGCAGACCTGCACCTGGTACATCTCAATGGAGAGGCACTAAAGCCGGACCATGGACTGATCTTCTCCAAAGATGACTACGCTCTCGCTCTATCGGAAGAGCAGCCATGGTACGCTGAACTGGCTGCCGATTATCAGAAATATACGCCCGTAATAATAGGCTCTTCCCTTAATGAGCCGATCTTGGATGTCGAGTTAGAGCGCATAAAAAAAAGAGAAGGGCGTTCTGGCGCGGCCTTTCTGGTCACTCCGGCCCAGTTTACGGACATACAAAGCGCAATTCTCCATGAGAAAAATATATTTCATCTCCAGATGTCTCTCGCGGAGTTCGCCAATCTGCTCCAGTCCCAAATCGGAGCTGCGGCGAACGTCGAGACAATAACTGCTGCGACCCGTCCCGAATTCGATCCGAAAGTGGTGGCGACCCTGTCGCATGACGACATTAAAACCGCCATGGCGGTCAAGCCGGTTGCTCTCCAAAACATCAGGGTCGGCCTTACGCAAATGTCGAAGGAGGAAGTTGAAAGGCGCGCAAAAAATTTTCTGCAAGGCGGTCCTCCGACCTGGCCGATCGTCATGTCGGATATTCCTGTACGTTTGCACGAAGGAAAAGGCTTCGGTGGAACGCTCGCACATGCGATCTCTGAAGGCTATAAGCTTGTAGTCGTCACGGGGACTGCAGGCTCCGGAAAATCGACTTTGGCTATGCAGTGTCTCTGCGAAGCGCTCACGTCCGATTCATCCGCAGTACTTTATGAACTGGGCTCGGAGGCACCAAGCTATTCGCGTGTCTTTGATTTGCTTCAAAGACTCCACCCTTCGAGAAGGATATTTCTCTTTGTGAACGATTTGTTTCTCTATGGCGATCAGCTTCATTTCGATTTGGAGACTATTCGTGAAAATAACATCATCGTAGTGACCACTGCGCGGCTCGGCGAGTGGAAGGAACGATTCGAAAAGTACTTCAGAAGTGTTTCGCTCCGGTTCGAGCTGCAGCGATTCGTGGCTGAAGATTACGGCCCGCTCACCGAGCGCATTTTGAAATACGTTCCGGCGCCGAATTTCGCCAAAGCCTCTCCTGCCGAGCGTCTAAAAAGGTTCCAGAATAGCCGGCGTCAATTGCTTATTGCATTGAGGGAAATAACAGAGTCGCGCAAATTCGATGATGTCATCGATGACGAGTACAATAAGCTCCCGGACCTTGCTACGAGATTTTTGTTTCGGCTGGTAGGCGTCGCCACACTGGCGCGCGTGGGTGTCGATGAAGCGCTCGCGGCGCAGATCTACAACGCGCAAGGATTCACAAGGTCTTTCGGCGATGCTAGGTCCGCACTGGAAGGCGTTGTATTGAGAAACTCAGACCGTCGCCTCCAAGTCCGGCACGAATTGTACGTAGAACACATTTTTAGAAAGGTTGAGCCGCTTTCAGCATTTCTCGAAGCGCTCAATTCCCTCTTGACGATGCTATCTCGCTACAAGGTGCCGCTGTTATCATCATTGTCGCGAGCGGACGCTCAGCTGTTTAAATTTCTCTTGAATCATCGCACGTTGCTGCGTCGATGTAGAGCAGCAGGCGAGCAAACGATGGGGTTGGCCGTCTACGAGAAATTTGAAAAGGCTTTTGAGCTCGATGGGCACTTCTGGCTGCAATACGGATTGTATTGCCGCAGCTTGGGGCGGCTATCTGATGCTTTGCGATTCATGAGCAAGTCGATCGATGCATTTCCCGAAAATCCGGCAGCGATACATGCCGTCGCGGATCTGAAGTTGCGTTTGGCTGCTGACCCAAGCGTATCCGATGCCATTGCGCACAGATACATCGAAGAGGCGGTACCTCAGCTGCTGAGACTTGATGCGAAGCAGGACGGGAGAACGGATTTGTATCCAATTGTAACGTTGGCGGATCGCCACATTCACGCGCTGTTGATGCGCAAGCAACCGGAGCGCGCCAGGGAGGTCGCTCGAAGATATTTTCCCCGCATCCAGGAGCACGAACGTGCGTTTGGAGCTCACATTCTGCGACAGCTAATGACAAATGTAATGAAGTTCGTGACGAATGGAATCTGGACACAAACAGACTATCGCCGTTTCACGGATCAAGATTGACTGTGCTCCAGATTGATTTGTGGGAACTACCTACTTCTACTTCCAAACGTCTTCGGCGCGTTGGGCCTCGGCGCCCGCCGCATCTTGCCGCGGCTCGTCTTCTGATGTTTCGGGCCCCGGCGTGAGGTGCCACTACCTCCGGCCCCGCCTTCGCCATCGTTCACCCCGTCGCGTACCGCGCTGAGAAACGCGTCGTCGACCGCCCTGTCCACCTCGCTCTGTCGCGCGAACGGGTCGTCGGCGACGGCGAGCTCGACGGTCTGCAGGCGCTTGATCTCGTCGCGGAGGCGGCCGGCTTCCTCGAACTCGAGGTCGGCGGCGGCGGCGCGCATGCGCTTCTCGAGGTCGGCGATGTGGGCTTTGAGATTGTGGCCGATATATTCCTTGCCGTCTTCCGCCAGCCCGAGGCCGTGGCCGAGCTCGCCGGCGCCCACCGTCACGTGGTCGCGCTCGTACATGCTGCCCATGATGTCGGCGATGTTCTTGCGCACGCTTTGCGGCGTGATGCCGTTCGCCGCGTTGTACGCCTTCTGCTTCTCGCGGCGCCGGCTCGTCTCGGCCATGGCGCGCTCCATCGAGCCGGTGATCTTGTCGGCATAGAGGATCACCTTGCCGTCGACGTTGCGCGCGGCGCGGCCGATGGTCTGGATCAGGCTCGTCTCGCTGCGCAGGAAGCCTTCCTTGTCGGCGTCGAGGATCGCGACGAGGGCGCATTCCGGAATGTCGAGGCCCTCGCGCAACAAATTGATCCCGATCAGCACGTCGAACGCGCCGAGGCGCAGATCGCGGATGATCTCGATGCGCTCCAGCGTCTCGACGTCGCTGTGCATGTAGCGCACGCGGATGCCCTGCTCGTGCATGTATTCGGTGAGGTCCTCCGCCATCTTCTTCGTCAGCGTGGTGACGAGGGCGCGATAGCCGCGCTGCGCGACGAGACGGCATTCGGCGATGAGATCGTCGACCTGGCTCTCGACGGGGCGGATCTCGACCGGCGGGTCGATCAGCCCGGTCGGCCGGATCACCTGCTCGGCGAAGACGCCGCCGGTGCGCTCGAGCTCCCACGGTCCCGGCGTCGCGGAGACATAGACCGTCGCGGGCCGCATCGCGTCCCACTCCTCGAACTTCAGCGGCCGGTTGTCGATGCAGGACGGCAGGCGGAAGCCGTATTCGGCGAGCGTCGCCTTGCGCCGATAGTCGCCGCGATACATGCCGCCGATCTGCGGCACGCTGACATGGCTCTCGTCGGCGAAGACCAGCGCGTTGTCGGGGAGATATTCGAACAAGGTCGGCGGCGGCTCGCCGGGCTTGCGCCCCGTCAGCCAGCGCGAATAGTTCTCGATGCCGGCGCAGCTGCCCGTCGCCTCGATCATCTCGATGTCGAAATTCGTGCGCTGCTCCAACCGCTGCGCCTCCAGCAATTTGCCGGTGTTGCGGAAATCGTCGAGGCGCAGGCGCAGCTCCTCCTTGATGCCCTTGATCGCCTGCTGCAGCGTCGGGCGCGGCGTGACGTAGTGCGAGTTCGCATAGACCTTGATCGAATCCAGCATGCCCGCCTTGCGCCCCGTCAGCGGATCGAACTCGACGATGCTGTCGACCGTGTCGCCGAACAGCTCGACGCGCCAGGCGCGGTCTTCCAGATGCGCCGGGAAGACGTCGATGACGTCGCCGCGCACGCGAAAGGCGCCGCGCGTGAAATTGTCGTCGTTGCGGCGGTATTGCAGCGCCACGAGGTTCGCGATCGCCTGCTGGCGGTCGATCTTGACGCCGCGCGCGAACGACACGGCGGTGCCGGAATAGGTCTCGACCGCGCCGATGCCGTAGATGCACGACACCGAGGCGACGATGATCACGTCGTCGCGCTCCAGGATCGCGCGCGTCGCCGAATGGCGCATGCGGTCGATCTCCTCGTTCACCGACGAGTCCTTCTCGATATAGGTGTCGGTGCGCGGGATGTAGGCTTCGGGCTGGTAGTAGTCGTAATACGAGACGAAATACTCGACCGCGTTCTCGGG
>DASZQV010000007.1:0-320420 GCA_035549495.1 Rhizomicrobium sp. | reverse complement strand
ATCAGGGCATGATCATCGGCCAGAACGCCAAGGACAACGACCTCGAGGTCAATCCCTTGAAGGCCAAGCAGCTCACCAACATCCGCACCACCTCGAAGGACGAAGCGGTGCGGCTGACGCCGATCGTGCCGATGACGCTCGGGCAGGCCATCGCCTATATCGAGGACGACGAGCTGGTCGAGGTGACGCCGTCGTCGATCCGCATCCGCAAGCGCGCGCTCGACCCGCATGATCGCAAGCGCGCGTCGCGGGCGGAGGCGGACGCCTAAAGCACGGGTTCCGCCGCAGCTAACCCGCTCCCGCCCCGCTCCGCCCCGCGCGCCACGCACCTTGACACCAAGCCGTCTCGTGACTACAGTCATGACCATGGTCACGAGCGTAGAAAACAGGAGTTTGCCCAGGTCGGTCCTACGCCGACGCGTCTATGACGCCGCCATCGCGCTGTTCCGGACCAAGGGTTTCGAGGCGACCACGGTCGAGGAGATCGCCCGCGCCGCCGGGGTCGCCAAGGGCACCTTGTTCAACTTCTTCCCGACCAAGAGCGCGATCCTGCTCCACTATTACGAGGCGCTGGACGCGAAGTTCGGCGCCGCCATGGCCGCGATGTCGCCTGCCGACCCGAAGGCCGAGCTCGCGCGCTTCTGGGGCGAGGCCGAGACACTGCTGCGCGCCGAGGGGCCGCTGGCCGACGCGATCTTTCGCGCCGCTCTCGACACGCCCCACTTCGACAATGGCGACATCGCCAATGCGGATATCGATTCCGGCGACAAGGATCGCGATGCGCTCACCGCCTACTTCCGCGCCTGCCGCGAGGCCAAGACCGTGAATGCCGGCGTCGAGCCCGCGGTGGCGGCGCATATCGTCTCGGATCTGTGGAGCGCCACGGTGATGGACTGGCTGCGCACGGGCCGGCGCTACGGCCTGAAGCTCCGGCTCGCGACCAAGCTCGAGGCGCTGTTCAAGGGGCTGGCGCCGCTCATCCTGCTGGCGCTGCTCTTCATGCCGCACGCACAGGCGAAGGAGGCGATGGAATTGGAAGGCCTCTACGAAGACGCGACGGGCGTCGTCGCGGTCGTGCCCTTCGGCGAGTTCGGCGACGGCCGCTTCTATATCGACTACACGAGCGGGCGCATCGGCTTGCTGGTCGCGCGCGGCGATCGCATGGCGGTGGGCGAGGGCCTGGCCGGGCCCAAGAGCGACGTCGGCGAGATCCGGCGCAGGACGACGGGCCTGCGCGCCGATGTCGACGGGGCGGCGCGCTCGCTACGCGCGGTGCCGCTTGCGCGCGACGAGCTTCGCGTCGACACGGGCGGCGTGACCTTGTGGGGCGAGATCGTGCGTCGCCTCGACCTCGCGCCCAAAGGCACCATCGTGATCGTGCACGGCTCGAACGACGCGCCGCGCTCGAGCTATGCGCCGTGGACGATGTTCCTCGCCGCGCGGGGCTTCAGCGTCGCGGTGTTCGACAAGCGCGGCTCGGGCGGCTCGAGCGGCGACTGGACCGCGGGAAGCTTCGTCGAGCTCGCCTCCGACGTGCGCGCGGTGGCAAGCGCCGCGCATGCCAAGCTGCCCCAGAAGCCGCTCGGCATGCTGGGCGTCAGCCAGGCCGGCTGGGTGATGCCGCTTGCGGCCAAGGAGGGCGGCTTCGACTTCATCGTCTCGCTGATGGGCCCCGCGGTGACGCCGGCCGAGCAGACGATGGAGACCGTCGAAGGCCAGCTTCAGGGCTACGGCTTCGACAAAGCCGAGACCGAGAAGGCGCTCGCCTATTACCGCCTCGACCTCGACGTGACGATGGGCAAGCGCCCGTGGGACGACATCGACGCGGCGTATCGCAAGGCGGCCGCGGCCAAGGCCGAATGGATCCTTGCCGCGCCCGAGGCCGCGAACGCGCCGACGCGCGCGTTTCTCGGACGCATCGCGCGCTTCGACGCAGCACCCTATTGGGCACGCGCGAAGATGCCGGTGCTCGCGATCTTCGGCGGCAAGGACTCGCTCGTGCCCGTGGCGCCCAACGCGGCGCTGTTGAAGACGCAGCTCAAGGGCAACGCCTCGGCGAAGATCGTCGTGCTCGCCGACGCCAACCATGTCGGCATGATTGCCAGGACGGGCACCTTCGCCGAATACCCGACGCTCGACCGCTTCGACCCCGCCTATTTCCAGACCATGCGCGACTGGCTCGACGGGCGGGCGGGACACTAGGGGCGGCCCACCGTCACGCCGGTCTTGCGGTGGCTCGCGTAATAGAGGCGCAGCACCCAGTTCATCTTGGTCTGCCAACCCTTGCCCTGCTTCTTGAACCAGCGCACGACGTCGTCGTCGAGGCGGATGGTGACGCTCTTCTTGCCGGCGCAATAGCGAAGGCCGATGTAGTGCGGCTTCAGCCAATCGTCCTCGGTCATCTCCGGGATCTCGCTGACGTCGATCCGGGCGTCGGGCTTCTTGTCCAGTTCGGCGAGCTCGCGGCGCATCCTAGCGTTGACCTTGGGAATGCCTTCGATACGCCTCACGCTCGCTTTGGCCGGCCCCGCGCGCCGAGATGACGCGGACGACTTCGACGCCGTCTTCCGCAAACGTGGCGAAGCTGACGAAGAGGAGCCTTCCGAGGGCTTGGCCGATCGCGCGAAATCGGATTTCTCCATGCTCGTTCCCTTCCTCGAACTCGTAGATGTCAGGATCGTCGAAGACCAGCACGGCGGACTCGAAGCTCACGCCGTGCTTGCGCCGGTTGGCCTCCGACTTCCTCGGATCCCATTCGAACCTGAGCTCGTCCGCCATCCTAGCGCCGCCGCCGCGTAGTTACAAGTGTACATACACGCGCTTACCGGCGGTAATCGTAGCGTAAAGGCGGAATTTGGGCAATCCGGACGCGTTTCACCCCTTCCCGCGGATCAGCCCCAGCCTGCCGCCGATCATGCGGTCGACCATGCGCTTGGGCAGGATCGCGAGCATCAGGTTCTGCAAGCCGTCCGGCGTCACGGTATAGCGCGTCTTGGGCCGCGCCGTGGTCAGCGCATGGTGGATGGCGCCGCCGAGGCGCTCGGGCTTGAGCCCCTTCGGTCCGTTCGACAGCATGTAGCTGCGGATGCGCGCAAGCTGCTCCTTATACGGCGTGTTGTCGTACTGGCTCGCGTCGACCTGCTCGGCCTTGTCCCAGATCGGCGTCGCCACGGCGCCGGGCGCGATCACGATCACGTCGATGCCGAACAGCAGAAGCTCGCGGCGCAGGGATTCCGACAGCCCCTCGAGCGCGAATTTCGACGCGCAATAAGGGCCCATGAACGGGTTCGCGTTCTTGCCGCCGACCGAGGAAATCATCACGATCCGTCCCGGTCCGCCCTTGCGCGACGGATCGGCGCCGAGCAGCGGCGCGAAGGCCTGCGTCACGATCACCTGGCCGGTGACGTTGACCTCGAGCTGCTCGCGCAGCTCGTCGACCTTGAGATAGAGCAGCGGCCCGGCGACCGCGATGCCGGCATTGTTGACGAGGCCGAACAGCGTCTCGCCGCCCAGCGCCGCAGCGACCGTGTCCGCCGCCGCGCTCACCGCCGCCGCATCGGTCACGTCGAAGACCAGCGGCACGAAGTTCGGCCCCAGCGTTTTCGTCAGCCGCTCGGCATCGGCCGTTTTGCGCACGCTGCCGAAGACGCGGAACCCTTTGTCGATCAGCACTTTCGCCGCGCCCCAGCCGATGCCGGTCGACGAGCCTGTTACGACGACGCTTTTCATGCGATGACCCTCCCGATAGCGAATGGGGCCAGTATACATGATCGACGACGCGACGATTGCTTTTGCGCATCGCCTGGCCGACGCCGCCGGCGCGGTCATCCGCCCCTATTTCCGTCAACGGATCGCAGTGGACGATAAGGGCGCCGCCAAGGGCGGCCTCTTCGATCCGGTGACCGAGGCCGACAAGGGCGCCGAGCGCGCGATCCGCGCGATCATCGAGCAAGAGCGGCCCGAGGACGCAATCCTCGGCGAGGAATATGGCGAGCGGCCGGGCACCAGCGGGCGGCGCTGGGTGCTCGATCCCGTCGACGGCACGCGCGCCTTCATCAATGGCCGCCACGAATGGGGCTCGCTGATCGCGCTGGAGGAAAAGGGGCGGCCCGTGCTCGGGCTGATCGACCAGCCGGTGCTCGGCGAGCGCTTTGTCGGCGCGAACGGCGGCGCGTGGTTCAACGGCGCGCCGATCCGCGTGCGCGATTGCGCGGGAATAGAGGACGCGATGCTGTGCTGCACCCATCCTTACGCCTATTTCGACGCCGGGGAGCGCGCCGGCTTCCGCCGCATCTCGCAGGCGGTGCGCATGAGCCGCTTCGGCGGCGATTGCTACGTCTTCGCGATGCTGGCGATGGGGTTCTGCGACGTGATCGTGGAGTCGCATTTCCACCGCTGGGATGTCGCGGCCCTGATCCCGCTCGTCGAAGGCGCGGGCGGCGTCATCACCGACTGGAAGGGCGGCGACGCTTCCGCCGGCGGGCAATGCGTCGCGAGCGGCGACGCCCGTGTGCATGACGCCGCGCTGAAGCTGCTCGCGGGCTAGGATCTCGAGCTCGGCGAGCGCGAGCAGAGCGCGGGTGCGGCGTTTCCAGGCGCGCACCCGCTCGGTGAAGGCTCGCGCGGCGGCGTCGTAGCGGCCCGACTTTCGCGCGTTGCGATTGCCGGGCTGGCCGCCGCGCCGCCGCTTAGGGGTGGGAGTGTCCATTGCCTTTGCCGTTGGCCATTCGTTTTTCGGTTTTCGCGGACCCTCCCCCCTCCACGCGCTCGACGACGTAATGGATGCGCTTGTCGGCGGGGGTGGCGCCGCGCAGCCGCGCGATCTGGTCGGCGACCTTGGTCGAGACCGAGACGAGCGACTCGGCATGGCCGATATATTCGCCGCGCACATGCGACGGGTCGGGGCTGTTGCGATAGAGATAGGCCGCGTCGCGGATCAGCGCGAGCACTTCGGCGAGCTGGGCGTTGAGCAGGTCCTCCGTCAAATTGGGTTGATGGATGCCTTCGGGCAGCGAGAGCGCGTGCGCGGAGAGCGGGTTTGCCGGTGTGGGCTCCGGAGCCTTTTTCTCAGTCATGCGGGCATTATCCGCCCGTTTCGGACGCGTTCGATAAGCGAAGGCCGACTATTTCATAAGTCGCGGAATCGCAACGCAGATCGCGGGCGGCGGCCGTTCGATAAGTCGCTTTCCGCAATTTTGAGGCGAGTGTTGCGCACTCGCCCGATCGTGCTCACGGTGTGCGGATATAGCCGTGCCAGACCTTGCCGTCTTCGCTGTAGCTGCCGGCGATCGTACCCGACGCGGCGATGCCGGCGACGGTGGTGCCGGCGCCGCCCGTGGTTCCGCCGGCGATATCGAAGGTCTCGACGGTCCCGCTCCGATAGACGAAGCCCAGCGAGCGGTCCTGCACCTCGACATTGCCCACCACCTGCATCTCGCCGCCCACATTCGCCATGGCGGAGACGCCGATGGCTTGCGGCTGGCTCGCGACGCTGAAGAGGTGGAACGTCCCGTCGGCATCGCGCAGATAGGCGTCGAGGTTGTTGCCGGCGTCGAAATAGAGCCCCGCGATGGCGCCGCTGTCGTCGATCGCCTGGCCATAGCTCAGATCGGTGCCGGGAGGGTCGAAGAGCGTCGTCGTGCCGTCCGCCTGGCGCAAGAACCCGTGCTCGGCCGAGTTGCGGAGACAGGTTCCGATCACGGTGTCCGTGGCGTCGATGCCGGAGGGTATGGTGTGCTGGCAGCGCTTGACCTTGAAGCGCGAGAGCCTGCCGTCCGGCGTCCTGAGGATGCCTCTGAAGGAGCTATCGACGGTGGTCTCGCCCAGCGCGATTCCGGAATCGTTGACGTCGACCGCCGTGGTGAAGAGGTCGCCGTTCTTGATCTTGGCGATGGCGCCGTCCGGCGTGCGGATGAAGCCCTGATCCCAGGGTCCCGTGCGATAGAAGCCGACGGCGGTTCCATCGTCGTTGATCGCGTTGATGCCGGCGTCTACAGCGCGGAAGATCGTGAAGGTCGTGAAGGTCGCGTCGGGCATCCTCAGGAAGCCGCAGACCTTGCCGCAGGGATCGTGGCTCGCGGGCTTGTAGGTGCCGGCGACGATGCCCGATTTGCTCACCGCGCCGACGGTGGTCGATTTCGAGCCGGGAACGTCGAAGGTGGTCGCGGTCGGCGCTGCCTCGACCGGCGCCGTTGCCAGCACCAGGAGCATCGTCGGCATCGGGCGCATGGAAACTCTCTTAGGTAGCAAATTCGTCAAATGCTACCCAAAAGCGCGACCGGATACTATCGTTCTCCATCAGGATTTCGTGCTCGCTGTCTTCGAGCGCGAGCCAGGTGCCCCGCGGCAGGCGCCCGGTGAAATCCTGCGCCGCGGCGGTGACACAGATGCGATCCCGGCCCGCGCCCGCGACCAGCACGGGCATGGGGATCGCTTCGGCGAAGCCGGGCGCGCGCACCTTGGCCATCGAGCGATAGGCGGCTTCGAGCCAGCCCCAGGTCGGACCGGCGAGACGCAGGTCGGGATGGTCGCTTAAGGATTTCTGCGCGCGGGCGAAGCGCTCGCGGTCCGAGGTCACGAGCTGGGTGTCGAAGGTGATGAGGAACGGGTCGCGCGCCGCCATGCCCCAGGCGAAGTCGCGGCCTCTGCCCAGCGCGTTGTAGCCCGCGGTCACCGCGCGCGCGAGCCAGGCGGGATAGCCGCGCGCCGACACCGCGATCATCGGCGCGCTGAGCACCGCGGCGCGGAACGCCTGCGGCCGGTCGTGCAGGGTGCGCAGCAGGATATGCGCACCCATCGAATGGGCGAGCGCGAGCGGCGGCGCATCCGTCAGTGGACGGACGATATGGTCCAGGAAGCTTCGAAGGTCGTCGTCGTATTCGGCGAAGTCGCGCACATGCGCGGGCAGGGGATTGTCGAGCCCGCGCGCCGAGCCGCCCTGGCCGCGCCAATCGAAGGTCGCGACCGTGAAGCCGCGCGCGTTCAATTCGCCGATGACCTCGTCGTATTTCTCGATGAACTCGGTTTGTCCGTGCAGCAGCACGCAGACGCTGCGGGCGGCGCCGCGCGTCGCCTCGGCAGCCTCGAACACGCCCGTGCGCAGGCGCGTGCCGTCGCGCGCGGCGATGAAACGGGGTTGGAACGCCGGCAAGTCAGTCCTGCGCCTTGCGCAGGATGGGCCCCACGCGCACCGCCAGTCCCATGTCGCCGTCGACTCTCAGCTTGCCCTGCATGAAGGCCTGCGTGCCGTCCATCTTGTTGCTTTCCATCAGCTGGAAATCCGCAAAGCTCATGGCGAGCACGCAATCGGCGCTCTGCCCGGTTCCTTCGCTCACTTTGTTGGGGACGGACGTGCCGTCGATGAACACGCTGCCTTCGCTGCCGAAATCGAGCTTGACCGTGCCGCCCAGGCCGGAATCGCCCAGCCTTTCGTCGAGCTGCGCAATAATTCTCTTCACGGCGTCCGAAGCCATCGCGCCCGCTTTCCCTTGAACCTGCGGGCCAATGTATAGCGCGCCCCACGCGACCGCAAAACGTCCTTAATTTCGCCGTGCACGGACTTATGCTAGGGTCTCGTGTCGACCGAGGGCCTTTGAGAGATGACGGACAAGGACGCGCCTGCGCTCGCCACCGTCGCGCCGTCGCCCAATGAAGACGAATCTTTGGCGGCATCCGCCGCCGGACGAGACCTGCTCGGCAGTTTCTGCTTCTATCTTCACTTCGCGGTGATGATCACCATCGTCGCGGGCTGGGCCGTGCCGTTCCAGGGCTTCCTGTTGTTCTATCTCGTCTTCATTCCGCTGATGCTGACGACCTGGCTGCTGAACCGGAACTCGTGCGTGCTGAACAACATCGAGTCCTTTTTGCGCTACGGCACCTGGCGCTCGGAACAGAACACGGAGGAGGGCGCGTGGCTCTTGACCCTGATCAGGAACCTCACCGGCATCGCGCTCAAGACCTGGCAGGTCGATCTTCTCACCTATGGCGTGCTGCTGGCGCTCTGGCTCGCCGCGCTCAGCCACTATGCGGGTTGGTGGTAGCGGGGCTTCTGCTGGCGACGCAGGCCGAGGCCGATCCGCCGCCGCCCATCGACTGGACGAACATCGAGACCGTGATCGCGCGGCCGGGCAAGCCGGGGCCGCTGATGTGGCGCGCGCACAAGGGCGAGGCCGAGCTGATCCTGATCGGCGTCGTCGGGCCGGTGCCGAAAGACCTCGCCTGGAACAAGGACGGCGTCACCGATGCGCTGACCGGCGCGCGGCTCCTGCTCACGGGCGCGAAGGCGTCGGTCGGGATCGTCGAGGGGCTGTGGTATCTCGCCTGGCATTCGAGCGACGTCTATCTGCCCGGCGACATGACGGTGGATCAAACCCTGCCCGAGGCGCTGCGCAAGCGCTATGTCGCGGCCGTCGCCAAGAGCGGCAAGGATCCCGACCGTTACGCGTCGATGCGGCCGCCGCTCGCGCTGCTCCGGCTGGAGGGCGACGTGATCGAGGCGGAGGGCCTGAGCGTCAAGGAGCCGTCGGACTCCATCGAGCGCATCGCGCGGCATGCGGGCGTGCGCGCCAAGCCCGTCGCCGACTACGAGGCGATCCCGATGCTGCGCCAGCTGCCCGCGATGTCGCAGGTCGCGAACCTCGCTTGCGTCAAGGATGCGCTCGACGACATGGACGCGCTCGACGCGCATGCGCGCGCGGCGGCCGAGGCCTGGGCGAACGGCGATCTCGACGGCATGAAGGCGAATTATTCCGAGCAGCGCTTCCAGAGCTGCCTTCAAGCCGTGCCCGGAGCCGCGGCGCTGTTCGAGCGCGCCGTGCGCGACAGCGTGGCCGCGGCGAACGACGCGCTCGGCCGGAAAGGCAGGACGGCGATGGTCGTCAATGTCGGCGTGCTGCTGCGCAAGGGCGGCATCCTCGACCGGCTGGCGGCGGAGGGCCTCGAAGTCGAGGGGCCGTAAGCGCGCCCGGATGACCGGCGGTGCCGAAAGGCCCGCCCACGGATTGGCGCGGCTTCCCGCTCGGCGGCCTCGTCCCCGACGGCACGCCGTCATCGGCACCAGCGCGGCCGGCGGCGCCACGCGCCGGGCGATTTTTACCGCCTGACGCCCTGAAAAGGGGGCTTGAAACCGCGAAAACCCCACTTATCTAGCATTTGTCCGGGCGGCCACACGGCGTCCGGAACCTGGAAAACGGCCTTTGCCCGGCAGGGAGAGGCCTCAACCAAACGCTTTTAGGAGGTTTGATCATGCGCAGTTTCGACTTTTCCCCGCTGTTCCGCTCGACCGTCGGCTTCGACCGCATGTTCGACATGCTCGACCAGGTTGCGGACACCAGCCAGGGCTATCCCCCGTACAACATCGAGCGCAACGCCGATAATGCCTATCGCATCACGGTCGCGGTCGCCGGCTTCGGCGAGAAGGACCTGAACGTCGAGGTCCGCGACGGCGTGCTCTCGGTCACCGGCAAGCACGAGGAGTCCGACACGCCGTCCTATCTCTATCGCGGTATCGCCGGCCGCGCGTTCGAGCGCCGCTTCCAGCTCGCCGAGCACGTCGAGGTCAAGGGCGCCAAGCTCGAGAACGGCCTGCTCCATGTCGATCTGGAGCGCAAGATTCCCGAGGAGAAGAAGCCCCGCCGGATCGCGATCAACGCGCCCGAACTGAAGGCCATCGAAGGGTCGGCCAAGGCCGCCTGATCGGCCCCAGGCAGACGCGTACCGGAGAGGCCGGGCCCGCGAAAGCGGCCCGGCCTTTTCGTTCGCCGCCGCCGTCGCGCGTTCTCCCATCCCCCAAATGGGGCATGACAGAAACACCGCGCCGGTGTCGAGATGTCCGCTGCCGTTCCGTGTTCACGGGTTCGTCAGGGAGGATCGATGAGTCTTCGCGTGCTTTTGCTCTCGGTCGCCGCGGCGGCGGCATTCGTTCCGCTCGGCTGCGCATCGGCCTCGACGCTCGAGACGCTCTATACGTTCTGCGTTCGCGGCGAACCTTGCTCCGACGGCGAGTTTCCGTCCGGCGGGCTGCTGCGGGACGGCCAGGGGGATCTGTTCGGCGTGACCCAATACGGCGGCAACGCGGGAATGGTCTATGAGCTCGTTCCGAACGCCAAGCGCACGAAGTGGAAGGAGCGCGTGCTGCACGCCTTCAATCTCACCGACGATTCGCTTCCGCGTGACGGCGGACATCCGACCAGCCCCCTCATCATGGACGTGGCGGGCAATATCTACGGCACCGTCATGGACGGCGGGAAAGTCTATGGCGGTCTGGTCTTCGAGCTGATGCCGCGGGGCGGCAAGAAATGGAAGCTCAAGATCTTGCACGAGTTCTGCAAGAATACGCAGTGCAGCACGCCCACGAGCGGCTTCGCGTTGACTTATGCCGGCGCGTCGAGCGGCGCGCTCTACGACGGCGTCTCGCCGCTCTATGGCGTGGAGGAGATGAACGGCGCCCATGGAAGAGGGCTGGTGTTCCAGATCGCGCCGGGTACTGCGAAACGCTGGGACTTCAAGACCCTCTATTCCTTCTGTCCGCTGGGCGGGGACTGCGACGACGGCGCGTTCCCGCATTCCGGGCTGCTGATCGACGCCGCGGGCGCGCTCTATGGCATGGCGGCCGGCGGCCACGACAATCCGGGCGTAATTTTCAAGCTGACGCCCAACAAGAAGAAGACCAGGTGGCAGGAAGCCGTGCTTCACAGCTTCAGCTTTGGCTTCGGCGACGGCAATTCTCCCTATGGCGGGCTGGTCATGGACAGGAACGGAAACCTGTTCGGCGTGACTGCCGCCGGCGGGATATCGACGGCGTGTCCCTATGACAACGGTTGCGGCACCATCTTCGAGCTGACGCCGGCCGGGACGACCTGGCAGGAGACCGTGCTCCACAGCTTCTGCCAGCTCGAGAACTGCACGGACGGCCTTGAAGAACAGGGGGAGTTCCTGGAGTACGCTCAAGGCCAGCTGGTGTTGGACGGCAGCGGCAACATTTTCGGAACGACGCTGATCGGCCCCTGGGGCGAAGGCGGCAACGGACTGGGATACGGCGTGTTCTACGAGCTGAGCGGAAGCTCGTTCAATGTTCTGTACACGTTTTGCCACGACGGCGGAACTTGCTCCGACGGCAGCGCGCCAAGAAGCATCTTCCGCGACGACGCAGGCAACTTCTTCGGTACGACCGGTAGCGGCGGCAACGCGACCGGGGCGGGCACGGTCTTCGAGCTGACGCCCTAGCTGCCGGCGCGCGCGATCGGCGGCAGGCGGCGCAGCAGCGCCACGAGCTCGGATTGCCGGTTGCATCCGGTCTTTGCCGCGATGGATTTGAGTTGGGATCTGAGAGTGGCGACCCTCACGCCGCGATGGCGGGCGATATCGGCGAGCGCAGACCCGCCGGCAAGGCCGATCGCCACCGCGGCTTCCGCGTCCGTCAGGCCGAACAGCGCGCGCAGGCGCATCGTCAGCGAATCGTCCGGCGCCGCGGGATCGCGGAACAGCAGCAAGGCGGCGGGCTCGCCGGTGCGACCGCTCAAGGGCGTGATCGTGACGAGATAGGCCGGCTCGCCCTCGCCGCGGTCGACCATCGCGGCGGCGGCGGCAGGGCCAAAGGATGCCGTGGCGCGGGCGATCGCTGCTTCAAGCCGCTTCGCGGAGGCAAGATGCACGGCTCCCAGCTTTCCCTTCCTGGCGACGAGGCCGTCGGCGCGCTTCAGAACGATTTCGGCGGCGGGATTGCTGTGGAAAATCCGCCCGCCGGGCAAGAGCGTGATCGCGACAAGGCCGACGGCGTCCAGGGCGCCTTGCGCAAGAGCGGCCGCGCGCCGGGCCGATGCGATTTCCCCGCGCGCCCGAAGCACGCGTTCGACATGGGCGGAAATGCCCGCAAGCCGCTTGACCTCGCCCGCATCGAATGTCGCGTCTCTGCGTCCTCGCTGCACGCCGATCACGCCTTGGCCCCAGGCGGATTGCAAAATCGCGCCCGTGCAGTGAAACGTATCGTCGTCGTGGCGCCGGATGAACTCGTTGTAGAAGCCCGAGTTCTCGTAGATCGGTGCCGGCACATAAGGCTCCAGATGCACCATTTCATTGATGCGGCCGGATTTCAGCCCGCCGATGACCCATGGGTCGCGCGCCGCCCACTCCGCGCCATAGACATCCATCATCGCTTTCGGGAAATAATTGTAGGCCAATGTCTCGGACAGGCCGTCATTGTGACGCCAAAAGAGCATCGCCGAACGTGCGGCCGCCTCGCGACAAAGCAAATCCGGCAGACGCGCCAGCGCCTCGTCGTCGAACAGGGCCTCGTAAATTTCTTCGCTGCGCACGCAACCCCCGCCCCGGGAATTTCATGCCTGAAGCACCCGATTGCAAGGAAACTCCGCCCGGCGCTTCGTGTCATTTCCGCAATCTGCCGCGCCGCGTGACAGGCTCGCGGCGTTAGGCCTATCCTCGCCCGCCGCCATCACGAGTCCGCCGCGTAATGCCGTCCTGGCAGAGTGAATTGTTCCGCCGTTTCGCCCGCCTGTCGCAACCGGTGGTGGGGGCCGCGACCGACATCGCGGAGCTGCGCCGTCAGTACACGTATCTTTCCGACCGCTTCGGGGCGGCGCCGGGCGACGTGTCGTTCGAGCCCGGCCAGATCGGCCCGATCAAGGGCGAATGGGTCAAGCATGGCAGCGCGCCCGCGGACCGGCTGATTCTCTATTTCCACGGCGGCGGCTACATCGCTGGCTCGCCCGAGACGCACCGCCCGCTGATCGCGCGGCTATGCCAGGCTTCCGAGGCGCACGCCTTCGTGCCCGCCTATCGGCTGGCGCCCGAGTTCGCCTATCCCGCCGCGGTGCGCGACGGCATCGACGCCTATCGCCATCTGATCGCGCGCGAGATCGATCCGCGCTCGATCGTCGTCGCCGGCGACGGCTCGGGCGGCGGGCTCGCCTTCGCGATCCTGCTCGCGGCGCGCAATGCGGGACTGCCGATGCCGGCCGCGGGCGTGGCGATGTCGCCCTGGGCCGACCTCTCGCTCTCGGGCATGAGCGTGCTGTCCAACCGCAGCCACGACACCGCGCTCAATTGGGAGCTCCTGTTCCTTTCGGCGCGGCATTATCTGCGCAAGACCAATCCGGCCGATCCTTACGCGAGCCCCGCGTTCGCGAATTTCCGCGACTTCCCGCCGGTGATGGTCCATGCCGGAAGCTTCGAGATGCTGAAGGACGACGCCAGCCGGCTGGGCGACCGCGCGGCGGAAGCCGGCACCTCGGTCAGCATCGAGATCTATGACGGCATGCAGCACGTCTTCCAGGCGAACCCTTACGTGCCCGAGGCGCGCGTCAGCCTGCAGCGGCTCGGACAGTTCATCCGCGCCCGCACGCCGCGCGCGTGAGCGGGGCGCGCCGCACCTCGCCGTCCGTCGCGCGCAACGCCGCGCCGATCCTGAGCGTGCTGAAAGAGGTGCTGCCGCAAAAGGGCCGCGTGCTCGAGATCGCCTCGGGCACCGGCGAGCACGCGATGCATTTCGCGCGCGCGCTCGCCGGCATTCAGTGGCAGACGAGCGATCCCGATCCGGAGGCGCGCGCCAGCATCGAAGCGCGGATCGCGGAAGAGAACCTCGCCAACGTCCTGCCGCCGCTCGACATCGACGTGCGCGACTGGAGCGCCGAAGGTCCGTTCGATGCCGTCGTCGCGATCAACATGATCCATATCGCGCCGTGGCCCGCGACCGCGGCGCTGTTCGACGGCGCGCGCCGCGTGCGAAGCGTGATCGTCTTTCTCTATGGACCGTTCATGCGCGAGGGCCGCCACACCGCGCCGTCGAACGCGGAATTCGACGCCTGGCTGAAGACGCGCGATTCCGAATCCGGCGTGCGCAATCTCGAGGATGTCGTCCTGGAAGCGTCACGAAGCGGCTTTGCCTGCAAGCGGATCGTCGGGATGCCGGCAAACAACCTCTCGCTGGTGTTCGCGGCGTGACTCGCCTTCGCCGTTGAGTCATGCTCCGGCCGATTTGAGGGGAACCGCCATGAGATTTCGTATCCTAAGCGTCGCCGCTTTGGCGATGGCGCTCGGCACGGCCGCGACCGCCGATCCGATGCTCGACAATTCCTACGCCGCGCGCGTGCATGGCGCGCCGCCGGCGGCGCCCTCCGCGACCTACTTCATCGTCGTGGACAAGCACGGCAACAAGGTGCGCGGCTCGGCCGGCACCAGCGTGTTCCAGGCCACCACCGGCGTCTACATCCCGCAGTTCCCGGTCGACGTGACCAATTGCATCTATGTGGGCTCGCTCAGCCGCGCCCTGAAAGGCGGCGGCGCCGCCGAGCCCGGCGGCACCATGACCGTGGTGCGCTCGTCGGGTTTTGCGCAAGGCGTGTTCGTCCAGACCTTCGGCCCGCGCGGCGTGCAGCGCGACCGTCCCTTCCATCTTCTCGTCGCCTGCTAGGAGGGGACCATGAGAAACGCAACGCTCCTTTCGCTCGCTTTCGCGGCTGTCGCGCCTGGTGCCTTCGCGGGCGCCTTCGCCGCGCCCCTCGGCTTCAACACCCAGCTCGTCGTCGCCGCGGACGGCACGCCTGTGCGCGCCGGCAAGGCGCTCGTGACTCATGCGGGCAGCGGCCAGTACGAGGTCGCTTTCTCCTCCGACCTGAAGACCTGCGCCTACGTCGTCACTCCGGGCACGAGCGACACCGCCGTGCCCACGACCGCCGTCGCCACGGCCGTGCGCAAGGTCGGCGACCGCGACACGGTCGTGGTCTCGACCTACGACAATCGCGGCAACGCGATCGATTCGGGCTTCCATCTGATCGTGCACTGCCAGGACACGACGTCCGATGGGGCGGCGGTGGTGAACAGTGACGGCAGCCTGGCGCGCGGCATCCTTGCGAGCAGCGCGGCGCGTGTCGGCACGGGCGACTACACGGTCACCTTCACCAACCCGAACGTCGCGCCCTTCTGTGCCTATACGGCCGCGATCGGGCTGAGCGGAACCAGCGGGACGGAGGATCCGGGCCTGATCACCGTCTCGCAATCGGGCACGGCCGGCGCGATCGAGGTCAGGACCTACGACACGCATGCCGTCCAGGCGGATCGCGGTTTCCACGTCTTCGCGGCGTGTCCGCGCTAAGCCGAGGCTGCGCTCGTCTGCGCCATGTCGCGCGGCAGCTTGGCGCCGGTGAGATCGGCGGTGGCGCAATCGGCGCCGCGCAGATCGCTGTCGCTCATGTTGGCGTAAGCGAGATCGGCGCCGGCCATGTTGACGCGCCTCAGATCGGCGCCGCGGAAATCGGCATAGCGCGCGACCGCCTGGTCGAGCCGCGCCGGCAGGAGCCGCGCGTCGGAAATCATCAGCGGCCCGAGCTTGGCGTCGCGCAGATCGGCGTGGTTCAGCTTGGCGCCGGTCAGATTCGCGCCGCGCAGGTCGGCGCCGCTGAGCTTGGCCGAGCGCAGATCGGCGCCCGAGAGATTGCTCCCCTGCAGCGACGCGCCTTGAAGATCGAGGCCGTAGAGATTGGCGTCCGGCGCGATCAGCGCGGTCAGCATGCGGTGCGCCAGCGAGCCCAGCTTGCGCAGATCCATGCGCGAGAGGTCGGCCGGCCTGCCGTCGCGGCCGTCGGTCTCGACCCAGCGCGCGTGGCTGCCGAGCAGCTCCTCGATCGGCGTGGTGAGATCGGCGGGGACGAGGCCGCTCGCCGCTTCGGTGAGCGCGCCCGTCATGTCGGCGCCTTGGGTCTGCGCCATGCTCAGCCGCGCGCCGACCAGGATCGCGCCGGAGAGGTCGCAGCCCGACAGGTCGCAATTGGAAAGGTCCGCGCCTTCGAGATTGGCGCCGGCAAAGATCGCCTGGCGAAGATTGGCGCGCACCAGGCGCACGCCCTTCATCATCGCGTCGGTGAAGTCGGCCTGGATCGCGACCGCGCCGCCCATCTTGGCGCGCTCTAGATTGGCGGAATTGAGCATCGCGCTTCCCATCTCGGACGGACCGACGTCGTGCTGGAGCACGCGCAGATTCCCGTACTTGTCCTTTTCGGCGATGGTGCCTTCGCGCAGATCGGCTTCGTAGAGATCGGCGCCGATCAAATTGGCGCCGCGCAGGCACGCGCCGCGCAGGTCGGAGCGGCGCAGGCTCGCGCCCGAAAGATTGGCGCGGCGCAGATCGGCGGCGAAGAAGCTCGCCGAGTCCATGCGGCTGCCGGCGAGGTTGGCTTCCTCCAGGATCGCGCCGGTGAAATCGGCATCGGCGAGGTTGCGCCCCGAGAGGTCCAGACCCGACAGGTCGCAGAAGGCGAAGACGGCGCGCGCGCCGCCCATGCGGCCGGAATAGAGCATCTCGTGACGCGCCACCGCGGCCGACACCTCTTTCTGCGTCAGTCTGGAGGAGCTGGTGCGGCGAGGAGGCTGCATCGTCTGGTTGAACCCGGGCGTTAAGGATGACGCGAGGCGCATTCTTCACCCAACCCTCTAATGCCTGATTAAAATGGAGAAAGTTGCCTTTGGCCGCGCCTAAGGCTAGGTGACGGCTCGACTTTTGTGTATCGTCCGGCCGGGCTGCGCCGAAAAGCCGGAATTTGGCGCGCCGGAACCGGTATTCTGTGTCGTTAACGTAGCGCTGGCGTGGGGGGACCGCCCCGTGGATCAGCGGCCGCAAGATCAAGGGGTTGGACTTGAATAAGCAGATCCTGTTGCTGTCCGTCGCCGTGGCCGCCCTGGCGGCCTCGCCCGTCTTCGCCCCGGCCTTCGCCGACGAGACCCCTGACTATCGCGACATCACGACCAAGATCACGGTCCCCATCGACACGGCGCACGCGACCCCGGGCGATCCCGACGGCACGCCGGGCGACATCCTGCTCGACACCGGCGGCAGCGTCGTGATCTCCAGCGAGGGCCAGGCGGTCGTCACAATCAACTCCGACAACGCCTTCAAGGCCGTCACCGGCACCGGCATCACCAACACCAACGCCTCGGACGCGACCGGCATCCTGGTCGATCTGACCACGTCGGACCGCAACGCCACGGCCACGGGCACGGGTTGCACCGACACCACGACCTGCTTCTACGGCATCACCGTGGCGGGCGTCGTGGATTTGACGGGCACCGGCGACACCAAGAAGGGCCTGTGGCTCCAAGGCTCGACCACCACCACCGATCCGATCCGCAACTTCTTCGGCGACGTCGACTTCACCGATTCGACGATGACGATCACCGGCGACAGCAGCGTCGGCATCCAGATCGATTCGCTCGCCGACCTCGTCGGCAACCTCACAATCGGCACCATGACCTTGAAGCCGTCGTCGTCGACGTCCAGCCTGGGCGAGATCGGCGTCGACATGGAGGGCTCGGTCTTCGGCGACGTCACGGTCGACGGCGTCATGTCGATCTCCGGCACCGGCTCCACCGCGGCCGATCTGGTCGGCATGGAGATCGACGGCGACATCAACGGCAACCTCACGATCCTGAGCACCTCGGCGGTCACCGTCGTCGGCGCCGGCGCCGAGGGCATCGTCATCAAGGGCAACGTCAATCCCTGCGACGTCAGCGTGAACGTCAATTGCGACACCGCGACCAGCGTCGGCTCGATCGTCAACCAGTCCACGGTCGTCGCCACGGGCATCTCCGGCGATCCCACCGCGCTCAGCGGCAACGCGATCGCGAGCTCGGCCTTCGCCATCGGCGGCAACGTCGCCGGCGGCTTCTACAACGCCGGCAAGACGTTCAGCGACGACACCACCGCGGCGGCGAGCATCACGACCTCGGGCCTGCTGCCGGCGCTGCTGATCTCGCCGGCTGTGCAGGGCACCGACGCGCTCAATCCGATCGAGATCAAGGTCTATCAGGGCGACACCACCGATCCGGGCTTCGGCGTCTACAACCGCGGCAACATCTCGTCGACCTCGCCGAACTACGGCGACAGCACGGTGGCGATGTTCATCGGCGGCACCACCGACGGCACCACGGCGACGATCGACGGCGGCGTGTTCAACTCCGGCACCATCCGCGCAAGCGCCGCCTCCAACAGCGACAAGAGCACGCCGCAGAACCCGGTGCAGGCGCTCGCGCTGCACATCGCCGGCTACGGCCTGGTCGGCGCCGACGAGACCTATGTCTTCACCGGCAATCCGCAGGACGGTCCGGACGGCTTCATGTACCAGGGCAACAAGTTCCTCATCGACAGCACGCATGACGAGCGCGCGGCGCTGGTGAACTCCTCCGCCGCGGGCGTCGGCCTGATCTCGGCGACGGTCGGCGGTCCCCTTGGCGGCACCGCCATCGCGATCCAGATCGACCCGCACGCGGCGCTGCCCTCGATCATCAACTCCGGCTCGATCATCGCCGGCGCCAGCACCTCCGACACCACGATCAGCAACCTCGCGGCGTTCGGCATCATCGACAATTCGGGCACGCTGACCTTCATCCAGAACAACGGCACGATCCAGGCGACCGCGACCACGCTCGACAACGGCGACCAGATCGCCATCGCCATCGACCTGCTCGGCCAGGACGAAAGCTCGGCCGCGGGCGACGGCGTCCTGATCCTCAACGAGGCGACCGCCGACAACTCGGCCAAGATCGTCGGCGACATCCTGTTCGGCACCGGCAAGAACCAGATCGTCGACGTCGAAGGCTTCTCGACCGATCACACCGCGACGATCACGGGCGACATCGCCTTCGGCGGCGGCAGCGATCCGGGCAGCGACAAGCTGATCATCGGCGATTTCGCGACCGTCACCGGCAAGATCACAGCCGACGATCAGCTCGGCGTCAGCGTCGACATCAAGGGCGGCGGCACGCTGAACCTCGAGAACGACAGCGAGGCGCTCAACGCCTATTCCTTCCTGGTCGAGCCCAACGGCACGCTGAACCTGACGGTGAAGGAGAGCTTCACCAGCGGCATGATCAACGCCATCGGCCCCGCGGCGAACGCGGTCGAGTTCGACAACGGCGCCAACCTCAACATCACCTATGGCAGCTTCGTGCCCGCCGATTCGGATTTCGTGCTGATCTCGGCCGAGAAGGGCACGATCGTGATCTCCGACGCCCAGATCGACACCTACAACGCCCAGCTCGCCCAGGACCTGCCGTTCCTGTTCAGCTCGTCCACGCTCGCGATCGACACCGCCGATCCGAACGTCGACAAGCTCGAGCTCACCGTCATCCCGAAGACCGCGGACGAGCTCGGCCTGACCGGCTATGCCAAGCAGATCCTGCCCTTCGCCAACCAGGCGCTGACCAACGACGACACGCTGGGCGCGGCCTTCGTCGCCGGCATCGCCAACAAGGATCAGGCGCAGACGGCCTATAACGAGATGGCGCCCGACGTCACCGGCGGCGCCCGCGCCATCGCCATCGCGCTCACCGACCAGTCCTCGGGCCCGGTCGCGGCGCGCCAGCGCATCCTGCGCATGTACGGCAAGGCCTCGGGCGAGGTCACGCTGTGGGGCCAGGAATTCGCCGAGTTCGTGCAGGACCCGGGCAACCGCTCGACCGGCCAGACCGGCTTCAAGGACCACGGCTTCGGCTTCGTGCTCGGCCTCGACGGCGGCGATCCCAAGACCGGCTGGTACGGCGGCGCGCTCACCTTCTATTCGGGCGACATCGTCGAGCCGCTGCCGCGCGACAGCCATACCAACACGCTGTGGTACATGCTCACCGCCTATACCGATTGGCGCGGCAAGGGCCTGTTCCTCGATACCAAGGCCGACATCGGCTACATGGACCTCAAGAGCAAGCGCTTCATCGACCTGACGATCCCGAACGCGTCGGGCGTCGGCTCGAGCAAGTTCATCGACGAGGCCGACGGCAAGCGTCCGGGCCTGGTGGGCGCCATCGGCCTCACCACCGGCGCGGTGCTCGCCTACGGCTCGACGGTGATCACGCCGCAGATCAGCCTCGACGGCATGACGATGCGCGAAGAGGGCTATACCGAGACCCACGCCTCGCCCTCGGCGACCACGGGCAACGGCAAGGGCATGCTGCTGCAGGCTCAGTCCTACTACGCCAGCTCGGCGCGCATCTTCATCGGCACCGAGATCCGCGAGGACCTGAACTTCGGCGACTTCTTCGTGCAGCCCGACGTCCGGCTCGGCTATCGCTACGACTTCCTGAACGATCCGACCAAGCTGCGCGTCAACTTCGCCGATGTCGGCACCAACTCGACGCCGACGCCGGGCCCGGTGTTCACCGTCGTCGGCCCCGATCCGGCGCAGGGCAATTTCGTCGCCGGCGCGTCGCTCTCGACCACGACCGACGCCTGGACCCTGGGCGCCAATTTCGACTTCGTGCGCGGCAACAACGGCGCCACGACCGAGGTCGGAACCATCCACCTGCTGGGAAGGATCTGAGCGGGGCGGCTCGCTTTCGCGGGCCGCTCACGCCTGTACGGAGCGTTCGAACACGCTCGGCGCGCGCATCGGCTTTGCAAGGCGCTTCAGCTCGTGCGGCCGCGCGTTCAGCGCGGCATGGAATTTCTTCCATTGCTCGGCATCGAGGCGGAACACGCATCGGTCGGGAAGGGCTTCCTCGGCGCGGTCGAACGCGCTCTCGGGCATGGTCATCGTGCGTCGCTCCCCATCACGTCCAGAAACCTCGCTACGTCCTCATCCGGCGTGGCGAAGCTCGTGACCAGGCGCACCAGGACCTCGCCGTCCTTCGCCGGCGCCCAGTCGTAGAAGCTGGCGCCGGCCGCGCGCAGCTTCGCGGCGGTGGCCACGGGGATGCGTGCGAACACCTCGTTGGAGTCGACGGGGAAGGCGAGGCGCGGGCCGAGGGCGTCTGCGAGCTTTCTGGCTTGGGCGTTGGCGCGGCGCGCATTGGCGAGCCACAATCCGTTCCCGGGGCCACCCTCCAGATAGGCTTCGAGCTGCGCCGAGACGAAGCGCATCTTCGACATCAGATGCCCGGCCTTCTTGCGGCGGTATTCGAAGTCGCGCGCCAGCGCAGGATCGAAGAACACCACCGCCTCTGCGCCCATCGCGCCGTTCTTGGTGGCCCCGAACGAGAGCACGTCGACGCCGGCGCGCCAGGTGAGCTCCGCCGGCGCGCGGCCGAGCGCCGCGGCCGCGTTGGCGAAGCGCGCGCCGTCCATGTGCAGCGCGAGGCCGCCCGCGCGCGCGACCTCCGCCAGCGCCGCGACCTCGTCCACGCGATAGACCGTGCCCAGCTCGCTCGCATTGGTGAGGCTGATCGCGGCGGGCTGGGCGTGATGCACCGAGCCCTTCTCGAAACGCGCGAGCGCCGCCTGGACCCCGTCGGGCCACAGCTTGCCGTCGCGCCCGGCGATGCCGACCAGCCGCGCGCCATGGGTGAACATCTCCACCGCGCCGCATTCGTCGCTCAGCACGTGGCTCGCCTCGTGGCAGAGGATCGCGCCGTGCGGCGGCACCAAGGTCGACAGCGCCAGCGCGTTGGCGGCGCTGCCCGTGATCACCGGAAAGACCGCGACCTCGCGCTCGAACAGCTCCGCGAAGCGCCGCTGAAGCCGCGCCGTGATCGCGTCGTCGCCGTACGAGACGTCGGTGCCGTGGCCCGCGCGCGCGATCGCATCGAGGATCGCGGGCGAGACGCCGTAGCAATTGTCGCTCGTGAAGTTCATCCGCCCTCCTTCGAGGCGCATGGCTGCGCCATGCGCACCTCAGGATGACGGATGAACGGCGTCACGCTGAGGTGCGAGCGTAGCGAGCCTCGAAGCGTCACCAGGACCCCGTGTTGGGCATCGAGGCCCAGGGCTCGGCGGGGGCGAGGTGTGCGCCCTCCTGCAGAAGCTCGATCGAGATGCCGTCGGGCGAGCGCACGAACGCCATGTGGCCGTCGCGCGGCGGACGGTTGATCGTCACGCCCGCATCCATCAACTTTCGACACAGCGCATAGATGTCCTTCACCCGATAGGCGAGGTGGCCGAAATTCCGCCCGCCGCCATAGACTTCCGGATCCCAATTGTAGGTGAGCTCGACCATCGGCGCCTGGTTGCGCGCGGCTGCCTCGGCATCGTCGGGCGCGGCCAGGAAGACGAGGGTAAAGCGGCCCTTCTCGTTGTCGATTCGGCGAATCTCGGCGAGGCCGAGCTTGGCGCAATAGAAGTCGAGCGCCGCGTCCAGATCGGCGACGCGCACCATGGTGTGAAGATATCTCATTGCACCCCGCCTTCACTTTTTGCTGATCGCGGTCGCAAAACCGCTCGCGCGACAGACCCTAGCATTGCCGCCGCACCGCACAATCGCGCGCGCGCGGCGCAAGGCGGCGCCCGGCGCGACTTGGCAATTGCACGTGCGGCGCGACGGAAAAAGATTCTTGCTCGACGGAGCCGTGCGCAATGCGCAGTTAAAGCCTTGAAAAATCGGGGTGATACAATTCGCCGCTTGTCATGAGCCCGCCGCATCGTCCATGAGGCGCAACGAATGCGGGTTTCGTCCGTTTGGCAGAATCACAGCGCGCATGACCGACGCAATGTTGCCGTAAAATCCGTCCACAGGTTCGAAACGGGAACGGTCGAGGTCGGTAGGTGTTTTAACCAGGCTGTATATGAGTCAGAGTTAACCATTCGAAAGACTGGACCGATCTAAAAACCATGACTACGATGAAACGAACATCTATGAGGCGTCCCACGAAACGGGCGCTCCAAGGGGGATGCGTAGTTTCCAATTGCTGTCGCGGGGCGTTGCACCCCTGCGTCGGGCTTAGTTTTGTCAGGTCGATATAATCCATGGAACAACCCTTCCACAGTGTCCGCAGCGTGCCCAATCCGGCGATCACGCCTGCACGCGCCGTCGGCTTCGCCGCCGCGCTGCTCCTGCAAGCGGGTTTCGTCTACGCGCTGGTCTCAGGCCTCGCGGCGACCTTGATCCAGAAGCTCCCCGAGGAGCTGAAGGTCGCGGTCGAGCAGGAGAAGATCACCCCGAAGCCGCCGCCGCCCCCGCCGCCGCAAGTCGACATTCCGCCGCCGCCCGTCGCGCCGCCGCCGGAGATCAACATCCAGATGGATGTCGCCCCGCAGCAGACGATCACGGTGACGAACAAGCCCCCGCCGCCGGCGCCGCCGGTGCACCAGGCGGTCTCGACGCCGGTCTCGGTCGGCCGCGCGCATACCTGCCTGCAGAATTATCCCGAGGTCTCGGTGCGCCTGAACGAGGAAGGCACCACGACGCTGTCCTTCAAGGTGACCACCGAAGGCACCGTGACCGACGTCTCGGTCGCGAAGTCGAGCGGCTCGGACCGCCTGGACAATGCCGCGGTCGCCTGCGCCGCCAAGTGGCACTACAAGCCTGCGACCAACGACGGCACGCCGGTAGAGACGCCCTGGCAGGCGAACGTCCAATGGAAACTGCACTGAGGCCTTGAATTCGCTGAGTGGCCGATCGAGGGGATCGGCCGATGATCTGGAAATAACACGGAGTAGCTGAAAGATGATCTCGAAATTCCTGACGATCGCCGCCGCGGTTGTCCTTCTGTCCGGTCCCGCGCTGGCGCAGAACAATCCCGCCCCGGCTCCCGACGCGACGACGGCGGCTCCGGCCACTCCCGACGCCAGCGCCACACCGACGCCGCCGCCCGCGCCGGCTCCCACCGTCGCCGCGCCCGCGCCGACCAAGCCCGCCGCCGGCCAGGACAACCCGTACGGCCTGATGGACATCATCAACAAGGGCAACCCGGTGTCGCTGGGCGTGCTCGCGCTGCTCGCGATCATGTCGGTCGGCAGCTGGTACATCTTCTTCGTCAAGTATTTCGAGCAGAGCCGCATCCTCGGCCAGGCCCGCTCCGTCGAGCGCCGCTTCTGGTCGTCGGGCACGCTCAACGAAGGCATCGACAAGCTGCCCAAGAACTCGATGTTCCGCCTGATCGCCGAGAGCGGCGTGCGCGCCAGCCAGGGCGGCACCACGCTGGTCGGCCTGAACGACTGGATCGCGATGTCGCTGACCCGTCAGCTCGAGGACGCCAATGCCCGTCTCCAGGGCGGCATCGCCTTCCTCGCCTCGGTGGGCTCGACGGCGCCGTTCGTCGGTCTGTTCGGCACGGTGTGGGGCATCCTGCAGGCGCTCATCGCCATCGGCGTCGCCGGCCAGGCCTCGATCGACAAGGTCGCGGGTCCGGTGGGCGAGGCGCTGATCATGACCGCGATCGGTCTGTTCGTGGCCGTCCCGGCGGTGCTCTGCTACAACTTCCTGGTCCGCCGCAACAAGGTGATCCAGGAAAAGCTGCGCGGCTTCGCCGGCGACCTGCAGACCTATCTGATCTCGAAGGGCAAATAAGCAGGGTCGAGCTCGGAGAGTCCTCAGATGTCGATGAACGTCCAGTCCGGCGACGCCGGCGACGAAGCAGAACTGAACACCACCATCAACACCACGCCGCTGGTGGACGTGATGCTCGTTCTGCTCATCATCTTCCTGGTCACCATCCCGGTGATCGTGAAGACCGTGCCGGTGACGCTGCCCAACGAGCGCAACATCGCGACGCAGACCAAGCCGGAAAACATCGTCATCGCGATCGATAAGGACGAGAACGTCTATTACAACAACGCGCCGATCGACGTTTCCGAGCTCAAGGAGCACTTCGCCGATGCTCTGCGCCGCGCGCAGGCGCGAGGCATGAGCGCAGCCAACATGCCCGAAGTGCACATCCGCGGCGACCGCAATGTGCGCTTCGAGGCGGTGGGCCGCGTCATCTTCGCCTGCCAGCAGGCGGGCATCCTCAAGGTCGGGTTCCTGACCGAGCCGCGCAACGAAGGCGGCTGAGGTCAAACTTTAGAAGGTAGTATGTCATGGCAGGCAGTGTCGGCCCGGCAAGCGGTGAAGGCGAGGTGATGGTGGAGATGAACACCACGCCGCTCATCGACGTGATGCTCGTGCTTCTCACCCTCCTCATCATCACGCTTCCCATCCAGACGCATGCGGTGAAGCTCGACATGCCGCAGCCGCCGAAGACCGAGCCGCCGCCGCCGCTCACGCCGCCGGTGGATCTGGGCATCGACTTCGACGGCACGATCACCTGGAACGGTTCGCCGGTCGACCGGGCGACGATGGATGGCTATTTCGTGTCGCAGGCGCAGCAGGAGCTGCCGCTGCAGCCCGAAATCCACCTCAATCCGGACAGATTGGCGAAATACGATACTGTCGCAATGGTGCTCGCGGACGCGCAGCGTCTGGGCATCACGAAGATAGGATTCTCGAACACGTCGCAATTCAGTCAATAAGTGAGGGGCGACCGCGGTACCGGAGCATGCGGTCGCATGCAGCCGAGACCCCGCGCCTAGCAAGTGAGGTCTCATAAAATGCCTGCCAAGTCTTTGCGTCTCTCCCGTATGACGGCGGTGCTCCTCGGCGCCGCCCTGTTCGCCGGCCTCGGCGCCGGCTCGGCCTCCGCAGCGGTGCGCTCCGCCGTCGGCAAGCCGCTCCAGGAAGCGCAGTCGATGGCCGCGTCCGGCAACTATTCCGGCGCCATGGCCAAGGTCCACCAGGCCGAAGGCGTGGGCGGGTTGACGCCGGAGGAGTCGCGCGTCGTCGCCCAGATGAAGGCCTATATCAGCTCCAAGCAGGGCGGCAGCGGCCCCAAAGCCAAATTCTCCAACGACTATCGCTCCGGACGCTGGAGCGCGGTGATCGCCGACGCGGACGAGCTGCGCGGCCAGCTCGACGGCAACGAGCAGGCGGCGGTCGCGACCGCCTATTACAGGCTCGGCCGCAACAGCGAATGCGTGCGCTACATCAAGGCGCATTTCGGCGCCGGCGCCAGCGACACGGTGCTCAAGATCCAGATGGCCTGCGCCTTCGGGGCCGGCGACGACGCCAGCCAGACCGAGGCGCTCGAGCAGCTCGTGGCGCGCACGCAGTCGGCCGAGTATTGGGGCCAGCTGCTCAAGTCTGCCGAGCGCACCCGCGGCCTGAAGGACCACGACACGCTCGACATCTATCGCCTGAAGCTCCTGACCGGCACGATGAACGGCGCGCAGGACTACACGCTGCTCGCCAAGCTCGCGCTCGAGATGGGCATGCCGACCGAAGCCGTCAACATCGAGCAGAAGGGCGTCGACGCCAAGCTGCTCACCGACGCCAGCACCCAGCGCCTGATCGCGATGAGCAAGCAGCAGCAGGCGGCCGGCCTCGCCGGCTGGGCGGCCAAGCTCGCCCAGGCCAAGGCGGCGCCCTCCGGCGACGCGCTGATCAAGCTCGGCGAGGATTTGACGACGCAGGGCAAGGCCAAGGACGCCATCGGCCTGATCCAGGCGGGCATCGCCAAGGACAAGACCGACATGAACAACGCCCAGATCCGCCTCGGCCAGGCTTATCTCGCCGCCGGGCAGAAGGGCGACGCCGCGCGCGCCTTCGCCAAGGTCAAGGGCGCCCCGAACCAGGAGATGGTCGCGCGCCTCTGGTCGCTCTACACGAAGAAGTAAGCGCCTGGCCGCAACGAACGACGCGGGCCGCGGAGAGCGATCTCCGCGGCCTGTTTCGCTTTCTAGGACTCGAGAACGCGTCCCTTCCCGTCGCTCGGCGAGGAGAATACGTCGCCTATTCTCCTCACGTCTGAGGCTTCAGCGGCACCACGCTCTGCTGGTTGACCAGGAAGCGGCGGACATCGGTGTCGGGCGGATCGGCGACACCTTTGCCGGGGCCGGGGTCCTTGAGCTCGTCGAGGCTGAAATCCATCCGCGCCTCATAGGTGCGGTCGATCTGATTGCGCAGATTGGCCTCGGCCTCGTACCACGCCTTCTTCAGCGTCCCGTCGGGGCAGGAGGCGAGCTCCTCCGGCCGCGTCGCGCCCCAGCGCCGCTCGATGCATTGATAGGGATCGAACGACATCGCGAACAGCCGCTTGCGCGCCTCCTCATAGCCCAAGGTCATCGTCGCGCCGTCGCTGAGCGTATAGGTGATCTGGCAGGTCGCGGTGCGCTGGTCGTAGAGCGCGATCAGGTCGGCGATCAAATCGCTGCCCTTGTATTGCAGCTTCGGGTCGCGCGCGCGGTACATGCGCACATAGCGCTCGACGTCGTCGCGCAGCTCCTTGAACGCGGTCTTGAGCCGGGCGTCGCGCGACGGCGACGAATAGGTCTCCCAGTCGCCTTCGGTGCCGTAGATGTTCTCGGGCAGGCGATCCGGCTCGCCGCGGTCGGCCATCCCCGCCTCGATCGCCAGCGCTACCGAATCCACGCGGTCGCGCAGGTCGGCGCAGTTGGAATCGATCATGTCGGCGACCTCGCGCAACGGATCGAATTGCAGCCTGCCGCCGGCGAGCTTGGCGCGCACATAGTCGTACCAGTCGACGGGCGCGCCGTTCAGCATGAAGCCGCCCAGGCGCCAATCGTGGTCGTCGTCGGGCCGCGCGCCGCTGCCGTAGAACTGCTCGAGCGAGAAATCGGCGATCTCGTCGTTCGCCGCCGGCACCGCATGGCCGCCGGCATAAGTGCCGTCGGCCAATTGCCGCGCACCGATAAGCTTCAGCGGCCGCCAGTTCTTGAACCCCGCCCCCATGCCCGGAAACGCGCGCACGAAGCGCAGGTCGTAGAAGCCGTGCGTGATCGAGCTGTCGGGATGGGCGTCGATGTAGCGGATGCGCCCGTCGCTCTCGACCTTGTAGACCGTCGCGACGTGGCCGTTGGGGTCGTAGATCACCGTGCCCGGGCGGATCGATTTCGCGTCGATCGTGGGCGAATAGAGGTCGGGATCCTGCGGCGTCTCGCGCGCGGGATGGATGCGGAACGTCGCCGACGAGATGTAGTCGCGCAGCTCGTCCATGATCTCGTAGCCGCTGACCGAGCCGCCTTGCACGGTGACGCGCTCGGCGACCTCGTTGCCCAGGAAGCCGTAGCGGATGTCGCGGCCGCGCCCGAGCATCGACACCTCGCTGACGTAGGAGAACGGCAGCCCGCGCTTCCACGCGAAATAGAAACGCAGATTGTAGGCAAGGTCGGCGCAGTCGGAGCGGAAATAGACCCCCGGCGGGTCGGTGCCGTGGAACGGGTTGCGTGTCGAGTGCAGGCAGGCATCGACGGTGTTGCAGCCCGAATCGCCGAGCTCGGCTATGAAGCGGCTGTAGTCGCGCTCGTCGGTGTCGCTCCAATGGTCGCTGCGCACGGTGTAGATCGGGTGGTAGTCCGGCGCCGGCGGCGGCTGAACGGGCGGCGGCGCGTCGGCGCGCGCGGCGGAGGCGAGCGCCGCGCCGAAAGCGAGAGCCAGGACCGCTCTTCCCCCCATGGCCCGCGACGGTAAGGGCTGGAGGGACTGGGTCAAGCGGGCCGCGGCGCGAGGCCGGCCAAGCGTGGCAGCGGGGCCACGCCCTTCGAGGCTCGCCTGCGGCTCGCACCTCAGGGTGACGCGCTTCCAAATTCCCGTCATCCTGAGGTGCCGCGAAGCGGCCTCGAAGGATGCGGCCATGGCCTTCCCCCTCACCCCCGACGAGACCGAAGCGCTGCTGCTCAGCCTGCGCGTGTCGACGGTGGCGGTGTTCTCAGGCCTGCCCTTCGCGCTGGCGCTGGCGCTGTTCCTGGCGCGGGTGCGCTTCCCGGGCAAGATCGTCGTCGACGGGATCGTGCATCTGCCGCTGGTGCTGCCGCCCGTCGCCATCGGCTTCCTGCTGCTCGTCCTGTTCGGCACGCGCGAAGGGCCCGGCGCGTGGCTCTACCAGACCTTCGGCATCCGCTTCGTGTTCTCGTGGACCGGCGCGGTGCTGGCCTCGAGCCTGATCACCCTCCCGTTCCAGGTGCGCGCGATCCGCCTCGCGCTCGAAAGCGCCGATCCCGGCCTCGACCTCGCGGCGCGCACCCTGGGCGCGGGCTGGTGGGACAGGCTCGCGACCGTCACGCTGCCCTTGGCCGTGCCCGGCATCGTCGCCGGCGCGATCACGGCGTTCGCGGCGAGCCTGGGCGAGTTCGGCGCCATCATCACCTTCGTCTCGAACATCCCCGGCGAGACGCGCACCCTGCCGCTCGCGATCTACAGCGCCTTGCAATCGCCCGGCGGCGAAGCGGAAGCCGCGCGGCTGTCGCTGATCTCCATCGTGCTGGCGCTCGTCTTTATGACTTTGGCCGAGCTCGCGCAGCGGCGGCTCAAGCGATGAGCGTGGTGGTCGAGATCAAGCACCGCTTCGGCGATTTCGCGCTCGACGTCGCGTTCGCGGCGGAGGACGGCGTGACCTCGCTGTTCGGGCCGTCGGGCGCCGGCAAGACCAGCGCGATCAACGCCGTCGCCGGGCTGTTCAAGCCGGATGCGGGCCGCATCGTCATCGCCGGCCGCACGGTCTTCGACGCGCGCGTGTTCGTGCCGCCCGAGCACCGCCGTATCGGCTACGTCTTCCAGGATTCGCGGCTGTTCCCGCATATGAGCGTCGCGGACAATCTGCGCTATGGCTGGCGGCGCGCTTCGCGGCGCATGGCCGAAAGCGAGATCGCGCGCATCGTCGACATGCTGGGGCTTGGGCCGCTGCTCGCGCGCGCCTCGCGGGCGCTTTCCGGCGGAGAGAAGAGCCGCGTCGCGCTCGGGCGCGCGTTGCTGTCGTCGCCCGATCTCCTGCTGCTCGACGAGCCGCTGGCGGCGCTCGACGCGGCGCGGCGGGCGGAGATCCTTCCCTATCTCGAGCGGTTGCGCGAGACCGGCCTGCCGATGCTCCATGTCAGCCACAGCGTCGACGAGGTCGCGCGCCTCGCCGACAAGGTCGCGATGCTGCGCGACGGGCGCGTGACGGCGCAGGGCTCGGTGTTCGATCTCCTGGTGCGGATGGAAGCGATCGGCGCCGTGCTCGACACGCAGGTGGAGGGCCATCGCGATGGGCTTACCGTGCTCGGTTTCGACGGCGGCAGGCTGCTCGTGCCGGAGATCGCCCGCGAAGGCCGCGTACGCGTGCGCCTCAGGGCCGAAGACATTCTCGTTGCGCGCGAGGAGCCGCAGCGTATCTCCGCCAACAACATCCTGCCCGCGACGGTTGTCTCGGCGAACGGCGGCGACGTGCAGCTCGCGCTCGGCAACTCGCGCATGATGGCGCGGATCACGCGCGCCTCGGCCGCGCGGCTCGCGCTCGCGCCCGGCGTCGGCGTCTTCGCAATCGTCAAAAGCGTCATCGTCGATCATTGAAGGAGCTTTCCATGCCGTTGATCCCTTACGCAGACCCCGACACGCTGCCCGGCGACGCGCGCGCAGCGTTCGAAGGCCTGACGCGCAAGCTCAATATCTTCCGCATGTGGGCAAACGCCCCCACGCTGTTCGCGCCGGGCCTGGGACTGGGTGGCGCGATCCTGTCGAAGCAGAAGCTGGCCAAGGATCTGCGCGAGCTCATCATCCTCGCCGTCGCGCGCCTCGAAGGGGGGATCTACGAATGGGTGCAGCACGTCCCGATCGGCCGACGCGCCGGCTGCACCGACGCGCAGATCGCGGCGCTCGAAGCGCTGCGCTTCGACGATGCCGCGTTCGACGCGCGGGCGAAAGCGATGCTCGCGCTGGTGCGCGAGACCGTGCGCGATGTGAAGGCGAGCGAAGAAGCGGTCGCCGAAGCCGACAAGCATTTCTCGCCCCAGGAGATGGTCGAGATCGTGCTTACCGCCGGCTTCTACATGACCATGGCGCGCATGACCGAAACCTTCCGCGTCGATGTCGACGCGCCGGAGGGCGTGGACGTGCCTAGCTGGACGCGGGTGGCCTGAACACCAGCTTCTTCGACAAAGTGAAATTGAACACCAGCCCGGCGAGGACGCCGGCGGCGAGCGCGAGCGCGGCGTCGAGCCTGGCGAGGTGGACCAGCGCCTCATAGACCGCGAAATTGACCAGCGCACCGAGGCTGTTGGTGGCGACGAAGCGGGCCCATTCCTTGAGCCAGGCGCGGCTTGCGTGCTGCGCGAAGGTGAGCGTGCGGTTGCCCCACCAGGTGAAGGTGACCGAGGGCACGAAGGCGAAGAACCACGCGGCGTCCTTGCCGAGGCCGAGGAGATGGATCGCGACATAGAGCGCGGCTTCGTTGACGACGAAGCCCGCGGCGCCGACCAGCGCAAAGCGCAGGAACGCGCTCACGGAAGCTTCAGATCGTGCGGGCCGGGAATGGCGAGATAGGCCATGCGCTTGTCCTCCCAGCGGCCGCGGGTGACGGTGTCGAGGATCAGCCCGCTCGCGAGCGACAGGAACGCCAGCACCATCGCGCCGACCGCGACCAGCGCGGTGGGAAGCCGCGGCACCAGCCCGGTCTGGAAATACTCGAACACCACCGGCGTGCCGATCGCGGTCGAGAACAGGAACAAGAGAACGAAGATCGCGGTGAAGAACACCAGCGGCCGCTCCTCGCGCACCAGAAGCGCGATGGTGAAGAGGATGCGAAAGCCGTCGCGATAGGTGTTGAGCTTGCTGACCGAGCCTTCGGGACGTTCCTTGTAGCGCGTCTCGACCTCGACCATCGGCATCAACAGGCGCACGGCATGCACGGTCAGCTCGGTCTCGATGCCGAAGCCTTCGGCGGTGAAGGGGAACGACTTCACGAAGCGGCGCGACATGATGCGATAGCCGCTCAGCATGTCGGCGAGCTTGACGTTGAACATCAGCGCGGTCAGTCCGGTCAGCAGCCGGTTGCCGAGCACGTGCCCGGCGCGATAGGCGGCCTGGCCGGTCGCGACGCGCTGGCCGGTGACGATGTCCATGCCGTCTTCGACGAGCTTTCGGATCAGCGCCGGCGCCGCCGAAGCGTCGTAAGTGTCGTCGCCGTCGACCAGGACATAGATGTCGGCCTCGATGTCGGCGAACATCCGGCGCACGACGTTGCCCTTTCCCTGGCGCGTCTCGGTGCGCACCAGCGCTCCGGCCTCGCGCGCGCGCGCGACCGTCTCGTCCTTCGAGTTGTTGTCGTAGACATAGATCGTGGCGGCCGGCAGCGCGGCCTTGAAATCGCGCACCACGGTCGTGATCGCGGCCTCCTCGTTGTAGCAGGGCACGAGCACGGCGATGCGGGCGTTCTGGTCGCTCATCTCTTGATCGTCATCCAGGGCGGCTTGGGCAGCAACGGGCACAATTGATACGCCCCGATGATGTTGGTGTCGAACAGGGTGCATTTCGGCCAGTCGATCAACAGGTCGTAATCGGCCAGCGCGTCGTGCGCGCGCGTCATATCGAAGGATTCGGCGATGAGGAAGAGGTCGCCCTTGAACGCCTTGACCCGGCGGCGCATCGCGCGCGTCAGGCCGGTGTCGTCGTTCGGGTGCAGCATCCAGCCGTCGATGCGCAGGACCGGGATCTCGGGCGGCATCTCGGGCACGATGAAGCCCATGGGTGAATTTCCCGTCATCAGGACCATGGTGTGCTTCGGGTGCTCGAATTTCGGCAGCGCCACGTCGACATAGGGATCGTCCACCGGGGCGCGGTCGAGGAAGTCGGGCCGTGTCAGCGCCATCGCCGCGAAGAAGCAGGCACCGAGCGTGACGAGCTGCGCCCGGCGCGGCAGCGGCATCAGGCCCACCGCGGCGGCGACCAGGATCGGCGAGAGCATCTCGATCAGGATGATGTAGCGGTAGATCGCGAACAGCCTGAGCCAGACGATGTAGGAGACCGCGGTGAAGACGAACAGCACCAGCGTCGCGCGCGGCGCCATCAGCGGCTCTTTCGAGCGCCGCCCGAACAGCCAGAGGACGGCGGCGGCGATCACGCTCACATAGGCGAGCGCGGCGCGGATGTCGCGATAGGGAAGGTCGTCGGCCACCGACCAGTCTTGCGCGAACAGGATCGGATAGAACACCTCGCGCCAGAAATGCGTCGGCACGAAGCGCAGGTCGCGATAGTTGCGCGCCATCGCGAGCGTCGAATGGAAATACTGGTTGAAATAGGGGAACAGCGGATTGCCCGTCAGGTGCTCCATCTTGAGCATCCAATAGCCGGCGCAGAGCGCGAAGCCCGCGATGCCGCCGAGCGCGCCGGCAGCCAACCGCGTGCCCTGATGCTTCCAGTCGCCGCCCAGCGCGACCAGCGCGGCCGCGAAGCCGACCGCGAACGGCGCCTCGGGCAATTTCAATCCGGGCGCGATGCCGACCAGGAAGCCTGCGCCGGCCGCGAACAGCGCGGTCTTGACCAGCGATCCTTCGCGCATCGTGCGGTCGTTGCAGACGAGGATGGCCACACCGCCCAGGACGAACACGCTCATCACGTTGTCGTAGTAGTGCAGGCCCATCAGGCTGAGGCTCAGGCCCCCCGTCTGGCCGAGCAACGCCAGCGCCCCGGCGCCGAGCTTGTAGTCTTCGATGCGCAAAGCGCAGCGCGCGATCAGGTAGAGCGGCACGACATTGGCGCCCTGCACCGCGCCCAGACAGGCGAGCGCGAACCAGGCCGGGAAATGCGTCGCCAGCCAATAGAACGGGATGTCGAGAAACGGATTGTAGTAGCTCGCCTGGTGCGCGACGACGACGTCGATCGCCATCCGGTCGTTCAGGAAGGCGTAGGGGATGTACCAATGGTAGTTGCGGAAATCCCACGACGTGTCCTTGCCCAGATAGACGACGAACCCCGCCCAGAACAGGATCGTCGCGGCCAGGAACAGATATTCTCGCGAGGAGAGGGCGCGCAAAGAGAGGCCGCGGCGGTCGTCGGGGGGGTAAGACATCAACAGGCCGGAAGGATCATCCCGGTGCGAAGCTACAAGACTGTCACGGCCCGCGAAAGCGGGCCGTCCAGCTGGGTTTTGGACGATCGCGCCAGGCGATCATCTGGGCGGCCCGCTCTTGCGGGGCGTGACAGGTCAGGAGGTTTCCACCGGCGGCTCGACCGCCAAGTTGGAGAGGAACTGCCTTGTGCAGGCGCCCCAGGACCGGGTCATGGCGAAGGTCCGGCAGTCGTCCTTGGGGATCGTGAGCGCCCGGCGGCAGGCCGCGCCCAGATCCTCGTCCAGCGCCGCCACGGGGGCGCCGTCGACCACGTCCAGCGGCCCCTGCACCGGATAGGCGGCCACGGGCACGCCCGAGGCCAGCGCCTCCAGCATGACGAGGCCGAAGGTGTCGGTGCGGCTGGGGAAGACGAAGACGTCGCTGGCGGCATAGGCGCGGGAGAGCTCCTCGCCGGTCCTGGGCCCCAGGAACTTCGCGGCGGGAAATTTCCGCGCCAGCGCCGCGCGCGCCGGGCCGTCGCCGATGACCACTTTGGTGCCGGGAAGGTCCAGCCGCAAGAACGCCTCGATGTTCTTCTCGATGGCCACGCGCCCGACATAGAGATAGATCGGCCCGTCATAGGGGAACTTCGCGTCCGCGATCGGGCGGAAGCGCTCGACGTCGACGCCGCGCGACCAGATGCGCAGGTTGCGGAAGCCGTGGCCTTCGAGCTCGCGCTTGAGCGAGGGCGTCGCCACCATCATCGCCGTCGCCGGCCCGTGGAACCAGCGCAGGAAGCGATAGACGCGCTCCTCCTTGATGAAGGGGAAGCGGGCGCGGACATATTCGGGGAAGCGCGTATGGAACGAGGTCGTGAACGGCAGGCCATACTTGATGCACACCGCGCGCGCCGAAAGGCCCAGCGTCCCTTCGGTCGCGATATGGATCGCGTCGGGGGCGAATTCGCGGATCTCTTTCTCCAGGCTCCGACGCGGAAACAGCGACAGCCGGATTTCGTTGTAGGTCGGCAAGGGAACGGTGAAGCGGCCCTCGGGCGTCGCATAGCGCACCTCGTGGCCCAGGGCGCGCAGGTCGCTGCCCAGCATCTCGAGCGTGCGCACCACGCCGTTGACCTGCGGCGCCCAAGCGTCAGTGACGATCAGGACTTTGAGGCGGTCCTCGCCGGAAGCGATGCCGATGCCGGCCGGCATGGCGCCGCCCGGCCTCACCCGGCGGATCCTACGCCGGTATAAGAGCGGTTTCGCCGCGGGCGGCGAGAGGGGCTGGATCGCTCTGAGGAGTGCAGGTTGCCCAGCGCAGAATCTCCAGATTTCCGCGGGCATCTTCGACAAGGGCGGAGCAGCTTTCAACCCAGTCACCATCGTTGAGGTAGAGGATGTTGCCGATCCGGCGCATCTCGGCCTGGTGGATGTGGCCGCACATCACGCCGTCGACGCCCCGCTGGGCGGCGGCGCGGGCCACGATCTCCTCGTAGCGCGAGACGTACTCGACCGCGTTCTTGACGGCGCGCTTGAGGTACGCCGACAGCGACCAATAGGGCAGGCCGAGCGCGCGGCGGATGGCGTGCAGGCCGTCATTGAGCTGGAGCGCGAGCGTATAGGCCCGGTCGCCGACATGGGCGAGCCATTTGGCGCAGCCGATCACGCCGTCGAACTGGTCGCCATGGATCACCAAGAGGCGCAGGCCCGCGGCGGTTTCGTGGATCGCCTCGCGCCTGACCTCGACGCCGAAGGCGGTCCGGCCGACATATTCGCGCAGGAATTCGTCGTGGTTGCCGGGGACATAGATCACCCGCGTGCCGGCCTCGATCTTGTCCTGCACCTCGCGGACGACCCGGCTTTGCGCCTCGCTCCAGTACCAGCGCTTGATCTGCCAGCCGTCGAAGATGTCGCCGACGAGGTAGAGCGTCTCGCATTCGTTGTGCGCCAGGAAATCGGCCAGCAGCTCGGCCTTGCAGCCGCGCGTGCCCAGATGGGTGTCCGAGATGAAGATCGTGCGGTGGTTGCGGAACGGCCTGGCGGTGGGCGCGGCCGGCGGCAGGACGGCTGGCCCGCGGGGGCGGCGCCCGGTGCCGCGGTCCGTGGACTGCCGGGCCTGGACGCTGCCGCGCAAAACCGTGTCGGCCAGGATGCGGGACGCCTTTTGCATGGCCGCGAATCACCTTTACGCGTTGCGATACCCGCGTAGCGCGCGCGCAAGAATCTTTTGTTGCGACGCCAAGACAAGTTTGTGAATCGGCGTCATTTACCGTGAATTTTGCATTGCACAAGAACGGGATGGAGGTTCATTTTTGCCCAAATTGCCCTGTTTTTTTGCACAAACTCAGGCTTGCCAGCCCCACCCCGAAGGCGCATATTGCTGCAACGCGATATGGCGAGTTCGCACTCGCAATATGGCGGCCCTTCCTGGGCGTTTCCTCCCTGAACTCGGCCGCTCCCTCGGGAGCGGCCTTTTTTCTTGCTCAGGGAACGAGCGGCATCCGGTTCGTGTAGTAGGACGCGATCGCCGGGGCGCCCGGATCGATGTTGCTGAGCTCGATGGCCACCACCTTCACCTGGGGATAGACGCGCATCTCGGTGGCCATGCCCGGCGCGCCGCCGGTGTGCCCGTAGGAATGCGCGAGGCCGGTGCCGTGCAGCTCGAAGCCATAGCCGTACCAATCGCCGTTGGTCTCGGACCGCGTTGCGGCGTCGCGCAGGTCGGCCGGCAGAAGCTTTCCGTCCATCATCGCATGCGCGAATTTGAGGAGATCGGCGAGGGTGGAATAACCGCCGCCCGCCGAGGTGCCGCGCCACGGCAAAGTGTCGGTGTTGAGCACCCATTTGCCGTTGTTGTCGGTATAGCCGTTCACGCGGCCGGGCACGCTCTCCGTCTCCGGCAGCGAGCCGCTGTCGGTCATGCCGGCAGGCTTGAAGATGTGGTCGCGGACATAATCGTAATAGTCCTCGCCGCTCGCCTTGGCGACGATCGCGCCGAGCAGGATGAAGCCGTAATTGGAATAGCTCGTCGTCGAGCCCGGCGGAAACTCCGGCCCGCGCGCGCCGTAGAGCGTCACGTAATCGTCCAGCGTCTTCAGCTCGAGGCGGTGCTTGTCGAATTCGTCGCCGAAGATCTCGCCGGTGCCGCCCACATGGGTGAGCAGCATGCGGATCGTGACCTTGTCGGCGATCTCCTTGTTGGGGTAGCCGGGCAGGTACTGGCCCACCGTGCCGTCGAGCGAGAGCTTGCCCTGGCCCACGAGCTGCAAGGTGGCGACCGCGGTGAACATCTTGTTCATCGAGCCGAGGCGGAACTTGTCGGTCACCTTGAGCGGAATCTTCTTCTCGCGGTCGCCATAGCCCCAGGCCTTCTCGAGCAGGATCCTGCCGTGATCCTCGATCAGCACCACACCCATGTATTTGTCCTTCGCCGCGCCGGCTTCCACGCGCGCGATCGTCGCTTTCAACGCCGCGTCGCGCGCCAGACGCGGGATGGCGACGTCGTCCGGCCGGTCGGTGCCGGCCGATTGGGCGAAGACGAGCTTGTCGGGATCGGCGGGGTCGGTCTTGAATTCCGAGCGCAGCGCCTCGTCGAAATTGGCCTCGCCCAGGACGACGACGACGTCGTTGGGCTCATTCTTCTCGATCTTGAGGACGGTGAGATCGCCCAGCGCCTGGTGCAGGCCGACATAGTCCTTGCCCGTGCTCTTGCGATGATATTTGTCGGCATAGGCCTGGGCCTTGGCTTCGTTGCCCGAATTCACGGCGCTCACCCACGCCGCGAGCACGCGGCCCGCGGGGGTGTCGGGGATCTCCGGCGCCTGCGCGGAAGAGGCCGTGGCGAGCAGCGCTGCGACGACGAGCGATTTCATCTTCAGACCTCACCGAAAAAGATGCTGGCGATCCTGCCGTCCGCGGTCAGCGGCCCGATCTCCCATTTCGAGCGCTTGTCGCGGCACGCGACCTCGTAGACATCCATGCCGTCCTTGGCGACGCCCACGAACGTCACCGACATCACCGGACCCCAGGCGGCGATCTTGGCGTGAAGCGCGCCGAGCATCTGGCGCGTGCCGGCGGCCAGGTTCGGCGCCATGATGGAATAATCCGGATGGCCGCTCATGAGACCGTCGATCTGGCGGCGGAGCGCGGCCTCGGTGCCGGGGCTGGGCTTGTTGCGCGCGATGCGTTGCGCGAGCGCCGCTTCGGCCGCCTTGCCTTCGCTCTCCGCGATGCGCGGCGCGTGCTGCTCCTCGCCGGACTGATGCAGCACCATCTCATGGGCCGTGAAGCTGTACTGCGCCGGCGGGTCGAAGCCCTTGAGGAAAAACTTGCTCGCGCTCTCCGGGTAGACCCTGTCGGGCGTCTGGCCGATGGTGCCGACGAGGAAGCGGTTGCCGCTGCGCGCGACGGCGAAGACCGTGGCCGGGTCCATCCGGTAATAGCCCACGAACTTGTCGAAGCCCGCCGGGTCGAACGCTATTTCGGCGCGCGGCTTGCGCTGCTCGGCCAAGCGTTCCTGCTGCGAGGTCCCCGCGCCGCTCGTCGAGGCCAGCCCGATCAGCACCGGCGCTGCGACGGCCGCGGCGGCGACGGCCGCGAGCAGGGATTTCTTCGCGGCGCCGAGGCGCGTTGCGGGCCGGTTGTTCATGATCGTCTCGATCCTGCGTTTGAGGTTCGCGCCCGACACGCCGGCCGCGCACAGAAGCTCCGATTGCGTGGTGAAGGCGCAGACCTTCAGGATGCTGCCGGCATAGGTCTCGGGCTCGCTGCCCGCATCCAGCACGGCCTCGTCGCAGGCGCGCTCGCGCTCCTCGACCAGGCGCGCGCCCAGCCACCACATCAGCGGATGGAACCAGAACAAATTGGCGATCGTCATGTGGATCGCCGCGGTGAGGTTGTCCCTGCGCGCGAGATGGCAGCGCTCATGCGCTTCGATGGCGGCCAGCTCGCGCGGCGAGAGATGCGCGAGAATGCTCTCCGGCAGCAGCAGCACCGGCCGCCAGATTCCGACCAGGCCCGGCTCCAGCAGCGCGGCCGACGCTTTCACCGGCAGCGGCCCCGCGGTCGAGAGGCTGCGCGCCTCGCGCACGATCCGGTTCAGCCGCGCCAAGCGGACGAGCCACAGCGCGGTCAGCCCCGCAAAGCCGCACGCCCACACGACAGAAAGAAGCATTGCCGCCTGCGGCGCCGGCGCTGCCGGCATGACGGCAGCGAGATGCGTATCGGGCAGCAAGCGGGCGACCATCCGCGTGAAGACGGGCGCCACGGTCGCGGTGGCAGGCGCGAGCCGTTCGCCCAGCGCCAGCAGGGCCGGAAACGGCACCAGGAATTTGAGCGAGGCCGCGAACCACAGGCCGTAACGCACGGCGGCGCGGTTGTCGCGGAAGGCCAGCGTCAGAAGGCCCAGCGCGCCTGCAAACAAGGTCGACTGCCAGAGATGATCGGCGAGCGCGCTCATCCTTTCTTCCCCTTCTGGCTTGCCAGCTCGCGCAGGCGCTTCTCGGCGTCCTGCACGTCCTCGAGGGTGAGCTTTCCCGTCTCGACCAGATGCGCCATGACCGGCTGCATGCGGCCGCCGAAAAGGCCGATCAGCTCGTCGATGAAACGGCGCTGGATCGTGCCGCGCGAGAGCGTGGCTTCGAAGATGTGCGCGTTGCCGATCTTCTTCACGCGGCGGAGAACCTTCTTCGCCTCCATGCGATAGATCATGGTCTGGACCGTGGTGTAGGCGGGCCGCTTCCTTTCGGGGAAATGCTCCTGCACCTCGCGCACCGACGACGCGCCGCGCGTCCACAGCGCTTCCATGATCCGAAGCTCGAGCCTGCTCAGCTTGGGTTGAGGCATGGCGGGCACGTCCATGTACTACACATGTAGTAGAAACTACTACGGCAAGTCCAGGGACGCAAGCCCGTGCGTCTTGGCTACTCCGCGGCGTGCGCGAGCGGACGGCCCAGCGTGTCGAGGTCGATGGCGGCGAGGGTGGCGAGCGCGTTGGTCAGCCGCGCCTGCACGGAAAGGAAATTCGCGCCGGGCTCGACGCGCTCCTCGTCGAGATAGAGCGTGCGGTTGATCTCGATCTGCAGCGCGTGGACATGGGCCTCGCGCCGTCCGTAGAGATGAGTGGTGTAGCCGCCGGCGTAAGGCGCGTTGCGCGCGACGCCGAAGCCCTCGCGCGCGAGCGCGGCTTCCGCGACCGCGGTCAGCATCGGCGACGCCGCGGCGCCGTAGCGGTCGCCGAGCACGATGTCGGGCACCGACGCGGCCGAGGGCATCGAGTGGCAATCGACGACGATGGCGATGCCGAAGCGGCGCTTGGTCTCGTCGACGAGCCGCGCCAGCGCCGCGTGATAGGGCTGGTGCAGGCGCTCCAGCCGGTGCTCGGCCTCCAGGGGATCGAGGCGGCCGGCATAGATGTCGGCGCCGTCGCGCACGATGCGCGGGATGACGCCGAGCCCCGCCTGCACCCGCGCATTGGCGGGCTCGACCCGCACGCGCAGCGGCCCGTCGAACATCGTCGCGTCGAGCTCGCCCGCGGCGCGGTTCGCGTCCAGGAAGGCGCGGGGGAAGCGCGCCGCCAGCAAGGGCGCGCCGAGATCGACCGCCTGGCCGAACAGCACGTCGGCATAGGCGTCTTCCGAGCGGCGCAGGGTCAAGGGATCGAGGCGGCTCCTCGCGACCATGCCGCGCGGATAGAGCCGGCCCGAATGCGGGGAGGCGAAGACGAACGGGATCTTCTGCTCGAGCGGGCGGTGGATCTTGAACGGATGGGCGTAGAGCGCGCTCAAAACCGCGTCGAACCTGTCGTCGGTGTCCGGCCGGAAGGGGCCCGTCATGCGCAGCTCATCCTCATCCTCTCAAGGGAAGCACCGCCCGCGCGGGCGATCAAGCAAAACCCGGCCGGCGCCCGGTCCGTAGCGTTAACCCGCGTCGTTAACCGCCATTTACAGATTTGCCGATTATACGCTCTACTGCCCATTCGGAGCGGGACATGGCGCATATCCTTCTGGCCGAAGACGACGAATCGCTGCGCAAGTTCCTGGCGCAGGCGCTGGTGCGCGCCGGCCACGACGTCACCGATTTCGGCGACGGCAGCGAAGCATGGGAATGCCTCAAGGGCTATCGCTTCGACCTGCTGCTCACCGACATCGTCATGCCCGGCATGGACGGGATCGAGCTCGCCAAGCGCGCGGCCGAGATGAACGCGGCGCTGAAGATCATGTTCATCACCGGCTTCGCCGCCGTGGCGCTGCATCCCTCGTCGCAGGCGCCCAAGCAGGCCAAGGTGCTCTCCAAGCCGTTCCATCTGCGCGAGATCGTCGCCGAAGTCGACCGGATGATCGCCGCCTGATTTGCGCCGCGATTGCTGCGGGCCCGCCGCAATGGCGTCCGCGCCGCGCCTTGATCGGCGCGCAGCCTTTCCTTGTCGCAAGACAAGGGGAGAACCATGCATCAGCCAATCCATGCCATCGCCGGGGGACGCCGCGAGATGACGCCGGAGCGCATCGTCGGCCTCGGTTTCGTCGGCTTGCTTCATGCGCTCGCGATCTGGGCGATCGTCACCGGTCTCGGACAGAAGATCGTCAAGGCAGTCGTGCCGGACCTCGTGGTGGTCGGCACCCAGGAGAAGAAGAAGGAGGTGCCGCCGCCGCCCAAGCCCGAGCTGCCGATCGTCGAGCTCAGGGGGACGACCGATCCCGTGGTGCCGAAGCCGATCATCGACATCGAGATCAAGGATCCGCCGCTGATGCCGCCGCAGCCTCCACGTCCGCCGCAGGGGCCGTCAGGAACCGGCGCCGTTCCCGACACCGCGGCGATGGGGATCGCGAGCACCCACACCATCCCGCCTTATCCGACGCTCGAGCGCCGGCTTGGGCATCAGGGCACGGTGAAGCTCAGGCTGACCATCTCGCCGCAGGGCGCGGTGACGGCGGCCGAGGTGGTCCAGTCGAGCGGCTTTCCCGGCCTCGATCAGGCGGCGGTGAGCTGGGTGCTGCAGCACTGGACCTACAAGCCGGCCACCCATGACGGCGCGCCGGTGCCGGCGACCGCCGTCGCCGCCGTGGTCTTCAACCTCAGGAACGGCGACTAAGCGGCGCTTGAACGCCTTCCGGGGGGAGGCTATAGAGGCCTCCCTTCAAGGGGCGCGTAGCTCAGCGGGAGAGCACTACCTTGACATGGTAGGGGTCACAGGTTCGATCCCTGTCGCGCCCACCAGTCTTCGCGACGCAAAGCGGAGCGAAGACTGCCCGGCGTAGCCCGAAGGGCGAAGCCTGGGCTGGCTCCGCGTCGCTACGCCTGGCAAGCCGTACGGAGCTTTTCATGTCGCTTTCCCCCGTCCGCCCCATCACGCTCGACGAGATCGTCGCCGCTCGCGGGCGCATCGCCTCGACCGTCATGCGCACGCCGCTGGTCAAGCTGCAGCTGGGGCCGGGCTTCCCCGACATCCGCCTCAAGCTCGAGAACCTCCAGCCGATCAATGCCTACAAGCTGCGCGGTGCGGCGAATGCCGTGGCGCTGCTCTCGGATGCGGACCGCGCCAAGGGCGTGTGGACGATCAGCGCCGGCAATGCCGGGCAGGGCGTGGCTTACGCCGCACGGGCCGCGGGCGTCCCCTGCACCGTCGTCGCCATCGAGACCGCCCCCGAAGCCAAGCGCCAGCGCATGCAAGCCCTGGGCGCGAAGGTCATTCCCGTCTCCTACGACCGCGCCTGGCAGGCGTTGAACGACCGCGCCTATCCGGGCGTCGAGGGCACCTTCGTGCATCCCTTCGACGACCACGATTTCATCGCCGGCCATGGCTCGATCGGGCTCGAGATCCTCGAGGACGAGCCCAACACCAAAGCCGTGCTCTGCGGCATCGGCGGCGGCGGGCTGCTGGCCGGTGTCGGCAGCGCGATCAAGGCGCTTGCGCCCCACATCAAGATGTTCGGCGTCGAGCCCGAGACCGCCGCGCCGGCGGCGCTGTCGCACAAGATGGGCTCGCCGCAGCGGTTCAAGGACTGGCGCGTCTCGTTCGTCGACGGCGCGGGCGGGCAGAGCATGTTCCCGCGCATGTGGGAGCGGCTGCAGATGGTGACCGACGGCTATTTCGTGGTCAGCCTCGAGGAGACGCGCGCGGCGATGCGCCTGCTCGCCGAGAAGGCGCGCGTGATCGCCGAAGGCGCGGGCGCTTTGTCGGTCGCGGCGGCGCTGAAGGGGATGGCGGGCGACGGGCCGGTCGTCGCCGTGGTGTCGGGCGGCAATATCGATCTGGCGAAGTTCTGCGAGCTGATCAGCGCAGGCTGACGCCGTATTTCGCGGGCCAGTTCAGCGCGGGGCCGCCGAAGACTTCGGCGCAGGCGCGCAGCTCTTCGGTGAATGCCGCGATGAGAAAGTCGCGCACCTCGGGCGTCATCTCGGTCTTGGCGTGGTCGGCTTTGCGGTTGTGGCGGACTTCCGCCTGCTTGTCGGGATCGGCGCCGAGGAAGGAGAGGATCTCGCGCGAGATGCGCTCGGGCTCGGCCTGGAGGTCGTCGAAGAAGAAGACGCGGAACTGCTCGTCGGGGACATGGCGCCGCCATCGCCGCGCGGTCGTCGAGGCGCGGTAGCCGGCGCCGTTGTTCGGCGTGGCGAGCATCCGGCGCAGGCATTCGGGATCGAAGATGTCTTCTTCCGCCGCGAAGTTCTTGCGCAGCTTCATGGTGAAATGCGACCAGGCGCGCGCGACGGGATCGCGCACCAGCACGATCACCTTGAGCTTCGGGAAGGCGCCCATCGCGCCGGCCACCAGCTCCTCTTCCATCGCCGCATAGCTCGGCGTCACGTCGCCGCTCAATTGGGTGCCCTTGTGGCGGAACAGGCGCGCGTAAGCCCGATAGTCGATCGGCTTGTTGGTGACGGTCCGGATCTCCTCGAAGAACGCGAAGTCGCGCTCCTCGAGCGGCGGCATGTTGCGCGCGCGGCGGTCGCGCTCGAGCTTGCGGCGCGGCTTGTTGCCCTGGATCTCGGCGCGGCGGATCTTCGGGATGCGATGATCGAGGTAGTGAAGCTCTTTCATCGGCGGCATCCAGAAATCGGGGTGATGCAGCAAAGTGTCGAACAGCCAGCCGGTGCCGGCCTTGCCCATGCCGATGCAGGTGAAGTCCGGCCCGGGCTCAGGCATTGCGCGCCATCAATCCGCCGTCGACGGGGATGGTCGCGCCGGTGATGTAGGACGCGGCCGGCAGGCACAGGCTCAACGTCATGTGCGCGACCTCCTCCGGCCGGCCGTAGCGGCCGAGCGCGGTGCGGCGCTTGGCGAAGATCTCCTTGTGCTCGTCGGAGATCGACGCCGTCATCGCGGTCGCGATCGGGCCGGGGCAGATGCAGTTGACCGTGATGCCTTCGCGGCCGAGCTCGACGGCGAGCGCGCGGGTCAGCCCGGTGACGCCCGCTTTCGCCGCCGCATAGGGGCTGTCGCGCGAGGTGGCGCCGAGCGCTTCGGTCGAGGCGATGTTGACGATGCGCGGGAACTCGGCGCGGCGCAGATAGGGCAGCGCTGCGCGGATCACCCGCTGCTGCGCGGTCAGCAGCACCGACAGCGCGCGGGTCCACACCTCGTCGTAGTTCTCGGAATCGATCGCGCTGAAGGCCGAGATGCCGGCGTTGTTGACGACGACGTCGAGGCGGCCATGTTTGGCGGCGATGGCGTCGACGACGCTGCGCACCTGGGCCGCGTCCGAAACGTCCATGGTCCAGTCAGTGCCGCTCAGGTCGGTCGCCGCGACGATGGCGCCTTCCGCAGCGAAAACTTCGGCCGTGGCGCGGCCCATGCCGCTGGCCGCGCCGGTGATCAGCACGACCGAACCTTGTATCGAGCGCAGCGCAGAGGCCATGATGGTCCCATGAAGATCGATCTTCTCTCGCCGTCGAGCTTCGCAAGCGGCCACCCGTTCGCGCAATACCGCTGGCTGCGCGAGAACGCGCCCGTCTTCCGGCACGAGGAGCCGGACGGCAAGGGCTTCTGGGCGGTAACGCGGTTCAAGGAGGTGTGGGAGGTCGACCGCGACTTCCAGAACTTCTCGTCGGAACCCACGATCATGATCAGCGATCCGGCGGCCGAAGCGGCGAACGCGTTCGGCGGCCACAAGATGATGCTGATGATGGACCCGCCGCAGCACACGGCGTACCGCAAGCTCATCCGCAACGAGTTCACCGCGCCGGTGACGGCCGGCCGCGTGCCGCGCATGAACGCGCTGGCCAAGCAGATCGTCGATTGCGCGGTCGCCGGCGGGGAGTGCGATTTCGTCGAGCAGGTCGCGGGCGAGATGCCATCCTATGTGATCGCGGAGCTGCTCGGCATCCCGCTCGAGGACGGGCGCGAGCTCTACAAGCTGACCGAGGCGATCCACACCGCGCCGGAAGCGCAGGCGCCGGGCGCGGGCGCCATGGCGGTGTTCAAGATGTTCGAATACGGCCGCAAGGTGATCGACGAGAAGCGCGCGCGTCCGGGCGAGGACCTCGCGACCAAGCTCCTCCATGCCGAGGTCGACGGCAAGCGTCTCGAGGACATCGAGTTCCTGCTGTTCTTTCTTTTGCTCGTCGATGCCGGCGGCGACACCACGCGCAACCTCCTGTCGTCGGGGCTCATTGCGTTGCTGCAGAACCCCGATCAATTGGCGTGGCTGATGGAGGATCTCCCCGGCCGCGTCGCGTCGGCGCGCGAGGAGCTGCTGCGCTATACGACGCCCGTGATCTACATGCGCCGCACCGCGAAGCACGACGTCGTGCTCGGCGGCGAGCGGATCGAAGCGGGCGACAAGGTCGTGATGTATTTCGGCTCGGCCAACCGCGACCCCGAGAAGTTCGACAGGCCGGACGTGCTCGACCTCGCGCGCGCGCCCAACGAGCACATCGCGTTCGGCACCGGCCCGCATGGGTGCCTCGGCCAGCACATCGCGCGCATCGAGATCGACGCGATCCTGATCGAGGTGCTCTCGCGCATGAAGGACATCGAGATCGTGGGCACGCCGGAGTGGCTCGCCTCCAATTTCATCTCGGGCCCGAAGCACCTCACCGTTCGCTATCGTGCGGACTAAACGCTCTTCTGTCATGGCCCGCGAAAGCGGGTCATCCATGGATGGCCCGGTCAAGCCGAGCCATGACAGTGTGGATGACGCCAAAACCGGAGACTGACCATGGCCATCGACTTCGAGATCCCCGAAGACGCGAAGCAGATCCGCGCGCGCGTGCGCGAATGGGTGCAGGACGAATGCATCCCGGCCGAAAAGCGGCTGAAGGACAAGGAGAGCTACAAGACCGTGCTCGCCGAGCTGCGCGCCAAGGCGCGGGCGCAGGGCCTGTGGTGCCCGTTCATTCCGAAAGAGCATGGCGGCATGGGGCTCGGGCCGCTCGCCAACGCGCTGGTGCAGATGGAGCTCGGCCAGAGCCATCTGGGCGCCTTGTCGATGAACTCCCAAGGCCCCGACGACGCGACGATGCTCACGCTTCTCGCGCACGGCACCGATTATCAGAAAGAGAAATTCCTGAAGCCCTTGCTCAACGGCGAGAAGCGCATCTGCTATTCCATGACGGAAAAGGCGGCGGGCGCGGACGCGACCGGCATGCAGACCCGCGCCGAGAAGAAGGGCAACAGCGCCTATGTGCTGAACGGCGAGAAGTGGTTCTCGTCCGCCGCCAGCGCCGCCGACATCGCGCTGGTGATGGCCAAGACCAATCCCGACGCGCCGCGCCACCAGCAATTCTCGACTTTCATCGTCGAGCTGCCCAACCCCGGCTACAACATCCTGCGCGACATCAAGACGATGGCCGTCGAAAGCCCGCTCTCGCACATCATGGGCGGCGGCCACAGCGAGATCGAGATCAAGGACCTCGAGGTCCCGGCCGAAAATATTCTCGGCGGCGAGGGCAACGGCTTCAACATGGGCCAGCATCGCCTGGCTTACGGGCGCCTGCGCCACGGCATGCACAACGTCGCGATGGCGCAGCGCGCGCTCGACATGGCGACCAAGCAGGTGACCTCGCGCACGACCTTCGGCAAGAAATTGTCCGAGCGCCAAGGCGTGCAGTTCATGCTGGCCGATTGCGCGAGCGAGCTCTACATGGCGCGGCTGATGCTGCTGCACATCGCCTACAAGGCCGAGAAGGGCCTCGACCTGCGCCAGGAGAACGGCATCGCCAAGGTGTTCCTGGCGCATATGGTGCACAAGGTCGTCGACACCGCGATCCAGCTTCACGGCGCGCTCGGTTACAGTCAGGATACGCCGCTCGCCTCGTGGTACACCCATATCCGCTCGCAGCGCCTTGTGGACGGCCCGGACGAGGTCCATCGCTGGACCGTGGGGCGCAACGTCATCAAGGCCTATGAGAAATACGGCACCACGGCCTCGGCGGCGGGCGGCGACCTGCTGTAGGGCCGGCACGCAAGAGAAACCTGACTGTCATGGCCCGCGAATGCGGGCCACCTCGCATTCGCGGGGCCATGACAGGGTTGAATTCGGGCGCCGATCGAGTCCGGCGCCCAGCGCGCTGTGGACGAAACGATCCACAGGCCAATCTTCCACAGCCCTGTGAGTTGTGGATAGGTGCAATAGCGCTTGCGGTCGGGCGTTGCGCGAGCGAATAGTGCGGCGATGAGCGCAACGCCAAGGCTTTTCGCGGTGGAGGAGGAGCCCGTGATCCTCGACGGCACCGGCGTGATCTCGTATCAGGGCTTGCGCCATCTCCACAACACGCGCGAGATCCTCGCCGGCGTGGAGTTCGACGCCGACCAGATCCAGCCCGCGAGCATCGATCTCAGGCTCGGCAAGCGCGCCTGGCGCGTGCGCGCGAGCTTCCTGCCCGGCGCGGGCAACAGCGTCGCGGCGCGCGTCGAGCAGCTGGGCGGCACCGAGATCGATCTCACCAAACCGGCCGTGTTCGAGAGCGGCGTTGTCTATGTCGTCGAGCTGCTGGAGAGCGTGCGGCTGAAGGGCGGCATCCGCGGCATCGCCAATCCGAAGAGTTCCACGGGGCGCATCGACGTGCTGGTGCGGCTGATCACCGACGCGGCCACCCAGTTCGACGTGGTGCCGCGCGGCTATGAAGGCCCGCTCTATCTCGAGGTCGCGCCGCAGGCGTTCTCCATCGTCGTGCAGCAGGGCGTGCGGCTGAACCAGCTGCGTCTGGTGCGCGGCATGCCGAGCGTGCCGTTGACGACGGAAGACGGGCTGGAGGCGCGCTATCGCGCGGGCCAGCTCGCGACGGTCGACGGCGAGCTCTTGCCGTTGCGCGGCACCGATGTCCCGGTCTCGGTCGATCTGCGCGGCAAGGGGGCGGGCGCCATCGTCGGCTACAAAGCCAAGAAGACCACCGACACGATCGATCTCACCCGCATCGGCCACTACGACCCGCGCGAGTTCTGGGAGCCGATCGCCGAAATCGACGGAAGGCTGCCGCTCGACAAGGGCGATTTCTACATCCTGGCGACGCGCGAGGATGTCGGCGTGCCGCCCGACCTCGCCGCCGAGATGGTGCCGTTCGATTCCGCCTCGGGCGAGTTCCGCGTGCACTATGCGGGCTTCTTCGATCCCGGGTTCGGCTTTCAGGACGGGCGCGCGCAGGGCAGCAAGGCGGTGCTGGAGGTGCGCTCCTACGGCGTGTCGTTCATGCTCGAGCACGGCCAGACCGTGGGCTGGCTGAGCTACAGCCGCCTCGCCACCGGCGCGCCGCCGGACAAGCTCTACGGCACGGGGATCAGCTCCAACTACCAGGGCCAGGGCGTCAGGCTGGCGAAGTATTTCAAGCCCTGGCCGCGTTGAGATGATCACCGTCTTCGGGGAAGGACGCGGGTTCCGCGTCGTCTGGCTGCTGGAAGAGATGGGCCTCGCCTATCGGCTGAGGCCGGTGGACCTCTTGGCCGGCGTCGAGAACGACGCGGAGTTCCTGGCCGTCAATCCGGCAGGCTTCATCCCGGCGATCCGGGACGGCAACGTCACCATGGTCGAGTCCATCGCGATCATGGAGTATCTGATCGCCCGCTACGGCCCCAAATCATTGGCACCTGCACCGCACGATCCCGCCTTCGGCGCCTATCAGCAATTCCTTCACCTCGGCGAAGCGGGCCTCGCGGGCACCATTCAGCTCGTCGTCGTCAGCCGCAACTTCGCGCCCGAGACCGAGCGCCGGAATTGGGGTGCGCGCTGGATGCTGGATCAGTTCACGAGACAGCTGGGACACGTGACGCGGCAGCTCGCGCATTCGCCCTATCTCGCCGGCGATACGTTCACGGCCGCCGACATTTCGGTGACCTATGCCCTCACCCTGGCGCAAAAAGCCGGCGGCGTCGTCCTGGGCGAAGCCGAGCAGGCCTACATGGCGCGCACGACCGGGCGCGCGGCCTATCGGCGAGCCTTGGACACCTGCCAGGCTACGAAGGCGTGGCTCGCTACGGCGCCCTGACAGCCATCACCAGATCTTCACGCGCTTCTTGGGCTCGACATAGAGCTTCTGGCCCGCCTTCACGTCGAACGACGCGTACCAGGCGTCGACGTTGCGCACGACGCCGTTGACGCGGAACTGGCGAGGCGAATGTGGATCGCTCACGACCTGCTTCTTCACGAAATCGTCGGTGACCTTGCCGCGCCAGGCCTGCGCCCAGCCGAGCAGCACGCGCTGGTCGCCCGTGAGGCCGCCGATGACGGGCGCGGGCTTGCCGTCGAGCGAAGCGTGATAGGCGTCGAGCGCGACGGTCAGCCCGCCCAGATCGGCGATGTTCTCGCCCATGGTCAGGTCGCCGTTGACATGCACGCCGGGCAGCGGCTCGAACGCCGAGTACTGTTCGCCCAGCGCCTTGGCGCGCGCCTCGAATTTGGCGGCGTCCTCGGGCGTCCACCAGTCGCGCAAGCTCCCGTCGGCGTCGATCTTGCGGCCCTGGTCGTCGAAGCCGTGGGTGAGCTCGTGGCCGATCACGCCGCCGATGGCGCCGTAGTTGATCGCAGGATCGGCGTCGGCGTCGAACATCGGTGCCTGCAGGATGCCCGCGGGGAAGACGATGTCGCGCAGGGTGCCGTTATAGGCGTCGTTGGTCTGCGGCGTCATCACCCAGTCGCTCTTGTCGACGGGCCCGAACAGCCGCCCGGCAGTGAACGCCCAATCGGCGGCGCCGGCGCGGCGCACATTGCCCAGGATGTCGTCGCCGACGACGAGGCCCGAATAGTCGCGCGGATGGTCGGGATAGCCGACCTTGATCGTATAGGTGTCGAGCTTCTTCAGCGCCTGCTCGCGCGTCTTGTCGCTCATCCAGTCGAGATGCTGCAGGCGCACGCGATAGGCGGCCTTCAGGTTCGCGACCAGCGCCTCGATCTTGGCTTTCGCGGCCGGCGGGAAGTATTTCGCGCTGTAGAGCTGGCCGACGCCGAAGCCCATGGTGCCGAAGCTGCCGAAGCGGTCGCCGACCAGGAAATCGCCGCCGCTGACCGCGAGCACCGCACGCTTCCAGCGTGCTTTCTGCTGCTGCTGGCCGGAGAGCGTCTTGTCGTGCATCTCGAACCAGGCATCGGCGAAGGGTTTGGAGAGATAGGGCGCCGCGTTGTCGGCGACGCGGAAGGCTTGCCAGGCCTGCAAGGTCTCGATCGGCGTCGCGGCGAAGATCGCCGCGAGCTTGGGGAAGGCGCTCTTCTCGCCCACGACCACGCGCGTGACTTTCGACAGATCGGCACCGCCGAGGAAGCCCTTCCAGTCGAAGCCCGGCGCGAAGGCGCCAAGCTCGTCGACGCTCATCGGATTGTAGACCTTCACCGGATCGCGCTGCTCGGCCTTGCTCCAGCTTGCTTCGGCGACCTTGGTCTCGAAATCGACAACCGCCTTGGCATCGTCGCCCTGCCAGCCCGCAAGCTTGAGGAGCTGCGCGACATAAGCCTCGTACTTCGCTTTCGGCGCGGCGAAATCGGGCTTCAGGTAATAGTCGCGGTCGGGAAGGCCGAGACCGCTCTGGCCGAGATAGACCGCGTAGTGCGCCGGGTCCTTCAAATCGACGTCGATGAAGAAGCCGAACAGCGACGCTTCCAAATCGGCATTGCTGCGGCCCATCAGTGCGGCCAGCGCCTCGCGGGTCTTGGCGGCGCGGATGTCGGCAAGCAGCGGGTCGAGCGGCTTGGCGCCCGCGGCTTCCACGCGCGCCTCGTCCATGAAGGAGCGATAGAAGCGCCCGGCCTTGCCTTCGAGGTCCGTCGGCTCCTTGTCCTTGGCGGCTTCGAGCAGGTCGTGGATGCGCGCTTCGGCCCGATCCGTCATCTGCAGGCGGAACGAGACGGCCGGCTTGTCGGCGGGGATCGGCGTCTTGTCGAGCCAGGCGCCGTTGGCAAAGCGGAAGAAGTCGTCGCCGGGCTTGACGGCGTGGTCCATGCCGGCGGTGTCGAAGCCCCACTCGCCATATTGCGGCGCCGCCAGGGCTGCCGTCGTCGCCAGCAACGAAGCGGCGATGATGTGAAGCGTCTTCATCTGGTACCCCCGGTTATGACACGTCGATCGCGCGGACCTTCTGCCCGGCCTCGAGCCGCTCCGCGCCGCGAACGATGACCTTTTCGCCGGGCGACACAAGCCCCTTGATCTCGATCAGGCTGCCGTCCTCGGCGCCGGTCTCGACCGCGACGCGCTGCGCCTGGCCGTGTCTGTCCACTTTGAACACATAGGTGTTCTCCTCGCGCAGCACCAGCGCGTCGCGCGGCACCGCCAGCACGTTGTGCGGCTGGGCGGCGGGCATGAACACCTTGGCCGCGTCGCCGACCAGCGCCGAGCCGGCGGGCAGCGCGATGCGCACCTCGATGGTGCGGCTGGCGATGTCGCCCACGGGCACGATGGCGCGCACTTTCGCCGCGATGGGCTTGCCCTGGATGACGACGGTCATCGGCGAGCCTTCGGCGGCGTAATGCGCCGCGTCGATGGGCGATTGCACGCTCACTTCCAGGGACGCGGTGTCGACGAGGCGCACGATCGCCTTGCCCGGCGTCGCGTATTCGCCGGCATTGATCAGCCGCGCGACGACGCGGCCGGCGAAGGGCGCGCGGATGTCGCTGTGGGAGAACTGGTATTGGCTGCGCTGCATGTTGGCATGCGCCTGGGCGAGCGCGGCCGTGTCCATGTCCTTGGTCGATTTCGCCTGGTCGCGGGTCGATTTGGCGATGGCGTTCTGGCTGAAGAGATTGTCCATGCGCGAGGCCTGGTCGGTGTCGTAGCGCAGCTGCGCCGCCAGCCGCGCCGCGTTCGCCTTGTCGGACTGGAGCTGCAGGCTTGCCATCTTGTTGTCGATGCGCGCGACGACGTCGCCGGCCTTCACCACCGTGCCGACCTCGGCGACCCAGGCGATGCGGCCCTCGACCTCGCTGGCGAGCTGGCTGTCGTTGCGCGACATCACCGTGCCGGGCAGCGCGAGCTTGGGCGCCATGCGCACGATCTTCGCCACCATCACGCCGACCGAGGGCGGCGGCGGCGCCTGCGGAGCTTGGTCGGCGGAGGCCAGCGGCGTGCGCAGCAGCGAGGCCAGGAGCACGACAGCTGCGAGGCCGCCGGCGACGGAGAGTTGCGTGGTCGTGGTCTTCATTTACGCGGCTTCCCTCAGGGGCGTGAACGGCGCTTGCTCGGCCCGGGCGGACTTCTCGCCGAGCCGGAGCATGGCGGGCATCAAGACTAGGGTGAACACATGGCTGACCAGGATGCCGCCGACGATGACGGCGCCCAGGCCGCGATAGATCTCGGTGCCCGGTCCCGGCACCAAGACCAGCGGCAGCATGCCGAAGATCGCGGTCAGCGTGCTCGAGAAGATCGGACGCAGGCGCGTCTCCAGGCTCGAGCGCACCGCCTCGACGCGCGTCATGCCTTCGGCTTCGGCCTGGCGCGTGCGCGCGACGAGCAGGATGGTGTTGTTCACCACCAGGCCCAGCACGATGATGAAGCCGATCATGGTCAGGAGATCGAGCGGCTGGAACACGAACTTGCCGAGCAGCCACAGCGCGAACATGCCGCCGACGGTGCCGAGAGGCAGCGCGATGGTGGCGATGGCGGAATCGACGACCGACTTGAACAGTGCCGCCATGATCAGGAACAGCAGCAGCACCGCGAGCGCGAAGTTCTTGCCCATGTTCCATAGCGCGTTGTCGAGGTGGTCGGCAGCCGCGCCATAGGTGACGGTGCCGTCGGGCGGCAGCATCTTCTTGATCTCGGGCTCGACGTCCTTCTTGATCACCGCCATCGCGTCCTGCAGCGCCATGCCGCGCGGCGGGGCGAAGTTGAGCGCGAAGGTCCGCCGGCGGTCGAGGCGATAGGTGCCGCTGGGCGCCAGGGTCTTCTGCATGTTGACCAGGTGCCCGAACGAGACCACGCCGCCGTTCGGCGTCGCCACCGGCGCGCCCGACAGCATCTCCGGCGACGACAGCGTCTGCGATTTCAGGATCAGGAACAGCTGGCGCTCGCCGTCATAGCGCTGGCCGACATAGGCGCCTTCGCCCAAAGCCTGCAGCACCGTCCCCACGTCGCTGCGGTTCCAGCCGACTTCGGCAATGGAGCGGTCGTCGGGGGTGAGGCGGAGCTGCGGCTGGTCGTAGTCGAGCGTCGGGTTGGTGTTGACCACGCCTTCGGGGAACTTCTTGGCGAGCAGGTCGAAGCCCTTGCGCGCGGCGGCGCGCATCGCCTCGGGATTGTTGGACTGGATGTTGATCGAGACGCCGCCGCCGGCATCGAAGCCGCCGAACAGGCTGCCCATCTGCGCGAAGGCCTGCGCGTCGGGAAGGTCCTTCAGGATCTCGCCCCGCACGATCTTCTCGATCTTGGGGAAGTCCTCGTCGTTGGGCACGCGCACGGCCATGTCCATGAAGCCAGGCCCGTCGAGCTGGACGTAATAGTTGAGGAGCTTGGGCTGCTTCTCGCCGGTCAGATAGGGCTTCAGCCGCTTCATGATCGGCTCGGCGATGGTCTTCTGCGCGACGTCGACGGTGGTGCTGGCGGGCAGCTGGATGAAGCCGTCGATGGCGGCGCGCTTGACCTGCGGCAGGTATTGCAGCGGCGGCATGAACAGCCAGGTGCCCACGACCGAGGCCGTGATCAGCCCGCCGATCCAGGCGCGCCGCTTCATCGGCGTGTCGGTCAGGTTCATGATCACGTTGGTGATGCCGCGCCAGGTGCCGGCGAGGTCCGACACCTTGGGCCGCGTCTTGAGGAAGTAGATCGAGGTCACGGGCACCACCGTCACCGCCACGATCAGCGACACGAACACGGCGAAGGCGATGGTCAGCGACAGGTCGGCAAAGAGCTGGCCCTCGACGTCCTTGAGGAAGATCACCGGAAGGAAGATCGCGACATTGGTCGCGGTCGTCGCCAGCAGCGCGCCCCAGACCTGGTCGGTGCCCACCTGCGCCGCCTCGCGCGCCGGCATCCCGCGTTCTCGCAGTCGAAGGATGTTCTCGAACGCGACGATGGCGGCGTCGAGCACGATCCCGGTCGCGAAGGCGAGCCCTGCCAGCGACACCACGTTCAGGGTCCGGCCCGCGACATTGAGCAGGATCACCACGGCCATCAGGCAGATCGGGATCGCGGCCGAGATGATGAGCGTGCCGCGCCACTCGCGCATGAAGAACCACAACACGCCGACCGCGAGCACGATGCCGAGGATCAGGTCGGAGGTGACCATGCCCATCGCCTGGTTGATGAAGTGCGACGGGTCGAAGGAGTATTGCAGCTTGACGCCCTGCTCCTTGGCGATGCTGTCGTTGATCTTGGCAAGCTCCGCCTTCACCGCGTTGACGGTGGCGAGCACGTTGGCGCCTTGCGCGCGGAACACCTGCATGCCGATGGCGGGATTGCCGTTCTGGTACGAGAAGCCGAACTTCTTGCTGCGCCCGACATGGACGTCGGCGATGTCGCCCAGATGCACCGGCTTGCCGTCGCGCCATTCGAGGATCAGGTTCTTCAGCGCCTCGACCGAATAGCGGCCGCGGAATTCGATGCCGTATTGGCGCCGGCCCACGTCGATGGTGCCGCCCGAGACGTCCTCGGCGCCGGAGATCTGCTGCGCCATCCTGGGGATCTGCACGCCCAGCTGGGCCGCGCGCATCGGATCGAAGACGATGTCGATCTCGTCGGTGCCGCCGCGCGAGTTGATCTGCGCCGAGCCGACGCCCGGCACGGCTTCCAGCCGCGGGATGACGACGTCCTTCAACCACTGGGTATAGGAATTCACGTCGCGCGAATTGTGCGGCAGCTTCTGCATGAAGACGTAGAGCAGCAGCGCGTTGGCGTCCTGGGTCGAGGCGAGCTGGACGAAGGGCTTCTGCGCGTCCGCGGGGAGGGGCGGCAACCGGTTGAGGCGGCCGATCACGTCGACCAGCGTGCTCTTCATGTCGGTGCCGAGCGCGAAGGTCAGTGCGACATAGCCGCCGCCGGCATTGGCGAAGCCGTCCATCTCCTGCAGGCCCGGCAGGCCCTGGAGCACTTCCTCCTCGGGCTCGATCAGCTGGCTCTCGACCTCGCGCGGCGTCTCGGCGCGCCAATCGGTCTCGATGCCGATCTGCGGGCGGTCGATGTCGGGGAAGAGCTGGATCGGCAGCGAATAGATCGCGAAGAGGCCGAACAGGATCGTGACGGCGACGCTGACCGCGATCGCAGCCGGGCTCTTGATGCCGGCCTCGGTAAGCGCACGCATGGCTCCCTCCCTGTGGCGCGTGCCAAGAAGATTGTGACGTGCCGTGTCCGAAAGAAGGCAAGCCGGCCTCAATTGTCCGTGAGAAGGCATGCGCAAATGCGTTGGCCGACCGGCGGGATGCGCGGAGCCGGCGAAATAGCGGGTGGGCTTCATTAACTGCGTGTCATCCCGGGTCATCACGGCGTTGTTTTTTGCCCGTTCGCCGCGACGCGCTAAGGTCCCGCCCGCTTCACACAGGGGACACCGTTTCATGCTCCGCACTGCCTTGCTCGCCGCCGTTGCCGCCGCCGCCCTCCACGGCGTCGATCCCGCGATGATGGATCGCTCCGTGAAACCCGGAGACGATTTCTGGACTTACGCCAATGGGGGCTGGCTCAAGAGCCACGAGATCCCGGCCGACCGTGCCAGCACCGGTCCGGGCGAGCTGCTCATCGAGAAGACCCGCGAGCAGGTGCGCGGCCTGATCCAGGACGCGGCCAAGGCCAACCCGCCGCACGGCTCGGACGCGCAGAAGGTCGGCGATTTCTACGCGAGCTATCTCGACGAAGCGACGATCGAGAAGAAGGGCCTTAGCCCCTTGAAGCCCGAGCTCGCCAAGGTCGATGCGATCAAGGACAAGCAGAGCCTGTCGTCCTATCTGGGCTCGACCCTGCGCAACGACGTGGACGCGCTGAACTCGACGAATTTCTACACCGACCACGTCTTCGGCATGTGGGTCAGCCAGGCCTTCGAGGACCCGAGCCACAACGTCCCATACATCCTGCAGGGCGGTCTCGGCATGCCCGACCGCGAATATTATCTCGAGCAGTCGGCGCCGATGGCCAAGCTCCGCGACGCCTACAAGAAGCACGTCGCCAACGTGCTCAAGCTCGCCGGCGTCGCCGATCCCGACAAGAAGGCTCAAGCGATCTTCGATCTCGAGACCAAGATCGCCAAGAGCCACGCGACGCGCGAAGCGTCGGAGGACGTGCACACCGCGAACAACCCGTGGAAGCGCGCGGACTTCGCGGCCAAGGCCCCCGGCATGGACTGGAACGCCTATTGGCGGGCGGCCTCGCTCGACAAGCAGAACGACTTCATCGTCTGGCATCCGACCGCGGTGAAGGGCATCTCGGCGCTCGTGGCGAGCGAGCAGGTCGCGACCTGGAAGGCGTTCCTGACGTTCCACACCATCGACCACTATGCGGGCGTGCTGCCCAAGGCCTTCGTCGACGAGCGCTTCGCGTTCTACGGCACGGCGCTGTCGGGCACGCCCAAGATCCGCGACCGCTGGAAGCGCGCCATCGATTCGACCAATGCCTCGCTCGGCGAAGCGGTCGGCAAGCTCTATGCGGCCAGGTATTTCCCGCCGTCCTCCAAGGCGCGCATCAACGCGATGGTCAAGGACCTGATCGCCGCCTATCGCGTGCGCATCTCCAAGCTCGACTGGATGTCGCCGGAGACCAAGAAGAAGGCGCTGGCCAAGCTCGACACGCTCTATGTTGGCGTCGGCTATCCCGACACCTGGCGCGACTATTCCAGCTTCGACGTCGTGCGCGGCGACGCGCTCGGCAACGAGCAGCGCGCGGAGGTCTATGAGTACAAGCGCAACCTCGCCAAGCTGGGCCGGCCCGTGGACCGCAAGGAGTGGTCGATGGTGCCGCAGGAGGTGAACGCGGTGAACCATCCGCTCGCCAACGGCATCTTCTTCCCGGCTGCGATCCTGCAGCCGCCCTTCTTCGATCCGGGCGCGGACGATGCGTTCAATTTCGGCTCGATCGGCGCCACGCTCGGCCACGAGATCAGTCACAGCTTCGACGACCAGGGCAGCCAGTTCGACGCCCAGGGCCGGCTGCTCAACTGGTGGACGCCGGACGACCTCAAGCACTTCCAGGGCGCGGGCGCGGCGCTGGCGACGCAGTTCGATCACTACAAGCCGTTCCCCGACCTCGCCATCAAGGGCAAGCAGACCCTGAGCGAGAACATCGCCGACGTGGCGGGCTTGTCGGCCTCGCACGATGCTTACCTGCTGTCGCTGAACGGCAAGCCTGCGCCGGTCATCGGCGGGATGACGGGCGACCAGCGCTTCTTCCTCGCCTTCACCCAGAGCTGGTGCGACAAGCAGCGCGACGCGGCGCTTCGGCAAGAGGTCATGACCGACGGCCACGCGCCCGCGCAGTATCGCGGCGTCACCGTGCGCAATCTCGACGCCTGGTATCCGGCGTTCGGCGTGAAGCCGGGCGAGAAGCTGTACCTCGCGCCGAAGGATCGCGTGCAGGTGTGGTAGAGGCGTGAAACTTTCCGGGACCTGATCGGTTTACGAGTTCGGGTCCCGGAGGTTTCGACATGAAAATGGTCTTTGCGGGCGCTCTGGCGCTTGCCCTGACGGCGGCGCCGGCCTTGGCCGCGCCCGAGCATCACAACAATAACAGCAACAATCGACAGCACCGCACGGTGGTGCATCGCGAGGTCCATCGGACGCCTCAGCGGCATACCACCGTGACGCGCCGGGTGACGCCGCATCGCACCGTGGTGACGCGGCGCACGACAGCGCATCACGAGACGACCGTGCATCGCAAGGTGACGGTGGCGCCGGGCCGCAACCACTTGGCGCCGGGCCGCAACCATCCCGTCGCGGGCTTCCATTGGACGCGTCGCGCGCCGCACCGCTATCGCATCGGCACGTGGCATGCGCCGCGCGGCTTCGCCTATCGCCGCTTCGCCATCGGCGAGCGCATCCCGGCGGTGCTGCTGGCCGCGGATTTCTTCCTGACAGGCTATGCGGCTTACGGCCTCGAAGCGCCGCCGCCCGGCTATATCTGGGTACGCGACGGCGACGACGCGGTGCTGGTCGACCGCTACACCGGCGAGGTCATCGCAGTGGAGTACGACGTGTTCTATTGATGTGATGACAAGCGGGCGCGATTCAAAGACACTCGCGCCCGCATGCTCGTTCTGCTGGGGATCGCCGTCGTCGTCATCGGGTTCGCCGTCCGGCTGAACCCGTTGCTCGTCGTCGTGCTCGCGGCCCTGGTGACGGGGCTGTGCGCGGGCATCGACCTTCCCGCCGTCGTGGCCACGCTCGGCAAGTCGTTCGTCGACAGCCGCTTCGTCACGGTGGTGTGGATCGTCCTGCCGGTCGTGGGCCTGATCGAGCGCGGCGGCGTCCGCGAGCGCGCGCGGACCCTGATCGCCGGGATGCGGGCCGCGACCACGGGGCGGCTGCTCATCGTCTATCTCGGTCTACGCCAGGTTTCGGCGGCGCTGGGGCTGACCGCGCTGGGCGGACAGGTCCAGATGGTGCGGCCGCTGATCGCGCCCATGGCCGAAGCCGCGGCCGAGCGCGAGCGCCCGCTTGACGACGGCACGCGCGAGCTCGTGCGCGCCCATGCCGCGGCAGCCGACAATATCGGCGTGTTCTTCGGCGAGGACGTATTCATCGCCATCGGCTCGATCCTCTTGATCAAGGGTTTCCTCGAGCAGAACGGCATCATAGTGGCGCCTGCACAGCTCGCGGTATGGGCGATCCCGACCGCGCTGCTGGCGTTTGCGATCCACGCCACCCGATTGGTGCTGCTCGACCGGAGGCTCCGCAAATGATCGGACTGGAGCAGCTCTATGTCCTGGTCGGGCTGCTGTTCGCCGGCTTCGCGCTCGACCAGGCCTTCGACCGCGCCTGGCGCAGCGCGCTGTTCTGGGGCTGCTTCGCGGTCTTGATGGGCGCGGGCTCGTGGCTCGCCCCGCTGGCAAGCGGCGCCCTGGTGATCGTGCTGGCGCTGCTCGCGGCGATAGGGCTGAAGCCGAAGCCGATCGTGACGACGGACGCGCCGGCGCGCGAAGCCTCCGCGTCGCGGCTCGGCAATCGGTTGTTCGTGCCGGCGCTCGCGATCCCGTTCGTGACGGTGCTCGGCACGCTTCTGCTGCCGCGCACCGGCTGGGTCGTGCCGAAGGACGTGACCTTGGTCGCGCTCGCGCTCGGCGCCTTGGCGGGCCTCGCGCTGGCGATGACCATCGTGCGCGCAGGCCCGATGACCGCGATGCGCGAAGGCCGGCGCCTCGTCGATTCCGTCGGCTGGGCGGCGGTGCTGCCGCAGGCGCTGGCGGCGCTGGGCGGGGTGTTCGCAGCCGCGGGCATGGGCGATGCGGTCGCCAAGGTGGTGACGGCCACGATCCCGATCGACACAGGCCCGGTCGCGGTCGTGATCTATTGCCTCGGCATGGCGCTGTTCACCATCGTGATGGGCAACGCCTTCGCGGCCTTCCCGGTGATGACGGCAGGGATCGGCCTGCCGCTGATCGTGCACAGATTCGGCGGCGATCCGGTGATCATGTCGGCGGTCGGCATGCTGTCGGGCTTCTGCGGCACCTTGCTCACGCCGATGGCGGCGAACTTCAACATCGTGCCCGCCGCGGTGCTGGAGCTGAAGGACCGCTACAAGGTGATCAAGGTCCAGGCGCCGACCGCGTTCGTCCTGCTCGCCGCCAACATGGCGCTGATGGCGCTCACCGTCTTCAAGAGGTGGATATGATCCTGGACCAGGCCCTCGCCGAACGCTTCGCGCGGATCGCGCTCGGCCATGTGCGGCGCGAATATCCCAACAAGCTCGACCATGTGCTCGAAGAAGCGGAGGACGCGCAAACCCCGCGCGCGCTGCATCCGATCTTCTACGGCAGCTACGATTGGCATTCCTGCGTGCACGGCTATTGGATGCTGGCGCGGCTGCTGCGCCTGTTCCCGGACAACGCGCATGTCGGCGACATCACCATGCTGTTCGACGACGCCTTCGTCGAGGACAAGGTCGCCGACGAGGCCGCCTATCTGACGCGTCTCACGGCCGGCGGCTTCGAGCGCCCTTACGGCTGGGCCTGGGCGCTGATGCTCGCGGCCGAGCTCGGGCGCGAGGGCGACCGGAGCTGGGCCGGGACCTTCAAGCCGCTCGAGGACGCGTTCGTCGCGCGCTTCTTCGACTATCTGCCGAAGCTCACCTATCCGATCCGGGCCGGCACGCACGGCAACACGGCGTTCGCGCTGGTCCTGGCCGAGGACTATGCCCGCGCTGTGGGCAACGAGGCGCTGCGCGCGCTGCTCGCCCGCGCGGCGCGGCGCTGGTTCGGCAACGACTGCGACGCGCCGGCGTGGGAGCCGTCGGGCGACGACTTCCTGTCGCCGACCCTGATCGAGGCTCTGTGCATGAAGCGCCTTTTGCCCGCCGACGAGTTCGCGCCGTGGTTCGACGCCTTCCTGCCGCGTCGCGCCGCGCGCGAGCCCAAGGTGCTGTTCGAGCCCGCCATCGTCAGCGACCGCAGGGACGGCAAGATCGTCCATCTCGACGGCGTGAATTTGAGCCGCGCCTGGTGCATGCGCGCCCTCGGCGCCGATTTCGGCGACGCGGCCGAGCGGCACATCGAAGCCGCGCTCGGCCATGTCGCGGGCGACTATATGGGCGAGCACTGGCTCGCGAGCTTCGCGGTGCTCGCGCTTACCGCTTCGAGAACTGGAAGCCTTAGAACCTATTGAGGCGACTAATCTATTTTGATCGGTTTATTTTTGTAAGCGATTTGTGAACTGAACATCAGCCCTCGTGGCGGACCTCAAACAACCAACCAAACGAGAGATAAGCGGTCCACGTCGCCATGAGTTGCGCGATAATGAATGAGGGAGCGGAACTGGGTGCAATTCCCGCGAAACTGTCGGTCATCATGCGCGCGATGGACACCGCCGGATTGGCGAACGACGTAGACGCCGTGAACCAGTACGCCGCCGTGATGTAGAGGGCGACGAGATAGGCGGCGGCGGGTCGGTTGAAGCGGAGCGCGCCTGCGATAGTCGCCAATAGGCCGAACGTGGCGACGAACTCCGCCCACCATTGCGCCGGACCGTCGCGGAGCTTGTGTGATACCTCGATGATGGGCATGGCGAACATGGCGTGTGCGGTCCATACGCCCGCGACGGCTCCGACGATCTGCGCGAGGACATAGAGCGCAGCCGAACTTGGCTCGATCTCGCGCCGCAGCGCGAAATAGAGCGAGACCGCCGGATTGAAGTGCGCGCCCGATATTGGTCCGAAGATGGAGATGAGGACCGCGAGCGCTGCGCCGGTCGCTATGGAGTTGGCGAGAAGCGCGATGGCGACGTTACCGCCCGCGAGCCGCTCTCCCATGATGCCCGAGCCCACGACGGCCGCGAGGAGAAGCGCGGTGCCCAGCGCTTCCGCGACAAGACGACGTGCGATCACGCCGAAGCCTTCTCGTCCGCTGTGCGGCCGATCTCATCGAGCCGTTTCTTGAGCGACATGCGGTCGAGGCTTTTCACAGGCAGGTTGGCGAAAAGCTCGATACGCCGCTGAAGCAGGAGAAACGTGTCGCGGAAGGCGGCGGCGATCTGGTCATCCGTGCCCGCGACCGCTGCCGGATCGGGAACGCCCCAATGCGCCGTCATGGGTTGGCCCGGCCAAACGGGGCACACCTCGTTCGCCGCGTTGTCGCAGACGGTGAAGACGAAATCCAAGGGCGGAGCGCCAGGCACCGCGAATTCGTCCCAATTTTTTGAGCGCAGTCCGCTTGTCGAAAAGCCGAGGCGGTCGAGGAGCGCGAGCGTCTGGGGATGCACCGCCCCCTTGGGCTGCGATCCCGCCGAGTACGCGACGAACTTGTCGCCGCCGATCTTATTCAGGATTGCCTCGCCCAGGATAGAGCGCGCCGAATTGCCCGTGCAGAGAAAGAGCACGTTGTATGGGCGCGTGGGTTGGTCCGCGCGCATCAGCAACAAGCTTCTGTGGCTTTTGGCGCACAGCGCGATGTTTGCACGACTTCGACGGCAGGCTCGTCCTCGCTATAGGACGTCGCCTCTCCGAAGGTGAAAAACGTCTCCCAGCGGATGCCGGACGGGTCGTTCACCCATGCCTTGTTCGACTGTGCGTAGCAGCAGGTTGTGGCTTCCTGATCGCGCGTAGTCTCGCCTGCCGCCTTGAGCCGACCCGCCAACTCGCGCAGCTCGTCGTCGGTCTCAACCTGGATGCCGAGGTGGTCCACGCCGTCCGCGCGGCCTGCACGCGTAGAGATAGCAAAATTCACGCGCGGGTCGTCGAGCATCCATTTGGCGTAGTCGGGCTTCACGACCGACGGCTCGGCGGCGAACAGGGTGGAGTAGAAGCCGATGGACCGGTCGAGGTCATCCACGGCGACGTGAACGTGCAGGCGCTTCATGGTGGGCTCCGGGTTTGGTGTCGCAACAGCGCGAGGCGATTTCGGCCAGGGGCGCGCACATTTCGGCGCGGCCGGCACAGCAATCTTCGGTCAGGAAGACCAGGAGATCGCGCATCGCCTCGAAATTGACGGCGTAGATGATCGAGCGGCCCTCGCGCCGCGCCCGCATGAGCCCGGCGTTCGAGAGGATGAGGAGTTGGGCCGAGAGCGTGTTGGCGGCGACGCCGAGCGTCCGCGCCACCTCGCCTGCCGCCATACCTTCAGGGCCCGCCTTCACGAGAAGGCGGAAGACCTCCAGCCGCGCCTCTTGCGAGATTGCCGACAGCCGCTTGATGGCAAGTTCTATTTCCATATTTCATTGATTCCTGAAATAAGGAATAGAGTCAAGCCGGACCTGTGCTCTCGCTGATCCGTCGCGTGTGCTCGTTTTGTGGACGATTTGTGCATTCAGCGAACTGAAAGCTACGCGCTTTCCAGCGATCCGCGGCGATCTGTGAATGGCAAAACAGCGGCCTACATCTCTGTGGACCGCTGCTTTTGAAAGCGCAACTGAAGTTCTACTTCACCCGCTTCGGGAACTTGAACGGATTGGCCGACAGCTTGGCCAGGCAATACCAGCCGGTGGCGCCGGTGTGGAGTGCTGCGTAATACGCGTCGCCGCTGTCGTCGGTCTTGAGCCCGTCCTTCGACGCCGCGTCGATGCCGGAGCCGTCGGCGTTCGGCGCGCTCGCCTGGCCGGTCTCGATGTCGAGCAGCAGCAGCTCGGCCGCGTCGAGATCGCCGCTCCCGGCGCGCGCCTCGAGCGCCGCCGCGGCATGGGCCGTGCCTTCGAACCACACGCCGCTGCGGTCGCGCTCCTCGAAGCTCAGGCCCTGAAAGTCGCCGCTCGTCGCCGAGAGGTTCGCCAGCGCCCAGTCGATCGAGCCTTGATGCGACGCGAGCCCGGTCGAGAGATAGCTCCAGGTCTGCACGTCTTCCGGCGTCGGGTCGTCGCGGTTGATGGCGACGCCGTCCAGCCCGGTGCCGATGAAATAGTGCCCGCCCTTGCGGCTCCACATCGATTTGACGAAGCGCAGGGCGTGTTGCGCGTTGGCGCGGTCGCCGAGCATCTTGAACAGCGCATAAGCGTCGATGTTGTGCTCGGTCGATTTCCATTCGAGCTTGTCGCCGCCCGCCTTCAAGCCGCCCGTGAACCCGCCTTTGCCGCGCGCGTCGTAAGCCTGCGCGACGATGAAGTCGGCGAGCTTCTGCGCGGCGTCGCGGTAGGAGTCGTCATGCGTCGCGCGCCACAGCTGCAGCAGCGCCATCGCCGCCCAGGCCATGTTGCCGGTGTAGCTGCCGGCGCTCGCCACCCGCGGCGCGCCGCTCGCGTTCAGGAACGGGTCGGTGTGATAGGCGTCGCGCAGCCGCCCGTCGCCGGCCGCATCGTGCGCCTGCGCAGTGACCAGCGCGTCGCCCAATATCCGTGCACGCTTCTTGGCCTCGGGCGTGCGGCGCGCGAGCAGGGCGACGATCACCACCGCGTCGTCATAGGTGTAGCTGGTGTCGCCATTGTCGAAGGTCGGCGTCGCCACGAAGCTCTGCGCCAGGCGCAAGGTGTCGCCGTGCGCGTGCAAATCCATCATCTGTTCGAGGAAGTCGTAGGCCTTGTCGAGCGGCGCCTCGTCGGCCTGCGCCGGTGCGAGCAGCAACGCAAAGACGAGGGCGACGCGCCGGATCACGGCCGGAAGCGCTTCCAGGCCTGCCAACCCGCGACGACGAACAGGACGAGCACGAGGCCTTGCACGACAGTAGCGAAAGGCGCGAGCGGCTGGAGCGCTGCGATCTTCTGGAACGACTGCACGATCAGCACGAAGACGTTGAACCACAGCGTGAGCATGGCAGTCACGACATAGACCGGCCGCCAGAAGCCGCGCATGCCGAACATGTAGCGGGCGACGATCAGGACCAGCATCACGACCGACGAGATCAGGCCCAGGGTCAGCGCGGGCGTCTGGCCGTGGATCGGGAACAGGAAGCCGGTCAGGTTGGTGAGCGCGCTGAAGACCACGAACACCAAGGTCGTGCCGCGCATGGCATCCGAGCGCAGCATCCCGCGCATCACCCACAGGCCCGACAGGATCGCGACCAGAGTGATGAGCACATGGACCAGCGTGAACGCCGGCAGCGAAAGGCCCAGGATCATCCCCATCTCCCCGTCACCGGATGCGAGCTCGACAATCCGCCATCGACCGGGAAAGCCTGGCCGTTCACGTAAGACGCCTCGTCCGAAGCGAGGAACAGCGCCATCGCGGCGATTTCCTCCGGGTGACCATAGCGCTTCAAGGGATTGAGCTGGCCGATCTTGCCCTCGGTGCCGCGCGACTTGGCGTGATCGAAGATCGGCTTGGTCATGCCCGTCTCGATGATGCCGGGGCAGATCGCGTTGACGCGCACGCCCGTGCCCGCGAGCAGGTTGGCGCTCAATTGCGTGAGCGAGATGACGCCGGCCTTGCTCGCGCTATAGGGCGCGCCGCCGGCGCCGGAGCGCAGCCCCGCGACCGAGGCGGTGCAGACGATCGCGCCCTTCTTGTTGGGCATCATCACCCGCGCCGCGTGCTTGATCGCGAGATACACGCCGATCAAATTGACGCTGAGGACGTCCATCCAGTCCTGCGCCGACAGCTCGAGGAAGTTGCGGAAGCCGCCGCTCACCCCGGCATTGGCATAGACCGTGTCGAGCGTGCCGAACTGGCGCACCGCGAGGTCGACGGCGCCGGCCACGTCGTCCTCGGACGAGGCGTCCATGCGCACGGCAAACGCCGTGCCGCCGGCCTTGGCGATCATGCCGGCGGTCTCGTCGATCGCCTCGGCCCGGTCGCAAGCCACGACCTTGGCGCCCTCGGCCGCGAAGAGCAGGGCGCTGGCGCGGCCGATGCCGCTCGCCGCCCCGGTGATCAGCGCCACGCGTCCGTCCAGCCTCTTCATGCGTTACCCCTCATTGTCTCCCGTGAGCTTGCCTCTTTGGGGTTGCGGGTCAAGCATTACCGCCTGTTGCGCCGCCGCTCGGTTGGCTAAAGTCGATTTGGGATGAGCACCGTAGATACCGCCGATCAGGCGCCCACACGCGCATGGTTCCGCACCGAGCGGAAGCAGAAGACCCTGCGATTCGTCGCGGGCGGGGAGTGGGTCGTGCGCGACGCCGCGCGGCTGGACAAGGAGCTGCACGGCTTCCGTCCCGACGACGCCCCCAATGACGCCCAGGACGCCGAGATCGACGGCAGCGCCATCACCCGGCTGGACAGCTCGGGCGGCTGGCTGCTGGTGCGCACCAAGCAGCGGCTGGAGGCGGCCGGCAAGCGGGTCAAGAGCTTCACCTTGCCCGAGATCTATGCGCCGCTGATCGACGCCATCGAGCAGGAGCACAACGCGCCGCCGGTGGTGATCGACAAGCGCCATGGGCTTCTGCCGATGGTCGAGCGCATCGGCCGCGCCACGGTCCAGACCGGGCGCCAGGGCTACCGCATGCTCGGCTATCTCGGCCGCTTCACCATCGAGCTGATCGAGGCGATCATGCTGCCGCGCGGGAACCTGCGCGTCGCGGCGCTGTTCCACCAGGTCGAAGAGGTGGGCATCAACGCGCTGCCCATCGTGGGCCTGCTGGCCTTTTTGATCGGCATCGTGCTCGCCTATCAGGGCGCCGATCAGCTCCGCCGTTTCGGCGCCGAGATCTTCACCATCAACCTTCTGGGCGTCGGCGTGCTGCGCGAGCTCGGCGGGCTCGTCACCGCGATCATCATCGCCGGCCGCTCGGGCTCGGCCTTCACTGCGCAGATCGGCACCATGCGCGTCAACGAAGAGATCGACGCGCTGCAGACCATCGGCATCAACACCTTCGACGTGCTTGTCCTGCCGCGCGTGATCGGCCTTCTGATCGCGCTGCCGTTCCTCACCCTCTATGCCGACATCATGGCGATGATCGGCGGCGCGGTGATGTGCTATTTCGACCTCGGCATCACCGTGCCGGTGTTCATGCGCCAGCTGCACCAGGCGGTGACGATGAACACGTTCCTGGTCGGATTGATCAAGGCGCCGGTGTTCGCCATCGTGATCGGCCTGGTCGGCTGCTTCGAAGGGCTGCAGGTCGAGCGCAACGCCGCCAGCGTCGGCAAGCTGACCACGCGTTCGGTCGTCGAATCCGTGTTCCTGGTGATCGTGATCGACGCCGGGTTCTCGATCCTGTTCTCGATATTGAAGATCTAGGCCATGGAACGCGACGTCGTCATCAAGGTGCGCGGCGTGGTGAACGCCTTCGGCAACAGCGTGATCCACGACCACATCGACCTCGACGTCTATCGCGGCGAGGTGCTCGGCGTGGTCGGCGGCTCGGGCGCGGGCAAGTCGGTCCTGCTGCGCACCATCATCGGCCTCAACAAGGCGCGCGAAGGCACGGTCGAGGTCTTCGGCGAGGACCCGTCGCCCCATCGCGAGCGGCCGGAGAACTCGGTGCAGATGCGCTGGGGCGTGCTGTTCCAGGAAGGCGCGCTGTTCTCGTCGCAGACCGTGGCCGAGAACATCCAGGTGCCCTTGCGCGAATACACCCATATGAGCCAGGAGCTGATGAACGAGGTGACCGCGATGAAGCTCTCGATGGTCGGCCTGCCGCAGGACGCGGCGAAGAAATACCCCTCCGAGCTTTCCGGCGGCATGAAGAAGCGCGCGGGCCTGGCGCGCGCGCTCGCCGCCGATCCCGAGATCGTCTTCCTCGACGAGCCGACGGCCGGCCTCGACCCGATCTCGGCGACGCAGTTCGACGTGCTGGTCAAGGACCTGCAGAAGAGCCTGAACCTGACCGTGTTCATGGTGACGCACGACCTCGACACCTTGCGCGCCACGACCGACCGCATCGCGGTGCTCGTCAACAAGAAGATCAAGGTCGGACCGATCGACGAGCTCCGCAAGGATCCCGATCCGTGGATACAGGAATATTTCTCCGGCGCCCGCGGCCGCGCGGCGCTGGACCAGTGAGGCCATAGGCGATGGAAACGAAAGCGAATTACGTAGCGGTCGGCGCCTTCGTGCTGATCTGCATGCTGGGGCTGGTGGTGACCCTGCTCTGGCTCGCGGGGGCGCAGTACAGCCAGGAATACGTCTACTACCAGACCTATTTCAAAGGCCCGGTGACGGGCCTCGGCGACGGCACGACGGTGCGCTACAACGGCATCGACGTGGGCCGCGTGACCGAGCTGAAATTCGATCCCAACGATCCGCAGAAGGTCATCGTCAAGCTGCAGACCAAGCCAGATCTGCACATCCGCACCGATTCGATCGCGACCATCGAGAGCGAAGGGCTGACCGGCGGCTCCTATGTCGAGATCAGCGGCGGCACCAGGACCGCGCCCGAGCTGGTGCCCGCGGCGCCCGGCGACATCCCGGTGATCAAGTCCAGCCAGTCGACCCTGCAGCAGCTGGCGCAAAGCGCGCCCAAGCTTCTGGAGAAGCTCAACAAGGCGGCCGACCGGGTGAACGACCTCTTGAACGACAGCAATCGCGAGGCCTTCGGGCACATCATCGCCAATCTCGACGAGACCACGACGACCTTGGCGCGGCGCTCGAACGACATCGACGCGACCTTGGCGAATTTCTCGGCCGCCTCGAAGACGCTGAAAGAGGCCTCGGTGAAGCTCGGGCCGACGCTCACGGATGCGGACGACTCCATCAAGAAGTTCGGCAAGCTCTCCGCCGACGCCGACGCCTTCGTCAACGGCGAGGGGCTGGGCCAGCTCACCGACCTGCTGCGCGAGACCCGCGGGCTGGTCACCAGCCTGACGCGGCTCTCCAACGGCCTCGACCGCCAGCCCACCAAGCTCCTCTTCGGCGACCGTCGCAAAGGATACACCCCCAAATGAGCAAGCCTCTTCCCGACCGCCGCGCCGTCCTCCTCGGCGCCTCCGCGTTCCTCCTCGCCGGCTGCAGCGACCTGATCGGCCCGACCTCGACGCCGCAGCAGCTTTATGTGCTCCAGCCGCGCGGCGGCGTCTCGACCGCGGGGCCCAAGACCCAAGCCTCGCTGGTGGTGACGACGACCACGGTGTCGGAGCATCTCGAGAATGCGCGCATCGCGCTGATCCAGCCGGATTCGTCGATCGACTTCTATGCCAATTCGGCGTGGAGCGATCACCTGCCGGTGCTGGTGCAGAACGCGCTGGTCGAGGCGTTCGAGAACAGCGGCCGCATCGACGCCGTGTCGGGCGACAATGAGGGCTTCCACGCGGATTATTTCCTGCAGGCCGAGATCCGCAATTTCGAGGCGCATTATGCGCAGCCGGACGGCATCCCGACCGTGATGGTGCGCATCCAGGCCAAGCTCGCGCCGTCCAAGGGCCGCGAGATCATCGGCAACCTCAATTCGGTGCACCAGATCGTGGCCTCGGCCAACTCGGTGCCCGCGGTGGTGCAGGCCTTCGACCAGGCGCTGGGCGAGGTGTTCTCCGAGATCGTCAACTGGGCGCTGAAGACGGCGGTGGGGTAAAGGGGAACCAACACCTGTCTCCACCGTTAATCCCAGGAATTGGACCTTCCTGGAGATTGTCAAATGCTCAGATGGGCCTTCATTTTCCTGATCGTGGGGCTGATCGCAGCCTTGCTCGGCTTCACCAATGTCGCGGGCGCCTCGATCGAGATCGCCAAGATCCTGTTCTTCGTCTTCATGGTGATCTTCGTCGTCCTCCTGGTCGCCGGCATCACCGTCGGACGAAGAGTGACCTGACGTAAGTTGGCGTGTCCCTCTCCTGCTTGCTATGAAGGCAAGCAGGAGGGACGGACATGCGGCGGGCACTACTTCTCGGGGCTTTTCTTCTTCTCTCCGGCTGCGCGGCCGAGATTCCCGATTGCGGCGGCTGCGCGGGCGACGTCCGCTTGAACGACATCGTCACGGTCGGCACCCACAACAGCTACAAGCAGGCGATCGATCTCAAGCTGTTCGCGATGCTCATGGCCAAGGCGCCCGAGCTCGCGCCGGCGCTCGACTATGCGCACACGACGCTGACCGACCAGCTCGACGACGGCGCGCGCGCCATCGAGATCGACGTCGCTTACGATCCGAAGGGCGGGCTGTTCGCGCATCCGCGCGGCGCCGCGCTGGCGGGCCTCGCGCTGCCCGACGGCTATAGCGACTATATGTCCAAGCCCGGCTTCAAGGTGCTGCACGTCCAGGATTTCGACTACCGCTCGAGCTGCGCGACGCTTCACGACTGCCTCGCGATCCTCAAAGGCTGGTCGCGCGCGCATCCGGATCACGTGCCGATCCTGCTGACCTTCAACGCCAAGGACGATTCGCTGCCCGAGCAGACCCAGGCGCTGAAGTTCGACGCGGCGGCCTTCGATGCGCTCGATGCCGAAATCCGCGCGGTCCTCGATCCGAAAGACCTGATCACGCCCGACGACGTGCAGGGCTCGGCGCCGACCTTGCGCGAGGCGGTGACGACCAAGGGCTGGCCCACGCTCGCGGCGTCGCGCGGCAAGTTCATCCTGGCGCTGGACGAGGGGCCCGAGAAAGTCGCGCTCTATCGAGGTCCGCGCAAATCGCTCGAAGGCCGCGTCATGTTCGTCAACACCGACGAGAATTCTCCGGCCGCGGCCTATCTCACCCTCAATGAAGCGCTCACCGACACCGCCCATATCGCCGCCGACGTGAAGGCCGGCTTCCTGGTGCGCACCCGCGCCGATGCCGACACGGTCGAGGCGCGCAAGAACGACACGCGCCGCCGCGACGCGGCGCTGGCCTCGGGCGCGCAATATGTCTCGACGGACTACATGCAGCCCGACCCGCGCTTCGGGCCCTACCGGGCGCGGCTGCCGGACGTCGCAGACTGCAATCCCGTGCGCGCGAAATGCCAAGGCAAGGTCGAATGAAGAACCGCATCACCGACCTGCTCGGCGTCGAGCATCCGATCGTCCAGGCGCCCATGGGCTGGATCGCGCGTTCGCGGCTCGCCAGCGCCGTGTCGAACGCGGGCGGCATGGGCATCATCGAGACCTCGTCGGGCGAGCTCGACGCGGTCAAGGGCGAGATCGCGAAGATGCGCGCGCTGACCGGCAAGCCGTTCGGCGTCAATGTCGCGCTCGCCTTCGTGCGCGATCCGGGGATCGTCAATTTCATCATCGACCAGGGCGTGAAGTTCGTCACCACCTCGGCCGGCGATCCGCAGAAGATCGTGGGGCCGCTGAAGGACGCAGGCCTCACCGTGTTCCACGTCGTGCCGTCCTTGAAAGCGGCGTTGCGCGCGGTCGATTGCGGCGTCGACGGGCTCGTGGTCGAAGGCGGCGAGGGCGGCGGCTTCAAGAACCCGCGCGACGTCGCGACCATGGTCCTGCTGCCGCTGGTCTGCGAGAAGGTCGCCGTGCCGGTGATCGCTGCGGGCGGCATGGTCGACGGACGGACGATGGCGGCGGCCTTCGCGCTCGGCGCCGAGGGCATCCAGATGGGCACGCGCATGGTCTCGGCCGCCGAGTCGCCCGTGCATGGGAATTGGAAGAACGCGATCCTCGCGGCGCAGGAGACCGACACGGTGTTCCTGAACCGCTTCGGGCCGGGACCTGCGTTGCGTGCGCTGCGCACCGAGAAGACGACGGCCTACGAGAAGGAGCCGCCCGAGAACGTGATGGGCGAATTCCGCAATGCCTTGGCGCTCTATTTCGGCGGCGACATGGAAGCGTCGATCGCGCTCTCGGGCCAGGTCGCGGGGCGCATCGACACGGTCAAGCCGGTGGCCGAGATTATCGCAGGGACCATCGCCGAATTCGAAGCGACGATCCGCGGCCTCGGCCACCGTTACGCTTGAACGACTACTCGAACACGTCCTCGACGGTGTCCTCGACCGCGCCGGTGCGGATGTTCACCAGCAACAGGTCGTCGCCATAGCGCACCCAGCGATAGCCGGGCGGCGGCGACTGCAGGCCGAGGCCCGCATATTCGTCGTAGTAATACTCGTTGGTCAGGAACAGCGCCGGCAGGACGGCGCCGACGGCCCAGTGGCGGCGCGCCCAGCCGTGCGGATAGCGGAAGGCCGGACCGTGGATGCGCACCGTCCAGGCGCCGCGATGCCAGAACTGATGCGGGCGGCGCTCGGCCGGGCGCATCGACGGGCGCACGATGACGGCGTTGGGGTGGCCGCGCTCGTGCTTCACGACCACATGGCCGTTGCGCTTCTCCTTGACGACGGTGGCGGCTTGCGCCGCGGCCAGCGGCGCGGCAAGGGCGAGAGCGGTGGCGAGGATAAGCTTGCGCTTCATGCAAATCTCCTTTGGGGTATCGAAGCATTACAAACGCTTCATCTTGGAGTTGACCACGATTGCCGGGCCAAATCCACGTGGGCAAATCCATGTGCGGTGGCCCTTGGCAGTCTTGACCCGGCCCTTCGGGCAAGCCGCATAGAATGAGGCTCACAACGAGGTGAGTCGTGAGCAGCCCCTATCTGAAAGCCTCCGAAGCGGCGCGGCGTCTCGGCATCTCCGCCAAGGCGCTCAGGCTCTATGAAGCGCGGGGCCTGGTCGCGCCGGCGCGCACCGCCGCAGGTTGGCGGGCTTACGGTCCGGACGAGATGCAGCGCGCGTCGGAGATCGCATCGCTCCGCGCGCTCGGCTTCAGTCTGGCCGAGGTTGCGCGCGCGTTGAAGGGCGGGAGCCTCGAGCCGGCGCTCGCGGCGCATCAGGCGGCGCTCGAGCAGCGCATCCGCGCGCTCGGCGCGATGGCTGCGAAGGTGCGCGGGCTGCGGGACGATCTCGCGAAGCCATGCGCGCCGGCGGCGCTCGCGTTCGATCTGCCTTGGCCCTGGGGCGGCGAGCGCTTCGTGCTGCCGGAGATCGTCGCGCTCACCTACATCACCGGCCCGCTCGGAAGCGGCAAGACGCGGCTGGCGCTGCGCATCGCCGAGACCGTGCCGGGCGCGATGTTCCTCGGCCTCGCGCGCGATGCGTCCGGCTGCGACGCCGATCCGGCGCTCGCCGCTCGTGTCGCGCCCGTGCTCGCGTCGCTCGTCGCGGCGGGTGCCACGACATCCGACGCGCTGGTCGCGCTGCTCGCGGGGCTCGAAGCGGACGGGCCGCGAGCGCTGGTGGTCGATCTGGTGGAGCAGGGCCTCGACGAGCCGACGCAGAGGGCGCTGGCCGCCTGTCTGCGCCGCCGTGGGCCCGAGGCGCGGCCGGTCTTCGTGCTGACGCGCTCGAGCGCGATCCTCGACCTCGACGCGGTGGGCCCGAGCGAAGCGATCCTCTATTGCCCTGCCAATCACGGCGTGCCGTTCCGCGTCGCGCCCACGCCCGGGAGCCTCGGCCGTGAGGCGCTCGCGCTCTGCCTCGCCACGCCGGAGGTCCGCGCGCGCACGGCCGGCACGGTCGCAGTTCGCCTGGCGGGGTAGGGGCAAAAAAGGCGGTCCGCCGGTTTGCACCGCCCGACTTTTCCTATAAATGCGTGCGCTTTGGCGTGGACAGGTGGCCGAGTGGTTGAAGGCGCACGCCTGGAAAGTGTGTAACGGTTAATAGCCGTTCGAGGGTTCGAATCCCTCCCTGTCCGCCAGCTTGTCGAGCGCGAACCCTCCCCTTTCGTGCGCGCCTCCGGCGCGGCGGTTCGAATCCCTCCCTGTCCGCCAGACATCGTCTACTCCACGATGACGCAGAGCATGCAGGGCCCGGCGATTTTGCCGTTCGCGGCGACGACTTTCGCGCTGAACGCGTGACAGTCCCTGTCGCCCAGCCACACTTGCCAAATTCCGTCGTGCGGCTCGGCTTGCCAATCCGCGTCTTGGCGCGCGTTGTCGCAAACAGGCTTTCCGATCTCGATGGCCTGTGCGGCGTCCCGCACCACGTCGGAGGCCTTCGGGAGTTCCAAAGGTTTTGGAGGGTCCGGGGTGGTGCAGCCTTCAGGGCGGAAAGCGCCAGCGCCGCGCAAGGAAACAGGCAAGCCTTTGCGGCGGTCGTCTCGCCTTGCCTCGACCGAAGCACGAATAGCGGGCGCCCGAAGGACGCCCGCCGATCCGCGAGCCTGGCTCGTTCAGTCCGTGCCCGCCTTGCCGAGGCCGAGGTCGTGCTCGGCGGCGACGATCGAGATCGTGTAGCCGGAGACCACGTCGAACAGCGCGAACAGCATCAGGAAGAAGAAGGTCGAGGTCGCGAAGCCCGGGACCGTGATGAACTCGATCAGCGCACCGACGAAGACCAGCATCGACAGGCCGTGGTTGATGAGCTCGTTCGAGGTCGTGCGCGTCGCCTTGATCGTCTCGATGAAGAGCAGGGCGAGGCCGCTCAGCAGGAAGAAGTCCTCGAGGTTGATCGACCATTTGTCCTTGGAGAACATCGTGATCTCGAAGGAGGCCTTGGTCAGGTCCTGCACGTTGTGATGCGCGATCGCGCCGCCGCCGAGCGCGAGAAGATTGTAGATCACGATCGGAATCAGGAGCAGCGGAAACAAGCGAAGCATGGAAGACCTCCCCGTGGAAAAACCCCGTTCACATTATCTTACTGTACCACAATGGGGCGGAAGGTGGGCGATCCCGCGGCGGCCATGTGAAACTATGGTTAAGGCGCCTTCGCCGCCCGGGCCAGGGCGGCGCGCTCGCGGTGGATGAGCCAGAGATTGCGCAAGTAAACCAGCAGCCCGCTGCCCTGGCCGACCGCGAACGGGGCGCTGCCGATATGGATGGCATAGATCAGCGACACCAGCCCGCCGGCGATGCTGAAATACCAGAACGCGAGCGGCACGACGCTGCGGCCTTCCATCTCGCTGCGGAACCACTGCACAAGGAAGCGCGAGGCGAACAGCGCTTGGCCGAGAAAGCCCAGCACCAGCCACACGCGGTCGGGTGTGATCGCCGACAGAAGATGCCCCGTCATCTAGATCTCCTTGGGCGACACGCGGCCGCGATAGCGCCGCATCAGCCAGGCCACGCCTACAAGATCGGGAATGCCGACCATCAGCCGTCCCCAATTGGTGTATTTGGACGTGCCGTGCGCGCGCGGGCGGTCCTTCACGTCGATCAATTTCACCTGATAGCCCTCGCGCAGCGTGAGCGCGATCAGGAAGCGATGCATGTTGTCGAAATAGGGCAGCGCCAGAAAGACCTCGCGCGGCATCGCCTTCCAGCCGCACACCGAGTCCCGCGTTCCGTCGTTGAGCAGCCAACGCCGGATCGGATTGGCGATCTTGGACGCCCAGCGCTTCGAAAACGTGTCCTGGCGCTTGATGCGCTGGCCGGCGACGATGCCGAGCTCCGGGCCGGCATCCGCAAACGGCGCGAGCATGAGATGGACGTCGGCGGGGTCGTTCTGGCCGTCGCCGTCCATGGTCACCACGATGGGAAAGCGCGCCGCGCGGATGCCGGTTCGCAGCGCCGCGCTCTTGCCGAGGTTCCGTCCATGCACCAGCACGCGCAAGGTGGGGAGCACGCTCTTCAGCCGCGCGAGCTCTTCCGCGGTGCCGTCGCTCGAACCGTCGTCGATGAAGATCGCTTCGTAGGCGGACGGATCGAGGCCTGCGCAGGCCTGCGCGATTTCCGCGATCAGCGGAGCCATGTTCTCCTTCTCGTCCTTGACGGCGACGATGAGGGAAAACGGCACGGTCCTGTCGGGCATTTCGCGCCTTTGCCATCCAATGCGGGCGCCTTATACAGGGCAGCCTTCCAGAGGAACAGGGCCGGGGGATATGGGAAACGCCATCGCTGAACTGATTCGCCGCCGGCCCCTGGTGCTGTTGTTCCTGGTCTGCTTCGTGGCCTGGCTGCCGGGCTTCTTTTCCCTTCCCCCGCTGGACCGCGACGAAAGCCGCTTCGCCCAGGCCAGCAAGCAGATGCTCGAGAGCGGCAATTTCGTCGACATCCGCTTCGGCAACGAGCCGCGCTACAAGAAGCCGGTCGGCATCTATTGGCTGCAGGCGGCTGCGACCGAAGCGGTCAGCGCCGCGACCGGCGACCATGTCCGCAACCATATCTGGACCTATCGCATTCCGTCGCTGATCGGCGCCTTCGCGGCCGTCGCGCTCACCTTCTGGTGCGCGAGCGCGTTCCTCGAGGTCGAGGCGTCGTTCCTCGCTGCGCTGTTGATGGGGCTGACCTTGCTGCTGTCGGCCGAGGCCAAGATCGCCAAGACCGATGCCGTCCTGCTCGCGACCGTCGTGGGGGCGATGGCGGTGCTGTTGCGCGCCTATCTCGCGCGCGATCCCGAGCGGCCGCCTCTCTCGGTGACGACGGCGATGCTGGGCTGGCTCGCCTTCGCCATCGGCATCCTGATCAAGGGGCCGGTGATCGTCGGCGTGGTCGGCGTGACGGTCGCGGCGCTGGCTTTGTGGGACCGCGAATGGCGCTGGCTCGGCAAGCTTTATCCCGCGCGCGGCGCGGTGCTGACATTGTTCGTGGTGCTGCCCTGGCTGCTGGCGATCTGGTTCGCGAGCCACGGCCAGTTCTATTCCCAGGCGCTCGGCCACGATTTCGGCGCCAAGCTCGCGGGCGGGCAGGAGACCCATGGCCAGCCGCCCGGCTACTACCTGCTCATGACCACGGCGACCCTGTGGCCGGCGACCTTGTTCCTGATCCCTGCCGTCGCGATGGCGATCCTCAGGCGCCGCGAGCCCGCGATGCGCTTCCTCATCGCCTGGGCCGGCGCGTCGTGGCTCCTGTTCGAGATCGTGCCGACCAAGCTGCCGCATTACATCATGCCGGCCTATCCCGCGCTCGCGATCGCCATGGCGGCCTTCGTCGCGATGCCGGAGCCCCAGAACGCGCCGCGCTGGTGGCGGATGCTGCCGGCGTTTTCGGCCGGACATTTCCTGATCGGCTCGGGGCTGATCGCGGTGGCGCTGGTGTGGCTGCCCAAGCTTTACGGCACGGGCACGAGCCTCGACCTGATGATCGGCGCCGGCGCGGTCGCGCTTCTATGTCTGGGCGCCGCCACCGCATTGCTGCGCGGCGCGAAGTCGGGCGCGGTGCTGTTCGCGGGCGCCGCGGCGTTGATCGCCTATGCCGTGCTGATGCTCGATGTGGCGCCGCGGCTCGAGCAGATCTGGGTCAGCCCACGCGAAGCCGCGCTGATCCAAGCCAACACCAAGCCCGGCGACCCGGCGCCGGTGCTGGCCGGCTATACCGAGCCCAGCGCCATGTTCCTGATCGGCACGGGCACGCATCTCGCCAGCGCCTATGCCGCCGCCGACATCGCGGCCGCCCAAGGCGGCCTCGCCGCGATCGAGGACGGACAGCGTCCGGTCTTCGCCGCGCACCTGGCCGAGCTCGAAGCGAGCGCCGTGCCGGTCGGCGCGCTCGAAGGCTTCAACTATTCGCGCGGACGCCCCATCCGCATCACGCTCTATCGCGTGACGCCGACCGCGATGGTGACCTCGCCGCCGGAGGAGTGAGTCGCTTCTCTGCACAGATCGGCGACACGTCGGGCCGATGCGCGGCGGCGACAGCCGATGATTCACAGTTTGAGTCGGCTCTCGACGCGTGAAGTCATAAGAGCGATGAAGACTTCTTTCTCGCGCGCATGTTCTTCGCTGCGTGCGGGGATGGAAGGGATGCGCGAAGTCGTGTTCAAGGCCCGCAAGTGGCTGCTCTCAAAAAACATTCGCACGAGTGTGGGAGTTGCGCGGGCCCCCTCGCTTTCGAATACTTGTAATGATTTGTTAGGTCTTCAATAATGCATCGATTTGCGGCGCCCCTTTTCTTGAGAAAAGCGCAAACTGTTCCAGTACTCGCGCCCCTACACTTGACAAGCCGCGAAAGCGCATAAATATCGGCAGTCGTGTTGTTGAGGCGCAAGAAGGCGAGGCCGCTGGGGTTTCGCTTGCGCCCGACGGGAGTGGTTGCGAGACACCGATGAGTCTCCAGACGCTGCGGCGGCAAGAGGTGAAGCCGCCGCTACGGTCAGTCCGCCCGCAGACGGACACGCAGGCGTCCAGTTTCCCGACTCTGAAGGCGAAGCCGAAGCGGCCCGCGCCGCTGCGTTTCCCGGTCTCGGCCGAGACGAAGGCGTTCTATCGCCGCTTCTTCCCCGGCACCTCGACCATCGAGTGGAACGACTGGCGCTGGCAGATGCGCGCCCGCATCCGCAACCTTGCCGACCTCACCCGGGTCTTCCGCCTTTCCGACGACGAGAGGGACGCGGTCGAGCGCCACGAAGGCTCGCTCCCCGTCGGCATCACGCCTTATTACGCCAGCCTGATGGGGCTCGAGGACGCGCAGGAGCCGCTCCGCCGCACCCACATCATGACCGGCGACGAGTACATCCGCACCGCCGGCGAGGACGACGACCCCCTGGGCGAGGACCACGACACGGTCGCGCCGGGCCTCGTGCACCGCTATCCGGACCGGGTGCTGTTCCTGACCACGGGCACTTGCTCGACCTATTGCCGCTATTGCACCCGGGCCCGCGTCGTCGGCAATCCCGGCGGCGAGTACCAGTTCTCCAAGACCCAGTGGGAGCGGGCGCTTTCTTATCTGGAGGCCCACACCGAGGTCCGCGACGTGCTGCTCTCGGGCGGCGACCCGTTGACCCTGGGCGACGACCGGCTCGACTGGCTGCTCGGGCGGCTCAGGGCCATCAAGCATATCGAGTTCGTCCGCATCGGCTCCAAGATGCCGACGGTCACGCCCCAGCGCATCACCAAGGATCTGGTCGCGATCCTGAAGAAACATCATCCGCTGTGGATGAGCCTGCACTTCACCCATCCGGCGGAGCTGACGCCCGAGGTCACCGAAGCGACCGCGCGCCTCGCCGATGCCGGCATCCCCTTGGGCAGCCAGACCGTGCTGCTCAAAGGCATCAACGACTCGGCCGCGGTCATGGTGCCCTTGATGCACGGCCTGCTGAAGCGCCGGGTGAAGCCGTATTACCTCTATCAATGCGACCCGATCCGCGGATCGGCGCATTTCCGCACCAATGTGAGCAAGGGGCTCGAGATCATCGCGGCGCTCCGCGGCCACACCACCGGCTATGCGACGCCGATCTTCGCGGTGGACGCCCCCGGCGGCGGCGGCAAGATCCAGCTCGCGCCCGATCCGGTCGTGGGCCGCGACGGCGACGACCTGTTGCTCAGGAATTTCGAGGGGAAGGTCTATCGCTATCCCGATCCGGGCGGTGAGCTCGGACGCGATAAGGGGGCATGATGCGCATCGGAGTAACCTACGATCTTCGCGCCGACTATCTCGCCATGGGCTATGGCGAGGAGGAGACGGCCGAGTTCGACAGCGAGGTGACCATCGCCGCGATCTGCACGGCGCTGGGCGGGCTCGGGCTGACGCCGGTGCGCATCGGCACGGTCAAGAACCTGATCGCGCGGCTGGCCAAGGGCGAGCGCTTCGACGCGGTGTTCAATTTCTGCGAAGGCCTCAAGGGGGTCGCGCGCGAAGCGCAGGTGCCCGCGATCCTCGACATCTACGAGATCCCGTACGTCTTCTCCGATCCGCTGACCTTGGCGTTGGCGCTGGACAAGGGCATGTGCAAGCGCGTCGTGCGCGATGCGGGCGTGCCCACGGTCGATTTCCGGGTGATCGAGAAGCTCGCCGACGTGAAGAAGGTCGACCTCGCCTTCCCGCTGTTCCTCAAGCCCGTGCGCGAAGGCTCGGGCAAGGGTGTCGGTGCGGACTCCAAGGTCGACAACGCCCGCGACCTGCGCCGCGTGGCGCAGAACCTGCTGACCAAGTTCCAGCAGCCCGTGCTGGTGGAAGAATTCCTGCCTGGCCGCGAGTTCACCGTCGGCATCGTCGGCACCGGCGACGACGCCTTCGTGCTCGGCGTCTCCGAGATCGTGCCGATCGGGAATTGGGTCGGCCACGGCTACGGCTACGAGAACAAGGAATATTCCGACGACAAGGTCTCGATCGTCGAGGCCGACGCGGAGAACACCAAAGCCGCGGGCGACGTGGCGCTGGCCGCCTGGCGGGCGCTGCGCTGCCGCGACGGCGGGCGCATCGACGTGCGCTGCGACGCGAACGGCCAGCCGCATTTCATCGAGGTCAATCCGCTCGCGGGCCTGCGCCCCGACTATTCCGACCTCTGCCTGATCGCGAGCCGCAAGGGCCTCAGCCACGGCCAGCTCATCGGCAAGATCATGGCGGCGTTCTTCAAGCGTCATCCCGAGCTCAAAGTGAAGCCGCGTCCGCGGGTCGTGGCTGCCTGATCGTGCGGGTATTGGTTCTCCATTCCGACGTCGCGCCCGACGCGCCGGCCGACGAGCAGGACACGCTCTATTCGGCGTCCGCGGTGGCCGAGGCGCTCGAGAAGCACGGCCATGCCGCGCCCCAAGCGGCGTTCCAACCCGACATGGCGTTCCTCAAGGGCCTGCTCGACACCCACAAGCCCGACGTCGTGTTCAATGTCGTCGAGTCGGTGTTCGGCGCGGGGATCTATTCCTCGCTCGCGCCGGCGATGCTCGACCGGCTGAACGTGCCGTACACCGGCGCCACGGCGGCGCATTTCGCCGCCACCACCGACAAGCCCTTCGCGAAGAACGTCCTGCGTGTCGGCGGCGTGGTGACGCCGGACTGGGCGGTCGGGCCGGACTGGGGCGGCATCGACGCGGACGCGACCTATATCGTCAAAGCCGCCGACGAGGACTCTTCGGTCGGCATCGACGACGACTCCGTGGTGAAGGGCCGCGACGTGCGCGCCCGCGCCGAGCATTGCCGGGTGAAGTTCGGCGGCCGCTGGTTCGCCGAGCGCTATCTCGACGGCCGCGAGTTCAACATCGCTGTGATGGCCGGCCCCGACGGCCCGCGCGTCTTCCCCTTGGCCGAGATGCGCTTCAACGACGAATGGCCGGACGGCAAGCCCAAGCTCGTCTCGTTCGCGGCGAAATGGGAAGAGGACACCTTCGACTACAACGGCAGCCAGCGCCGCTTCGGCTGCGAAGCGGAGGAGCCCGAGCTCGGCCGCCAGCTGGTCGCGATCACCAAGAAGGTCTGGCACCTGTTCGCGCTGCGCGGCTATGCGCGGGTGGATTTCCGGGTCGACAAGGACAACAAGCCCTGGGTGCTCGAGATCAATCCCAATTGCTGCATCTCGCCCGACGCCGGCTTCGCGGCGGCAGGCGAAGAGGCCGGCATTCCTTATGACGAGCTGATCGACCGCGTCGCCAAAGCGGCGCTGCACGCGTGAGCGTGCTTGCGCTGAAGCGCGAGCATGCGTCGATCTACAAGGCGCCGGTGCTGCATTCCGTCGACTCGCGGATCTTCGAGCTGCGTTATTTCACGCATTGCATGGATTGCGGCTTCTGCAACGATCAGTGTTGCTCCTACGGCGTCGATATCGATGCGGAGAACGCCGAGCGCCTGCTGGCCTTGGACGACGACTTCAAGGCATTCATCGGCGTGCCCGAGAGCGAGTGGTTCACCGGCGAGCTGGTCGAAGACGCGGAATTCCCCTCCGGCCGCTGCCGCCGCACGCAGGTCCGCGGCAGCCATTGCGTGTTCCACAAGAAGGACGGCCGCGGCTGCTTGATCCATGCCTGGTGCCTGGAGAAGGGGCTCGACTACCACACGCTGAAGCCGATGGTCTCGATCCTGTTCCCGGTGACCTTCGACTACGGCGTGCTCGGCGCTTCGGGCGAGGCGGTCGACCGAAGCCTGGTCTGCGCCGGCAGCGGACCCACGCTCTATGACGGCGTCCGCGGCGAGCTCGAATATTATTTCGGCGCGGCGCTCATCGCGGAGCTGGACGCGATGGCGCGCCCGCGCTCGCGCCAGACGATGTAGAGCCCCGACGCGATCACCACGCCGGCGCCGGCCAGCACGATGCGCTCGGGTATCTCGGCGAAGATGAAATAGCCGAGCAGCACCGCCCACACCATCGCGACATAGTCGAACGGCGCGAGCAGCGACGGCTCGGCATAGCGGTACGCATAGGTCATGCAGAGCTGGCCGATGCCGCCCATCACCCCGCACATCACCAGCAGCGTCGCCTGCTCGAGGCTCAGCGGCGCGCGCGACCACAGCATGGTCACCGCGCCGGCCGCGGCGCACACCGCCATGAAATAGAAGATGATCGCCTCGCTGGTCTCGGTCGTGCTCATGTGGCGGATGAAGACGACCACGAACGCCGAGAGCAGCGCCCCCGAGAGCGCGAAGCCCGCGCCGAGCGACGAGCCGCCCGCGACGCTTAAGCCGAAGCCCAGGCCGTGCGGCTCGACCATCAGCAGCACGCCGCCGAAGCCGATCACGACGGCGAGCGCGCGGTGCGGTCCCACCTTCTCGCCCAGCATCAGCGCGGCCAGCACGACGGCAAAGATCGGCATCACGAAGCTGAAGGCGGTGACGTCGGCCAAGGGCAGGCGCGTGACCGCGGCGAAGTTCAGGAACATCGAGGCGGTGCCGGCGATGGAGCGGCGCAGATGCAGCCAGGGCTTGGCGGTCCGCACCATCGCCAGCGCGCTGCCGTGGCTGTACTGCGCGTAAGCCCAGAGCGGCAACAGCGCGAAGAAGCCGCGGAAGAACACGACCTCGCCGACCGGCACGTTCCCCACCAGCCGGATCAGGACGTACATCAGCGAAAAGGTGACCGTGGCGCCCAGCTTGAGCGCGATGCCCAGAGAGGTGTGCTTCACTTCGACAACGAACCGCGTGTGCGACGATGCTTACTCCCCCAGGGCCGCCTTGTCGCCTCATGGCTGACCGGCGCGGGGCGCGGGTCTAGAGCCACCCGCGGCGCTTGAACCAGATGTACGGGACCACCGCCGACACCACCATCAGCACCAGCGAGAACAGGTAGCCGCCCGACCAGTCCAGCTCGGGCATGAAGCGGAAGTTCATGCCGTAGATCGAGGCGATCAGGGTGGGGGGCAGGAACACCATGGCCGCCACCGACATGATCTTGATGATGTTGTTCTGCTCGTTGTTGATCAGCCCGAGCGTCGCGTCTTGCAGGTACGAAAGCTTGCTTGCCAGGAACGACGAGTGGTCGAGCAGCGACTGGGCGTCGCGCGCCAAGGTCTTCACATGGGCGCGCGCTTCCTTGGTCGCCTTGGTGTCGATGGCGGCGGACAGGAAGGTCAGCATCCTGCTCAAGGTGAGCAGGCATTCGCGCATCTTGCCCGTGAGGTCGTGCTTGGCGCCGAGGCGGCGCAGCACCGCCTGGAAGTCGCGCCGCGGCAGGTGCACGCCCTGGGCGTCGAAGATCTCGCGGCTGATCGCCTCGATGTCGGTGCCGACCCGCTCCAGCACGTCGGCCATGCGGTCGACGATGACGTCGAGCAGCGCGTTCAGCACGCCCTCGGCCTTGGGCGCCGCCACCATGGAGCGCTCGCAGCGCGCGGCGAAGGTGCGGAAGGGCTGCGGGTCGATGTAGCGGATGGTGATCAGCTTGTCGCGCGCCAGCACGAAAGTGACGACGTCGGCGACCGGCCGGTCGGAATCGGCGTTGGAGAGGACGAGCGCGGTCATGAACACGCCGCCATCCTCGGTATAGAGGCGGCTCGAGACCTCGATCTCCTCCATGTCGGCGCGGGTGGGCATTTCCATGCCCAGCAGGCTGTTGACCGCGCCCCGCTCGGCGACGGTCGGATTGATGAGGTCGATCCAGAGGCTCTCGGACGCGATGGGCGCGCCTTCGAGGACCTCGGTTCCTTTGAGGCCGCCATTCTGCAGCTGATAGGTCTTCAGCATGCGGACCGTCTGTGCGCCGTGTGCGAATCCGAACTTAGCCCGCTAATGGGTTTTGGCAAGGCAGGCGCGCAGCGATGCGCTCAATTCGCGCAGCAGCCGCGGATAGAGATCCGGCCCCGGCGCGAGGCTCGCGCCGAGCGGGTCGAGCACGCCGGTCCTTGTGTCCGTGCCTTCGACCAGGGTGCCGATCAGCGCCGGCGGGAATTGCGGCTCGCGGAAGACGCAGGCGACGTCGCCCCGGGCGATGCGCGCGCGGAGCGTCGAGACCCGGCGCGGGCCGATCGGCCGGTCGGGAGCGACCGTCACCGCGCCGACGGGTGTCAGCCCGAAGCGGTGCTCGAAATAGCGATAGCCGTCATGGAAGACGAGATAGGGCCGGCCGCGCAGAGGCGCCAGCTCGCGGGCGAGCTCGCGCTCCAGGGCGCGCAGCATCGCCACTTCCTTCGCGGCGTTGGCGGCATAGAGCTTGGCCTGCGTGGGATCGGCCTTGCTGAGCGCGGCTGCGATCGCCCGGGTCATCGCGACGGCGTTTTCGGGATCGAGCCAGATATGCGGATCGGCCGGGCCGCCGCTTTCGCCTGCGTCCTCCCAAAGCCCGCCATGCCGCGCCGGCAGCAGATGCACGCCCGGCGCATGCTCCAGCGCGACCACGGTCGCGTGCGGCGCCAGGGTCGCAAGCGGATGGACCAGATAGGTCTCGAGGTCGGGGCCGATCTCGAAGATCAGGCTCGCGCGTTCGATCTTCGCGGCGTCCGACGGCTTGAGCGCGTAGGAATGCTCGGATTGCGCGCCCTGGATCAGAAGCTCCGGCTCGCGACCCATCACCGCGGCCACCAGCGCATGCACGGGCCTGATCGTCGCCAGCACCGCGCCATGCGCCGGAAGCGCGAACGCAATGAAGACGAGGGCGATGGCGAAGACGCCGCGGTTCGCTATGCTCATGCCATGTTCGATAGCACAAAACCGCCCGTCTTCGCCGATGTCGAAGCCGCGGCCGCCCGCATCGCCCCTCACGCCGTCAAGACGCCGCTGATCGAGAACCCGGCGCTGAACGCGCGGCTCGGCGGGCGCGTGTTCCTCAAACCCGAATCGCTCCAGCGCACCGGCTCGTTCAAGTTCCGCGGTGCCTACAACCGTATCGCGCTGATCGGCGACGACGAGCGGCGAAGCGGCGTCGTCGCGTTCTCGTCGGGCAATCACGCGCAGGGCGTCGCGGCGGCGGCGCAGATCTTCGGCATTCCGGCCGTGATCGTGATGCCCAAGGACGCGCCGCGCGCCAAGATCGACGGCACGCGCTCCTATGGCGCCGAGGTCGTGTTCTACGACCGCGTCCATGACGACCGCGAAGCCATAGGCCTGCGCATCGCGTCGGAACGCGGCGCGACTCTGGTCCGGCCTTACGACGATGCCGGCATCATGGCGGGGCAGGGCACCATCGGGCTAGAGATCGCGGCCCAGGCGCCGGTCAAGCTCGACGCGGTGCTCGTGCCGTGCAGCGGCGGCGGCATCGTCGGCGGCATCGCGCTCGCGCTGTCTGGAACGAGCCCCGGCACGCGCGCGATCAGCGTCGAGCCGGAGAACTTCGACGGCATGCGGCGCTCGCTCGCGGCGGGCGAGCGGGCCACGGCGCCGGGCGGGGCGCTCTCCATCGCCGACGCGCTGATGGCCCCGACCCCGGGCAAGGTGACTTTCGCAGTTGCGAAGGCGCTGATGGAGGAGGGGCTCGCGGTCAGCGATCCGGAGCTTCAGGCAGCCGTCGCCACCGCCGCCCGGACCCTGAAATTAATCATAGAACCCGGCGGATCGGCTGGGTTGGCGGCGCTGCTGGCCGGCCGCTACGACGTACACGGAAAGTCCGTCGCAGTGGTGCTCACGGGGGGCAATTGCGACTTCGAGACCATCGCCGAAGCCCTGCGCGCCCGGCCCGCGTGAAGCTTTCGCGACGGCCGCCTCGGGCTTTACCAGTTTGATACAGCGCGCTTTTCAAGCTGCCGCGATTTCGCTAGGCTGAAGAAAATAAAGTTCTACTGGGTTGGGGTGGACATGGTTGACGGGGGAGACGGCACGCGCCGTTACGCTGGCTTAGCCGGCATTTTTGCCATCACGTTGACGCTCGTGGGTTGCGGCGGGATGAACCTGTTGCCTCACGGCAGCAACATGTCGACGGACCAGAATTTCAAGGAATACAGCGACGTCGTCGCCGCCTATTCCACCATCATTCCGGGACAGACGCGCGAGGCCGACCTCTCCAAGATGGGCTTCGACGCGTCGGCGCAGCCCAATGCCGAGCAGATCTCCTATCTCGGCGTCATCGAGCGCTTCATGCCGCGCGACTCCATCCGCTTCGACCATCTCGCGAACCCGGTGCGCACCTGCATCGAGGCGCAGGAGCATTGCTCGGCCTACGTCTTCCATCCGTCGCGGCTCGAGCAGGAGCGCACGGGCAACGTGTTCCTCGACCTGCTGGGCTTCGAGCGCACGACGATCGACAAGGGCTGGGCGGCCGAAGTCGTCCTTCTCGTCCAGGACGGCCGCGTCGCCTACAAGGTGATGTCCGGCAAGCCGCATATCGAGGGCTATCACGACGACGTCCAGCCGCTGGGTCCGTTCCAGGAGCTCGGCGTCCAGGCGGTGCACGTCTCCGGCCGGTTCCTGTAAGGGCCGCGCGCTGCGCAAGCACAAAGCCCCGCAGGCGGCCTGCGGGGCTTTTGCTTGTAGGGAGCGGACGAAGGCTTCAGCGAGGCGCCAAGACCATCATCATCTGCTTGCCTTCCATCTTGGGGTACTGCTCCATCTTCGCGAAGGTCTCGGTGTCCTTCTGGATGCGGGTGAGGAGCGCCATGCCCAGATGCTGGTGCGCCATTTCGCGGCCGCGGAAGCGCAGCGTGACCTTGACCTTGTCGCCCTCGCCGAAGAAGCGCTGCATCGCCTTCATCTTCGTATCGTAGTCGTGATCGTCGATGGTCGGGCGCATCTTGATCTCCTTGATCTCGATGACCTTCTGCTTCTTGCGGGCCTCGTTGGCCTTCTTCTGCTGCTCGTATTTGAACTTCCCGTAGTCCATGAGCTTGACCACGGGCGGCTTGGCCTCGGGGGAGACCTCGACCAGGTCGAAGCCTTTCTCCTCGGCGATGGCGCGGCCCTCGTCGAGGCCGATCTCGCCGTATTTGTGGCCGTCGTCGCCGATCAACAGGATCGTGCGGGAAAAGATCTCGTCGTTGACGCGCGGGCCGTCCTTGGCAGGCGGCGGCGCATTGCCGGGTGCGAAACGTCTGGGAACTATGACTCTCTCCTTCGTTACGTCCGCGCGCGCGAGGACGCCCGTTTCGCGAGGCTCCGACCCTGGACTCGCGAAACGTGATCACGGTTCATCGGCAGGGCGGGAATCCTCTTGAGCGGCGGCCGCGCGGGACCGCTGATGCCCTGGAGAATAGGGTTACCCGCGCGATTCGCAAGGTCTATTCGGCCACATCCTTGCGGGATTCTGACTCCCGCTTGATGCGCTCGATGAAATTTTCGAGCGGCATGGCGCCCAGATCCTTGCCGGAACGTAGCCGGACGGCGACTTTGCCCTCGGCCGCCTCGCGCTCGCCGACGACCAGCATATAGGGGATCTTCTGGAGCTGGGCGTCGCGGATCTTCTTCTGCATGCGCTCCGCCGACCAGTCGACGTCGACGCGCAGCCCCGCGGTGCCGTTCACCACCGGCGCGTCGAACAGGGTGCGGCGCACCTGCTCGGCATAGTCGTTCGCCTTCTCGCTGATCGGCACGATGCGCGCCTGGATCGGCGCAAGCCAGGTCGGGAACGCGCCGGCGAAGTGCTCGATCAGGAAGGCGGTGAAGCGCTCATGGGTGCCCAAGGGCGCGCGATGGATGACATAGACGGGATGCTCCGCGCCGTCCTCGCCGATGTATTTGAGGCCGAAGGTCTCGGTCGCCAGGAAGTCGAGCTGGTTGGTCGAGATGGTGTATTCGGTGCCGATGGCCGAGCGGATCATGAAGTCGATCTTGGGCCCATAGAACGCGGCTTCGCCCTTGCCCTCGATGTATTTGTAGCCGGACTCGTTCATCGCCTGCTTGATGATGTCGAGCGCCGCGATCCACTTGTCCGGCGCGTCGACATACTTGTCGAGCTTGTTCATGTCCGGCAGCGACAGGCGCATATAGTATTCCTTGATGCCCATCAGCTCGTAGTAGCGCGCGTGCAGGTGCAGGACGCGGATGAACTCTTCCTTCGCCTGGTCGTAGCGGCAATAGATATGCGCGTCGTTCATGCAGAAGCCGCGCACGCGCATCAGGCCCGACAATCCGCCCGACGCTTCGTAGCGATAGTCCTGGCCGTATTCGGCGATGCGAACGGGAAGCTCGCGATAGGAATGCCGCGTCGCGCCATAGATCAGGTGATGGTGCGGGCAGTTCATCGGGCGCAGGTAGTAGTTCTCGCCGTCGATATCGAGCGGCGAATACATGCCCTCGTTGTAGTAAGGCAGGTGGCGCGAGCGGTAATAGAGCGCCTCTTTCGCGATGTGCGGCGACGCCACGCGGCGATAGCCCTCTTTGCGCTCTTCCTGCAGCGCCAGGAACTCGAGCTCCTGGCGGATCACCATGCCGTTGGGCATCCACAGCGGCAGGCCGGCGCCGACATCGGGCGAGAAGGTGAAGAGCTCGAGCTCGCGGCCGAGCTTCCTGTGGTCGCGCTTCTCCTGCTCCTCGAGCTTGAGGAGATAGGCGTCGAGTTCCTTCTGGTCGCGCCACGCGGTCCCGTAGATGCGCTGGAGCTGCGCGTTGTTCGCGTCGCCGCGCCAATAGGCGCCCGCGATCTTGGTCAGCTTGAAGGCGTCGCCGATCTTGCCGGTGCTCGCGAAATGCGGGCCGCGGCAGAGGTCGTGCCAGTCGCCGTGCCAATAGATCGAGACATCCTCGCCGGGCGGGATGCTCTCGATCAGCTCGGCCTTGTAGCTCTCGCCCATGCCTTTGAAGTGCGCCACGGCCTTGTCGCGTTGCCACACCTCGCGGCGGGTCGGAAGATCGCGCTTGACGATCTCGCGCATCTTCTCCTCGATGACCGGCAGGTCCTCCGGGGTGAACGGAGCGTTGCGCGCGAAGTCGTAATAGAAGCCGTCCTCGATCGCCGGGCCGATGGTGATCTGAGTGCCGGGCCACAGCTCCTGCACCGCCATGGCGAGCACATGCGCCGCGTCGTGGCGGATCAGCTCCAGCGCCTCGGGGTCCTTCTTGGTGATGATGCGGATCTTCGCGTCATGCTCGATGGGGCGGAACAGGTCCCATTGCTTGCCGTCGACCTCGAGGATCAGGGCCGCCTTGGCCAGCCCGGGCCCGATGGCGGCGGCGATTTCCGCGCCCGTCACGCCGCGCGCGAACGTCAGCGCCTTGCCGTCCGGCAAGGTGATGGTCACGTTGGCGTCAGAAACGGGGGCGGACACGGTAATTCTCCCTTTAGGGCGTAAATGGGAGCGGACCTTTCCCGCGAGGCCCCCCGAAGTCAAGGACGGCCTCACTTTTCCGCGCGGGCGTTGAACTTCCTCCGCCCTAGGATCATTATCTTAGCCGCGAGGGGTCGCGACGTTTCGGAGACTTACGATGAGAACTCTGGTTTCAGCCATGACCGCGGCGGCGATCGTCGCGGGCGCAGTGGCGCCGGCAATGGCCGCGCCGATCTGCCTTCAGTCCTACCTGATCGACCACACCAGCGTGAAGGACGCCAACACCATCCTGTTCCACATGAAGAACGGGACGGTCTATTCCAACACGCTCAAGAATTCCTGCCCGGGCCTGAACTTCCACGGCTTCGTGATGAACATCGGCGGCGGCAACGGCCAGGTCTGCGACAACCAGCAGAGCATCACCGTGCTGGAATCGCACGAGACCTGCATGATGGGCGCGTTCTCGCCCTACGAGAAGCCCAAGACCTGACGGCGGACGCGGCCATCGACATACGCGAAGGGCCGGAGAGGTTTCTCCGGCCCTTCTCGTTTGCGGCGAGGTCGCTCGCTTATTTGCGCGCCAGGATCTCGACCGTGACCTGGTTGCGGTTCACCGCGCTGCAGACCATGTTGAGGCGGGTGACGTTGCGGTTGCCGCCCGGCAGGTCGACGGTCTTGACGCGGCCCCGGTCGAGGCGGCCGACGTCGAGGTCGCGCGTCATGCCGTTGCCGAACGTCACGCGCACCCGCGAGCAGCGCGCGTCGTCGTTGACGGCGCGCAAGCCGATGCGCTCGACGCTCTTGCCGTTCCAGCCTGCGAAGCTCTGCTCGCGATCCCTACGGCCCTCGAAGCTCTCGCGGCCCAAGGTGACCCAATAGTTCGGGTCGTTGCCGTTGTTGTTCTGAGCGACCGGGCCCCAGTTGAACAGGCGCGACCAGAACAGCGCCCAGTCGGGGCTCTTCATCCAGTCGTTCTTGTAGCGGCCGATCTCGGCGGAGAGATAGATCTTGGCCCCGCCGCGCTCGTCCGAGCGGCAGGTGAAGGACACGTCGCGCACCTTGCGCGTGCCGCCCGCCAGATCGACGTTCACCGGCCGGTCCTCGCGCAGCTTGCCCGAGAACACGTTCTGCTGCGAGCCGTCGCCGAAATGGGCGACGATCTTCGAGCAGGTGACGTCGTTGCCGTCGGCCGTCAGGCGCAGGCCTTCCATGCCGCCGCCGAACCGGCTCCAGGCCGTGTCCTTGTCCATGTGATAGCCGACATCGACGCTGCCCAGCCGGACGTAATCGGCCATGGCCGGCACCGCGGTGCCGATGGTCATGACGGCCGCGGCCGTCGCCAAAAGGGTGGTTCGTTTCATCTGCCTTCTCCTGTCAATCGTTTCTGGCCGCGCACATGCGCGTCTTCGTGCCCGCATATTTGGGGAGCCAACCTGTACCTAACATGAAACTCGTTTGTTGGTTCCGTTCATTCGAACGGAACGAACGGTGACCGCAAAGCGAAGAGGCGCGGGAAACCCCGCGCCTCCGCTGCCGTCCTGGTCCGGGTGAGGGTCAGTTGCGGCGGTTCGCCGCCAGGCGCGTCGCGCCGCCCGCGACCATCTCGCCGCCCGAGGCGGCGGCCGTGGTCTCGCAGGCCGGATAGGCGTCCGTGCCCGAGACGCGCTGGCTGGAGATGAAGGTGGCGAGCGTGCGCCCGCCATTTGGATTGAGCGCCGCGTCGAAGGCGGCGCCGGCCCCGGCGCAGAAGCTCGCCATGCCGTGCAGGCCGCTCAGCGAGAAGTCGTTGGCGAGGCCGGTCTTGTAGGCGTGATAGGCCGAGGCGCCGCCATGGCCGTGCTGGAAATAGCCCATCAGCGCCGCGTCGGAATCCTGCAGCTCGTGCTGATAGGACACCACGAAGCGGTTGTAGAGCCCGACGTCGTGGCAATAGAGCGCCGCCACCATCAGCTGCTGCTGCATCGCCGCGGTCTTCAGCGCCATCGCCTCGTCGGGACGCGCGCACGACGCGCCCGCCCAGCTCTGCCCCACCATCGCGCACAGCGCCACGGCCCCTGTCGCGCCTTTCGCCACCGTCTTGATCGTCCCACGCATTGTCGTTGCCCTTTTGCTTGTGCTTGCCCGTTGTCGTCGAAGTTCAAGATGCGCCCAGCCGCGTGCAGCGCCCCGCCGGCGGATCGGCGCGATCGAGATGCGCCACCACGCTCGCCGCGCTGCCGCTGCACGCGACCCAGCGGAAGTCGCGCTCGCCGCCCGAGGTGCGGATGTTCGGATCGGTGAGCAGCAGCACGAAGCCGTTCGCGCTCACGCTTCCGGGCTTCGCGCCGGTGCCGCAATCGTTGGCGGGATCGCCGGCCTTCTGGATGCAATAGGCGAACTGCACGCCATAGGCGCATTGGTTGCGGAAGCCGATATCGGCGCCGTTGCTCTCGATGCTCAGGCAGCTCGACGCGCCATGGCCGTCCGGCACCGCCGAAGCGAGCGTCACCTGTGTCGGCTGCGGCGCCGTCGCCGCCGCCATCGCGACGGCCGGTTGGACCACGGGCGCGGCCGGCGGCGTCGTTGCCGCAGGGGGGGAGATCGCAGCAAGCGGCGCCGCGACGGCTCCGTCGATCAGGTGCACCTCGGAGGTGCGCACTGCGACGGGCGTCAAACCGGCCGCGCCCGAGTTGGTGACCGCCGCGCCCCGATACATGCCGATCTTGTAAGGCCCGGCGGCTGGGGGAGTGGCGGCCAGAGGAGAGACGGAAGGAGAGGCCAAGGGCGTGGCCGTCGAAGCGGTCTGCTTCCTGGCGAGCTTCACGGCGGGCGCGCAGGCCGGCGCCGGCGCCTTGGCGCCTTTCTTGGGACGGTCGGCGATGCCGAGCCGGTCGGCATAGGCCGCGAGCGCCGCGCGCTTCTCGGACGTGCCGAAGACGTGGTCGGATGGATACCAGCTCACGCAGCTCGCTTCGCCCGTCGCCGCGTGCTGGGTGAGCGAGATGCCGCCCGCATTGTTGGCGTTGAGCGACTGGGTGCGGCCGTCGGAGTACTGCGCCTCGATGCCGGTGTCGGTCTCGCGGAAGAAGCCGACGACATGGCCGGTGTCGGCGTCGTCGGAGATCGTGCCGAGCTTGTCGCTCATGAAGGCGAAGGACGAGCGCTGCGCGGCACCGTTGGGCGCGGCCAAAGCGAGCGCAAAGCCGCCTTCGGTCGGCGACAAGGTCATCGTCGAGCCGTCGACCGCGATCAGCCTCACGCCGGCGACGGGCTGGAGCCAGGCCGGGCCTTCGGGGGGCGGGACGTTTGCGGCCGGCGCATCGCCCGCCTCCGCGGCTTGCGCGCTGGCGCAAGCCAGGACGATGGCACCGGCCGCAAAGCTGAAACGTCGCCCACGCATGATCAGACGCCTCTCTGCTCGCGCAACGACATGAGAAGGATCACGCCGAGCAGCTCCTGGCGCGTCGGCTGGGCCGAGGGCGTGAGCGCCGCCTTGACCGCGATGCGCGCCATGCTGGCGTCGAGCGTCTCGTTCTTCGCCACGACGACGCGGACCGGTTTCGCCTTGAGATTCTGGAGATCTTGGGCCCAGGCTGGGGCCAGTGCCGGCGGGCTTGCCGCCAGAAGGGCGAGGCACGCCCCGATTAGCATCTTCGACATCTTGTTCCCCACTCGCATGCAACCGTGGGAGCGAGGATGACGCGCGCGGCGGCGAAGTCGATGGAATCCGCTTGCAAGCCTCAAGCGGTGCTTAGGCGGTTGGGCGACTCTTTCCTAAAGTTCGAATTGAAAACGAGCGGAGTTCCACGAGAACCGCGACCCTGCCTCGATTTTTACGGCGCACGCGAAAAGAACGGTGCCGTTCAATTCAAATTGCCTGCATTTTTTGGTAATACTCGTTTGAGTGGAGAAGTTCAGGGAGCGGATCATGCGGCGAGGTTCGGCGATCGTGACGGCATTCGTGTTCTTGGCAACAGGCGTGCAAGCGGCACCGCGCATCGCGCCGTTCCCCGAGACGGGAACCGGCATCCATCTCGAGATGGTTTTCAACTACAAAATGAACGGCGACTACGAAGCCGAAGCCGGCAAGGTCGACGCCGTCTGGGGCTCGGACGTGCCGGCGACGCCGTCCGGCGTCTATAACTCCTGGTACATTCCCTTCAACGTCGACGACTTCACCAACAGCGTCGACTGGTACCTGCAGAACCATCCCGACTGGCTCGCCTACAAATGCGACAAGGTCACGCTCGCCTATGTGCCGGGCTCGGCGCAGGCGCCGCTCGATTTCGCCAACCCCGAGGTGCGCGCCTATCAATGGGCGAGCTGGATCGATGCCAAGCTCGATCAGGGCTATCCGAGCATCGCGGTCGATCTCTTGGCGCTGACCAACGACCAGAACCGCTGCGGCCATTACGCGAAGGACGGAACGACCTGGGTGCCCGAATACGACAGCGGCGCGGTCGACCTGAAGAAATACCGCCGCGACGTCCTGAAGTGGGAGCGGCTGACCTATCGCCACGTTCACGACTACAGTCCGACGGCGACGATGCAGGTCAACGTCACCTATCCCTACCACACCTCCTGGCCGAACCAGAACATCGCGCTGATGACGACGTCCGACCTGGTGCTCGACGAACGCGGCTTCACCGAGTTCGGCTTCCCGCCGGCCCTGCCGTCGCCGGAGGACTGGCAGATCATCGTCGACAAGATCGACACGGTCCACAAGAAGGGACGCTGCTACACGCTCGTGAACGAGGTGCCGGGCACCAACGACGACATCACCGAGGCGCAGCGCCAATGGGTGATCGCCAACTACCTGCTCACCAAGACCGACAGGGACAGCGCCAAGCGCAATTGCGATTACATGTACATCACCGGGCAGCAGGATTACGGCGCCCTGGTCCTGTCCGACGACTACACGATCGCGATCGGGCGCCCCATGGCCGAGCGGGCCGCGCGGAACGGCGCGTGGGAGCGGCGGTATTCCGGCGGCCTGGCGCTGGTGAACCCGACGCTGTCGAGCGTGACGTTCAAGCTGCCGCCGGGGGACTGGACCGATCTTTCCGGCAATCCGGTCCGCCGCAGAATGACCATGGCCAAGCAGACGGGGCTGCTGCTGTTGAAGGCGAAATGAGCATGCTGTAGGGACTTGGGCATGACCGACACTCTGCCCGACCGCCTCAGCGTCAATCCCAAGAGCCCGCATTACGACGAGGCGCTGCTGACGCGCGGCGTCGGCATCAGGTTCAACGGCCAGGAAAAGACCAACGTCGAGGAGTATTGCGTCAGCGAGGGCTGGATCCGCGTGGCCGCGGGCAAGAGCCTCGACCGCCACGGCAATCCCATGACGATCAAGCTCAAGGGCACGGTCGAGCCCTATCTGCGCCACGAAGCGCAGGCCGCCCCCGAAGCGGGCGCCTAGGCCGTCCGCTTCGCGCGCTTGGCCGGGCGCTTGCCGCGCTGCACGTTGCGTCCGCGCGGCAGGTTCTTCGGCGCCGGCTCCTTGTCGGGCACGGCCGCGACCAGATCGCCCACCGTCACCTTGAGCACCTTGGCCAGGCGCGAGAGCAGCACGGCGCTGGGATTGGCGACCCCGCGCTCGATTCCGCTCATATAGGTGCGGTCGATATCGGCCTCGCGGGCGAGGATTTCCTGGGAAAGGCGGCGGTCCAGCCTGAGCCGGCGGACGTTGCGTCCGATCTGTTTTCGTATGTCCATGGAGCCCATTCAATCAGTTTGTCGTTTTTCGAACAACGGTCTATAGTCAACATCAGAAGATCGTTTCGCGAGGCGGCCATGCCGGGTCCCGACGACATCCCGACCGGGGGGCTTATCCCCGAGCTGGCGGCGCTGCTCGCGCTCTGGCGGCGGCGCTACCGTCCGGGAGATATGCCCGCGCAGAGCCGGTTTCAACCCTCCGACCTGGAGCGCTGGTCGCGCCATATCGTGTGGATCGAGGCTGAGGACGACGGCTTCCGCCTCAGGAATTTCGGCATGGATCTGATTCGCCGCTTCGGGCGCTATGCCGGGGACCATGCGATCGACGAGCTGGCGACCGACGTTGCGGCCGGGCTGCGCGAGGTCCTGTGGCGGACCATGGCGAACGCGGCGCCGGTGCCTGCGGCCGCTTCGGTGTCGCTCGGCCGCCGGTCGGCGGTCTTCGCCGAGCTGGCTTTGCCGCTCGCCGGCTCGGGCGGGCGCATCACGCTGCTGCTGCTGGCGAGCTACGAGATCGGCGGACCTTAAGCCGGCGGCAGCTCGGCGGCGGCGCTGTCGAAGCTCGCGCCGCGCGGCCAGTTGCGGCGCACCCAGCGCGGCAGCAGATAGAGGCCGTAGGCGATCACGGCGAGCTTGGCGATCGCGGCGAGCGGAAACGGCGCCGGCAGCGGCAGAACGATCACGACGGCGGCGAGCATCGCGAAGGCGAGCGCGACGAAGCTCATCGTCGCCCAGAACGCGAGCGGGCGCGAGCCGATCCGCACTTGCGCCTTGGGCGCCTGGGCTTGGACGCGCGCGAGCGCCGCGCGCACGAACGGCGTGTAGCTCGCCGAGCGGTCCTCGAAATCGGCGACGCCGGCGAAATGGCCGTTGTCTATCGTCATCGTCGCGCCCGCGGCTTCGACGCGGAACTCGTGCAGCCAGGGCTTTGCCATCGTCGGGAAGAAGCGCACGCGCAGCGCTTTCACGTCGCGCCAGGCGATGCGTTGCTCGCTTCCGTCCGGCGCGCGGCGCACGAGCGCGTCGTCGTCGATGCGGTATTCGCTTTCGCCGTTGGTGAAAAGATTTTCACGCTTGCGGTATCGCACGAGCGTCCCCCGACTATGGCTGCAATTGGGCGGTGGAACTTCCGGAACAGCTTTTTGACAGGACCGTTTTATCAACGCGGGCGATGAAGAAGAAAAAGAAACGAGGAGCAAAGATGATGCCGTTCCACGAGAAAATCAAAGCCCCGCTGCTCGCCTGTGCGCTTGCGTTCCTGCCTTTGGGCGCGATGGCCGCGGGCGTCGGCGGCCATGTCGGCGGCGGCTCGTTCGGCGCCGCGACGACCGCGCCGGGCACCGGTCTGCATCCGGGTCCGCATCCCGGCAACGGGCTTCCCACCACCACCGACGTGAGCAGCCATGCGCGCTTCGTGCGTCCCGAGCCGATCACCGGCACGCGCATCGTGCCGCCGGCCATGCGCGCGTCGCTGCCGACGCCGCAAGGCCCGCATCCGATCCCGGGCCGCGATCCCGCCTCGGTGACCGACCGCAGCGGCCCGATCGTGCCTTCGAGCCCCGGCGCGGTCGATCCGCTGCCGAGCAAGCATCCCGAAACGGGCTCGAACTGACGCCGAAGGGCCGGAAGCGATTCCGGCCCTTTCGCTTCAATAGTCGCTGCGCCAGAATTCGATCGAATAGCGCATCACCGTTTCGCTTCCCGCGGGCACGTCGAAGCGCCAGGCGAAGAGGCCGTGGTCGAGGCTGTGCCGGCGATCCTCTTCGAGCACCCTCACGTCGCCCGGCTGCGTCAGCTCGAAGCGGATCGGCACCGAGCGGTCGTTGCGGACCGTGACCTCGAAGCTGTTGATCCTGCTCGGGCGCCCGCCTTCCTCCGCGTTCCGCGTGGCGACAAGCCTGCTTTGCACGCCGACGTCCATCGCCTTGCCGGTCTCGAGCGCGATGGGCAGGCCTTCCGGCGTGTCGCCGATCCTGTCCTGGCCGACGAAGATCGGCGCGCCGCGCGGATCGGTGTCGACGACCGACATCGATCCGGCCGGCAACGGCTTGCCCAAGCCGTCCTTCTCCAGGTTCTCCATGCGATAGCGAATCGTCGCCGGCTCGCGCGCGTCCTTGTCGTCGCCGGCGGGATTGGGATAGCCGCGATAAGTATAGAAGCGCTCGAACTTGACCGCGGGCTGGTCGAGGAAGCGCACCTGCTTGGTCTGGTTCGCCGCGACGGTGGTCGGCCAGTTGAGCGAATAGAGCTTGTAGTCCGCGAATTCCTGCATCGAGACCGCCGTCACCGGCGACGACGAGTAGAAGCCGACCTGCGGGATCCGGCTGGCGGTCACGATCACCGTCTCCACCAGATTGTCCATCGCCGCCGGAGGCGGCGGCGGCGGGAACGGCGGCCAATGCGCCCAATCCACCGCGAGCGGCCAGCATTGCGGCGCGATCCGGAGGCCGCGGGCCGAAGGCGCGCGATCCTCGCCGGTGGTCGACGCGCTGCCGGCGATGACCTGCGTCGGCGCATCCGCAAAGCCGATGTCGCTGAAATTGGCGAGCGTGATCCAGCCAGACAGCGTCAGCGTGTCGCCGCCCGGATCGATGCGCGCGACATAGTCCGCCGACCAGTTCATGCGCATCGCGACATAGGAAAGCGTGAGCGCGTATTGCCCGGCCTCGGGCATCGTCACGCGCACCGAGAAGGTGGGCTTGTCGGCAAGGCCTTCGGGAATGTCGTCGAACACCAGCCGCTCGGGCGGGCCGCCGCAATGCAGCGCCTCGATCCCGCGCGCGCTCTCGATCACCGGGCCGCCCGATGCCGCGCGCACGGTGGCCTCGCTCGTGCTCTCCTTGCCGGTCTTGGGATCGGTGCGCACCACGTGCACGACGCGCCCGACCGAATGGGCGAGCAGCGAGCCCGGCGACAACAGGTCGTAGTCGAAATTGCGCTCCGCCGCGCCCGCGGGCAGGCCTTCGAGATGCGCGGTCTCGGGAACCATGGTCGAGGCGACGCCGCGGAAGCGGATCAGCGACGGCCCGGCGGGCAGCGCGATGGTGCGCGTCTCGTTGACGAAGCCGAAGGCGTAAGCCGACTGCTCGCCGCGCATCAGCTGCTGGGTGTCGACATAGCCCTGGTGATAGAGCGCGACCTTCACCGTGTCGGGCTTCTCCGACACGACGTCGTCGGCCCGCGCGGAGCCTGCAAGCGCCGCGGCCAGCAACAGGGTCGCGGCAAGCCTCACCTGGGAACCTCGATGGTCGCGGTGAGCGTGGTCTCGCCATGCGCCGGCACGGGCACGTTCCACAGCAGGGTGTGCGCGTCGAGGCGCCGGCTCTTCAGGCTCTCGTCCTCGACGTCGCCGCCGTTGTAGAGGCCCTGCTGGCGCAGCTCGACATTCACCGCTTCGCCGCGCGCGTTGCGCAGCAGGTATGACATCTTATAGCGGTGGCCCGCCTTGCCCCAGGCTTCCGTCGACAGCAGGGTCGGCTGCACCGTGACGTCGAAGGCTTCGCCGAGCTCGAGCAGGATGTCCGAGCCCGCCGGGGTGTGGCCGAGATAGCTTTCGCCGACGAATTTCGGGTCGCCCTTGGCGTCGCGCATATAGATGCGCACCGTGCCTTGCGGCAGCGGCGCGTCGCTGTTGGAGAAGGCCAGGTCCACCTTCACGTGCTGCGCGGTGTCCTCGCTGCCGAAGCCGTATTGCTGGTATTCGTAGAGCTTGGTCGCATGCGCGCCCTGCACGTCGAGAAACGCGATCTGCTTGGTCTGCTGGTTGGCGACGGTGACGCGCTCGGGCACGCGATAGGTGTAGAAGTCGCCCAGCGCGTCGGCGTTGCGATGCTCGCCGCTGCCGGCGCGCACCGTGGCGTTGTTGCGCGCATAGTTCTGGCTGCCGCTTTCGAAGGTGGTGTTGATCGTGCCGGCGACGAGCTCGGTGTCGGCGTTCTTGAAGCTGGTGCCCGAGCTGTTGCGGATCGTGATCCAGCCCTGCAGGCTCATCAGGTCGCGCTTCTCGTCATAGAGGCCGACATAGGCCGTGTCCCACGACAGGCCGTTGCCGAGATAGGAAAGATTGACCTGGCGCGGGCCGCCGGTCTCGGCATCCACGGTCACCGACAAGGTCGGCGAGGCGCGAAGGTTCTCCGGGATCGCGCCGAACATCACGCGCGTCGGCAAGCCGTCGTCGCGCAGCGCCTCGATGTGATTGCCCACGCGCAGCACCACGCCGGAATTGACCGAGAGCACGGTGGCGGTCTCGTTCGTCTGCACGCCGGTCGCGGGGTTGATGCGCACGATCTGGATGTCGTGGCCGACCTGCTTCTCCATCATCTTCGCCGGCGTGAGCAGGTCGTAGTCGAAATTCTGCTCGACGACGGAAAGCCCCTTCGCGGTCAGCGACACGGTCTCGGGCCGGATCGCGGCCGAGACGCCGGGGAACTCGATGCGCGAGCGGCCCGCGGGGAGGTCGAGGGTGCGGATGTCCTGCACCATCACCAGGTCGTTGTTGTAGACGGTGAGCGAGAGCTGCGGTTGCGGCGCCTCGGTCCTGGCTTGCGCGACGGGTGCGGGCCGCGGCTTGTGCTTCGGCTTCGGCGCCGCACCTGCCGCCGCGATGCCCAGCGCCAGCGCGCCGAGCAGAACTGTCCGTATACGCATGATCGCCCCCGAGCATTCGAAGGGGCGATCCTAGCACGGATCAATGCGCCGCGGCAGGCTCCGGCTGCGCCGCGAGCAGCGCCTCGCGCGCCGCGAGATAGGCGACCGGCTTGGCGATCTTCAGACGCTTGCGCGCCGCCTCGAGCGGCTCGGCGAACAGCGCCTCGATGTCGTCGGCGTGCAGCCACGCCGCCGCGCGGCCGTGGCGGTAGCCTTCGCGGATCGCGCGGATCACCTTCCAGCCCTGCGTCTCGCCCAGCGCCTGAAGCCCGCCCGACAGCGCGATGAAGCCCCAGCCGAGTCCCTTGGTCTGCGCATAGGAGAACGCGACCAGGCAAAGCTCGCCCAAGGGATCGTTGGCGCGATAGCCGGTGAGCACGTGCCAGATGTCGTGGATGTCGCGCTCGCGCCGTCCGAACCACGCATAAGGATGCTCGACCGGCCGCTCGCGATGGACCTGCTGGCTCACTTCCGCGAGGCCGTTCGCCGAGAAGCCCGTCTTCTCCAGGAACGCGCGATAGGCCGCGCCGACCGTGCCGGTCGCGAATTGCGCGAGCCACGCCGGATCGGTGAGCTTCTCGATCAGCTCCACGCGGGCATAGGCGATGCGCCCGCCCCCGGCCGTCTCGATCAGCCGGCGATAGTTGCGGCGGCTGCTGCCGCCGTTGAGCGCCGCCATCACCTTGAACACCTGCACCGTGTCGTCGGGATCGGCCAGCAGCGCGCGCATCGCCCGCACCGCGCCCGGCCAGTCGCGCCTGGTGCTCGTGATCGCTTGCATGCCCTGCGCCGCTTCGACCATCGTCGTGTCCCTATCTGATAATCTTGATTGTCAGATTGTCAGATGCTATCCCGCCTGTCAAATGGAAAAACGCCGCTATTCCGGCCAGTCCTTCGAGGACCGCCAGTCCGAGCGCCGCGCCCGGCTCGTCCGCGCGGCGGCGCTGGTCGCGAGCCGGTCCGGCTTCGACGGCACCTCGGTCGCGGCAATCTGCGCCGAGGCCGGGCTGACGGCGCGGTACTTCTACGAGTCGTTCCCGAGCCGCGAGGCGATCTTCGTCGAGGCGTACCGCGCCGTGCAGGACGAGCTGCTGAACCGCCTCAAGGCCGCGCCCGCCCAAGGCGTATCGCGGGGCGGCGACGCCACCAGGCGCGCGCTCGCCGGATTCTTCGCCGCGATCCAGTCGAGCCCCGGCGTCGCGCGCGTGTTCCTGATCGACCTCGACGACCATGGCGGCGCGATGCGCATGGCGAGCTTCGACGGCGCCAAGAAGCTCGCCAAGGCCTTCGCGCTGAAGGCCACGCACCCCTTGATGGTCGCGGGCATCGTCGGCGCCGTCGTCGACATCGCCAAGCGCTGGATCGAGAGCGACTTCGCCGAGCCCGTCGAGACCGTGGTCGCCATCGCCCTGCCGTTCACGAAGATCAAATAGCAACGAACCGCTACCGGTAGTGGCTCCCGGACCCGGGCGCATTTGAACCTCACATTCCGGGAGGGGACCCCCTCCAGCGTCTCGCTTATCTGCCACCACATCTTGTGGTCCCGGCACGCCGAGGGCATTCGTTTTCAAGTTTCGGCGAATTATCGCCGGTCGCGTCGCGGCGAATGGTTGTTCGAACCTCGCAGTTCGATGTTTCCGTCTCGGCCGCCACGTCGGCCATTCGAACCTCGCACGTCGAGGTTTTTCCCTCGCCCCTGTCTTCGTTTTGCACCTTCCTTCCGCGCAGATTTCGCCCGCGAAAGGCATTTGGGGTGCGCCGCCGCAGCTTCAAGAGCGCGCAGGCGAATAGCCTTATGCGCACGCGAAGCGCGCAAATCAGTTGAGCCGTTTTCTCTTGTCGACCGGCTTGAGCAGATCCGCTGCATGCACGCCAAGCGCGCGGGCGATGCGAAACACCGTGTCGATGCCGGGGTTGCTCTGGGCGGCCTCGATCTGTTTGAGCACATACACCGACACCCGCGCCCTATGTGCGACCTGCTCCACCGTCAGCCCCAGCCTCAGCCGCGTCGCCTTTGCGTTATAGGCGAGCAGCCTCAGGATCGGGTGCATCCTATCCGTCATGATCGCGAAGCATGAAGGCGGGCTCGACGCCGAACGCGCCGGCGATCTTCGCTATCATGTCGATGGTGGCGCTGTAGGCGCCGCGCTCGAGCGCGCTCAGATAGGTGCGATCGATATCCGCCAAATCGGCCAGCTCCTGCTGCGTCCATCCCCTCTCGGCGCGCAGCCGGCGCAGATTGCGCGCGAAAACATCGGAGAAATTCATGCGCGCGATGAAAATCTAAAGTTGATCATATGAAAACGGCGTATATGCATCAAAGTGATCCGCCCGTGGCCGCAAACCGAGCCTGAGCGTCAACGAGCCAATATGCTATGCACTATAGGATAAGTTTGAAAAATTTGACGGCGGCACGGCTGTCATTCAAAGCCGCCCTTTTCCGCGATGGCCACGACATCGCGTGCGCCGTGGAGGACGCGCACGATCACGACGGCTCCGGCCGCCGGCCTGTAGTAGATCGCGTATGGGCGATGGAACGTGACGCGCAGGCCCGGCGCGAGTTGCGGGCGCGGCGCGGCTGACAGCGGGAAATGGCGAAGGGGTTCGAAATGCGCCTGAATCGCCGCGACGAATCGCGTTGCGGTTGCCTCGGAGGTCTCTCCCGCCAAGTAGGCCCAGATTTCCACGAGATCGGCCTCGGCCGCCTCGGTCAGGCGGAGCGCGAGCGGCTTTTTAATAGCTTCTTCCCCCGGGCGACGATGCGGTCTGTATCGAACGCTTTCACGCGGCCCGCGGCCAAATCCTTCATGCCTTTGCCGATATCGGCTTTGAGCGCCGCGAGCTCCTGGCGTTGCAGCGCGCGCTTGTGCTTCCAGTCACGCAACGCTTCGCGCACGACCTCGCTGCTCGAGGCATAGTCGCCGCCACCCACGGCGTCCTTGACGGCGGACGCCATGTCGGCGGGGAGAGTGACGGTCATGCGCTCGATGTCGGGCACAAAGATATCCCAGAGTATGCAATATGCATACTATCTCATACCCGCACCGCTGGCAACCGACGCGTCTTGCCCATTTCCCGCCTCATCTTTCCGGCTAGAGTGCGCCCGCCAGCGCCGGGAGCCAGGGTTAGTGATCGTCATCGAGTTCTTGATCTTCGTCGTGTCGTCGGGGTTGTTCTGCAGCGAGCGGTTTCGCCATCACCTCTGGGCGGTGATCGTGGCGGGGGCGGTGGCGACGGGGTCGTCGCTGCTGTTCGGCTATGACCTCGTCGAGCGGCTGCTGGTGCGCACCGAGGCGCCGGTGAAGGTCGTCAAGCAGACGGTGCGCGTGCCCGTTCCGGTCGTGCAGCATGTCTCGCGGCCGCCGACGCTGTCGAAGCAGGGGAGCTGCCGCGACGACTACCCGTTCTTCGCGCGCGTGTTCGGCGAGGAGGGCACGACCGAGCTGTCGTTCACGGTCGCGGCCGACGGCACGGTCGGCGGCATCAAGATCGTCGGCACCAGCGGCTCGGACGACCTCGACGACGCGGCGGTGGGCTGCGTGAAGAAATGGCACTACCGCCCCGCGATCAAGGACGACCAGCTCGCCGACGCGCCGATGACGGTGAAGGTGAAATGGAGCCTTGCCGACGACGATACGGACAAGAAGGCGGACGCCGCGAAGAAAGCGGACGATGCGAAGGCAAGCGACGGCCCATGACGTGCGAACGCAGCCCGCGTCCTACGCCGCCCTGATCAGCTTCACCTTGCGCAAATCGACGGAGCGCTCGGCGTGCCAGGCGTCGTAAGCCGCCTGCATGCGCAGCCAGACGGCGGCGCCGTCGCCGAACGCCCGGCCGAGCCGCGCGGCGACGTCCGGCGACACGGGCTTCTTCTCGTTCAGGAGATCGTAGAGATGCTGGCGCGAAATCCCCAGGGCCTGCGCGACCTCTGCCTTGCCCAGGCCGGTCGCGGGAAGGACATCCTCGCGGAGCAATTCTCCCGGATGCGTCGGGCACCGGTCCGGATTGCGCTTGGCGGCATACTCGGTCATGTCCGCGTTTCCTTTCCTCAGTGATATTGCTCGAAGTCCACGCGATGGGCGTCGCCGTCCGCGAATTCGAAGGTCACGCACCATGGGCCGTTCACATGAACGCTGTAGCGGGTCGGAGCGAAGCCGCGCAACGCGTGGAAATCGAATCCCGGCACGTTCATCTCGGCAGGCGAGGCTGCTACGTCCAGGCGGTCCAAGCGAACCAGGATCCGCCGCTGCAGCTTCGCGTCGATCTTGCGGGTACGGCCCGTGGACCAGAGCTCCGCAAGCGGCTTGCTCTTGAACGTCTTGATCACGTCATATGTAAGCATATCGCTGACAGATGTCAACGGATCGCTGATGCAAGCGAAAAGGGCCGGTGCGAACACCGGCCCATTCCAATTCAAGCTCTGCTTGAGCGCTGGATCACCCGGCTTCGCTCGGCTTCGCCGAGCTACGCCGCGGTAATTGTTCGCGCGGCTTGCGCCGCGCGCCCAATTAGAAGTCCATATCGCCCATGCCGCCCATGCCGCCGCCGCCGGGCATGGCGGGGGCGTCCTTCTTCGGACGGTCCGCGACCATGGCTTCGGTGGTGATCAGCAGCGCCGCGACCGACGACGCGTTCTGCAGCGCGGTGCGCACGACCTTGGTCGGGTCGACGATGCCGGCGTCGATGAAGTCGACATAGCGCTCGCCCTGCGCGTCCCAGCCATAGGTCGCCGACTTCTGCTCGAGCAGCTTGCCGACGATCATCGAGCTCTCGGTGCCCGCGTTCTCGACGATCTGGCGGATCGGCGCCTGGATCGCCTTGCGGATGATCGCGATGCCCTGGGTCTGGTCGTCATTGTCGCCGGTCAGGCCGTTCAGCGCCTTGGTCGCGTAGAGAAGCGCCGTGCCGCCGCCGGGGATGATGCCCTCTTCGACCGCCGCCTTGGTGGCGTTGAGCGCGTCGTCGACGCGGTCCTTCTTCTCCTTCACCTCGACCTCGGTCGCGCCGCCGACGCGGATCACCGCGACGCCGCCGGCGAGCTTCGCCAGACGCTCCTGCAGCTTCTCCTTGTCGTAGTCCGAGGTGGTCTCCTCGATCTGCGCCTTGATCTGCGACACGCGGGCCTGGATTTCCTTCTTGCCGCCCGAGCCGTCGATGATCGTGGTGTTGTCCTTGTCGATGCGGACCTTCTTGGACGTGCCCAGCATGTTGACCTTGACGTTCTCGAGCTTGATGCCGAGATCCTCGCTGATCACCTGGCCGCCGGTGACGACCGCGATGTCTTCCAGCATGGCCTTGCGGCGATCGCCGAAGCCGGGCGCCTTCACCGCCGCGACCTTGAGGCCGCCGCGCAGCTTGTTGACGACCAGCGTCGCCAGCGCCTCACCCTCGACCTCTTCGGCGATGATGACGAGCGGACGGCCCGACTGCACCACCGATTCGAGCAGCGGCAGCAGGTCCTTGAGCGACGACAGCTTCTTCTCGTGAATGAGAATGTACGGCTCGTCGAGCTCCGCCACCATCTTGTCGGCGTTGGTGATGAAGTAGGGCGAGATGTAGCCGCGGTCGAACTGCATGCCTTCGACGACGTCGAGCTCGGTGTCGAGGCTCTTGGCCTCCTCGACCGTGATCACGCCCTCGTTGCCGACCTTCGCCATCGCTTCCGCGATCATCGCGCCGACTTCCTTGTCGCCGTTCGCGCTGATCGTGCCGACCTGGCCGATCTCTTCGTTCGACTTGACCTTCTTCGAGCGCTTCTTGAGGTCGGCGACGACGGCGTCGACCGCCTTCTCGATGCCGCGCTTCAGGTCCATCGGGTTCATGCCCGCCGCGACGGCCTTCTGGCCCTCGCGCACGATCGCCTGGGCCAGGACCGTCGCCGTCGTCGTGCCGTCGCCGGCCGCGTCGTTGGTCTTGGAGGCGACTTCGCGCACCATCTGCGCGCCCATGTTCTCGAACTTGTCGGCGAGCTCGATCTCCTTCGCCACCGTCACACCGTCCTTGGTGCTGCGCGGGGCGCCGAAGCTCTTCTCGATCACGACGTTGCGGCCCTTGGGGCCCAGCGTCACCTTCACCGCATCGGCAAGGATGTCGACGCCGCGGAGCATTTTCTCACGCGCGTCGGCACCGAAGCGAACGTCTTTGGCTGCCATGTGTCTATTCTCCTGTGATTCTTTGTTGCCCTACCGCTTCGCTGCTTGAGGGCGGGCGTGATTAGGCGGCCTTCTTCGAAGCCTTGCGGCCTTCGAGAATGCCCATGATGTCGGACTCCTTCATGATCAGGAGCTCCTCGCCGTCGATCTTGACCTCGGTGCCCGACCACTTGCCGAACAGCACGAAATCGCCGGCCTTCACTTCGGGGACGACCCGCTTGCCGCTGTCGTCCAGGGCGCCGGGGCCGACGGAGATCACTTCGCCTTCCTGCGGCTTCTCCTGGGCGGTGTCGGGGATGATGATGCCGCCGGGGGTCTTCTGATCCTCCTTGACGCGGCGGACGACCACGCGGTCGCCGAGCGGACGGAATTTCATGGTGGAGTTCTCCTAAAATCTAGCTTTTCCATGGCCTTATGGCCGCGCAGCAGCACTCCCCGAAGGCGAGTGCCAAAGCTTGGGCGGGATATAAGGAGAGGGGGCTTGGCCGTCAAGGGCTGGGGCAAAAGTCGGGGCCGGAGGTAGGGGCGCCCCAGGCTACGGCTTCCAGTCCTTCAGCTCGTCGTTGAGATAGGCGTACTCCTCTGGAACTTCGGCCTTGCGGATCGCGTCGATCTCCTCATCCGTGAGATCGCCGACCAGGACGACCTGCCGGTCGCGGCGCGCCGCGACCATCTCGCGGACCACATTGGCGATGGCGCGGCCGCCGTCATCGTCGCCGAGATCGGGAAACAGGTCGACGATGGTCGCGCTCTCTTTGGTTTGGAGGAAGCGGGCGAGCCTATCGTCGCTTTGATGAAGGCCTTCGAACAGCGCGGTAACCGGTATCGATAGCGCGCTTGCGATTTCATAGAGCACCGACGCGCCGGCGCGGTTGGCGCCGCGCTCGTATTTCTGCACCTGCTGGAAGGTGACGCCGAGGTGGCTCGCGAGCGTGGTCTGGCTCATGCCGAGTGCCTGGCGCCGCGCGCGGATGACGGCGCCGACATGCCGGTCGATGGGGTGGTTGGACGGACGGCGGGGCAAGTCCGGCTTCCCAACTTTGTACAATCAGTATGTAGCCGGTTCTTCGGCCGAAAGCAACCAATGGTATGTGAGATGGAATCCGGATTTGAGGGCTTTGGGGCGGGAGATCAGGCGCCGACGCAAAGACGCGGGCCTGACTCTGGCGAAGCTCGGCCTGTCGTCCGGCGTGCATCCGAGCTATCTCGGCGGCGTCGAGCGCGCGGACCGAAATGTCGGCATGGTCGCGATCTTCAGGCTGGCGCGGGCGCTCCGCGTGCATCCGGCGGATTTGATGGACGCGATCCCGTGATTGCGAAAAAAGCCGGGAAGCGGCCTCCGCCTAAAAAATCGACGGCGAAGAAACTGGCGGCGAAGAAATCCGCGCCCAAGAAACGCGTGCGCAAGCAAATCCCGAACCCCGACCTGATCGCATTCGGCCGCGAGGTTCGCCGCCGCCGGACCGAGCAGGGCATCAGCCAGGAGGAGCTCGGCTTCCGCGCGGATCTGCACCGCAACTACATCGGCTATGTCGAGCGCGCCGAGGAGAACGCCACGGTGAAGAGCATCGTCAAGATCGCCCGCGCGCTCGGCCTGCGGCCGTCGGAGCTGGTGCGCGGCATGCGCTGGCCGGCGGCGCCCAAAATGGCGCGGGGTGCGAGGGCGCGCTAACATCGCGTCAAACGGGAGGGCTTCATGCTTTCGATTGCCGCGCTCGCGCTGTCGACGTTCGCCGCTGTGGCGGTGCCGTCGCTTTCACCGCCGCAGCACAAACTGCCGCCGGTCGTGCTGACCAGCCTGACCATGGGCGAGACCGATCCGAACGCCAAGGTGCCGACGGTCAACGGCGTGCCGGATGCCGGCACCCTCAACTGGGACGTCGCGATGCCCGTCGCGGCCATGATCGTCGGCCGCCGCTACACCGTCACCGCGACTTTTCATGACTTCGCCTATGACGGCGCCTGCAACACGCAGGTGACGATGAGCCGCAAGCTGCGCCACAAGCAGGTGGTGCTCCGCCAGACCGCGCTCGGGCCGGGCACTTGCGCGTCGGGCAAGGTCTTCTTGATGGCGGGCGATTTCGGCATAGCGCCGGATGCGCCCGGGCCGGTCACGCTCTCGATCGTGCTGCATTTCGGTGACGCCACGGCGACGACGAAAGTGCCGATGACGATCGTGGAGCCTTAGCGGCGGCGCCGCCGTCCGCCCGCCATGCCGCGGCAATAGCGATAGGCGTTGAGCACGACCTGCCTGGCGCGTTCGTTGTTCTGGCCGAGGCCGCGCGACCAGCCGAAGCTGCCCATGTGCAGCACATGGCCGCGGGCGATATCGGCTTCGACGACGATGCCGGCCTCGGCGACGGGCGAATGGAACAGCTCGCCGCGGATCACCGTGCCGGTGGCGAGAATCTCCGGATCGAGCTTGTCGGCGTCGTACCACGTGCGGTCGAGGCTGCCGTCCGCCTTCAAGGGCACCGCGTCGATCTCGCGATAGACGATCGGCACTTCGCCGCCCAGCCGGTCGCCGTCGTCGAGCGCAACGCCTTCGAACAGCGGATGATCGGGGCGCACGATCTTCAGGCTGCCGGCGTCGACGAAGCTCGCGTCGCCTTCGCTCAAGCCCTTCATGCGCTGGAGATGCCCCTTCTTGGAGATGCGCTCGCTGGCATAGCCGCCGAAGCGATAGGAGGCGACGAAGGTGCGCTCTTCGGGGTCGCCCTGCTGGTACCATTTCCGGCCTCTGGGCCGCCGCGCGCCGCCGCCCTTCTGGAGCGGCTGCACCGCCTTGTCGACGGTCAGGTTGTCGCCCTCGACCTCGATCTTCCACCAGCAGACATTGCCCGCGATCACCATCAGGATGCCGCCGCGCCGCACATAGTGATCGATCCAGGCGCGCATCGGCTCGGACCAGTACTCGTCGTGGGTGAGCAGCGCCATCACCGGCACGCGCCCTTGCGGCGCCAGGTCGAGATGCAGGTCCCGGGAATCGATGCAGGCGACCTTGGCGCCGGCTTCGGCGAAGAGCGTCAGGAACGGGATCGAGGCTTCGATCGAGTTGTCGCCGGCGAGCGTCATCGGGCGCTGCGTCGTGATCGTGCGCACCGGGCCCAGCTCGTCGGTATAGAAGCAGCCGCCGCCGATGCGGTTATAGGCGTGCCAGGTGAAGGTCGGCAGCACGCAGAGCAGGTCGTAGTCCTGCCGCCGCTCGGGCTTGACGTTGAAATGGATGCGCTTGGATTTGGCGCCGGCGCTGTCGGTGACCTTGCATTCGTAGACGCCGGGCTCGAGCCCCGCCGTGGGGATCTCGACGCGCGCGGCGTAGTCGGCGCCTTCGTCGCGATAGTTCCTGGGCTTCTGGCTGCGCAGCTTCGTCTTCGCGGGCACGGGCACTGCCGTCGCCGCGCCGGTGACGACGTTGACGAGCTCGATCGTCTTGACGGTGACGGTGCGCAGATTGCCGAGCGGGTTGAGGCTCGGCTTGCGCGCCAGGCGGACATGCACGGGCTCGCCCGGGAACACCGAGAAGATTTCCGGATAGCCGTTCAGCGTCGAAAGCGCGGCGTATTGCGCGCGGCCTTCCCGCGTCTTCAACTCGATCATCGCCGGCGCCTGAACTCGAACTCGACCAGGTTCATGAGGACGCCTTCCTTGACCGCCGGCCGGCCGATCTCGATGCGCACGAACTCGAGCTCCTTCAGGCTCTCGCGATAGAACGCCTCGGGCCAGGCCCAGGAGTTGAACTCGAAGCGGTGCCGGCGCTCGTGGAGCACCGCGTTGAACACCAGCCGCGCGCCGGGCCTGGCGGTCAAGCGGATCAGGTTGCGGAAATACTCGTCCATCTCGTCGGGATGCACGTGGACGCAGACCGTGTTGCTGCACACGATGTCGGCGCCGAAGGCGACCCCAGCTGCCAGCGTCTCCTCGTCGATGACGCCGAGCTTCGGCTTCTTCTGCGCCGCGAGCTCCGCGCCCAGCGCCTGAAGGCCGAGCTCGTAGAAGCCGCTGATCACGTCCATGCCGAAGAAGCAGCCCGGGTCGAGATAGCGGATGAAATGCGCGCCCAGGCGCAGGCTGCCGCAGCCGTATTCGATCATCCGGTCGGTCTTCTTCAGCTTCATCGATTTGAGCCAGCGGCGCGCCTTGCCCTCGGCCGCGTCCCAGAACTTCTCGGGATTGCACAGCGCGATGGTGAGCGCGGCGTCGGGGTTCTTCACGTTTCCCTTCGCCATGCGCGCGATGACGCGGTCCATCGCGTATTTCGCAAAGCTCGTTTCGGGGTGCTCCTGCTTGAACTGGCGAAAGCGCTCGTCCTGCAGCTCGTACGGGTTTTCCATGTCGGACGCGATGTTCCCCTTTTCGAAGGTTCTTCTATCAGCCTCCCGACTTGCGACAAAGCCGGGTTGACGGGCGCTCGCAACTTGAGTCGTATACAACCATGGCGGACGGCTTCCCCGGCTTCCCGAAGGACTTCTTCGTCTTCTTCCGCGAGTTGAAGGCGCACAATGAGCGCGCCTGGTTCGAGGACAACAAGCAGCGCTATCGCACGTCCGTCCAGGCGCCGATGAGCGCCTTCATCGAGGCGATGGCGCCCAAGGTGAAGACGATCTCGAAGCATTTCGTCTGCGATCCCAAGCCGAACGGCGGCTCTATGTTCCGCATCCATCGCGACGTGCGGTTCGCCAAGGACAAGCGCCCCTATAAAGAGAACGCCGGTTGCTTCTTCCGCCACGAAGCGGGGCGCGACGCGGCGGCGCCGGGCTTCTACATGCATTTCGCGCCCGACGAGGTGTTCTTCGGCGGCGGCTGCTACATGCCCGAGCCCGCGTCGCTGGCGAAGATCCGCCAGGCCATCGTGGATCGGTCTGCGGCATGGAAGAAAATCGGCGAGGTGCGCGGCGCGGGCTTGAGCCGTCCGCCGCGCGGCTTCGCGCCCGGCCATCCCCTGATCGAGGACATCAAGCGCAAGAGCTTCTATGCCGCGCGCAATTCGACCGTCGCGGTGGCCGTGTCGCCGAAGCTGGTGGGCGAGGCGACGGAGGCGTTCAAATCTGCGGCGCCTTTGATGCGGTTCCTCTGCAACGCGCTGGACGTCCCGTTCTGATGGCCTTCACCAACGCCTTGATGGAGCGTCTGGGCCTCGCGGTGCCGATCGTGCAGGCGCCGATGCTGGGCGCGAGCGATGCGGCGATGGTGCGCGCGGCCAGCGGTGCCGGCGCGCTCGGCACGCTCGCGGCGGGAGCCCTGGCGCCGTCCGCGATCGCCGGGCAGATCGCATCGCTGAAAGCCGACGGCAAGCCGTTCGGCGCCAATCTTCTGGTGGTGCCGAAAGCCGCGCCCGATGCCGAGACGCTTGCCCGCGCGGTCGCGCGGCTCAAGACCTGGCGGCGCGCTTTCGGCCTCGCCGAAGAATTCCTGCCCAATCGCTGGAGCGAGGATTTCCGCTCTCAGCTCGACGCGCTGATCGAGGCGGCGCCGCCGGCCGCGTCCTTCACCTTCGATCTCATCGGGCGCGACGACATCGCGGCGCTGAAGGCGCGCGGCAGCCTGGTGATCGGCACCGCGACCGACGTGCGCGAGGCGCGCGCCTGGGCCGAGGCTGGCGCCGACGCCATCGTCGCGCAGGGTTACGAAGCGGGCGGCCATCACGGCGCGTTCCTCTCCGACGGCAACGAAGCGTCCATCGGCCTGGTCGCGCTGGTGCCCGCGATCAAGCGCGCGACGGGCCTGCCGGTGATCGCGGCGGGCGGGATCATGGACGGCGCCGGCATCGCCGCGGCGCTGCTGCTCGGCGCCGATGCGGTGCAGCTCGGCACGGCGTTTCTCTTGAGTCCGCAATCGACGATCTCCGCGCCCTGGCGCGCGACGCTCGAACGCCGCGACGAGGACGCGACGCGGCTGACGCGCGTCTATAGCGGCCGCTATGCGCGGGGGATCGAGAACCGCTTCCTGCGCGAGATGCGCAGCGTCGAAAACGACATCCCCGCCTATCCGGTGCAGAACGCGCTGACGCAGGAGCTGCGCGCCGCGTCGGCGAAAGCCGGCTCTGCCGATGCGCTGTCGCTCTGGGCCGGGCAGGGCCTGGGGGCGATCCGCGCGCGCGACACGGGCGAGCTCGTGCGCCTCCTCTGGGACGAGACGCGCGAGGCGCTCGAGGCGATGCACGCGCGGCTTTAGCGCGCCGGCGATTGCAGGATCGGGATCAGGTGCTGCTCGAGCTCGGGGGTCGAGAGGTTGGCGAGCTCCTTGGGCACTTCGCGCCACACGGTGCCCTTCACCTTGTCGCTCGCGACGCGGCGGAACTCGCCGAGGCTGCGCGCCGGCGCCACGACCACCAGCGCGTTGAATTTGTGCCGGTCGAGCGCGGCTTCGATGGCCTCGGCGATGGCGGCGACGAAATCGTGCTTCTCGAGCTTGCGCACGTCGCTGTGGGATTCGTAGGCGTGGTGCCGGCCGTTGCCCGAGCTGCCGCGTCCGGGGCGGTCGGTGTCGATGTCGCGGCGGTCGTGATGCAGGCCCGAGGCGACGTCCGGCAGGATCGTGTCGAGGCGGCCATGCGCCTGTTTATATTCGAAGAAGCGCACATGCGCGGAATCGAAAACGGTCACCAGCGTATGGTCGGGATTCATGGAAGGGCTCCTTTTCAGGATAACCCTTGAGCGGCGGGAGCGGTTCCGTATGCTTGGCAGCCATGCTGATCAGCCGACCGACCAAAGAAGTGCGCAGCTGGACGACGGACAGCCGGCGCTGGGCGGATTTCAAGCCGCGTCCGGGCGACATCGTCATCGCCACCGCGCCCAAATGCGGCACGACCTGGACGCAGCAGATCGCGAGCCTGCTCGTGTTCCAGTCGCCCGAGGCGCGAGACATCCAGAACACGTCGCCATGGATCGATTTCCGCCTGCCGCAGGTGGACGCGGTGATGGCGTTCATCGAGGCGCAGACGCATCGCCGCTTCCTGAAATCGCATCTGCCGTTCGACGCGCTGCCGATCTACGACGAGGTGCAGTACATCCATGTCGCGCGTCACGGGCTCGACGCGTTCATGTCGTGGCACAACCACACGAGCAATTATTCCGAACGCTCGGTCGCGATGCAGGGCCAGGCCGGCCTCGACGACGAGACCATCGCGCGCCCTCTGCCGCGCCCCGATCCGTCGCCGGCGAAGCAGTTCCGGGTGTGGATGACCGAGGGGCCGCAGGCGCGCCTCGTCGACGATTCGCCGGCGTCGCATTTCTTCGACATCGAGCGCAGCTGGTGGGCGCAGCGCAAACGGGCGAACGTGCTGCTCGTCCACTACAACGACATGAAGGCCGATCTCGACGGCGAGATGCGCCGCATCGCGTCGTTCCTCGGCATCGACATCGCCGAGCGGATCTGGCCGGGCCTCGTCGCCGCGGCGAATTTCGAGTTCATGCGCGAGCACGGCGCGACGCTCATGCCGCGCGCCGCGCTGTCCTGGGACACCGGGCACGAGCGCTTCCTCAACCAGGGCACCAACGAGCGCTGGCAGGGCGTGCTCTCGGCCGACGACGTCGCGGCCTACGAGGCCCGCGTCGCGCGCGAGCTCTCGCCCCAGCTGGCGCGCTGGGTTGCAATGGGAAGGCTCAAAGCCGGCGATCCGCGGGAGGCGGGGGACTAGGGGCTCGACAGCGTCAACTCGGCTTGCATGCGGATGCCAAGCTTGCTGCCGATCAGCGCGGACGCTTCCGGACTGCAGTGGCGTAGCAGCGCCATGGCATCTTCGCGCGCGCTCACCGTGTGGAAGCGCCGTTCGGCGGCGTGATAGAGTACGGCCTTCTTCTCATGGTTGAGAAGCTCGAAGACGTTCCCGATCGATCCGGCGCTTTTTCCGTCCCATAGCACGAAGCCGAACTCGGCGACGGCTGCCATGGCCCGGTCCTTTTGCACGTAGAAATACCGTTTGGTCGGTGCATCCCCCGGATCGATCGATCGGACCTGCCAATTCCCCATATTGTGGCGGCAGCGCTCGCCGGCGCAGAAGACGGTCACATTGGGGTAAGCCTGTTCGGCCAAATAGGACTGCATGGCTTGGTCGGCGCCGGCTGCGTCGCCGACCACGATGTCGAGATTGTTGCCGATCATGTTGCGAAGGCGCAGGCGCACAGCTTCATCCAGCCGGCGCAGCGATCTCGACCCGGATAGGAAGACCTGTGCTCAATGGTGTGGAGATCGTAAGCTTTGCCCTTGTTCCAATTCCCGACGAGATCGAACGCCATTGCTGGCTCAATGCATGCTCCCGCCGACCATGGCGCGGACGAGCTCGACGATGGCGCGCTGGCTGCCGCGGTGGGGAATGCGCGGGAAGAGGGTGGCGAGCGTGCGGCCGTGGCGCGTCTTGGAGAGCTCGAGCGAGGGGATCTGCACCGCCACGGGTTCGCCGCGCTTGGTCGTGGTCAGCGGCAGGCCATCGAAGAAGTACCCGACCGGCGTCTCGAGCGCGACGGCGATGGCATAGAGCGTCGAGGCCGAGATGCGGCACAACCCGTATTCGTAGCGCTGGACCATCTGGAAGGTCAGGCCGAGCTTCTTGCCCAGCACGCTCTGGTTCATGCCCAGCGCCTTGCGGCGGCTGCGCACCCGCGCGCCCACATACTCGTCGATCGCGTTTCGCTTCTTGGTCCTGGTCATCCGTCCCGGTCGCGGCATCGAATGGTCGAACGGCAACCTGCCGCTTACTGGCAGTAAGTAGATGGTTTTTGGCCGCGACGCAACACTCGTTTCGTGCGGGACGACGAAAAAGACCTCCTGGCGCTGGGGCGCGAAATCCGCCGTCACCGCGACCTCAAAGGGCTCAGCCAGGAAAAACTGGCGGAGTTGGCGGGGCTTAACCGCAACTATATCGGCTTCGTCGAGCGCGCCGAACGCAGCCCGCGCGTGGTGACCATCTTCCGCATCGCCCGCGCGCTCGGCATGCATCCCGCCGAGCTGATTCGCGACATGCAGTGGACGATGAAGGGTTAAGCCCGCTACAGCATCCGCATCGCCATCGAAAAGGTCCCCGATGTCTTTGATCCCCGAGGGCTTCGCGCCCTTCAAGCTCGCCATGGGCTTCATCGAAACCAACGGCCCGCTCTATGGCCGCTGGGACGGCACCCATCTGATCCTGGGCTTCCGCGTCGAGGAGCGGCACTGCAATCCCGGCCGCGTCGCCCATGGCGGCATGATGGCGACCTTCGCCGACATGCTCCTGCCCATCGCCTCGCGCTTCCAGGCCAAGGAGGACATGGGGTTCCTGCCGACGGTCAACCTGAGTTGCGACTTCCTGGCGCCCGCGCCGCTCGGCGCCTGGGTCGAGGGCCGCGCCGAGCTCGTCAAGCGCACCCGCAACCTGATGTTCGCGCAAGGCATCGCGACCGCGGACGGCGTGACGTGCCTGCGCGCCAACGGTATCTTCAAGGTCAAGGCGCCCGACAACGCGACGCCCGACTTCTCGATCAAAGGATTGTTCGACCTTCCATGAGCGACGAGCCTGAAAAGCCGGAAAGCCAGATCCTGCCGCCCGCGGTCGCGGCGCCCGCGCCGCCGCCGTCCGGCGCGTCCGACGCGCGCTGGAAGTTCCTGCGCGACGTGGCGGTGTTCGAGCTCAAGCTCGCGCTCAACAATCTGCACAATTTCATCCAGGTGCCCCTGACGCTCGGCGTCGCGCTGTTCGACGTGATCTTCAAGCATGGCGAGGAGGGCGCGCGGTTCTACTGGCTGGTGGAGCAGGGGCGCCTGATCGACGATTCCATCGACATCTATTCGATCATCGACCATCGCGAGCGCGCGATGAACAAGGACTTCACGGTCGATTCGGTGGTCAAGCGCCTCGAGGACGTGATCGTGCGCGAATACGAGAAGGGCGGCACCGCGGCCAGCATCAAGAACGCCGTCGACCGCGCCTTCGACGAGATGCAGTCGCGCACCGCGCCGCACGCCGCCAAGGCCGCGAGCGCCGCGGAGAAGGCGGCCGAAGCCATGCGCGACGCGGCGGAGAAGTTCCGCGGCAAGCCGGATGGCGAGGGGTAGTGGCTCCCATTCGTCATGGCCGCCCTTGAGGCGGCCATCCAGTGCTTCGACCGGGCCGGATGGCCGGGGTCGTAGCGACAGCGTCACGACGCCCGGCCATGACGAATATATGCCGCTAACCGCCCTCGAAGCCTTCGAGCACGTTGACGGTGTTGAGGCCCAGCTTCTCGACGTTGTAGCCGCCCTCGAACACGAACAGCGTCGGCAGCTTGAAGCCGGCGATGGCCTGGCCGAGCTTGAAATAGTCGTCGCTCTCGAGCGCGAAGCGCGCGATCGGGTCGTCGACGAAGGTGTCGAGGCCGAGCGAGATCAGGAGCACGTCGGGCTTGAACGCCTCGATCTTCCCGCGCGCCGCGGCGAAAGCCTCGGCGTAAGCGCTCCAGTCGGTGCCGGCGGGCAGCGGGAGATTCAGGTTCGCGTCCTCGCCCGCGCCTTCGCCATGCTCGTCGGCAAACCCCAGGAAATGCGGATAGGCGAAGTTCGGGTCGGCATGGATCGAGCAGAACAGCACGTCGCGGCGGCGATAGAAGATCGTCTGCGTGCCGTTGCCGTGATGGTAGTCGACGTCGAGGATCGCGGGCCGCATGCCGGCATCGGCGAGGTGCTGCGCGGCGATGGCGATGTTGTTCAAGTAGCAGAAGCCGCCGAACACGTCGCCCGCGGCGTGATGGCCGGGCGGCCGCGCCAGAGCGAACGCGGACGCCTCGCCGTCGCGGATCGCCTGCGCAGCGGAGAGCGCGACGTTGACGCCGGTGCGCGCCGCTTCCCAGGTGCCGCGCATGATCGGCGTGCCGGCGTCGAACGCGAATGTGCCGAGCCGCGACTCGATGTCGGGCGCGCGCCGCGCCGACAGCCCGGGCGCCGGCCAGCGCGACGGCAGCGCCGCGAGCGCCTTGGGCCCGTAGGCCGCCTGCCATGCCGCGAAGGCTTCTCCCAGGAACGCGACCAGCTCCGGATCGTGGACGCGCAGCACCGGCTCGTTGCCGAACACGGCGGGCGCCAGAATGGGCCCGAGCTTGCGCTCTTCGAGCCGCGCGCGCACCGCCTCCACGCGCGCCGGGATCTCGACGGCGGGCAGCATGCGGCCGCCCTCGAACTCCTCGGCCGGGATGTGTCCCAGATGCGCGGGCGAATAGAACGTCTTCATCGCGCTTATGGGTAAAGCGCGCGGACGCTCAGTTCAAGCGCGCGCGGTCATCAGCCCGAAGGCGCGGCCCATCGGATCCAGCGCCAGCGCCATCGCGTCGCCGTCGGGGAGGACCTGCTTGGGCATCACCACCGTGCCGCCGAGCTCCACGAGCTTCGCCAGCGCGCCGTCGATGTCGCCGACCTGGACATAGAGCTGCACGCCCTCGGGTGCTTCCGCCGGCACGGGCCAGATGCCGCCGGGAAGGCCGCCCGTCTCGACCATGCGATAGCCGAGCCCGTTCGCCGCCGACACCCGCCAGCCGAACAGCGCGCCATAGAATTTCGCGATCCGCTCGGGATCGCGGCTCAGCATCTGCCAATGCGCGACCGCGCCGTTCTTCATGTGCGTTTCCATGTCGTCCCCTCCATGCGCAGCAGGCCCAGCCGCATCAGCCGGTTGAGCGCGATGTTCACGTCGTCGGTCGTCGCGCCGAGCCGCGCCGCCAGCGTGCGCGTCGTCGGCCGCTTGAGGCCGTCCAGCGCCGCGACCAGCGCGAGATCGAACGTCTCGAAGGCGCGGGCGCGCGCGAGCGCGGCGCGGTCGAGCTTGAGCGCGCGGGCGAGCCGCGTTTCGCCGGCCGGCGTCAGCTTGCGCTTGCCCCGCAGCCATTGCGACAGGCTCGCGTGGTCGCACCGAAGATCGCGCGCGAAGGAACGCAGCGAATAGCGGGCGTTGCGTCCGCGCCGCGTCGCGAATTCATGCGCGAGAAATGCTTCGAAAGCCATGGCCGACGATAGCGCGCGCGCCGTGCCTCGCAAGCGCCGCGCGTCACAAAGCGGGGCAGCTCATTGCCCCAGCAGGATGGCGCCGAGCGCGATCGCGCCCGCCGCGGCCCAGCGTCGCTTCGTCATGTGCTCGCCCAGAAAGCTCATCGCCAGCGCGGTGCCGAACAGCACGCTGGTCTCGCGCAGCGCCGCGATCTGCGCCGTGGCGCCGAAGCGATAGGCGAGCATCGCCGAACCGTAAGTGAGAATGGAGAGCGCCGCGGTCACGGCGCCGAGCTTCCATTGCCGCCGCGCCTCGATCACCACGGCGCGCCCGCGGATGCCGGGCGCGGTCGCGAGCACGGCTGCGCCATGCGCCACGAAGAACCACAGGACGTAAGAGAAAGGCTCGGCGACGCTGCGCACGCCCGAGGCGTCGATCAGCGTGTAGCAGCCGATGGTGAGTCCGGTGCCGAGCGCATAGGCGAGACCGGCGGCGGCGCCCTTGCTCGCGCGGTGCGAGATGCCGATGGCGATGACGCCGCCACACACCAGCGCGATGCCGACGAGCTCTATTGCCGGCGGGTGCTCGTGCAGCAGGACCATCGCGCCGAGCGCCGTGAACAGCGGGCCGGTGCCGCGCGCCACGGGATAGACGGCCGAGAAATCGGCGCTCTCATACGACTTGACGAGCAGCAGCTCGTAGAGCGCGTGCACCACAGCGGTGCCGATCAGGAACAGGACCGCGCGGCCCTCAGGCAGCGGCACGAAGAACAGCGCCGGCGCGACGATCACCGACGAGAACACGCCGATCAGAAGCCGCATCGCATATTTGTCGTCGGCGCGCTTGGTCAGCACGTTGACGACCGCGTGCACGGCCGCGGACATCAGGATCAAGGCGAGGGCGGCAAGGCTCATGCGGGAAACGAAACCGGCACTGGGACGTTATCGAAGGAGCAAATCACACGAGGATGCCATGGCGAAGAACGATCTGAGAGACGGGTTGCCGGGACACGCGGATTCGCCGCAGAACACGATCCGCCGCGAGCAGGACGCCAAGGTGGAGCGCGAGCCGCAGGTGGTCTCTCCCGAGCCGGGCAAGAACATTCCGGAAGGGCAGAATACGAAAGGCTGATCCGTACTGGATCGCAGGGCCGGTTTTCGCGCACACTGTGGAGGCGTGCGCGGAGACCGGCTCCCCTTGTCCGACAAAAACTTGAACGAAGACCTGATTGGAATCCCCGGCGGGCGCTGGAAGCTCCAGACGCCCGCGCTCGTCATCGACATCGAGGCGCTGGAGCGCAACATCGCTTCCATGGCGGCGCATGCCAGGCGGCACGGCATCGCGCTGCGTCCGCATGCCAAGACGCACAAATCGGCGGAGATCGCCAAGCGCCAGCAGGCTGCAGGGGCGCTAGGGGTGTGCTGCGCCAAGCTCGGCGAGGCGGAGGCGCTGGCCGATGGCGGGGTGACGTCGGTCCTGCTCACCTCGCCGGTGGTGACCGATTCCGGCATCGCGCGCATCGTGGCGTTGAACGCGCGGCTCGCGGAGCTGATCGTCGTCGTCGACGACGCCGGGACCGCGGCCAAGCTCGATGCTGCGTCGCAGGGCAAGCCGCTCGGAATCTTCGTCGACATCGATCCGGGCATGGGCCGCACGGGCATCCGTCCCGACCGCGCGCCGCCGCTGGTCGAAGCGGTGGCGGGGATGAAGAACCTGAATCTTCTGGGCCTGCAATGCTATGCCGGCCAGGTCCAGCACATGGAATCGCCCAACCAGCGCCGCGACGCGTCGCTGTCGGCGCTGAAAGAGCTTGGCGCGCTGTGCGACCGGCTCGGAGAACGCGCGCCGAAGATCCGCTCCGGCGGCGGCACGGGCACTTTCGACATCGATCCCGATGCGCGGGTGCTGACCGAGCTGCAGGTCGGCTCTTACGTCTTCATGGATCGTCAGTACAACGACGTCTGGACCAAGCCCGGCGACCGTCCGCCTTTCGAGACGGCGCTGTTCGTGCACACGACGGTGATCAGCGCCAACCGCGCGGGCATGGTGACGACCGACGCGGGCCTCAAGGCGTTCTCGACCGACGACGGCGTGCCTGTCATAGCCCATGGTGCTCCACCCGGCGCCGCGTACTTCTTCTTCGGCGACGAGCAGGGCGGGGTGGTCTACGACGAGGGCGCGGCCAAGCTGACGCGCGGCGACCAGCTCGCCTGCGTGGTGCCGCATTGCGATCCGACGGTGAACCTCTACGACCGCTATCACGTGGTGCGCGGAGATGTCCTGGAAGCCATCTGGCCTGTGGATGGGCGCGGAAAGTCCGCCTAGCGGAGCCAAAAGGTAACCAAACCGTTCATGTAGGGTTCAGCCGCGGCGCGCATAATGGCGGCCAAGGATGGGCGGAAAAACCCTATACGGAGTGGTGAAACCAATGAAAAACCTCAAGAAACTCGCGCTGGGCGCGCTGATGCTGGCGGGCACGGCCCTCGGCGCCAGCGCTCCGGCGAATGCCGGCGTGCATGTCGGCATCGGTATCGGCATTCCGGGCCCCGCCTATTACGGCCCCGCTTATGCCTGCGACCCGTATTACGACTACTACGACGAGTATGGCTGCGGCGCGTACTATGACGGCCCGGTCTTCATCGACGGCATCTGGTTCAACGGACCGCTGCGCTGGCGCTGGTACGGCGGCCATAGGCAGTTCTGGTATCACGGCGGCTGGCGCGTCGGCACCGGCTGGCACAATGGCGGCTTCCACGGCCGCGGCTTCAACCCGGGCATGCATGCGCGGTTCCGCGGTGGCAACTTCCATGGCGGCGGCTTCCATGGCGGCTTCCACGGTCCGAGCACCGGTCATTTCGGCGGCGGCACCCACTTCGGCGGCGGCGGCTCGCATTTCGGCGGCGGCTCGCACTTCGGCGGCGGCTCGCATTTCGGTGGCGGCAGCCACTTCGGCGGCGGCGGCCACATGAGCGGCGGCGGCGGCGGACACCATGGCGGTGGCGGCGGGTCGCATCACCACTAAACCCTGTTAGGCGCGCGCACCCCAAAATTGCGCACGCCCGTTCCCGGCGCGGCTGCCCCCCGGCCGCGCCGGATTTTTTTGAAAACGGCCGGTTTTTTGAAACGGAGCGTCGACGATGAAGATCCTGGCGAAGGCTGCGCTCGGCGCGCTGATGCTGGCCGGCGCGAGCGTCACGTCCCCTGCCGCGGCGCAGGTCGATTTCGGCATCTCGTTCGGGCTGGACGAGCCGATCTACGGCTTCGAGCCCTGCGACTACTACGACTATTACGACGAGGCGCCGCCTTGGGGCTTGCCGGACGATTACTGCGACTATCCCGTCTGGTTCGAGCCCGTCTTCTTCGGCGGCAATTGGTATCGCGGGCCGATCTATTACCGCTGGACGCACGGACGCCGCGTGTTCTGGCTCAATGGCGGCTGGCGCGAGGATGCGTGGCGCGGGCCGCGGCCGGCGCACATCGCCTGGCGCGATCGCGGCGCGCATGTCCGCGGGTTGCGGCCTGGCATCGGCTTCCATGGCGGCAACAGCCGTCCCTGGCCGGGCGGTCGCGACCATGATGGCGGCCCGCATTGGGGTGCCGGCGGCGGCGCGCATGACGGTTCCGGCCCCCAGCCCGGCTTCGGCCATGGCGGCGGACCGCATTTCGGCGGCGGCCATCATCCTTGAGAGCCATGTTCGCACGCCACATTCGGGCCGTATATGCTCGCTCTGATTTCGTCCGCGAGGGAACGCAACGCGGCATCATTCGCCGCTTTTGAGGAGACATGCCCATGAAGTCATTCTTGAAGACCGCAAGCTTGGCCGCGACCGTCGCCGCATCGGCGCTCGGTTTCTCGGCGCCGGCGCAAGCCGGGTTCAGCATCGGCATCTCGGTCGGCATCCCCGGCGCCATCGGCATCGATTACGAGAGCGGCGGCTATTGCGACCGCTGGGGCTGTCCCGACGAGTATTGGGATCTGCCGGTCTATTACGGGCCGGTCTATTTCGGCGGCGCCTGGTATGACGGCCCGCTCTATTACCGCGACTGGCGCGGCGAGCGCTGGTACTGGGTGCGCGGCGGCTGGCGTCGCGACGAGTGGCGCGGCCCGCGTCCGCGCTGGTGGAAGGGCAACTACCGCTATGGCCCGGCGCTCGGCTACAATTTCTATCTCGGCCACGGCTTCCGCCACGACCGCGACCGCTTCTGGCGCGGCAACGACTGGCGTCCGGGACGCGCCTGGGACCGCAATTGGCGCGACCACGACCGCAACTGGCGCGATCATGATGGGCGCGACCGGGATCACGGCGGACGCGATCGGGATCACGATGGGCGCGACCGCGATCACGACGGGCCCAAGATGCATCCCGACAACATGATGATGGGCGGCAGCCACCGCAACGATCATGACGGCAACGGCCATGACGGCAACAGCATGATGGGCGGCGGCCATCGCGACGGCGGCGGCAGCGGCAACAACAACATGATGATGGGACCGGGCAGCGGCTCCGGCAATCATCACGGCGGCGGCGGCAACGGCGCCGGCGCTGGCAACAACAGCCAGTCGCCCGGCAATGGCGGCGGCCACAAGCACAAGGACCACGACAACTAGTCCTGCCTGTTGCAGTGCGGACGGCCTCGGCGTTTGCCGGGGCCGTTTCGCTTTTGCTAGCGTGCTCGCGCATTTCGAACGAGCACGACCATGAGCCGCGAGCGGCCCAACGATTTCGGCGCCTTCTGGCTGCCCTTCACGCCCAACCGCGACTTCAAGGCGGCCCCGCGCATGATCGTGCGCGCGGAGGGCATGTATTTCCATTCCGACGACGGCCGCGCGCTTCTCGATGCGTGCTCGGGCCTGTGGTGCTCCAATCTCGGCCATGGCCGCAGAGAGATCGCCGACGCGATCGCGCGCGCCGCGCATGCGCTCGATTTCGCGCCGACCTTCCAGTTCGCCCATCCCGGCGCGTTCGAGCTGGCGCAGCGCTTGAGCGCGCTCGCGCCCGACGGCATGGACCACGTCTTCTTCGTCAATTCGGGGTCGGAGGCCTGCGATGCCGCGCTCAAGATCGCCCGCGCCTATTGGCAGAAGAAGGGTCAGGGCGGGCGCTTCCGCCTGATCGGCCGCGAGAAGGGCTATCACGGCGTGCTGTTCGGCGGCATCTCGGTCGGCGGCCTCGCCAACAACCGCAAATTCTACGGCCCGCTTGTTCCGGGTACGGACGATCACCTGCCGCTGCCTTACGACGCGCCGATGCGCTTCACCCGCGGCGAGCCCGCGCGCGGCGCCGACTACGCCGACGCGCTCGACGCCGTGGTGGCGCTGCACGGCGCCGAGACCATCGCCGCGGTGATCGTCGAGCCGATGGCGGGCTCGGCTGGCGTGTTCGCGGCGCCGAAGGAGTATCTGGGACGCCTGCGCGCCGCCTGCGACCGTCACGGCATCCTCTTGATCTTCGACGAGGTGATCACGGGCTTCGGGCGCCTCGGGCATGCCTTCGCGGCGGAGCGCTATGGCGTCACCCCGGACCTGATCACGTTTGCGAAGGGCGTCACCAACGGCGCGATCCCGATGGGCGGCGTGATCGTAGCCGGCCATGTGCACGAGGCGTTCATGACCGGCCCGCGCCACGCCATCGAGCTGTTCCACGGCCATACCTATTCCGCGCATCCGCTCGCCTGCGCGGCCGGCATCGCGGCGCTCGACCTCTATCGCGACGAGCACCTGTTCGCGCGCGCTTTGGCGCTCGAGCCCGTGTTCGAAGCGGCGGTGCACAGCCTGAAAGACGCGCCGCGCGTCGTCGACATCCGCAATATCGGCCTCGCCGCCGGCATCGACATCGCGCCCGATCCTGCCGCGCCGGGCCTGCGCGGCTATGAGGCGATGCGGCGCCTGTTCGCCGAGGAGAACATGGTGGTGCGCGTCTCGGGCGACACCATCGCGCTCGCCCCGGCGCTTGTCGCCACCGAGGCCGAGATCGGCCGCATGGTCGAGGGTGTGCGGACCGTGCTGGGGCGGCTGAATTAGCGCAATCTTCTTGCGTGGGGCCCGGCTTCCTTTGGCAGGGGAAATGGGTTACCTCCCGCGCCGTCATCTGCCCGCGAGGACCCCATGCGCGTCGGTATTCCGAAGGAAATCAAGAATCACGAGTACCGCGTCGGCATGACGCCCCCGGCGGTGCGCGAGCTGACCTCGCGCGGCCACGAGGTCTTCGTCGAGACGATGGCGGGCGACGGCATCGGCCTGGACGATGCGATGTACGAGCGCGTCGGCGCCAAGATCCTGGCGACCGCCGACGAGGTGTTCGACACCGCCGACATGATCGTGAAGGTCAAGGAGCCGCAGGCCGTCGAGATCAAGCGGCTGAAGCCCAAGCACACGCTCTTCACGTATCTTCACCTCGCGCCCGATCCCGAGCAGACCAAGGGCCTGATCGAGTCCGGCGCGATCTGCATCGCCTATGAGACCGTGACGGATTCGCGCGGCGGCCTGCCGCTGCTCGCGCCGATGAGCGAGGTCGCGGGCCGCATGTCGATCCAGGCCGGCGCGCACAGCCTCGAGAAGGCGCAGGGCGGACGCGGCATGCTGCTCGGCGGCGTGCCGGGCGTTCCCGCGGCGAAGGTCGTCGTCCTCGGCGGCGGCGTCGTCGGCACCAACGCCGCGCGCATGGCGATGGGCTTGGAGGCGCACGTCACCATCCTCGACGTCTCGCTGCACCGGCTGAACGAGCTCGACCTGCAGTTCGGCGCGATGCTCAACACGATCTACTCGACCATCGACTCGGTCGAGGAATACGTGACCGGCGCCGACCTCGTGATCGGCGGCGTGCTGTTGCCGGGTGCGGCGGCGCCCAAGCTGATCACGCGCAAGATGGTCGGCCAGATGAAGAAGGGCTCGGTCATCGTCGACGTCGCCATCGACCAGGGCGGCTGCGCCGAGACCAGCCACGCGACCACCCATGCCGATCCGACCTATCTCGTCGACGGCGTCGTGCACTATGCCGTCGCCAACATGCCGGGCGGCGTCGCGCGCACCTCGACCTTCGCGCTCAACAACGCGACGCTCCCGTTCACCGTCGCGCTGGCCCAGAAGGGCGCGGAGCAGGCGATGAAGGACAACCCGCATCTGCGCGCGGGCCTGAACGTCTACAAGAACGTGCTCACCTACAAAGCCGTCGCCGACGCGCAGAACCTGCCGTTCAAGAGCGCGGAGAGCGTGCTCGGAGTGTAGCGCGTGCACGCCCCGGTAGAAATCGTTCCGGCGCGACCGCATCGCTGCGACCACGCGGTCTACCGCCGCCGATTGACACGCCATCGCGCTCGCGTGAAGCTCGAACCGGGCTGCGTGACGCGTAGGGTGGGGCAATGGGCACGATCAACGGCACGGCGGGCGACGACGAATTGCTCGGCACGACCGGCAACGACACGATCAACGGGCTGGACGGCAACGATCTGCTCTACGGCGACGCCGGCAACGACATCCTCAACGGCGGCAACGGCAACGACATCCTCGAAGGCGGCTCTGGCAACGACCAGCTGAACGGCGGCGACGGCTTCGATTACGCGACCTACGTCACCGCGACCTCGGGCGTGACCGTCAGCCTCGCCGTCACCTCGGCCCAGAACACGGGCGGCGGCGGCACCGACACGCTGAGCAGCATCGAAGGCCTGCTCGGCGGCGACTTCGACGACACGCTCACCGGCGACGGCAATTCCAACCTTCTCGACGGCGGCGCCGGCAAGGACAGCCTGAACGGCGGTGGCGGCGACGACGTGCTGCAGATCGACAGCGCCGCCGATATCGTGGCGGGCGAGACCTATAATGGCGGCGACGGCTATGACGGCCTGATCATGGACAGCGGCCTGATCGATCTCAGCGCCGTCACGCTCACGGGCATCGAGGAGATCGACAACACCTTCGATATCACCCTCACCAGCGCGCAGCTGAACGGCGTCCGATGGCTTTCGGGGGAGGACATCGACGTCGTCAGCGCGGGCACGGTGAACATGGAAGGCGCCCATATCGACGTGCGGTCGATCAATCTCGAGATCGCGGGCATCACGCTCGACCTGGCCGGCGCTTCCGGCGACCTCACGATCGACGGCTCCTCGGGCATCGACAAGATCACGGGCACCGGCGGCCACGGCCAGATCGAGGGCTTCGAGGGCGCCGATGTGCTCATGGGTGGCGACGTCTCGGATTCGATCTCGGGCGACGACGGCAACGACACGATCGATGGCGGCGGCGGCGACGACCAGCTGTTCGGCGGCGCGGGCGACGACACGATCTCGGGCGGCGCGGGCAACGACACCATCAAGGGCGACGAGAGCAACAACGGCGGGAATGACTCGCTGAGCGGCGGCGACGGCAACGACATCATCGACGGCGGCAAGAGCACCGGAACGATCTCGGGCGATGCCGGCAACGACACGATCACCGGCAGCGGCACGATCTCGGGCGGCGACGGCGACGATACCGTGACCGCCATCGCCGCCATCGTCCATGGCGGCGACGGCAAGGACGCGCTCAAGGCGATCTCCGGCGACAACCAGCTGTTCGGCGACGCCGGCGACGACACGCTGACCGCCGGTCCGGGCCACGATACGCTCGACGGCGGCGACGGCAACGACGTGCTCTGGGGCGCACAGGCCCAGATGTATGGCGGCGCCGGCAACGACACGATCACCGTCACCCAGGGGGACAAGCTCGCCGACGGCGGCGACGGCGACGACACCGTCGTCCTCGATGCGTTCAACGGGCTTCCCACGAACGCGTCGATCAGCGGCGGCAGCGGCACCGACACGCTCAGCATCACGGGCCATTCCGCCGATCTGACCAAGTTCACGATCCCGGCGGGCTTCGAGACGCTCGGCGCGACGTTCAACGACATGCAGCTCACCCTTGCGGCGGCGCAGCTCGAGGGCCTGGGCACGATCAAGGTGCACGAGATCATCATCGGCAAGGGCGGCACGGCCGACCTGACCGGCGTGCATCTGTTCGTGGACCAGTTCCAGCTGGATGCGAAGGGCATCTCGCTCGACTTCACCGGCGCCACCGGCCGGCTCGATGTCGAGGGCAGCGCGAACGCCGACATCGTGAAGGGCGGCAGCGGCGTCACCGTGCTCGAGGGCAATGACGGCGACGATGTGCTGTCGGCGGGTAACGGCGCGGCGACACTCGACGGCGGCACGGGCAGCGACACGCTGACCGGCGGCAAGGGCGACGACGTGCTGATCGGCCGCGAAGGCAAGGATGTCGTCCATGGCGGCGACGGCAACGACCTGATGTGGATCTTCTATTCCGGGGAGCTGGCGTCGGGCGAGCTGTATGACGGCGGCACCGGCGACGACACGCTCAATGCCGATTTCGACGCCGATCTCACCGGCATCACGATCACCGGCGTCGAGCACCTGATCTCGGACCATCACACGATCATCATCGGCGGCGCGCTGCTGGCGGGCTTCGAAAGCGTCACCACCGGGACCATCCGTCTCACGGACGGCGGCACGATCGATCTGAGCGCGGTGAACGTCTCCGCCGCCGAGATCGACCTGACCAACACCGCCACGACCCTCACCCTGTCGCAGACGAGCGACGGAGCATTCAAGATCGTCGGCGGCACGGGCGACGACACGATCACCGGCGGCGCTCACAACGACGTCATCATGGGCGGCGACGGCAACGATTTGCTGAACGGCGGCGACGGCAACGACACGCTCACCGGGGGCGCCGGGATCGACATCCTCAACGGCGGCGCCGGCGACGACGTGCTCGTCGTCGACAATGCCGGCGACCTGACGAGCGGCGCGCAGTTCAACGGCGGCGACGGCTTCGACCAACTTCAGAGCGTCGTCGCGCTCGACCTGACCGGCGCCACCCTCACGGGCATCGAGGAGATCAGCGGCAACACGCTCACCGCGACCGCGGCGCAGCTCGCCTCGCTGCAATACCTCTCCTGCAACGAGCTGCACGTGGCGACGGGCGGCACGATCGACCTTTCCAACGCCAGCGTGTTCGTCACCTCGTTCTATCTCAGCGACGACGGCAACAAGGTCTACATCCCGACGATCCAGGGAAAGACCCACAACATCGACATCTATGGCGGCGCCGGCGACGACTACATGACGGGCGGCTCGGCGATCACGCTGGAGTTCTTCGGCGGCGGCGGCGACGACACGCTGGTCGCCAGCACGGACGGCACCTATTACATCATGAGCGGCGGCAATGGCGACGACATCATCGTGGGCAATCACCGCAACGATATGAGGATCCAGGGCGACGGCGGCGACGACCACATCGACATCTCGCAGGGCGGCAACGACACGGCGTCCGGCGGCGACGACAACGACGTGATCGTGCTGGGCGCCGCGCTGAACGCGAAGGACGTCATCGACGGCGGCGACGGCACCGATACCGTCACGCTGGCGGGCGACTATTCCGCCGGCCTCAAATTCACGGCCACCACGATGGTCAATGTCGAGACGATCACCCTGGGCGCGGGCTTCAATTACAAGCTGACCACGGTGGACGAGACCGTGGCGGCGGGACAGCGTCTGTGGATCGACGGCTCGGCGCTCGGCGCCGGCAACGCGCTGATCTTCGACGCCTCGGCCGAGCATGACGGCGCGTTCCGCATCACCGGCGGCGCGGGCAACGACGTGCTGACCGGCGGCGCGGGCAATGACAGCTTCGAGCTCGCGCTCGGCGGCAACGACACGGTCAAGGGCGGCAATGGCGACGACGTCTTCGCGATGGGCGGCGCGCTGACCGCTTCGGATGCGATCGACGGCGGCGGCGGCAAGGACAGCGTCGTGCTCGACGGCGACTACTCCGCGGGCCTGGTGTTCGGCGCTTCGACCATGACGGGGATCGAAAAGCTGATGCTCTCGAACGGGCACAGCTATGCGCTCGCCTTGAACAACGCCAACGTCGCGGCCGGAACGTCGCTGAACGTCGATGCGGGCAAGCTCGGCACCGCCAACACGCTGCATTTCGACGGCTCGGCCGAGCTCGACGGCAGCTTCGTGGTGTCGGGCGGACGCGGCGCCGACGTCATCATCGGCGGCGCAGGCGACGACAAGCTCGCTGGCGGCAAGGGCGCCGACGTGCTGACCGGCGGCCTCGGCGCGGACACGCTCAACGGCGGCAACGGTCCCGATCATTTCGTCTATGGCGCGGCGGCCGAATCCACCGGCGCGCTGTTCGACACGATCGTGAAGTTCTCGGTCAAGGCCGACAAGATCGATCTGTGGTTCGCGGTCAACGCGGTCGACAAAATGGTGACGGACGGCGCGCTGTCGCTCGCCCATTTCGACACCGATCTCGCCTCGGCCGTCGATGCGGCGCATCTGGGCGTGCACGACGCGGTGGTGTTCACGCCGGATTCGGGAGACTTCGTGGGCGAATCCTTCTTGATCGTCGACGTCAACGGCGTCGCCGGCTACCAAGCCGGTCAGGACCTCGTCATCGAGCTCGACCACACCGGGCACCTGTCGCACCTGAAGGCGTCGGCGTTCATTTGACGCCGTGCGCCCTCAGCCAGCGCACGCGCTCGCGCGTCCAGTCGGTCAGGCAGCCGTAATAGACGAGCGGCGCGATGTCGTCGCCTTTGGCTTCCGCGGCGACGGAGCGGCACTTGGCGCCGCGGTCAGCGCGCCAGCCTTGCTCGCCGGCGCCGAGCCTCGACTGCGCGCCGCGGCCGAGCGCCGCCCAGGTCTCGGTCAGCGACCGGTCGGCGGCCTTGTAGTTCTCTTCGGCGCAGACATTGAGCTCGCCCTGCGTCGTGGCGTGGTCGCACGGATCGGCGCGCGCCGTCGCGGCGGCGCAGACAAATACGAGCATGGGCGCGAGCGTGAGCGCTGCGATCCGCATGGAAGTCCTCGTCGGGTTGGGCTTAAGATCGTGGCATGAAACTCGAACGCCTGCCACCGGTGCGCGGTTCCTTGAGCCCCAGCAACCATCCCTATCTGAACGGGGCGTGGACGCCGCTTCGGGAAGAGGTCGACGCGTTCGACCTCGACATCCTCGAAGGCGCGATCCCGCGCGACATCGACGGCGTCTATCTGCGCAACACCGAGAACCAGCTGCACCAGCCGCTCGGCCGCTATCATCCCTTCGACGGCGACGCGATGCTGCACATGATCTCGTTCCGCGACGGCGCGGCCTCCTACCGCAACCGCTTCGTGCGCACGCGCTGCTTCGCGGCCGAGCAGGAGGCGGGCGGATCGCTGTGGGGCGGGCTCGCCGATCCGCCCGCGCTGTCGAAGCGGCCGGGCTTCGGCGCGCATGGCGGGCTCAAGGACAATTCCTCGACCGACGTGGTCGTGCATGCCGGTCGCGCGCTCACCACCATGTATCAATGCGGCGAGGGCTATCGCGTCGATGCGGAGACGCTCGACACGCTGGGCCCGGAAGCGTGGGTGCCGATCGACGGCATCTCGGCGCATCCCAAGCTCGACGAGGCGACCGGCGAGCTGATGTTCTTCAACTATTCCAAGCACGCGCCCTATCTGCATTACGGCGTGGTCGACCGCGACAACCGGCTGACCGCATATCAAGCGGTGCCGCTGCCGGGCCCGCGGCTGCCGCACGACATGGCGTTCACCGAGCACTACGCGATCCTGAACGACATGCCGCTGTTCTGGGATGCGGAGCTCCTGAAAAAGAACGTGCACGCGGCGCGGCTGCACAAGGGCCTGCCGTCGCGCTTCGCCCTCGTGCCGCGTCACGGCGGCGCGGTGCGCTGGTTCGAGGCCGAGCCGACCTACGTGCTCCATTGGGTGAACGCCTACGAGCAGGGCGACGAGATCGTCCTCGACGGCTATTTCCAGGAAGAGCCCGAGCCGCAACCCCGCGCCGACGCGCCGCCGGGCTACGCCCACATGATGGCCTATCTCGACGAGCACAGCTTCAAGCCCAAGCTGCATCGCTGGCGGTTCAATCTTCGCGACGGAACGACCCGGGAAGAGCGTCTCGACGACGCGATCCTGGAGTTCGGCACGATCAACGGGCGCGTCGGCGGACGGCCCTATCGCTATGCCTATTCGACGCTGGCCGAGCCCGGCTGGTTCCTGTTCAACGGCTTCGCGCGCAACGATTTGAAGACGGGCGAGCGGCGCGAATACCGTCTCGCCCCCGGCCGCTTCGCAAGCGAGGCGCCGTTCGTGGCCCGCGCGGGCGCGCGCGACGAGGACGACGGCTATCTGGTCAGCTTCGTCACCGACGAGAATGCGGGCACGTCGGAGTGCATCCTGCTCGACGCGCGCGCGATTCAGGACGGGCCGGTCGCGCGCATCGCGCTGCCGCACAAGATCTGCTCGGGCACCCATGCCTGCTGGGCGCGCCGCGATCAGCTCTTCGGGAACCAGGGAATGAACGCCGAGGTCCGCGCGACATAGGCGTCGTGGCCGGGATAGTGCCGTCGCATGCTGCTTTCGACCGTGGGCACGCCGCTGAATCGTGTCAGCAGGAGGGTCAGGAGAAGTGGCGCGGGCAGGGCGTACCAGTTTCCCGACAGCAGGAACAATCCCCACCAGACACACGCGTCACCGAAATGATTGGGATGGCGGCTGTAGCGCCACAGTCCGCTGTCGAGGACATGGCCGCCATTGTTCGGAACGGCTTTGAAGCGAATGAGCTGCCAATCTGCGACACTTTCCATCGCATAGCCGAGCACCGCCAGGATGGCGCCCGCGATCGCGACGGCATCGACGCTTTGATCGCCCCATTGTCCGAGCTGCACCGGGAGCGAGACGATGAACTGCAGCGCGAACTGAAGCGCGAATACATGAACCAGCGAGCCGAGCGCGAAGTTTTTGCGGTGCAACAGGCGCTTGTAGCGCATGTCCGGCCCATTCCTGCGCCAGCGCCAGACGAGATAGAGGCCGAGCCGGATCGCCCACGCCTCGGTCAGCACCAGCAGCACCTTGCCCCGATCGCCATGCGCATCGGCCTCGCGATAGGCCAGCAGCGCCAGCAGCCCGATCCCCAGCGCCCACCAGCTGTCGATGAAGCTGACATCCTTGAGCCGCAGCGCCGCGAGCCAGAGCGCGACAAAGCACGCGGCCGAGATCGCGGCGTTGAGGGCGAGATGCGCGATCAAATCGTCGCGCCGCCGTCGCAGACGATGGTCTGGCCCGTCGTGAACGAGCCCGCGCGCGAGGCGAGGAACACCGCCGCGCCCGCGATCTCGTCGGGCTCGCCGATGCGGCGCAGGGGCGCGCCTTGCGTGGAGCGCTTGAGCGTTTCGGGGTTCTCCCACAGCGCGCGGGCGAAATCGGTCTTGATCAGGCCGGGCGCGATGCAATTGGCGCGGATGTTGTGCGGGCCGTACTCGACAGCGATGTTGCGCGCGAGCTGCATGTCGGCCGCCTTCGAGATGCAATAGGCGCCGAGCACGGGCGAGCCGCGAAGCCCTCCGATCGACGAGACGATGACGATCGCGCCGTCCTTGCGCTCGACCATCTCGGGCAGCACGAGCTGCGCGAGCCAATGGTTCGAGCGGATGTTCGCGCCCATGATCTTGTCGAAGGCCTCGTCGGGGATGCCCATCTGCGGGCCGTAATAGGGATTGAGCGCGGCGTTGCAGACAAGCACGTCGATCCTGCCGAAGCGCGCGCGGGTCCTGGCGACCAGCTGCTCGAGCTGTTCCTTGTAGTTGATGTTCGCCGGGATCGCGGCCGCGGCCTCGCGCCCGACCGCCTTGTTGATGTCGGCGGCGACCTTGTCGCAGGCGTCCGCCTTGCGGCTGGAGACCACGACGTTGGCGCCGTGCTCGGCGAAACGGTGGACAATGGCCTCGCCGATGCCCTTGGTCGAGCCGGTGACGAGCGCGGTCTTGCCGCTCAGATCGAACAGATTCATGAAATTTCCTCCTTATGGCGATGGCCGATCATCGCCGATCCGGCGCTCAACTCAAGGACCAGAAAGGTCCGTCGAGGCCGTGACGCGCGAACAGCGCTTGGGCCTGTTCCGGAGAACGCTTGCGCCACGGGCGGCGAAGATAGTCTCCATACCAGTCCGACGCGAACGACCAGAGCCGGGGCAGGGACAGGACCGCGCCTTTCGGCAGGGCATGGCGGGCGCACCAATCGTCGATCTCGCGCTCGCCGCGGAAGGGCTGGAACGAGGCGCAGGCGAAGATGACGTTGTCCCACCAGCGCGCCACCGGCGTGGAGAGATGGAAGACGTCGCCCGTGTCCGCGAGCGTCCCGCCGGCGACGTCGAACCGCGCCGCCTCGGCCTCCCCGCCATAGCGGGTGTGGATCGCCGCGTCGCATCCGAGCGCCGCCGCGATGCCGCAAGCGCAATAGAGACAATTCGCCCAATAGCTGCGATGCGGCGTCTCGACCCAGCACGAGCCGGGAGAGAGCGCGAAAGGATGGACGACCCAGGGCCGCGCCGTTCCCGGATGCAACAGCAGCGCATGCGCATCCGCCAGGCGCAGCAGCGCCTGCTCCGTCTGCGCGATCGTCGCACCGGTCTCCTGCGCCAAGTGTTCGAGGGAGGGCGCATGGCCCGTCTCCGCGATCAGGCGGGTCAGCACGCCGCGGAGCTCCGCATCGGCGGGAGAGAGCATGAGCGGTCCCCAGGGCACCGCCGCGATCCTATTCCAATACACGCGCATCGCCTAGATTTTGCCGCGCGGCCAAGCGAAACTGGAGCGATGAGAAAGCTCGCCGCCGCCGCTCTCCTGCTCCTGCTGGCAGGCTGCCAGACCGCGCCGCATCCCCAAGCCTATCCGCCGCTGCCGCCGCCGCAGGCAGGATATCCGCCGCCGCCGCCGCAGGCCGAGCCGGGCACGCCGCCGCTTAAAGCCCCGCGGCCGGTGCCGAACTATTCCGGCACCGCGGGGCCGCTCGCCGCCGCCGGCGTCGGGCGCTACATGGACGAGATGGAGCGCGATTTGCGCCGCGTCCTCAAAGGCACGCCGGTGGCGCGGCCGGGCGACGCGCTCGCGATCAATTTGCGCGACGACGCCCTGTTCGAGAAAGGCGCGAGCTTCGGCGACGACGGGCGCGACCTGCTGCGCGCGCTCGCCGCGGTGCTGCGCCACTACGACCATACCCAGGTGCAGGTGAACGGCTATGAAGACACGCGGCTCGCGCCGGACCGCAGCCTCGCGCAATCGCAGAAGCACGCCGACGCGGTCGCGGGCCTGCTGCGCGGCAACGGCGTGGCGGGCGGGCGCATCGTGGCTGTGGGCTATGGCCAGACGCATCTGAAGATCGCGACGGGCGCGGGCAAGGCCGAGCCGCGCAACCGCCGCGTCGAGATCCGCATCCTGCCGCATCCGGGATAGAGAGCGCACAAAGGGGGCATCCTTGACCGACATCATCCAAAGCACCGAGCAGCAGCTGCTCGCCGAGCTGCGCAAGGTGCGCGCCAAGCTGCGCGAGAAACACACCGACGAAACGCTCACCTTGGGCCAGCGCGTCGCCGACGGGGTCGCGGCGACGATGGGCTCGTGGCGCTTCATCATCATCCAGTCGGCGATCCTGTTCTTCTGGATCGTGCTCAACATCACGGCCTGGATCGCGCATTGGGACCCGTATCCGTTCATCCTGTTGAACCTGGCGCTGTCGTTCCAGGCGGCCTATGCGGCGCCGTTCATCATGATGAGCCAGAACCGCCAGCAGGACATCGACCGCCAGCAGGCCAAGAACGACTACCAGGTCAACGTCAAGGCCGAGCTGGAGATCGAGCTGCTGCACCAGAAGATCGACGCGATCCGCGAGACCGAGATCGCCCAGCTGACCCAGGCGGTCAGCGACCTGACGGCGCTGCTCAGGGCGGCGAGGGCATCCTGATCTTTTCGTCGTGGCCGGGCCCGACCCGGCCATCCAGCCGCTGGATGGCCGCCGCAAGGGCGGCCATGACGAACAAGGGCGTGCGTTTACCGGCATTTCGCCCCGTTCTGGCCAAGGCGTCGCTCTTCTTCTATATCGGCTGGCGAAAAGGAGATCCCCGTGGCCTGGAGCCCGCAAAGCTGGCGCGCGAAGCCGATCCGACAGGTGCCGGACTACCCGGACCCTGCCGCGCTTTCGGCCGTCGAGGCGCAGCTTCGCACCTATCCGCCGCTGGTCTTCGCCGGCGAGGCGCGCAATTTGACGGCCAGCCTGGCCCAGGTCGCCGAGGGCAAGGCGTTCCTGCTCCAGGGCGGCGACTGCGCCGAAAGCTTCGCCGAGTTCAGCGCCAACAACATCCGCGACACGTTCTGCGTTTTCCTGAGCATGGCCACCGTGCTCACCTTCGCGGCCGACGTGCCGGTGGTGAAGGTCGGCCGCATCGCCGGCCAGTTCGCCAAGCCGCGCTCCGACGACAACGAGACGCGCGGGGCCGCGACCTTGCCGTCCTATCGCGGCGACATCGTCAACGGCGAGGAGTTCACCAGCGCGGCGCGCGTCCCCGATCCGTCGCGCATGCTGCGCGCCTATTTCCAGGCGGCGTCGACGGCGAACCTGGTGCGCGCGTTTGCGACCGGCGGCTATGCCGACCTCGCCCGCGCGCGGCATTGGTATCTCGACGACCACAACCATCCCGACCTGCTCAGGCGCTATCTGGCGCTGGTCGACCGAATCCAGGAGGGGGTCGGGTTCCTGCGCACCTTCTCGCTCGCCGACGCGGTTCAGGCGCGCACCTCCAAGGTCGATTTCTATTTCAGCCACGAGGCGCTGCTGCTCCCTTACGAGGAAGCACTGACGCGGCAGGATTCGATCACCGGCGAGTCCTATGACACCTCGGCGCATATGATCTGGATCGGCGACCGCACGCGCCAGCCCGACGGCGCGCATGTCGAGTTCTGCCGCGGCATCCGAAATCCGATCGGGCTCAAATGCGGGCCGAGCCTCTCCGAGGACGATCTCGTCAAGCTCGCAGCGCTGCTGAACCCCGAAAACAAGCCCGGCCGGCTCACGCTCATCGCGCGTTTCGGCGCGGATCAAGTGAACGAGAAGCTGCCCAAGCTGATCCGCGCGGTGAAGAGAAGCGGCGCCAAGGTGGTGTGGTCCTGCGATCCCATGCACGGCAACACGATCAAGTCGGCGGCCGGCATCAAGACGCGGCCTTTCGACCGCATCATCAAGGAGCTCAAGGCCTATTTCGAGATCCATCGCGCCGAAGGAACCTATCCCGGCGGCGTGCATCTGGAGATGACCGGGCAGAACGTCACCGAGTGCCTGGGCGGAGCGCAGGCGATCTCGGAAGACGATCTCGCCAGCCGCTACGACACGCGTTGCGACCCGCGGCTGAACGCCAGCCAGGCGCTCGAGCTCGCGTTCCTGCTCGCCGACAGTCTCAGCGCGGCGCGTGGCGCCGGTCTCGCGGCGTCCGCATAAGCATGGGCGCAGCGCGGCTTCTCGCCAAAGGCTGGGTCGTGGTCTGCCTGTTCGCAGGCGCGCATGCCCTGCACGCCGTGCTGGGCGGCGACGCGCCGGGCAGCGTGCGCAGCGTGCTCGAATGCGTGGCGCTGTTCGCGGCGATGGGGCTCGTCTTCGTCAGCGGCTATGCGGCCGCGACCGAGCATGGCCATGCGCGTCCGCTCGAATTCGCGCAACTCGTGCCGAGCTTCGACGGGCTGGTGTTCGCGGCGTTCGTGATCCTGAGCTTCGCCAACCAGATCGTGCTCGCGCCCGAGGTCATGCAGAACCCGCTCGCCGAGGCGCTGCATGCGGCGATCGCGTTCGCAATTCCGGGCCAGCGCGCGCTCGAGGGCTCGCTCGCCTGCGGCCTCGACGGCGGGCGCGTGTTCTCGTCGAGCTTCGCCTGGCTGCTCGCCATCGTCTATTTCGCGTCGGCCGCGACGCGGCTTCGTCTCACCGCGGGGCTCATCCGGCTCGAGCGCGTGAACCGGCCCGAAGTGCTCGGGCCCACCACGCTCGCCTTCCTGCTCGGCATCGTCGCGGTGGTCGGCATCCAGCTCTTGTTGGTCGGCTCGGCGTACCGGTTCCTGCCCTGCAGCGCCTATACCGAGATCACGGGCGCGCTCTTGATCGGTCTCGCGCCCTTGATGCTCGCGCATCTGATCGTGGCGGCGCTGGCCAACCTTCTCGCTTCGGGCCCGAATGAAACGCCCTGAGGTGCGCGGGCTGGACGTCGATGGCGAGACCCGCTGCCGCCATTGGCATTCGCCGCGCGACGTGGTCGCGGTCCGGATGAAATGCTGCGGCGAATACTATGCCTGCAAGGACTGCCACGACGCGGTGGCCGGCCACGCCGTCGCCGTTTGGCCCGAGACGGAATGGGACAATCTCGCGGTCCTCTGCGGCGCCTGCGGCACGGAGATGAGCATCCGCGCCTATCTCGCTTGCGGCGACGCGTGCCCGTCCTGCGGCGCCGGGTTCAATCCCGGCTGCCGCACGCACAGGCACTTCTACTTCGAGGTTTGCCTCGCGCCGGGGCGCGAGGGGGGCGAGACTATTTGACGTTGCTGGTCTGCTCGATGAAGCCGGCCACCGCGTCGTGCATCTCCTTCAGCGATTGCTGGTGCGCATAGACCATGTGGCCCGACGCGTAATAGTGATACTGGATGTTCTTCTGCAGGCTGTCGGGGATCTGCAGGTGATGCATCTCGTACCAGCCCTCGTAATAGGGCGTGGCGAGATCGTAATAGCCGCCCATCAGCAGGATCTTCAGGTTGGGGTTCTGCTTCATCGCATTGGCGAGGTCGGGCATGACGTTGGCCGCGCCGCGCGAGGCGAATTGCGCGCCCGGCGCCTTGTGGCGGAAGTCCCAGCTGCGGAACAGCCCCGCCGACGGCACGTATTGGCGGCCCTGGCCGAAGTTCAGCTTGGATCGCACATAGGCGTTGAACGCCGACACGTAAGCCGAGCTGATCGAAGCCGATTGCGGATCGTAGTCGGATTTCTCGCTCAAGGGATTGAGCGTGATGCCCGAGAAGCGCGTGTCGAGGCGCCCGGTCGACAGGCCTTCCTCGTCGAGCAGCGTCTTCTCGAACTCGCCGCCGTCGATGCGCAGGTTTGCTTTGAGGATGTACCACACCGGCAGGCCGGTGAAGGCGTGCAGCTTCTCGGCCACCGCCTTCTTGCGCTCCTTCGAGATGCCCGCGCCCTGGCTCAAGGCTTGCGCGTATTCGCCCATCGCGAAGCGCTCGACCGACTGCACGAAGCGCGTGATGTCGGGATCGGGATGGCCGGGAAGCTTCTTGTGATACCAAGCGGTCGCGGCATAGGTCGGCAGCGCGATCTGGTAGGGCAGGTCGACGCCGGGGTTGAGCTCGGGGCGGTCGACCGAGAGATCGAAGTTCAGGATCTGCGACAGCATGATCACGCCGTTGACGTCGATGTCCTTGCCGGTCTCGAGGTCGTTGACCAGCACCGCGGCGCGCGGCGTGCCGTAGCTTTCGCCGAAGATGTATTTGGGCGAGTTCCAGCGATTGTACTTGGCGAGGAATTCCTGGATGAAGTTCGCGAACGCCGCGCCGTCGGGATCGACGCCGTAGAACTCCTTCTCCTTGTCCTTGCCGGCGATGCGGCTGAAGCCGGTGCCGGGCGCGTCGATGAAGACGAGGTCGCTGGCGTCGAGCAGGCTCTCCTCGTTGTCGACGACCTCGTAGGGGGCCGCGTGGTTGTGGCTGTCCTCGGCGGTGACGACGCGGCGTGGACCCCACGCGCCCATGTGCAGCCACACCGTCGCCGAGCCGGGTCCGCCGTTGAAGACGAACGTGACCGGGCGCTTCTCGGGATCGGCGCCGTCCTTGGCGTAATAGACGAAGAAGATCGACGCTTCGGCCGAGGACTCGTCGCCCTTGGCTTCGGGATTCTTAGGCCCGCCGTTCTGCGCGGAATCGTTCCAGTCGTCGGGATGGACGACGAGGGTGCCCGCGATCGCCTTGTACGAGACGCCGTTCACCGCGCCCGAGGTGACGCTCTCTTCCGATTTGAAGAACTTGCCGGAATAGAGCTGCTCGACGGGCTTGGCGTCGTCCTTCTTCGGCGCGGGCGCTTCGGCGGCGACGCCGATCACGATCGCGGCGGCGATGGCGGCGGTGGCGAGAATTTGGACGCGCTTCATCGGATCCCCTCAAAGAATGCGGAGGGGATATTAGTCCCGCATGGCCTCGGCGCAACGGCTGAAGCCGCTCACGACATTTGGCGACAATGTACAGGCAGCGGTCTTTTGATGGGCGCGCAATTTTCCGGGCGAACCGCTGCGCAATTCGCCCGATTGCGCTTAGTGTCCGACGCGCAGGCTGGTGACGTCGCCGAGCAGGCCGAACACCTGCAGCAGCCAGATCACGACGGCGATCACGACCACGGCGTTCAGGATGCCTTTGATCGTGCCCTGCATCGGGATGTAGGTGTTGATCAGCCACAGCACGATGCCGACGGCGACCAGAATGAGAACGACGGTAACGAGCGGCATGGAAATCTCTCCCCGGTATCGCGACTAGAACGTGCGCGCGGGGAAGAAAGTTCCCGGCGGAGGCTCCGTCTGTCGCGTTTGTGACAACGTTCTGCTAGAGAGGCGCGCGGGGAGGGAGAGAGCGTTGGCGGCGAGGCTCAGGCAGCAGCTGGAATTGATCCCGACGGCTCTGCGCGCGGTCCGCTGTTTCGCCGATTGGCCCGAGCCCGTGCTCGCAAAGATGACGTCCGCCGCCGAGCTGTGGCGTTACCGCAAAGGCGAGGCGGTCGCCGAGCGCGGCGATCCGCCGAAGGGCCTGTGGATCGTCGCCGCGGGCAGCTTCACCGCGCATCGAAGCGCGCCGAACGGGACGTACTATCTCCAGGGCGTGTTGTGGCCGGGCTATATGTTCGGCCTGATGCCCGCCCTCGACGGCATCGTGATGCCGCTCAGCCACGCCGCGCGCTGCGACTCGCTCGTCGTCCTGGTGCCGCTGTCGGCGCTCGGGGACGTGCTGAACGACGTGCGGTACCTTCGCGATCTTTGCCTGTCGATGTGCCGGGGCTCGCGGGTGGACTACGAGAACCTGTTCTCGTTCGGCGTCGACTCGCTCGCCTGCCGCGTGGCCAAGATGCTCGCTTATCTGCAGCGGCGCGCGGTGTTCCCCGTCGATGCGCCGCCGGGAAGCCCGGCCTGGATCGATCCCGCGCCGATCGATCTCACCCAGGACGAGCTCGCATCGATGACCGGCGTCGCGCGCCAGACCTTGAACCGCGCGCTCCAGACCTTCGTCCAGGAGGGCGTCGTCGTGCGCGACGGCGATGCGATCAAAGTGGCGAACTTCAAGAAGCTCCTCGCCCATATGGAGGAGACCGAGCCGTTGCACGAGATCTGGCGCAACGAGATCCTGAGCTGGGACGAGCGCGTCAGCGCCGCTTGCGGATGAAGCCGCCGGTGCCGCCGTCGAAATCGTATTCGTCGATGCAGTCGCCGTTGCGCGCGCCGACCGTCGTCGCGGTGCCGGTGTTGACCGCGCCGGCGACGTCGAACTTGTGAACCTTGCCGTTCTTTCGGCGCACGAAGCCGTGATGGACGTTCATGGCCGTGCCAGATTCATCCAAAGACATCTTGCCACGGCCCGATGCAAAAAGCATGCGTATCGCTTGAAATCAATTCTGCTATTTTCGCAGGAAGCCGCTTGCATTGAATTTCTTGTCGTCGAAACTCCCGGCGATTTGACCTTTGGAGTTTATGCTGGCTGCAAATGTTCCGCGCTTTGCTTTCGGGGCGTCGAAAAGAAGCAGCCTGCCATCGGCGCTCCGGACGAACCCATGATTGGTGGTGAAGTCGGGCTCATAATAATATCCGGCGATCTCGTCTTTGGCGTTCATGCTCTCAACGAAGGCCGATGCCGCCCCTCCAGGAAAATCGAAATAGGTGAAATGCCCATTGGGATGACGGATGAAGCCATGCGCCGTCTGCGTCTCGTCCACCAACGAGCCTGCGACCACAGCCTTCGCGTTGATGGCGCCAACGAAAAACGTCACGGCGCCTGGAATGTCGAATTCGGCGATCGCGCCATTGGTGCTGCGCAGAAAGCCGTGTGAAACGCCGGCTTGATCCATATAAGTGCCCGTAATTTCCCCTTTTTTGTTGACGTCTACAGCCCTGGTCCCTTGATCCAGGCCGCTTCCTGCGTCCGGGGCGTCGAATACGGTGATCGTGCCGTCGGATGTCCGCAGGTATGAATGATCCACCAATCCTATCTCGTACCAACCGACCACGGTTCCAGCAGCGTTGATCTTGGGCAGGTCGATGATCCCATTGGCGTTGGGCGGATCGAATGGGGTTATTGCGCCATCGGTTGCTCTGACAAAGCAATGAAATCCCGTTAGGTATTCTCCGTATCGCCCCGTGATTTCACCGGCGCCGTTTATCGAGCTCGCTTCCGTGGTTCCCTCGGCGCCGGGAACATCGAATATCGCGATCGAGCCATCCCGAGCACGCAGAAAACCGTGAGACTCGGTCTGCGATTTGTAGAACGATCCCGCGATTTCTCCGCGGTCGTTTACGGATCTGGCCACCGTACTGATGGCACCTTCCACGGAAAAAGTGACGAATTTTCCCTTCGCTTCGGCGGCGCTAAAGCAGGTTAGGGAGAAAACGCAGGCACCAATCGTCGCGTGGAGCACTGACCGCGCGCGCCTTTCCCGATTGCTCATGCTTCTTCCCCCAACGACGCGGTTGCCGCCACACTCAGTAACTTGAGAAAATTTGTCAACTGTTCGTGGCGGCGGCCGAAGGGCTCTACACCGCCTTGTCCGGCCCGACGCGGACCAGCATCTTGCCGAAATTCTCGCCCTTGAAGAGGCCGATGAAGGCTTCGGGCGCGCGCTCGATGCCGTCATGGATCGTCTCTTTCCACGTCATCTTGCCGGCGCCGATCCACGTCGCCATGTCGCGCATGAAGTCGCCCGCCATGTCGTAGTGGTTGGAGACGATGAAGCCGCGCATGGTCAGGCTCAAGCCCACGATCAGCACCATGTTGCGCGGTCCCGGCGGCGGCACGGTCGCGTTGTACTGCTCGATCATGCCGCATTCGGCCAGGCGCCCGAACTGGCGCATGCTGCCGAGCGCGGCTTCGAGATGGGCGCCGCCGACATTGTCGAAATAGACGCCGATGCCGTCGGGGAAGGCCTTGGCCACCGCCGCGTTCAGATCGCCGCAGGTCTTGTAGTTGATCGCCTCGTCGCAGCCGATCGACTTCAGCCACGCGCATTTCTCGTCCGAGCCGGCCGAGCCGACCACGCGCTTGGAGCCCTTGGCCTTGGCGATCTGGCAGACCACCGTGCCGACCGCGCCCGAGGCCGCCGACACGAAGACGGAATCCTCGGGCTTGAACTCGGCGATGCGCAAGAGGCCCGCATAGGCCGTCATGCCCGGCATGCCGAGCGTGCCCAGATAGCTCTGGATGCCGACGCCGGGGATGGGATCGATCTTCTGCACCATCAGCTCGGGCCCGTTGGCCACGAACGCCTCGCGCCAGCCGCCGAAGCTCTGGACGTGATCGCCGACCTTGAACTGCGCGCCGTCGCCGGCCGCCACCACTTGGCCGACCGCGCCGCCGGTCAGGGCCTCGCCGATCTGGAACGGGGGGACGTAGCTCTGGCGGTCCATCATCCGGCCGCGCATATAGGGGTCGACCGTCATATAGGAGTTGCGCACAAGGATCTGGCCCGGTCCGGGGTCGGGCAGGGTGACCTCGGCGAGCTCGAAATTGTCGGGGCCGGGCATGCCGGTCGGGCGGGATTTTAACCGGATTTCGCGGCTTTTCAGGGCACCCATGGTCGTCTCCTCAATGGCTTAGTGTGGAATAGCTTGGTCGGGCGAGCCTAGCAGGGGCCGTCCGTGTAACAAGACGAAACATTTTATGAGTCGCCTCGGGGAGCGTATCCGGCGTTCATGTCTCTGATTTGACGAGGGATTCCGGTTTGCCCCCACACCGCATCCGTCAGGAAGGACCGCTCAAGGCCGCCGTCATCGGCGCCGGCGCGTTCGGCCGTCACCATGCCTCGAAGTATCGCGGCCTGGAAGGCGTCGATCTCGCCGCCATCGCCGACGCCAATCCGGAAGTGCGCAAGGGCTCGCTCGCGACCCATGGCGTGCCCGCCGTCGCCGATTGGCGCGAGCTGCTCGGCCATGTCGACCTGGTCAGCATCTGCACGCCCGCCGTGACGCATTCGGCCATCGTGCGCGCGTTCCTGAATTCCGGCGCCCATGTGCTGGTCGAGAAGCCGATCGCGACCTCGCTCGAGGAAGCCGACGCGCTGATCGCCCTGGCCGCGGAAACCGGCCGTGTACTGACGGTCGGTCACCAGGAGCGCTTCGTCTTCGCCCGCACCGGGCTGCTCGATTTCCCCGACGCGCCCAAGGAAGTGTCCTGCTGGCGCATGGGCCCGTGGACCGGCCGCGGCGCCGACGTCAGCGCCGTGCTCGACCTGATGATCCACGACCTCGACCTGATCCATCAGATGATCCCGGGCCCGGTGGCGGGGGTCGAGGCCATCGGCCGCACCGAGATGGGCCGCCTTGCCGACGAGGTCGCCACGACCATCCGCTTCGCCAACGGCTCGGTCGCCAAGCTCGAAACCAGCCGCATCGCCCAGAACCGCCGCCGCGGCATGCGCGCGGTCTATCACGACGGCGTGGTCGAGATCGATTTCCTCACCCGCAAGATGCGCAACACCACGCGCCGCAGACTGAACGCGCTCGAGCTCGGCGACCCGCTGGGCGAGTCCGTGGCGGCGTTCGTCAAGGCGGTGCAGGACGGCTCGCCCGCTCTGGTGCGCCCCGAAGAGGCCCGCCAGGCGCTCGACACCGCGCTGCTCATCGACGAAGCGGCGGAGTGCACCGGCGACGTGTCGCGCCAGATGCGCTACGCGGCCTACGCTTGAAGATTGGCGCCTGAAGATTGGCGCCTGAAGATTGGCGCCTGAGATTTGCCTTGAACCCGTGATCCCGTCGCGCGTTATCGCGCGAAGGGTGACCCATGCGCTTTGCACTTTTTGCCGTCCTGTTCCTGGCGTCGCCGTTTTCGGCGTCTTTGGCGCGGGCCGACGATTTCTCGGCCGCGATCGAGGTCGGCCGCTTCGGCGTGATGCTCGACCAGGCGGCCGCGATCGAGAAGGTCTCGCTTCCCGACGCCGGCCCGCGCGACGACCTTCACGACGATTTGCATGGCCGGCTGGTCGCGACCGTGCTGCGCTTCAACCGCCTGTCGGATCAGGTCTGCCGCAAGGCCGCGCTTCCGGCCGCCGATTGCACCGGCCCGTTCCGCCCGGGCTGGCTGGGCACGCGCGAGGCCGATCCGGACGCGTTGCGCGCCATGATCGACGAGACCGGCGAGCACATCGTGACCTTCTGGGGCGACATCTGCGCGACATCGCCCGAGTCCTGCCAGATCGAATAGCCCCTCAGCGATCCGCCGGCCACACCGCCGGATGGTCCGGCGCATGGCCGAGCACCGCCGCCTCGAGCACGTCGCCCCGATAGGCGCCGCGCGCCAGCAGGGCATGGCCGATCGAGGGCGCGGCGACCATGTAGCCCTTGATCGCCTTGGTGGCGTCGACGGTCAGCGTCTTGCCGTCGCGCAGCTCGACGGTGAGCAGGTTGCCCGCGATGCCGCGCACGGTGCCGCGGATCTCGTGCTCCCCGGGGGCGAGCTTCGGACGAACGTCGATCCGCTTGGGCGCCGGAAGCAGCGAGGCGAAGGCCGCGCCGTTCTTCTTCAGGCCGTAGATCGCCAGCGACTGCACGGTCGCGACATAGACTTTGCCGTTGGCGGCGACCGGCACGATGTTGTCGTCGCCCCAGGAGTTCGTCCAATAGCCCGTGGTGGTGGCGAAGATCTCCTTGCCCTGCTCGGGATCGAAGGCGTGGAGCTTCAGCGCCTCCTCGTCGAAATCCGTCGGCCGCCCGACCGCCCAGATCACCGCGGTGCCCGCCTTGGTGCCGTTCGACGACACGCTGGTGAAGAAGCCGGGGAAGAACACGCCTTCCTCGACACTGCCGACGTTCTTGTCGAGGGTGAGCTTCGGCGTGCCGCTGGCCTTCAAGGTAAAGGTCACGAGGCTGTTGCCGCCGCTGGTGACGATGCGCGATTTGCCGTCGCTGCCGACGTAATAGGACGGGCCGCACCAGCACGGATCGACATGCGCGGTGCCGTAGGCCGCGCCGCCGCCGCCCGCGCCGTTGCTGATGTCGTCGGCGTTGAAGAGGTACATGACGGGATCCTTGCCCGACGCGACCGCGAGGTTGCTCGGCTGGTTCTTCTGCGGCGGCAGCAGCATGAACCCGCCGGAGCCGAAATCGCCGTCGTTCTTCTCCAGATCGACCACGTTCGCCGGCGTGAACAGGTGCTTGACCGTCTTCAGGTCGGACGACATCTGCGCGACGCTTTCGGAGATGTTCAGGACGGGATCGTAGGCGTTGCCGCCCCAGTCCGAATTGCCGGTGACGAAATAGACGTCGCCGGACTGGCTGCCCGCGAGCCCATAGCCCGACATCCAGATCGCCGTCAGGAAGAAATTGTGCTCGGTGTGATTGAGCTTGTTGGTGAGGTCGTTGGCCTTCAGGGGCTTCAGGTTCTTCGCGCTCCAGCCCAGGATCCAGCCGCGCGACTTGTTGGCCTCGTAGTCGCAGAAGCTCGCGAAGCCGGCATAGAGGTTGCCGCCGTTGAGCAGCAGCCCGGCGCGCTGGCGGCTCTCGTGCGGATCGAAATTGTAGGTGCTGTTGTCGGCGAGCTTGCCGCTGGCGCTGATCACGCGCGGCTCGAGCGCGTCGTCGAGCGTCGAGGGGTTGAGCGCATGGACGCGATAGACCGGCTTCTGGCTCTCATAGGTATAGGTGATGAGGTACATCAGCCGCGACTTGGGATCGATCACCGGCGTCGCGTTGATGCCGAGATTGGGCCCGCCATTGGTGCATTGGCCGGGCAGCGTGTCGCGCGGCACGGGGTTGCCCAGATTGCGCTGGAGCAGGACCTCGCCGGTGTTGGCGTCGATGGCGTAGACGGTGTTGCTCTCGGTCGCGATATAGACGACCTCGCGCGCGCTGTTGGTGCCGACCGCCTGCTTGGCCAGGATCAGCGGCTGGGCGTCGACCTGGTCGTCGAGCGGGGTCGTGGCGATCAGCCCGAACTTGTTGCCCGCGACGCTGGCCGCGGTGAGCTTCTTCTCGTGGCTGTTCCAGCCGGTGCGATAGTTGTCGTAGTGGTAGGTGGTGATGTCCACCTTCTTGGCCTGGACCGCGAAAGGCAGAGCCGAGGCGAGAGCGACGGCGGCGAGCGCGCGCAATTTGGGCATGGCGGGAACCCCCTGGAGGCTCAACCAGTCTGCGCCGGAAATCGGCTTTCCGGAAGGGGTTCAGGGTTGCGCAAACCGCGCCTCGCATCCGCCGCATGAGCGCGCTAAAGAGGGGGGATGACCGACCGCTTCCGCATCGCGCTCGCCCAGCTCAATCCGCTGATGGGCGACATCGCCGGCAATCTCGCCAAGGCCCGCGCCGCGCGCGCGCAAGCCGCGCGGCTGGGCGCCGACCTGGTGCTGTTCACCGAGCTCTTCATCGTCGGCTACCCGCCCGAGGACCTGGTGCTCAAGCCGGCGCTGCAGGACGACGCGCGCGAGGCGGTCGAGAAGCTCGCGCGCGACACGGCCGACGGCGGCCCGGCGGTCCTGATCGGCACGCCCTGGGTCGAGGACGGCAAGCTCTATAACGCCTGCGTCCTGCTCGACGGCGGTCAGGTCGCGGGCAAGACCTTCAAGGTCGACCTGCCGAACTATGGCGTGTTCGACGAGAAGCGCGTCTTCGCGGCCGGTCCCTTGCCCGGGCCGTTCAACGTGCGCGGCCTGCGCATCGGCGTGCCGGTCTGCGAGGACATCTGGACCGCCGATGTCGTCGAATGCCTGAGCGAGACCGGCGCCGAGATATTGCTCGTGCCCAACGGCTCGCCCTTCGAGGCCGGCAAGGAAGGCGTGCGGCTCGGCCTCGTCAAGATGCGGGTGAAGGAGAGCGGGCTGCCGCTCGTCTATCTCAACCAGATCGGCGGCCAGGACGAGGTCGTCTTCGACGGCGCCTCGCTGGTGTGCAACGCCGACGGCGCGTTGGCCTGGGCGCTGCCGGCCTGGGAAGAGGCGCTGATCGTCACCGAATGGACGCGCGGGCCGGAGGGCTGGGTCTGCGCGCCCGGCGCGCGCATGACGGAGGAGAGCCGCGAAGCCTCGATCTATCACGCGATGATGCTGGGCCTGCGCGACTATGTGAACAAGAACCGCTTTCCCGGCGTCGTGCTCGGGCTGTCGGGCGGCATCGATTCCGCGCTGTCGGCGGCGGTCGCGGTCGACGCGCTGGGCGCGGAGCGCGTGCGCTGCGTGATGCTGCCGTCGCGCTATACCAGCCAAGAGAGCCTCGACGATGCGGAAGAATGCGCGAAGCTTCTGGGCTGCTGCTACGAGACGATCCCGATCGAAGGCGCGGTGACCGCCTTCGGCGATGCGCTGGCGGAGACCTTCGCCGGCAAGCGTCCCGACACGACGGAAGAGAACATCCAGTCGCGCATCCGCGGCGTCATGCTGATGGCGATCTCCAACAAGTTCGGGCCGATGGTTCTGACCACCGGCAACAAGAGCGAGATGAGCGTCGGCTATGCGACGCTCTACGGCGACATGTGCGGCGGCTACAACGTGCTCAAGGACGTCTACAAGACCGAGGTGTTCGCGCTGTCGCGCTGGCGGAATGGACAAGGCCGCGTGATCCCCGAGCGTATCCTCGACAAGCCGCCGAGCGCGGAGCTGCGCGAGAACCAGAAGGACCAGGATTCGCTGCCGCCCTACGACATCCTGGACGGCATCCTCGAATGCCTGGTCGAGAACGAGATGAGCTTCGAGGCGACCTGCGCGCGCGGCTATCATCCGGCGACGGTCAAGCGCGTCGAGCAGCTCCTCTATGTCAGCGAATACAAGCGCCGCCAGGCGCCGCCCGGCGTCAAGATCACCGCCAAGAATTTCGGCCGCGACCGGCGCTATCCCATCACCAACGCGTTTAGGGACGCGCGCGAGCTATGACCACGCTCGTCCGCTTCGCGCCGTCGCCTACGGGGTTGCTGCATGTCGGCAATGCGCGCACGGCCGTGGTCAACTGGCTGTTCGCGCACAAGACCGGCGGGCGGTTCCTGCTGCGCATCGACGATACGGATACCGAGCGCTCTCGGTCCGAGCATGAAACCGCGATCGTCGAGGATCTGGCGTGGCTGGGCCTCAGCCACGACCTGTTCGCGCGCCAGAGCGAGCGTGCCGGCGCGCATGCGGCCGCCGCGGAGAAGCTGAAGGCTGGCGGCCGGCTCTATCCGGCTTACGAGACCGCGGACGAGCTCGAGCGCCGCCGCAAGCGCCAGATCGCGCTGCGCAAGGCGCCGGTCTATGACCGCGCCGCGCTGGCGCTGAGCGATGCGGATCGTGCGAAGCTGGACGCGGAGGGCCGCAAGCCCCACTGGCGCTTCAAGCTCTCTCAGTCGAAGGTCAAATGGCGCGACCGCATTCGCGGCGAGGTCGAGATCGACACGGCGCATCTCTCCGATCCGGTGCTGATCCGCGAGGACGGACGATTTCTCTATACCCTGCCGTCGGTCGTCGACGACGTCGACCTCGCCGTGACGCATGTGATCCGCGGCGAGGATCATGTCACCAACACGGCGGCGCAGATCGAGATCTTCGAAGCGCTCGGTGCCAAGGTGCCGGAGTTCGCGCATTTCCCGCTCCTGGTCGGCGCGGGCGGCGAGGCGCTGTCGAAGCGCATCGGCTCGCTGTCGCTGCGCGAGATCCGCGACGGCGGGATCGAAGCGCTGGCGCTCGATTCCTATCTCGCCAAGACCGGCACGTCGGATCCGGTCGAATTGCGCGCCTCGCTCGACGAGCTCGCGCGCGAGTTCGACTTCGCCAAGATCGGCCGCGCCCCGGCGCATTTCGATCCCAAGGAACTCGAAGGCCTGAACGCGAAGCTGCTGCACGCGCTGCCGTTCGAAGCCGTTTCGGAACGGCTTGCCGCGATGGGCATCGGCGGCGGCGCGGCGTTCTGGGATGCGGCCCGCGCCAACCTCACGCGCCTTTCCGACGCCGCCGAAATCTGGACGATCGTCGCCGGGCCCATAATCCCCGTGATCACGCCCGGCATGCAGCGCGCGGCGTTTCTGCTTCCGCCCGAGCCCTGGGACGAGACGACCTGGAGTGTCTGGACCACCGCCGTGTCCGCGAGGATGGGCGGCACGAAAGGCAGGATGCTCTATCATCCGCTGCGTCTTGCACTCACCGGCCGGGACCATGGACCGGAGCTCAAGAAGCTGCTTCCCCTTATCGGCCGGGCGAGAGCCTATGCCCGGTTGAACGGAGAGACCGCGTGACCGCTCAATTGCGTCTTTACAATACGCTCACGCGGACGAAAGAGGATTTCGTGCCGCTCGATCCGGCGAACGTGCGCATGTATGTGTGCGGACCGACCGTCTACGACTATGCCCATATCGGCAATGCGCGGCCGGCCATCGTGTTCGACGTGCTCTATCGCCTGCTGCGCCACGTCTACGGACCCGCGCACGTCACCTATGTGCGCAACATCACCGACATCGACGACAAGATCAACGCGCGCGCGCTGGAGCAGCGCGGCGAGCGCGACGTGCCGATCCTCGACGTCGTGCGCGCGCTGACCGAGACGACCTACGGCATCTATCGCGCGGACGTGGCGGGGCTCGGCTGCCTGGAGCCGAGCGTCATGCCGCGCGCGACCGAGCACGTCGCGCAGATGATCGCGATGACCGAGGCGCTGATCGCGGCGGGCTTTGCCTATGCGGCCGAGGGGCACGTGCTGTTCCGCGTCAAGCGCAAGGCGGACTACGGCAAGCTCGCGCGGCGCTCGGTCGACGACATGATCGCGGGCGCGCGCGTCGACGTGGCGCCCTACAAGGAAGACCCGATGGACTTCGTCTTGTGGAAGCCGTCGGACGACAGGACGCCGGGCTGGGAGAGCCCGTGGGGGCGCGGGCGGCCGGGCTGGCATCTCGAATGCTCGGCGATGATCGAAGCCGCCTTTAGATTCGAAGAGGGGGGCGATACCATCGACATCCATGGCGGCGGCATCGATCTCGTCTTCCCGCACCACGAGAACGAGATCGCGCAGAGCGAAGGCGCGCATGGCGGCCACGCGCTCGCGCGCTATTGGCTGCACAACGGCTTCCTCAACGTCGAAGGCGAAAAGATGTCGAAGAGCCTCGGCAACTTCGTCACCATCAACGCGCTGCTCAAGGACTGGCCGGGCGAGGTGCTGCGCTTCAACATGCTGCGTACCCACTACCGCCAGCCGATGGACTGGACCGTCGCCGGCATGAACGAGAGTTGGAAGACGCTCGAGAAATGGTATGCGGTGACCGAGCCGCTCGCCGATCCGCCGGTTGGGGCGGCGTTCCTGGCGGCATTGGGCGACGACCTCAACACGCCGCAGGCGATCGCCGAGCTGCACAAGGGCAGCGACCACGAGCTGGCGGGCGGGCTGGGGTTGCTGGGTTTTTCCAACGTGCAGGAGCGCATCGCCGCCAGGACCAGCGTCGACGTCACCGAGATCGCGCAAGCCATCGCGGCGCGCAACGCGGCGCGCAAGGCGCGGAACTTCGCCGAGTCCGACCGCATCCGCGACGCGCTGCTCGCCAAGGGGATCGTGCTCAAGGACGGGCCCGAGGGCACGAGCTGGGACGTCAAGAAGTGATCTGTCGCCTCGACGCGACCGGCGAAAGCCGGTAGGGCGTCGAAATCCGGCGCCGTACGCCGTATCGGATCCGCTAATCCCGCTCGAAGTGCGGCTGAAGCATCTTCACTTGTACCTGGAATATCGAAGTTATGTAATCGTCCGCTCGGCTCTCATAGCCCAGCAAGGTATAGCCTTGCTCGACATATAGCCGGACCCAGGTGTTGCTCTCGGAAAGGTTGCCCAGAAAGAAATTGCCGCCGCCGCTCGTGGCTATTTCCAGCTTGCCGACCGGGTTACTGCCGTTTGCCCAGCGCAAGAAAATCATGTTGATGCGGTCATTGTCGTTGATCTCGAGAGGAGCGGTGTCGCCCCCGCCGCCGCCGCCATGAACCACTTCGACCCTGGAGCCGTCGACCTCATAGGTGACGACGAACCTGTCGACGACAGTGCCGGACCGGCCCATCAGCTTCACCACGTGGCATTTCGCCCGGACCAACGTCTCCGCGGAGCCGAGAGCGTCCATGGAGAAGTATGCGCCGCGATGGTTGCCGTAGTCGTTCTTGACCTTCCTTTCGAAACGCAGCTTCGGCAACGTTGCGTGGAGCTTTGGAAAACTGTCCCTGTGCAGCGGAACGTCCGGGCTGCTGTCGAAATTGTCGAAAATCGTCTTGATGGCGGCGAGCTTGCCGTCCAGATCGTCCTGATTGCTTCTCAGCATACCGATGAATTCCGCGTCGGCGCCGTAGAACTCATAGACGTCGATCAGCTTTGCCGTTTCCATTCTGTTGGCGCTTGCGAGAATGAAGCTGTGTATCAAGCCCACGTCGTCGGAGTACGGATTCCGGCTGCCCACCAAGTGCATGACATTTGTGTCGATCGTCTTCAGCCCGTCCCGGATCGGACCGATCGGAGCAAGGGTTTCGAGAGGGCCGTAGCTCTGTTGGAAGACATGGTCGCCTCCTCCCGTCTCGGCCACGTCCTTGGGAAACGTCTCCTGGATATACTGGACAAGAGTCCCCTTCCCATCCCACCCCTTGACGCCCTTCGTCTGCTGTTCGAAGCGGACGGAAGACGCAGACTTCTGGCTGACCTCATCGATCGATGCCTGCAAATCGGCCGAGAGCTGCGCGCCGGAGACGATACCCCTGGCCGAGAACTCGTCCACCAGCGACTGTTGCTCCTCCTCGGTTTCCGTGGCGAAGGAGTAGACCGCGTAGGTTTCCGCTCCCAGCACAGCGGATCTCGTATAGGCATCGCCGCACGCCTCGTAGAGGTCCGCCGCAGAGCTGCTCGTGTCCGTCCATTGTGTCGGCACTCTGCCGTCGATCGCCATGCTATGGGTCGTCAGGCATGCATATACGGCGATGAACGTGGTGCACGACGACGTCGAGCATCTGCGGACGAATTGGGCTTTGTCCGATACGGAATCGCCGAGATAGGCGCCCGATATGGAACCCGAAACTCCGAGCTCCGTGGTCAGATTCTGCACGGTCCTGCACACGGACAATCGGGTGACAGTCTCGACCAGCTCCGATTTCACCGGAGTGTAGGTGAAAGGCGTGTTCACGGTGATGGCTTCGCCGGTGATTGTCTTGAGCGTGTGAAACCAGATCACGTCCGACGGATTTACGGAGCTCGGCCTGTAAGAAGGGCTCTTGCCCATCTCTGTTCTCCTTCCGACAGAAACATCATTGATATACTCGTTCAGGTTGAAAGTCCAATTAAAAGCAAAGGACACGACGTCGCGAAGCCGCGCCGGCAGCTTCGCTTCGCGCGCGCATGACGGCGTTGCGAAATTCCGCGGCAACGCGACGCGCGCATCGACTAGATTGGCCCCATGACCAAGCAACATAGTCCCAAGGAAGCTTCGGCCGACGAGACGCTGGGCATCCTCTATGCCGCCGGCTCCTATTTCGTCTGGGGCTTCGTGCCGCTCTACTGGGCGATGCTCGCCGGCACCTCGCCGGTCGAGATCACCCTGCACCGCATCTTCTGGGGCGCGGTCTTCGCCTTCGCGATCACGGCGGCGCGCGGACACCTGGCCCATATCCGCCATATCATGGCCCGGCCGCGCGTGCTGCTGGCGCTGACGGCATCGAGCGTGCTGGTCGCCGCCAATTGGACGGTGTTCATCTACTGCGTCTCGACGCATCAGCTGGTCGAGTCGAGCCTCGGCTATTACCTGACGCCGCTGGTCTCGATCGCGCTCGGCTTCTTCCTGCTGGACGAGAAAGTGTCGCGGCTGCGTCTTGTCGCGCTCGCGCTGGCGACGGCGGCGGTGGCGGCGCAGGCGTTCGAGCTCGGTTACGTGCCCTGGGTCGCGCCGGCGCTGGCGCTCTCGTTCGGGTTCTACGGCTATCTCCGCAAGCGCACCGCGGTCGACGCGCTGGACGGGCTCACGGTCGAGACCCTGATCCTGTTCCCGCTCACATCGGCGGTGCTGGGCTTCTTCGCCTGGCAGGGAACCGCCGCGTTCGACGCCACGCATATCGAGCGCGACCTGCTGCTCATCGGCGGCGGGCCGATCACCTTGGTGCCGCTGGTGATGTTCGCCGCCGGCGCGCGGCGCATCCGCATGACCACGCTCGGCTTCCTGCAATATCTCTCGCCGACGCTGACCCTGCTGGTCGCGACGTTCCTGATGGGCGAGGGCTTCACCCGTGCCGACACGATCGCGTTCGTCTTCGTGTGGAGCGCGCTTACCCTGGTGGCGCTCGACGCGCGCGTTCGGCCAAATGCTCTATCGCCTGCTCCGGTGTCCGAGCCCGATGGTAGAGCGACGTGACGCGCGGCTGCGCGAAGCCGCTCGCGATCGTCGCGTCGAGGAGAGCGACCAGCGGCGCGAAAACGTCTTTGGTGTCGAGCAGCACGATCGGCTTGTCGAACACGTCGAGCTGCGCCGCGGTGATCACCTCGAAGAACTCGTCATAGGTGCCGAGCCCGCCGGGCAGCACCGCGAAGCCGTCGGACAGCTCGAGCATCAGCCGCTTGCGCTCGAAGAGGTTGTCGGTGATCAGCATGCGCTGGGTGTCGCGCGAGGGCGGCTCGAGATGGCGCAGGAAATCGGGCAGCACGCCGGTGACATAAGCGCCGGCTTCGCGCGCAGCGTGCGCGACCTCGCCCATCAATCCGATATAGCCGCCGCCGAACACCAGGTCGAAGCCCCGTTCGCCGATCAGCCGGCCGAAGCGCCGCGCCGCCTCTGTGTAGGCCGCATCGCTGCCATGCGAGGAGCCGCAGAACACGCCGATTTTCGGTCTTGTATTGTCCATGACGGGAGCAGGGTTGCGGTTGCGCGGCCTTCTTCCTAAACAGGTTCGCGCTCCCTTTCCACCCGTCGTCCGGAGGTTTCGTTGCCGCGTTGGTTGATCGTCATTGCCGTCATCGCCGTGATCGCCATGGTCGCGGGCTTCCTGGTCTTCGGCGGCGCGAATATGGGGCATTGAGGGCATGGCACGACCGCGCACCGAGGAAGGCGACGGCGCCCCGACCTTCCGCCCCTTGTGGATGCTGCTTCCCTATCTCTGGCCCAAGGGCCAGACCGAGCTGCGCATCCGCGTGTTCGCGGCGATCTTCTTTCTCCTGCTCGCGACCACCGCGACGAGCCTGTCGCCGCTGTTCTACGGCTGGGCGGTGGACGCGCTGGCGAAGAGCCCGGCCGACATCGTGCTCGGCGCGGCGCTCGGCTGGATCGTGGCTTACGCCGTGTCGCGCGTGCTGCTGCAGCTGTTCGCGCAATTGCGCGACGGCGTCTTCGCCAAGGTGCAGTACCACGCGATGCGCGAGGTCGCGGTCTCGACCTTCGCCCATGTCCACACGCTGTCCCTGCGCTTCCATCTCGAGCGCAAGACCGGCGGGCTGTCGCGCATCATCGAGCGCGGCACCAAGGGCATCGACACGCTCTTGTCGTTCGCGCTGTTCTCGATCTTCCCGACCATCGTGCTGCTGGTCTTCTATGCCGCGATCCTGTTCGTGAAGCTCAGCCTGGTGATCGCGGCGACGACGGTGGCGATGGTCGGCGCCTATATCTGGTTCACCTTCGCGATCACCAACTGGCGCATCCAGTTCCGCCGGGACATGAACGAGAGCGACCAGGACGCCAACACCAAGGCGGTCGACAGCCTGCTCAACTACGAGACGGTGAAATACTTCAACAACGAGGCGCACGAGACGCGGCGCTTCGACAAGTCGATGGCGAAGTTCTCGCGCGCCTCGATCCAGGCGCAGATCTCGCTCTCGGTGCTGAACACCGGCCAGGCCTTCATCATGGCGGTGGGCATGGGCATCGTGATGGTGCTGGCGGCCTACGGCATCAAGGACGGGCGCTTCAGCGTCGGCACTTTGGTCAGCGCCAACGCGATCCTGATCCAGCTCTATATCCCGCTCAATCTTCTCGGCACCGTCTATCGCGAGATCACCCAGGCGCTCGTCGACATGGAGTCGATGTTCCGCCTCTTGAACCAGCCGGAGGAGGTGAAGGACAAGCCGGGCGCGCCGGCGCTGAAAGTGGCGCAGGGCGAGATCCGCTTCGACAACGTCGTCTTCGCCTACGAGCCCGCGCGCACGGTGCTCAAAGGCATCAGCTTCACCGTGCCCGCGGGGCGCACCGTCGCGGTGGTGGGGCCGTCGGGCGCGGGCAAGTCGACGATCAGCCGCATCCTCTACCGCTTCTACGACATCCAGTCGGGCAGCGTGACCATCGACGGCCAGGACATCCGCGACATCACCCAGGAAAGCCTGCGCGCGGTCATCGGCATCGTCCCGCAGGACACGGTGCTGTTCAACGACACGGTGCGCTACAACATCGCCTATGGCCGCATCGGCGCGAACGAGGCCGACATCAAGGAAGCCGCGCGCCACGCCCAGATCGACAAGTTCATCGTCGAGCTGCCTTTGGGCTATGAATCGATGGTCGGCGAGCGCGGCCTCAAGCTCTCCGGCGGCGAGAAGCAGCGTGTCGCGATCGCGCGCACGATCCTGAAGAACCCGCCGATCCTGCTCCTCGACGAGGCGACCTCGGCGCTCGACACCCACACCGAGCGCGAGATCCAGAGCGCGCTCGCCGAGGTGTCGCAGGGCCGCACCACGCTCGTCATCGCGCATCGCCTGTCGACCGTGGTCGATGCCGACGAGATCCTGGTGCTCGACCATGGCGAGATCGTCGAGCGCGGGCGCCACTCCGCGCTGGTCGCGGCCGGCGGCCATTACGCCGCGATGTGGAACAAGCAGAAGGAAGCGGCGGCAGCGCGCGAGAAGCTGCTCGAGGTCGAGGCCGATCCCGACGTCACGCCAAGTGTCGCGCGGCCGGCAGAAAGTCTTACGCAGTAAAGAGCGGCCTTACGAAGTAAAGAACGTTTCCAAGATACAGGCGCACACAGTTTCGCCGCAAAGCGCCACTACCCACATTACGTTTCGTTTATCGAACGCAATGAGGAGGTAGTATGCTTAGAACTACAGGGATGGCGCTGGGGATTGCGCTCCTGTTGTCGTCGACCGCCGCGTTTGCCGCGACGAGCTTCACCGTCGCCAAGCTGGTCTCCGACAAGCCCGGCAAGGCGGCCAACACCGATCCGAACCTGAAGAACCCGTGGGGCATCTCGCAATTCCCGGGCGGCAATCTGTGGGTGTCGGACAACCGTAACGGCCTGTCGACGCTGTACAACCCGAACGACGGCACGGTGCAGTCGCTGGTCGTGACCGTCAACGGCGGCAAGCCGACGGGCCAGATCGCGCTGCCGGGCGGCCACGGCTTCAAGGTCAGCAACGGCACCAGCTCCGCCGAGCCGTTCTTCGTCTTCGCGTCGGAGACCGGCAAGATCACCGGCTGGGCGCCGAGCGTCGACGGCACGCATGCGCTGGTCGCCTTCGACATCACGGCCGGCACCCGCAAGGAGGACGAGACCGAGCACTATACCGGGCTGGCCTGGGACCCGACCTCGAACCATCTGTTCGCGAGCGACGTGTCGCGCAACAAGGTCGACATCATCGACAGCAACTGGAACCTGGTCGGCTCGTTCACCGATCCCGACCTGCCCAGGCATTACGGCCCGTTCAACGTCGCGCTGCTGGGCGGCAAGCTCTATGTCACCTTCGCCAAGCTGCGCAACGACGGCGAGGAAGTGCAGGAAGGCAAGGGGCTCGGCTATGTCAGCGTGTTCAACACCGACGGCAGCTTCGTGAAGCGGCTGGTCTCCAACGGCCCGCTCAACGCGCCGTGGGGACTGATCATGGGGCCCAGCAATTTCGGCGATTTCGCGGGCAAGCTTTTGGTCGGCAATTTCGGCGAAGGCCACATCAATGCCTTCGACGCCGACAGCGGCGCGCTGGCCGGCACGCTCAAGGCCGGCCGCAAGGACTTCCAGTATGAAGACCTCTGGCAGCTCGACGACACCGGCAACGGCTCGATCACGTTCTCGGCCGGCTTGAAGCACGAGAAGCACGGCATCATCGGCCTGATCACGCCGAAGCAGTAGTCACAGTTCCCTCTCGAAAGACCTGGACCCGGCCGTTCCCCAAAAGCGGCCGGGTCTTTTTTATTCCGCCGCTTCGCGCATCTCGAAGGGCGGCTGCGCCGGCGGCGTGCCGTCGCGCTCCATCCGGCGGCGCTCGCGGCGCTCGCGGATGCGATAGGGCCAGGCGAGCAGCGCCGGCACGAGGCCGAGCGTGATCGCCTTCGAGAACGCCAGGCCGAATACGATCGCGGTCGAGAGCTGCACCCACATCATGCCGTTGGGGCCGCCGATGGTGACCTCGCGGGTCCAGAAATTGATCTCGATCGCGAACATCATCGGCAACAACCCGCCGATGGCGGTGATGGTGGTGAGGAACACCGGACGCAAACGTTGCGCCGACGAGCGCACCACCGCCTCGATCGGCTCCATGCCGCTGTCGCGCAGGCGATGGAAGGTGTCGATCAGCACGATGTTGTGGTTCACCACGATGCCGGCGAGCGCGAGCATGCCGGTGCCCGTCATGATGATCGAGAACGACTGCCCCATCACCACCATGCCGAACAGCGCGCCGATCATCGCCAGGATCACGGCGATCAGGATCAGCGAGGCGTGATAGAAGCTGTTGAACAGCATCAGCAGCACCATCGCGATCAGGAACAGCGCCAGGAACGCCGCCTCGATCAGGAACAGGCCGGACTCGTCCTGCTGCTCGGCGCCGCCCTTGAACGACACGCGCACGTCGTGCGGGAAGGTCTGGGTGCCGATCCAGCTCTTGATCTGCGCGATCTCGGCATTGGCGTTGACGCCGGGCTTGACGTTGGCGCGGACGTGATAGACGCGGTGGCCGTCGACGCGCTCGATGGAGTTGAGCTGCTGCGCCGGCTTGCGGATCACGAAGTTCGAGATCGGCACCATGTTGCCGTCGTTGGTCGCCACGCGCAGATCGTCGAGCGCGTGGATGCCGCGCGACTTGCTGGGATAGCGCACGCGGATGTCGACCTCGTCCTGGCTGTCGTCGGGACGGTACTTGCCGACCATGATGCCGTTGGTGACGAGCTGCACCGCGGTGCCGATCGACTGCGCGTTGGCGCCGAAGCGGCTGGCGACCTCGCGGTTGATGTCGAGATCCCATTCGATGCCGGGCAGCGGCCGCGTGTCCTCGACGTCGCGCAGCACCGACATCTTGTCCATATGGGCGCGGATCGCGCCGGTCACCTGCTCGAGGCCGAGATAATTGTCCGAGCCGACGTCGATCATGATGTCCTTGCCGCTGGACGGGCCGCCCTGCGGCTCGCGCACCTCGATATGGACGCCGGGGATGTTCGCGGTCTTCTTGCGGACCTCCTCCTCGATCTCGCGGCCCGGACGGCGCTCGCGATAGTCCTTCATCTCGATGGAGACGTGGCCGATGACGTCGACCGGCTCGCCGCCCTGGCTGTTCAGCGAGTTCGACTGCCCGCCCGAGGTCGCATAGACCGCGCGCACGCCGTCGATCGGCTGGATGATGCGCGAGACGGCCATGACCATGTCGCGCTTCTCGTCGGCCGAGAGGTTGCCGCGCGCCGAGATGTAGACGCGCGCGAAGCCCGGATCCTCGTCGACGAAGAACTCGGTGCCGTGGTTGAACATGACGAACAGCGCGATCACCGCGACCGCGATGCCGGCGGCACCGAAGGTCACGCGCAGCGGATAGCGGGTGAGCATCTCGGCCAGGCCGGCGTACCAACCGGTGATGCCGGGGATGTGGCGCCAGTCGCCGGTCTCGGACGCCTCGATCGCCTTCTCGTGCTCGGGATCGGGCGGCGGCGTCTTGCCGAACATGCCGCCGAGCACGGGCAGGAAGATCAAGGCCACGATCATCGACGCCGACAGGATGATGATCAGCGTGATCGGGAAATAGCTCATGAACTTGCCGGCGACGCCGGGCCACATCAGCATCGGCAGGAAGGCGCCGATCATCGTGCCCGTCGCGCTCACCACCGGCCAGAACATGCGCACCGCGGCCTGGGCGAAGGCTTCGCGCGGATTGTGGCCCTCGGTCATCTTCCGGTCGGCGTATTCGACCACGATGATCGCGCCGTCGACCAGGATGCCGACCGCGAGCAGCATCGCGAACATGATCATGAAGTTCAGCGTCAGCCCGAAGCCGTTCAGGATCATGAACGCCATCAGGAACGAGGTCGGGATCGCGACGCCGACGAGGAGCCCCGAGCGCAAGCCGAGCGCGGCGACGATGATGATCATCACCAGCACGACGGCCAGGATGATCGAATCCGACAGCGAGCCGAGCTGGTCGCGGATATCGGTCGACTCGTCGAACAGATAGGTGACGTGGATGCCGGCCGGCCAGGTCTGCGACGCCTTGTCGACAATGGCGCGCACCGCCTCGTTGTTGGCGATGATGTTGGCGCCGATGCGCTTGGTGACGTCGAGCGACAAGGTCGGCTGGCCGTTGACGCGGGCATAGCGCGTCGCGTCGTAGAAGGTGCGGTGCACCTGGGCCACGTCGGAGAGGCGGATCGTCGCGTTGTTGGTCGAGCGGATCGGCAGGCTGAGCAGGTCCGACGCGTTCGAGATCACGCCCGGCACCTTCACGGCGAAGCTGCCGTGGCCGGTGTCGATCAGGCCGGCCGCGATCAGGCGGTTGTTGTTCGACACCGCCTGGAACATCTCCTGCTGCGAGATGCCGAAGCTCTCCAGCTTGGCGGGATCGATCAGGATCTCGAGCATCTCCTTGCGCTCGCCGTCGATGTCGACGTCGAGCACGGTCGGGATGGTCTTGAGCTCGTCCTTCAGGTCGCGCGCGAGCTTGAGCAGCGTGCGCTCCGGCACGTCGCCCGACAGCGAGGCCGAGATCACCGGCTGCAGCGCGGTGTTGAACTCCTGCACCGACGGCGGATCGGCTTCCTGCGGCAGCAGCGGCCGCGTCTCGTCGACCTGGGCACGGACGTCCTCGAGCGCCTTCTGCTTGTTGAAGTTGACGTCGAACTCCAGGATCACGATGGCGACGCCGGAATAGGCGCGCGCGGTGATGGTCTTCAGCCCCTCGACCGAGCGCAGGCTGGTCTCCAGCGGCTTGACCAGCAGGCGCTCGCTGTCCTCCGGGCTGATGCCGGGATAGGTCACCTGCACCATCAGGATCGGGATCGGGATGTCGGGGTTGGCCTCCTTCGGGATCTTCACGAAGGCCAGGATGCCGCCGATCAGCACCACCGCGATCATCGCGATGACGACACGGGTGTTGTTGACGGCCCAGTCGACGATACGTGTCATGTCGCGGTCTCGCTCTTGTCGACGACGGCCTTCACCTTCTCGCCGTCGGTCACGAATTCCTGGCCCACGGTGATGACGTTCACGCGATCCGGCAGGCCCGCGATCCACATGCCGTCGGGACCGTCGGAGACGATCTGCACGGGGCGGAAGCTGACCTTGCCGCCGTCCACGATGCGCACGCCGACGGCGCCGTTGTCGTCGAGCACCAGGATGCCGGGCGAGATGTGCACCGCGGCGACGCGCTTGACGGGGATGTGGATGTCGGCGCTGACGCCGTCGCGCAGCTTGTTGTCGGGATTGGGAAGCTCGACCTCGACGCGGAAGGTGCGGGTCTGCGGATCGGCGCGGTCGGCGACGAAGCGCACCTTGCCCGTGACGGTCTCGCCGGTGACGAGCGTGGCGGACGCCTCGTCGCCGACCGTGATCTGGCCGACATCGCGCTCGTTGACCGTGCCCACCGCCAGGAACGGCTCGGGCGCATAGACCATCTCGCATTTGTCGCCGGCGCGCATGTAGTCGCCGACGTTCACATAGCGGTCGTCGACATAGCCGTCGAAGGGGGCGCGGATCTTGGTGTTGGCGAGCTGGATGCCCATCGTCGACGCGCCGGCCTTGGCGGCCTCGTAGGCGGCCTCGGCCTGGGCGAGCTGGGTCTTGGAGCGGAAACCCTGGGCGAAGAGCTCCTTGGCGACCTCGAGCTCCTTGCCGGTCTGGGCGACCATCGCGTTCATCTGCGCGACCTTGGCGCCGCGGTCGTTGATGTCGATCTCGCACAGCACGTCGCCGGTATGGACCTTCTGGCCCTTGTCGAAATGGATCGCCTTGACGACGCCTTCGATCTCGGCGCGGACGTCGACGGCGTGCAGCGCCTCGGTGCGGCCGCGCACGCTGACGGTGGCGTTGCGCTCGCGCGCGGTCAGCGAGGCGACCTTGACCGTCGGCACGGTGTTCGCGTCGGCGGCGGCCTTCTTGTCGGCGATCTCTTCGGCGCTCAGATGCTGGGCCGGCTTCACGATCAGGGTCGAGCCGATCCACAGCCCCACCAGCACAAGGATGATGGTGGCGGCCTGATAGCGCGCCTTCAGGCGCAGGAACGCGTTCGGCATGACCGCGCGATAGAGGCGGTCCAGGAAGCTCGAATCGTCATTCGTCTGTTTCGGCATCGTTTCGGTCCTACTCGGCGGCGACCGGCTCGGCGGTCTCGAACTTGCCACGCTGTTCCTCAAGGAATTGCAGCGCGGCGACATAGATGGCGCGGCCGAAGCCGCGGGCGAATTCCTCGCCCGGCGTTTGCGCCCGGGCTTCGGTCTCGTTGAGCTGCGCGAGCTTGACCTGGACCTCTTGAGCGTAGGTCTCGATCAGCTGGGCGACGCGGGCCTGGGGCAGCAGGTCCGAAAACAGCATGGCGAAGACGAAAGGGGAGCGGTGGCGGTCCTCGGGCAGGGGCTTCAGAAGCGAGGCGATGAAGGCGCTGCGGCCCGCGGGCGTGATCGAATAGACCTTGCGGTCGGGTCGCTTCTCCTGCGCCTCCTCGCGGACGGAGACCAGGCCCTCCTCGGTCAGGCGGTTCAGGGCCGGATAGATCGACCCGAAGCTCGCCTCGACGAAGTGCTGATAGCCGTCGTGCTGGAAAAGGTTCTTGATCTCATAGCCCGTGGCGTCGCCACGGGTGAGGATGCCCAAGCAGATTGTGCGGACGTCCATTGGTCCCAGCCCGTATCTATATTGGTCCGATATAGATCGACCCTATATAGGTATGGTCCCGGCGGTTTCAAGGCGCGTGCCCCAGATAAATTCACATCCCCCGGATGCGAAAACCGGGGGACGCGCATACTAGCGGGGGGGGGCAGAGATTCGTGAAAACAAATGGAGGTATGCACCTCCATTGGCTCCACAACCCCTAGCGTCAGAGAACCTCGACCCGGTCGACCTCGACGCCCTTCTGGCCCTGGCGGGTCGAGAAGCGGATGCGCTGTTCCGGCTCGAGCGCCTGCACGCCGGAGCGCCTGAGAGCGCTCGCATGCATATAGACGTCGCCGCCGCCGGAATCCGGCATCACGAAGCCGAAGCCCTTCTGGTCGTTGAAGAATTTGACCTTGCCGTCCTGCATCGGGCCGCTGGGGCCGCTGTCGCGATCGCGGAACCCGCCGCCGCCGCCGAAGCGGTCGCGTCCGCCGCCATAGCCGCCGCCACCGCCGAAGCGGTCACCGCCGCCGCCGAACCGGTCGCCGCCGTGATGCCGTCCGCCGCCGCGGTCGCCGAAGCGATCCCCGCCGCCGCCGAAACCGCCCCGGTCGCCGAAATCGCGGCGCGGGGGACGCTCGGGACGTCCCGGCTCAGCCGTGCTGTTGTCGACGCTGTGGACTGCCACGACCTGGAGCCCGCGGGGGGAATCCTGCAGATCGCAGATGATCGTCGCACCCTGGTCGAGGCTGGGGGAGCCGACCGCCTGCAACGCCGAAGCGTGGCAGAAGGCGTCCGCGCCGTCCTCCAGAGTGATGAAGCCATAGCCCTTGGTTGCGTTGAACCACTTGACCGTGCCCTTCGCCGACGCCCGGGCGAGAGGACCGTTGTTCCCGTAATTGCTCATTCGTGCCGATGCCGCGCTCATGCCGGACGAATTGCTGGAACCACGCGGACCCCTCCGGCATGGACCCGGCGCGTTAACGCCTATCATGCGCGCAAAAATGGACTTCCCGCAACGGGGTCCCACGAGCAATTTTTGGTCTTTGTTGACGTGCGCGCGGGCAGCCGCCACACCAACCCTACCCGCGCGCACGTGAAGAGGCCCAGCTCATGCCCGGCAGTCAGGATTTCGCCGCCGACCCCCGCAACGAGAACGTCCTGCTCTATCTGAACGGCGCGCTGGTGCCGAGGGGGGAGGCGAAGGTCTCGGTCTTCGACGCCGGCTTCGTGCTGGGCGACGGGGTATGGGAGGGCATCCGGCTGCACAAGGGCGCGTTCCTGTTCCTCGACGCGCATCTCGACCGGCTGTACGAGGGCGCCAAGGCCATCGCGCTCGATATCGGGCTCGCGCGCGAGGAGATGATCGCCGCGCTGCGCCGCACCGTCGGCGCCAACGCGATGGAGAGCGGTGTCCATATCCGATTGATGGTGACGCGCGGGCCGAAGAAGGCGCCGAACCAGGACCCGCGCAACGCGCTGGGCAAGCCCACCATCGTCATCGTCGCCGAGCACAAGGAGCCGAGCGAGGAGATCGTCACGCGGGGCCTGAAGCTCGCGACGTCGTCGATCCGCTGCACGCCGAAGGAGATGTTCGACATGCGGCTGAACTCGCATAGCCGGCTCGCGCTGATCCGCGCGCTGCTCGACGTGATGGACCAGGGCGCCGACGAAGCCTTGATGCTCGATCCCGACAGCTTCGTGTCGAGCTGCAACGCGACCAATTTCTTCTTCGTCAAGGACGGCACGCTCTGCACCTCGACGGGCGAGTTCTGCTTCAACGGCGTGACGCGGGCCAATGTGATCGCGCTGGCAAAAGCGAACGACATTCCGCTGCACATCGGCAATTTCGCGCTCGACGACGTGCACGCGGCGGCGGAGGCCTTCGTCACCGGCACCTTCGGCGGGATCACCCCCGTGCGCGAGATCGATCGCCTAACCATGCCGCTCGCGCTGCCGGGGCCGATGACGCAGCGCCTGCGCAAGCTCTATGCGGAGCTCAAGGATCGCGATGCCGCAGGCTGAGCCCATCCGCATCGCGATGTGGTCGGGGCCGCGCAACATCTCGACGGCGATGATGCGCGGCTTCGAGAACCGCCCCGATTGCGCGGTGATCGACGAGCCGTTCTATGCGGCGTTCCTCAAAGCCACCGGCATCGACCATCCGATGCGCGAAGAATCGATGGCGTCGCAGCCGACCGATCCGCAAGCGGTGGTCGCGCAGATCCTGGGCCCCGTGCCCGACGCGCGGCCGCTCTGGTACCAGAAGCACATGACGCATCACATGGTCGACGGCTTCCCGCGCGACTGGATCGTCCGCATGCGCAACGCCTTTCTCATCCGCGCGCCCGAGGACGTGCTGGTCTCGTATGTGCAGAAGCGCGAGGCGGTGACGCTCGACGACATCGGCTTCGTCAGCCAGCGCGAGCTGTTCGAGCGCGAGGCCGACCGTCTGGGCCATGCGCCGCCGGTCGTGCATGGCGAGGACGTGCTCTCCGATCCGCGCGGCACGCTCGGCGCGCTGTGCGCGGCGCTTTCCATCCCGTTCGACGAAGCGATGCTCGCCTGGCCGGCGGGACGGCGCGCCACCGACGGCGCCTGGGCGCCGGTGTGGTACGCCTCGGTCGAGCGCTCGACCGGCTTCGGCCCGCCGCGCCCGCCCGCGACGCGCGCGCAGCTGCCGGCGCATCTCAAAGCCATCGCCGACGCCGCGCGGCCGCATTACGAGCGGCTGCTGGCGTTCAAGATTCAATGACGGCTTGCGGCGTGGAGTGAGTCACTCTATCGTTGCATCTCGGTTCGAGCGGCCGGGGGCGCCATGGCGAACAGCGATTCAGCCGATACCAACGACGAGCGCAGGATCCGCGACGCGACCGACGCCTTGCTGCGCATCCTCGACGCCAACAAGTTCGAGCGCTTCACCTATCTCGGCATCTCGGTGATCTCGTTCGCCGCGGTGCTCTATCTCGTCGTCCGCCAGGCGCAGAGCCCGAACGTGGATCTGAGCGCCCTGGTCGTCACGCTCGGGCCGACGGGCGTCGTCGGGCTGTGCGTCGCGCGCGTGCTGAAGGTGTGGAGCGACTGCACCGATCTGTTGAAGGCGGTGCTGCTCGGGCTCAAGAAATGAGCGACGGGAACCAGAGCCTCGCCGAGGCGGTCGACGCCATCGTGCGCAAATCGCGCATCTCGACGGTCGCGACGGTCGCCGTGTTCGTCCTGCTCGCTTCGGTGTTCACGGTGCTGAGCATGCAGGTCTCCAAGAAGCAGAGCGAGCTCGCCGCCTTGCAGAACGATATCTCGCAAAGCACGAAGACGCGCGACGACCTTCAGGCGCAGATCGACAAGCTGCGCCAGGACCAGGACCAGCTCGTCGCCGAGACGCGGGAGAAGACCGCCGAAGCGGTGCAGGACAGGCTGGTGAAGACGCTGGCTGCGTCGCAGATCGCTTTCGTGAGCCGTCCGTCGTTGGCGCTCGCGATCCAGAAGGTCGCGAGCGAGACCGTTGCATCCGGCGCCGGGCGCACGGTCTACATCCAATACGCCAATCCCGAAGCCAAGCCGGCGATGGTGCAATTGCAGCAGGCGCTCTCCAATGCCGGCTTCGTCGCGCCCGGGATAGAGCTTGTCGCTCGCGGCCGGCTCGCCAAGCAGGGCGGCAATGCCGTGCGCTATTTCTGGCAGGACGACGACGCGCTGGCCAAATCGCTGGCCGGGACCGTCACCGAGACGCTGTCGAAGATCTGCCCGAAGCTCGCGCCGATGACGGTTGCGGACAAGGCGACGCCGACCAGGAACGCGCGGCCGTCTCTGCCGCTCGAGGTCTGGATCGTCGACGGCTGCTGAGCTCAGACCACGCGCCAGACGATCCGCTCGCCGTCGCGCTCCGTCAGCAATTTGCGCTCGCGGTCATGCGCCGCCAGCGCGCCTTCCCACAGCGCGTTCCACGCCGCGAAGGCCGAAGCAGGGTCGTCGAGCGCCACGCCGTCCATCAGCCGCCAGCCTTGCTGCACGACCGTGTCGCCGTCGCGCGTCACGCTTTCGCCCTGCGCCCGCTGCATCGCTTCGAGCCACTCGGCGAAAGAGCACACGGTCTCGTCGAAGAACTGCAGACCGATGAGCCGCGCCGTGCGGCCGACCAGCGCGGCGGCGTCCACAGCGCCAAACAGCGCCTGCGCGGTCGGCAACAGCGAGCGCACATATTCCATGGCGTAGGAGCGCTCGACCTTGCGCAGGCGCTCCTCCGGCCAGCTCGCGGTTTCGAGCTTCGGCGCCTTGGCGGGATCGAAGCGCGGCATGTGCTCGTCGCTCGCGAAGCGCACGCGTTCGTGCTCCGCGATCTCGCGGTCGTATTCGACGTAGTAGCCTTCGAGGCCGGGATAGCCTTCGACGGTCTGGCCGGTGCAGACGAAGCCGAGCCGCGGATTGCCGAGCGACACGCCGTTGTGCCCGTGCCAGCCGTGCAGCATCGCCTCGTTGACCGCGCGCGGGATCGCGCACACCGCCGTGCCTTGCCAGATCCAGCGCGGCGGCGGATAGCGCACCCACGCCTTGCGATCGCTTTCGGCGACGTACTCGGTTTTCACCCCGCCGAGCGCGTTCGAGAAATAGTGATACTGCGCGCAGGCGACCGCGTCGGGCAGGCCGTCGAGGCCGAGCTTCTTCAGGCCGGGCAGAAACTTCTCCAGATGCTGGCGGCGGAAATGCGCGAACACGAAGCGGCGCGCATCGCCGGCGCCGCGGCGGCTCACCAGCGTGAGCACCAGCCCCGTCATCAGCGCGTTGTAGAGGCGCGCGACGGCCTTGTAGCGCGCTATGTCGTCCATCATATGCGAGGTCCCTCGCGGTGGTTTCCGGAACGTTAAGCTATCCCAAGTGGTTCCTGCGCCACACAAGCGAAAAAGGCCGCAATAGCGCGGATTTCGCACAATCGCGACGGGATGCCGTTTACTTCGCAACCTAACCGAAACTATGGCGCAAATTTCCCCTGCGCCAAGCCGCGCGACGCATGGCATTGTCCGCCGCCCGTGCAGGAGGGGAGATGCAGGCGGCGCTCGGCATCATCGAAGGCTTCTACGGCACGCCGTGGAGCTGGCAGGCCCGCGCGGAGACGATCGCGTTCCTCGCGCCGCACGGCTACCGCTTCTATCTCTACGCGCCCAAGGCCGACGCATTCTTGCGCGAGCGCTGGCAGGAAGATCATCCGCGCGAGACCGAAGAGCGGCTGCAGGCGCTCGCCGCGACCTGCCGGGACAACGGCGTGCGCTTCGGCATCGGCTTGAGCCCGTTCGAGATCTATCGCGACTTCGACCGCAACGCGCGCGCGGCGCTGGCGCGCAAGCTGTCGTTCCTCGGGCACCTCGGCATCGACGACCTCGCGATCCTGTTCGACGACATGAAGGGCGACGATCCCGAGCTCGCCGCGAAGCAGGTCGAGATCGTGCATTGGATCGCCGAGCGCGCCGTCGCCGACCGCCTGATCGTGTGCCCGACCTACTACACCGACGATCCGCTGCTCGACCGCGTGTTCGGCCGGCGGCCGGACGACTATCTCGAGGAGTTCGGGGCGCGCCTCGATCCCTCGATCGACGTGTTCTGGACCGGCGAGGAAGTCTGTTCGCGCGCGTTCAGCACGGGCCATCTCGCGCGCGTCGCGGGCCTGCTCGGACGCAAGCCGTTCCTGTGGGACAACTACCCTGCAAACGACGGCAAGCGCATGTCGCAGTTCCTGCATCTGCGCGCCTTCACCGGGCGGCCGGCGAACATCGCGGAATTCGCCGCCGCGCATGGCGTCAATCCGGCGTGCCAGCCGGTGCTGTCGCGCATCCCGGCGCTCACCCTGGCGCGAAGCTACGCGCAAGGCGACGACTACGAATATGGCCGCGCCTTCGAAGAGGCGGCGACGGCGGTCGTGGGCTCGGTGCTGGCGCGGCTGCTGCAGCAGGACCTGGTGCTGCTCCAGGATACCGGCCTCGACCGTCTCGACGGCGCGGCGCAGCGCCTGCGCAAGCGCTATGGCGAGCACGACCATCCGGCGGCGCGCGAAGTCATCGCCTGGCTCGACGGCGAATATCGCTATCGCGCGGAGTTGGAATCCTGATCGATCTTGGGCTAAGCCGTTGGCCCATGACGGATTTCGCTCTGATCGCCGATGTCGGCGGCACCAATGTCCGCTTCGCGCCGGCCGACCGGCCGCGCGAGGCGAAGAAATACCCGACCAGGAATTTCGCCAGCATGGAGGAGGCCGCGCGGGCCTATCTCGACGAAACCGGCGCCAAGCCCGAGATGGCGGTGCTCGCCGTCGCGGGGCCGGTGAAGGACGGCGCGATCCATGTGACCAATCTCGGCTGGGAGTTCTCGGAACGCTCGGTCGCCAAGGCGCTCGGCATCGCCCGCGTGAAGCTGATCAACGATTTCGAAGCCATCGCGCTGTCGCTGCCGCATCTGGCGCCCGAGGACAAGGTCGCCATCGGACCGGCGCGCGACGCGAAAGGCACGATCGCGGTCGTCGGTCCCGGCACGGGCTTCGGCGTCGCGGGGCTGGTCGCGGACGGCACGGCGCTGGTCACCGAAGGCGGCCATGCCGATTTCGCGCCCAACGACGATATCGAGATCGAGATGCTCAAGGCGCTGCGGCGCCGCTTCGGCCACGTCTCGGTCGAGCGGCTGCTGTCGGGACCGGGGCTGGTCGTATTGTATCAAACCTTGTCGGAGATCGCGGGCCGCGGAAGCCGGACGCCGGAGCAGCATGCGATCACCGCGGGCGCCGCTTCCGATCCCGCCTCGTTCGAGGGCGAGGTCTTCGCGCGGTTCTGCGCGATCCTGGGCGCGGCCGCGGGCAACATCGCGCTCACCATGGGCGCGACCGGCGGCGTGATGGTTGCGGGCGGCATCCTTCCCCAGCTGCGCGAGCCGCTCGCCGCGAGCCCGTTCCGCGCGCGCTTCGAAGCCAAGGGACGGTTCGAAGGTTACATGAAGGCCATCCCGACCGCACTGATCGTCCAGGACTATGCGGGCCTGATCGGCGCTAGTGCCAAAGCCATGCAAATCCGCTCGGGCGCCCGATGACGTTTTTTTGAAGGCACCGCGCCCGATTCCCGTGTAAGCCCCTGTCCGTCAGAGAAGGATTTCGACATGCGCATTCCGGCCGCCATCGCCTTGAGCCTGCTCGCGTCGGCGAGCGCCCACGCCGCCACCCGCGTGGTGCTGCCCGCCAACGCGACGCCCTCGCATTACGACATCGCCATCGTGCCGGACGCGGCGCATCTGACCTTCACCGGCAGCGTGAAGATCGACCTCGACGTCAAGGCGCCGGCGAGCACGATCAAGCTGAACGCGGCCGATCTCGTCTTCGGCAAGGTCTCGCTCGACGGCGGTGCTGTGCCCAAGGTCGCCTACGACGCCAAGGACGAGACCGCGACGCTCACCTTCGCAGGCCCGGTCGCGGCGGGGCATCACGTGCTGACGATCGACTACAGGGGCAAGATCAACCAGCAGGCCGCCGGCATCTTCGCCCTCGACTACGACGGCACCAAGGGCAAGGAGCGCGCGCTCTTCACCCAGTTCGAGAATTCCGACGCGCGGCGCTTCGTGCCGTGCTGGGACGAGCCCAACAAGAAAGCGACCTTCACGCTGACGGCGACCGTGCCGTCCGACCTGATGGCGCTCGCCAACACCCCGATCGCGTCGACCGAAGCCGCGGGCAAGGGCCTTAAGCGCGTGCATTTCGCGGCGTCGCCCAAGATGTCGTCCTACCTTCTGTTCTTCGGGCTCGGCGATTTCGAGCGCGTCTCGCGCAAGGTCGACGGCGTCGACATCGGCATCGTCGTCAAGCGCGGCGACACGGCCAAGGCCGGCTACGCGCTCGACGCGGCGGCGCAGATCCTGCCCTATTACGAGGACTATTTCGGCCTGAAATATCCGCTGCCCAAGCTCGACCTCGTCGGCGGGCCGGGGCAGAGCCAGTTCTTCGGCGCGATGGAGAACTGGGGCGCGATCTTCTATTTCGAGCGCGACCTCGAGATCGATTCCAAGGTCTCGACCGAGGAAGACCGCCGCAACGTCTATGTCGTGATCGCGCACGAGATGGCGCATCAATGGTTCGGCGACCTCGTCACCATGGATTGGTGGGAGGACCTCTGGCTGAACGAAGGCTTCGCGTCGTGGATGGAGCTCAAGGCGGCCGACCATTTCCATCCCGAATGGCATGTCTGGCTCGACGCGCTCGACGCCAAGGAGAACGCGATGCGCGTCGACGCCCGTGCCGGCACGCATCCGATCATCACGCCGATCCTGGACGTGCTGCAGGCGAACCAGGCCTTCGACACCATCACCTATTCCAAGGGCCAGGCGGTGATCCGCATGCTCGAGGATTATGTCGGCGCCGACGCCTTCCGCGCCGGCGTGCGCGACTACATGAAGGCGCATGCTTACGGGAACACGGTGACCGACGATCTGTGGCGCGAGCTCGACAAGACCTCGCCGCGTCCGGTGAGCGCGGTGGCGCACGAGTTCACGCGCCAGGCCGGCGTGCCGATGCTGCATGCCAAAGCGACGCCGAAAGGCCTCGCGCTGACCCAGGACCGCTTCGCGATGGATTCGTCGGCGAAGGGCGCGCTGACCTGGCATGTGCCGGTGAAGGCGCGCGCGCTCGCGGGCGGGCCGGTATGGCAGGGCGCGGTCGCGCGCGGGCCGGCGGTGATGCCGGGGCTGAAGACGGAGGGCGGCGTGATCGTGAACGACGGGCAGGCGGGCTATTACCGCACGCTCTACGACGCGGCGCTCGCCAAATCGCTGGCCGGAAACTTCCGCAAGCTCTCGCCCGAGAACCAGATGGGCCTGATCAACGACATGCGCGCGCTCGGCTATTCCGGTTACGAGCCGCTCGACGATTTCCTCGGCGTGGCGGAGCAGGCCGACGCGAGCATGCATCCGCGCGTGCAGACGGCGATCGCCGGCAAGCTCGAAGGCATCGACGCGCTCTATGACGGGCTGCCGACGCAGAAGGGCTTCCGCGCCTTCGCCCGCGGGTTGCTGGCGCCCCTCTTCGCCAAGACCGGCTGGGACGCCAAGCCGGGCGAGGACCCCAACATCGCGCTCACCCGCGCGACCCTGCTCGAAGCGCTCAACCGTCTCGACGACCAGGGCGTGATCGCCGAGGCGCAGAAGCGCTTCGCGGCCTTCCTGAAGGATCCGTCGCATGTCGCGCCCGAGACGCGACGCTCGATGCTCGCCATCGTCGCGCGCCATGCCGACGGAGCGACGTGGGACGCGCTGCACGGCCTCGCCAAGGCCGAGAAGAACACGCTGGCCAAGCGCGAGCTCTACGAGCTCTTGGGCAGCGTGCTCGATCCGAAGCTCGCCCAGCGCGCGCTCGACCTGTCGCTGACGCAAGAGGCGCCGGTGACGATGCGGCCCGCGATCGTGCGCTCGGTCTCGGTCGATCATCCCGAGATGGCGTTCGACTTCGCCAACAAGCATCTCGACGCGGTGACGTCGTGGCTCGAGGCCGACAGCCGCAACCAGTACGTTCCCAACCTCGCGGCCTCGTCGACCGATCCCAAGATGGCGGGCAAGGTCAAGACCTTCGCGGGCGCGCACATCCCGCCGACGGCGCGCGGGGATTCGGTGAAGGTCGAGAGCGCCATCGGCTTCCAGTCCGAGGTGCGGACCAAGCGGCTGAAGGACATCGACCACTGGCTGGTCCGCCGCCACGGCGAATAGCCGAGCCGCAGCGCACAAAAAGAAACGGGCCGGGTTCGCACCCGGCCCGTCTCGTTTCAAGCGATGCGGAACGCCTAGTTCAACGTCACGTCCTTCGCCTTCGAGGAGACGCCGTTCACGACCACCTGCAGCGTGCTCGCGCCCGTCTCGCAGGAGTTCGGGATGTCGAACTGCGCCGAGGTCACCGTGCCGTCGTCGATGCCCATCTGCGAGAACGCGTGGGTGCGCGCGAAGCAGACGTGATGGCTCGAGTTGTTGGTGATGCGCACCAGCGGGAAGTTCGTCGCCATCTGCGCGTCGTCGCCGTAATAGCCGCCATAGGTCAGGCCGTGGAAGCCGTGGCCGGTCAGCTTGTTGTTGCTGCTGCCGACGTTGAGCGTCTTCTTCACGTGCTTGATCTTCGGGATCGACTTCTTCACCGGCTTGCCTTGCGGCGTGTAGACCTGGACGTCGCCGACGTCGCTCGACCACAGCGCCTGGCCGGTGGGCAGCATCACCAGGCGGCCTTCATAGGACGACTGGATCGGCGCCGAATCCGGCTCGTCGACCTGGGTGAAGTTCACGTGGCTCGCGTCGCGGACCTTGACCTCGAAGAAGTGCGACGGGCCGCCCGGATCCGGGAACACGCCGACGCTGACCTGCTCGAGCACGTTGCCGTTGGGCAGCACCACCGCCGGGCCGTCGACCGATTGCAGGTCGCCCGTCTCGTCCGGCGGGGTGTCCGGCGCGGCCGTCCAATGGCCGGTCGAGGAATCGTACACCGCGTTGTGCGGCGTGGCGCCGATCTGCAGCATCAGGCCGTTCGGAAGCAGCGGCGCCGGGCCGAGCTCGTGGCTGCCCGCATCGACCACCGCGACCGGGGTCTTCTCGGACGAGGTCGTCCACTGGCCGGTCGCTTCGGAATAGAACTCGACGTCGTTGGCATTGCCGCCGAGATCGCGGTTGGCGTCGACGGTGATGATCGAGTTGTCCGGAAGCTGGGTCCAGCCTTCCTCGTCGTTGCGGTCGGCCTTGCCCGTGCCCGTGGTCGCCCAGGTCACCGTGGTGCCTGTGATCGTGGCGATCGCCTGCTTGGTGGTGAGCGCGTCGGCCAGCATGTAGGAGCCGTCCTTGCGCACCACGCTCTGCGCGTCGCCGATCGAGTTCCAGCCGGTCGGCGGCGGCACGTCGGTCCAGGTGTTCGTGGTCGGATCGTAGAGCGCGCCTTGCGTCGTCCAGGAGAAGTTGCAGGCCTGGTACTCGCCGCCGTTCACGATCAGGCGCCCGTCGGGCAGGATCTGCGACGCGAAATAGAGCGGCTGGTAGCTGTTCGGCATCTTCTGGATCGAGGACCAGGTGCCGTTGACATAGTCGCCGGTGTTGGTCGGCGTCAGCTTGTACCAATTGGCGCCGCAGCCGTCATGCATCAGCACGGTGCCGTCGGTCATCACCAGCGCGGTGTCGGGAAAGTTCACGCCCGGAAACCCGTGCGCGAGCGGCGTCCAGGTGCCCGAGCGGGCGGATTTCGGCGCGTGATAGGTCGCCTTGGTGCCGGCGGGAATGCCGTGATGACTCGGCAGCGGCGTGAAGTGACGCGCCATGGCGCTCGACGAGAGCAGCCCCGCCGCGAGCACGGCGAGAGCGGTTGCAGTAACACGACTGGAACGCATGCAGGTCCCCTTTCGGATGGAGTAAGAGTGCATTGTCTGACAGCGCCGACCCGATGCCCGCGCCGCCGCATTGGCTTTGGGAAAAGTTACGCTGATGTTAGGCAGCGGGCCGAATTAAGGCAAGCGTGGCAGAACCATAGCAAGATCACGAAAGCGCACGCGCGCGCTTGCCGAATCGAGACACCGCGATCCGCTCGCAACACTGTCGCACGAATGTAACAAGCGCGATGGGCGCCTAATGGTTGAGGCGCTTCATCGCCTTGATCGCGTCGCCCAGGCCTGCAACCGGCAAGGGCAGCACGACCTCGGTCGAGCGTCCCGACGGCGTGAACGCGACGTTGAAGCTCTTGGCGTTTTCAACCACCGGCACGTCGCTCCTCCTGATCGATGCGATGGCGAGGCAGAACTGCGCCGGGCAGCTGCGCACCGGGATCTCCCACTCGGTCGCATCGAACCGCGCCTTGACCGTGTCGCCCGCCGTCACGTCGGTCGGCGGGAAGCGCACGAACAGCGCCAGCACGCGCTTGAACCCGACATTGCGGAAGGTGACGCGCACCTCATCTTTCGGGTCCTTGGGATTGTGCAGCACCAGGCCCACAATGCAGCGCGGGAACTTCCAGCCCGGCGGCGGTCCGGCTTCCTGGGGCGCGGCGCCTTCCGAATTGCCGGTCTGGCCGTTGGAGGGCGCCTTCGGAAACTCCTTGCCCTTGTTGCAGACGAGCTTCCAGGCGCCGCTCTTCGTCTCGCCGACGAAATCGTCCTTGAGCGCGGCCGGCGGGGTCGAGGTGTCCGCGACGGCGGTCCCGTCATCCGTTGCGGGATGGCGCCAATAGGCGGACGCCGCGAACAGCGCCGCGACCAGGATGATCGCGAGACCCGCGCCGATAAGCGTGTTGCGCATCGAAAGCTCCGTGACGGTCTAGAACTCGGGAACGTTGGGATATTGCGTGAGCACGTCGCCCAGCGCCGTCTTCAGCGGGCCGAGCCAGGGCTCGAAATTCTTCCAGTGATCGACGCCGCTCTTGTAGAGCGGCATGCGCACCTGCTCCGAGCTGGCCGTGCGCACCGCGCGTTCGGTCTCGTGGAAGCGCAGGGTCTGCTCCTCGAAGGGCAGGCCCAGATATTCGAAGATGCGCCGGATCTCCTTCTCGGGATCGGAGACGAGCTGCTCGTAGATCACGCGATGCACCTTGCCGGGCAGCAGCCGGTCGTAGAACGCCATCAGCTCGACATAGTCGCGATAGTACTTGCCGACGTCGCTCAAGGCATAGGTGAAGTGCTGGCCGCGCGCGAAATGCTGCTTGTAGTTCGAGAAGCACGAGCCCATCGGGTGGCGGCGCGCGTCGAAGATCTTGGCATTGGGCAGGATCAGGTGGATCAGCGGGATATGCGCGTAGTTATTCGGCATCTTGTCGACGAAGTAGGGCCGGCCGAGCTTCCTGTGCGAGCGCGTGGTCTCGATGTACTCGATGCCGCGGCGCTCGAACTCGTCGGCGTCGAGATAGCCGAGCAGGTCCGGATAGTTCGGGCTCTCGGTGTCGGTCGAGTTGTCCTCGTTCAGGTGCCGCGCGAGCGAAGTGATGTTGGGCAGCTCCATCGTGCCCTCGATCATCGAATGGCTCGACAGGATCTGCTCCAGCAAGGTCGAGCCGGCGCGGGGGAGCCCCACGACGAAGATCGGGTCGCGCGCCTTGTGGCCCCAGCCGCGGCGCTCCTCGAAGAATTCGGACGAGAGGAACTCCTTGCAGGCGACGACGAAATTGTGGGTCTTCTCGGCGTCGTACTCGACGGTCGAGCGCCACAGCGCGTTGCCCTTCTGGTAGTTCTCGAAGGCCTGCTCGTACTGCTTCTTGTCCTCATACGCCTTGCCGAGCGAGAAGAAGAACTGCACCCGCGCCTCGACGCGCAGGTCGCCGCGCTCGAGCTGGCGGCCCATCTCGGCGATGTCGGCGTCGGTGAAGCGGAAGGTCTTCAAGTTCGCGAGGCTCCAATAGCCGCCGCCGAGCTGCGGCAGAAGCTCGATCGCCTTGCGATAGGCGAGCACGCCTTCGTCCTGCTTGCCGGCCGATTTCAGCGCGTGGCCATAGCTGATCCACGACGCCGGGTGCTTGGGATATTCGTTGACCAGGCCTTCGAACAGCGCGAGCGAGTCGAGGTCGTAGCCCATCTGCCCGAGCAGCGACGCCTTCATGGTGCGGAATTGCGGGTTCTGCGGATCCTTCTCGAGCAGGATGTCGATATGCGGGATCGCCTCCTGCAACCGGTTCTGCAGGTAGAGCGACGAGACGAGGCGATAGCGCGCGGCGCTGAAATCGGGCGCGAGCTCGAGGCAGCGCTCGAGCAGCGCGGACGCGTCCTCGTTGCGGTCCTGCGCGATCGCGGCTTCGGCCATCATCTTGAGCGCGTTGACGTGCTCGGGATGGGCTTCGAGGAATTCGAGCAGGATGTCCTCGGTGATGTCGGGGCGGCCGTTGCGCAGGGCGGTCACGGCCTTCTGCAGCTGCGGCTCGTTCACCGAGACGTTGAAGTGATGCGAATAGGCGGCGTCGGAGGCGAGCACGTCGCCGATCAGCACATATTGCTCGCCGAGCGCCGACCACGCGGCCGAGAGATTGCGGTCGATGTTGACGGCTTCGGTGAGCACGGCGATGGCGGCATGGTTCTCGCCCATCACGCCGAGCACGCGGCCGAGCTCGAGGCGCGGCTCGGCCCAGTCGGGATGGTTCGCGCAAAGCGGCTCCAGGATCGCGCGCGCCTGCTCCGCGTCGCCGTTCAGGAACAGCGCTTGGGCCAGGAACAGCTGAACTTCCGGATCCTTGGGCGCGGCCTTCAAGAGCGCGCGCGCGGCGGCTTCGGCTTCTTCGGGCTTGCCCGGAAGCAATGCTTTCGCCTCGGCCAGGGACGGTCGTTCGGCGACATCGGACATGGTCAAGCTCACCCCGTTGTTCTTCTTCTAGCGCGGCGTCTCAGTCGCGGCCTGCACGGATTGCCCGGACCAGCGCTGATCCGCGCCCCAGCCGCCGGAATACTCTAGCTTGCTGTGCAGCCGGCTGTAAAATTTCGGCACCGCCGGATAGGTGTCGGCGACGATCCCGAGCGCGGATTTGAGCGCGCCGAGCCACGGCTCGTAGTGCTTCCAGTGGTCCAGCGCCTCGGTGAAGATCGGCTTGCGCACCTGCTCGGCGCTTGGCGTCCGCACCAGCCGGTCGCTCTCGTGGAAGCGCAGCGCCGCGTCCTCGAAGGCGAGGCCCAGATAGTCGAACAGCGCGCGCGTCTGCGCTTCCGGGCTCGCGACCATGTCCTCATAGATCACGCGGTGGACCGTGCCGGGCAGCACCTCGTCCCAATGCGCCATCAGCTCGACATAGTCGAAGTAATAGCGGCCGAGATCGGTCAGCGAATACGAGAACTCCTGGCCCTGGCCGAAATGCTGCTTGTAGCTCGACAGGCAGCAGGCAAAAGGATGGCGGCGCACGTCGATGATCTTCGCATGGGGCAGGATCAGCTTGATCAGCCCGACATGCGCCCAATTGTTCGGCATCTTGTCGATGAACAGCGGCTTGCCCAGGCGGCGGTGCAGGCGCGCGCGCCAGAGATATTCGTCGCCCAGGCCCTTCAGGTTCGCCGCGTCGATGCCGCCCAGCACCTCGGGATAGAGATGCGCTGCGTCGGTGGGCTTGAGCTTGCCGCCGAGACGGCCCGCAAGATAGGGCATGGCGCGCAGCTCGGTCGTGCCTTCGATGCGGCTGTGGCAGCTCAGGATCTGCTCGACCAGGGTCGAGCCCGAGCGCGGCAGGCCGACGATGAAGATGGGGTCGCGCGAGTCGCTGCCCTGGCCCGCGCGCGCCTCGAACAGCTCGGGCGTGAAGAACGCCTTGGAGCGGCGCACCAGGTTGGTGGTCTCGTCGGCGTCGTAATTGTTGAGCGCGTGAATGATCTCGTTGCCGCTGCGATAGGCGAAGAACGACTCTTCATAGCGGCCTTCGTCCTCGAGCGCCTTGCCGAGCGCGAAGTTGAAGAGGCCGCGGTTCTCGCCTTTCAGATCGGTCCGCGCGAGCTGCTCGCGCATCGCCTGGGTCTCGGCGTCGCCGAAGCGATAGGTCTTGAGGTTGGCGAGGCTCCAATAGGCGTCGCCCAATCCCGGCAGCAGCGACTTGGCCTTGCGGTAGGCCGCGACCGCTTCGTCGCCGCGGCCCAGCACCTTGAGCGCGTGGCCGTAAGCGAGCCAGGCGCCGGGCTGGTTCGGGAACGCCTTGAGCATCGCCGCGTACTCGACCGCGGCGCTCTCGAAATCGCTCATGCGGATGAGGGCGGCGGCCTTGAGGTTGCGGTAATACGGGTCGTCCTCGATCGCGAGCAGCGCGTCGACCTGGTCGATCGCGTCCTGCGGCTTGTTCTGCGTCATCAACACGGTCGCATAGCGGAACCGCGCGGCGACGAAATCGGGCGCGATCTCGGTCACCTTGCGGAACAGCTCCTCGGCGCGCGGCATGCGGCCCTGCTTGAGCGCGATCTCGCCCAGCATCTTGAGCGCGTTGACGTCCTCGGGCTTGTCTTTCAGGTATTCGAGCAGAAGGACGCGCGCCTCCTCGAACCGGCTTTCGCGATAGGCGGTCATCGCGTCGCGCAGCACCGGATCGCTGACCGACTGGTAGAAATACTCCGCATACGCCGCATCGGCGCCCTTGCGGCTGCGCATCCGCACCATCTGGTCGCCGAGCGCGTGCCAGGCTTCCGCGAATCCGGGGTTCAGATCGACCGCATATTGCAGCGCCGCCGCGGCGCCGCGATTGTCGCCCAGCATGTTGAGGGTGAGGCCGAGCTCGTAATGGACGCGCGGCATGAAGGACTGGGTCTGGGCCAGGGTCTCCAGGATCGCGCGCGCCGAGACGGGCGCGCCTTTGCGGCGCAAGGCGGTGGCGAGCAGCAGCAGCGCGTCGGGCTCTTCCGGATTCTCGCGCAGGATGTCGCGCGCGGCCGCCTCCGCCTTCGCCGGATCGGTGGCGAGCAGCTGCCGGACTCCCTCGAGCGCAATCGCAATGTCGTTGCCGGGGTCCGTGCTCACCCAAAACCCTTCAAAATTTGTGGGAATGCGAAAGCCGATTAAAGAATGCGCCCCGCTCGGCTGTCAACGATTACCGGGAAGCGCGGTAAAATCGGGAACTTTCGGATATTCCGCGAGCACCGGACCGAGCGCGTCCTTCATCGGATCGAGCCAGCGCTCGTAGTTGCGCCATTGCTCCAGCGCGTCGGTGAAGATCGGCTGGCGCACTTGCTCGGAGCTTGCGGTGCGGATGGTGCGCGCGGTCTCGTGGAAGCGCAGGCACTGCTCTTCGAACGGCAGCCCCAGGTAATCGAGCAGGCGGCGCAACGTGGCTTCGGGGTCGGCCACCATGTCCTCATGGAAGACGCGATGGATGCGGCCGGGCAGCACGGCGTCCCAATGCGCCATCAGCCGCACATAGTCGCTGTAGTAGCGGCCGATGTCGCCCTGGTCGTAGCTGTAGGCATAGTCGGTCTCGAAATCCTGGCGGAACAGCGACAGGCCCGTCGACAGCGGATGGCGCCGCGCGTCGACGATCTTCGCGCCCGGCAGGATCAGGTGGATCAGCCCGATATGGCGGAAATTCTCCGGCATCTTGTCGATGAAATACGGCCGCTCGGTGCGGCGGAACGCCCGCGTATCGTCGATGTATTCGTCGCCCAAGGCCTCGAAGATCTCGGGCTCGAGCTCGTTCAGGATTTCGGGATAGGGGCCGTCGAGGCGGTCCAGGATGTGGGTGATATTGGGCAGCTCCATCGTCGCTTCGATCGTCGAGTGCGAGGAGAGCATCTGCTCGATCAGGGTCGAGCCCGAGCGCGCCAGCCCGACGATGAAGATCGGATCGCGCGCGCTCGCGCCGCTGCCCGCGTGGCGCGCGAAGAATTCCGGCGTGAAGGTTCGGATCAGCGAATCGAAGAACGCCGCGTTGCGGTCGGCATCGTAGCGCACGGCCTTGCGCTGCAGCGCGTTGGCCTTGGCGTAGTGATCGAAGGAGGGCGCATAGTCGCGCGCATCCTCGGCCGCCTTGCCGAGCGTGAAATGCAGCAGCGCGCAATCGCGCTCGGTCGTGTCGGGGGCGGCGAGCTTCGCCTGCATCGCGGCGAGATCGTCCTCGTCGAAGCGGAAGGTCTTGAGATTGCCGAGGCTCCACCACGCCTCGACCAGGCCGGGGAATTTCTCCAGCGCCTGGCGATAGAGCGCGATGGCCTCGCTCTGGCGGCCGGCGGATTTCAGGTCGGCGGCATAGTTGAGCCACGCGGCCGGCCGCTCGGGATGGTCGCGCAGAAGCTCTTCATGCAGGGCGAGCGCCGCCCCGGTCTCGCCGATGCGCGCCAGCGCCGCCGCTTTCAAATTGCGGAATTCGAAGCTTTCCGGCGCCTCGGCAAGCAGCGCGTCGGCTTCCGCGATCGCGCGATGCGCCTTGTTGAGCTGGAACGACAGCGCCGCATAGCGGAACCGCGCCGCGCGGTAGTCGGGGGCTGTGTCGAGGCAGCGCTCCAGCAGGCCCTCCGCGTCGCCGAAGCATTCGCAGCGGATCGCGACCTCGGCCAGCATCATCAGCGCATTGGGATCGTCCGGGTGCTGGGCGAGGAACGGGCGCAGCAGCCGCTCGGCCGCCTCGACACGGCCTTCGCCCAGCGCGTCGGCGGCCTGGCTCAAAGGCAGCGGCAGGTTGTCGTTGGCCGTCATCGGGCCTTGGCGAGATCGTCCGCGTAGCCGTCGAGCTTCGGCCCCAGCGCGGCTTTGAGCGGCTCCAGCCATTGCTCGTAGTGCTTCCACTGGTCGAGGCCTTCGCTGTAGAGCGGCATGCGCACCTGCTCGGAGCTGGGGGTGCGCACCGCGCGCTCGGTCTCGTGGAACTTCAGCGCCTTGTCCTCGAACGGCACGCCCAGATAGTCGAACAGCTTGCGTGTCTCGCCCTCGAGATCGCCAACCAGCTTCTCGTAGAGCACGCGGTGGATGCGCCCCGGCAGCACCTTGTCGAAATGCGCCATCAGGTCGACGTAATCGCAATAGTAGCGGCCGAGATCGTCGAGGCGATAGCTGAAGTCCTTGCCCATCGCGAAATAGTGCTTGTAGTTCGAGAAGCCGCAGGCGAGCGGGTGGCGGCGCACGTCGACGATCTTGGCGTTGGGCAGGATCATCCGGATCAGCCCGATATGGGCGAAATTGTCCGGCATCTTGTCGACGAAGAACGGCCGGTCCGTGGTGCGGTGCTGGCGCGAGCGCTCGATGTATTCCTCGCCCAGGATCGCGGCGCTCTCGGGATCGAGATTGCGCAGCACTTCGGGATAGGGCGCCTGCATGTCGGTGGCGAGCGCGGGATGGGTCTGGCCGGCGCGATACTGCACGATGCCCTTGGCGCCGATGCGGCCGACGAGATAGGGCAGGATGCGCAGCTCCATCGTGCCTTCGATTTGGCTGTGGCTGGCCAGGATCTGCTCCACCAAGGTCGAGCCCGAGCGCGGCATGCCGACCACGAAGATCGGATCGCGCGCCTGGGTGCCGTTGTCGTGCTCGGCGAAGAACTTCTCGGTGAACAGCGTCCTGCAGTTCATGACGTAGACCGACGTCATCTCGGCGTTGTAGCTGATCGTCGCGCGCTTGAGCGAATTGCCCTCGTTGTAGGCCGTCCACGAGCCTTCGTAGTCCGCGCGGTCCTCGAGCGCGCGGCCGAGCGCGAAATTGATCTGCACGCGGCTTTCGACGGGCAGGTCCGCGGTCTCGAGCAGCGTGCGCATCTGCGCGATCTCGGCATCCGTGAACCGGAAGGTCTTCAGGTTCGCGAGGCTCCAATAAGGCTCGCCGAGCCGCGGGAAGCGCTCGATCGCCTTGCGATAGGCGTCCGCGGCTTCGGCGCCGCGCCCGACGGTGCGCAAGGTGTGGCCGTGCGCCATCCACGGCGCCGGACTCTTGGGCAGATAGCGCAGCACGATTTCGTATTCGGCAATGGCGCCCGCGTGATCGCCGACCCAGGCGCAGGCCATGGCGCGCAGCGCGTGATGGTTGGGGTTCTCGGGCTCGAGGCGGAACATCTCGTCGATCTGCGCGAAGGCTTCGTCGCGGCGGCCGAGCACCAGGAGCACGGTGACGTAATTGTGGCGCGCGCCGACGAAATCGGGGGCGAGGGCGATGGCGCGGGAAAGCTGCTCGTCGGCCTCCTTGTAGCGGTCGAAGCGCACCAGCGTCTCGGCAAGCAGAACCATGGCGAAGACGTTGTCGGGCTCGGTCTCGAGGAAGCGGCGCAGCATGACCTCGGCGGCCTGCGGCTTGTTCTCCCGCAGGGTCTGCATGGCTTTCTGGAGCTGCGGATGGTTCAGGCCGGGCGGGGTGGCGGGCGCGCTCAAGGTCTGGTCTCTCGTTGTCGGCCGGTGCTGTCAATCACGTCAAAAGAAACGGCGCCAGCGATTTCTCGCGGCGCCGCTCTTTGGGCTGCGGCGGACTTGCGCCCGCCGCGCCCGGATCGCGAACGATCACTGATAGACGTGATAGTCGTTCTGGTAGTGACCCATGTAGCCCGGAGCAACCGTGTAGACGTAGGTCTGCAGGGTGTGCGTGCCGCTGCCGACCGTCAGGTTGGTCTGGTTCGTGCGGTTGGCGTACAGGTCGTCGGGGTTCACGGCGCCCGAGAAATAGCACGAGCCGTTGGTGAAGTAGCCGTCGACCAGCGGGCAGATGCCGACCTGGTTGTACGAATAGTACGACAGGAACTCAGCCGTGTTGTAGGTCACGACCGTGCAGGTCTTCTTGCAGTTCACGGTCTGGGCCGCGTCCTGGGCCGCGAAGCCGCCGAGCAGGGCGACAGTCGTCGTGCCCCACGTCTCGACCATGAACTTCTCCTTCATGCCGCTGTGCTTGCGGGCCTGGCCCGGATGCACCTTGAACGGCGACTTGGCGAAGTTCACGCTGGTGTGGCTCTTCGAGCCCGCCGGCAGCGTGTGCTTCTTGCCCGCGGCCATGGCGGACGGACCGGCAACGACAAACGCCAGACCGACAGCGGTCGAGAGCAGAAGGTTCGTCTTATTCATGTATGGTACTCCCCTTTCGAAAGATGGTTCGTGTAGACGTGCGGCCCCTCGGCACACCGCACCACTTTTGGACTTGCCCAACGGGCTGCGCGCGAGGGACGCAATTCGTCACAGCCTCAGAAAAACTATCGTGTCTGTAATCGAAGATCAATTGGCGGAATCCCGCAGAAACAAGATTCATGAGACTGTCGTGAAACGGCTGCGCTGCACTGCAGCGTAATTGCGCATCATGCTGCCAAGTTGTGCAGCGGCAACGAAATTTTCCCTTTCGGGATGCGAGATCGGCGCGCGCGGTTCCCGTCGCTGACCCGAATCCGCACAGCCGATCTGTGGGTGAATTCGCCCCAAGCGCGAACCGGCGGGGAGGGGAGCGGGAATCGCGATGCAGGTCGCGCGACGATGGTGGCGACGCGCGCGCGCGAGGCGCTGAACATAATTTAATTCCGTCCGCGTCCGGCACGGCGAAATTCCTCAAATGCGAGTCATGAGCCGCGCGTAATCCAAAAACATCCGTGTACGAAAGGTTTTGCGTGGACGTTAAGCGACGGTAACGTGACAGGGCCGACAGGAATCGCCTTCGCGCGCCGTTTCGCCGCCGCCGTCCTTCATGGACCGGTTACCGCATCCGTGGCATTCCGTGGGGCCGCGTCATAGGCTAAGACCCCTTGGGAACACGAGAGAAAAGCGAAATTCGATGAGGCTGGAACAGCTCGTCCTGGAGCGTGGGCTCGTCGCGCCGGAGACCCTGGCGCGCGCCAGGCTGGTGCAGGCCGAGACCGGCGAGCGGCTGGATTCGGTGCTCACCCGGCTCGGCATGATCGCCGAGCAGGCGCTGGCCGGCGCGCTGGCGAAGGAGACCGGCCTCGCCATCGCCCAGACCGGCGACTTCCCGGCCGAGCCGGTGCTGCCCGACGCCATCTCGGCGCGCTTCCTGCGCGACGTGAAGGCGGTGCCGATCGCCGAGAAGGACGGCGCGGTCGACGTCGCTTTGACCGACCCGCTCGACCCTTATCCCGTGCAGGCCTTGAGCTTCGCGCTCGGCCGGACCGTCCGCCCCCTGGTCGCCAAGGCCAACGACGTCGAGGCGGCGCTCGACCGGCTCTACGGCACCGCGGCCCAGGCCCAGGCCGAGGGCGACACGGTCGACGAATCCGACGTCGAGCGGCTGAAAGACCTGGCCTCGGACGCGCCGGTGGTGCGCACGGTCAACAACCTCATCGCCCGGGCGTCGGAGGCGCGCGCCTCGGACATCCATATCGAGCCGGCCGAGGATTGCGTGCGCGTGCGCTACCGCATCGACGGCGCGCTGGTCGATATCGAGCAGCTCCCGGCGCAGATGAAGCTGCCGCTGGTCTCGCGCATCAAGGTCATGGCCTCGCTCGACATCGCCGAGCGCCGGCTGCCGCAGGACGGGCGCCTGCGCGTCGCGGTGCGCGGCCACGAGATCGACCTGCGCATCGCGACCTCGCCGACGATCCATGGCGAGAGCGTGGTGATGCGTATCCTCGACCGCTCCAGCCTGGTGCTCGACTTCAAGTCGCTGGGCTTCGCCGACGACGTGCTCGAGAGCTTCCTGCACGTGCTCAAGCAGCCGCACGGCATCGTGCTGGTGACGGGCCCGACCGGCAGCGGCAAGACCACGACGCTCTACACCGCGCTCTCCGCGATCAACCAGCCCGACCGCAAGATCCTCACCATCGAGGACCCGATCGAATACCGCCTCGCCGGCATCAACCAGACGCAGGTCAAGCCGCAGATCGGTCTGACCTTCGCGGCCGCCTTGCGCTCGTTCCTGCGCCAGGACCCGGACGTGATGATGGTCGGCGAAATCCGCGACCTCGAGACGGCCGAGGTCGCGATCCAGTCGGCGCTCACCGGCCACACCATCTTGTCGACGCTTCACACCAACAGCGCCGCGGCCTCGGTCACGCGCCTCATCGACATGCGCGTCGAGCCGTTCCTGATCACCTCGACCCTGAACGCGGTGCTCGCGCAGCGCCTGGTGCGCCGTCTGTGTCCGCATTGCCGCGAGGCCTACGAGCCGACGCAGGCCTTCCTGCAGAGCCTGCTGCCGGGCACCGACACGGCGCATGTGAAGACGCTCTACCGGCCCAAGGGCTGCGCGTCCTGCGGCAATACCGGCTTCCGCGGGCGCCTGGCGGTGATGGAGCTGCTGCTGGTCGACGACGAGATCGCGCAGATGGTGCTCGGCCGCGCCGAGGCGCGCGAGATCCAGCGCTCGGCCGTGAACCACGGCATGCGCACCATGCTCGCCGACGGGCTGATGAAGTCGGAAGCCGGCCTGACCACCATCGAAGAAGTCCTTCGGGCGACGCGGGAAGTCTGATGGCGACCTACCGATATCGCGCAGCCACGGCGGGCGGCCAGCTCAAATCGGGGGTGCTCGAAGGGGCGAGCCGCGCCGACGCGATCGAGCGCATCAAGAAGCTCGGGCTGATGCCGATCGAGACGGTCGAGACGCAGGCCAAGGGCAAGGCGAGCGACGCCGGCGGCGGCGGGCAGAAGATCCGCCTGAACACGCCGACGCGGCGCGGCATCGTCAACGCCGTCAACGAGCTCGCGGTGCTGTTGAACGCAGGCTTGCCGCTCGACCGCGCGCTCGCGGTGGTGGTCGAGAACCTGAACCGCCCGCAGGTGAAGGCGGCGTTCGCGAAGCTCCGCGACCGCGTGCGCCACGGCGCGTCGCTCGCGCGCGCCATGACCGAAAGCAACGGCGCGTTCTCGCCCATGGCGGCCGCGATGGCGGAAGCGGGCGAGGCCAGCGGCAAGCTCGACGAGAGCCTGTCGCGGCTGGGCGAAACGATGGAGCGCGCCGAGACGCTGCGCCAAACCATCACCTCGTCGATGGTCTATCCGATCCTTCTGATGATCATCGCCACCAGCGTGATCCTGGTGATGCTGCTCTTCGTCGTGCCGCAATTCGAGAGCCTGTTCGAGGATGCCGGCGCCAAGCTCCCCTTCATGACCCAGGTCGTGATGGCGGCGAGCCACGGGGTGAAGAGCTACGGCTTCTTCGGCCTCGGTTTCATCGCGATCGCGATCTTCCTGCTCTATCGCTGGGTGCAGCAGCCGGCGGTGCGCCGCATCGTCGACAAGCGGCTCCTGAACGCGCCGGTGCTGGGCCCGGTGATCCGCAACGCCGAGACGGCGCGGTTCGCGCGCACCTTGGGCAGCCTGCTCGACGGCGGCGTGCCGCTCGCGCCTGCGCTCGCCATCGCGCAGCGCTCGCTCGCCAACATGCACATGCACGACGCGGTCGAGAAAGTGTCGACGGGGCTGCGCCAGGGCGGCGGCTTGTCGACGCCGCTGGCGCAGACGGGCTTGTTCCCGCCGATGGCGCTCTCGTTCCTGCGCACCGGCGAGGAGACGGCGCAGCTCGGCATGATGCTGACGCGTCTCGCCGACGTGCTCGACCGCGACGTGCGCAACGCGATCCAGCGCATGATCGCGGTGATGACGCCGGTGATCACCGTGGTGATGGGCGCGCTCGTCGCCGGCGTCATCGCTTCGATCATGTCTGCTATCCTGGGCTTCAACGATTTGGCGGTAGGACCATGACCAAGACACGCAAGAAGAAATCTCGCCTCGAAAGCGGCTTCACCCTTCTCGAGCTCCTGGTGGTGCTCGCGATCATGGGCATGCTGGCGGCGATCATCGCGCCGCAGGTGATCAAGTATCTCGGCACCTCGCGCACCCAGACCGCGAAAGTGCAGATCAACAACGTGATGTCGGCGCTGGAGCTGTTCCGCCTCGACGTCGGACGCTATCCCACCCAGCAGGAAGGGCTCGAGAGCCTGGTCGTGGGGCCGCCGACGGCGCAGAACTGGAACGGGCCGTATCTGAAGAAGGACAGCGCGCTCAAGGATCCCTGGGGCACGCCGTACCAGTACCAGATCCCCGGCCAGCACGGCGAAGTGGATGTCTTCACGCTCGGCCAGGACAAGGCGCCGGGCGGGACGGGCGAGGCACAGGATGTCGGAAGCTGGTAGCGACGGCTTCACGCTGCTCGAGACGCTGGTCGTCGTGGCGATCGCCGCGCTGATCGCGAGCCTCGTCATGCCCAACCTGATGCGCTCGCTCTCGGTGCTGGAGCTGCAGCAGACGACGCGCCTGCTCCAGGCCGATCTGCGCGTGGCGCGCGCGACAGCGATCCGCACGGGACAGAAGGTCGACGTCACGGCCAGCAACAACGGGCACGAATACGACTGGATCGGCGGCTCGCGCTATCTGCCCGCCGGGATCACGCTGGCGATGTCGCGACCGGTCGTGGTCTATCCCGACGGCTCGGTGCAGTCGGCCACGATCAGCATCGCCACGAAGCGGCGCCAATATGCCATCGCCGTCGATCCGGTGAACGGCGCGGTGACGGTGAGCGGGCAATGACCCTTCGAGGCCACGCGCATCATCCTTCGAGGGCCGCTGCGCGGCCGCCTCAGGACGACGCTTTGCTTGCGCGTCACCCTGAGGCGCGAGCGTCCTTCGTCTCGCCGGCGCGTCATGCCGAGGTGCCCGCCGAAGGCGGGCCTCGAAGCATGGCGCGGGCTCGCTCAGGAGGACGGCGAGCCTCGAAGGGCGACGCGGGCTCCGTCCTGGTCGAGGCGATGGTCGGCTCGGCGATCATCGCGCTTACGCTCGCCGGCATGTACGAAGCCATCGTCACGGCGACCGCGCACAATCGCATGGCCGAGGACCGGCGCAACGCGATCATGATCGCGCAGTCCGAGCTCGCCGCCGTGGGTCCCATCATCCCGACCGTGCCCGGCACCACCGAAGGCCAGCAGGGCGATTTCTACTGGCGCGTCGATATCTCGCTCTACGGCCAGTCGGCGGCGACGCCGCAGCTCGGCCAGCTTCCCAACCAGGCAGGCGCGCTCTCGCTCGTGACCGTCACGGTCGCCGACCGCAAGCGAAGGCCTTTGTCTGTGCTCCAGTCCCTCACCTTGTCGCGGGGAGGCTGAAAGATGCGAAGGGGCGGCTTCAGGCAGGATCGGGGTTACACCCTGGTCGAGATGCTGGCGAGCCTCATCATCGTGGGCTTCGCGGGCGCGATGATGCTGTCGGGCATCGCCACCGGCCGTCGCGTGTGGGAGCGGGCCGACAAGGCGAGCTCCATCGGCGAAAGCATCTCGGGCGCCCAGATGGTGCTGCGCGAGCGGCTGGAGCGCGCCTATCCCGCGACCCGCTACGATCACATCCCGACCTATTCCGACTTCAGCGGCTCCGAGAACGGCGTGAACTTCCTCTCGCCGCCGCGCGACATCCACGCCCCGCAGGCGCTGCAGCGCTACACCCTCGGCCTGACGCCGCAGGGCGACCTGGTCCTGAACGACATGTCCGACGTCGCGGCCGATCCCAAGGCCCCCGGCGAGCCGCTGGTCCTGCTTCGCAATGTCCAGCAACTCGACATCGCCTATTACGGCGTGGTACCGCCCGAGAAGGCGCCGGCCTGGCACGACCAGTGGCAGCGCCTTCCGGTCCTCCCGCGGCTGATGCGCATTCGGGTGACGTTCCCGCCCGACGATCCGCGGGGCTGGCCGGATCTCCTGATCAAACCTTTTGCGACGGTCGACACCATGTGCGTGCTCACGGTCATGACGGGGAAGTGCCGGGGCCGCGCATGAACGCCAAGGACCTCCTCAATATGGACATGGAGACGGCCGTCCAATGGCTGCTCCATTTCTGGCGCTGGTGGACGACCGAGCTGCTCGGCCTGCTGCCGCACGAGTGGCAGGAGCGGCTCTCCAAGCGCAGCCGGGTCGTGGCCGAGCTGCGCGGCGGCCAGCTCGTCTACCGCAACGCCGAGAACGGCCAGCCTTACGCGGTCAAGCCGCGCGGCGCGATCACCTTCCTGATGCCGGCGGGCAGCGTGCTGGTGCGCGAGGTCGAGCTGCCGCTGCTGCCGATGAGCGACGTCAAGCGCATGCTCGCGCTCGACATCGACCGGCTGACCCCGTTCCAGACCGAGCAGGTCTATTTCGACGCCGACGTGCTCGAGCGCGATCAGGAGAACGGCCGCCAGAAGGTCGCGGTCGGCGTGCTGCCGCGCGAGCAGGCCGAGAAGGTCCTCGCCGACGTCCAGGCGCGCGACTTGACGCCTGCGGTGCTCGGCGTGCGCGGCGACGCGGCGTTCGACTTCCTCGCGGCGATGCGCGACGCCCAGGGCGGCGATGCGGCGCAGAAGCGCGCGGCCTATCTCTGGATCGGCGCGGCGGCGATGCTCGCGTTCAATCTCATCATCCTCACCTGGCACGACAGCTCGAGCCTCGACGAGCTGCGCCAGGCGGTGGACTCGCAGCAGGCCTCCGTCAGCGTGGCGCTGCGCACCCGCGAGCGCGTCGACCACGAGGCCGCGCAACGCGCCCAGCTGATGGACACCAAGATGAAGAGCGCGCCGCTTCCGGTGCTCGACGCGGTGACCGCGGCGATGCCGCTGGACGCCTGGGTGCGGCGCTTCGAATGGAACGGTCGCTCGGTGCACATCACCGGCGCGCGCAAGACCTCGCAGGACATCCTGGCGCGGCTCGAGGCGTCGCCCGTGCTGCGCAACGCGCGCTCGCAGAACAACGACAACCACGCCGACACCGCCGGCAACATCGCTTTCGAGTTCACCGCAGACCGCGAGCCGGCCAATGGCAGGGCGGGGGGCACGAAATGAGGCCCCTGGAGCCGCGCGAGCGCAAGGTCGTCGCTGTTGCGATCCTCATCGCGGCGCTGGTCGTGGTATGGTATGCCCTGATCAATCCGCTGGTCGTGGGCTTCATCGACCGCGCCGAGGAGCGTGCCGAGCTGCAGACGGCGTACCGGAAGAACCAGCGCGTCCTGTCGGGCATCGCGACCTGGCGCGACGAGGTGGAAGAGCAGACCGCGACGCAGTCCCAGTACGCGATCGTGGCGCCGACCAAGGTGCTGGCGGCGGAGAACCTGAAGCAGCGGCTGAACCGGCTCGCCAACGCGACCGGCGGCAGCGTGCAGTCGGTCTCGGACCTGCCGAGCGAAAACGAGAACTGGGTCCGCGTGCGCGCGGACATGCAGCTTACGATGAGTCAACTTTACAAGAGCCTGTACCGGCTCGAGAATGAGGCGCCTTATGTCGTTGTTGGATACGTTTCGGTCGTGGCCGACCGGGCCGTTCAAACCGGACACTTGGCGACGATGGATGTCCGGATCGAGGTCTCCGCGCCCGTCCGGATCAACCAGCCGTCGTAGACCGGAACTCGTGCCGGCGTTGGCCGCGGTCCTGCTGCTCGTGGCGGCGGGCGTCCAGCTCGCCATGCCGGCGAGCGCGGATCTGCCGGTCGCCGCGCGGCCCAAGGCGCAGCAAGCCGCGCAGGAGACCGAGCGCGCGCCGCCGGCCGTCTATCGCGCCGTGATGGCGCATCCCATTTTCGCGCCCGATCGCGCGCCGCCGCCGGCCGAGGCCGAGGACACGGGGAACCTGAGCGGCGTCGAGGTGCTCGGCACCGCCATCGAAGGCAACAAGGCCGCCGCGGCGCTCCTGCGCGACAGCGACGGCACCTTCGAGCGGGTGAAGATCGGCGGCGAGATCGAAGGCTGGAAGCTGGTCGCGATCGCGCCCAAGGAGCTCACCTTCGACCGCAACGGCGAGCGCCGCTCGCTGACGGTGGACACCGAGAAGCTCCGTGCCGCAAAAGGCGCCGCGGGCCCGGGCGCCAAGGAACAGGCTCCCATAAGCGAGCCCGACGACGATAGTGACGACAGCGACGACAGCGAAGACGAGTGAGAGACCGATGAAGCGATTCTCTTTAGCCGCGCTCTGCGTGCTGGTGTTGACCGGCACCGCTGCCGCCGACGGGCCCACGACCCCGCCGCCGCCCGTGCAGGCGTCCACGCCGCGTTCCATGCCGTCGGAAGTGTTCCCCGGCACGCAGTCCTTCACCGGACCGCGCCGCCGCGTCCAGGCCGCGAAGGGGCCGAGCGACGTCACGCTCAACTTCCCCAATGCCGACGTGCACGAGGTCGCCAAGGCGATCCTGGGCGATATCCTTGGGCTCAACTACGCCGTCGATCCGTCGGCCACGGGCACCGTGACGGTCGAGACCGCCGAGCCGGTCGCGAAGGCCGACGTGCTGCCGATCCTGGAAGAGTCGCTCAGCGCCGCCCATCTCGGCCTGATCAAGAAGGGCACGGTCTACACCATCATCCCGATCGACAAGGCCAAGAAGCAGCCGCAGCTTCTGACCGCCGCCGATCCGGGCTTCGGCAGCGAGTCGATCACCTTGCATTTCGTCAACGCTGTCGAGCTCAAGAAGCTGCTCGATCCGCTGGTGCCCGACAACGCGCTCACGCAAGCCGATGCCGGGCGCAACATCGTCGTCATCACCGGAACCGCCGACCAGCGCAACGCCATGCGCGGGCTGGTGCAGCAATTCGACGTCAACTGGCTGCACGGCATGTCGTTCGCGCTGCTGCTGCCCGAGAAGACCGACGCGCATATGTTGCAGCCCGAGCTCGACGCCATCGTCAACACCCAGAACTCGCCGACCGCGGGGCTGGTGAAGCTGATCGTGATCGACCGCATCAACGGCATCCTCGCGATCTCGCCGCAGCCGCAATACCTGAAGGATCTCAAGAAGTGGATGGAGATCCTCGACCGCGCCGGCGGCGACAACGAGCGCAAGCTCTTCGTCTATCGCGTGCAGAACGGCCGCGCCGCCGACGTGGCGACCGTGCTGATCAACGCGTTCGGCGGCGGCGCCGGCGCCGGCGCGAGCCAGGCGCGTCCGACCGCGCCGAACCTGACCGCGACCGGCCAGCCTTCGCAGATCCAGGGCATGAATTCGGGCTTCGGCGGAACCGGCGGCACGACGGGCGGCTTCGGCGGCCTGGGGGGCGGGCTCGGCGGCACGGGCGGCTTCCAGCCCGGCGGCGGCTATCAGCCCGGCGGCACGCAGCAGGCCAACAACAGCGACAACGACAACTCGCCGCTCTCGCCCGGCAGCACCATGCAGCAGCCGCAGAACGTGTCGCAGACGATCAACCTGCCGGGCGGCGGCCAGCCGATCAGCGTCAGCTCCGACGAGTCCAACAACGCCATCGTCGTGTTCGCGACGCCCCGGCAATACGGGATCATCCTGGATGCGCTCAAGCAGCTCGACATCGCGCCGCTCCAGGTCGTGATCGAAGCCGCGATCAGCGAAGTCTCGCTGACCAAGGAGCTGAATTTCGGCGTGCAATGGCTGCTCCAGCACGGCTCGAACTCCATCGGCTTCACCGAGAGCACGACCGGGACGGCGCCGGTCACCATCGTCCCGGGCCTGGCCGGCACCGTGATGCGGGGCGACATCACCGCGACCTTGAACGCGCTGCAGAACATCACCACGGTCAAGGTGATCTCGTCGCCCAAGCTGATGGTGCTCAACAACCACTCGGCCTCGCTGCAGGTCGGCGACCAGGTGCCGATCTCGACCGGGAATTTGTCGACCTCGGGCGTCACCGACCCGACGGTGGTGAACGAGATCCAGTATCTGCCGACGGGCGTCATCCTTCAGGTCACGCCGCGCGTGAACGACAACGGCCTGGTGCTGCTCGACATCTCCCAGGAGGTCAGCGACGTGAAGCCGGGCACGGCCAGCGGCGGCTCGTCGACCACGCCGACGCCGACGATCCAGGACCGCAAGTTCAACACCTCGATCGCGGTGCATGACGGCCAGACGATCGCGCTCGGCGGGTTGATCCGCGACGACACCAGCCACACCGGCGACGGCATCCCGTTCCTCTCCGAGATCCCGTATCTCGGCGCGCTGTTCGGCTCGACCGACAACAAGAAGGACCGCACCGAGCTTCTGGTGCTGCTCACGCCGCGGGTGATCCGCAACGCGCAGGAGCAGGAGACCGTGACCGAAGAGCTCACGCGCAAGATCCAGACGATCCGGCCGCGCGATCCGGTGACGGGGATCGTGAAGGACTGACCATGCGACGCTCCGAACGCGGCTATGCGATGATCGCGGCGATCGTCGGCGTCGCTGCGTTCGGCTTCATCGCCTTCGAGCTGATCGCGCAGGACCGCGGCGTGCTCGCCGAAGTGCGCGGCGAGGCCGAGCAGGCCAAGCTCACCGCGGCGTGCAATGCCGGCCTCTATGCGGCGATCCACGGCCTCGCCGATCCCGATCCGACCCAGCGCTGGGGCATCGACGGGCGCGCGCGGGCGATGCAATTCGGCGACGTCATGCTCACCATCACGGTCGAGGACGAGCGCGGCAAGATCCCCTTGAACGGCATCATCGAGGAAGAGGCCAAGTCGCTGTTCCAGCTCGCCGGCGCGTCGGGCGACCAGCTCGAGGTCCTGACCGACAGCTTCGAGGACTGGCAGGACGCCGACAACACGCCGCGCCCCAACGGCACCGAAGCGTCGGGCTATGCCGCGCTCGGCATCAAGCCGCGCAACGCCGGCTTCCACACCATCGGCGAGCTGCGCGAGCTGCGCGGCATGACCGACGCGATCTACGACCGCGTCGCGCCGGCGACGACGGTGTTCTTCGGCGAGAGCGGCGGCTTCAGCGAATCCACTTCGCAGGTTCTCGCGCTCGAGGTGCTGGGCGAGGAGGGGCCGAACTCGCTCGCCGTGCAGCAGCGCACGGCGCAGCTCGCCGGCAACGCGCCCGTGACGCAACCGCTGTTCAAGGCGAGCTATATCGCGCGCACGCTCACGGTGAAGGTCGAGGCGCGCAAGGGCGGCGCCTATATGAAGCGCAGCGCCATCGTCGAGCTCACGGGCAACAAGGACGATCCGTACTGGTTCCGCTATCTGGATTGAGGAATGGCGCGCGCAAGACGATATACCGGCTCGTGCCTGTGCGGGGCGACGCGCTTTTCGTTCGCGGGCCGGCTGGACGATCTGTATTTCTGCCATTGCTCGCAATGCCGCAAGAACTACGGCCTCTACGGCGCCTTTGCGGGCGTGGTGCGCGGCGCGCTGATCATGGACAAGCGGGACAAGCTCAGATCCTACAAATCGTCCAAGAATACGACGCGCACGTTCTGCGGCGCCTGCGGCTCGCCCATCGCCTGGGACCGCACGGACCACGAGCGCCTCTATGTGCTGATGGGCGCGCTCGACGGCGATATCCGCACGAGGGGCGCCAAGCATATCTATCTGCAAGACAAGGGCGGCTACTACACCATCTGCGAGTGCTCCAGGGCCTGATCCGCGAGGATCGAAGCGGTCCGCCGCCCTTCGAGGCGCGCCTTCGGCGCGCACCTCAGGGTGACGGACCGACTTCGACAGTTCTCGCGTCATCCCGAGGTGCGAGGGTCCTTCGTCTCGCGTCACCCTGAGGTGCGAGCGGAGCGAGCCTCGAAGGGTGACGCTCGCTCAGGATGACGGCGAGCCTCGAAGGGTGACGGGCCGCCCAGGTGACGTTGCTTTTGTCATCGAAGAAAAAACTCCGAGCAATTTTGGCTTCGATGTGCAAGGCCCAGCTGGATGGCCCGCATTCGCGGGCCATGACATCGCGTTTATCGCGCCAGTTCGAAAACAACCGGCTCTAGTACGCCGGATCGAACACTTCCGGCAGGCCGTAGAGCCAGATCGCCCAGATCGCGAGCGCCAGCGCTATGCCGAACGGGATGCGCTCCTCGATGGCTTCGCGGCCGCGCCGGACCGCGGCGACGCCGGCCCACACGAGCCCCATCGCGCAGGCGACGAGCACGACGAAGGGCAGCGCCTCCCAGCCGAGCCACGCGCCCGCCGCGCCCGCGAGCTTGACGTCGCCGACCCCCAAGCCCTCGCGGCCGCGCAGCAGCCGGTAGCCTTCGGCGATGGCATAGAAGAAGGCGAGGCCGGCGAAGGCGCCGATGGTGTGACCGATGACGTCGCGGTCGGGCAAGAGCAGCGACACCGCGACGCCGGTCGCGATCAAGGGCAGCGTGAGGATATCGGGCAGCCGGAACGCGAGCACGTCGACGATTCCGAGCACGAGCAGCGCCCAGCCCAGCGCGCAGGTGATCGCGAGCAGCGGACCGGGCGGCATCACTTGCGTGGCCCATAGCCCAAGGATCAGCGATGCGGCGATCATCGGCAAATTGCGCGGGCGGATGTCTTCGGCCAGGCGGCGCGCTGCCCAGGCGGCGGCGAACCCGGCGGGCACCGCGCCGGCGGCGACGATCAGAACGGGGAGCGAGAATGGACTCATGGATCGCGTCATACCTCTCCGGCGGCGGATCGTCGAAGTCGAGTTCCGCAGTTGCGTATCACTCTCAGAACCTCTCCGGCGGAAATTTCGCCGTGTCCCGGGTTCCGGTTCGATTCATGCGTTCGCTAACGTATTGATGACCAAAGGCCGTTTGCCTCTTCACGGCCCAAGCACATTAGTGTCATTCTCAATCCACACTGTGTTTTTGCGTCCCTCGCTTCATCGCGCGGGCTGACCAGACCGGGGAGACTGTATCGATGACGAGGTTCCTGAGCGGAATGCTGTTTGCCGTCTGCGCGCTGATCGGCGTGTCGGGTCAGGCGGTTGCCGGCGCGCCCGCCAAATGCCCGCGTCCCGCCGCGCAGAGCGAAGTGACCAGGCCGCCGGACATCTACAGCCAGAACGGCAGCATCGACATCGCGATGAACTACTACACCGAGATGGACGCGACGGGCCGCACCTTGTTCTGCTTCGTCACCTCCGACGGCATCGAATCGCCGACCCTGCATGTGAACCCCGGAGACCACATCAACATCACGCTGACCAACATGGTGCCGGCGACGCCCGGCGGCCGCTCGATGGTGATGTCGAACGACGGCAACACCTGCGGCAACGCGGTGCAGACCGACGAGTCGGTCAACATGCATTTCCACGGCACCAACACCTCGCCGACCTGCCACAGCGACGAGGTCATCCACACGCTGGTGAACTCGGGCGAGACCTTCCACTACCACCTGCGCATCCCGGCCGACGAGCCGCCCGGTCTGTACTGGTACCATCCGCACGTCCACGGCATCTCGTCGATCGCGCTGCAGGGCGGCGCCACCGGCGCGATCGAGGTCGAAGGCATCGCCAACGTCCAGCCGGCCGTCGCGGGCCTGACCGAGCGCTATCTCGTGCTGCGCGACCAGCAGAACACCGGCGATGTCGCGCACGCCTCGGGGCTCGCGGCGGTGCCCAATTGGGACATCTCGATCAACTACGTCCCGGTCGATTTTCCGTACTACAAGCCCGCGATCATCAAGATGCAGCAGGGCAGCCGGGAGTTCTGGCGCGTCGTCAACGCGGGCGCCAACACGATCATGGACCTGCAGGTGCTCTATGACGGCGTGCCGCAGCCGCTGCAGATCGTCGCCTTCGACGGCGTGCCGACGGGCTCGAAGAACGGCCATCACCAGGGCACGATCGTGACGCAGACCGACATCCTGATGGCGCCCTCGGCGCGCGCCGAGTTCATCGTCGCGGCCCCCGGTCCCGACGTGAAGACCGCGCAGTTCGTCACGCTGGGCATCGACGGCGGCCCGGCGGCCGACGCCAATCCGGGACGGCCCTTCGCCAACATCGTGACCACGACCGCGCCGCTCAACCTGGCCAAAGCTGCGGCGCCGACCGGCGTCGCGAAGAAGATGCGCTTCGACGATCTCGCCAATGCCAAGGTCACGACGCATCGCGACCTGTACTTCTCGGAGTATTTCCAGAGCTTCGGCGGCCACGAGACCGAGAAGGTCGACTTCTTCCTCACCGTCGACGGCCAGAAGGAAGTCCTGTTCGATCCCAGCAATCCGCCGGCGATCACCACCACGCGCGGCGCGGTCGAGGAATGGCGGCTCGAGAACCGTACCCAGGAGCTGCACGAGTTCCACATGCACCAGATCCACTTCCTGGTGACCGCGATCAACGACGTGCCGATCCCGAAGGAGAAGCAGCAGCTCTACGACGTCTTCCAGGTGCCCTATTGGGAAGGCCCCGGCCATCCCTATCCGAGCATCACGACCAAGATGGACTTCCGCGGGCCGACGGTCGGCGACTTCGTCTATCACTGCCACATCCTGGACCATGAGGATTTCGGCATGATGGCGATCATCCGCGTGCTGCCCAAGGACAAGGACGCCGCCAAGAAGAAGCCCGGGCACGAAGCGCGGCTGGTGAAGCCCGGCAAGCAGGCCGTGAAGCAGGCCCAGGCGTCGTCGCGGCACGCGTCCTGAAGGGCATGACATACCGGAAGGTGAAACGGTCGCCTTCCGGACATCTCCGGTAGAGAATGCGGGCGTGTCGCGTTTGCGACACTTCCTTAACCGCGCGCACGGTAAGGTATCGAACGAATCGCGCCTCGGGCATGCTGTCGGCCGTGCGGTTCGTGGGGCCGCGATGTTGAAGAATCTCTACGGCGAGACGCGCACAAGGCGCAGTCAGCAGCAGCTCGACGCCGTCCTCACGGCGCATGAGCGCTATGCGACCTCGCGCGGCGGCGCGCGGGCGCAGCTCGCCCATGCCGAGCTCGACGGCATGAGCCTCGCCGGGCGCAATCTCCAGGAAGCCGATTTCTCCGGCGCCTCGCTGGTCGGCGCCGATCTCTCGGGCGCCAATCTCGAGCGCGCCAGCTTCTATTGCGCCGACCTGCGCGATTGCGACCTGCAGGCGGCGAAGCTCACGCGCGCCGATCTTCGCGGCGCGTCGTTCCGCGGCGCCAAGCTCGGCCACGCGGTGCTCGACAATGCCGATCTGCGCGCGGCGATGATGATGTATGTCGGCGCCGAAGGCGTCTCGGTGGTCGACGGCGATCGCGGGCCGAAGGGAAAGCCTTCGGGCGTCGCGCCGAAGAGCGCGCCAGCAGGGGTCGACTTCTCCAATTGCTCGCTGAAGGGCGCGTCGTTCGGCAACGCCAAGCTCGACGGCGCGAATTTTTCCGGCGCGCTTCTGACCGGCGTCAATTTCAAGAACGCGCGGCTCACCAACGTCACGTTCCAGAACGCCGTGCTCAGCGGCGTGAACCTGAAGGATCTCGGCGTGCCGGCCGAAGCGCTCGCGGGCGCGGTGACCGACGTCAGCGAAGAGGCGCTGGCGAAGTTCGACCGCCTCAAGTCCAAGCTCGACGCGCACCAGGCCTGGATCGCCAGCGGCGGCGCGTCGGGCGGCCCGGCCAATCTCGACAACGAGGATCTGCGCCCGCTGCGCACGCTGTTCGTCGGGCGGCATTTGAGCGGGCTCTCGGCCAAAGGCGCGGTCTGCATCGGCGTCGATTTCTCGGGCTGCCTGCTGCATGCCGCAAAGCTCGACGGCGCCGACCTGCGCGACGCGGAGTTCGGGAACGCCGATCTGCGCGGCGCCTCGCTCAAAGGCGCCAAGCTCGCCCATGCGCGCTTCGACGGCGCCAATCTCGGCCGGCTGCCGCTCAACAACGGCACCCAGCTCGCGCCCGATCTCACCGGCGCCGACGCGACCGAAGAGCAGTTCTACCGCGCGACGCTCGAGGACAAGGTCTCGGCGCTGGGCCTGAGCGCCGCCCACTGAAAAAAAAAGCGGGAGGCCGGTGGTCGACCTCCCGCGTTCGCTTGGCCGTGCGTTACTGCGGCCAGGCGTTGACGAGGTTGGCGACGTTCACCGTGCCGATGCCGGTGGCGAAGTCCCAGCCCTTCTTGGTGGCGAAGGCGGGCTGGTACTGGTCGTTGGACGTCGACAGCACGCCGGTGGTGCCCGACGGGATGTAGCAGTCGACCGGACCGCTGGTGGCCGCGACGCAGTTCACATCGTTGTCGCCCAGGGTGACGTCGTAGAAGATGCAGCTCGTGTTGGGCTTGGACGCCTTCTTGCTCGACGAGTTGCAGGCCTTGCTGCCCTTCCGGCCGTACTCCTCGTTGGCGATGCTGTAGAGCACCGGGTTCGGCAGGCCCTGCGCGCCGCCCGACTTGTTGACGATCAAGGCCATGAATCCGGCCCAGATCGGCGACGAGAACGAGGTGCCGCCGGCGCCCGGCCAGTCGGCGGGATTGTCGCCGCAGCTGCCTTCATGGGTGTCGCAGAACACGAAGTAGTGGCCCCACAGGCCGTTCGCGGCCATCAGCGAGACGTCCGGCGTGTCGCGCACGCCGTCGTTCGGCACGCCGAAGACCTTCTGCCAGTCGGGCTTCGGCCAGCCGGCGCAGGTGCCGTTGATGAAGCCGCCCGTGCCGTGGCCGAGTGCGCAGTTGCTCGGTCCGCCGCTGCCCGCGACCGAGGAATGCGGGCCGCCATTGTTGCAATAGCCGTCCGAACCATAGGGCGTCGCGAAGCCCTTCGAGGTCGAGAGCGGGCCGTTGGCGCAAGAGTCGCTCCACGGGAACTCCGGCATATAGGACTTGGCCGAGCCGTAGTTCTTGGTGTTCTTCTTGTTCCAGTACTTCTTCGTCGTCCCCAGGAAGGTGTCGGCGAAATCGGTGCCGCCGACCGAGACGTTGTAGGCCGTCGACATCCAGCCGCTGATCGAGACGCCGTGCGACGGGTTGGCGCCGCGGTGGTCGTTCTCCGCCGAGCCTTCGTCGCCCGACGACACGAACACCGACACGCCTTCGGCAGAAGCCTGCTGGTAGAGCGACGAGATGTACTTGTTCTCGGTCTCGCCGTCGCCTTCTTCGCCGGTGCCGTAGGAGATGCTGACCACCGGCGGAACACTTGCGCCGTCGATCAGATTGTCGAGCGCCAGGAACCCGCCGAACTGCGTGGTGTCGCGGCAGCTCGCCAGCACGATGTTGGCGCTCGGCGCAGCCGCCGAAGCCCATTGCGCGTCGAGATTGGCCTCGCCTTCGGCGCCGCCGATGCCGGGATCGCTGCAGCTGCCGCCGCCGGTCGGATGCACCTGGGTGAAGGTCGCGCTGTATTTCGACAGGCCGAACTTGCTGCGGAAGGTCGCCCAGTCGTTCGTGGTCGCGACGTTGGAATCCTCGATCACCACGACGGTCCGGCCCTGGCCGGTGTTGCCGCCGTCGAAGACCGGATTGATGTTGTAGATCGTCGCCAGATCTTCCGGCACGATCGCGTGATAGGTCTTGGTGTCGGTCTTGTAGGTGAAGTCGCGCTTGATGAAGTTCGGATGCGGCATGTAGTCGTTGAGCTTGACGATGCCGACGACCGCCGGCGCGAGCGCCGCCGGCATCTCGGGATCGCTCATATTGGCGATGTGACGCTCGCCGTTCGCCTCGATGTTGTGGATCTCGGTGTGGAACGCCGCGCGCACCTGGCCCGCATTGCCGTCGAAGAAGATCGCGCGGCCGCCGGCGCCCATCGGATGCACGTTGAAGCCGTGGCCGGTGAGCCAGGCGGCGAGCGCGTCGACGTCGGCGCGCGCCGGGCCGAATCTGCGCCCGAACTCCTTCGCCGTCAGCCATTTGTGGTAATGCGCGGACTTCGCGTCGAGCTGCTCGCGCATCAGCTTCCGGAGCGCGGCCTCCTGCGCGTCGCTGCGGCGGAGCAGCAGGATCATGTCCTTCATCTGGAGGCTGTCGGAAACGCGGCCGCGGTCGTTCTGCGGCACGGCGTCGGGATGGGTGTTGCTGCTCAGCGGCGCCAGCACGCGCTCGTCGACGGGCTGGCCGATCTTCGCCGGGATCGCGGCGGACGCCGGGCCTGCGAGCGCGCAGGCCGCGACAGCGCCGGCAGCAGCGGCGAGGCTGCGGCGGAAATGTCGGTTCATTCGATGACTCCCCTTTGTGGAACGCCCTCATTTGGCGGATTGCAGAGTGTTAATGAGAGTCATTCACATGTAAATCGCGCGGATTTCTTAGATTTCGAACCCTGTCGCGGCGGCGACCTTTCGCGACAAACGCATGCAACCGTTACGGCGGATTCACGCCGCAGCCATCACGCGTCCTGCGCACATGCAAAAACGGGCTCGCTTTGAGAGCGAGCGCGCTTTGCATCCCGTGAAGAGGTTTCAGTTCGGCTTGATCGCGCCGATCAATCCGTGGGTCTCGAACACGGGACCGGCGGTGAACTGGACTTGCGCTTTGCCCGGACCGGGATCGAGCGCCCACAGCCCGTCGATCTTGATCGGCTTGCCGTGCTTGTTGACGACCGGGCCGAGCGACGCGCCCGTGTCCTTGTCGAAAGCGTTGATCCCGCCATTGCCGAAATTGCCGACCAGCAGCGCGCCGGCGAGGCTGCCGAAATTCTGCGGCGCGATCGCCATTCCCCAAGGCGCGTTCAAGGGCGCGCCCGAGACCAGCCGCGTCTGGAACGTGCCGTCGAGCGCGAAGATGTCGACGAAGCCTTTGCCGGTGGCGCGCTCGACCGGCGCGATGCCGCGCTGGACGCCGCCCGGCTTGCGCTTCTTCGCGTAAGCCACATAGACCTTGCCGTTCAGCACCGCGACGTTGAACGGGCCGTAGGTCTTGGGCACGTCGTGGTCCTCGAAATGGCCGATCTTCGCAAACGACTGGTCGTAGATCTCGACCTGATTGTTGACGAAATCGGCGGCGAGCAGGTGCTTGTTCGTCGCGTCGAGCGCGAGCCCCGTATAGACCGAGCCGTTGGCGGAGTTGTCGAGGGCGATCAGCGCGTTGAAATTGTCGACCGCCGGAACCCAGCCGGTGATCGCGCCCGAGATCGAGTCGAACAGGAAATAGGACCGTCCGCCCTGGATCTGGAAGTTGATGCCCGTCGGCACCGCGACGACACCGGTCGGCAGCCCGTGCGGGATCGCGACGATGGGCGTTTCCTTCGTGCCGTTGATGCGGTCGTAGAAGGTGGACTTGGCCGTGCCGTTGTCCGACACCCAGATCGGCGCGCCGTCGCTGAGTTGTGCCGCGCCCCATGGGTTGACCAGGTCGGTGTCCGTCACCGGCGCGACACCCGCCTGATCCGAGACCAGCGGAACGACTTTATATCCGCCCGCGGCCCAGACCGGCGATGCGAGCAACGCGAACGCAATGGCGAAAACGAAATCTTTTTTCATATCAACCTCCCCAAGGTTGCGGGGAGGTTGACACTGCAAATTTGGAATTTCTACCGCCGGGATATGACTTACGCTGTATTGTTTTGCGCGCGCCATTCCACAGGAACGCCCAGGGAAATCGCGACCGCGACGATGAAGGTCATGAGAAGGCTGACCACGATCACCGCGCCCGTGGGCAGGTCGAACAGCGACGACGCAATCAATCCCGCGACGTATCCCACCAGTCCCACCGCATATCCCACCGCGAGACGCGCGCTCGCCGCAAAGCGCTTCGCCGCCAGCGCCGGCACGATCAGACTCGCGAAGACGAGATAGATGCCGACCAGCTGCACCGACTGCGTCACCACCAGCGCGAACAGGATGTAGAAGCCGACCTGGCCGATGCGCGTGCGCGCGGTGAACCACACGACGAGCGCGACCGCATAGAGGATTGCGATCGGGATCAGGCTCGCGACCGACACCCACAGGATCTGCCCGACGAGAAGGTCCTTCAGATGCTCGCCGCCATGCGGATTGTTGGCGAGGATGAGAAGCTCGACGCAGGCCGCGACGACGAAGAGCACGCCGATCAGCGCCTCCTGCACCTCGGGCCATTTCTTCTCGGTCCAGGTCAGCAGCAGCGCGCCGATCAGCGCCGCGCCGACCGCGGCGACCTGCACGCGCCAGCCCTGCGCCTCGAAGCCGAAGGCATCGGCCGCGGTGACGCCCAGCCCCGCGACCTGCGCGATGGCGAGGTCGATGAAGACGATGCCGCGACCCAGCACCTGCTGGCCCAAGGGCACATGCGTCGCCAGCACCAGGAGACCCGCGAGGAAGGCGGGCCAGAGAATGGAGAGCTCGAGCGTGCCGGTCATTTCTTCAATCCCTGGAGCATGCGGTTGACGGTGTCGTCGTAGAGGCCGAACAGGTCCTTGGCGCCGTCGGTGCCGCCGACGGTGAAGGGCAGCTCGATGGCGGGGATGCTCGCGTGCTCGGCGATGAAGGTCGACGGCCGGTCGTCCTCATAGGCGGCGCGGATCACGAACTTGGCCGGCGTCGCCTGCAGCTTCTGCAGCACCTGGGCGAGATAGCCGCTCGAGGGCGGCACGCCGGGCTTGGGCTCCAGCGGCACGACTTCGTGCAGGCCGAGCCACTGCTCCATATAGATCCAGGCGTGATGCTGCACGGCGATGTTGACGCCTTTGAGCGGCGCGGCCTGCGCGGTCCATTTCGCTAGCGCCGCGTTCCAGCGCTTCTCGAAATCGGCGAGGCGGCCGGCATAAGCCGGCGCATTCGCCGCATCGAGCTGCGAGAAGCGCGCGGCCAGCGCCTTCGCCACCGGCAGCATCATGCGCGGGTCGGTCTGGATGTGCGGATTGCCCGCGGCATGGATGTCGCCCTCGGCGCGGTCGAGGCGCGAGGGCTGTTCCTGCAGGCGCACGAAGCTCGTCGCGTCGAACGCGCCGGGCTGGCCGGGCGCGATCTTCGCGTTGTTCGCCTGCTGTAGGATCATCGGCAGCCAGCCGATCTCGAGCTCGGCGCCGTCGCACACGGTGATGTCGGCGGTGCGCGCCTTGGCGATCAGGCTCGGCCGCGCCTGGATCTGGTGCGGGTCCTGCGCGCCCGTCGTCGCCGTATAGACGCTGACCTTGTCGCCGCCGATCTCGGTCGAGAGCGCGCCCCATTCCGGCTCGCAGGCGAAGACGTTGAGGTTGGCATGCGCCGGCGTCGCGGCGAACGCGAGCGCGGCAAAGAGCAGATACTTACGCATGGAATTCTCCTTCAGTAGCGGTGGGCGCCGTGCGGCCCATAGATGACGGTGTATTGGAAGAGCACTTCGTCGTTGGGCTTGAGGTCGCTTTCGTCGTGCGTGTACTGCATGCGGAAGCGGCCGAACTCGCTCGTGTCGAACTCGAGCAGCGCGGTCTCGGCATGCGGCCCATGGCCGAAACCGTCGAGCGGCGAGCCGATCAGCGACGCGGTCGGGTCCGACGTGGAGAGGCCGGCGTAGCGCAGCCCGAAGCTCCAGCGCGGCATGAACTGATAGACGCCTTGCGCGTACCAGCCGAAGCGGTCCTGGCTGAACGGCAGCGCATCGAACGTGCCTTTCTCGCGGCCATAGAACAGCTCGCTTGAGAGGGTGAGGTTGTTGATCGTCGGGTTCCCGCCCGGCGCCCATTTGTAGACCAGGCTCGCGATGCCGAGGTCGTCGTTGCCGGTGAAGACATGTCCGTCGGTCTCGCGATTGTCGGCGCGCGAATGCAGATAGGACAGCGCGGCGAGATAGGACGAGCTCTCGTTGATGTCGTTGCCAGTGTGCATGAAGGCGGTGGCGGTGCCTTGTCCGCCATGCGTCGCGCCCGCGGCCGGATAGGAATCACCGCGGAAGATCTCGGCGCCGAATTCCAGGAACTGGTCGGTCGGCGCGAGCCAGCGCACCTGCAACCCGTCGTCGCCATACTGCGAGTTCAGGAAGGCGCGATAGGGCAGGGCCGCGTCCGAGAACGTCCAGTCATGCGCGTGGCGCTCGTTCAGGTAACCGATGCCGGAGAGGAAGCGACCCGCCTTGATGGTGAGCCCATAGGGTAGATCCTTCGAGAGGATGTAGGCCTCCTCGACTTCGAGCGAATTGTCGTCCGCCATCGAGAAATCCAGGAACCCGGACATGTAGGGGTCGATGTTCGCGGCCAGCGAGACTTCGGATTCGCCGAGCGAGAAGCCGCGCGACGGCAGCCCCGCTTCGTCGCCCGCCGGAATGCCGCGGATGGTCTGCTTCTGCGTGTCGCGGGTCGACGCGACATAGAAGCCGTTCAGCACCGCCGCGATGCCCGGATTGAACGCGTTGTTCGAGGCCGGTGGCGCGGCGGGCGGCGGCGGGATGTTGTCCGCGACGACATCCTGCGGCGCTGCGTCGGGCGCAGGCGCGTCGGTCGGCGTTGCGGCGGGCCGGTCGAAGCTCTGCGCGGTGCCCGTGCCGGCCGTCGAAGCGACGGCGACGGGCTTCGCCGCGGCCGCGCGCGCGACCTTCAGCTCGCCTTCGGCTTTGGCGAGGCGCTTCTCGAGCGAGCGGATGCGGCTGTCATAGTCGTGCTGCATCGCGCCCAGCTGCGCCTTGATGGCGGCGATGTCGCTCGCCTCGCTCGCGAAGGCGGGCGACGCGGCGCACAAAAGGAACAGCAATAGAAATCGTTTCATGTTTCCCAACTCCATGAATGCGTGGAGGCGCGGACGTGCTGGCGCCCACGCGGTCGTCGGTTCGGTAGGCGGAGCTAGGTTTGGGGAGGCGCGCGGCTGTTCCAGCCATGCGGCGCGGACTGGACCGTTGCGGCGATCCTGGTCGCGACGAAGACGCCACAGAGGACCAGAACCGGCGGCACGAACGATGCCGCCGACGGCGTCACATAGGTGCCCGCATGCAAGGTCGCCTGGCAGAGCGGGCAATTCGCCTGGTCGTCGCTGAGCTTGCCCGGCAGCTGCTTGGTGATCGCCGCCGCATGCACGTGGCTCTGCGTGGCGTAGGCCTGCAGGGTAAACGCGAACAGCGCGAACAGCGTCAGCCACAGCCGCGCGAGCTTCGCGGGACTTCTGGTGGTGGAGGGGACGCGCCGTTTCACGGGCCGGAGATTAGGCCGCCGCTCCCCCGATTGTCACGGCCCGCTTTTGCGCACGGCTGTCCGGTTTAATTTTGTAGACAAGGCGCATGGCGTTGATTCTTCTGCTTTCCAAGCGTTTGGCGACGTTTTGGACACCGAAGAGGCAACACCATGCGGCATGACAATAGCGTTCTGCATCAAGTGTTGCAGCATCTTCCGTGGGCAGGCTTTGAACGGCTTGTGGAGGAACACGGGGCCGACAAGCATGTGCGGCAGCTGTCCACGAAGAGCCAGCTTGTGGCGATGCTTTACGCGCAGCTGTCGGGGTCTTCGAGCCTGCGTGAGATCGCCTCGGGCCTTGAGAGCCACCAGGCGCGTCTCTACCACCTGGGCGCCACCCAGCCGCGGCGCTCGACGCTGGCAGATGCCAACGCACTTCGTCCGGCGGCGGTGTTTGGCGGGCTGTTCGCCTTGTTGCTAGCGCAAGCCCATCGCGGCTTGCGCCGCAAGCTGTGGGAGACGACCTACCTGATCGATTCCACCTCGCTCAAACTGGATGGGCGCAGTGCCCATTGGGCGCGCTTCTCGCACAAGGTCTGCGGCGCCAAGCTGCATGTGATCTACGATCCCGACGCCGACCAGCCGGTCTATGCCGCGCTCAGCGCCGCCAACGTCAACGACATCACGCCGGCCCAGGAGATGCCCATCGAGGCGGGCGCCACCTACGTCTTCGATCTGGGTTATTACGACTATCGCTGGTGGGCCAAGCTCGACGAGGCGGGTTGCCGCATCGTCACCCGCTTCAAGAAGAACACCCCGCTCAGCCTGCTCAAGGAACTGCGCGTCCCCAAAGGGTCGAACGTTCTCTCCGACCGCATCGGCTTCTTGCCTACGCGTCAGTCCAACAACCGCCGAAACCCCTTTGCCAACGCTGTGCGCGAGGTGCGCGTCAAGACCGACACCGGCAAGGTGCTGCGCATCCTCTCCAACGATCTCGACGCCAAGGCTCAGGAGATCGCAGACCTTTACAAGCGCCGCTGGGCCATCGAGTTGTTCTTCCGCTGGATCAAGCAGACCTTGAAGATCAACCACTTCCTAGGAACATCCCAAAACGCCGTGCGCATCCAGATCGCCACAGCGCTCATCGCCTTCCTGCTGCTGCGCCTGGCCCAGGCCACCCAAAACGCCGTCAAATCCCCGCTCGCCTTCGTCCGCCTCGTCCGCGCAAACCTCATGCATCGAAGACGCCTGGACAGACTCCTCGAACCCCAACGCCAAACCTCGAAAAACCCTCTACAACTGGCTATCCAATGGAACTGAAATTAAACCGGACAGCCGTGGCTTTTGCGCGGCCGTGACACGGAAAAGTCATGAGCGCACGTCCGCCGCGTCCGGATGGCGCTTGAACCACGCCACGGCATAGGGGCAGGTGGGCACGATCTTGAAGCCCCGCGCCCGCGCCAGTTGCGCGATCCCCTCCATCAGCCGCCCGGCCGAGCCCTTGCCCTGAAGCTCCTTCGGCGCCTCGACATGGGGGATGGTGACGGTGTCGCCGCTCCGGCGATAGGTTGCAAACGCCGTGAAGCCGTTCTCTTCGAGCTCGAAACGGCTTCCGGTGTCGACGACGCTCATACCCGCACCATCAGCTTGCCCTTGTTGGCGCCCGCGAACATGCCCGCCAGCGCCGACGGCATGTTTTCGAAGCCCTCGACGACGTCGACCGGCGCCTTGATCCTGCCGTCGTCGAGCCAGCGCGCCAGCGCCGCTTCGGCCTCGCGCTTGCGGTTGTAGAAGTCCATCACCACGAAGCCTTCCATGCGGATGCGCTTGGTGACCAGGAAGCCCGGCACGCCGAACGGTCCCGGCGACGGCGCCGCCGTGTTGTATTGCGAGATCGCGCCGCAGCACGCCACGCGCCCGAACAGGTTCATCCGGCGCAAAGCCACTTCGAGCACCGCCCCGCCGGTGTTGTCGAAATAGACGTCGAGGCCGTTCGGGCACGCGGCTTTCAACGCCTTGTCGAGGTTGTCGCTCTGGTAGTCGATCGCCGCGTCGAAGCCGAGCTCGTCGACGATCCATTGGCACTTTTCGGCGCCGCGCGTGGTGCCGATCACGCGGCAGCCGGCGATCTTGGCGATCTGTCCCGCGATCGAGCCGACGGCGCCGGCCGCGCCCGACACCAGCACCGTCTCGCCCGGCCTGGGCCGCCCGACATCGAGCATGCCGAAATAGGCGGTCAGCCCCGTGATGCCGAGCGCGCCCAGGATGTGCTCGGGCTTGTGCGCGCGGTCGTGCTTGGTGAGCGCTTGCGGCTTCACAACCGCGTATTGCTGCCAGCCGAATTCGCCGCTGACGAGATCGCCGGGCGCGAAAGCTTTCGCTTGGGAAGCCACGACCTCGCCCAAGCCCCAGCCCGCCATCACGTCGCCGGGATTGAGCTGCGAGCGATAGGTCGCGCCTTGCATCCAGGCGCGGCTCGCGGGATCGAGCGACAACAGAGTCGTCTTAACCAGCACCTCGCCCGGCCCGGCTTCCGGCACGGGCGCTTCCTTCAGGTCGAAATTGTCGGGGCCGACCTCGGCCGCGGGCTTGCGCGCATAGATCCATTGCCTGTTCGTCGCCACACTTTCCTCCCGGAATTGTCCGCCGCTAGAATGCCCTTTGGGAGTGGGGGCGTCGATGGTGCGTGTGCTGAAATGGGTGGGGATCGCGCTGGGCGTGGTCGCGGCGCTGGCGGGCGGGTTCGCCGCATGGCTGTTCTGGTTCTCGCCGCAAGCGCCGTTCGCGCGCAACGCGCTGCCGGTGGGGGCGGGCGTGGCGGCGCAGCTGGCCTGCGGCGGCGTCTATGTCTCGGGGCGCAAGCTCGACGACGTGGTGCGCGACGACATCCTGCGCCTGTCGCCGCTGACCGATTGGAACCGCTACGCGTTGGGCGACAATGCGGTCAGCGTGAGCGTGGCCGGCATGTCCAAGCGGACCGCGGTCTATCGTCCGGGCGTGGGCTGCACCTTGCTGGTCAATTCCGATGCCGCCGCGCTCGCCAAGGAGGCCGAGGGCATCCCGGTGCCGTCGCAAGCGCCGCGCCCCGACGCCTGGCCCAAGGGCGACACCGTCGATCTCGGCCATCTTCCTGCCGGTGTCGATGCCGGCGCGCTCGAACGCGCCGTCGCCGATGCGTTCCTCGACGAGACGCCGGCGCGCGAGATCGACACGCGCGCGATCGTCGTCGTCTATGAGGGGCAGATCGTCGCCGAACGCTATGCCAAGGGCTATGGCGTGCGCACGCGGTTCCTGAGCTGGTCGATGGCCAAGAGCGTGACCGCGGCGCTGATCGGCACCCTGGTCGATGCCGGCAAGCTCGATCTCTATGCACCGCCGCGCGTGCCCGAATGGAAATGGCCGGGCGATCCCAGGGGGCAGATCACGCTCGCGGAATTGCTGAACATGTCGAGCGGGCTCGCCTTCGAGGAGCCTTACGATCCGGGATCGGATTCGACGCGTATGCTGTTCCAGAGCGGCGACATGGCGGGGTATGCGGCGGCCAAGCCGCTGGCGCATCCGCCGGGGACGGTCTGGGCGTACTCGTCGGGCACGGCGAACATCCTCTCGCGTCTGGCGCTGCGCGCGTCGGGCGGCACGCTGAAAAGCTATGAGGCTTACGCGCGCGCGCATCTCTTCGATCCCGCCGGCATCACCAGCGCGATGTTCGAGCCCGACGAGTCGGGGAATTTCGTCGGCAGCTCGTATCTCTACATGACGGCGCGCGACTGGGCGCGGTTCGGGCTGTTGTTCCTGGGGCGCGGCGCGATCAACGGCCGGCGCGTGCTGTCGGAGCAGTTCGCCGATTTCGTCGCGCGCCCGGCGCCCGCCGATCCGCGCAAAGGCTATGGCGCGCAGTTCTGGCTGAACGGCGTCGTCGATGGCAAGCGCGAGTTCCCGCATCTGCCGAGCTTCTTCGCCGCCGAAGGTCACAATGACGAGTTCGTCGCGATCTTCCCGTCGCGCAACGCGGTGATCGTGCGCCTCGGCTGGACCGTCGGCAAAGCCGCGTTCGACCGCGACAAGCATTTCGCGGCGATCTTGGCCGCTTTGCCGGCGCAATAGTGCACGCTGCTTGAAGCGCGAAAATCCTGCACCTTGAGCGTGCTTGGCTCCTTGTCGTTTATATGCACACTCACCCTCGGCAGGTTGCCGGGGGGCTGGCGGAAGCTGGTAGACGCAGCGCCGTGCCAAGGCGTGGAGATAAGCATCTCGTGAGGGTTCGAGTCCCTTGCTCCCACTCTCCACGCTGTATGATTTTATGACTGGTCTCTTGGGTTCGGCCGGACCGGTTTTTTGAGATGCTTATCGCCGCCGACCGGATTGGCAACACCGAATGCCCGGCGTGGAGAAGGCCAGGAGACCCTCCACGCCGATCTTCCAGCCATCGACAACACGCGGCGCCGCGACTAGGCTGCTTCTGACAATTTGTCAGTGACAGGTGGCCCGCCATGTCCGATACCCCGCTTCCCGGCGTGTTCCAGCTCACGCCGTTGAACCCCGAGTTCAGCGACGATCCGCACAAGCTGCTCGACCGGCTGCGCAACGCGTGTCCGGTCCATCGCGATACCCAGGCGGGCACCTTCATTCTCACCCGTCACGCCGACGTGCGCGGCGTGCTGTCCGACACCTCGATGTGGCGCAGCCCCGAGCGCGCCGAGCCCGACGCCTATCTCCAGCGCGCCATCGTCGAGCAGAGGATCGAGGGCATCCGCGTCTCCGAGGAGGAAGCGCGCTCGGGCATCCTGCTCATGGACGAGCCCGACCATATGCGCATCCGCGCGCCCTTCGCCAAGGCGCTCTACAAGCGCATCGCCAAATGCAGGCCGCTGATCCAGCAGGTCGTCGACGAATGGCTCGACCGCGTGAAGGGACGCGCCAGCTTCGATGCGATGAACGACTTCGCCTTGCGCGTGCCCATCGACGCGATCGCGCGCATCTTGGGGGTAGACGAAGGCCGCCTCGACGAGTTCCGCGACTGGAGCGAAGGCGCGATCCTGGGGCTAAACCCCTTCCGCAGCGAGGACGAGACCGAGCGCCTGGTCACAGCGACCAACGCGATGTCGCATTACATGAACGATTTGATGCAGCGCCGCCGCGCCGAGCCGCGCGACGACCTCACCAGCGACATGATGCAGCTCCAGGCCGAGGGCGCGCCGCTGGGCGACGGCGAGATCTCGAACAACCTTCAAGGCCTGCTCATCGGCGGCAACCTCACCACCACCGATCTGATCGGCAATGCGATCTGGCTGTTCCTGACCCATCCGGAAGAGCTCGCGAAGCTGAAGGCCGATCCGTCGCTGATCAACAACGCGGTGGAAGAGGTGCTGCGCTACGAGGCGCCGGTCGACATCACCGGCCGCATCGCGCCGCGCGACATGGAGGTCGGCGGCTGTCCGGTGAAGCAGAGCCAATCGCTGTTCATGTCGCTGCGCGGCGCCAACCGCGACCCGCAAGCCTTCCCCGATCCGCACCGCTTCGACATCGCGCGCAAGGACGCGCCGCATGTCGCGTTCGGCGGGGGCGCGCATCTGTGCATCGGTGCGCCGCTGGCGAGGCTGGAAGCACAGGTCGCGCTGACCACCCTGTTCGGGCGCTATCCCGATCTGAGACTCGCCGATCCGCACGCCAAGCCGCGATGGCGCTCCATGCCGTTCTTCCGTGGACTGAAGGAATTGCCCGTCCTGGTGTGAAAAAGCCGCCAGTCAAGCGGCTTATAGAATATATTTAGAGCCGCTTGTATTCGCCCCAATCGGCTCCGATATTCCAATGGTCCGATTGGGGCTTTGTCATGCACACTCTGATTGAAATTCTCCAGGCCGGCAGCGGCCTCTGGATCACGATCGCGGTTATCGTCGCGGTCTTCGTCGTCCTCAAATCCACCCGCAACATCGGGCCCGCGGAAGTCGGCCTGGTGCGCAAGCGCTTCAGCTTCAAGAAGCTCAACGCCGGCTGCGTCGTCGCTTTCGAGGGCGAGGCGGGCTACCAGGCGCGGCTGTTGATGCCGGGCATCCAGTTCAAGCTGTGGCCGCTCTACGACGTGACGCGCCACCCGATGGTGCAGATTCCCGCCGGCCAGATCGGCGTGGTGATCGCGCAGGTGGGCGCGCCGCTGCCCGTCGGCGCCAAGTCGGGCATCTTCAAGCCCGAGTTCGGGAACTTCCAGGACATCGAGGCCTTCGTGCGCGGCGGCGGCGAGAAGGGCGTGCAGCGTCCCGTGCTGCCGCCGGGCACGGTGGTGCCGGTCCATCCCGTCGGCTTCCTGGTGATCTCCAAGGACGCCGTCTACGGCGTGCCGATCGACGACGAATACGCGGCGCTCGAGCGCAAGGGCTCGCTGAAGGCGCAGAGCTTCGGGCTCGAGCCCGTGCAGCTCGAAGTCGTGCGCATCGAGCCGCGCTTCTATCAGGACGGCAAGGTCGTCGACATGATCGGCATCGTCACGACCTTCGAAGGTCCGCCGCTGCCCAAAGGCGCGATCGCCAACCGCATCGGCGACTTCGTCGACCTGGCAGCGCTCGAATCCGCGCCGGGCGCGAAGGACAGCGACCTGGTCGAGGCGATCCTCGCGGTCAAGAACGAGGAGCACAACAACTACCAGGATTTCCAGCAATTCCTCGACCATGGCGGCCGCATCGGCCTGCAGCACGACCCGTTGATGTACGGCGCCTACAACCTCAACCCGTTCCTCGTCGCGGTCGAGATGGTGCCGATGCTGGTGGTGAACCAGGGCGAGGTCGCGGTGCTCAAGGCCTATGTCGGGCTGGCGACCGAGGACACCTCGGGCGTCGACTTCAAGTTCGGCGCGCTTGTCCGCCCGGGCCATCGCGGCATCTGGCAGGAGCCTTTGCGCACCGGCAAATACGCGATCAATCCGCGTTGTTACTCCGCCGAGATCGTTCCGACCTTCATCCTCACGCTCAATTGGGCGGACGCGACCTCGACGGCGCACAATCTCGACAAGGGGCTGAAGCAGATCACGGCGAAGTCGAAGGAAGGCTTCGTCTTCAGCATCGACCTCCAGGTGCAGATCCACGTCCCCGACACCGAGGCGCCCAAGGTGATCTCGATCGTCGGAACGATGCTGAACCTGGTGACGGAAGTGCTGCAGGCAGCGGTCGGCAACCATTTCCGCGACAAGCTGCAGTCGATGCCCGCGATCGACTTCATCGAGAAGCGCCAGGAGGTCCAGGCCCAGGCGCAGCTCCACATCACCGAGAAGCTCAAGGACTACCGCATCGAGACGCGCGGCGTGTACATCCAGGACGTCGTGTTCCCGCAGCAGCTGGTCGAGGTGCTCACCACGCGCGAGATCGCCAACCAGCAGCAGGAGACCTACAAGGCGGAAGAGAAGGCGCAGAACCAGCGTCTCGAGCTCGAGCAGGCGCGCGGCAAGGCCGACATGCAGAGCGAGCTCGCGCGCTCGTCCATCGGCATCGACATCGCCAAGAACAAGGCGCAGGGCGTGCAGAACGAGGCCGACGGCGAGTCCTATCGCCTCGACAAGGTCGGCCGCGCCAGCGCGGTCAAGACCGAAGCCGACGGCCTCGCCATCGCCAAGGGCCTCGCGGCGCAGCAGGAAGCCATCGGCAAGGACCAGACCGCGCTCGTCAACGTCGTGCGCGCGCTCGCCGGCGGCAACCAGCGCTTCGTGCCGGAGAACCTGGCGCTGTCGCTCGGCGGCGACGCCGGATTGGGCGGGAGCCTCAACGCCCTTGTGCCGTTGTTGATGGGACGGCTGCAGCGCGAGGCGCCGAAAGATGACGGTGCCGCGCTTCCCAGCCCTGACGGAAAGGGCGAATAAGGTCTCGTGTTCGCGTTCGACAATTCCTATGCCCGCCTGCCGGAGCGCTTCTTCGCCAAGCTCCCGCCGACCCCTGTGCGCGCGCCCAAGCTGGTCAAGCTCAATGACGGCCTGGCGCGCGAGCTGGGCCTCGATCCGGTCCGGCTGGCGTCGGAGGAGGGCGTGCAGTTCCTCGCCGGCAACGCGACCTTGCCGGGAAGCGAGCCGATCGCGATGGCTTACGCCGGGCATCAGTTCGGCAACTTCGTGCCGCAGCTCGGCGACGGCCGCGCGATCCTGTTGGGCGAGGTGATCGACAAGACAGGCGCGCGGCGCGACATCCAGCTCAAAGGCTCGGGACGGACGCCGTTCTCGCGCGGCGCCGACGGGCGCGCGGCGCTGGGGCCGGTCCTGCGCGAATACATCGTCGGCGAGGCGATGGCGGCGCTCGGCATCCCCACCACGCGCTCGCTCGCGGCGCTGCTCACGGGGGAAGGCGTGTGGCGCGAGACGGCGCAGCCCGGCGCGATCCTGGTGCGCGTGGCCGCGAGCCATATCCGCGTCGGCACGTTCCAGTTCTTCGCGGTGCGCGGCGACACGGACGGCGTGAAGCTTCTCGCCGACCATGTGATCGCGCGCCACTATCCCGACGCCAAGAGCTATCGCGAGCTGCTGGAAGCCGTCATCGCGCGGCAGGCGTCGCTGGTCGCGCGCTGGATGGGCGTCGGCTTCATCCATGGCGTGATGAACACGGACAACATGACGGTGTCCGGCGAGACCATCGATTACGGTCCCTGCGCGTTCATGGACATCTATCACCCGGAGAAGGTGTTCAGCTCCATCGATGCGGGCGGACGCTATGCCTTCGCCAACCAGCCGCGCATCGCGCAGTGGAATCTGGCGCGGTTGGCGGAGACCCTGCTGCCGCTGCTCGCCGACAACGAGGACGCCGCAATCGCCGAAGCCAACGCGGCGCTCGGCACCTTTCTGCCGAAATTCGAAGCGGCGTGGCACGAGGTGCTGGCGGCGAAGCTGGGCCTCGAGCAGATGCGCGCCGAAGATCTTCAGCTCGCGCAAGAGCTGTTCGATCGCATGGCCGCGGCGGAGGCGGATTTCACCGTGACGTTCCGGCGGCTGACCGACGGCGAAGAGCTCGGCTTCGACGATTGGCAGTCGCGCTGGCAGGCTCGCGCCGATGCGAAGGAACGCATGGCGGGCGCCAATCCGCGCTTCATCCCGCGCAACCACCGCATCGAGGAAGCGATCCGCGCCGCGGTCGACAACGACGACTTCTCGGCCTTCGAGACCTTGGTGAAGGTGCTTGCGCGCCCCTTCGACGACCAGCCGGAGCATGCGGCCTATGCCGATCCGCCCAAGCCCGACGAGGTGGTCGAGCGGACGTTCTGCGGCACTTAACCCAGGATCACCCGCAAGGTGTGCGTCTTGCCGTCGTCGGCGAGGGGGATGATCGAGACCTTCTCGCCGCTCAGCATCTTGCCGTCGAGCTTGGCGGCGAGGATGCCGCGCGACACGCCGAGAGGGTTCTCGACCGCGATCTCGTAGCGCGCCGAGCGGTGGCGGAGCACGATCTCGAACTCCGGCCAGTTGTGCGGGATGCACGGGTCGAGCACGAGGTTCTCGCCCTGCACGCGCAGGCCGAGCAGCCATTCGAGCCCGGCGCGGTACATCCATCCCGCCGAGCCCGTGTACCAGGTCCAGCCGCCGCGCCCGGCATGGGGCGGCATCGAATAGACATCGGCGCAGGCCACATAGGGCTCGACGCGATAGCGGTGCATGCCGTTCGCGTCCTCGGCGTGATGGATCGGGTTGAGCATCGCCATCAGCTCGCCGGCGCGGTCGCCGTCGCCCTGCATCGCATAGGCGATCACGGCCCAGGTGGCGGCGTGGGTATATTGGCCGCCGTTCTCGCGCACGCCCGGCGGATAGCCCTTGATGTAGCCGGGATCGTGGCTCGGGTGATCGAAGGGCGGCTGGAACAGAAGCGAGAGCTTGTCGTCGCGGCGCACGAGATATTTGTTCACCGCCTCCATGGCGCGCGCGGCGCGCGAGGCTTCGGCGGCGCGGCTGATCACCGCCCAGCTCTGGGCGATGGAATCGATGCGGCACTCGTTGTTCGAGACCGAGCCCAGCGCATAGCCGTCGTCGTAGAAGGCGCGGCGATACCAGTCGCCGTCCCACGCCTCGCGCTCGAGCGCGGCCTTCAACTGGTCGGCGGATTGGCGCCATTCGGCGGCGTGCTCGCTCGCGTCGCGCTTCTCGGCCAGGATCGCGAAGGACTGCAGCGCCGCGTAGGTGAACCAGCCGAGCCACACGCTTTCGCCCTTGCCGCCTTCGCCGACGCGGTCCATGCCGTCGTTCCAGTCGCCGGTGCCCATCAAGGGCAGGCCATGCGCGCCGAGGCTCAGGCTCCTGTCGAGCGCGAGCGCGCAATGGTCGAACAGGCTGGCGCGGTCTTCGGAGACGCGCGGCTCGAAGAACGCGTCGTGCTCGCCGTCGCGCAGCACCGGGCCTTCGAGCCAGGGGACCTGCTCGTCGAGCACGGCCGCATCGCCGGTCACCTTCACATAGTGCGACGCCGCATAGGCGAGCCACACGCGGTCGTCGGAGATGCGCGTGCGGATGCCCTTGCCGCTTTCGGGCAGCCACCAATGCTGCACGTCGCCCTCGCGGAACTGGCGCCCCGCCGCCCGCAGCAGATGCTGGCGCGCGATGTCGGGCCGGGTGAGACAGAGCGCCATGGTGTCCTGCAGCTGGTCGCGGAAGCCGTAGGCGCCGCTCGCCTGATAGAAGCCCGTGCGCGCCCACACCCGGCAGGCGAGCGTCTGATAGGGGAGCCAGCGGTTCATCAAGATGTCGAGCGCGCGGTCGGGCGTCTTCACCTGCACCGTGCCGCAGACCTCATCCCATTGCGCCGCGACGGCGGCGAAAACCTCATCGAGCGGCGCTTTGCGATATTTCGCGATCAGCGCTTCGGCCTCCTGCCTGGTCGCGGTCTCGCCGAGGAATACGACGATCTCTTCGGCGCCCGCCGCGCCCAGGCGCACCGGCAGCTGCAGCGCGCCGCATGGATCGAAGCCGGCTCCCACCTTGTTCGACAAGGGATGGGCGAGCGCCAGCGCCAGCGGCCGGTCGAGCGTGCCGTCGCGGCCGACGAACTCGGTGCGGTCGCCGGTCCAGTTCATCTGCTTGCCGCCGAGGTCGAGGAACGCCACGCGGCCGCCGAACTGGTCGTTGCACGGGTTCTGGGCGAAGAGCGCGCCGGTCGCGGGATTGATCTCGGTCGTGACGAACGGCGCCGACGCGCCGCGGCTGGTGCCCAGCACCCACTCGACATAGCTCGTCACCGACAGCTTGCGGGCGCGGCCGGAGCGGTTGACGATTTTGAGCCGCATGATCTTGACCGGATCGTCGACCGGCACGAACGCCGTCAGCTCCAGCGCGATGCCGTGCGCGACGTATTCGAACCTCGAATAGCCCTGGCCGTGGCGCGCCACATAAGTGCCCGCCTTCTCGCGCACCGGAAGGGGCGTCGGCCCCCACAGCTCGCCGGTCTCTTCGTCGCGGATATAGATCGCCTCGCCGGGCGGGTCGCTCGCCGCGTCGTTCGACCACGGCGTGATCTGGTATTGCTGCGAGTTGCGCGACCAGGTGAAGCCGCTGCCGTCGGCCGACACCGTGAAGCCGAAGCCCGGATTGGCGACGACGTTCACCCACGGCGCCGGCGTGCAGCTGTTGCCATCGAGCACGATCATGTATTCGCGCCCGTTCTCGACGAAGCCGCCCAGCCCGTTGAAGTATTCCGTCGCCGGACGCGGCGGCGGCAGATCGGGGATCGCGGCCGGGAAGATGCGGCGCGGCGGCGGCGGTAGCGCGGGCTTCAGGTCGCGCGCGCGGTTGATCTGTTCGGCCAAGGTGCCGGCGCCCGCATGCAGCACGGCGCGCGCCGAGGCCAGCAGCATCTCGCGCTGCTCCGGCGTGATGATGTCGCTGCGCAGCACGAAAATCTTTCCGGCGACGTCCTCGCCGGCGAGGCGGGGCAGCGATTCGTTGGTGCGCACCATGTTCTCGAGCGAGAACTGCAGATCCTGCACATAGGACGCCGCGCGCTCGTTCAGGATCACGAGATCGACCGCGAGCTGCTTCAGCCGCCAATATTCATGCGCGCGCAGGACGTGGCGGACCAGCGCGATGTCGGTTTCGTCCTCGATGCGCACCAGCACGATGGGCAGGTCGCCCGAGATGCCGTTGGCCCACAGGGTCGAGACCTTGCGCAAGCCGCGGCGGATCGCGTCCTGCGGCGGGCGCAGCACCGGATCGCTGTAGAGCACGTGGTTGGCGAGGCGCTGATAGAGATGCGCGTCGTCGGCGGTGATGCCCAGATGCCGAAGCTGGATCTGCGCCTGCGTCCAGGCGAGCGTGCCGGCGCGCTCGAAGGCCTGCGCGTCGCGATGCTTGTCGGCGAGGTCGAGGATCTCCTCGCGCGTCGAGGCGGCGAGCGTCCAGAACGCGACGCGCACCGTGCCGCCGCGCGGCACGCGCACGCGCCGGCGCAGGCTGAAGATCGGATCGAGCACGGCGCCGGCCGTGTTCGACAGCGGCCAGCCGTCTGCGATCGCGGACGGCGAGCGGATCGTCTGGCCGCGGCCGAGGAAGCGCACGCGGTCGGTCTCGAACTGCACGTCGCCCAGGCTCTCGCCTTCGAGCACCGACAGATGCGCCGCCCATACCATCGGGTCCTTGTCCGAGCGCCGCCGCCGCGTCGCCAATATGGCGCCGACATTCGGCACATACTCGGTCTCGACGAAGAGCTTGGCGAAAGCGGGATGCGCCGCGTCGTCGGCGGGACGCGCCAAAGCGATCTCGGCATAGGAGGTGATCTCGATCTCGCGCGCGCGGGGGCCGCGATTGGTGATCGAGACGCGGCGTACCTCGCCGTCGTCCTCCGGCGAGACGATGATCTCGAGCGTGGTGAGCGCCGTGCCGTCGCGGCGCACGATCTCGCTGCGGTCCTCGCTGAAGGTGACCTCGTAGCTGTCGGGCTCGGCGCCGCTCGGCTGATAGCCGGCCGACCACACCTCGTTGGTCTTGAGATCGCGCAGGAAGATATAGGTGCCCCACGGGTCGCGCGTCGCATCCTCGCGCCAGCGCGTGATCGCGACGTCGCGCCAGCGGCTGTAGCCCGAGCCCGCGGCGGTCATCATCGCGTGATAGCGGCCGTTGGAGAGCAGCTGCGTGCGCGGCATGCGCGAATGCGCCGAATTGTAGCGGCGCTGGGTCTCGGGCACCAGCGCGGTCTCGGTCGCGGCGTTGACCTGCTCCGGCGGCGGGCGGGTCAGCGCGACGTCGCGCGGCATGCGCTCCTGCAGCAGAAGCTCGGCCGCCTGGATCATCGGCTCGGCGTGGAAGCGCGCGCGCATGCTGCCCGCATGCAGCGCATTGACGATGGACAGGATCGTCATCGCCTGGTGATGCGCCATATAGCAGCGCACGATGGCATAGCGCTCGCCTTCGGGCGTGCGCGAGCGCGTGAAGTCGAGCGCCTCGTACCAGCCATAGAGCCCGCGCGCGCCGAGCCGCGCCATGCGCTCGAAATTGCGCACGGCGGCGACGGGATCGATCATCGCCGCCAGCCCGGTCGCGTAAGGCGCGATCACGACGTTCTCGGAAAGCCCGCGCTTGTAGCCGAGATCGGGGATGCCGAAGCTCGAATATTGATAGGTCTGCTCGATGTTGCGCGCGTTGAACGCCGATTCCGAGACGCCCCAGGGAATGGCGAGCTCGCGGCCGTAATCCTGCTGCCGCCACACCACGAGGCGGTTGGTCTGTTCCAGCAGGCTCCCCGAGGGCGCGCGCATGACCAGCGACGGCATCAGATACTCGAACATCGAGCCCGACCACGAGATCAGCCCGGCGGCGTGGTTGATCGGCGTCAGCGCGCGGCCGAGCCGGAACCAGTGCTTGGCGGGCAGGTCGCCCTTGGCGATGGCGAAGAAGCTCGCGAGCCGCGCTTCGGACGCGAGCAGGTCGTAGAAGCTGCCGTCGAGGCTGCCGTCGCTGCCGCGGAATCCGATGGAGAGCATCTGGCGGTCGGCATCGAACAGGAAGCCGAACTCCATCGCCATCGCCATTTCGCGCGCGCTCTCCTGGATGGTCTTGAGGCGATGGCAGAGAAGTTGCGCGGACGGCACCGTCTTGGCGAGCGTCAGGATGTCCGGCATCGCGTGGTCGGCGCGCTGCGCTTCCGGATACAGCTCGTCGAGGTCGCGCGCGTGGCTCTGGATGGCGGCACGCAAGGCGGCCAGGCGCAGCGTCGCTTCGTCGCCATCCACGGTCAGCGTGGCCGCGGCAGCGTCGAGCCTGGCAAGGCAGCGCGCGATCTCGGTCGCGCTCTCTACCGGCTCGGCGAGCAAGGCGGCCAGCGGATGCAGCTTCTCGGGACTGCGCAACGCTTCGCCGAGCAAGCCGAGATCGTCCATCAGGCCTTCGCGCCAGCGCCGGCCGACGACCGGGCCTTCGAGGATCTCTCGGACCGCGTGGCCGAGCGCGATCAGATGCCCCGCGAGATTGCCGCTGTCGACGGAGGAGATGTATTTCGGTTCCAGCGGACGCAGATCTTCGGTCGCGTACCAATTGTAGAAATGGCCGCGATAGCGCTCGAGCTTGTGCAAGGTCTCGAAGGTGTTCTCCAGCCGCTCGGTCATGGCGAGCGCGCCGCTCCAGCCGAAATCGTGCGCCGCGACGGTGGAGAGCAGGTAGAGCCCGATATTGGTCGGCGAGGTGCGGCGCGCCACGACCGCGCTCGGGATCTCCTGGAAATTGTCGGGCGGCAGATAGTTGTCGTCGCGCGCGACGAAGCTTTCGAAAAAGCTCCAGGTGCGCCGCGCGATCAGGCGCAGCATGCGCGCGTCGTCTTGGCCCACGGCCACATAGCCGTCGCTGTCGGGCGGCAGGCTCGCCCAGCGTGCCGCGAGCGGCGAGAGCACCCACAGCGCCAGGAACGGCGTCGACACGGCTGCGGTGTGCTCGTGCGCGAGATAGATCGCAGCACCTATGGCCGCCGCGAAGACGAGGCTGGCCAAGACCTGCACCACGAGCGTGCGGCGGTCGAAGCTCGCATTGTTGCGCGCCTGCGCCGCCGTCACCCACTCGAGCAGCCGCTTCTTGTGGATGAACACGCGGCCCAGCGTGCGCGCCACGGCATCGACCATCAGCCAGGCCTGGTGCGCGAGGAAGATCGTCAGGAACGCCGCTTGCATCGCGCCGATCTCGGCGTCGCGCGCGATGCCGCGATAGTGGTTGCGCAGCGACACGCCCGCGCGCGGCGGCACCAGTCCCGCGATGGCCGGCATCAGCGGCGGCAGCGCGATGGTGGCGAGCACCATCGCCGTCCAGGCGAGCGCCGCGTCGAGCGGCAGGAACCAGCCGATCAGCATCGCGAGCAGCGCCGCCGGCGCCGACAGCGAGCGGCGCAGATTGTCGGTCAGCTTCCAGCGCCCCATCAGCGGCACATGGGTGCGCCGCACGTCCTCGCGCGCGGTCTTGGCCGTGCCCAGGATCCAGGGGAGCAGCTGCCAGTCGCCGCGCGTCCAGCGATGCTGGCGTGCCGCCGCGACGTCGTAGCGCGAGGGGAATTCCTCGACGACCTCGATGTCGGTGACGAGGCCGGCGCGCGCGAAGATGCCTTCGAGCAGATCGTGGCTCAAGACCGTGTTCTCGGGGATCTGGCCTTTCAGCGCCGCCTCGAACATGTCGACGTCATAGATGCCCTTGCCGACGAAGGAGCCTTCCTCGAACAGGTCTTGATAGACGTCGCTGACCGCGAGCGCGTAGGGATCGAGGCCGTTGGGACCGGAGAAGATGCGCTGGAACAGCGAGCCTTCGCTGCCGATGGGCAGCGACGGAGTCACGCGCGGCTGCAATATCGCATGGCCGTTCGCGACGCGGCCGCGCTCGCGGTCGAATACCGGGCGGACGAGGGGATGCGCCATCTTGCCGACCAGGCGCCGCGCGGTGCCGATCGGCATGCGCGTGTCGGCGTCGAGCGTGATCACATAACGGATGCCGGACGGCGCGCTGGGTGCCTTGCCGTCGATGGCGATGAAGGTGGTGTCGGCGGCGCCGCGCAGCAGGCGGTTGAGCTCGTGCAGCTTGCCGCGCTTGCGCTCCCAGCCCATCCATTTCTCCTCGGACGGGTTCCACACGCGCTTTCGGTGCAGCAGCAGGAAGCGCGCGCCGTGGCGCTCGTTCAGCCGCGCGATGCCCTGGGCTGCTTCCTCGAGCAGCGCGTCGTCGCCGGGCGCGTGCTCGAGCGTGTTGTCGCGCCAGTCCGAGAGCAGCGCGAAGCTGAGATTGGCGTCGGTGTTGGAAAGGTAGTGGACCTCCAGCCGCTCGATCTGCTCGCGGATCTCGGCTGCGGTGGTGAGCAGGGTCGGCACCACGACGATGGTGCTCATCTCCTTCGGCACGCCGTCGCGCAGCTCGAGCGCAGGCAGGCGCATGGCGCCGACCTGGCTGGTGATGATGCGGTTGACGATGGCGACCGCGACGTCCGACGCCGGCACGATGCCGACGAAGCCGAGCGCTGCGAGCCACCAGCCATGGATGCCGCACGCCGCCACGGCGAGCAGCGCCAGCGCCAGCAGCACAGCGGTCGCAAGTGCGATCATGCCGACATAGCTCATCACGCCGATGCGCGAATGGACGCGGAACAGGCGCGTCGTCAGCTTGACGCGGCACTCGAGCGCCTGCTCGAGGTCGCGGCGCCCCCTGTCGATCAGGAAATAGCCGACCTCGGCTTCGCGCGTGCCCTTGGGCCGCTTCTTCGCCATGTCGAGCGCGCGCTTGGCGACCTCGATCTCGCGCTTGCCCGAGCCGCGCGCGATCTCCTCGACGGCGCGGCGATAGAGGTCGCGGGTGGGGAAGTCCATCGCCGCGAAATCGCTCTCGGCGCGCAGCACGACGTCGACCGGGCTGACGGTCTCGAAGAACTCGGCCCAGTTGACCATCGAGACCAGGCGCATCGCCGTGATGACGTTGCGCACGCTGACATTGGTCGCGCTCTGGCGCTGGACCTCGTCGCGCAAGAGCTGGTCGATGGTCGTGCCTTCGGCGGCGAGCCGGTCGTTCAGCCATTGCAGCGCCGGCGACTGGCCGGGATCGCGGTCGCGCAGGCGCTGGGCCAGCAGCACCGCGAACGACGTCGACCACGGCGCCGCGTCGAGCTCGCGCAGGATCGCGGACGCCACGCCGACCTTGCCGGAGCTCACGATGCGCTCGGCGATGGCATCGGCGACGCGCCCGGCTTCCAGCCGCGCGACGATGCCTTCGGCGAGACGGCGAAGGTTCTCGACCAGCGTTATGCGCAGCGTGATCGCGATCGCCCACAGCTCGCCGATGGTGAGCATCTGCACGCGCTGATAGGCTTCCACGAAGCGCGTCAGCTTCTCGATGTCGAAAGCGCTGTCGGAATGGGCGACGACGGCCCAGGCGATGCCGAAAACGCGCGGATATCCCTTGAGCGGTCCGTCGGCGAGCTTGGGCAAGGTGCGATAGAAGCCGGGCGGCAAATCGTCCTTGATCTCGCGGATCTGCTCGTCGACGATGTGGAAATTGTCGAGCAGCCATTCCGCCGCGGGCGTGATCGGCTGCGACGCGCGGGTCGCGCGCACGATCTCGCGATAGGCCCGCACCAGGACGCGCGTGTTGTCGTAGAGGCGCGGCGCGATGGGCTTGCCGCGGACGGGCTTGGGCTCGACAGGCTGCGCGGCCGCGAGGCTGGCGGCGTGCTGTTCCAGGCGTTCGAGGCTGAAGAGTTCGGAGCGGATCGGCTCCTCGGGCGCGGCTTTTTGCGTGTGGCGAAGCGATAGGAAGCCCGAGTCACTCAAAATGTCGCCCCGTTATGCTGTGAAATATGCTGATGATAGGGCGTGCGACCGTGCGGCCTCAACGGAACCCGTTGAGACAATGCAGCAAATGCTAAAAAGTTCCCGCTTGGAGGGCCGCGAGCGCGCTCTTTAATATCTTGCCCGCCGGGGTGAGCGGCAGGGCGTCCACGAAGCGGAACGTGGTCGGGCGCTTATAGGGCGCGAGGTTGGCGCTGGCGTGCCGCGCGATGTCGGTCTCGGTCGCGGTTCCCTCGACGAAGGCGATGATCTCGTCGTCGCGGCCGATCACCGCCGAGCGGCGCACGCACGGATGCGCGTTCAGCACGCCTTCGATCTCGGCAGGGTAGACGTTGAAGCCGAAGCGGATGATCATTTCCTTGGCGCGGCCGGTGATGAACCAGCTGCCGTTTTCGAATTTCGCGAGGTCGCCGGTGCGGAACCAGCCCTCGGCGTCGATGGCGGCGGCGGTCTCCTCGGGCGCGCGGTAGTAGCCGCGCATCACGCCGGGGCTGCGCACGAACAGCTCGTCGTTGACGAGCCTCGCTTCGACGCCGGGCATCAGCTCGCCGATGCCGCAATCCTCGCGCGGGTTGCGGTTCAAGGTGATCGTCGGCCCGCATTCGCTGATGCCATAGCCGTTGCGCAGCTTCATGCCGAACGCCGCTTCGCTCGCGGTCTTGGTCGCCATGTCGAGCGGCGCGCCGGCCGAGGAGATCAGCCGCAAATTCGCGCCGGGCTTCATCTGCTTGCGGGTCAGATATTCCGACAGCATCTGATACATCGCCGGCGTACCGATCAGCACCGACGCATCGGCCGCGAGGACCGCTGCCGGATCGAAGCGGGCGAACAGATGCACCGACCCGCCATACAGCAAGGTGCTCAACAGCACGCCGGTCAGGCCCAATATATGCGAGATCGGCAGCACCGCGGCGACGTGGTCGGTCGTGGCCAGCTCGCGCACCTCGCCCGAGGCGCGCGCGACGAACATCAGGTTCGCGTGCGTCAGCATCACGCCTTTGGGCTTGCCGGTGGTGCCGGAGGTATAGATCAGCGCGGCGATGTCGCTGTCGGCTTCCGGCACGGCGTCGGGACGGAGCGTCGCTTGGCCCGCTTTCAGCACCAGCCGCGCGCCGCTGTGTTCGCGGATCTCGTCCACTTCGCGCGGCGTGAGCTTGGCGTTGACGACAATGGGCCAGGCGCCGCGGGTGAGACAGGCGAAATAAGCCGCGACGTCCTCCAGCCGGTTCTCGCAGATCAGCATCACCCGGTCGCCGGGACGCACGCCTTCGAGCGCGGTCTCGCGGATCGCGCGGTCGAGCTCGGCGTAGGTCCATACGCGCTTGCCTTCGATCAGGGCTATGGCGTCGGGCGTCTGCCGGGCCCAGTGCGGGACGATGTCGGAGATATTGTTCATTGCACGGCGACGGGGACGAAAATCGGTTGCGGAACGATCGCGGCGCGGCGCGGAGGCGCCGACAGCAGCGCATCGACTCTCTTGGCCAGCTCGGCCGCATGCTCGTTCAGGATCGAGCGGTGGTCGCCCTGGGTCGTCTGCAAGACGAAATCGGCGATCAGCTTGCCATAGACGTTGCGCGCATCGGACGGGAACACGGTGCCGGTGCGGGCGGCGCGGATGAAATCGGCGCGGCCGCGATAGGGTTTCGGGCTATAGGCGATCAGCGCGGCGTCGCCGGCGATGCGTGTCTGGCGCAGCGGCAGCGGCAGGTTCGGATCGACCGCGCCCAGCCAGTTGTTGACCAAGGTCGCCCGGTCGGTGGTGCGGCGCTGGATGAAGCCTCTCGCTTCATGCACCGGCCGCCGCGCGAAGGCCCGCGCCCGCGACAGCAGCTTGCGCGCGCGCACCTTGGCCTTGCTCTTGAGCGGCCAGGTGTGGGGGTGGGCAAACGCATCGATCATCACCAGCCGCGCGACGTTCTCGGGCCCGAGCAGCCGCGCCATCTCCATCGCCACCACGCCGCCGAAGGAATAGCCGCCGATGTAGTAGGGGCCGTCGGGCTGGCGCGCGCGCAGGATGTCGACATAGAGCGCCGCCATGTGCTCGATGCGGTCGAGCGGCGCGTCGGCACCGTCGAGGCCGCGCGCCTGGACGGCATAGACCGCGCGCTCGGTCTCGAGCAGGCGGCCGAGCGCGGCGAACTCCATCACCGTCCCGCCGACGCCGTGGACGATGAAGAACGGCGCGCGTTCGTTGCCGTCCTTCAGCCGCACCAGATGCGAGAAGCCCGGCGCGCTCTCGGCCTCGATCATCGCGAGCTGGCCCGCGATGGTCGGCGCGTCGTAGATCGCTGTCACCGGCAGCTTGATGCCGAACGCGCGCTCGATCTCCAGGAACAGGCCGACCGCCATCAACGAGTCGCCGCCGAGATCGAAGAAGTCGTCGTCGATGTCGACAGTGTCGCGCTGCAGCGCCGCGCGCCAGATCGCCGTCAGCCGTTCTTCACGTTCCATAGCCCAGCGCCTCGCTGCGTTTGGCTTTCGCGATTCCGCCCAGCCACGCGCCCATCACCGACGCCGCGATGGAGCGCTTGGCCTGCATCGGGAAGCGGTTGGCGAGCACGGGGAAATGCGCCATCAGCGCCTCGCCGCGCTCGCGCATCGCACGCTGGCGGAAGCGGTCGAGCAATTCCTTCTCGGTCGCATTGAAGTAGTTGCGCGGCACGTCGGGATAGGTCTCGCGCTCGCCGGCCAGATAGCGTCGCACGTCGCGCAGATATTCGCGGCCCAAGGTCTGGGTGTCGTATTCGGGATGGCCCTGGAAAAACACGCATTTGTCCTTCGCGAACAGCTCGACGCCGGCGTCCTGGGATTCGGTCAGGATGCGATAGCCCTTCTCGCCCAGCGCTTCGGCCGGCACGCGGTTCCAGCGCGAATGCGCGACCTTGAACGTCGCCGGTAAAGCCTGCGTTAACTCGTCGTGGCTGGTGGTGTGGTGCTCGAACAGGCCGAAGCATTTCTTCTCCAGCCGCTCGCGCGCGATGCCGTCGTAATGCAGCACCGCGGCATGACCGGCCAGGCACGAGAACAGCGCCGGCGTCTCGCTCTGCTTGATCCAGTCGAACAGCGACGCAAGCGCGGGCCAATAGGGCTCGTCCTTCAGATCGGCGGCGCGCGGCTCGGTGCCGGTCACGATCACCGCGTCGAGACCGGCCGCGGTCAGGTCCGCGAAGTCCTGATAGGCATTGTCGGCGAGGTGCTTCCTGCCGCCATCGTCGCGCGGCATTCCCGGCAGCGAGTACAAAGAGACATGGACGCGATTGTCCGGCGTCGCGGCCTCGATGGCGTTGAGGAACTGGCGCGCGGTCGAGAGCAGCGCGGCATCGGGCATGTTGTTGACGATGCCGAGCTTGAGGCCGTCGCTCCTCTGGCCGGGACGCGCGCGCTGCAGGATCGCGGGCATTATTTCCAGCCCACCACTTTGCGCGGCTTGAGCTCGACCACTTCGCCGGCCGACGCTTCCAGCGCCTGGTCGAGATCGGCGATGATGTCGTCGACATGCTCGATGCCGATGCAGAGCCGGATCGTCTCCGGCTTCACGCCGGTCTGGGCGAGCTGCTCGGGGGTCAGCTGGCGATGCGTCGTCGAGGCCGGATGGCAGGCGAGCGACTTGGTGTCGCCGATGTTCACCAGCCGCTTGAACAGCTTCAGCGCGTCGTGGAACGCCTTGCCCGCCTCGAAGCCGCCCTTGACGCCGAAGGTCAGGAAAGCGGGCCCGTGGCCGCCGAGATATTTCTTCGACAGCGCATGGTTCGGGTCGCGCGCATGGCCGGAGAAGCTGCACCATTCCACGCGCGGATGGGCGAAGAGATGGGCGGCCACCCGCGTCGTGTTCTTGATGTGGCGCTCCATGCGCAGCGCCATGGTCTCGATGCCCTGCAGCAGCAGGAACGCGCTCATCGGCGCCAGGACGGAGCCGGTGTTGCGCTGGCAGACGGTCCGGCAGCGCGCCGCGTACGCGCTTTTGCCGTATTGCTCGGTGTAGACGACCCCGTGATAGGCGTCTTCCGGTTCGGTCAGCATCGGGAAGCGCCTGGCGTTGGCGTTCCAGTCGAACTTGCCGCTGTCGACGATGGCGCCGCCCATGGTGGTGCCGTGGCCACCGAAGAATTTGGTCAGCGAGTGGACGACGATGTCGGCGCCCCAATGGATCGGCTTGAGCAGCATCGGGGTGGCGATGGTGTTGTCGACGATCAGCGGCACGCCGTGGCGGTGCGCGGCTTTGGCCAGCTCCTCGATGTCGGCGATGTTGCCGGCCGGGTTGCCGATGCTCTCGCAATAGACGGCGCGGGTGTTGTCGTCGATCAAGGCTTCGACATCGGCCGGCGCATCGCTGGCGGCGAAGCGGACCTCGATGCCCTGCTTCCTCAGGACCGAGTTGAACAGCGTATAGGTCGCGCCGTAGAGCTGCGGCGTGGTGACGATGTTGGTGCCCATCTCGGCGATGTTGACGATGGCGTAGTGGATCGCGGCCATGCCCGAGCCGACGCACAAGGCCTCGACGCCGCCCTCGAGTGCGGCCACCCTGCGCTCCAGCACCTGCACGGTCGGGTTGCTCAACCGGCTGTAGATGTTGCCCGGGACCTCCAGGTTGAACAGCGCCGCGCCATGGTCGGCGCTATCGAACTCATAGGCCACGGTCTGGTAGATCGGCACCGCGACCGCGTGAGTCGTGGGGTCGGTGTCATATCCGGCATGGATCGAAATCGTTTCATCGCGCATGATGGGCGCTCCGGTTTGTATCGAAGAGGGACGGATGAACGGCGCTGAGAGCCTGATCCGCACGCTGGTCGGCGGCGGCGTGGATGTGTGCTTCATGAATCCCGGGACCTCCGAGATTCACTTCGTCGACGCGCTGGACCGCGGCCACGGGATGCGCGGCGTGCCGGTCCTGTTCGAGGGCGTCGCGTCCGGCGCAGCCGACGGCTATGCGCGGATGACGGGGAAAGCTGCGTGTGCGTTGTTCCATCTGGGGCCAGGATTGTCGAACGCCCTGGCGAACCTGCACAACGCGTGCCGCGCGCGCGTGCCGTTGGTTAACATCGTCGGCGACCACGCGACCTATCACCGCCGGCACGACGCGCCGCTCACCGCCGATATCGAGGCGCTGGCCGGGCAATACTCGAAATGGATGCGCTCCTCGCCGTCTTCGTCCGTTGTGGGACGCGACTGCGCCGAAGCCATCGCCGCGACGCGCGCGACGCCGACGGGCATCGCGACCCTGATCCTGCCGTCCGACACGGCCTGGGGCGACGACGGCGTGGTGGGCACTGTGCCGGAATCGGCCAAGGCGCAAGTGCCCGATGCGGCACGCGCCGTCGCCATGCTCAAGAACGGCAAGCGCACGGCGCTGCTGATCGGCGAGACGCTGACCCATGGCGATGCGCTGGTGACGGCCGGCCGCGTGGCGGCGGCGTCGGGCGCGAAGCTGCTCGCGCCGTTCAACATCGCCCGCGTCGAGCGCGGCGCCGGGCTCCCCGCGGTCGAGCGCGTCGCCTATGTCGTCGACCAGGCCTTGGCGCAGCTCAAAGGCTTCGAGCAGTTCATCCTGATCGGCGCTGCAGTGCCGGTCGCGTTCTTCGCCTGGCAGGGCAAGCCCAGCGTGCTCGTGCCCGAAGCCGCAGAGGTGCACACGCTGGCGCGCCCCGACCAGGATTGCGTCGCCGCGCTGAAAGCGTTGCTGGACGTGTTCGATGCGCCGCCGGAGCCCCAGCCTTCGGTCGCGGTCGCGGCGCCGTCGGGAGCGATCAGCATCGAAGGGCTGGCGTCGGCGGTCGCGGCGACCTTGCAGGAGGGCGCCATCGTCGTCGACGAGTCCATCACCTCGGGACGCGGCATGATGGCGGCGACCAAGGGCGGGCCGCGCCACGACTGGCTGGTCAACACCGGTGGCTCGATCGGCATCGGCATGCCGCTCGCGGTCGGCGCGGCGGTGGCGTGCCCCGACCGGCCGGTGCTCTGCCTCGAAGCCGACGGCAGCGGCATGTACACGCTTCAGGCGCTGTGGACCGCGGCGCGCGAGGGGCTCGCGATCACCGTGGTGATCTTCGCCAATCGCGCCTATCAGATCCTGAAAGGCGAGCTCGCCGCGGTGAGCCAGCCGGGTCCGAAGGCGCTCGACATGCTCGAGATCGGCCGTCCCGACCTCGACTGGGTCAAGCTCGCCACCGGCATGGGCGTGCCCGCGCGGCGGGTGACGAGCCTCGAAGACTTCACGCAGGCACTGCGCGACGGGTACAAGGGCCGCGCGCCCAACCTCATCGAAGTGCCGCTCTAGGAGGACATCATGGCCGACTGGTCCGAGACCTGGACCTTCTTCGACGGGGCGTGGCGCGAGGGCAATATCCCGCTGGTGGGCCCGCGCAGCCACACGATGTGGCTCGCCTCGACGGTGTTCGACGGCGCGCGCGCGTTCGAAAGCGTCACGCCGGATCTCGACCTGCATCTGGCGCGCGTCAACCGCTCGGCGGTGGCGATGGGGCTGAAGCCGGTCGTGTCGCCCGCGCAATGGCACGCGATGGTCGGCGACGGACTGAGGCGCTTCGCGCCCGGCACGGCGCTCTACATCAAGCCGATGTACTGGGCCGAGAGGAGCGGCGTCAGCGCGGTGGCACCCGACCCGGATTCGACGCGCTGGTGCCTGAACATCTATGCGCTGCCGATGCCGAGCGAGGACGGGCAGGCGATCACGCTGTCGCCGTTCAGGAAGCCCACCGCCGAGACCGCGCCCGTCGACGCCAAGGCGGCCTGCCTCTATCCCAACAACGCGCGCGCCGGGCTCGAGGCGCATGGGCGCGGCTTCGACAATGCGCTGCTGCTCGACATGCTGGGCAACGTCGCCGAGCTCGCGACCTCGAACGTGTTCATGGCGAAGGACGGCGTGGTGTTCACGCCGGCGCCGAACGGCACGTTCCTGGACGGCATCACGCGCCGGCGCACCATCGCGCTGCTGCGCGCAGACGGCGTCGAGGTGGTCGAGAAAAGCCTGTCGTACAAGGATTTCCTGAACGCCGACGAGATCTTCTCCAGCGGCAATTTCGCCAAGGTCCATCCGGTGAAGCGCATCGAGGAGCGCGCGCTGCAGCCCGGGCCTCTCTACCGCCGCGCGCGCGGCCTCTACTGGGACTTCGCGCACAGCCCATGAACGTCTTCATCGACACTTTCCTGCTCACCTATGCGGCGCTGTTCCCGATCGTGAACCCGGTCGGCGGCGCGCCGTTGTTCCTGGGCCTTACGCAGTTCTGCACCGACAAGACGCGCAACTGGCTGGCGCGGCGCGTCGCGCTGAACAGTTTCTTCCTCTTGATCGGCTCGCTGTTGATCGGCTCCTATGTGCTCGAGTTCTTCGGCATCTCGCTGCCGGTGGTGCGCATCGGCGGCGGGCTGGTGGTCGCGTCGTTCGGCTGGAAGCTGCTCAATTCCGACGAGCGCCCCGACGGCGAGCGCGACGCGCAGAAGAACACCTCGCCGATCCCCGATCCGTTCTATCCGCTGACCATGCCCTTGAGCGTCGGTCCCGGCTCGATCTCGGTCGCGATCACCTTGGGCAGCCAGCGGCCGAAGGGCATGGGGCTTTTCGAGCTCGCCCAGGTGAGCGGCGCCGCGGTGCTCGGCATCCTCGCGATCGCGGTGACGCTGTGGTTCTGCTACCGCTTTGCCGAGCGCACCGTCGCGGCTTTGGGCAAGACCGGTACCAATGTCGTGGTCCGGTTGTCGGCGTTCATCATGCTGTGCATCGGGCTGCAGATCCTGTGGGGCGGCTGGAGCGCGCTCAACGCTGGCGGGTAACGCTGTAAAGTTGCGGTATGAATTCGAACAGAATCCTATTCGTGCGCGGCGGCGTTTTCGCTTTCCCAATCCCGACAATCTGTTAAGAATCGCTCTCAGCCGCGGTGGGGGCCGCGCGTTGCACCACGAAAATCAATCACCTCGAGGGAGGACGAGTTCATGCATAAACTTGTTTCGGCGGGGCTGTTCGCAGCCACCGTCGCGCTGGGCCTGACGACGGCCGCGAGCGCGCAGCAACCCGGCGAAGTGATGCGTTCCGGCAATACCTACTACACCGCGTCGTGTCCGCGGGTGGTTGGGCTTGCGGCGCATTGCAACGCCAAGATCGTCACCGACGCCAAGGGCACGCCGCTGGGCACCGCGCGCGGCGGCCAGCGCATCGCGGGCTGGGCGCCGGCCGATCTGCATTCGGCCTACAACATCACGACGTCGGGCAGCTCGTCGACGATCATCGCGATCGTCGATGCGTTCGGCTACGACAATGCCGAGGCCGATCTCCAGGTCTACCGCAACCAGTGGGGCCTGCCCGAGTGCACGACGGCCAATGGCTGCTTCAAGAAGCTGAACTGGAAGGGCCAGCAGGGCAATTATCCCGACCAGAACATCGGCTGGGCGCAGGAAAGCGCGCTCGACGTCGACATGGCGTCGGCGATGTGCCCGAACTGCCAGATCTGGCTGGTCGAGGCGCGCTCCAACTCGTTCAAGAACCTGGCGATCGCGGTCGACTGGGCGGCGGCGCACGGCGCGCATGTGATCTCGAACTCCTATTCGGGGCATGACAGCGCGGCGGCGATGGCGTTCGAGCCGTCGTACAACCATCCCGGCATCGCGATCACCGCGAGCTCGGACGACGCCGGCTTCGGCGCGGCGACGCCCGCGACCATGCCGCACGTCATCGCGGTCGGCGGCACGCATCTCGTCAAGGACGCGAGCGATCGCGGCTGGACCGAGACGGCGTGGCGCGGCGCGGGCAGCGGCTGCACCAAGCACTACGACAAGCCGAGCTGGCAGACGGACAAGGGCTGCAAGAAGCGCATGGAAGCCGACGTGTCGGCGGTGGCGGATCCGGCCACGGGCGTCGCGGTCTATGGCCCGAACAACTCGGGCAGCTCGCAATGGCTGCGCTTCGGCGGCACCAGCGTGTCGGCGCCGCTGGTCGGCGGCATCTACGGCAACAACGGCGGCACGGTGAACGATGCGAGCAATCTCTACGCTCACACCGAGGCGCTGTACGACGTCGTGGGCGGCAACAACGGCACCTGCAAGACCGGCAAGAAGGCGTATTTCTGCAACGCCGTCGTCGGCTATGACGGCCCGACGGGCCTGGGCACGCCGAACGGCATCACCGCCTTCGGCGACTGATCGTTCGACGCGTTGAATGCGAAGCCCCGCCGGGCGACCGGCGGGGCTTTTGCTTGTTCGTCAAAGGGTAGATTTAAGGCTTATACTCGCGCCGCTGTTCGGAAGGGGACACCAATGGCGACCGCGCGCAGCACTTTCGCTTTTCTGGCGCTGTGCGGGCTGCTCGCGGGCTGCGTCGTCAGCCCGCACAGCCGCATCGCCGCCGAATCTTCGGCGCCGGTGACCTTGAGCGGCTATGCGCCGTCGGGCGGCGAGACGATCACGATCCAGGCGGTCGATCAGAACACCGGCGCGCTCGCCACGCTGGGCACCGTCCCATCGTCGATGTCGGGGAGCGCCTTCAAGACCTCGACCGGCACGCCCTATACGCTGTTTCCCTGGTCCTTTCAGGCCGGCGTTCTGCCGCCGCATTACTGGTCGCCGCAAACGATCGTTCCGGGGCTCGCGACCGGCCAAGGCCATCTCGAGCTGGTCGCGTCGGGCGGCGGCTCCGGCTTCGATACCTTCAGCACAGAGGCGGCGGCGTCCGTCTCCTCGGCGATGAAGGCGGGCACCGATCCGGCGACGGCCGGCAACAAATTCTCCGACGGCAAATCCACCGTGCTGTTCGATCAGACCGGCGTGAGCTTCGGTGCGGCATCGCAATGGACGAACGTCCAGGGCATGATCTCGAACTCCAATTCGCCTTACTACTCGCCCGTCGCATGGAGCCTCGGCACCTACACGGTGGAGGGCGACAAGAAAATCTACGGGTTGATCTGCGCGCCGGCGACCGCGGGCTCCTATCCGGTGGTGATCTACAATCACGGCGGCACGGACCGCGGCGACGTCGACACCGGTGGGATGGATCTCGGCAATGGTGGCGGCCTCAGCGGAAACGTCACCGCGTCCGGCTGGACCAGCCAGCCCTTCGTCGCCACGCCGCTCGCCCCCGGCGGCATCGCCATCTTCCCCGACAGCCTCGGCCAATGCGTGGACTGGGCGAAGCGGGGCTGGATCTTCGCAACCTCGGCCTATCGCGGCGAGCAGGTGCGCATCACCTCCGCGAGCCCGTCGTTTCCCGCGGTCTCCAAGACCTCCGGCGGCCTTGTCGAGCTGTGTTCGGGCGAGGTAACCGATGTGCTGGCGCTCGCCGATCTCCTCGCCAACCACGCGAGCGCGATCAAGGTCGGCGGCACGGGCCAGCCGGTGACGCTCAGCACCAACGGCAAGATGCTGATGTATGGCTATTCGCATGGCGGCTGCATCACCTATCGCGCCGTCGAGCAGGGCGCGCCGGTCAACGCGTTCTCGGTCACCGAAGGGTTCGCGGATTTCCGGCTCACCTACATGAACGTGTTCGACAACGCCGTGCCGGCGAAAAATGCGGATCTCGCGGCCTTGGGCTCGGGCGCGGGCGTTCCCAGCGCCGCCGACGCGTCGGGCGGCTTCTACTATCCCGATGCGAACGGGGTGATGGGCTACAATTGGCGATCCGCGCACTATTTCGCGTCGCGCGGCGATCTGAGCATCCGGAAGTTCAAGACGATGCCGATCCTGATCTTCCACGGCGACGTCGACATGGTGCCCGGCGACCCGGCGCCGTTGCTCAATCCGGTGTTCCTCGACGAGGCGACCGAGATCGCCCGCGATATCGGCGCCACGAACATCTTCGTGGGTCCCGGCGGGGCCGTCGCCGCGCCGGGCAGCGAGCCTTGCATCGCGGGCGACGCGGGCGCGCCGTTCATGGATGCGAAGAACCCGCCGAAGATCGCGTCATGCCCGGTGTCGTTCACGGCGATGGATACGGGCGATCCTTGCCTCAGCCCCAATCCCACAGGCGTGTTCTCGCTGTGCAAGGTCCTGATGCTGCCGCTTGCGCCGCCCTCGGGCCAGGACCAGCAGCTTCACTACCTCGTCGTCTATCACAACATGAACCACGTGAATGGCGGCCTCGCGATCAAGGAGACCTTCAACCGCTTCGCCGAGCAGAATTTCCTGAGGCAGCCCGGCTGCGACGGCCTCCAAATCGATTGCGCGTCGGATTAGGAGCGCCGGCTGTGCGGGCAGTGTCGGGCGAACGAAGCTCCGTTGGAATTCCCTGCGAACAGGAAAAGAACAGGGATTTCCGCATATTCCGTGATCGATGTGCGTTCTGACGGCGAAGGAAGGCCGAATTTCGGCGAGTTGCGCGGAAAGTCCCTGCTGCGTGAAACAGGAAAACAAATCGCAAGATCAGCGAGCCGTCATTTTCACGACAGGGAATTTTTGGGCCAAGCCCACAGTTCCGGCATCGGCACGGGAGGCGCCCATGACAGGAACTCGCGCCGTTGGTCCAAGCATCGTCGCCGAAGGATCGATTGCGCCTGCATATGTTGATCGGCATCAATGATTGGTAGCGGGCGATTTGCGAAAAGCGTTTCGAGCCGCCCGGAATTTTCCCCGATGCCGTGTTGCACCTTGATCGCGGTCGTCCTCGCGCAATGCGGCCTGTGGGCGGCCGCGGCAAAGTCAAAGCTCCTCGGCAGGGCAGCCTTCGCCGGAATAACGGCGGCAAAGGGCACGCCTGTTCTGGCGGTGGCGTTTGTCGTCGAAGTTTTGATGCTCGGTGGCGCGCTGTCGACATGGCGGACGGCGCCGACCCTCCAGGCGATCCCCCACCGCATCTGCTCGGTCGCCGCGAAGACTGGGCACTGATCTGGCCCGGTCGGAACGCCACATGCGTATTTGTACGACTCTTGATCGCGATCAATTTTCGCCGGTGTCCGATTTGCCATCTTTCCCGGCGGAATCGAGCCGGGGTCCGAGCCATGACGATGCCTACGCCACAGACGGATCGGCCGCCCATTCGGGCCTGGGCGGCCTATTGCGCCGCCGCGCGCCACGGTCGCGCCGCGCCGGAGCCTTGCAAGCGGGATTCCCAGGCGTCGGCGGACAAGGACGACGATGTCGCAGGCCGCCGCTGAATCCCCGCTGAGGCTCGACCTCGCGCTCATTCCCGCCGTGCTCGGGCTCGGCTTCTTCGCCGCCATCGTCGAAGCCGCGCGCTCCCCCGACCCGCGCATGGCCGTCCAGGGCTGGACCTTCGCCGCCTGCATGGCGGCGATCGGCGTGTGGTACTTGCGCACCTATGCCGACGGGATCCCGGTCGACGAACGCGGCGGCTACGCGAACGATGTCGTCAAGGCCGGCGTGGTCGCGTCGATGTTCTGGGGCATCGCCGGCATGCTGGTGGGCCTCGTCATCGCGCTGCAGCTCGCCTTCCCCAACCTGTTCTATTTCCCCGACCTGCCGTGGACGAATTTCGGCCGCATGCGGCCGCTGCACACCTCGGCCGTGATCTTCGCCTTCGGTGGAAACGTGCTGATCGCGACCTCGTTCTATGTCGTGCAGCGCACCTGCAAGGCGCGGCTCTTCGGCGGCTCGCTGCCGTGGTTCGTTTTCTGGGGCTACAACACCTTCATCGTGCTGGCCGGCACGGGTTATCTGCTCGGCATTACCGAGGGGCGCGAATATGCCGAGCCGGAATGGTACGCCGATCTGTGGCTGACGCTGGTCTGGGTCTGCTATCTGGCGACCTTCCTGGGCGCGATCGTCCGGCGCAAGGAACCGCACATCTATGTCGCCAACTGGTTCTATCTCGCCTTCATCGTCACCATCGCGCTGCTGCACGTCGTCAACAATTTGTCGATGCCGGTGTCGCTGCTCGAAAGCAAAAGCTATTCGCTGTTCTCCGGCGTCCAGGACGCATTGACGCAATGGTGGTACGGCCACAACGCGGTCGGCTTCTTCCTGACCGCCGGGTTCCTCGGGATCATGTACTACTTCATCCCCAAGCGCGCCGAGCGGCCGATCTATTCCTACCGCCTGTCGATCGTGCATTTCTGGACCCTGATCTTCATCTATATCTGGGCCGGGCCGCACCATCTGCTCTACACCGCGCTGCCGGAATGGGCGCAGACGCTCGGCATGACGTTCTCGATCATCCTGTGGATGCCGAGCTGGGGCGGCATGATCAACGGTCTGATGACCTTGTCGGGCGCGTGGGACAAGCTGCGCACCGATCCGGTGCTGCGCATGCTGGTCGTCTCGGTCGCGTTCTACGGCATGGCGACGTTCGAAGGCCCGGTGATGTCGATCAAGACCGTCAACGCGCTGTCGCACTACACCAACTGGACCGTCGGCCACGTCCATTCCGGCGCGCTGGGCTGGGTGGGCTATGTCAGTTTCGGTGCCCTTTACTGCCTGGTGCCCTGGCTGTGGAAGAAGAAGAGCCTGTACTCGAACGCGCTGGTCGAGTGGCATTTCTGGATCTCGACGCTCGGCATCGTGCTCTACATCAGCGCGCTCTGGGTCGCCGGCATCATGCAGGGGCTGATGTGGCGAGCCTATAACGACTACGGCTTCCTCGAATATTCCTTCGTCGAAAGCGTGCAGGCGATGCATCCCTATTACATCATCCGCGCGCTTGGCGGCGGGCTCTATCTGCTGGGCGCGCTGATCATGGCCTACAATCTGTGGCGCACGATCCGCGCGCCATCCGTCCAAACCGCCGTCGCGCCCGCCCTCGCCGCGGAGGCCGTGTGATGAAGCACGAAGTGCTCGAACGCAACTCGATCCTGCTTCTGATCGGCATCCTCATCGTCGTCGCGATCGGCGGCGCGGTGGAGATCGCGCCGCTGTTCTGGGTGGGCGGCACCGTCGAGAAGGTCGAAGGCATGCGGCCCTATACGCCGCTCGAGCTCAAGGGACGCGACATCTATGTCCGCGAAGGATGCTACGTCTGCCACAGCCAGATGGTGCGCTCGCTGCGCGACGAAGTGGAGCGCTACGGCCACTACAGCCTGGCTGCGGAAAGCATGTACGACCATCCTTTCCAATGGGGCTCCGAGCGCACCGGCCCGGACCTGGCGCGCGTCGGCGGCAAGTATTCCGACGAATGGCAGCGCGCGCATCTCGCCGATCCGCGCTCGGTGGTGCCGGAATCGGTCATGCCGCCTTACAAATTCCTCGAAGAGACGCCGCTCGACTATCGCGACATCAAGGACGAGCTGAAGGCGAACCGCGCGGTCGGCGTGCCGTACAGCGACGCGGACATCGACAACGCGCTTGCCGATCTCGAGGCGCAGGCCGATCCGAACGGCGACGGCGTCGATGCGCTGCAGAAGCGCTATCCCAAGGCTCAGGCGCGCGTCTTCGACGGCAACCCCAAGCAGATCACGGAGTCCGATGCGCTGATCGCCTATCTGCAGATGCTGGGCACGCTGGTCGATTTCAAGACCTACCACCCCGACGCGCCCGAGAACCGGAGATAGCGATGGAACGCTGGGCCTATGAGGACGTGCTCGCCTTCGCGCAAAGCTGGGGCGCGGTCTATTTCATCGTGATGTTCGCCGTCGCGTTCGTCTACGCGCTGTGGCCGGCCAATCGCGTTCGCTTCGCCAAGGCCGCCCACATTCCGCTGGAGGACGAAGACGATGTCTGACGAACGCGAAGTCGACGGCGTCTCCGGCACCGAAACAACCGGTCACGAATGGGACGGCATCAAGGAGCTCGACACGCCCATGCCGCGCTGGTGGCTGGGCATCTTCTATGCCTGCATTGCCTGGGCAGTCGGATATTGGGTCGTCATGCCCGCCTGGCCGACCTTGAGCGGCTACACCCACGGCCTGCTCGACCATTCGCAGCGCGACGAGGTGAGCGCCAATGTGCGCGCGCTCCAGGCCGCGCGGGCGGCCAAGGAGCGTGCGCTTACCCATGCGACGCTCGCGCAGATTCAATCCGATCCCGACCTCCTCCAGTTCGCGATGGCCGAAGGCAGGACGGCGTTCGGCGACAATTGCGTGCCGTGCCACGGCTCGGGCGGGCAGGGCGCGCACGGCTATCCCAATCTGAACGACGACGTCTGGCTGTGGGGCGGAAAGCTCGACGACATCCGGCACACGATCACCGTCGGCGTGCGCGGGGCGGCCGACGATACCCGCCAGTCGCAGATGCCGGCCTTCGGGCGCGATGCGATCCTGAAGCCCGCCGAGGTCGACGACCTGACCGAGTTCGTCGTCCGCCTTTCCGGCCGGCAAGCGGATGCGGCCGCCGTGCGCCGCGCGACCAAGCTTTTCGCCGACAATTGCGCGCAATGCCACGGCGCGCAGGGGCGTGGCGACCGCAAAGTCGGCGCCCCCAATCTCGCGGACAACGAATGGCTTTACGGTTCGCGGCGCGAGGACATCCGCGACCAGATCTGGAACGGCCATGGCGGCGTGATGCCGACCTGGCGCGGCCGTCTCTCGCCGGAAACCATCAAGGCGCTCGCGGTCTACGTCCACAGCCTTGGCGGCGGGGAATAGCGTGACCATGCACACCGTGATCTCGACGCGCCAACCGGCCATGTCCGCCGAGGGCGTCGAGCGCTCGGATGCGCAGGCGAGCAACAGCGCGGCGAACCGCAAATTCTACAAATCGCGCACGCCGATCTATCCCAAGAGCGTGCATGGCACCTATCGCCGCATCAAATGGGCGGTGATGGCGGTCACGCTCGCGATCTACTATCTGGTGCCGTGGATCCGCTGGGAGCGCGGTCCCGCCGCGCCGGGCCAGGCGGTTCTGGTCGATCTCGCGCATGAGCGGTTCTATTTCTTCTTCATCGAGATCTGGCCCCAGGAAGTCTATTACATCACCGGGCTCCTGATCTTCTCCGCCGTGGCGCTGTTCCTGGTGACGTCGCTGTTCGGTCGGCTGTGGTGCGGTTACGCCTGTCCGCAAACGGTATGGACCGATCTCTTCATCGCCATCGAGAACCTGATCGAGGGCGACCGCGGCGCACGCATCCGCCTCGCCGCCTCGCCCTGGACGCCGTCCAAGGTCGCCAAGCGCGTCTCCAAGCATGCGATCTGGCTGTTTGTCGCGCTCGTGACGGGCGGCGCGTGGATTTTCTATTTCGCCGATGCGCCAACGCTGGCGCGCGAGCTCTGGACGGGCACGGCGCCGCTCGCCGCCTACGGCGCGATCGCACTCCTGACCTTTACCACCTATTCGCTGGGCGGACTGATGCGCGAGCAGGTGTGCACCTATATGTGCCCCTGGCCGCGCATCCAAGGCGCGATGGTCGACAATGAGGCGCTGTCGGTCACCTACCGCACGGACCGCGGCGAGCCCCGCGGTGCGCACAAGAAGGGCGAGCCGTGGGAGGGGCGCGGCGCCTGCATCGACTGCAACCAGTGCGTTGCCGCCTGCCCGATGGGCATCGACATCCGCGACGGCGCGCAGCTCGAATGCATCAATTGCGGGCTGTGCATCGACGCCTGCGACGACGTCATGCTGCGCATCGGCCGGCCCAAGCGGCTCATTGCTTACGACACGGACGCGAACGTCCGCCGCAGATTGCGCGCAGAGCCCGCCCGCTTCCGCTTCGTGCGCCCGCGCACGGTGCTCTATGCCGGCGTGATGACGGTGGTGGCCGCGTTCATCGTGTTCGGGCTGAGCACGCGGCACAGCGTCGATCTGGACGTGCTGCGCGACCGCAATCCGGATTTCGTGACGCTCGCGGACGGAGCGGTGCGCAACGCCTATACGCTGAAGCTGATGAACCGCGCCGACGCGCCGCGCGAATTCGACCTGGCGCTCGAGGGCGTGACGCCGCGCGCGGTGACGCTCATCGGCCTGGGCGAAGTTAAGCTGCCGGTCCGCGTTGCGGTCGGAGCCGACAAGGTCCGAACCTTGCGCCTCCTCGTCACGGTCGGCGCGCGGGATCTGACACCCGGCTCGACGCCCATCGAGATCGTGGTGACGCCGGCGGCCGGCGGTGAAACTCGCGGCGTGCGCGCGGTGTTCGTCGCGGGAGAACGCAAATGAAGAGCAAGCTCACGGGCCGCGGCGTGCTGATCTGGCTGGTCGCGTTCTTCGGCGCGATCGCCGCGGTCGACGGCACCTTCATCGCGGCCTCGGTCTCGACCTATCGCGGCGAGGACGAGCAAAGGCCCTATCTGCAGGGTGTCGAATACAATGCCACGCTCGCCCGTCGCGCAGCGCAGCGTCACAATGGCTGGACGGCGCGCATCACGCTCGACCGGATCGGCGCAGCAGCACGCATCGATGTGATGCTGACCGACCGGCAGGGGCGGCCGCAGGACGCTGCCGGTCTGGCGGGCGAGATGCGCCACCCGTCGGACGAGCACCGCGACCGGCCATTGCGCTTCCGTTCGCAAGGTCGCGGCCGGTACGAGGCACGCGTCGATGGCGCGACGCGAGGCGCGTGGGACATTTTGGTCGCGAGCAATTCCGCGGCAATGCCTTTCGAGGCGAGCGAGCGGCTATGGCTGCCCTGACGCTCCCCGCCATTGGCGGTCTCGAGCGCCATGTGCGGCGCCAGGCCGGCACGTCGACGTTCGAGCTCGCGGTGCGCGGCGCGCGCTGCGCCAATTGCATCGCCAAGATAGAGGCGGGCGTTCAGGCGATCCCCGGCGTGGTCAAGGGGCGGCTCAATCTTTCGACCGGGAAGCTGGCCGTCGAGTGGCGGGACGACGCCGTCGCGCCGCAGACCGTGATCGACCGGTTGCGCGCGCTCGGCTACGAGGCCTATCCGTTCGAAGCCGCTTCGGTCGCGGACGACACGGCGCGCGAAGGACGCTTCCTGCTGCGCTGCCTCGCGGTGGCGGGGTTCACGACTGTCTTCGTGATGGGCCTGACCGATGCGGTCTGGTACGGCGGTACGGATCTGGACGCAGCGCTCAGGAGCACCTTCTTCGTCCTGGCCGCGATCGTCTCGGTGCCGTTGACCCTTTATGCCGGCCAGCCCTTCTTTGTCTCGGCGTGGCGCAGCCTGTCGAAGCGGGCGACCAACATGGACGTCCCCATCGCGGCCGCGATCCTGCTCTCTCTCGGATTGAGCCTGTATCAGACGGCCATCGGCGGCGCGCACACCTATTACGACGCCGGCGCCATGCTGGTGTTCCTGCTGCTGATCGGCCGCTATCTGGATTTCCGGCTGCGCGATCGCGCCCGCGGCGCCGCGCGGCATCTCGCGGCCATGCAATCGGCGCTGGTCCGCCGTCTCAAGCCGGGCGGCGATCTGGAAACAGTCGCGGCGCGCGAGGTCGCGGCCGGCGACCGCGTGCTGCTCGCGGCGGGCGAGCGTGCACCCGTGGACGGAACCCTCGAAGATGCCAGCGAAGCCGACATTTCGCTGGTCACCGGCGAAAGCGCGCCGGTCAAGGTCGCCAAGGGCGAGGTGCTGCGGGCAGGCTCGGTGATCATCGGCCGTCCCACTGTTCTGGCGGCCACGGCCGCGGCGACGGATTCGCTTGTCGCCGACCTCGCGCGGCTGCTCGAGGCAGGACAGCAGGCGCGCAACCTCTATGTCCGTCTGGCCGACCGCGCAGCGCGGGCTTATGTGCCGGTCGTCGCGACCCTTTCGCTGCTGGTATTTCTGATCTGGATCGCGAACGGGGCGGCGCTTCCCTCTGCGTTGACAGTCGCGATCACGGTCTTGATCGTGACGTGTCCCTGCGCGCTGGGACTGGCGGTGCCTGCCGTCCAGATCGTCGCGACGGGACGGCTGTTCGGCCGCGGCCTCTTCGTCAAATCGGGCGACGCGCTCGAGCGCCTGGCGCAGATCGATATGGCCGTGTTCGACAAGACCGGCACGCTCACCTTCGGCGTGCCGGTACTGCGCAACGGAAGCGAGATTCCGCCGGATGTCCTGGAAGCGGCCGCCCGGCTCGCCCGCGCCAGCCGGCATCCGCTTGCCCGCGCGCTCGCGGCTGCGGCGGGCGAAGGTCCGGTCGCGCTGGGCGTGCGCGAAGTCGCGGGCTCCGGTCTTGAAGTCGGAGCCTTGCGGCTGGGCAGCGCCGCGTGGTGCGGCGCCGCCGAAGACGGGCAGATCAGCGAGCTGTGGTTCCGCAACGGTGCTTCGCCGCCGGTGCGCTTCACGTTCGAGGATGCTTTGCGGCCAGATGCGGCGCAGGCGGTGCGCGCGCTGCGACAGCGCCGCATCGATGTCGAAATGCTGAGCGGCGATCGCCGCGATCCGGCCGAGGCCATCGCCCGCGCGGCCGCGATCACGTCTTGGCGGGCCGGGGTCGGACCGACCGAAAAGGCCGCTCATATGAACGCGTTGCGCGGGGTTGGGCATCGTGCGCTGATGGTGGGGGACGGATTGAACGATGCGGGCGCGCTGGCGCTCGCGCATGTGTCCGTGGCGCCCGGCACCGCGGCGGACGCGAGCCAGCTCGCCGCCGACATGGTGCTGCGCGGCGACAGTCTGATGCCGCTGGTGGAGGCTGTCGATATCGCGCGCCAGGCCCGTGTCCTCGTGCTCGAGAATTTCGCGCTTGCCGCGCTCTACAACGCCGTCGCCGTTCCGCTCGCCGCAACCGGCCGCGTGACGCCGCTTCTCGCGGCCGCCTTGATGGCGAGTTCGTCCTTGCTGGTCACGCTGAATGCCCTGCGCCTCACTTGGTGGCGCAGATGACGGAAGCCGTTCCCATGATCGCCTCTGCATTGCTCTTCGGGGTGATCGCGCTCGGCCTCCTCTTGTGGTCGCTGACGTCGAGGCAGTACGAAGACCTCGAGGGCGCTGCACAGCGCATCCTGATCGACGATCCGCTGGACGGCTCCGCGGGTCAGGGAAGATCGATCTCGTCCACCGACCATTTGGCGCCATAGCGGCTGAAGCGCGCCCATCGCGGGCGCACGCGGAAATAGGTCAGCCCGGGCCAAGCCATCTGGAAGCCCGCATCCGGGCGCGCGGCACGGTAGACCTGTTTGAGCCGCTCCAGCTCCTCGTCGCGCGGTTCGTCGGCGGCGCCCTCAACCTGCAGAGTGGTTTCATTCTCCCATCCGATCACGGCCGCGATGCGCGGATCGCGGCGCAGGTTGACGCATTTCCGCGTCGTTTGCAGGGCATAGAAGATGAGCTCGAGATCGTCGGTGACGGCGATGTTCACGAGGGCGGCTTCGGGCGCGCCATCCGGCGAAACGGTCGATACCACGGCGAGCTTCTGCGCGCGGATGAAAGCGAGAAGGGTCTGCCTGTCGATGGCCATGACGTTCTCCGGAGTGCTGGCAAAATTGCGACATTTCCGCTTCGGGTACATTGACGCGAATCAAGGATTTGCTCTGCGTGAGGCTCCATTCTTCGCAACGCCATGACGGATCGGATCACGACGCTCACCATCAATCCGGCGCTCGATCTTTCGACTGCCGTCGACGAGTTGCGGCCGTTCAGCAAGCTGCGCTGCGCCGGAGAGCGGCGCGACCCGGGCGGCGGCGGCATCAATGTCGCACGCGCGGCCAAGCGGCTCGGCGCAGTTCCCACCGCGGTGTATCCCGCGGGCGGACCGATTGGCGCCTTCCTTGCGCAGCTCGTAGCCGCGGAGGGGATCGAGAGCGTGGTGGTGCCGATCGCCGGCGATACGCGCGAGGACGTCACCGTCACGGAAACCAAGTCCGGGCGGCAGTTCCGCTTCGTGCTGGCCGGGCCGCGGCTTGCCGAGACCGAGTGGCGGCGCTGTCTGGACGATTTCGCCGTGCGGCTCACACCGCAAACCTTGGCCGTCGCCAGCGGCAGCCTGCCGCCCGGCGTGCCCGACGATTTCTATGCCCTCCTCGCGCGCACCGTGAAGGCCGCCGGCGCGCAGCTTGTCCTGGATTGTTCCGGCCCGCCGCTCAAAGCCGCGCTCGACGCGGGGGTCTATCTCATCAAGCCCAATCTTCGCGAACTTCGCGGACTGCTGGGCGAAACTTTGCCGGACCAGGCCTCATGGGTCTCTGCTGCCCGGAGACTTATCGAAGCCGGGCATGTGGAGGTCGTCGCATTGTCGCTGGCGGAAGAGGGCGCGCTGCTGGTCACGCGAGACCGCGCATGGCGCGCCTATGCACCGCAGGTGGCGCCCGTCAGCAGCGTCGGAGCGGGGGACAGTTTCCTCGGCGCGATGGTCTGGAGCCTGGCCCGCGGCGATGCCCCGTGCGACGCCTTTCGCCGCGCGGTCGCGGCCGGAACGGCGGCGCTTCTGGCGCATGGCACCGAGCTGTGCCGGGTCGGCGACGTCGATGCGCTGACGAGCGCGGTCAGGGTTGTGGAAACCTAACGCCTCGCGAACCTGTCGCCGGGGCCGGCTTTGGGATCGTCTCTCATGCGGTCCTTGTTCCTCGGCGGCTTCACGCGTTCCCCGTCAGTGATGCCCATCCTGACGAAGAACGCGTCCACGTCGGGGTCGATGGCACGGGCCTTTGCGATATCGGCACGACCGGCGGCGATGCGTCCCAGTCGTAGCTTCGCGATGCCGCGCCCGAACAACGCGGTGGGATAATCAGGCCGCAATCCGATCGCACGATCGTAATCCCGGATGGCGCGCGCATATCGTCCCATCCGCAGATAGACAAACCCGCGGCTGTCCAACGCAAGCGCGAAGGCTGGGTCGAGGCGGAGGGCCGCGGTGCAATCGGCGCGCGCGCTGGCAAGTTCCACCTTCGCCTCGGCCCGGATCCAACAGCGTGCGTTCCAATAGTGCGGATCCGCCGGTGCCAGCGCGATGGCTTTGCCGAACGCCGCGATCGCCTTGGGGAATTCGCGCAGCATGCGGAAGGTTTCGCCCCGGCCGGCAAAAGCTTCCGCGTCCCGCGGATCGAGCACGAGCGAGCGATCGAAGTCTTGCAGCGCCAGCTCATAGCGGCCCAGGAAAAGATATGCCTCGCCGCGGAACTTGTAAGCGTCGGCATTGTCGGGGTCATAGGCGATGGCGGCGCCGCAGTCCCGCACGGCCTGCGCGCTCTTTCGCGAAGCCGTATCGGTCATACAGTGAAACAGGTAGAACAGGCCAGCCACCTCCGGCTGGACGGCGCGGGCGCGGAACTCGTCGATGGTGCGCTGGCTTTCGCCGGGCGGCAGCGATGCCGGTACGGTCGCGCCCCGAAAGGAATCGTCGGCGCGGGCCGCAACGGTACATGCCAGCAGCGCGGCCGCCGCGATCGCTGCGGCTGCCGACGTCCGCTTCATTTGCCGTGCTTCCGCCGCGCCTTGGGCTCGAGGGAGCGGATATAGGCGATGATGTCGCGAAGATATTGCTCCTCGAACATCTGCTCGCGCATCGGCCATTCGGGCTCGGTGATGTGCTTGCGCAGATAGGCGATGTCGGTGCCGTGATTCCTCGCGATCTCCATGAAGCTGGGCGCGGATACGTCCATGTCGTAATTGCCGTCATGCACCGGCGGCATCGGCGCCTGCTCCGGCCGTACCTGATGGCAGGCCGAGCAGGCGTCGATGGCGTTCAACCGCCCCTGCCTCACGCTGTCGGTTCGCGCGAGAGCGGGGCTTGCGATCGCGACCGCGGCGGCGAGTGCGATGACGCGTAAGACCATGGTTCCCTCCCTCTTCGGTTCAGGGCCGCGTGAAAATGTAGTCGGTATCGGGATCGCAATTGTCCGCGACGAACATCAGCTCGGCCCGGACGTCGTCGACCGGACGTTTCTCGAGATATTTCGCGACGACGAAGCCCAGCATGTAGCGCGCCAGCGTGTCCGGATCGTAGCCGGCCGCGACCGCCTCGCTCACCGCGGCGCCGAAATAGCGCCGGGCGATGTTCTCGGCGCTCATGATCTTTGCGGGTTCGTTCATGGTTCCTGCTCCGGATGTCTCAATGCGCGCTGAACACGCGGGCCTTGAGCTTGGCCATGTTGCGGATGACGACGTGACGGCGTTTCGGCGAAGCTAAGACGCCTTGATTGGCCAGGTCGCTGAAGGTACGGCTGACCGTTTCCAGCGTCAGGCCGAGATAGTCGGCGATATCCTGGCGGCCGAGCTGCATGTCGATGACCGCGCCGTCTGTCGCACCGGCGCGGCGCGCCAGGCTGAGCAGGAACGAAGCCACGCGCTCGGTCGCGGTCTGGCGGCCGAGGGTGATGAGGTGCTCCTGGGCCGAGCGCAGATCCTGGCGAAGATGGTCCAGCAGGTGATCGCGCACCGCCGGCCTTTCCTGCGAGAGCCGCTCGAGCCTGATGCGGGCATAGCGTACCGCCACGACGTCGCGCACGGCTTCCGCCGTCATCTCGTATTCGCCGCCCCATTCCACGCCGATGAGGTCGCCCGGCAGGCGGAAGCCCGCGATCTGACGCCGCCCATCCGCGGTCACGCGACACAACCGGACCACGCCGCTGACCACCTTGTAGGACGCGGACATTTCCTCGCCTTCGTCGAAAATCGTCTCGTTGCGGGCAAAGCTGCACACCGTGCCCATCGCGCCCAGCTCGTCCGGCTCGTCGGCGCCGAAGGCCGCAAGGGGAGAAAACTGACGGACGGCGGCGTGACCGGCGTAAGACATCTCTGAACTCCTCGAACGACAGCGCGGGCAATTGTGTCGAAACGGGGAGCCGCGAAAATGCGGTTCGTCACGTACGGGGTCCTACGTATCCTCCCGGGTCATGCGCCCGAGAACGCGAGCTCGACCCAGTGCGCGAGCATGTCAAGGCACGAGCCGAACCCGGGTCATGCGCCCGAGAACGCGAGCTCGATCCAGCCCAGCAGCTCGGCATTGACGATCGGCTTGTGCAGGACGGCCATGGCGCCCGCTCTCCTGGCCCGGCCCGGGAGCTGCGGATCGCTGTCGCCGGTGATGAAAATCGCGGGGGCCTGGACGCGGCGGCTCCGCAGAGCCTCGAGCAGGGCCACGCCGTTCATCCCGGGCATCAGCTGGTCGATCAGGACGCAGCCGCACTCCGCCAGGTTTTCCTGACCGAGGAAGATCTGCGCGTTCGCATAGCAGCGGACCGTCAGACCGTGCCTTTCCAGAAGCATCCTGAGCGATTCCCGAACCCCTCCGTCGTCATCGACGACGCAAACGATACGTTGTGCCAAATCCATCGAGACCCTTGCCCGCGCCGGTTTCCTAGCCCGGCGCGGACGCCGAGTCGTTGATTTGGAACAAGATCAGGCGCCGGCCGCCAACGCCATGCGGACCAGTTCCTGCAGGCTGCCGGCCTTCATCTTCTGCATCATGCGGCCGCGATGGACCTCGATGGTGCGTGGCGAGGCGCCCAGCTCGTAGGCGATCACCTTGCTCTGCTTGCCCGCGACGACGAGGGCGAACACCTCGCGCTCGCGCGGCGTCAGGGTGGCGAGGCGGTTTCGCACCTCCTGCGCGTCGAGCGCGGACTGCGCGGTGCGCTCACCCGTCTCCAGGGCGCGCTTCACCGCAGCCAGCAAAGCATCCCGCGCGAACGGCTTCTCCAGGAAATCTCCGGCACCCGCCTTCATCGCCCGCACCGCGAGGGGTACGTCGCCGTGGCCGGTGATGACGATGACGGGCAGGGCCGATCCGCGCCGGACGAGTTCTTCCTGCAGTTCCAGCCCGTCCATGTCGGGCATGCGGATGTCGGTGATCAGGCACCCGCGCCGGGAACAGGCGCCGCCCGCCAGGAAGCTCGCTGCGGACTCGAACGTCTCGACAGCGTAGCCGGCGAGCTTCAGCGATATGCCCAGAGAATCGCGCACGGCGTCGTCGTCGTCGACGACGAAGACCACGGGATCAGCCGTCATGCTCGTCGGAAGCCTCCTTCGCTATCGGAAGCCGGAACCGGAACACGGTCCCGCCGCCTTCGTTGGGCTCCATCCACAGCCGGCCGCCATGCGCTTCGACGATCGAGCGGCAAATGGAAAGCCCGATCCCAAGGCCATGCGCCTTGGTGGTCACGAAGGGTTGGAACAGCGACGCCGCCACCTCCGGCGCCAGCCCCGGCCCCGTATCGGCGACGCTCACCGATACGAAATCGTCGCCGTCGCGCGCGGTCGTGACCGTCAGGTTCCGGCGCTGGCACGCCTGCAACGCCTCGACCGCATTGCGCACCAGATTGATCACCACTTGCTGGATCTGCACCTTGTCGATGGCGACCGCAGGCAGGCCGTCGGCCATTTCGCTGCGAAGCCGCACGCTGAGCTCGGCCGCACCCGTGAATCCCAGCGCCACGGATTCCTGTACCGCAGCGTTGAGATCCTGCACCGCGCGATCCGGCTCGCGCTTGGCGACGAAGCCGCGCAGGCGCCGGATGATCTCGCCCGCGCGTGCCGTCTGCTCCGAGATCCGGCCGGCGATATCGCGGATCATGTTGCCGTTCGGTCCCTTTTCCTGCGCCGCCACCTCTTCGAGGATTCCGGCGTAGTTCAGGATGGCGGTCAGAGGCTGATTGAGCTCGTGCGCCAGCGCCGCGCTCAGTTGCCCCGTCGCGGTCAGGCGCGTGGCGTGCAGCAGCTCCTTCTGCAGTTCCTGGATGCGCTGCTCGTCCGCCTTGCGCTCCGAGATGTCGTGAACGATGCCGAGAAAGATGCGCCGTCCGTTGAAACTGCCTTCGCCGACCGAGAGATACATCGCGAAGGTGGTTCCGTTCTTGCGACGGCCCACGACCTCGCGGCCGATGCCGATGATGCGCCGCTCCCCGGTCTGGCGGTAGCGCGAGAGATAATCGTCGTGCTGCTCGTGATAGGGCGGGGGCATCAGCATCTTGACATTGCGCCCGACGACCTCGTCCCCGGCATAGCCGAACATCCGCTCGCAGGCGTCGCTGTACACCTGGACCAGGCCCATCTCGTCGATGATCATGATGCCGTCGACCGCGGTCGCGATCAGCGTGTTGAAAAGGACATCGCTGTTTTGCATAGCGCCCGGCGCCCAATCAGCCTTCGAGGCGATTATCCCAAATCGGCGAAAATTGCGCCAGATCAGTGTTTCCGGCTCGCCCTGGCGCAAGGATGGCCGCCTTGTGCGGAGGACCGGACATGAAACACGCCGTCATCGTTGCCCATCCGGACGCCAAGAGCTTCACCCTCTCGGTCGCCGGCGCCTATTGCGATGCCGCCCGCGCCAAGGGGCATGAGGTCTTGCTGCGCGATCTCTACCGGATGAACTTCGCGCCCTGTCTCGCCACCACCGAGATACCCAAGCCCGCCGGCTTCGCGCCCGGCAACGACGTCGTGAGCGAGCGGCATCTCATAGGCGATGCGGACGTGTTCGCGTTCGTCTACCCGTTCTGGTTGAACGCGCAACCGGCCATGATGAAAGGCTATATCGAGCGCGTCTTCGGGACGGGGTTCGCCTATGGGCATGGAAAAGGCGGCAATGTGCCCTTGCTTGCCGGCCGCAAGATGATCAGCTTCACCTCCAGCGGTGCGCCGATGGACTGGGTGGCCAAGACCGGCGCCTGGGAGGCCGTGCGCAAGCTGTTCGACGAGCATCTGGCGGCGATGTGCGGGTTCGAGGTCGTGGACCACGTCCATTTCGGTTCCATCGTCCCCGGAATCCGCGCCGATGCCGTGGAGCGGTTCCTCGCGCGCGTGCGCGAGACGGTCGACCGCAGCTTCTGACGCCCGTTCTCATGAATGTTTCGGCACGCGCCGGGCTTTCCACCGCAGCAGAGCTTCGTTGCCCAATATGACCGCGATCGTGCTGGTGCAGAGAACGAGGATCGCCAAATAGATTATTTCCTGAATGGCCATGGCTTATCTTCCGCGCTTGTTATGGCGCCATTCGGCGTAGGACCGGTAGCCGAGGACGAGCGCGAAGGTCGCGAACGCGCTCAGCACGAGTCCGAGGAACGGGATTTCGCCGCTGTTCATTTCGTTATCTCCCGATCTTCCCCGAACAGAGTGGTGCGGGCGCGGGTCCCGATCCTTGACGCGCGTCAAGGAATGCGGCGGTGAAGCGCGATGTCATGCGCGCGCAATTTCGCGCACGGAGACGCAGGATGGCATTGACCAAGATTCGCATGGAGCTGGCACGGATGGAGGGCTTTCCGGAAGGAAGCACCGCGCACGGCTATGAGTTCGTTGCGCCGCTGACGGCGGACGGCCATGTCGATGTCGAGGAATGGCGCACAGCGAAGGACAAGTGCACGGTCCGGCGCTTCTGGGAGGGTGAGGACGACGAGCACGGCAAGCTGCGCTATCTGGGTCACGGCTGGCGCTTCGACTACGATCCGCGCGATGCGGACGACGACGAGCCGTTCTTCAAGCTCGACCGTCACGTCCTGACGAAGGGCTCCTACGTGTCGGTGACCGAGCACGACCGCGTGCAGCGGCCGTTCAAGATCGTCAAGACCACGCCCCTGGCATGACGGTCCGCAACCTCGATGCCGTCTTCGCGCCGAAGAGCGTCGCGCTGATCGGCGCGAGTGCGCGGCCGAATTCCGTCGGCGCCGTGGTCGCGCGCAATCTGCTGAGCGCCGGCTTTCAGGGGCCCGTGATGCCGGTCAACCCGAAACACGCCTGGGTCATGGGCGCACCCTGTCACCCCAGCGTCAAATCGTTGCCGGTCACGCCCGAGCTCGCGGTGATCTGCACGCCGCCCGAAACCGTGCCGGGGTTGATCGGCGAGCTGGGCGCGCGGGGCACCAAAGGCGCGATCGTGATCACCGCCGGATTTCGCGACGCCGGCAGCGCGGCAGGGCTGAAGCTCGAACAGGCGATGCTCGATGCGGCGCGTCCGCATCTGCTGCGCATCGTCGGGCCCAATGGCATCGGCGTGGTGTCGACCGCGTCGCATCTGAACGCGTCCTTCGCGGCGGGCAATCCGCGGGCCGGACATGTCGCCTTCGTCGCGCAGTCCGGCGCTGTCGTGGGCACCGTGCTGGACTGGGCCGGCGCGCGGGGGATCGGTTTCTCGCATCTGGTCTCGCTCGGCGACATGGCCGACGTCGATTTCGGCGACATGCTCGACTATCTGGCGAACGATCCCGGCACGCATGCGATCCTGCTCTATGTCGAAGCGATAACCCAGCCCCGCAAGTTCATGTCCGCCGCGCGCGCGGCGGCGCGATTGAAGCCCGTCATCGCCATCAAGGCAGGGCGCAGTGCTGCAGCGGCAAAGGCGGCCGCGTCGCATACCGGCGCGCTTGCCGGCGCCGACGACGTCTACGACGCGGCGTTTCGGCGTGCCGGCATCCTGCGCGCGTTCGATCTGGACGAAGTGTTCGACGCGGTCGAGACGCTGGCCATGCGGCCCCATGTCGGAGGCGACAGGCTGGCCATCCTCACCAATGGCGGCGGCGTCGGCGTTCTCGCGACCGACAAGTTGATGGAGCTGGGCGGCCGGCTGGCCGAACTCGATCCGTCGACCATCGCCAAGCTGAATAGGGTTCTGCCGCCGACCTGGTCGCACGCCAATCCCGTGGACATCATCGGCGATGCGGACGGGAAGCGTTACGCGGCGGCGCTCGAGACGCTGTTCGCGGACAGGAACATCGACGGCATCCTGGTGCTGCATTGCCCGACTGCCGTGGCGTCCGGGGTGGAGGCGGCGCAAGCGGTTGTCGGCGCCATCGGCGGCCATAAGGGCCTGGTGCTGACGAATTGGCTCGGCGCGGCTGACGCGGACGGCGCGCGCAAGCTGTTCGCGGACGCCGGGGTCGCGACCTACGACACGCCGGAGAAGGCCGTTCGCGGGTTCATGCATCTCGCGCGCTATCGCCGTGTCCAGGACCAGCTGATGGAAGTTCCGTCTGCGGCCGAGTTCACGCCGGACCTCGCGCGCGCGCGCCGGGCCGTTGCCGGTAAGGAGGGCTGGCTGGACCCGATTGCGGTGCAGGAGATTCTCACCGCTTATGGGATTCCTGTCGCGCGTTGTGCATTGGCTCTCACGCCGAACGAAGCAGCCGGGAAGGCACGGGAACTCGGCGGCACGGTCGCGCTCAAGATCGTGTCGCCGGACATCACCCATAAATCGGACGTCGGCGGCGTCGTGCTCCACCTCGCCGGCTCCGAAGCGGTCCGCGGTGCGGCAGATGCCATGCTGGCCCGTGTGACCGAGGCCGCTCCGTCGGCCAAGCTCGATGGGTTCCTGATCCAGGAGATGGTCGCACGGCCCGGCGCTTGCGAGTTGATCGCGGGCATGGCCGTCGACGCGACCTTCGGGCCGTTCCTCCTTTTCGGACAGGGCGGCGTCGCCGTGGAACGGATCGCCGACCGCGCCCTGGCTCTGCCGCCGTTGAACAGCGTGCTGGCACGCGAATTGATGATGCGCACGCGGGTCTGGCAGCTGCTCAAGGGATATCGCGCCCGCCCGCCGGCCGATCTCGACGCGATCGTAAGCGTTCTCATGCGTCTGTCGCAGCTCGTCTGCGATCTCGATGAGGTCGCCGAGATCGACATCAATCCGTTGCTCGCGGACGAGAAGGGGCTGATCGCCGTGGACGCGAGGATGAGGATTGCGCCGAGCCAGCGCGCGCCAGGCAGCCGCCTGGCCATCAAGCCCTATCCGCAAAACCTCGAACGGCGCGTGACGACGGAGCCCCTCGGCGATTGTCTCCTGCGGCCGATACGGCCCGAAGACGCGCCGGCCGTCGCACAGCTCTTCGCCCGGTTGACGCCTGAAGACGTTCGCCACCGGTTCTTCTCGCCGCTGCGGGCGCTCCCCGGCGCTCTTCTCGCGCGGCTCACCCAGATCGATTACGACCGCGAGATGGCGTTCGTGCTGTTCGACGGCAGCGATGCCATTGGCGTGTCGCGGATCGTGGCCGATCCCGACAATATGCGCGCGGAGTTCGCGGTGCTGGTCCGCAGCGACCTCAAGGGGCGGGGCATCGGCCGGATGCTCATGCAGGAAATCGTGGCCTATGCCCGAAGTCGCGGCATCCAGGAATTGTTCGGCGACGTGCTCGAGGACAACGCCCTGATGCTCGCGCTGTGCCGCGAGCTCGGCTGTGCGATGTCGTCCGTCATGGGAGCGCAAGGCGTGGTGCGCGCGACGCTGCGCCTGTCCGCGACCGGGATACGTAGCGATACGGATTCCGTCCTCCGCGCGGCGCGGCAGAATTGACCGTCAGTCTTGAGGTTGCCATGAAGCCGATCGCGAAAATCCTGGTGCCCGTGACCGGCGCGCAGAGCGACACGGTTGCCCTCGCGACGGCCTTCTGCGCGGCGCGGCCGTTCAACGCGCATGTCGAGGCCGTGCTCGCCCATCCCGATCCGCAGGCGGCGGTGCCGCAGGTCGGCGTGCCGTTCTCGCTCGACGTGGTCGAGGCGATCGTCCGCGGCCAGGAAGAATACGCGCGGGCGGCCGAAACGGCGACGCGCGGAAGGCTCGCCGAATTGTGCGGGGAAACCGGCGCGCGGCTGGTCGAGGCGCCCGAATGCGCCGACAGGGTGACCTGCTCGCTGCGGAACGACCGCGGCGCGCTTGCGGCGATCGTGCCCTACCGCGCGCGGCTCGGCGACTTGGTCGTGTTCCCGCCGATGCCATGCTCCATCGATGAGACCGAGGCATTCCTGAACGTGCTGACCGGCGCGGAACGACCGGTCCTCGTTTCGTCGGATGCGCCCAGCGGTCGCCTGGCACGCTCGGTCGCCATCGGCTGGGACGGCAGCAGGCCGGCGGCGCGCGCGGTTTCCGCCGCGTTGCCGTTCCTGCGCGGTGCGGAGCGGGTACATGTGATCGAGGTCCATCGCGGGCGCTCGCCGCTCTGCGACGACGGCATAGAGCGATATCTGGATCTGCACGGCGTGCGCTGTACGCGCCACAAGGCGAGCCTCGACGCTCCCTCCGTCGGCGACATGCTGGCGGAAGAGGCGGCTTGCCATGACGCCGATCTCCTGGTCATGGGCGGCTACGGGCACAGCCACCTTCGCGAGACCTTCTTCGGCGGCGTCACGTCGGATGTTCTGGCACGGGCGCGCATGCCCGTCTTTCTCGCGCATTGAGCAGGGAGGAACTATGCCTCATCATTTCCATGCCGTCGTCTGGCTCGACCGCCGCGAAGCGCGGATTTTCGAATTCGGCGGCGAAGACATCCGCTTCCAGCGCATCCGCAACGAGAACGCCGGCCACATCCATCACAAGGCCGGATCGGTCGGTGCCGGCCACGCGCCGGTGGAGGGCGAATATCTGGCCGCGATCGCCAAGGCGCTCGTTCCGGTCCATGAGATATTGCTGACCGGGCCCGCGCAGACGAAGACGGAGCTGACACGCTGGCTGGAGAAGCACGCGCCCGAAATCGCCGAACGCGTACTGGGCGTGGAGACCCTGGACCGCTTCAGCGACGGCGAGATTGTCGCCTTCGCGCGGAAATTCTTCGCGCGCGAGGACCGCATGACGCCACAGATCCCATGACCAGCCGCGTCCTGATCGTCAACGGCCACCCGGACGGCCGCCCCGAGCGCTTCTGCACCGCGCTTGCCGACAGCTATGCCGCGGGCGCCGCGTCGGCGGGTCACGAGGTGCAGCGCCTCGACATCGCGCGGGTCCAATTCGCGTGGCTAAGCAAGGCCGAAGATTTCATGACGCCGCCGGACCAGGCCGACATCGGACGCGCCCAAGCGCTGTTCAAATGGGCGCAGCATATCGTGTTCGTCTATCCGCTTTGGCTGGGCTCGGAACCGGCGCTCCTGAAGGGTTTCATGGAGCAGCTGTCGCGCAACGGCTTTGCGGTGAGCGCGGAAGGGAATGGATTTCCAAAAGGCAAGTTGACGGGCCGCTCGGCGCGGCTCGTGGTGACGATGGGAATGCCGGCGCTGTTCTACCGGTTGCTCTTCGGTGCGCATGGGGTCAGGGCCTTCGAGCGCAGCATCCTGCGGTTGGCCGGGTTCAAGCCGGTGCGCCGGTCCCTGCTCGGCGGCATCGACGCCGCGCCGGCAAAGCGGCGCGAGGCCTGGCTCGAAGACATGCGCCGGCTCGGCGCTCGCGCGGGATGATTTCGTCAGGCCGCAGCGACGCTGTCCGGTTCCGGGCGGAAGAGCTCGGTGTGTCCGAAGCCCTTGGAATAGTCCAGCACGGACACGATCTCCGGCGTCGCGCGCATCATCGCCATCGGCAGGATCTCGCTTTCGGGCCACGCGGCATATTCGGGATAGCGCGCGAGCATGGCGGCACGGGCGCGGCCGAGCTCGCCTGGGTCGGTGACTTCCACGGCGCGCGCGGCCATGGAAAGGCCGTCGATCGCCATGGGGTCCTTGGTGTCCGCGCCGATCGCGATCGAGACCCGCGGATCGCGGACGAGGTTCGTCCATTTCTGGCTCTGGCGGGAGATCATGAAATAGACGCGAAGGCCGTCATTCGCGTAGCCCACGATGGTGGCTTGCGGCCAGCCATCCGGGCGTAGCGTCGCCAGCGTCAGGATACGATGGGCGCCGAGCAGCGCGACGGTCTTGGCGGCTTGTTCCCGAGACATGGGCGATCCTCCGGCGTCACGGCGTATCAGCGCAGGCGGCGATGCTTGCGTCGTTGACGCGGATCAAATTTGACGCGCCTCAATGTAACGCGGCGAGGATGCGGGTATCCTTTGAAAAGCATTCGAGGAGGATTCCGTCATGACCATCGCCAGGATCGTGGTTCCGGTCACCGGTTCGGCAGGCGACGACGCCGCGCTCGCAACTGCGTTCCACGCCGCCAAGCCGTTCGGCGCGCATGTCGAGGTGCTGTTCGTGCATCGCGACCCGCGCGAGGCGATCCCCTATTCGGAGATGCCGCTGTCTCCCGATATCGTCCAGCAGATCGTCGACCGCGAGCAGGAGCGTCGCGACGCGGCGTCGAACGCGGCACGCCGGGGGTTCGACGCGGCCGCGGCGGCGCTCGACATCCGCGTTGTCGACAAGGTGCAGCGCGGGCCGTCGGCCTCGGCGTCCTATGTCGAGATAACGGGACATCTTGGCACGGTCATGGCGACGGCCTCGCTGCTGGCCGATCTGGTCGTGCTGCCGCCGATCGCCGGCTCCGACGGTCCGGAGATCCATGACGCTTTCGTCCGCGTCCTGACCAAGACCGGCCGGCCGGTCCTTCTCGCGCCCGAGCGGCCGCCCCGGCATCTCGGCCGCAGGATCGCGATCGGCTGGGACGGCCGCAGCGCCGCGGCCAATGCGCTGCTTGCGGCTCTTCCGCTGCTCGACAAGGCGGAAGCCGTCGAAATTCTTTCCGTCCAGAATATCCCGAGCCAGGACCGCAGCATCGACGACGCGCGCGACTATCTCGCATTGCACGGCATCGGATGCAGCGAGCGCCTCATCGACGCCGGCAAGCGCCAGATCGCGGACGTCCTGCTCGACGCAACCCGGAGCAACGATTGCGATCTGCTCGTCGCCGGCGGCTACGGCCACAGCCGCCTGGTCGAGTCGATCTTCGGCGGGGTGACGCAGAGCATCGTCTCGCATCCCACGCTCCCCATTTTCATGGTGCATTGACGCGGTCTACGTCTTCTCGTTCATTTGAACGACCGAGTCCGCCAGCATCGCGCTCACGTCCATGGCATTGGACGCATGCACGACGGTGTTGGAGGTGACGAGCCGCGCACCCTCGCCCTGCAGCAGCACGTCGGAGCGGTCGGCGAAAAGGCCGTGAACGGCGAGGCAGATCGGCGGCGATGGCGACAGGGTTTTGAGCAGCCGCACGGCCGCGAGCATGGTCCGTCCGCTCGAGACGATGTCGTCGACCAGCACAGGCACGCGACCCGAAATCGCAAGCTCGTCGCGCAAGCGCACTTCCACGTCGCGGTCGCCGTGGCGCGTCTTCTCCAGCACCGTAAACGGCGCGCCGGCGCGGGAGGCGACGTCGCTCACCCATTGCTCGCTCTCGCTGTCGGGACCGACGAGCACGGGATTGGCGACGTTCGCCGCGATCCAGTCCGCCATCAGCGGTGCGGCGTGCAGCACGCGTGTCGGGATCGAATAGATTTCCGACAACGATCTGTAGCGGTGCAGATGCGGATCGACGCTGACCAGCCAGTCGAAGCTCGACGAGATCAGCCGCGCGACGGTGCGCGACGTGACCGCCTCTCCCGGCTGGAAGCGGCGATCCTGGCGCATATAGGCGAGATAGGGTGCGACCAAGCCGATCTTCGCGGCGCCAAGCTCGCGCGCCGTGTCGGCGGCGAAGATCAGCGGCAGGAATTTGGGGTCGGGATGCGCCAGGGTATCGGCGATAACGACGGTGCGGCCTTTCACCTCGCTTGCGATGCGCAAATACGTCTCGCCATCGGGGAAGGCGCGGGCCTCGATTGCGCCGAGCTCGCCGGTCGTGTGATCCGCAATGGTACTTGCCATCGCTTCGTTGCCCGGCATGGCGAGGACGAGCAGCCGCATCAGACGTCCTCGATCCGGAAGATGTCCAGGTTGGCCCGCGCGTAGTTGAGGGCATAGGCAAGCTCGCCCGGCGCTTCGGCATGCACGGTGCAGAGCGGCTGTCCTGCGACCGCGATGTCGCCGAGGCGGATATGCAGATCGACGCCGGCGGCTTTGGCTTCCGGCGCGCCGGCGAGCTTGGCCAGCTTGGCGATCTTGCGATTGTCGATCGCCGCGAGCTGACCTGACCGTTCGGCCACGAGCGGTTGGCGGTGGCTGGAGGCGGGTAGCGTGCGCATGCCGCCCTGGGCTGCGCAGATGCGCTGGAATTTCGCCCAGGCGCGACCGTCGTCGAGGATCTCGGCTGCCAGCACTGCGCCGCCCGATGCCTTCAAGCCGGTCAGCTCGATCAGCGCCCCGGACAGCAACACGGCGCGATCGCGCAGATCGGCCGGCGCGTCCCTGGCTCCTTGCAGGACGGCGAGAACGTCGCGTGCTTCGAGTGCGGGACCGATGCCGCGGCCGATCGGCTGGCTGCCGTCGCCTTGCACGATACGCATCTTGATGCCGAAGGCGTCGCCGACCGCGCGCAGACCCTCGCTCAGCGACTGGGCGGCGCGGGCGTTGCGGACCTTCGCCGTCGGACCGACGGGCATGTCGATGACGAGATGGGTCGCTCCCGCCGCGATCTTCTTCGACAAGACCGACGCGATCATCTGGCCTTCGGTATCGAGGTCGAGTTCGCGCTCGACACGAATGAGGACATCGTCCGCCGGACTGAGCTTGACCGCGCCGCCCCACGCCACGCAACCGCCCTCCGTGTCGACCACGCGATGGATCGCCGCGATGTCCAGATCGACCGGCGCGAGCGTCTCCATCATGTCCGCCGTCCCGGCGGGCGAGGTGATCGCGCGCGAGGAAGTCTTGGGAATCGTCATGCCGAGCGCGGCGACGATCGACACGACGATGGGCGTCGTGCGGTTGCCGGGCAAGCCGCCGACCGAATGCTTGTCCGCGACGATGGGCCGGTTCCAGCTCAGGCGCTCGCCGGCATCGACCATCGCCCGCGTCAGCCCGAGGATCTCGCCGCGGTCGAGCGGATTGGCGGCGCAGGCGGTCAGGAACGAGGAAATATGGACGTCGGAATAGTCGCCTTCGACGATGTCACCGATGATCGCACGCAGAGCGTGGTCGTCGAGTCGGCTGCCGTAGATGCGGCTGCGGACGAGGCTGAGCGAGTCCTGCGGCTCGGGATGCGCCGCGATCACCTCGTCGCCGTCGCTCAGGCCCAGGCGCTGCCATGCCGATTCCGAGAGCCCGGCGTCGCACATGTCCAGAATGTCGCTCGTGACGTGATAGAGCGTGGCGACGACCTGCGCCTCGCCCGCGCGCAGCAGCACCCGGCCATGGGTGGCGAAGCCTTCGGAGCGGCAAACCGGACAGTCCTTGCGCAGGAACACCACGATCTCGGACAGGGTGTCGATGCCCAGCCGCCGCGCCCGCAGGCGATGCGGTTCGTCCGCGATGCCGGGCCGGTCGCCGATCACGTCAGCTCCACCGTCTGTCCTTGTTCCGGGACCGTGCAATTCCAGCGCAGCTCTTCCTCGATGCGATGACGCAAGGCATCCGATGCGGCGGGCTCGCCATGGGTGACGAAGGTGCGGCGCGGCGCGTGCTTGAAGCCGTGCATCCAGCGCAGAAGCTCGTCGCAATCGGCATGCGCCGAAAGCATGTCCAGATTCCTCACCTCTGCCTTCACGGCGATATACTGGCCATGGATCTTGATCGCCTGAGCGCCGGCCACCATCGCTGCGCCGCGCGTGCCCCCCGCCTGGAAGCCGGTGAACAGGATCGTGCTTCTCGTATCCGGCGCATATTGCTTCAGGTGATGCAGCACCCGGCCGCCCGTCGCCATGCCGCTCGCGGAGATGATCACCTTCGGCATGGGGCTGGCGGTCAAGGCCTTCGATTCCTCGGCGTCGCGGACATAGCGGACGCCTTTCTGGAAGGCGCGGCATTCCGCGGGCGAGAGCCTGTGGTCGTCGCCATGGGCGCAGAAGATATCGCTCGCGTCGATCGCCATGGGACTGTCCAGATAGATCGGCAGCGTCTTCGGCAGGCGCCCCGCGGCCTTCAAATTCTGAACATGGAAAAGCACGCTCTGCGCCCGCCCGACCGCGAAGGCCGGCACGATGACGCTGCCGCCGCGATGGACAGTACGACTGATCGTTTTTTCCAGCGCGTCCTCGGGATCGGCGGGATCGTGCCGGCGGTCCCCATAGGTCGATTCCACGACGAGATAGTCGGTCCGCTCGATCATCGCGGGATCGACCATCATCGGATCGCCGAAGCGGCCGACATCGCCGGAGAAGACGGTTCTGGTCGCCGCCCAGTCCATCTCGACAGAAGCCGCGCCGAGGATGTGACCGGCGCGGCGCCACAGCGCCGTCGCGCCGCCCGGGATCTTGTTGCGCTGATCGAACGAGACGGGTTTGAGATAGTGCAGCGCCCGGCGCGCGTCTTCCTCGGTGTAAAGCGGCAGTGCGGGCTTGTGCTTGGAGAAGTTGTGACGGTTTGCGAAATCGGCGTCGTTCTCCTGCAGGTGCCCGGAATCGGGTAGGAGAATCTCGCACAGCTCCTTGGTCGCTTCGGTGCAGAACACCGGTCCGCGAAATCCCTGCTTTACCAGCAGCGGCAGATAGCCGGAATGGTCCAGATGAGCGTGGGTCAGCACCACGGCGGCGATGGAACGCGGCTCGACCGGCAGCCGCGCCCAGTTCTTCAGCCGCAGCGCCTTGTAGCCCTGGAACAGGCCGCAATCGACGAGCACGCGCTGCCCGTCATGCTCGAGCAGATATTTGGAGCCTGTGACCGTGCCGGCCGCGCCGAGAAACGAAAGCTGAAGGCTCATGGAAACCCCTTGTCGCAGCCGCAGCTTTGCGGGGCTTGCCCGCCATATCCTTGACGCGGATCATGAAAATTTCCGCACCCCGGCCTAGGCTATCGTGGAGGTGGACGGTGCGGCAATGACGGCATTGGAACTGTTCGAACGCTTGGGCCTCGCATTCGCGATCGGCCTGCTGTTCGGCGTCGAGCGCGGCTGGCAGGAGCGCGAAGCCAAGCCCGGTGCGCGCGCGGCCGGCATCCGCACCTTCACGCTCATCGGATTGCTCGGCGGCGTCTGGGGATTGCTCGCGCAGGTGACGGGCGAGGTCGTGCTGGGCCTCGCCGCGCTCGGGTTCGCCTGCTGGTTCGGCTTCTTTCAATGGCGCGAGATCGAGGCGGCCGGCAGCCGTTCCGCGACAGGCTTCGTCACCGGGCTGCTCGCCTTCGCGCTCGGCGCCTATTCGATCCTGGGCAGCAAGGCTGCCGCCGGATCGGTCGCCGTCGCGGCGACCTTCATCCTGGCGGAGCGCCGGGCTCTGCACGGCTTCCTCGAAAGGCTGAAATGGGTCGAGCTGCGCGCGGCCTTGATGCTGCTCGTGATGACGTTCGTCCTGCTGCCGGTGCTTCCCGACCGCGCGGTCGATCCTTGGGGCTCCATCAATCCGCACCAGCTCTGGCTGCTCAGCATCCTTACGGCGGGAATTTCCTACGCGGGCTATCTCGCCATCGAGCTGGCGGGCGCACGCAACGGCCTGCTCTATGCGGGCGCCGCGGGCGGCTTGGTATCGTCCACCACGGTGACCTGGACCTTCGCGCGCATGTCCCGGCAAGGCGCGCAAGGCAACATGGATCCGGCCGTGGGCGTCCTCGCCAGCTGGGCCGTGTCGCTCATCCGCATGACGGCCATCGCGACGGCTCTTGCGCCCGCCCTCGCTTTTCCGCTCGGCGCGCCGGTGGCTGCCGCGGCCGGCGTGACGGCGATGGCGCTTGTCCTGCTCTATCGCCGTTCCATCCTTCAGCGCGCGGACATCAAGCTGGCGCTCACCGATCCGTTCGATATCTGGACCATCCTGCAATTCACCGCCGTGCTCGCCGTCGTGATGCTTGCCGCGAAGCTGCTCTCCGGTGGATTCGGTGAAGGGAGTCTGCTGGGATTGGCCGCCTTGTCCGGCCTGGCCGACGTCGATCCGATCACGCTCTCCATGGCGAGAGACACCGGCACGACTGTCACGGCGAGCTATGCGGCGATCGTGATCCTTGTCGCCGCGGCGGCCAATCTCGTCGCGAAATGCGCTCTGGCCGTCTTTTTCGGGGGCACACGATTTGCCGCTCCGCTCATCGCCACGGCGGCGCTGGGCATCCTCGCGGCGGGATCGGTGGTGCTCGTTGTGCGTTGATCAATAGGCGGGGTGACGCCGGTAGAATGCGCGCTTCACGATCTGAGCCAGAAGCAGGTACAGCACCGTCGTGCCGGCGAGAGCGAGCAGCAATCCCGGCGGCAGCGCCGCGAAACCGAACCAGCGACCCACGAGCGTGTAGGGCAACAGTGTCGCCACTGCGACCACGCCGAGCGACATGCCCGCGAGCAATCTGCTCGGCCGGCTCCTCAGCGGGCTGCCGCGCGTGCGAATGACGAGAATGACCAGGCATTGCGTCGCCAGCGACTCGACGAACCAGCCGGTATGGAACACCGGCTCGGAGGCGTGAAACAGCCACAGCAGGAGGCCGAAGGTGACGAAATCGAACAGCGAGCTCACGGGCCCGAGCACCAGCATGAAATCGCGCACGAATTTGATGTCCCACCGGCGCGGCGCGGCCACGATGTCCGGGTCCACCTCGTCCATCGGGATGGCGATTTCCGAAACGTCGTAGAGCAGGTTGTTCAGCAATATCTGGACGGGAAGCATCGGCAGGAATGGGAGGAACAGCACGCCTCCCGCCATGGAGAACATGTTTCCGAAGTTCGAGCTCGTGCCCATCATCACGTATTTGCGGATATTGGCGAAGGTCCGGCGCCCTTCGCGCACGCCTTCGGCAAGGACGCGCAGATCGTTCTCGAGCAGGATCATCGACGCGGCTTCCTTGGCGACGTCGACGGCGCTGTCGACCGAAAGACCGACGTCGGCCGCATGCAGCGAAGGCGCGTCGTTGATGCCGTCACCCACATAGCCCACGACATGTCCGGCACGGCGCAGCCCGGCGATGATGCGCTGCTTCTGGGCCGGCGTGACGCGACAGAACTTGTTCGTGTTGCGCATCCTGGCCGAAAGCGCCTCGTCCGAAAGACCGTCTATCTCCGCGCCGGTCAGGGTATCGCCGGCATCCAGGCCGATGGCGTCGCAGACGTGCCCGGTGACGTGCTCGTTGTCGCCGGTGATCACCTTCACCGCGACGTGGAGCGCCGCAAGCTCATTGAGCGCGTCGGCGGCGCTCTCCTTCGGAGGATCGAGAAACAGCGCGAAGCCCGCGAACACAAGCGCGCTCTCGTCGGTCAGATGCGCATGCGCGCAATCCGCAGCGACGGTCTTCCAGGCTATGCCGAGTACGCGATAGCCATGCCGTCCGTATTCCGCCAGCCTGGCGCGCGCGTCGTCCAGGGCCCTTTCGTCCAGCGGCAACTCGTTGGCACCACGCGCGAAGGACGCGGAAAGCTCGAGGATGTCCTCCGGCGCGCCTTTCACGAACAACCGGCGCGTCCCGGTCCTCTCCGCAAGGACCGAGACGCGCCGGCGCTCGAAGTCGAACGGCACCTCGTCGATCTTCGTCCAGCCTTCGGCCCCTGCCGCCCCCGCTTTCAGGATCGCCTCGTCGAGGGGGCTCTTGATGCCGGTCTCGAAATTCGAATTCAGCCAGGCGGCTTGTTGCGCTTCCGGGCAATCGGCACCGCCCAAATCGACCGTCCGAACCAGTGCGATATCGGCTTCAGTGAGCGTGCCGGTCTTGTCGCTGCACAACACATCCATGCTGCCGAGATCGTGGATCGCCGAAAGCCGCTTCACGATCACCCGGCGTTCCGCCATGCGAAGCGCGCCATGCGCCAGCGTCACCGATACGATCATCGGCAGCAGCTCGGGCGTCAGGCCGACGGCCAAAGCCAGCGCGAACATGAACGATTCCAGTGGCGGCCGATGAAAAAGGAGATTGATCAGAAGAACAAACAGCACGAGCAAAAGCGTGAGCCGCACGATCAGGACGCTGAAATCGTGCAAGCCAAGGGCAAAGGCGGTCGGCGGCGGCTCCTTGCGCAGCGAGCCCGCGATCCCTCCGAGCGCCGTCCGCCGTCCTGTCCGGACGACGACGGCGGTGGCTGTGCCGCTGACGACGGAGCTGCCCATGAAAACGGCGTTCTGCGGGACGGTGCTTTGCGCGGTCTCCGGGAGGGCGCTCTGCGCGAGCTTCGCAGCCGGATAGGATTCGCCGGTGAGCAGCGCTTGATTGACGAAGATGTTGTTGGCCGAAAGGAGGCGGCAATCGGCCGGGATCAGATCGCCGGCACAGAGCGAGAGCACATCTCCGGGGACGAGCATGGCCGCCTGGACAGGCTGGAGGCGCCCGTCGCGTATCGCGTTGCTCGTGATGGCCACGCGGTCGCGCAGCTTGTCCGCGGCCGATTGCGCCCGCCGCTCCTGGACGAAATCCAGCAGCACCGACAGCGTCACGACCGTCGCGATGATGGCAAAGCTCGCCGCATCGCCCATCGAGCCGGCGATCGCCGCCGCCAGGAGCAGGACCAGGACCAGCGGGTTGCGGAAGCGGTTCAGAAGATCGACGATCAGCCGGTCGCGGCGCTTCTCGTCGATCCGATTGGGTCCGTGTATAGTAAGCCGCCCGGCTGCCTCGTCCGTCGAGAGTCCGTTCGGGCCCGACTTGAGCTCGTCGAACACGCGGTCCGGCGGCATCGTCCAGGAATCGGTTTCCGGCGTAGGGTCCACAACGATGCCCTTCGAGGTTCGGTTATTACGTACGTGTGACTAGCAATTTCGGGATACTTTGGATTGTGCAATCCTGGAGTGCAATTCCGTCGGAGTTTCCGCCGTGCCCCACAAGCCGAGCCCCGGATTCGAGCCATGATCTGGAGGGCAGCTCTCACCTTGGCCATCTTGGCGCTGGTATGGCCGCGCGAGCCGTACCTCGGTATGCGCAGGTCGGATACGCTCGAGCTGGAACGGGCTCACAATGCGATCCTCGTCGCTTTGAGCAGGGTCAGAGCAGACCTCGGATCGAGCGGGCATCGGAAGCACTGAATTCGGGTTCCACGCGGTAGATGTCTTCTACCGCAACAGAAGCCAGAGAATCCCTCCGGCGATCGCGAAAAACACGGCGATGAAAGCGAAGCCGCCGAACGTGCGGCCCAGTTCCGCCGCGAACGAGGTGTCCTCCTCCCGCGGCGTACCGTCCCCGTCGTCGCTCATGGCGTCACCGGCATTTCGATGATCACTTTCAGCGCGCCGCTGCTGGCGGCGCTGCCGAACGTATCATAAGCGGCGAGGATGTCTTCCAGCTTGAACCGGTGCGTGACCAATTTCGACGGATCGATCTTTCCCGATTGCACGGTCTTCAGCAGCATCGGCGTCGCAGCCGTATCGACCAGCCGTGTGGTGATCGTGATGTTGCGCGACCACAGGGTTTCGAGGTGCAGGTCGGCTTTGACGCCGTGAACGCCGATATTGGCGACCGTTCCGCCCGGCGCGACGATATCCGTGCACAGCACGAAGGTTGCCGGGATGCCGACGGCCTCGAGCGCTGCGTCCACCCCACGTCCGCCGGTCATCGTCATGATCGTCTGTGCGGCCTTGCCGTCGCGGCTGTTGACCGTCGCCGTCGCCCCGAACCGGCGGGCGACCGCCAGCCGGCGATCGTCGACATCGACCATGATGATTTCCGCGGGCGAGAAGAACTGGGCCGTCAACAAAGCGGCGAGGCCTATCGGCCCGGCGCCGATGATGGCGACGACGTCACCCGGCTTGATCCTGCCGTTGAGCACGCCGCATTCGAAACCGGTCGGCAGGATGTCGCTCAACATCACCAGCGCATCTTCGTCGGCGCCGTCCGGGATGCGATAGAGGCTGGTGTCGGCATGGGGAATGCGGACATACTCCGCCTGTGTGCCGTCGATGGTGTTGCCGAGAACCCAACCGCCCGTCGTGCAGTGGGAATACATGGCCTTGCGGCAATAGTCGCATTTGCCGCATGCCGAGATGCAGGAAATCAACACGCGATCGCCTGTGTGGAGAGCGGTGACGCCTGCTCCCACCTGTTCCACGATCCCGACCCCTTCGTGGCCCAGGATGCGCCCGGGCGAGCAGGTCGGCACGTCGCCTTTGAGAATATGCAAATCCGTGCCGCAAATCGTGGTTCTGGTGATCCTCACGACGGCATCGGTGGAAGCCCGGATTTCTGGCACCGGTCTGTCCTCCACTGCCTTGCGGCCTGGGCCGCGATAAACAAGGGCTTTCATGCCGTCCTCCAATACCCGTATGCACACGTCGCCGCGGTTGCTGCCTCAGTGCGAAAGGAACACCGGAACCGGCGGCGCATGCAGGATGCTTCTTGTTGCGCCGCCGAGGATGAATTCCCGCACACGGCTGTGCCCGAAAGCGCCCATGACCAGAAGGTTGGCGCCGTGCGAGCGGACGTACTCGTTCAAAGCCTTGCCGATCGAGTGACCGCCGGTGCTTAGCGTGTCGAACGTCGCCTTGATCCCGTGCGCATTCAGATGCCTGTCGAGCTCGGCTTGGGACGGAATCTCCGCGATGCTCTTCTCGTCGTCGAACGTCACGACGCGAACCCGCTTCGCCCGCTCCAGAACCGGCATCGCATCCGCCAGTGCCCGGGCGGCGGGCGCGCCGCCGTCCCAGGCCACGACCACGTCATCGATCTTTGAATCGGACGGTCCGGTCTCTCCGGCCGCGGGCAGGGCCATGCAGGGTCTTCCCGAGCCGAAGATCACGCCTTCCGCATAGAGCTCGTCGAGCCCGATGAGCTCGCCGATGGGCAGCAACGTCAGGTCGTGGACGCGCGCGTGGCGGGCAACGTCTTGCGACGAGGCCACGAGAGACGAGCCCTGGCGAATCTCCTCCCCGCGGACGCCGCGATAGTCCGCGGCTTTTTCGAACCGGGCGAACAGCTTGTCGGCGTGACGGGCGCTCGTGCCCAGCGCGTCCTCGATCAGGGCGGGGACATCCATCAGGAGCGAATGACGGGGATAACCAGCCGCGACCCTGCTGCGTTCCAGAACCGGGATCAACGCGGAAAGCCGGGCGCCGATATGCTTGGCGATCGCCGCGGCCTGATCGACGATATATTCCGGCGTCGGATCCGGATAGCTGGAAAGCACCAGCATCGTGTCCTTGATACCCGCCATGTTCGGCTCCTCGTCCTTTGCTAGTGGAACACCAGGAGAGGCAGCGCACAGTCCGCGAGCATGTCGCGGGTGACGCCGCCGAAGACATATTCGCGCAGCCTGCTGTGGCCATAGGCTCCCATGACCAAGAGGTCGCAATCGGCGTCGTAGACGGCATCGCGCAGCTTCTGGGTCACATCGCCGCTCGCCGCGGACATTGCGAGGACTTCCACACGCATGCCGTGCCGGCCGAGCCGCGCCTTCAACTCGTCCAAGCGCCGCAGCTCCGCGCCTTCGGCTTCCAAATCCTCGTGGATGGAGATCAGCAGGACACGCTGCGCTTTTGCCAGAAGGGGCATGGCCGCCGTCAGCGCGCGGGCGGATTCCGGGCTGTCCTTCCAGGCCACGGCGACGGTTTCTCCGATTGCGCCCGAGAATTTCGGCGGCGCGACGAGCACGGGCCTGCCGGCCTTCATCACGATCTCCGCGATCCGGCCGGGGATTTGCGTGGAATCCCGCGCCGCCACGACGAGATCGGCAAGACGCGCGCGCCGAGGCGTGTCGCTGAAATCGATGCCCTCCATCTGATGCCACGACAACAGGTCGCCGGCCGCGCCGCTGACGGCGATGGCATGGCGCTCGCAGGCGTCCTCGAACGCGCGTCGGGCGCTTCTCGAACGTTCGCCTTGCTGGCGTTCGATCTCCTCGATCATGCCGTACTGGCCCAGCGCCAACGCGCTGGCCTCGTCGAACCGGACGTGAAGGCATTCGACCTGGGCTTCGAAGCGCTTTGCCAGCGCGACCGAGCAGTCGAGCACGCTGCGGTCGCCGCCAAAGCCGGTCAGGGACGCCAGGATCGTCTTTATCATCTTCGCCACCTCGCGTGATCTTGCGCGATGATGCGCGGGCGAGGGGGCGAAGTAATTGATCCCGCTCAAATTGCGCGGCTTGTGGCGGATATAGAATGGGGTAATGCGCAATGCCGAGATCGAAAAGGGCTTGAGCTCGGCCGAGGCCGCGGCGCGGCTCCGCGCGTTCGGAGCCAACGAGCTTCCCAGCCCGGAGCGGCGCGATTTCGCGCGCATCGTGCTCGAGATCCTGCGCCAACCGATGTTCGCGCTGCTCCTTGCCGGTGCCGCCGTCTATCTCCTCATCGGCGAAAGCGCCGACGCCGTCGTGCTTTCCCTGTTCGGCACGCTTTCGGTGTCGATCGGCATTCTGCAGGAGACCCGCAGCGAACGCGTGCTTCAATCCTTGCGCAATCTTGCCAGCCCGCGCGCGCTCGTGGTGCGCGACGGCGTCCGGCAGCGGATCGCGGGCCGCGACGTGGTTCCGGGCGATGTCATGATCTTGAGCGAGGGCGACCGCGTGCCGGCCGACGCGATCCTGATGAGCGGTCATGATCTGATGGCCGACGAATCGCTGCTGACGGGCGAGTCCGTTTCCGTGCGCAAGACGATCGCGCAGGACGAACCCCAATGGGGCCAGCCGGGCGGAGACGATCTGCCTTTCGTGTTCGCGGGCACGCTCGTTGTGCGGGGCACCGGCATTGCGCGCGTCGCAGCCACCGGTCTTCATTCGGAAATGGGAAAGATCGGCCGCGCGCTCCAGTCCATCACCTTGGAACAGCCGCGCTTGCGGGCGCAATTGAGCTGGCTGATCCGAGACTTCGCATTGGCCGGCGCTGTGGTCGTGGGCCTGGCGGTCCTGATGTTCGGTCTGGTGCGAGGCTCCTGGCTCGAAGCGGCGCTCGGCGGCATCGCCATCGGCATGGCGCTGTTGCCCGAGGAGATTCCGCTTGTCGTCTCGGTTTTCATGGCGATGGGAGCCTGGCGGATCTCGCGGGCCCGCGTCCTCACCCGTCGTGCGACGGCTATCGAGGCCCTGGGCTCGGCGACGGTGCTGTGCACCGACAAGACGGGCACGCTCACCGAGAACCGCATGCGGATCGCGTTCGTGGCCGCGGGCGACGAAATCCGGCGAAGCGCGAGTTCCGCGCCGAGCGAAAGGATCGCACATGTCGTCAAGGCATCGCTCGGCGCGAGCGCGCCGCTGCCGACGGATCCGATGGATCGCGCGATCCTCGAGCAAGCCTTGGCCGAACCCTTTGCAGGGCGAACACTGTTGAAAGCGTTCGGTTTGCGCCCCGATCTCTTCGTCACCACGAATGTCTGGAGCGAGCCCGACGGTTCTCTCGTTGCCTATGCCAAAGGTGCGCCCGAAGCGATTGCCGGACTCTGTCGTCTGCCGGAGGCGCAACGTATGGCGCTCCTGCGGCAAGTCGACGGCTTTGCCGCGCAGGGAATCCGTGTCCTTGCCGTTGCCGAGGCCGTCCTTGCGTCTTCCGCGGCTCTTCCAGAATCGCAGCGAGAAATGCCGTTCGTCTATCTGGGCCTCCTAGGCTTCGCCGATCCTTTGCGCGCCGGCGTGCCCGCGGCGGTGAAGGAATGCCGCGACGCCGGCGTTCGGGTCATCATGATCACCGGCGATTACCCCGCCACGGCGCGCGCCATAGCGGATCAGGCGGGCATAGGCAGCGGCGGAGTGCTTTCCGGTGAAGACCTGGAAGCAATGAGCGACGCCGAGCTTGCGCAGAAGATGGAGACCGTCTCGGTGTTCGCACGGGTTCGGCCGCAGCAGAAATTGCGTCTCGTGGAGGCGCTCAAGCGGGACGGAGAGATCGTCGCGATGACGGGCGACGGGGTGAACGACGCTCCCGCCATGAAGGCGGCCCATATCGGTATCGCCATGGGCGGGCGCGGGACGGATGTGGCGCGCGAGGCGGCCTCGCTCGTTCTGCTCAGCGACGACTTCGCGTCGATCGTCAGCACGATCCGGCTGGGCCGGCGCATATACGACAATCTCGGCAAGGCGATCCAATACATCGTCGCGGTGCATATTCCGATCGCGGGGCTCGCCTTGCTCCCGCTGCTGTTCGGTCTGCCCCTGATGCTGTCGCCGGTCCACATCGCGTTCCTCGAAATGGTCATCGATCCGGCCTGCTCGGTGGTCTTCGAATCCGAGGTGGAGGAAGAGGATGTCATGCGTCGCCCGCCGCGAAAGCCGGACGCGCCCATGTTTCCGCGCGCCACCGCGGTCTGGGCCGCGGCCCAGGGACTGGCGGCGCTCGCCATCGTGACGCTGGCGCTGTTCTTGGGCACGCGCCTGGAAATGCCGCAGGACGATTTGCGCGCTTTTGTCTTCACCGTCCTGGTGCTGATGAACATCGGGTTGATCCTCGTGAACCGGTCGTTCGGCTCGTCCCTTTCGGACGCGCTCCTTCGGCCGAACTTGATGCTATGGGTGCTGGTCGCAGCGGTGCTGAGCGTGCTGGCCACGGCGCTCTACTGGAGGCCGGCGCAGGTGCTGTTCCACTTCGGTCCCCTGCATTCCGATGATCTGATGGCTTGCCTGGCCGCGGGCGCGGGTTTGATCATGCTGTTGGAAGCCGGAAAGCGATTCGGCGTCGGAAAGCGGTGACATCGATGGCGTCGACCAGCTCGCAGATGCGGTTCAATCCCTTGACGGGCGAGTGGGTCTTGGTGTGCCCGCGCCGGGGCGCGCGGCCGCAAGCGGAGCATTCCGAGCACCCGCAATCGCAAGCCGAGCCGGCGTATGATCCGAGTTGCCCCTTGTGTCCCGGCAATCTTCGCAGCACGGGCATGCGTAACCCGGCCTATTCGTCGGTCCATACTTTCGACAACGACTTTCCCGCGCTTTCACCTGCATCCAGCGGCGAACCGATCGAGCGCGGCAGGCTCATCCTGTCGCACCCGGCCCGCGGAATCTGCCGCGTGATGTGCTATTCGCCGCGGCACGATCTGGGACCGCCGCGGCTTGGAGCGGCGCAGTTGCGCGCGGTGATCGATGCTTGGGCCGCGCAGTATCGCGAGCTCGGGTCGTTGGAATGGATAGATCATGTGCAGATCTTCGAAAACCATGGAGCGATCGGCGGTGCGAGCAGCCGCCATCCGCACAGCCAGATTTGGGCCGAGGCGGAAATCCCAACCGAGCCGTTGACGGAGCAACGGCGCCAGAAGGAATACCGCGAACGGCACAATTCCTGCTTGCTCTGCGACTACGCGAAGCTGGAACTTGCGATCGGCGAGCGTATCGTGTGCGAGAACGATGCCTTCGTCGTCGTCGTTCCGTTCTGGGCGGTGTGGCCTTTCGAGACATTGGTGGTCAGCAGGAGGCATTTCGGCGCTTTGGACGAAATGGCCGGATCCGAGCGCGATCTGCTGGCGGACATCATCAAGCGCCTCACGACACGCTATGACAATCTGTTCCGCATGCCGTTTCCCTATTCCATGGGCCTGCATCAATCGCCCACCGATGGCGAAGCCCATCCGGAATGGCATTTTCACGCGCATTACTATTCACCGATGCGCTCGGCCTCGGCGCAGAAGGTCATGGCCGGCTACGAATTGGCGGCGGGCCGTGAGCGGGACGATCTGCCGGAGGACGCGGCCGCGTGGCTGCGCGCCTCTGGTGAGGTGCACTACTTGAACGAAGATGGTGGGCTGCGGAGCTGAGAAATCCGGGAAGCCGGTCGCAATCCTTGATCCGAGACAATGTTCGCAAACGCTGCGTGCGTTATGAATCCGCTGCCGCAGGGAGGCGCCCATGCGCAGCGAGAACCGGCCCGCCTTGTTCGCGTGGGCGCTCTACGATTGGGCCGGGGCGCCGTTCACAACCCTGGCCTTGACCTTCGTTCTGCCGGTCTATTTCGCGCAGGCCGTCGTCGGCGACGCGACCACGGGCCAAGAGCTGTGGAGCGCTGCGGTCGCTGTCTCCGGAATAGCGATAGCCATCGCAAGTCCGGTCATGGGCGTTTTCGCGGATGTCGGCGGGCGCGGCAAGGCGTGGCTGCTGGTGGCGACCATGGTCTGCATCGCCGCGACGACGGCCTTCTGGTTCGTGGGGCCATCGCCGCGCAATGCGGGCCTCGCCATGCTCCTGATCGCCATCGGCAATTTTGCGTATGTCTCGGGCGTCGTGTTCAACAACGCCGCGCTGCCCACGCTCGCGTCGCGGGAACGCATGGGGCGGTGGTCCGGATGGGCCTGGGGTTTCGGCTATATCGGCGGGTTGGCGGCGCTGCTGTTGTTTCTTCTGCTTTTCGCGTTGGACGTGGCGCCCGTTCGTATCGCGGGCCCGCTCGCCGCGGTCTGGTTCGCGCTTTTTTCCTGGCCGCGCTTCGTATGGACGCCGGATCGCCCACCGCTTCGCGAGGCAGGATTGCGCGCGGGTCTCGAAGCGTTGCGATCGTCGTTCGTGGAGCTGTTGCGCAGGCGCGACGTCCTGCGCTTCCTGGTGGCGAACATGCTCTATGCCGACGCTCTCGTGGCGATCTTCACGGTGGGCGGCATCTATGCGGCGGGCGCGATCGGCATGTCCCTTCCCGAAGTGACCCGCTTCGCGGTTGCGCTCAATGTCGCTGCCGGCGCCGGTGCCTTCGCATTTTCCTGGCTGGACGATCGCATCGGTCCGCGTCGAACCATCCTGCTCTCGCTCGCCGGCTTGTTGACGAGTGGCGCGGCGGCCGTGCTTGCGACGGGACGGCTGTCGTTCTGGATCGCCGGCTGCGCTCTGGGGTTTTTCGTGGGGCCGGCGCAGTCGGCCAGCCGCTCCTTCGTCGCGCGCATCGCCCCTCAGGGGCGGGAGACGGAGTATTTTGGACTCTTCGCGCTGTCAGGCAAGGCGACCGCCTTCATCGGCCCCGTCGTGGTCGCGGTCTCGACCTGGCTCAGCGGCAGCCAGCGTGTCGGGCTCGCGAGCCTTCTCGTTTTGATCGCCGCCGGAGCATCGATGCTGTGGCGCGTCGACGAGGCTGAGGCAATGAACGCGGGGCGATCATGATTTCAGTGCCGACACGGCATCGTGCAGGAGTTTCGCGATTTTCCTGGGGTCGTCTTCATTCCGCCAAGCGTCCGGCTCGATCGGCTTTCCGAAGGTCACGCGAAGCGGCAAAGGACGAGGCCACGCACGATGGCGCGGCCACGCGTCGAAAGCGCCCTCGATATAAGCAGGCACCACGCTGACCGGGTGGCGTTTCAGCAAATGGCCGATGCCCGGCAGAAAATCCTGCAGGGTTCCGTCCGGCGAGCGCCAGCCTTCGGGAAACCAGACGATATTGGCGCCACGCTCCAGCAGCCCACTGCTGGCTGCCAGCGCCTGCGCGGGCTGACGTTCGTCGAGCGGATAACACTGCATCGCGCGCATCAGGGGCGCCTGCCACGGCTTGGAAAACAGCAGCTGCGGATCGCCCGCCCAATAGGTGTCCGACAGCACGCGCGTCTCGAGAGCCGCTGCCAGGGCCGGTGCATCGAGATAGCTGACATGATTTGCGATCAGCAGGAAGTTGCCGCGCCGGGGGAGGTTCTCTTTGCCGTAGACGCGCAACTGGAAAGCCGCTCCCATGACGGCTCGATCCAACGCGTAAACCATGCGTCCGAGAATTCGCAGAAGAGCGCCGCGGGGCGCAGCCCAGTCGCGTCCGGCCGGCACGGATGAGGGCGATGCCTGTTCCACGACCTCCAGCAGGTCGCGGATCGTGACGAGGCTCGCGATCTGCGCTTCGTCGAGATGAATGTGGAGCCTCTCTTCGAGCTCGAGAGCGAGTGCCATCCATTCGAGAGAATCTATGCCGAGGTCGAGCTGGAGATTGGCATCGGGCGTGATCGACCGTCCGGGATAGCGGCCGCGGAGAGTCTGGAAGACCTTCTGCGGCAACGGACGCTCGAGCAGCGCGCGGTCTTCCGCCGAAATTGCCGTCGGCGGTGCCGCGGGATGCAGCGCGCGCTCATAGGTTTGCGGCAGCAGGAAGCGGCGGTATTTTCCCAGCCGCGTGCGGGGCAGCGGTTCGCGCGCGATGGCATATCCGGCGAGCCGCATGAAGGGCGGCAGCGTCTGCGCGATGCTGGCGAGATGGACGCGAATGGCGGTTTCGATGTGGAGCGCGCCGCCTGACCGTGCGGCTTCCGGTGCGGGAACGATCAGGGCCACCAGCGCCCCCTTGTATTCCAGCACCGCCATCTCGCGGATGCCGGGATGATCGCCGTACAGTTTCTCGAGCGCTTCGGGATCGACCTTCTTGCCTCCGCCCAACACGAGCACGTCACGCATGCGCTTGGCGACGAAGAGAAATCCTTCGTTGTCCAACCGGCCGAGATCGCCGGTCCTGAACCAGCCGTCGGCGGTGAACGCGGCACGCGTGGCATCGGTGTTGTCCAGATAGCGCGAAAAAACCTGCGGGCCCCTGAGCTCGATCTCGCCAAGGCCGTCCGTATCCGGCGCCGCGATGCGGACATCTCCCGCGAAAGGCTTGCCTTCGCTTTCCCAACGCGTGGCATTAGGCAGATTGCCCGTGAACATGGATGCGGTCTCGGCAAGGCCATAGCCGGTGCGCACGTCGTAGCCGAGGCCGAGCAGCGTCCATAGTGTTGCCGGGTCCATCCTGGCACCGCCCGAGACCAGCAAGCGCAGCTTCGTCCCGAACCGCGCGCGCGCGCCGCGAAGGAGCAGGAGGCCGGAATTGACGCCCATCCGGCGCAGACGGGTGGAGGCCGCGAGCGAGGCACGAAACAGCGTCCGCGCAACGGGGTTCGCGTCCTGGAGCCGAGCCATCAAGCCCGAGCAGATCGCCGCGTAGAGCCGCGGCACGCCGACGATCGTGGTCGCGTCGCTCAGCCGCGCGGCCGCGAGTATATCAGGGCCGGTCTGGGTTTGCGGGAACACGATCGCGGCGCCGCTGGCGAGGCCGGCGAGCAGGCCCACCACGTAGGGATAGACATGCGCCAGCGGCAACGGCAGCAGGACGCGGTCGGCAGGCCCGACGAGATGGGACGCGGCCAGCGGCTCGACGTTCGCGGCGATATTGGCATGGGTGAGCACAATGGTTTTCGGCGAGCCGGTCGTGCCGGACGTGTAGGCGAGCATGTCCGGCTCGTTGGGCGCGGTCTCCGGCAATGGCACGGCCGCGCCGGCGCACATCCGTTCCATCTCCGCCCCGAAGCGCACGATCTCAAGCATGGGCGCCAGCCGCTTCAGCCTTTCGGCGTGGCCCGGATCGCAAACGGCGCGTCTCGCCTTGCAGCGCGTCAGTACCTCGCCCAGAGTGTCGTCGCCGGACGTCTCGTCGACGGGTATCGCCAGCGCGCCCGAAACGGATAGGGCCAGGCGCGCGATCACCCACGAGGAGCAATTGGCGCCGATCAGGACGACCGGCTCGCCGCGGCCCATGCCCGACCGCAGAAGCGCGCTGGCGAAAGCTCGCGCACGCGATGCGAGTTCCATGCCCGACAGCGTCTCGAGCATTCCTTCGCGGACGGAAATCAGCGCCGGCGCTCCCTGGCGTTCCGCCAATGCCGCGAGCAACCGCTTGCCGCTCCAAGGCTCAGCCATGACGGCCCCGCATGCCGGTCTCCTGCGATAATCGCGTCATACTGCACTGCTGCGGCCGGGCTTTTCATGACACAGGTCAATGTTCCGGCTGGGGGGCAGCGCATAGTTGTAAGGCAAACTTGCCGGGGACCTCGATGTTCAAGAGCTTGTTGGTGCCGCTTACGGGCGGCGGTGGCGACGCCGAGACGCTCGACGCGGCGCTGGCGGTCGCGCGACAGTTCCGCGCGCACATCGACGCGGTGCACGCGCATTCGGACATCGCCAGGCTTGCGTCGCGCACGATCGCGGGCTCGGAGATGCCCGTGATCTGGACCCCGGAGATCGTCGCCGCGATCCAGGAGGAAACGGCCGGCATCGCGAAAAGAGCGCGCTCCGTCTTCGATGCATTCGTGGCGGCCAATGATATCGCCGTGGCGAAAGAACCCGCTTCCGCCGAGCGGCTGACCGCGAGCTATGCCGAGATCGAAGGCAATCCGATCCGCGAGCTTTGCAGCCATGCGCGGGTGCACGACCTCGCGATCTGCGGCCGCAAGAGCGTGCTGGTGGCGGAGGGAAGCGAGATCGCGGCGGACGTCCTGGTGCGCAGCGGCAGGCCGCTTCTTCTGCCGCCGGACAATAAGCCGACGCTCGTGGGACAGCGCGTCGTCATAGCCTGGAAGGACGCGGTCGAAGCCGCGCGTGCGGTGACGGCGGCGCTGCCGTTCATCCTCAAGGCGGAGCGCGTCTTCGTGGTGACGGTCGCGGAGGAGGGCACCGACGCCGCGAACGCCGGGCGATCGGCCGACGGGCTTGTGCGTCTGCTGCGCTGCCATGGCAAGGACGCGGAGCTGCGTCCGGTCGGTCCGATACCGGACGTGGCCGACACGATCCTCGATGCCGCATTGGCGGTGAAGGGCGACCTTCTGGTCATGGGCGGCTACGGCCACAGCCGGGTGCGCGAATTCCTCTTCGGTGGGGTCACGCGCCGCGTGCTTCACGGCGCGCCGCTGGCTGTATTTCTCGCGCATTGACCGATCGGGGAGAGCAACGATGAATGACAGACGGCTGCAGCGCGACGTTTCGGCCGAGCTCGATTTCGAGCCCGCCGTCAACGCTGCCAATATTGGAGTCTCGGTGGGCGACGGCGTGGTGACGCTGAGCGGCCATGTCGACAGCTATGCGGAGAAGACCGCCGCGATGGCGGCGGTGCGGCGAATCAAAGGCGTGCAGGCCATCGCCGACGAGCTCGCCGTCCGCCATCCGTCGGACAAGAACACGGCGGACGACCAGATCGCCAGACGCGCGCTCGACATCCTCGGGTGGGACACGGTGGTGCCGAAAGACGCCGTTCGGGTCGTCGTGCGCGACGGCCATGTGACGCTCTCCGGCGAGGTCCATTGGCAATTCCAGCGCCTGGCCGCCGAGGACGACGTGCGGCGCCTCACGGGCGTCGTCGGAGTCGTCAACAACATCACGCTGAAGCGGCATCTTCAACCGGCCGACGTGAAGCGCAGGATCGAAGACGCGCTCAAACGCAGCGCCGAAGTGGAGGCGCAGTCCGTCGATGTCCGCCTGCTCGATGACGGCGTCGTCGAGCTCAGCGGCAGGGTCCGGAGCTGGCAGGAGCGCGATGTCGTCGAACGCGCCGCCTGGTCCGTTCCCGGCGTGAGCACGGTGCGCGACTTGATCGGGATCGGATGACGCTGCAGCCGCTGACGCTCAATCTTCGGATCGAACCGTTCTGGCCGCGGCAAATGTGCTCTTGATCAGCAGAAGGTTGCGTTTGACAGGCTCTGCCTCGTCCATATTGCTGCCGGCTTCGAATCTACGTCCGCAACGGCACGCAAATTCCTTGACGAGGCGCAACGAACCGGTTGCAGCCAGGCATTAGCTTTGCCGGGTATCGCATCAAATGGAGCGCGCCATGTCCGAAGCCGTCGTTATCAAGACCTCGCAACTCTCCGCGCCGGGCGCCAATCGGAGCGATGTATGGGGCTGCTTCCGTCACGATCTCGACAAGCTGCTCGATCGCGTCGAGGCGACGCTCGATCTGCCCTCGCTGCGTGGCCATGTCGAGCACCTATGGCCGCAGGCGTCGGAAAGCACCAAGCCGTTCCAGGTGCGGGCGTCGGAAGATGAGAACGCATTCGCGATCGACGTCATGCTCCCGAATGCGCACGCGAAGGACGTCGAGGTCACGCTGGGCGGCGAATATCTCGACGTCAAGCTGCGGACCGCCGGCGATTGCACGCAGGTCCCGCAGCGCACCTTCGCGCTGCCCGACAATGTCCGGCGTGGCGCGGTGTCCGCGAAATTCCACGACGGCGTTCTGTCGATCACGCTGCCCAAGACGCCGGCCGACTGCACGCCGCGGAAGATCGCCGCCGGCGGGGGATGACTTCGCTCAAGCGGCCCGGTATTCCAATTCCAGGCCGTCTCGCGCGGGGCTCATGTAGTCCCGCGTCAGGGGCAGTGTGCCGATGTTCCTGGCGAGCTGCAGCTGGAACACCATCAGGCCCTGGTGGCGGAAACCCATCTCTGCGCCGGCGAGGTAGAACTCCCACATCCGGCAGAATCGCTCATCATAGAGGTCGCGGGCTCGGTCGCGATGAGCGAGAAATCGCTTGCGCCAGGCGGAAAGCGTCATCGCATAGTGCAGCCGAAGGATCTCGACGTCGGTGACGTACAGGCCGCTGCGCTCCACGGACGGCAGAACCTCGCTGAGCGCCGGTGTGTAGCCGCCGGGAAAGATGTATTTGGCGATCCACGGATTGGTCGCGCCCGCACCGTCGCTGCGTCCGATGGAATGGATCAGGGCGACGCCATCGGCGGTCAGGAGCTCGGCCACGGTGTTGAAATAGCGCGCATAGTGGGGCACGCCGACATGCTCGAACATGCCCACGGACACGATGCGGTCGAATTGCCCGTCGACATCGCGGTAGTCCCGGAGCTCGAAGCGGACGCGGCCGGCCATGCCGCAGGCCCGGGCGCGCGCTTTGGCGATCTTGAGCTGCTCTTCGGACAGCGTGATCCCGGTCACCGCGACGTCCGCGGTTTGCGCGAGATAAAGGGAAAGCCCGCCCCATCCGCAGCCGATGTCCAGCACGCGCTGCCCCGGCTTCAGGTCGAGCTTGGCGGCGATACGCCGCATCTTGTTGCGTTGTGCGGTCTCGAGGCTGTCCGCTGGCGTCTCGAAGAAGGCACAGGAGTATTGCCTCTCGGAATCGAGGAACAGGTCGTACAGCGCGGCGGACAGATCGTAGTGACGTGCGACGTTGTTCTTGGATCTCGGGCGCGTGTTGAATTGCGCCAGCCCGCGCGCGAGCCGGCGCAAGAGCGCTTGCGCCCGCCAATGCGCGCTGCCGAACCCAAGACCCAGATTCGCGGTGAGCAACTCGAGCAGGTCGGCGATGTCGCCATCCTCCACCGTCAGCCTGCCGTCCGTATAGGACTCGCCCAGAGCCATCTGGGGATCGAGCAGCAGGGAGCGCTCGACGTCGCGGTCGTGCAATCGAATTGTCAGCGCCGGACGGTCCGCTTCGCCGAAATCGTGCGCGGCTCCCGATGCATCGATCATCCGCAGATGGCCTTTGCGGACGACGGATTCCAGGCAGAGGGACAGCAGGACGCTTGCAAGCATCGGTTCAACTCCTCAGGTCCTTCAGGCGCCTCTCGATCTCGTAGCCGGGGAGCTTGACGAGATCGCGGACGAGCTCTGCCTTCAACACGGCGCGCGTTCCTTCGGAGAGGTGCGGCCGGATAATGCCCAGCGCTCGCGCCGGCGCGGCAAGGATCAGCGAAACCGGCTTTCTCTCCCGAACGAGCCGGTCGAGCAGTGCCGCGAAGTCGCGCAGGAAGCGCCGCTCCGCTTCGTCCTGCAGATCGGTGTCTTGCACCGCGGCGTGGCGACCATGCGCAGCGCTGAATGTGCGTCCGGGCGCCGACGAGCCGAGCTCATGCGTCGGCCGATCGTCATGCGCGAGGGTCTCGATCATCCGAAGTTTGGGGTGCACATGGTTGCCTTCGTTCTCGAACAGCACCGCCTTTCGTCCGTCACAGACGGCGACCCAGGTGCCCTGACGCAGCGCAAATTTCATGGCCGGATCTCCTCTGACGCGCCTGCGATCTTGTCGAAAAGGAAATTGCGGTCTTTGACGAAGCGCAAAGTTGCCTTCCGGGACTGCCGCTAGCATTCGGCCGAGCAATGGAGACCATGCCGATGAGCGCGACCGGACTTGAGGTTCTCGATGAGACGGTCCAGCAGACCTATCGCTGGATCAACGAGTTGGACCGCTCGCTGGGCTGGCAGGACCGGCACCGCAGCCTGCGTCTTCTGCGCGCCGTGCTTCATGCCGTGCGGGACTGTCTCCCCGTCGCCGAGAATGCACAACTCGCCGCGCAGATGCCGGCTCTGCTGCGAGGTCTCTATTTCGAGCAGTGGCGCCCGGGACATGTCGAACCCCGGCGCAGGACGCGGGAGCGTTTCGTCAGGCGCATCGAGGAGGCTTTCCCGAACGATCCCCTTTTCGACGCCGCCGGCGAGGCGCGCGCGGTCTTCGCATTGCTGTCCCTGAAGATCAGCACCGGCGAGATCGAAGACGTCATCGCCTGCCTTCCTCAACACATCCGCGACCTGTGGACCGGCAGCCTGGCGGTCGCCTCCGATCAAGAGTGCTAGAGATGGAGCACGTCGCGCGGACCATCCGATCCCGACCGGTTCACATCTCACCGCACCATCTGCCGGGGGCGCTGAACATTCCGGATGACGCCTTCGGCCTCATCGTTTTCGCGCATGGCAGCGGTTCGAGCCGGTCGAGCCCGCGCAACGTGGCCGTCGCCCAAGCGCTCGATCGCGCGGGCATGGCGACGTTGCTGTTCGATCTGCTCCATCCGGGCGAGGAAGCCGAGCATCACCGCGCCAAGGTTTTCGATATTTCGCTTTTGGCGGACCGCTTGGTGCAGGCGGTCGCCTGGGTGGACCGTCACGACGACTTGAAGCCGCTGCCGCTGGGTCTGTTCGGCGCAAGCACCGGCGCGGCTGCGGCGCTTGTTGCGGCCGCGGCGCTGGGGCCGCGCGTCGGCGCGGTGGTGTCCCGCGGCGGCCGGCCGGACCTCGCGGGCGATGCGCTGTTGGAGGTCAAGGCGCCGACGCTGCTGATCGTCGGCGGCGACGACGTGGGCGTCCTCGATCTGAACGTGCAGGCTTACGAGCGTCTTCCTTATCCGAAGATGCTCGAGATCGTTCCGGGCGCCACACACCTCTTTCCGGAACCGGGTGCGATGGAGCGCGTGACGCTGCTCGCGAAATCGTGGTTCGAGCATCATCTGAAGCGGGGCCCGCTGTGAGCGACTTCTTCGCGCTGCCGTTCCGGGACCGCCGCGACGCCGGCCGGAGGCTCGCGGCGGCGTTGGCCGAGTACCGGCAACGGGATTGCCTGGTGCTCGCCTTGCCGCGCGGCGGTGTTCCGGTGGCGGATGAGGTGGCACGGGCGCTCGCGGCACCGCTCGACCTGCTCTTGGTGCGCAAGATCGGCGCGCCTGGACATCCGGAATTTGCGGTCGGCGCCGTCGTCGACGGCGGCGCACCCATCGTCGTGCGCAACAAGGAAGGCATGCGCGCGCTCGATGTGGACGAGGGCGCGTTCCAAGCGGTCTGCGCTCATGAGCTCAAGGAGATCGAGCGCCGGCGGCGGCTCTATCTCCGGGGAAGCCGTCCGCTCGATCCCAAAGGCCATGTCGTGATCGTGATCGACGACGGCATCGCCACCGGCGCCACGGTCCGGGCCGCTCTGCAGGCCGTGCGCAAGCGCGACCCGGAAAAGCTGATCCTTGCCGTCCCCGTCGCGCCGCGCGAGGCTCTGACCGAACTGCGCGGCGAAGCGGACGAGATCGTCTGCCTTGCGATGCCGCGGCCCTTCGGCGCCGTCGGCTATTTCTACGACGACTTCCGGCAGGTAAGCGACGCCGAGGTGATCGCGATCATGGCGCGATACCGCACCGACCTCGCGAGAGAAGGAGCCGAGCAATGAAGATCACGGACGCCTTGCGGGACCGCCGCTCGGTCCGCGAATACAAGCGCGAAGCCGTGCCGCGCCGGACAGTGGAAACGCTTATCGAGGCCGCCACGTTGGCGCCGAGCGCCATGAACGAGCAGCCCTGGCACTTCACCGTGGTGCAGGATAAGGCCTTGCTCGACACGTTGTCCGACCGCGCGAAAGCGCACATGCTCTCCAGCGGCGGGCCGGTGCTCGAGCCGCATAGGTCGATGCTGCAGGAGCGCGCGTTCCACATCTTCTATCATGCCCCGGCGCTGATCGTGATCTCGGCGCCGGAGAAGATGCCTTGGGCGGTGGAGGATTGCGCGCTGGCGGCCGAGAATCTCATGCTCGCGGCCGCCGACGAAGGACTGGGCACTTGCTGGATCGGCTTTGCGCAAAGCCTCCTGGCAACCGATGTGGGAACCTCTTTTATCGGACTTCCGCCGGGCCTTCGCTGCGTGGCGCCCATCGTCGTCGGCAGGCCCGCCCAGGTTCCGTTGCCCGTGGCACGGCGCAATCCTGCTATTCACTGGATCGGATAACCCATGAAGATCGTGGCAGCCGTCGACGGATCGGACCATTCCACGCGGGCCCTGGAATTTGCGGCCAAGCTCGCGGCGTCATTCCGCGCCGAGCTCGTCATCGTGACCGTGAGCCAGCGCATGGTCGACGAGGAATTGCGCCGCTTCGGCCGAATCGAGAGTGCCACTATCGGCGATATCCTCGAACAGGAAGCGGCGGCGCTGCTTCTGGCGGCGAAGACGCGTGCCGAGGCGCTTGGCGCGGCGCGGATTTCGACGGCGGCGGAGGAGGGCGACCCGGCCGCAGCGCTTCTCGAGCATACCCGCGGTACCGACGCGCTCGTGATCGGCCGGCGAGGACGCGGGCGGCTCGCGGGCCTGCTTCTGGGCAGCGTATCGCAGAAGCTTGCGGCGCTTTCCCCCGTGCCGGTCACGATCGTGCCATGACCGTATTATCCCGATCCGGGCTCGATCAGGACGTGCTCGACGCGCTCCGCGCGGCCGCGGAGGATCTGCCGCCGCCGGAGCACGAAGACGCCTTTGGAGAATTCTTCAGTCGCTACGGCGATGCGCGCGTCGTCCTGCTCGGCGAGGCGACGCACGGCACGAGCGAGTTCTATCGCGCGCGGGCTGCGATTTCGCGGCACCTGATCCGAGATCACGGCTTCAACATCGTCGCGGCCGAAGCAGACTGGCCCGACGCGGCCCGGATCGACCGCCATGTGCGCGGCATCGCGCGCGACCCGCGCGAGCAGGAGCCGGCGTTCTCCCGCTTTCCGCGCTGGATGTGGCGCAACGCCGAGGTCCTGGAATTCATCGAGTGGCTCAAGGGATACAACGAAAGCCGCGCGCAGCGGGTCGAGTTTCGCGGGCTGGACATCTACAGCCTGCACGCATCCATCGCCGCGGTGCTCACCTATCTCGATCGCGTCGATCCCGCCGCCGCGCGGATGGCGCGCTACCGCTATGGCTGTTTGACGCCCTGGCAGTCCGATCCCGCCCGCTACGCGCAGCATGCGCTGATCGGCAGGCCGACCTGCGAGACGGAAGTGCGCGATCAGCTCGTGGCGCTGCTCGACCGCCGGCTGGAATATGCGGCACGCGACGGCGAGCCGTTCTTCGATGCGGCGCAGAACGCGCGGGTGGTGCGCTCGGCGGAAGAATACTATCGCATCCTCTATCATGGCTCGCGCGAGTCCTGGAACCTGCGCGACCGGCACATGTTCGACACGCTCGAGACCTTGATGCGCCGCCGCGGTCCCGACGCGAAAGCCATCGTCTGGGCGCACAATTCCCATATCGGCAACGCCGCGGCGACCTCGATGGGATGGGAGGGCGAGTTCAATATCGGCGAGCTTTGCCGCGCCGCCTATGGAAGCGACATGGCGGCGATCGGCTTCGGCACCGACACGGGAACGGTCGCGGCCGCATCGGACTGGGATGCGCCCATGGAAGCAAAGAGCGTGCTGCCGGCGCGCGCCGACAGCTTCGAGCACCTGTTTCGCCGCACCGGCCATGCACGCTCATTGACGGATTGGCGCTACAAGGCCGGGCTGCGCGAGTTGCTGGCCGAACCGCGGCTGGAGCGCGCCATCGGCGTCGTCTACCGCCCCGAGACGGAGCTGCTCAGCCACTATTTCCGTGCCGTGCTCAGCGAGCAGTTCGACGCCTATGTGTGGTTCGAGACGAGCCGCGCGGTTACGCCGCTGGCGCCGGAGGGCTTGGCCGAATCCCATCCGTTCAGCCTGCGATAGCAAACGGGCCCTTCGGGTCCTTGCTCAGTTCCGCGCCGAGCTTCGACAGCGCGCCGGCATCGAGCGTTTCATGTGCCAGCAGCTCTTGCGCGCCGTGCGTGAGCACCGCCCGGTTGCGCTCCAGCACGACGCGCGCAGCCTTGAGAGCGCGGTCGAGGAGTTCCTTCACGGCGCTGTCGATGGCATTGGCGGCCTCCTCGCCATAGGCGCGCGGCCGCCAGGATGGCGTGCCGCCCAGGAAGGTGGCCGTTTCCGGCTCATAGACGACGTCTCCCAGCGCGGGCACCATGCCGAAGCGCGTGACCATGCCGCGCGCGATGTCGGTTGCCTTCGCCAAGTCGTCGGCCGCACCCGTGGAAACGTCGCCATAGACGATGCTCTCGGCCGCCCGGCCGCCCAGCAGCACGGCCATGCGATTGCGCAGTTCCGCCTCGGTGACGAGGAAGCGGTCTTCGGTCGGCCGCTGCATGGTGTAGCCGAGCCCGGCGATGCCGCGGGGGATGATCGAGACCTTTTGCACCGGATCGGTGCCCGGCAGCGCCATCGCGACGAGGGCGTGACCCATTTCGTGATGCGCGACGATCTCGCGCTCGCGCGGGCTCAAGATGCGGCTCTTCTTCTCCAGACCGGCGACGAGGCGCTCGATGGCCTGCGTGAAATCCTCCAGCGTCGTGCGGTCGGCGCCGCGCCGGGTCGCGACCAGCGCCGCCTCGTTGACCAGATTGGCCAGGTCGGCGCCCGTGAAGCCGGGCGTGAGCCCCGCGACGGCATCGACATCCAGATCGGCGCCGACGGAAATCTTCTTCAGATGAACCTTCAGGATGTCGATCCGGCCCTTGCGGTCCGGGCGGTCGACGAGCACCTGGCGGTCGAAGCGCCCGGCGCGCAGCAGCGCCGGATCGAGGATTTCCGGCCGGTTGGTCGCCGCCAGAACGACGATGCCGACGCTGGGGTCGAAGCCGTCCATCTCGGCGAGAAGCTGGTTCAGCGTCTGCTCCTTCTCGTCGTGGCCGCCGAGACGGAAGTCGACGCCGCGGGCGCGGCCGAGCGCGTCGAGCTCGTCGATGAACACGATGGCGGGTGCGCCGGCGCGCGCCTGCGCGAACAGATCGCGCACGCGCGCCGCGCCGACGCCCACGAACATCTCCACGAACTCCGAGCCGGTGATCGATAGGAACGGCACCTTCGCCTCTCCCGCGACGGCGCGGGCCAGCAGCGTCTTGCCCGTGCCGGGCGGCCCGACGAGGAGCACGCCCTTCGGGATCCGGGCGCCGAGGCGGCCATAGAACTCGGGGTTCTTGAGGAAGCCGACGACTTCGGCCAGCTCCTGCTTGGCTTCGTCGACGCCGGCGACGTCCGCAAAGGTGACCTTCAGTTCGCGCTCCACGAAAAGCTTGGCACGGCTTTGACCCACGCCCATCAATCCGCCCACGCCGGTGGCGGCGGGCCGCAGGAAGAGCATCCACATTCCGAATAGAAGCAACGGCGGAAGCAGCCAGCTCAAGAGACTTTCGAACCAGCTCGCGCCGGGCTCGCCTGTAACCGTCACATGGTGCTTCTCGAGCTCGGCGGCGATCTCCCCGTCGACCCGCAGAGCGGAGAACGGCTTCGGCTCCTTGTTCTTGGCCGTGGGCTTGAGCGTGCCGTGAATCTCGTTCGGGCCGACCACGACATCCTTGATGGCGTCCTTGGTCAGGAGATTGCGGAACTCGGTATAGGAAATCTGCTCGTTTTCACCGAGCGATGCGCCCATCCGTGCGTAAACCGCCAGGGCGCCCATGACCAGGAGGATCACCAGAAGCCAATCCCATGGCGGCCGGCCTTTTGCGTCCTGCTTCTGCGGCTTGCTTTCCGGCATGTCTTCGTCCCGCCTTGTTCGCGCGAAGCCTGCGGCATCGGAGCGGCGGGCGCCTTGAGCGAGCGCAAATTTCGGCAGCGATGCGATAATTGACGGGGATCAACGATAGTTCGGACCAAGCGGACTGTCATGGCGTCCGTTGGTTTTCAAGGAGACACGTCATGACTGCCAAATCCATCGAAGTGAAGCACAATCGGGTTCCGGCGCCGGCCAATGGCAACGACATCTGGCAGGCCTTCCGCCAGGAGGTCGAAAGCGTGTTCGACCGGTTCGCCGGCGGCCTCGATGCCTGGAAGCCGTTCGCCAACATCGAGCGTCTGTGGCCGCGCAACGGTTTCATCCCGCTCGCCATGGACATCGACGAGACCGACGCGGCCTATACGGTCAGCGCCGAGCTGCCTGGCCTGGCCGAGAAGGACGTCAACGTCAGCGTCAAGGGCGGCGCGCTCGTGATCGAGGGCGAGAAGCGCCAGGAGAAGGAAGAGAAGGGCAAAGACAGCTATCTGTCCGAGCGCAGCTACGGCGCCTTCAAGCGCAGCTTCACGCTGCCCGACGATGTCGACGCCGCCAAGGTGAACGCGGCGTTCGCCAAGGGCGTGCTGACCGTGACCCTTCCCAAGACCGCCGCGGCGCAGACCGCGCGCAAGATCGAGATCAAGGCCGCCTAAGCCCCAACCCCGCGACCTTGACCCTGGCCCGGGAACGCCCCCGTTCCCGGGCCGCCTCTTTTGATCCCGATCAGAGACCGTGGCTCTTTCGCGAGCCACGATGCAGCCATGAAGAATGTAAAGCATCTATGGCACTGGGGAGGGCTCAGCGCCGCCGCGCTCGCCGTGGCCGCGAGCGTCGCCTTCGTCCTGCTGCCGCGCGACGTCGTCGTCGTGCGGCCGGTCCATGGCACGGCGGTGCAGGCGGTTTATGCGACCGGCACCGTCGAGCCCAGCATCATGATGCCGATTGCGCCGCGCATCGGGGCGCGGCTCGTCGAGCTCGACGTCGACGAGGGCGCGGACGTGCGCAAGGGCCAGGTGCTGGCGCGTCTGGAATCCGAGGACGTCACGAGCAATCTGCGTCAGCTCGAGGCGCGGGAAGACTTTGCGCGGCGCGACTACCAGCGCTACGCGGCGATGCTGAAGCAAGGCATCATCGCGCGCCAGCTCTATGACCGCGCCAAGGCCGATTGGCAGGCGGCCCGGGCAGCGACGGCGCAGGCGCGGGCCCAGGCCGGGTTCATGACGCTCACCGCGCTCGACTTCGGCCGCGTGATCCGGCGCGACGGCGAGATCGGCCAGCTCATCCCCGCCAATCAGCCCGTGTTCTGGATCGCGGGCCGCTCCGCCATCCGCATCTCGGCCGATGTCGACGAAGAGGACGTCGCCAGGCTGCGTGTCGGTCAGGCCGCGCTGATCCGCGCCGATGCGTTTCCCGGCCGCATTTTCGAAGGGCATGTGCTCAGCATCACGCCGAAAGGCGATCCGGTCGCGCGCAGCTATCGCGTGCGGATCTCGGTGCCGAAGGATTGCCCGCTCCTGATCGGCATGACCGCCGAGACGAACATCGTGGTGCGCCGTACCGAGCACGCCTTGCTCCTGCCGTCGGCCGCCGTCGATGCGGGAACGCTATGGATGCTGCGCGGCGGACGGCTCGTGCGCGTCAAGGTCGGGGTGGGAGCCGTGGGCGCGGACAAGACCGAAATCGTCAGCGGCGTCTCCACGCGCGATCTCGTCGTCGCCGATCCGGATTCGAGCTTGAAGGAAGGCGCGAAGGCGCACGCCGTCGTCGTCCGCTCCACGCCATGAGCGGTCTCGGTCTCGCGATTGCCGTGCGTCATCTGCTGGCCCGCAGGCGCCAAAGCGTCGTGTCGCTGCTGGGCATCGTGCTGGGCGTCGGATTCTTCCTGTCGATCTCGGCGCTGATGCAGGGCAGCGAGGACGACTTCATCGCGCGGCTGATCGACAACTCTCCGCACATCACCATCCAGGACAAGTACCGCAGCCCGCATCGCCAACCCGCCGAGGACGCCTATGCCGGCGGCGCGGTGCAGGTCTTGCGCGTCAAGCCCGAAACCGAGACTCGTGGCATCCGCGGCTATCAGCGGGTGCTCGCCTATCTGCGCTCTCTGCCCGGCGTCACGGCGTCGCCGGTCCTGGACGGCCAGGCGCTGGTGAGCTTCGCCGGCCAGGACAAGGCGATCGCGCTCAGCGGCATGATCCCGGCCGAGATCGACCGCGTGTCGACGATCGGCAAGTACATGACCGCCGGTCGCATCCTGGATCTGGCCGCCAATCCCGACGGCATCGTCATCGGCGACCAGCTCGCCAAGGACCTGTCGCTGCAGATGGGCGAGAACCTGACCGTGTCGGCCACGACCGGCCAGACGCGCACCTTCAAGATCGTCGGCCTGTTCCATACGGGCCGCGCCAATGTCGATGACGGCCAGGCTTTCGTGGCTCTCAAGCGCGTGCAGGCGCTGCTAGGCCGCGCCAACCGCGTCAACAGCATCATCGTCAAGCTTTCCGACCCCGGCGCGGCGCAGACCCTTGCGGCGCGGATCGAGGCGCGCATCGGCTACAAGTCCGTCTCCTGGCAGGAAGCGTCGGAAGACATCATGAGCCTGCTGTTGATCCGCAAGGTCCTGATGTACGCGGTGGTCAGCGCGGTTCTCGTCGTGGCGGCGTTCGGCATCTACAACGTGATCTCAACGGTGGTGCTGGAGAAGCAGCGCGACATCGCGATCCTCAAATCGATGGGCTTTCACGCCCGCGACATTCTTCGGCTATTCCTGGCGCAGGGCGCCATGCTGGGCGCGGCCGGCTGCGCGGCCGGCCTCCCGTTCGGCGCGGCGCTGATGGTTGCGATCACGCGCATCAGCTTCCGCATGCCGGGCAGCCGCGATCTCACCTACATGCCGGTATCGTGGAACTGGGTCCAGTTCGCGATGGCGGCGTCCTTCGCAATGGCCGCGGCGTTGCTGGCCGCTGTCATCCCGGCACGCAAGGCCGCGCAAGTGGACCCGGTCGACGTTCTGCGCGGAGGCACGTGATGGCGCAAGTGCTGCGCGCGGCGGGTGTCGGCCGGATGTTGAGCGGCGAGGTCCCTGTCACGCTCGTGCGCGACGCCTCGCTGGCGATCGACGCGGGTGAGTTCGTCGCCGTCACGGGTCCATCCGGCTCGGGCAAATCCTCGCTTCTCTATCTGCTGGGTCTTCTCGACCGTCCGACCACGGGTTCGGTATGGCTCGAAGGCGTGGACACCTCGGCGTTCGACGAGGACGCGCTTGCGGATGCGCGCCTCAGGCGCCTGGGCTTCGTGTTCCAGTCGCATTTTCTTCTGCCCGAATTCACCGCGATCGAGAACGTGATGCTGCCGATGCGCCGGCTGGGCCGCCTGGCCGACGACGGCATCGAGACCAGAGCGATGGCGCTTCTGGACAGGCTCGGGCTCGACGCGCAGCGCGACAAGCTGCCCAGCCAGATGTCGGGCGGCCAGAGCCAGCGTGTGGCCGTGGCGCGCGCGCTGGCGAACGATCCCGCGATCGTCCTGGCGGACGAGCCCACCGGCAATCTGGACACCGCCGCGAGCGCCAATGTGCAGGGGATTCTGCGCGGCCTGGCTCACGAGCACGGCCGCGCCGTCGTCGTCGTGACGCATGACCGCGACTTCGCCGCATCCGCCGATCGCAGGATCGTCGTCGTCGACGGCCGGATACAGGACGCTGGAGAAGCCGGATGAGCCGCGTCGTCACATTGACCATAAACCGGCATTGGACCTTTCCACCTCGGGCGGTGGCCGGGCGGCTGGCGAAGATCGCCAAGGTCAAGGGCGCCAAGCTGCTGCTCGATTGCTCCCGCAGCGCGCTCGAGAAAGCCGTCGCCGGAAGGCTGATGGATCCGATCGAGCTTACCTGACCGCCATCGCGATTGTTGACGCCGATCAAGGACGCAGAAGCGCGCTCATGCGAAGGGTTCTATCCTAACGGGACACTCGTGATGTCGGGAATAGCAAAGCCGCTCAGCGCCGAAGAATATGAACGCATGTCCGCAGAGCTGGAGGCCATGGCCCGCTTGATCCGCGACCGTCCCGAGATGAACCACCATTTTGCCGAACGCCTGGAGCTGCTCGCCAGGCAAATGCGGGAAGACCAGATGTGCGTCTATCCGGCCGGGAAATAGCGGCCAAGAGCGGCTTGAGGAGAATTGCGTGCCGGGGTTCCTGCGCTATCGCACGATGTTCCTGATCCTGTGCGCCGTGGCGCTCATGGGAGCGTCCGCCGCGGACGTCACCAGCCGGATTCGTGGAATATTGCTCCAGGGAGGGGGCGCGAACTTCGATACGCGCACGCTCGATCTTCCGCTGCTGCGCGGATACTACGCCACCAGGGGGTATGCGCCGGTCTGGAGCGGAACGCCGGCGGCCCAGGACGATGCGCGGATCGCTTTGGAGGCCCTGACCGAGGCCGATGCCGACGGTCTGGATCCCGAGCACTATCATGTGGCCGAGATCCGCATGCGGCTGAAGGCCGCGACCGCGGAGGCGACCGCGCAATGCGACCTTCTGCTGTCGGACGGCGTGTTCCGGTTCATCCGCGACCTCTACGAAGGCCGCATCGAGCTTCGGGAACTGGACAGGGATGTCGCCCTGCCTGCGCGAGCCATCGATGCGCCAAAAGTGCTCGACGATGCGCTGCGCAACGGCCGGTTCGCGGAGCTCCTCGCCACGCTGTCGCCGACGCACCCGGCCTACGGCAATCTCAAGCGCGCTCTGGCGCGCTACCGCAAGGTCGCTTCGGACGGCGGCTGGCCGCGAATTTGGGATCCTGTCACCGATCCCCTGGACACGGCGACACCGCAGACAGATCTCTTGAGGAAGCGGCTGTCTTTCGAGGACGCGCGCGCCGCCGGTCCCGCGACCGATCTGAAGGCGGCCGTCGAGGAATTTCAGCGCCATCACGGTCTGGATGCCGACGGCCGCGTCGGCCGCAGGACGCTCGAGGCGCTGAACGTGCCCGCATCGCAGCGCGCCGACGAGATCGCGGCCAACATGGAACGCTGGCGCTGGCTGCCGCGGGACCTCGGGCGGCGCTACATCGCCGTCAACGCGGCGGACGCGACGCTTGCCGTCGTGGTCGATGGGCGGGTCGTGCTGAATTCCAAGGTGATCGTCGGCAAGCCTTCGAACCGGACCGCGATCTTTTCCGCGAGCGTCATCGGCATCACCTTCAATCCCGCGTGGAACATTCCGGCGCCCATCGCCCGCAAGGAAATTCTGCCCAAAGCTCGGCGCGACCCGGGCTATCTCGGGGAAAATCATATCGTCTCCGATGCTTCGGGCGTGCTGCGTCAGTTGCCGGGCGAAGACAACGCGCTGGGCCTGCTGAAGCTGGAGATGCCCAACAGGTTCAATGCCTATCTTCACGATACGCCGGCGCGCACGCTGTTCGCGCGCAGCGAACGTCATCTCAGCCACGGCTGCATCCGCGTCGAGCAGATCCGGCCGCTTGCGTCCTTCGTGCTCACGGGCGACGCGGCGCAGGGGTTACAGGAAATTCAGTCGGACATCGCGGGCGGCGCGAGCAAGCGGATTTCGCTTGACAACCCCATGCCGGTTTTTGTGCTCTACTGGACGGCGGTCGCCAGCGAAGACGGATCGGTGGATTTCTTTCCGGACGTCTATGGCCGCGATCAAAGGCTCCTGGCCGCGCTGGCCGGGAAGCCCGTGATCGGCAGGGTCACGATGAATTCCGGCTTCGAATGCCGGAAAGCTTGATCCAGCGGTCGCCACGACGGACTTGAGCGCCGTCATTTTGGACAGACCATTTGGAGTACAGCGATGCGTACACGACGCGCTGCCCTGCGTGCGGGGCTTGCCCTCTTCGCCGGCGGAATGGCGAGCCCGGCCTTTTCCAGGATTGCGGAAGTCCGCTCTCTCGCCTTCGACAATTTGCATACCGGCGAGACGCTGTCGGTCGACTACTGGGCCGCGGGCGGCTACCGGCCGGATGCGTTGAGTGCCGTCAATCATGTGCTCAGGGACTACCGCAACGGCGAGGAGCATCCGATCGACCCGAAGCTCCTCGACCTGTTGAGCGTCCTGCATCGCACCTTGGGGAGCAGCGCGCCGTTCTCGGTGATCTCGGGCTACCGCTCGCCCGCGACCAACGCCGCCATGCACGAGCACAGCGCGGGCGTGGCGTCGCACAGCCTGCACATGCAGGGCAAGGCGATCGACATCCGGCTGGCCGACCGCGATCTGAAAGACCTTCATGCGGCCGCGCGCGATCTGCGCGTCGGCGGCGTGGGATACTATCCCGAACTCGATTTCGTCCATGTCGATGTCGGCCGCGTGCGCTATTGGGGCGCGGTGGGATAGAGGATCGGCGGTACGCCCGAGGGCCGTCCAGGAACACCGATCGCGCGGATTGGAGGCGGAGCCGGTTCCCGGCGCCCGCTAGTTCAGAAGAAGCCAGAGAATTCCACCCGCGATCGCGAAGAACACCGCGACGAAGGCGAAGCCGCCGAAGGTCCGGCCGAGCTCCGCGGCCAAGGATGTATCTTCTGCCTCCGGCGGCTCGTCGTCCCGGGTCATCGTTCCGGCTCCCTTCCAGTCAGCATCCTAGCGGGCATCCACAGCCGGAAATTGACGCTTATCAAATCCGCCAATTCGCGGGAATCTTGAGCCGCATCAAATTATTCGGTGCCGGTCCGGGCCATAGTCCGGCGTGCAAGAAGGCCGGAATGACACGCCCGCATTGCCATCGACCGCCAGCCAGGGAGTGCGTCTCATGAGCGATCTGAAGCTTCGTCAGGATGTGATGGACGAGTTGGAGTTCGAGCCCAGCGTCAACGCCACCCATATCGGTGTCGCCGTCGACAACGGAGTCGTGACGCTCACCGGCCACGTCGGCACCTATTTCGAGCGCCTGGCCGCGGAGCAGGCCGCGCGCCGCGTCAAGGGCGTGCGTGCGATCGCCGAGGAGATCGAGGTGCGCTATCCCTTCAGCAACAAGATCGCCGACGACGAGATCGCGAAGCGAGCGGCGGACATGCTGGATATGGATGTCGCTGTCCCCAAGAACCGCATTGCCGTGACGGTGCGCGACGGCCAAATCACGCTGAGCGGTCAGGTCGACTGGCAATATCAGCGCCGTGCCGCCGAGAAGACGGTTGCGATGCTCTCCGGCGTCAGCGGCGTGGTCAATCATGTGACCATCCGGCCGAGCGTCCAACCCGCGGACATCAAGCGCAAGATCGAGGACGCGCTCAAGCGCCATGCCGAGGTCGAGGCGCGGGGCATCAAGGTCGGGATCGCCGACGGCGGCAAGGTCACGCTCGAAGGCACCGTGCACGACTGGCATGAGCGCGAGGCCGCGCAGAAGGCGGCCTGGTCCGCGCCGGGAGTCGTGCTGGTCGACGACCGGCTTGTCATCGCCTGATGCCCTTTTCAGCAGCCGTTGCGTTGCCTGCCCGGAGTCTGCTCGATGATCGTCCAGGATCTCACCCATCTGCAGATCGACGACTTCCTTGCGCGCGCGTCGTACGGGCGCATCGCCTGCGAAAGCGAGGGGCAGCCCTATATCGCCTGCGTCTCGCTGTGCGCGGAAAGCTGCTTCCTCTACGGCTTTGCCCTGTCGGGGCAGAAGATCCGGTTGATGAGAGCCAATCCGCGCGTCTGCGTGGAGTTCGACGAGATCAAATCCGTGCGCGATTGGACGACGGTGATCGTGACGGGCGTCTACGAGGAGCTGACCGATACGCCGCAATATCGTGCGGAGCGCGAGCACGCCTACGCGCTGCTGAAGCGACGGGCGATGTGGTGGGAACCGGCCGCGGCCGAGCGCCAGCCCCAAGCCGGTCCGGCCGCGAACGTCTACTTCCGTATCCGGATGGATCGCATGACGGGCCGTCGCGGCGCTTCCGACACACCCGGCGGATGACGATTGGCCAAACTCCGTTCGCCGATTGCCGTGAGCATTTTGGGAGAAAAGCCGATGCTTGAACGTTCCCTTCTCGTCGTGAGCGCCTGCCTGCTCGTCGGGCTGGCGCAATCATGTCCCGCAGCCGCCCGCGCACCGGCAGGCACCCCGAACAGCCATCTGCTGATCAATCCGCAGGGCACGAAGCCCGCGTCACGCGATGCTGCGCCGGGCATCCGCCGGACGATGCCGCCGCGCGGCTTCCGGGACAAGCCGCCGGGATTCGCCGGCGGGCCGCTTCGTCATGCGCCGCCACCTGTGCGCTGGACGGGCGGTGCGGCGGGACATCCGGGCGGTCCGGGACACGATCTCGGCCTGTTCCGCGGTCACGACTTCGCGCATTTCACCGCCGATGAGCGCCGCGCGTGGCAGCGTGGCTTCTGGCGCCGCAGCTATCACCGCGGACATCGCGGCTGGTGGTGGGTCGTAGGCGACGCGTGGTACTTCTATCCGGCGCCGATCTATCCCTATCCGCTCTATGTCGGAACCCTCGACTATTACGACTACGAAGCGCTGTACGGGACGCCGCGGTATTACTGGTATTTCTGCAGCGATCCCGAAGGCTACTATCCCTATATCCAGGAGTGCCGCCGTGCCTGGCATCCCGTGCCGCCGGTCACGGAGTGATCAAAGAGCGTCCGCCGTTGTGGCCTATAGATACGGCGTCATGAGACGGGCGGCGGCGTCGCGCAGCCGCACCGGCAAGGGAGCTTCGCATAAGGTTCGCATATCCAGTGCGCTCGCATGCGCGAGCTTGGAGTCGATGATGGCGTCGATCCGCGCCGCGAAAGCGCGGTCGTAGCACTCCATGTCGAACTCGAAATTGAGGCGGAAGCTCCTGGTATCCCAGTTGGAGCTGCCGATCAGGCACCATTCGCCGTCCACGGTTACGAGCTTGGAGTGGTCGAAAGGCGCCCGTGTCGCGCATATGCGCGCCGAAATTTCCTTGAAGAACCTGAGATGGGCGCGCATGGCCCAATCCAGAAAAATGTAGTCGCAGCGCTCGGGAATGACGATCTCGACCTCGACGCCGCGCAGGCAGGCTTGCGCGATCGCGAATTGCAGACGCTGGTCGGGCAGGAAATACGGCGTCACGATGCGAACGCGGCGCTTCGCCAGCGTCAGCGCGGCGCCGAGGATCGTCTCGATCTTGTAGATGTCGCTGTCGGGTCCGGAGCGCAGGCCGCGCGCGAACACCGGGCCGGCGGGCGCGATTTCCGGCCACCAGCGGTCGTCATCGAGCGGTTCTCCGGTCGTGAACGCCCAGTCCCGTGCAAAGGCGTCCATCGCGAACCGGACGGACTGGCCTTGGATCTTGAAATGGATGTCGTCGATATAGGTGTCGGGAGCGAGGCGTCGGGAATTCTCCGCGCCGATGTTCATCCCGCCCATGAAGGCGGTCGCGCCGTCGATCACCAGCAGCTTGCGGTGGTTGCGCATGTTGAGAAACGGCATGCGCCAGGGCAGCCAGGTGTGCAGGAAGCGCGCCGCGGGCACGCCGGCCGCCTTCAGCCGGTACAGGATGAGCGGGAAGAAATACCCGATGCCCACGCTGTCCAGAAGGACCCTGACCTCGACGCCGCGCTTGCGGGCGGACGCCAGCGCATCGCCGAACGCACGTCCGGCCGCGTCGTTGCGGAAGATATAGGAGGTGAGCGCGATGCAGCACTGCGCGTTCTCGATCGCCGCCAGCATCGCCGGATAGGCCGCGTCGCCGCCCTGCAGGACGGTCACGGCGTTCCCCGCCACGACGGGATAGGTGGTGACGGTCTCGCCGATCTTCGACAGCATGAGGATGTTCTCGGACGCGGCGAGCGGCTGCCCGGTGCCGGAAGCCGGAACCGGCGTGCCATGGAGCCGCGGCAGGCGCAAGGAGCGGCGCGTGACCCGATTGATCCCGAACATGTAGTAGAGCAGCGCCCCCAGGATGGGGGACATCCAGGCCGCGCCGATCCAACCCAGCGCGCCGCGCACGTCGCTTTTCTTCAACAGTACGTCGAGGGTGACGATGCCGGCGAGCAGAACGTACATGAGCGCCAGCAGCCATTCCGCCAGCGATGACGACAGGTCGAACAGGCTGAAGAACATGTGGTGCCGAACCGTTCCAAACGCCTCGCGGCCGCGATTCCACCATGACGGGCGTCGCCAGGCGGCCGATCCTGCCTTGAAAACGCCCGTTCTGTCTTTATCTATTGCGCGGATAGGGCGGCGGATGGAGGTCTTGAACGCAAGGATGGATATCGCGTCCACAACGTCCATAATGTCCGAGACGGGAGGGGGGCGAGCTCCGGCCCGGGACGGCTTGCGCGTGGTCAGTTGGAACCTGCTGCGCCGTGTCGGAGCGGACGTCGAGGACGTCGCGCGATTGATCCGACGCGAGCATCCCGATCTTCTCCTGCTCCAGGAAGCGACCGAGGACATGAACGCGCTGCCTGCGCTGGTCGGCGGACATTTCTTCCGTCATCCGATGCACAAGCGCGTGTACGGACTCGCCGCCTGGAGCCCGCACCCGCTGCCGCCGCCGGAGATCCTGCCGCTACCGGTTTCGCCTCTGCCGGGCCGGGTGCCGCCCCGCGTCGCCCAGATCGTGAAGCTTCACGGCATCGCGGTCGCCAATGTGCATCTGTCGCACGGCCAGCTGCTGAACCGCCTGCAATTGCTGCGCATCGCCGATTCGCTCGAGGGGCCGGCCGCGATCATCGGCGATTTCAATTCCGTCGGCCCGACGATCCTGCAGGGCTTCGAGGACGTGGGACCGCGCCGCCGCACCCATAAAGCGAGCAATATCGTCTCGCTCCGCCTGGATCGCTGCCTGGCCCGGTCGCTCCTTTGCACCGCCTGCGAAGTGCTCGACAAGGGTCCTTCGGACCATCATCCGATCGTCCTTGAGCTGGCCGTCGCCGTCGATGCCGGAGCGAAAGCCGCAAAGACGCGCTCGCGCGCGTCTCGCTCCGTGCGTCCCCTACGATCTCTATCTCTCCGGGCACGGAAGCGCAGTCGATAGCGCGCGGAGCCGCCGCGCCGCTCATCGGGCGCGCTGCACACTCCATCGGTGTCGACAAACACCAGGGTGACCATGAATTCCGACATTGTGCCGGAAGGCCTGAACCCGGAAATTGTCTGCCGACCGTGTTGGACTGGTGGAACCTCAGCCCGTAAGCCTGCGATGAAAAGCTGCGCGCCCACGGCATTTTTGCGATGCATCAAAGACGCCGGCGGGAGGATGGTCGATTCTCCGTGTGGCTGCGCCTTGGACATGCGGCGGGAGACGCCACGATGACCGTTCAGAACTTCATCCGCTGGTTCGAAACGCTTGGGGCATCGGACGTCGGCATCGTCGGCGGCAAGACGGCCTCCCTCGGCGAACTGTATTCGGCACTACGCAACAAGGGCATCGACATTCCGAACGGCTTCGGCCTGACCGCAGATGCTTATCGATCTGCACTGGACGGCGCGCGCGCCTGGGAACAGCTCAAGCCACTGCTCGAGGGGGTGGACGCGTCGGATGTTCGTATCCTTGCCCGCCATGCTGCCGCGGCCAGGAAAATCGTCCACGACGCCACGGGAACGCCTGAGCTTCGCGAGCAGATCGCCGCTGCCTATCGCGAGCTGGAGCGCCAATACGGCACCAACATGCCGGTCGCGGTGCGCAGTTCGGCGACCGCGGAAGACTTGCCCAACGCCAGCTTCGCCGGACAGCACGACAGCTTCGTCAATATCCGCGGTGCCGAGGCGGTGTTCGAGGCGTGCCGCAATTGCTTCGCCTCGATCTTCACCGACCGCGCCATCGTGTACCGCAACAACAACGGTTTCGACCATGCCAAGGTCGCGCTGTCAGTCGCAGTGATGAAGATGGTCCGGTCTGACATCGGCGCCAGCGGCGTGACCTTCACGCTCGACACCGAATCCGGCTTCCGCGACGTGGTCCTGGTGACCGGGATCTACGGTCTTGGCGAGAACATCGTCCAGGGCCGCGCCGATCCGGACGAGTTCTACGTCCACAAGCCGACCTTCAGGAACGGCCATCGGGCCGTGCTGCGCCGCGTGCTGGGCGAGAAGCAGCTGCGCATGTGCTTTGCCCGCGGCAAGGGCGCCCCGACCGTCAACCGGCCCGTGGCAAAAAATCTGCGGCAGCGATTCTGCCTCGCGGACGCCGAGGTGATGACCCTTGCGGGCCATGCCATGGCGATCGAGGAGCATTATTCGAGGCTCAACGGGCACGCGACACCCATGGACATCGAGTGGGCCAAGGATGGCGACGACGGCAAGTTGTATATCGTGCAAGCTCGCCCCGAGACCGTCGTTTCGCAGCGTACGACCGGGCTCATCCGGACCTACGCGCTCAAAGGCAAGGCGCAGGCGGTCGTCTCAGGCCGCGCCATCGGCGAGAGGATCGCGACCGGCAAGGTACGCGTCGTGCGGAATGAAAACGACTTGGCCCGCTTCGAGGCCGGCGAAATCCTTGTGAGCGACACGACCGCGCCGGACTGGCTGCCGGTGATGAAGAAGGCGGCCGGGATCGTCACCGACCGCGGCGGCCGCACCTGCCACGCCGCCATCGTCGCGCGCGAGCTCGGCGTGCCGGCGGTGGTGGGAACGCAAGCCGCGACCGCCACGCTCAAGAACGGCGACCGAGTCACGATCTCCTGCGCCGAGGGCGAGAGGGGCCACGTCTATGAAGGAAGCATTCCATTCGACGCCACGGAAACGAAGCTCTCCGATCTGCCGCGCCCGAAAACGCAGATCATGGTCAATATCGGCGATCCGGATCTCGCCTTCCGTACCGCGATGCTCCCCAACGACGGTGTCGGGCTCGCGCGCATGGAATTCATCATCAACGAGTTCATCGGTATTCATCCGATGGCGCTTGTCCACCACGACAAGGTCGGCAAGGCCGACCGGCGGCGGATCCAGAAGCTGACGCAGAACCATCGCAACCCGAAGGACTTCTTCGTCGAGCGTCTGGCCGAAGGCGTGGGAACGATTGCCGCGGCCTTCTACCCCAAGCCCGTGATCGTGCGGCTCTCGGATTTCAAGACCAACGAATATGCCAAGCTTCTGGGCGGCGCCCCGTTCGAGCCGGTCGAAGCCAATCCCATGCTCGGTTTTCGCGGCGCCGCGCGCTACGCCCATCCCGCCTATGCCGCCGGGTTCGCGCTCGAATGCGCAGCCCTGGCGCGCGTGCGCGAATTCATGGGTCTGACCAACCTCAAAATCATGGTTCCGTTCTGCCGCCGCGAGGAGGAAGCGCGCCGCGTCCTGGACGCCCTGGCGCGGAACGGACTGCGCAAAGGCGAGAACGGTCTGGAGATTTTCGTGATGTGCGAAATCCCCAACAACGTGATCCGCATCGACGCATTCTCGAAGATTTTCGACGGCTTCTCCATCGGCTCGAACGATCTCACCCAATTGACGCTTGGCGTCGATCGCGACTCGGACATCGTGGCATTCGATTTCGACGAGCGCGATCCCGGCATGACCGAGATGCTTCGCCTGGCCGTCACGGGGGCGCACCGCAACAAGCGTCATGTCGGCATCTGCGGCGAGGCGCCCGCCAACTATCCCGACGTAGCGCGCAGGCTGGTGGAATGGGGCATCGACTCCATCAGCGTCAACCCTTCGAGCCTGATCAAGACGTTCCGGATCGCTGAAGAAGCCGAACGCCTTGCGCGGCACGAAAACATGAGCAGGTTCGTGTCGACGCCGTAGTTCTGGTTGTTGAAGCGAACCGCGGTACCTTGTGCGTAGCAACGACGGTTTGATCCGCTCGCATGCTTCGGCTGAAAAATCGACGCAATATTGATCGGGAGTTTCTCCGGCCCCATTGTCGCGGTCCAACTCTTCCACGCGTGTATCCAGCGTCGTGGCGCAAAATTTCATGGTGATATGACAGCCGCAGGCATTGGTTCGCTCCGTCTTCGCCGGGGATGCGTGCCGGGATCGGACTGCGGCTGTCTCCGAGGGGCACGGCCGGTCTCACCGAAGACGGTTTGTCAATGCTGGCCGCGAGCCTATCGCGAAACGTGCGGAGGACTTTGGCGTGACAAAATCGACGGTGAAACGAGAGACTGCCTCAATCGTCGTGCCCTGCCGCTGATCTTCGTGCTACGAAATCGGTGCCGCATTGAGTCGTAAGCCGTGGAAGCGCTCGTTGTCCAGGCCGTGGTAATTGTGCTGGCAGCGCTCGTGGTGGCGCTTGTGGCGCGGTATCTCTCGTTGCCCTACACCGTGGGACTGATGGTCGCCGGGCTCATAGCGGCACTCCTTCACGTTCAAGGCTTCGTCCCGGTCACTCGGGATGTCATCTTCGATCTGATATTGCCGCCGTTATTGTTCGAAGCTGCGCTCGCAATGCACGGGAGCGCGCTCAGGAAAGACCTGGTTCCGATACTCGCCTTCTCGATTGTCGGAGTGGCAGTCGCGGCTTTCGTCGTCACGGCGGGAATGGCCGTAATTCTGCATTGGGACCCGATGGCGGCGCTCCTTTTTGGCGTGCTGATCGCGGCGACCGACCCCGTTGCCGTGCTCGCCATGTTCAAGGACGCGGGTGTGGGCGGCCGATTGCGCACGCTCGTCGAAGCGGAGAGCTTGTTCAACGACGGCGTGGCAGCCGCACTGTTCGTGACCGTGCTTGCCTGGACCGAGGCGGGAGCGAGCGGTTTTGCGGACGGCTTGCGATCGGGCGCCGTGGCGATCTCTCTTACGGTCGGCGGCGGCATCATTGCCGGATCAATCGTGGGGGCGGCCGCACTCGCCGTCTGGGCGTTCAGCGACGACGCGCTGATCGAGACCGCATTGACGCTCGTGGTCGCTTATGGCGCGTTTCTTCTGGCCGAACATTTTCACGTATCGGGCGTGCTCGCGACGGTTGTCGCGGGTCTCGTCCTGGGCAACGTAGGCGTCAGGGGAGAGCGGCCGTTTCTGTCGGCGAGAGCCCGGAAATTTGTCCTCGAGTTCTGGGAGTTCGCCGCGTTCATCGCCAACTCCTTCGTCTTTCTCATGATCGGTGTGACCGTGGGAAGCGTTCCTTTCTCGCGGCTGGGCATCGGCACCATCGTGATCACGATCGGCGTTGTGCTCGCGAGCCGGGTTGCGTCCGTCTATCCGATCGCGCTCGCGTTCTTTTGGACGACGAGACGCATCAGCGTCGCGGAACAGCACGTACTGGTTTGGGCCGGCTTGCGCGGGGCGCTCGGCCTGGCGCTCGCATTGTCGCTGCCCGCAGCTTTGCCTTATCGCGACGAAATTCAGGTGGCGACATTCGCCGTGGCTGCCTTTTCGATCGGCGTTCAAGGACTGACCATGCCCATTCTGCTGCGCTTTTTGGGCATATCCGCCGGCCGTTCAAGCGGCGATAAACGCCGAACGCCCTAATGGAAATCTTATTTTTTCCGCACCGGACTCTCATCGAATTTATATGCCTTAACCCCTACATTGTCGGGGTGCCTTTCGCAGGACGCTGGTCATGTCGAGCAAGCAGACACGAGCCTCGGACATCGATGAATTGCGCGAAGCAGCAGTTCGGATCGTCGTGCCGCTTGCGTTTTTTGCGGTCTGCCTCGCGGTTATCTATTTGATTGAGAAGCTCTAGATGGCTAGCGCAAGCACCAGGAGCGACCCGCCGGGGCTATCCCGCAGCCCATTCCTCACTGCGGCGGTGGTGACGAGCGTTGTCGTCATGCTGTGCGTTCTGGTTTCTTGAGCGGCCCGTAACGGTTCGCTCTCGGCGTCCCACTCATCGGCGTTCGGCAGCAAACCGGAGAGCTTCATGAAATCGCACCTTCAGGACGTCCGCTCTTGACAAGCTGGAGGCGTGGGGACGTCTTGCGCTGTGGCCCGGTCCGACCGCTGAAATAGAGCCTTGGAGGAAATTCGCGTGAGAACATGGACGCGCGCGGTCGCCCCGGGACACGCTTGCAGAAGGAGGTGGCCTCAAAGCCGCATTTGTTCAGCATGGCGAGGATCTGGTCCGCTCCGAGCAGTCTTTCGACCGATAGGCGTTCCGTGGCGAGACCCAATTCCTGGGAAGCGACGAATTCATGCGTGATCAAGCGGTCTGCATCCTCGCTCAGCTGCGAACGCCGATAGATGAACCCGTCAGGCAGCATCTCGACATCGTCGGGCGGGAAATGCTTGCGCCGCCAGTCGCCGTCGTCGAAGGTCAGCACCAACGTGCCAGAGGGACGAAGCAAGCGCTTGGCTTCCGCGAGCAAGGTGATGGGCTGGTTCATGTCGTTTGGTGGTGCCAGGGAATCGCCGAATATCGCCACGGCGTCGAAGCTCTGGTCGGCGAGGAGGCACCGCCGCTGCTCGGCTCTCACGCATGCGACGTCGAGCGCGCGCTCTTCCGCCAGGCGTATCGCCGCATCGAGTCGGAGATCCGAAAGGTCCGTCACAGTAACGTCGTACGGCCCGCATTCCGCAAATGCGGCAAGGACATTCAGGTCGGAGCAACCGAAGAGGAGAATTCGATCCGCCGGCCGCGGTCTGGCGTGGAGCGTGAAGAACTCGAGCTCGGACTCGGCATTGGAATTGTCGGGTTGGCAATACCCGGTTTCTTTTACCAGCGTCAACTCACGCCACAGTTTCATTCTTGAACCTCTTGCCACGCTTGACGGCCGACAGACGCCGCCCAATGCGTATTCCTAGGGCGAGGCCGCATAAGTTTTCCATTCGGATGTGAGGGCGCAAAAATAAGAATTCTGGAAAGCAGCCGCGTGAAACGCGCCGCCCGCATCAGTTCGCCTGTGCAATGGCACTGTCGGCCAAATCCGCAAACGCGGTTCTTGGATCGGCGCCCGGACGCAGCCGGTCCCGAACGGTGGGACTTCGGTGGCGGGCGCGGCGAGACTGGCCAGCTCGGCCAGAAGCTGCGGCTTACTTGTCGCCCGCAAATTGGCGATCATGGTCCGCCGCGTCATCGGATCGCCGATCGTGGCCGGCACGCGAAACCCGACGTTCATGGTGGCCTTCAATAAGAGGTTGGAAGCCGCGTCGCAGTCGTTCTTCCGGAAGCAAAGAATGTCCCTAGGGCTGAAAACAACCGTCGCAACGGGAGCTCGGATGCGGGGTCCACACTGACGATCGTCAACGCGGACGGTGGAACGCCGCCTAAAGCCGGGAATGAAAGGCTGTCGAAAACAGTCGGCGGCGGATCCGGTGGAGTTTTCATGGCGTCACGCAGATATGCCGCCGCGCATAAGAATTCGATGCGAATCCGCGCAGTGAAAAATAAAATCGCACGGGCGAAAGAATACTTATGAAAATCTTATTTTCCGGCGCTCAGTTCCGCATGGATTTCTAATGCCCCTCGCTCCTAGAACCTCGACGCGGTGCAACACGGATCGCGATTCCGAAGAGCGCCGCCAAGGTGAAGGCGATGGCACAGATTCTCAACTTCGATGAGGCAGTCGGCAGTGACGTCCTGCAGCGGTGTGGCGGCGATCTCAAAGTCGTGCGGCGAGAGCAACCGGAAGAAGCGGACGATTTCTGGCCGGAGGTTTCCTGCAGCCGGATGGACGAGCCCATCGCCGTGAACCCCGCCAATTCCCAGGGACGCGTTCTGACCGAAATGCTCGCGATCCTTGGCGGCACGGGCCTACTGGTCGCCCTGGCTTCGTTCTTATCCGGAACGTCATATCCGTGAATTCAAAAAACCGGCGCCAGCGCCAAATTGACGTGCGTCAATTCAATTCGGGTGAAACGCCCTCTTAATCGTCACGCGAATCCGGAGTTGAAGCCGGGCCCGCACAAAACAGGGGAAGATGATGTACAAATCGAGGTTGAACGGCGTGACGGAAGCCGCGGCCGTGACGCCTGCGTTTCGCAGCGCCGTTCTCGGGAGCTGCGCCGCGGTCGGGGCGATGATGCTGTTTGCGGCGCACGCAAAGGCCGATCCTCTTCCCGCGCCCGCGATGAGCGCATCGCTTTCCGCCAACACCGATCCTTACAGCGTCGATCTGGATTGGGCCGGAAAATGGTCGGTCGGCGGCGCGCTGAGCGGACTCGGCTACTACCAGGACAATCCCAACAACGGCGAGCATTCCAAGCTCGATCTCGACAACGGCATGGCCTGGATCGAGAAGACCGACGGCTGGCTGCAGTTCTATGTGCAGGCGGGCACCTATTCGCTTCCTTCGCTCGGCGGGACCTACATCAAATCGTCGGTCGCGCCGGCTCTGCTGTTCGGCAACGTGCCGGAAGCCTACGTCAAGCTGGCATTCGACAAGTTCTCGCTTTCCGCCGGCAAGCTGCCGACGCTCATCGGCGACGAGTACACCTTCACCTTCGAGAACATGAACATCCAGCGCGGCCTGTTGTGGAACCAGGAGCCGGCCATCAGCGACGGCGTCCAGCTCAACTATGCCGACGGTCCGCTGACGCTCGCCGTATCGGTGAACGACGGCTTCTATTCGCAGAGCCTGAATTGGGTATCGGGCCTTGCGTCCTATGGCTTCAACGGCGGCTCGGACACGCTGGCGGTCGTCGCCGGCGGCAATGTCGGACACAACCCCGACACGCTCCCCTTCGCCACGCCGGTGATCAACAACGGCAGCATCTACAACTTGATCTATACGCACACCTCGGGCCCGTGGACGATCAGCCCCTATCTGCAATACATCAGCGCGCCCAGCGATCCCGTGCATGGCGTCGCGAAAGGCGCCGATTCGTTCGGCGGCGCGGTCCTCGTCAACTACGCCGTCGACGATCATTGGAAGATCGCCGCCCGCGGCGAATACGCGACGTCGACCGGCGACGCCGCATCGGGTTCCGCCAACATGCTGATCGCGGGTCCGGGCAGCAAGGCGTGGTCGATCACGCTGACGCCGACCTATCAGTACAAGGTGTTCTTCGCCCGCGTCGAAGGCTCTTATGTGAGCGCCAGCGACACGACACCGGGTTTCGCCTATGGTCCGACGTTCGACCGGGACTCGCAGACCAGCGTGTTCTTCGAAGCCGGCGTCCTGTTCTAGGAGGATTGCATGCTTGACGTGGTTCTTGTCGCCGCCGGCTTCGGCTTTTTCATCGTCGCGATCGCCTACACGTATGCCTGCGAGCGGTTATAGGGAGAGAGACATGATCATCGACTATGCACTTGGCGCGATCGTCTCCGTAGGGCTTCTCGTCTACCTCGTCTACGCGCTCATCCGCCCCGAGCGGTTCTAAGGACCAATCTCATGACTCTGAATGGATGGCTGCAGATCGCGATCTTCGCGGTTCTCGTTACGCTCAGCGTGAAGCCGCTGGGCGGTTTCATGGCCAGGGTGTTTGCCGGCGACCGCACATTTCTGACGCCGGTGCTGCGCCCGGTCGAACGCGCGATCTACAGGATCTGCGGCGTGCGCGAGAACGAAGAGCAACACTGGACGGTCTACACCGTCGCCATGCTGCTGTTCAGTCTGGCTGGATTTCTTTCCGTTTATGCGTTCCAGCGCCTGCAGGCCGTTTTGCCCCTCAATCCGCACGGCATGGGCGCGGTCTCGGCGGATTCGTCCTTCAACACGGCGGTCAGCTTCTCGACCAACACCAACTGGCAGGGCTACGGCGGCGAGACGACGATGAGCTATCTGACCCAGATGGCCGCGCTCACGACGCAAAACTTCGTCTCGGCCGCCGCGGGCATCGCGCTCGCCATCGCCTTCATTCGCGCCTTTGCGCGCCGCTCGACGAACACCGTGGGAAATTTTTGGGTCGATCTCACGCGCTGCGTGCTTTACGTCCTCCTGCCGCTCTCCATCGTGGTCGCGCTGATCATGGTTTGGCAGGGACTGCCGCAGAACCTGGGCGACTACACGACAGTTACGACATTGGAAGGCGCACATCAGACCATTGCGCAGGGCCCGGTGGCCGCACAGCTCGCGATCAAGCAGCTCGGCACCAATGGCGGCGGCTTCTTCAACGCCAACTCGGCGCATCCGTTCGAAAATCCGAACGCGATCACCAATCTTCTCGAATTGTGGGCCATCCTCGTGATCAGTGCGGCGCTCACCTACACGTTCGGAAAGATGGTGGGGAATACGCGCCAGGGCTGGGCGATCTTCGCCGTCATGGGCGTGCTTTATTTGGGCGGACAGGCCGTTTCCTATTGGGCGGAAGGCCAGCCGAGCCCGAAGCTTGCCGAGCTCCGCATCGACCAGGCGCCGAGTTCGCTCCAGGCCGGCGGCAACATGGAAGGCAAGGAGGTTCGCTTCGGTATCGCCAATTCGACGATCTGGGCGACCGCCACGACAGACGCCTCGAACGGCTCCGTCAACTCGATGCATGACAGCTACACGCCCTTGGGCGGGCTGGTTCCGATCGTCAATATTCAGCTCGGCGAGATCATTTTCGGCGGCGTCGGCTCGGGCCTCTACGGCATGCTGCTCTTTGTCATCGTCGGCATGTTCGTAGCGGGGCTGATGGTCGGCCGCACGCCGGAATATCTCGGCAAAAAACTGGAAGCCAAGGATGTGAAGATGGCGATGCTCGCCATTCTCGCGTCGCCGCTCTCCATTCTCGGCTTCACAGCGCTTGCCTGCGTGCTGCCGGCGGGGCTCGCGACACTGAACAACGCAGGTCCGCATGGCTTCAGCGAAATCCTCTACGCCTACACCTCGGGCACGGGCAACAACGGAAGCGCCTTCGCGGGCCTGGGCGCCAACACGCTTTTCTACAACACGACCATCGGCCTGGCGATGCTTATCGGTCGGTTCCTGTGGATCGTGCCGATGATGGCGGTCGCGGGCTCGCTTGTGGAGAAAAAGATCGTGCCCACATCGGCCGGCTCGTTTCCTACCACCGGCCCGCTCTTCGTCGGTCTCATCATCGGCGTCATCCTGATCGTCGGCGGACTGACCTATTTCCCGGCGCTCGCTCTGGGCCCCATCGTCGAACATTTCGCGATGCTGGCTCACAACGTCTTCTAAAGGTTCGACCAATATGGACACGACCGTTCAAAAGCCCCTCGGCGTCGAGCACGTCCGCAAACGGATGCCGGTTGCGACGATGACGGACCCGGCGATCCTGCTGCCGGCAATCGGAGGCGCGTTCGGGAAGCTCCACCCGCGCCACATGATCGGCAACCCGGTGATGTTCGTGGTGGAGATCGTCGCCACGCTGACCACGATCCTGTTCATCCGCGATCTCGCCACGGGCGGCACGGGGCTGGGTTTCGCATTCCAGATCAATCTGTGGCTCTGGTTCACGGTCCTGTTCGCGAACTTCGCCGAAGCCGTTGCCGAAGGCCGCGGCAAGGCGCAGGCCGACACGCTGCGCCGGACGAAGACCGACACGATGGCGAAACTGCTCGATCCCGGCAGCACGCAGCCCCGCAACGTAGCGGCTACGGCTCTCAAGCAGGGCGACATCGTCTTCGTCGAGGCCGGCGACATCATCCCGAGCGACGGCGAGGTGATCGAAGGCGTGGCGTCGGTCAACGAGGCCGCGATCACGGGCGAGTCCGCGCCGGTGATCCGCGAATCCGGCGGCGACCGCTCGGCCGTCACCGGAGGCACGCAGGTCATCTCCGACTGGATCAAGGTCAAGATCACCGCCGCGCAAGGGCATACGTTCCTCGACCGCATGATCTCGCTGGTGGAAGGCGCCGAGCGCCAGAAGACGCCCAACGAGATCGCGCTCAACATCCTGCTCGCCGGCATGACGCTGATCTTCGTCTTCGCCGTCGCCACGATCCCGAGTTTCGCTGCCTATGCCGGCGGACACATCAGCGTCCTGGTGCTTGTGGCGCTGTTCGTGACCTTGATTCCCACCACCATCGGCGCGCTGCTCAGCGCCATCGGCATCGCCGGCATGGACCGCCTGGTGCGCTTCAACGTGCTGGCGATGTCGGGGCGCGCCGTCGAGGCGGCGGGCGATGTCGATACGCTTCTGCTCGACAAGACGGGGACCATCACGCTCGGCAACCGCCAGGCCAGCGAGTTCCTGGCGTTGCCGGGTGTAACCGAACAAGCCCTCGCCGACGCGGCCCAGCTCGCCTCGCTCTCCGACGAGACGCCGGAAGGCCGCTCCATCGTCGTGCTGGCGAAAGAGAAGTACGGCATCCGCGGACGCGACATGGCTCCGCTCCACGCGAATTTCATTCCCTTCTCGGCGCAGACGCGCATCAGCGGGATCGATGTCGACGGCTCGTCGGTGCGCAAGGGCGCTGTGGATGCCGTGCTGGCCTGGTGCGGCACGCCAACTCAGGACGCCGCGGCCCTGACGCTCCTCTCGGACCGCATCGCCAAGTCGGGCGGCACGCCGCTGGCCGTCGCTGTGGACCGCAAGCTGCTCGGCGTCATCCACCTCAAGGACATCGTCAAGGGCGGCATCCGCGAGCGCTTCTCGGCCCTGCGCAAAATGGGCATCCGCACGGTGATGATCACGGGCGACAATCCGCTGACCGCCGCCGCCATTGCCGCCGAATCCGGGGTCGACGATTTCCTGGCGCAGGCGACGCCCGAGACCAAGCTCAAGCTGATCCGCGACGAGCAAGCCAAAGGCAAGCTGGTCGCCATGTGCGGCGACGGCACCAACGACGCGCCGGCGCTCGCCCAGGCCGATGTCGGCGTGGCGATGAACACCGGCACCATGGCCGCGCGCGAGGCCGGCAACATGGTCGACCTCGACAGCGATCCCACCAAGCTCATCGAGATCGTGGAGATCGGCAAGCAATTGCTGATGACTCGCGGCGCGCTGACGACCTTCTCCATCGCCAACGACGTGGCAAAGTACTTCGCCATCATCCCGGCGATGTTCGTTGCGTTTTATCCGCAGCTGCAGGCGCTCAACATCATGGGGCTGCGCTCCCCGGAAAGCGCCATCCTGTCGGCGATCATCTTCAATGCGCTGATCATCGTCGCCCTGATTCCGCTGGCGCTGCGCGGCGTGACCTACAAGCCCGTCGGCGCGGCGAGCATTCTGCGGCGCAATCTGCTGATCTACGGCCTGGGCGGGATCGCCGTCCCGTTCGTCGGCATCAAGCTGGTGGACATGATCGTCAATGCCGTCGGGCTCGTGTAAGGAACTGACCATGCTCAAGCAAATCAGACCCGCCATCCTGATGATCGTCCTGATGACGCTCATTACCGGGCTTGCCTACCCGCTCGGCATGACCGGCCTCGCGCAGCTCCTTTTCCCCCACCAGGCGAACGGCAGCCTGATCGAGAAGGACGGCAAGGTCGTGGGCTCCGAACTGATCGGCCAAGCCTTCGCGAGCGCCAAATATTTTCACGGCCGTCCGTCCGCGGCGGGGAACGGCTACGATGCCGCCAACTCCTCCGGTTCGAATTTGGGCCCGACCAGCAAGAAGCTCATCGATCGCGTAAAGGCGGACGCGGCGACGCTGCATGCCGAAAATCCGAATCAGCCCGTTCCGGTCGACCTGGTGACCACCTCGGCGAGCGGCCTGGATCCCGACATCACGCCGGCGGCGGCCTATTTCCAGGTGCCGCGTGTCGCCAAGGCGCGGGGTCTGTCCGAAGCGGCGGTACGCCATCTCGTCGACGCCCACATGGAAGGCCGCGTCGTGGGGATCATCGGTGAGGCGCACGTCAACGTGCTCAAGCTGAATCTGGCGCTCGACCAGATGCGGGCGAATGGAAGCTAGGAACGAACTCTTCGGCGCCAGCGCAGAACGGCAATCGCCGCCCATATCGCCTCGACGAATCCGAAAGGCCACGCTCCCTGCAGGAATCCGTAAATCGAGCCCATCGCGCACGCGGCGGCAAAGCCCAATACGAACCAGGGGCTCCTTTCTTCCCAGGCGTAGCAAACCAGCATCGCGCTTACGGCCGCCAAGCCGAACAATGAAAGCGTATCCACGGGCGTTCACCGCTGGTGCGTCGATGCGGGCTAGATACTAGACTGGGCGCGGAGGCTTGGCGCGAATAATGGACCCCCTGGCAGACCGCGATTCGAGACCGTCGCCCGAGGCCCTTCTTTCCCAGGCCGGAAAAGAGGGGCGCGGAAAACTCAAGATATTCCTCGGGGCGGCACCAGGCGTCGGCAAGACCTTCGAGATGCTCTCTCAAGGACGGCAACGCCGTTTGGACGGCATCGACGTGGCCATCGGCGTCGTCGAGACGCACGGCCGCGTCGAAACCGATGCCCTCACCAAGGGATTCGAAATCGTTCCGAAGAAGCGCTCGCTCTACAAGGGCCGCGTCATCGCCGAAATGGACCTCGACGCCATTCTCCAGCGCCGGCCGCAACTCGTCCTGGTCGACGAGCTGGCGCATACCAACGCGGAAGGCAGCCGTCATCCCAAACGCTACATGGACGTGGAGGAACTGCTGGCGGCGGGAATCGATGTCTATACGACCGTGAACATCCAGCACATCGACAGCCTGAACGATGTCATCGCGCAGATCACCCGCATCCGGGTGCGCGAAACGGTGCCGGACGAGGTTCTCGACAGGGCGGACGAGATCGAGCTGGTCGATACGACCGCCGAGGATCTTCTGCAGCGCTTGCGCGAGGGCAAGGTTTACGTCAAGGAGCAGGCCGAACGCGCGCTCAAGCACTTCTTCTCGGCGGGCAATCTCACCGCGTTGCGCGAGCTCGCCTTGCGCAAGACGGCCCAGCGCGTCGATCGCGACGTGACGGATTACCTGCAGGCACACGCCATCGCCGGGCCCTGGCCTGCCGGCGAGCGCATCCTGGTGTGCATCAACGAGCATCCGTCTTGCGCCGAGCTGGTGCGCCGCGCCCGCAGGTTGGCGGACAGTTTCAAGGCCAGCTGGACCGCGCTCTATATCGAGAGCCCCAGGCATCTGGCGCTGAGCGAGGTCGAAAAAGACCGCATCGCCGACACCATGCGTCTCGCCAAACGCCTGGGTGCCGAAGTCACGACGATTCCGGGGCGCGGTATCGCAAGGACGATCCTCGAATTCGCCCGCAAGAACAATGTCACGCAAATTCTCATTGGAAAATCCGCGCGCACGCGCTGGTTCGAGATCCTGCATGGGTCCGTCGTCCGGGACCTCATGCGCGAGAGCGGCGCCATCGGCATCATCGCGGTCAGGGCGGAAGGCGATGTCGTGGGCGCGAAATCCGTCGCCACCGCGATCAAAATCGACGGCCTAGCGTGGCCAAACTATGCCTGGAGCGTCCTGGCGGTCGCCGCGACCGTTGCGGTCGCTTGGGTGTTCAATGCCTTTGTCGCGCCCGCGCTTGGCAGCGTGGGCATGCTTTTCCTCGTGCCCGTGCTTTTGAGCGCGATCTGGTTCGGGCTGCGGCCCGCGCTGATGACCGCGTTCGTCAGCGTGATGGCCTACAACTACTTCTTTCTGCCGCCGCTCTACACCTTCACGATAGCGGACCCCAACAATTGGCTGTCCTTCGCGGTGCTGCTTCTCGTGGCAATCACGGCCGCGAACCTGGCGTCGAGCGTCCGGGCGCAAGCCCATCTCGCGGCGGCGCGCGCGGCGGTCACGGGGGAGATGTACCAGTTCACCGGCAAGCTCGCGGCCATCGCCCGTCTCGACGACATCCTGTGGGCGGCAGCCTTTCAGATCGCTTCGATGTTGAAGTCGAATGTTGTCATCCTCCTGCCGGACCCCAAGACGAAGCGTCTGGAAATCCGCACCGGCTATCCGCCCGAGGACGAGCTTGACGCCCAGGACCTCGCCGCTGCCATGTGGTGCTGGGAACGGGGAACCGCGACGGGCCGCAACGCGGAAACCCTTCCCGGCGCGAAACGCCTGTTCCTGCCCATGCGCACGGGTCAGGGGCTGGTCGGGGTCATTGGGCTGCTGAGCCAGGACGGCCATGGAATCCTCGCGCCCGACGAAAGGCGCCTGCTCGATTCCCTGCTCGATCAGACGGCGCTGGCGATCGAGCGCTCTCAGCTCGTCGAGCGCGTGGACGAGGCGCAGGTCCGCGCCGAGGCGGACAAGCTGCGCGTGGCGATCCTGAGCTCGCTTTCGCACGATCTGCGCACGCCGCTCGCGTCGATTCTCGGTTCGGCGACATCCCTGCTGTCGAGCAACGGGATATACGACGCGGAACAGACCAGAGAGCTGCTTTCGACGATTCGCGATGAGGCGGAACGTCTCGATCGGTTCGTGGGTAACCTGCTCGACATGTCGCGCCTCGAAGCAGGCGCCTTGGGAGTCAAACGGGAAACGGTCCAAGTCCACGACCTGGTAGAGGCGGCCCTCAAGCGACTGTCCCGCCGCCTTTCGGGGCATCGGATCGCAAGCGATCTGCCCGAGGATCTGCCGCTGGTTTCCGTCGATCCGGTGCTGCTCGAACAGGCGCTTGTCAACGTCTTGGACAACGCCGCCAAATATGCGCCGGCGGGATCGCTCATCCGGATCGGCGCCGTCGCCGCGGACGCGCGCGTTGTTCTCACGATAGAGGACGAGGGACCCGGTATCCCGCCCGAGGATTTGTCGCGTATCTTCGACAAGTTCCATCGCGCTAAGGCCGCCGACCGGCGTGTCGCCGGGACGGGCCTCGGACTGGCCGTCGCCCGCGGGTTTGTCGAAGCATTTGGCGGTACGCTTGTGGCGGCGAACCGCGCGAGCGGGATGGGCGCGGTGCTGACGGTCGCGCTGCCTGTCGCAGCCGAAACCGGAGGCGGAAGTGGCAGCTAGTCTTCCGAAGATTCTCGTCGTCGATGACGAGCCGCAGATCCGCCGCTTCCTTCGCCTCGGCCTGCCGCCGCACGGCTATGAATGCGTCGAAGCGGCCACTGGCGCGGAAGCTCTCAAATTGTTCGCCAAGGAGCGGCCCGATGCGATCATCCTCGATCTTGGACTCCCGGACCAGGACGGGTTCGGCTTGATCCAGGAGATTCGCAAAGACGCGCTCACCCCGATTGTCGTCCTGTCGGCGCGCAGCGACGTAGAGGGTAAGGTCAAGGCACTGGAACTAGGCGCGGACGACTACGTCACAAAGCCTTTCGACATCTCGGAGCTGCTGGCTCGTCTGAAGGCGGCGTTGCGCCATGGCCTGCAGGCGGTGGGCGAGACCCCGGTCTTTCATACGGGCCCCCTGGCCGTCGATCTCGTCAATCGGCAGGTGCATCTGAAGGACGTCGAAGTCCATCTCTCGCCGAAGGAATACAGTCTGTTGCGCTTTCTCGTCAGCCATGCCGGCAGGGTGGTCACCCATCAGCAATTGCTGCAGGAGGTCTGGGGACCCGCCCACCTCGAAGACCTGCAATATCTGCGCGTCCTGATGCGCCAATTGCGCCAGAAATTGGAGCCGAAGGGGTCACCCAATCTTCTCGTCACCGAATCCGGTATCGGATATCGATTGCTCGCGTTGCCTTGATACTGCTGCTTATTTTGCGCGCGATCGAAATCGGGAGATAGGAGACGTGCATACTGCAAGGGCGCTAACGAATGGATCGCAGACTCCTCGATAGGATCGTTGATATCGTAATGTTCGACGCCGCATGCTCTGCGATCGCCTCGCTTGTCGTCGCTCTCTTCGTGACGTGGAGCACGCCGGACGCCCCGCATGTTCCAGATCCGAGTCGAGGATTATCGTCGCGTACGAGAACGGCGGTGTCGTGCGCTATATTCCCGAGACGCAGAATCTCCGGCTCAATGCCTCACTCCTCGCATACGTGCTGTGTTTGGTCATATTCATCCCTCTATATATTTACCGGAGACGCGGCGGCTGCGCCAATTGCCGCAGAGACGAAGCGCTAAGCTGGTAGCCCTAGATCTTGTCGGCGACACCTTCAACGGCGTGTTATCCCTTTCTTGACGCAGCACCCGACCGAGTTTCGACGGGCGAGAAGTCGCGCCGCCTTGACAATCTGCCCATCCGCTCGGTGATGACGACCAGCTCGACCGCGCTGGCGATGCGGTTTCAAGGGACTCAATCCCGACGACAAAATGTTGGGGCAAGCTATCGCGCTTCGGATCGTGCAAACGCTCCGCCTCAAGCGGACCAGGGTGAGCGGTAAAGAGCGCCGCAAGGGCGTGTCGCTTTGGCGACTGTTGCCGAACTCATCAGCGAAGGGCTCCGCCTAGGTCCGGAGCCCGGAGCCCCGTTCGGGCTCCTTCGCCGGTCACCGGAACGATCCGTTCGGTGACATGCCCAATCCTATTGAGAATCCGTTGCCGGGCTAGTCAGGAATTACACCTATGCCGCTTTGACGTGGCGCTGATAGCGGCCCGCGAAGTCAATAGACGGCCCAGGCTTCCGAGATCGCGGGACAGCGCCAGCAGCGTGAAGAAGGTGATGCCGCCAGCGACGGTCGGAATGCGATCGTTGGAGAACTCGACATAGACGCGCGTCGCAAAATCCCACAACTCCGAGAGACGTCGTCGCACCACGCCACCGATCAAGGTTTCCGCGATCATCATCCGCCCACGCATAGATGGGCGGCGTCCCGTGTGGAACGCCGCCCATCGCCGGCTGCAAAGGAGGATGGAGGGGGCCGGCGTCTGAAGAGATGTGGTTTGAACGTCGGCAAAGCCCATGAGTTGCCGTTGCCGTTGCCGGTTCCGAACACGGTATCTTCGCAACCCTTCACGCGAGCGGATAGGCCATCGTGCTCAAAAGCGCGATGTACGGATCGCGCGAATCCAAGCGCGTGTGCTGCACGATGATCGGCACCGACGACACGATCACCGAAGCATAGGAGGTGTCGCGGGGTACGACCTCCGGATCCTTCAGATCGTTGAAGCGCAAATGCTTGGTGCGCCGCGCAGGCAGCTTGACCTTGTATGGCCCCGCAGGCTCGCGATCCTCAAAAATATCGTGATCGTAATGTCCGCGTCATCATCCGACAGGTTGAGCAGGCAAGCCGCCTCGTGACCGACCGGATGACGCGGCAACGCAAAGTTGGTCATCAATAGCGTTAGCTTGTCGCCGCCGCGAACGGCCCAGGCATCGACGGTCGCGTGGCTGCCCTTCACGGGGAGCAATTCGCCACCGAGACTGTGCAGGAGCTGAAACGCGCGGTAGGCCGGCTTTGGGACGCCGTGAATGTTCATCAGGCCGAAGCCGCCCTGGAAGGGCACGGAGGGAAAATAATTCTCCTCGAAGATGTCGCCAAACGTCCAGTAGCTGTAGCCCTGCACCAGCCCGGCCGCCTCCATGATCGTCTTGACGATGAAGGCGGCGGCGTAGGGATCGTCATGCATCGCGTCGCGCGGATTGGAGGACGTGCACCGGCCGCTCAAGTCGACCGAGAATCGCGCGGTCGCGGTCGGCTGCTCTTTCTCGTCGTCAGCCATTCGTCGAGAATCCTGGATAGAGAGTCATGCCGCCGTCCACGAACAGCGTCGTTCCGACCACGTAGTCGGAGTCGTCGGACGCGAGCCAGACCGCCGCCTTCGCGACGTCGTCCGCCTCGCCGATGCGGCCATAGGGGATGAGCGTCAAGAGGCGGTTGAGCGCCTCCGGCGTGCTCCAGGCCGCGGTGTTGATCGGCGTGCGGATGGCGCCCGGGGCGATGGCATTGACGCGGATGCGCTTCGGCGCCAGCTCCTGCGCCATGCTCTCCATGAGCAGCTTTATGCCGCCCTTGGATGCCGCATAGTTGGCATGACCGGACCACGGAATCACCTGGTGCACGGAGCTCATGCAGATGATGTTGCCCGCAGCGCGCGAGATATCCGGCACGACGCCGCGGCGCAGGAATTCACGGGTCGCCTCGCGGGCGCAGAGGAACTGCCCGGTGAGGTTCACCTCCAGCACCTTGTTCCATCTTTCCAGGGTCATGTCGCTCAGCGCGGCATCGCGCTGAAGACCGGCATTGGCGACGACGACGTTGACCGTTCCAAAGGCATCGATCGCGGTTCGGAACATAGAAGCCACCTCCGCCTCGGAAGAGACGTCGGCCTTGCATGCGATCGCGTTGCTTCCCGACCTGCGGATCTTGTCGACTACCGCGAGCGCGGCGGCTTCGTTCTCGACATAGTTCACGACGACATCCGCGCCTGCTGCGCCCAGGGCAAGAGCCACGCTTTCCCCGATGCCGGAATTGGCTCCGGTTACGAGCGCTTTTTGGCGCGCCAGAGGCTTGGATGACGGCATGGACGAAACGATCTCGCAATCACGGAGCAGGCCGCGTCATTTTTCGAAACGTGCCAAGCCGCCGACGGTGCCTGGGCAGACGAGATTATATTGCGGTAACGGTCATATACTGAGCTGCACATGCTGTTGGAGGGGACTGGGATGACGCTCGCCGAATGGATGATATTTGCCGCCGTGCTTCTCTATCTTCTGACCCTGGCGCCGGTGAAGGTCGTCGGCCGTCCCAGGTTCGACAATTCCCATCCGCGCGATCCGGCGTTCTACACGCCGGGCATCCGCGCCAGTGCTCTGGGCGCGCATATCAACGGCATCGAGACCTTTCCGTTTTTTGCGGCGGCGGTCCTGCTGGCCGAGTTCCGCCATCGGCCCCAACATTGGATCGATCTGCTGGCAATCGCCTTTATCGTCCTCCGTCTTGCTTTCGTCGCGGCTTATCTGGCGGATCGGCCAACTCTTCGGACCCTGCTGTGGAATTTCGGTTTTGCCGTCAACACGGCGATATTCTTTCTGCCTTGGTGGAGTTCACGCTAAGCCACGCGACCCAAGCCAATCCAATACTGCGCCGGGTCCGCGAGTGGTTCCAGGCCAACGAGTCGCAGGTCGTTCTCGTAGCGCCGATCATCCTTCGGATTCCTCCACTTCACCGAGACCGATCTTGGTAGTCGGCTGATAGCCACGGCACTCGCAGGCAATGACCTTCTTTTCAAGAAACCGCATCACATCGACTTCCGCTCGATCCGAGCTCTGGCGGTCGTAGTATGACTCTGGATCGGCTCATCAACACCAAGCTTTCTATCGACTGGGCCGAACAGCGTGCGGTTCTCGGTTTCAAATAGCCGCCGAAACCGGCGAATTCTCCGCGCGAGCGTCAGTCCAAAATGGGGCCGCAGAACAAAGCTGGATAAGTTCCCCGAAATTGGCCGATTTGGACCCGGTTCACTGGCGGTCACCGCCGCGTGCGCCGCATAAGCCTTTGAAATAGGGAGATGATTTCCAGGCGCCGGAGCAAGCTTGATTCGGAGCAAGCCCGTTGGCTGGGGGACTAGGATTCGAACCTAGACAGGCAGAGTCAGAGTCTGCAGTCCTACCGTTAGACGATCCCCCAACGGCGAAGGACGCTCCGTCTAGACGAGGCCGGGGCCGGTTTCAAGCCTCACTTCCAATGCGCGTCGGCCCAGCACGCGGCCGCAAACGCGGCCAGGGCCGCCAGGCCCAAGGTGCTCCAGAACAAGGCGCCGGATTCGCGCCATTCCGCCCAGGTCTGCGGCCCGCCGAAGAGCATCGCCACCAGGTAATAGAGCCCATAGGCGAGGCCGAGGACCAGGATGAAGGCCAGCGCCGCGACGCAGCCCGGCCCGTCGCAGCCGCCGGCGCCGTCGCAAATGCAGCCGACGATGTCGCAGGGATTGTCGCCGTCCGTCTTCCGGTTCTGCTGGTTCTTGCCGTTCTTGCCGTCGTCGCCATCCTGGTCGCTCACGGTCCGCCCGTCATGCCCACATTGAGGATGTCGGCGCGGCGCGGCGCCGCTTCAAGGGAAACGGGCGTGTACGGAGGAGCGGAAATTTTTTCGCGAGAGACTTGAACCGCCGGGGTTACGTCCCAGACGGCGCGTGCGCTAACGTCGCTTCGGGGAACGGACGGGACGGACGCTTGGCCAGAGACGAAGGTCGAGACGGCAAGGCGCACGCGAGCGCGGTGCTCGCCGTGCTCGACCTGGGCAGCAACAATTGCCGGCTCCTGATCGCGCGCGCCGCGCGGGACGGATCGTTCCGCGTCTTCGACTCGTTCTCGCGCATCGTGCGCCTGGGCGAGGGCGTGGCGCAGACCGGCCGCCTCGCCGACGCCGCGATCGCGCGCACGCTCGACGCGCTTGGCGTTTGCGCCGAGCGTATCCGCGCCGCGGGCGCCACCCATGTCCGCGCCATCGCGACGGCGGCGTGCCGCGGCGCCTCGAACGCAAGCGAGCTCGTCGAACGCGTGCGCGCGCAAACCGGCCTCGTGCTCGAGATCGTGACGGCGGAGGAAGAGGCGCGGCTCGCCGCCATCGGCTGCGCGCCGCTGATCGGGCGCGCTTACGACGGCGCGCTGGTGTTCGACATCGGCGGCGGCTCGACCGAGCTCATCTGGATGCGCCGCGAGCACGGCGCCGCGCGCGTGATCCATTCGGCGTCGCTCGCCGTGGGCGTGGTCTCGCTTGCGGAGGAAGTGGGCGCGGAGGAAGCGGGCGCGATGGACGCCGCCGCGTTCGCCGCGATGCGCGAGCGCCTGATCGCGCGGTTCCAGGAGGTGCGCGCGGCGATGGACGCGAAAGGCAGCTTCGTGCCGCAGCGCAACCATCTGCTCGGCACCTCGGGTACGGTGACGACCCTGGCTGCGGTGTCGCTCGGGCTCGAGCGCTATGTGCGCAGCCGCGTCGACGGCAGCTGGCACGAATGCGCCGAGATCCTGACGGTGGTGGAGCGGCTGATCGCGCTCGACCATGACGGCCGCGCGGCGATCGGGCCGATCGGCCCCGATCGCGCCGACCTGGTGCTGCCGGGCTGCGCCGAGTTCGCGGCGATCGTGGCGCTGTGGCCCTGCGCGCAATTGCGCGTTGCCGACAGGGGGCTGCGCGAGGGCATGCTGCGCGAATTGATGAGCGAGGCTTTCGCATGAACGCGCGCACTCCCCCGGGCTCCGGACGCGGGGCCGAACGCGTGCGCGTGAAGAGCAGGAAGCAGCGCAAGGCGTCGTCGCATCGCTGGCTCGAGCGCCAGCTCAACGATCCCTATGTGGCCGCGGCGAAGAAGGAGGGCTGGCGCTCGCGCGCGGCGTTCAAGCTGATCGAGCTGGACGAGAAGTTCCGTTTTCTGAAGCGCGGCGCGCGCGTGCTCGATCTGGGCGCGGCGCCGGGCGGCTGGACGCAGGTCGCGGTCGCGCGCGCCGCCGGCACGGTCGTGGGCGCGGACATCCTGGAGATGGAGCCGATCCCGGGCGCCACCACGTTGCAGCTCGACCTGCTCGATGCCGCAACGCCCGCGATCCTGAAGGAGAGGCTTGGCGGGCCGGCGGACGTCGTGCTCACCGATATGGCGGCGCCGACCACGGGCCATCGCGCAACCGATCACCTGCGCACCACGGCGCTGTTCGAAGCCGCGCTCGACGTCGCCGAGGACGTGCTGAAGCCGGGCGGGGCTTTCGTCGGCAAGGTGTTCCAGGGCGGCGCGAGCGGCGAATTGCTCGCGCGCGTGAAGGCGATGTTCCGCGAGGTCAAGCACGTGAAGCCGCCGGCGTCGCGCGCAGAATCGGTCGAGCTCTACCTCGTGGCGAGCGGCTACAGAGGCGCCACCGCTCCGGCGCGATGACCGGGGTATTGGCGCTTCGGCAGCGGCTGCGCTAGCGTCGCCGCAGCAGGGAAGGGGCATCCATGAACCGTTTCACGCGTATCCTCGCGGCGCTGCCGCTGTGCGTCGCCACGGCCGCGGCACAGGCGGACGTGACCATCTCCCCGCGCGCGACCGCGCATATGAACTGCACCGCGAGCCTGTGCACGGCGACGGGCGCGAAGGCGTTCCTGAATGTCGACCAGCTTCAGACCATGCTCGCCGCCGGCGATGTGACCGTGAAGGGCACCGCCGTCGCGCCCAACATCGTCGTGACGGGGGCGGTGAGCTTCTCGAGCGCGCACACGCTGACGCTCGACGCCTATCGCAGCGTCGTGCTGCATCGCACGATCGACGTCCTCGCTTCCGGAGGGCTTTCGGTGCTGACCAATGACGGCGGCACGAACGGCGTCTTTCTCACGGCGCCGCGGGGCAACGTCCATTTCCGGAGCCTCTCGGGCAGCCTCGCCATCGACGGTCATGCCTATACGCTGGTGGGTTCTCTCTCGACGCTCGCGAGCCAGGTCGCATCCGTTCCCGGCGGCTATTTCGCGCTCGCCGCCGATGCCGATGCGGAACCGGACGGCGAATATGCGCTCAGTCCGGTGACGACCCCGCTCGCCGGACGTTTCGACGGGCTCGGCAACAACGTTCTCAACATGACGATCCGCAACGCCAACAAGCATCTGGGCCTTTTCGCCGAGGTCGCCGCCGCAGGCGCCGTGCAGAACCTGACGCTGAAGGGCGTGCACATCCATGCGACGGGCCCGCGCGCCGTCGCGGGCGCCGTCGCGGCCGTCAACAACGGCACGTTGCGCAACGTGCATCTGCTGTACCTCAAGGTGGGGGCCACCGGCCAGGTCAGCGCCTATGGCGGCTCGATCTCGGGCATCAACAACGGCACGATCCTGCTCTCGTCCGGAAAGAACCTGCCGCAGAACGGCACGGAATGCGGCGGCGGCCTTGTCGGGCTGAACACCGGCCTGATCGGCGAGTCCTATACCGAAGGCAAGATGTTCGCGGAAGAATCCGGCGGCATCGCCTGCATCAACACCGGCACGATCCGCAACATCTACACTTTCACGTCCGTGGGCGGCCGTTTCCCCACGCCCTATCCGGGCGGCATCGTCGCGGACAACCAGGCGGGCGGCACGATCGCGACCTCCTTCGCGGCGGGCCAGATCACGGCGGCCGCGAGATTCGGCGGCGTCGCCGGCAACAATTCGGGCACGCTCGGCAACGTCTATTGGGACATGGACTATACGGGTGCCAGCGAGACGTTCGGATGCGGCAGCGGCTCCTGCGCGGGGGCCACGCCGCTGACGCATGAGCAGATTCAGGGTGCGATGCCGGCGGGCTTCGACACGTCCGTCTGGACGCGAAGCGCCGGCGTGAACGACGGCTATCCGTACCTGATCGACAATCCGCCTCGCTAGGTGCGGCCAAAATATCCAATTGCGAGTAAAACGATGAAAATCTCCGCCGCTCTCGCGCTTGCCTGCTTCGCCTTCGCCGGCAGCGCCCTCGCCGATCCCACGATCACGCTCTTCGACGCGCCCGGCAGGCCCAAGGCGGACGGCACGGTCGCGACCGCCGTCAACGGCGCCGGCGACGTCACAGGCTATTGGATAACCCACACAACACGGCGCATCCACGGGTTCATCCGCATGGCGGACGGAACGTTCGAATCCTTCAGCATTCCGCCGAGGACGAACGAAACCTCTCCCACCGCGATCGACGATTCCGACACGACGATCGGCAACTACCGTCATGGCAGGACCGACATAGGCTTCGTCCGCACGCAAGCGGGCACCGTCGCAAGCATCGATTTCGGCAAGCGCGTGAAGAACACCGGCGTCAGCGCGGAAGCCATCGCCAGCGACGGCACGGTGACCGGCTGGTATCTCCAGAACAAGCGCTACCACAGCTTCGTGCGCGCGCCGGACGGGGCGATCACCAAGTTCCGCGCCGGTCCGAACAGCTCGTCCTTCGACGGGACAGTCGCGAAGGCGATCACGCCGAGCGGGGTCATCGCCGGTTATTACAGCAGCAATGACGACGTCGCGCATGGCTTCATCCGCGCCGCCGACGGCAAGATCAAGCTCTTCGATGCGCCGGGCGCGGGCACAAGGACGGGCGCCGGCACCTTTGCCGCCGCCATGAACGCGTCGGGCGCCATCGCGGGCGCCACGCGCGACGACAATCTGGCGTGGCACGGCTTCGTGCGTCACACCGACGGCAGCATCGACATGTTCGATCTGAACGGCGCCGGCGCCGACCAGAATCAGGGCACGAAGATCGTGGCGATCAACGATGCCGGCGCGGTCACCGGCTATGTCGTGGGTTCCGACTTCATCGGTCACGGCTTCGTGGCCGCGAGCAAGGACGAGGTCGCGTATTTCGACGCGTCCGGAGATATGGGCGCGCGCGGCACCTATCCGCAGGGCCTGAATGCCGCCGGCGAGATCGCGGGCTATACGATCGACCTCGACCACCGCATGCACGGCTTCGTCAGGACGCCGTGACGGCAAGGCCTTGCGAATCGGGGCGCGGGCTGATAGACGCCCGCATGGAACCGCGCCCCCCCATTCGCGAAGCCCTTACCTTCGACGATGTCCTCCTGGTGCCCGGGCCGTCCGACGTCCTTCCGAACCAGGTCGACACCCACACCAGGCTGACGAAAACCGTCGAGCTCGGCATCCCCCTGATCTCCGCCGCCATGGACACGGTCACCGAGGCCGGCCTCGCCATCGCCATGGCGCAGGCGGGCGGCATGGGCACGATCCACAAGAACCTCTCCATCGAGGAGCAGGCCGAGCAGGTCCGCCGGGTCAAGAAGTTCGAGAGCGGCATGGTGGTGAACCCCGTCACCATCGCGCCCGACGCGACGCTCGCCGACGCGCTCGCCCTGATGGAGCGCTACCGCATCTCGGGCATTCCCGTGGTCGAAGGCGCGAACGGAAAGGGTGTCGGCAAGCTCGTCGGCATCCTGACCAACCGCGATGTGCGCTTCGCCAGCGACATGCGCGAGCCGGTCGCGCAGCTGATGACGAAAGACAAGCTCGTCACCGTGCGCGAAGGCGTGCGCGCCGACGAAGCCAAGCGGCTGCTGCACCAGCACCGCATCGAGAAGATCCTGGTCGTCGACGACGCCTATCGCTGCGTCGGGCTGATCACGGTCAAGGACATCGAGAAGGCGGTCGCCAATCCGAATGCCTGCAAGGACGAGCATGGCAGGCTGCGGGTCGCCGCGGCGACGACCGTCGGCGACAAGGGCTTCGAGCGCACCGAGCGGCTGATCGACGCCGGCGTCGACCTTGTGGTGGTGGATACCGCGCACGGTCATTCGCGCGCGGTGCTGGAGGCGGTGACCCGCATCAAACGGCTGTCGAATTCCGTCCAGGTCGTCGCTGGCAACATCGCGACCGGCGACGGCGCACGCGCGCTGATCGACGCCGGCGCCGACTCGATCAAGGTCGGCATCGGCCCGGGCTCGATCTGCACCACGCGCATCGTGGCCGGCAACATCGCGACGAGCGAAGGCGCCAAGGCGCTGATCGACGCCGGCGCCGATGCCATCAAGGTCGGCATCGGTCCGGGTTCGATCTGCACCACGCGCATCGTCGCGGGCGTCGGCGTGCCGCAGCTCACGGCGATCATGG
>DASZQV010000006.1:0-73476 GCA_035549495.1 Rhizomicrobium sp. | reverse complement strand
CGGCGGTGTTCGTCTCGGCGCTGCGCGAATGGCGCCGTGCCTTCGAGGGCGGTGCGCCGCGCGAGTGGCTCCTGCCCGGCATCAAGGAGCGCATCGACAAGTCGATGGCCGTCACCATCCTGCGCGAGACCGACAGCGTGGAGAAGAACCTCGGCTTCCTTGCAACAGTCGGCGCCACCGCGCCCTTTGTCGGTCTGTTCGGCACGGTTTGGGGAATCATGAATTCGTTCTCTGCCATCGCGGCACGGCATGACACGACGCTCGCGGTTGTGGCGCCGGGCATCGCCGAAGCGCTCTTTGCGACCGCGATGGGGCTTCTCGCCGCCATTCCGGCCGTGATCTTCTACAACACGTTCGCCACCGACATCGGCCGCTACACAGGGCGCCTCGAAGGCTTCGCAGACGAGTTCTCCGCCATCCTGTCGCGCCAGCTCGACGAGAAGGCGGCGCGCTGATGGCCTTTGCGATCAAGCGCGTCGATCGCCGGGCCCGCCGCGGGCGGGCGCATCAGATGTCCGACATCAACGTCACGCCGTTCGTCGACGTGATGCTGGTGCTGTTGATCGTGTTCATGGTCACGGCGCCCTTGCTGACCGTCGGCGTGCCGGTCGATCTGCCCAAGACCAAGGCGCAGGCGCTCAGCCAAGAGCGAGAACCCTTGTCTGTCACCATCCGCCGGGGCGGACGCGTCTATCTCCAGAACGTCCCCATCGACGAGGACAACCTCGTCCCCCGCCTCACCGCGATCGCGGCGAACGGCTACGACCAGCGCATCTATGTCCGCGGCGACCGCTCGGTCGATTACGGCAAGGTGATGGAGGTCATGGGCCTGCTCAGCGCGGCAGGTTTCACGCATATCGGGCTCGTCACCGATGTCGACAAGCGCAAGACCGCTTCCCAGTAGCGCCGCGGCGGCCGAGCGCACGCGGATGCCCGCGGGCTTGGTCGTGGCGATCGGCCTGCACGCGGCGATCATCGCGGCGACATTCTTCACCTGGTCGCACCGCCTCGACATCGCCGACCAGGCGCCGGTGGTGCCGGTCGATCTCGTCACCTTGGGCGACAAGACCAATGTGCGCGCGACGGTGAAGGAAGAGGCCAAGGCGCCACCGAAGGAAGAGGTGGTCCAGCCGCCGGAGCCGCAGCAGGCGCAGGTCACGCCGTCCGCGCCCGCGCAGGAGGAAGACCAGGCGCCGCCGCCCCCCGACGAGACGGCGCAGGAGAAGATCAAGCCCACGCCGCCGCCGCCCGTGGTGCCGCAGCAGAAGCCGCAGCCGGAGAAGAAGAAAGAGACCTTCGACATCGACAAGATGATGGCGCTGCTCGACAAGCGCGCGCCGGCCGCGTCTTCGGCGCCGAACGCCAAGCCCGACAAGCGCACGATCAAAGGCATCGGCGACCAGAGCGCGATGACGGCCGACCTGAACGCGCTGCTCGGCAGCATGATGTACAAATGCTGGAGCCCGCCCATCGGCGCGCCGAACGCAGCCCAGCTGATCGTGATCTTCCGCGTGTTCCTGAAAGAGGACGGCACCGTCGGCCAGCCGCCCGAGCTGGTGCGCAGCCCCGGCAACGACAGCTATTCGCGCGCGGCGGTCGAGGCGGCGCGGCGCGCGATCTATACCTGCCAGCCTTATTCGCTGCCGCACGAGCGCTATGCGCAATGGAGCGACGCGAACGTCACCTTCGATCCGCGCGCGGTGGTGGGGCAATGAGCGCCATCGCACAACCGCCACAATTTTCCGACATCAGGATCGCGTTCGATAGGCGCGCGATAAGGAGTACCGGATGAAGAAGATCGCACTGGCCCTCGCGGCCTTGTTCGCCTTGTCGACGCCCGCCTGGGCGACGCTGCAGGTCGACGTCAACCAGGGCAACATCCAGCCGCTGCCGATCGCGATCCCCGACTTCATCGGCGATCCCGCGGGCGCCAACATCGCCAAGGTCGTGCGCGCCGACCTGGAGCGCTCGGGGCTGTTCAAGCCGCTCGACCAGAAATCCTTCATCGAGCAGATCAAGAACATCAACACCGCGCCGACGTTTGCGAACTGGCGCGTGATCAACGCGCAGGGCCTCGTCACCGGCCAGGCGCAGATGCAGTCCGACGGCAGGCTGCGCGTCGATTTCCGTCTCTGGGACATCTATGGCGAGAGCCAGATGCTGGGCCTGCAATACTTCACCCAGCCCGAGAACTGGCGGCGCATCGCCCATCTCGTCTCGGATGCGATCTACGAGCGCATCACCGGCGAGAAGGGCTATTTCGACACCCGCATCGTCTTCATCTCGGAAGGCGGCCCGGCCAAGGCGCGCAAGAAGAAGCTCGCGGTGATGGACGAGGATGGCGCCAACCCGATCTTCCTGACGCGGGGCGACTATCTCGTGCTGACGCCGCGCTTCAATCCGACGGCGCAGATGATCGCGTACATGTCCTATATCGCCGGCAAGCCGCGCGTGTACCTGTTCGACCTCGAGAGCGGGCGCCAGGAGATGCTGGGCAACTTCCCCAACATGACCTTCTCGCCGCGCTTCTCGCCCGACGGCAACAAGGTCGCGATGACGCTCGAGACCGGCGGCAATTCCGACATCTATGTGATGGACCTCAGGACCCGCGGCTATAAGCGGCTGACGACCGACCCGGCGATCGACACCTCGCCCAGCTTCTCGCCCGACGGCAGGCAGATCTGCTTCGAATCCGACCGCGGCGGCAGCCAGCAGATCTATGTGATGAACGCCGACGGCTCGAACCAGCACCGCATCTCGTTCGGCAGCGGCAAGAACGGCACCCCGGTCTGGAGCCCGCGCGGCGACATGATCGCCTTCACCAAGCAGGGGGGCGGCTTTCATATCGGCGTGATGCACCCCGACGGCTCGGGCGAGCGCATCATATCCAACGGCTGGGAGGACGAGGGCCCGACCTGGGCGCCCAACGGCCGCGTGCTGATGTTCACCCGCACGCTCCAGGGCGGCCGCGGCTCGCAGATCTGGTCGGTCGATGTGACCGGCCGCAACGAGCGCCGCGTCCTGACCCCCGGGGACGCCTCCGACCCCGCCTGGTCGCCCTTGATCCAGTGATTGGGGGGTCCATAATGGGTGCGGCGCCGCGTTTGGGCACATTTTCGCCACCGGGGCGTTACATTTTGGGTGCGTAGTCGGTCTGTAGGTTTGGCTTCGCGCGGTCCGGCGCACCCGGGACCGGCGTGCTTCCGAGGAGTTTCAATTCCCATGATGAGATTTTCGAGCACCTTGAAGTTCGCTGCCCTGGCCGCCTCGCTGGCGCTGGCAGCTTGTTCCTCCAAGCCGCCGCCGGCGCCCGACAACGGTCCGCCGCCCGCGCAGGCCGAGCAGCCCGCGCCCGTCCAGCAGTCCAGCATCGTCCCCGGCAGCGCCGAGGATCTGCGCGTCAACGTCGGCGACACGGTCCATTTCGACTACGACCGCTACGAGATCACCGATGAGGATCGCGCCGTGCTGCAGCGCCAATCGGCGTGGCTCGCGAAATATCCGTCCGTTCGCGTGACCGTCGAAGGTCATTGCGACGAGCGCGGCACCCGCGAGTACAACCTTGCGCTCGGCGCCCGCCGCGCCAACGCGGTGAAGGAATATCTCGTCAGCCTCGGCGTCGCCTCGGGCCGCCTGGAGACGATCTCCTACGGCAAGGAGCGCCCGATGTGCACGGAGTCGAGCGAGTCCTGCTATGCGCAGAACCGTCGCGGCGTGACGACGATCAGCAGCGGCGGCGCCAGCTCGTAATCGGCGGCACGATTGTCATGCGAGGGCGCTCCTTCGAGAGGGGCGCCCTTTTGCCTTGAGGAACCGGATGAAGAAACAACTGATCCTTGGCCTCTTCGCGGCGACGCTCGCGGCGATGCCCGCGCAAGCCGGGTTGTTCGGCGAAAGCGACGAGGAGAAGGCGGCGCGCATCCACGAGCAGAACCAGGATGCGACCATCGCCGATCTGACCCAGCGCGTGCACGATCTCGAGGATTCGCTGCGCCAGGCGACGGGGCAGAACGAAACGCTCGCGCACCAGATCCAGCAGCTCAACGACAAGATCGCGCGCCAGCAGAAGGATTTCGAGTACCGGCTGTGCACCGTCACCGCGCAGCAGCTCGGCGCCAACCAGGACGACCAGAGCGCGATGCAATGCGGCGCGGGCGGTGGAGGCGGCGGCGTCTCGTCGACCTTCACCCCGCCGCCGCCGCAGCAGCAAAGCCAGGTCACGGCGCCCAGGCTGGCGCCGCCGCCGGGCTCGCTCGGCACCTTGCCGGCCAAGAGCGCGAATGCCGCCCCGCCGCCGGCCAGCGGCGACGGCGCCGACCGCAGCCAGTTCAACACGGCGCTCAACCTCGCCTCCAAGCAGCGCTATGACGAGGCGCGCGCGCAGTTCCGCAGCTTCGCGGATGCAAACCCCGACGACGAGATGGCGCCGCAGGCCGTCTATTGGGTCGGCAGCATCGCCTATCTGCAAAAGGACTATGCCGGCGCCGCGCACGCCTTCGCCGAGGAGATCAAGAAATATCCCACGAGCTCGCGCGCGCCCGACAGCATGCTCAAGCTCGGGCAGTCCTTCATCCAGCTCGGCCAGGCCAAGGAAGGCTGCCTGGCCTTGGCCGCGCTTCCCGGGAAATACCCGAATGCCTCGAAAACCGTCCTCAGCCAAGCCGCGAGCGAGCGCAAGGCCGAGTGCCATTGACGCCGCCTTCGCGGGCGTCATGGCGCGGCTCGCTGCGCCCTGGCCCGGCGCGGTCGCGGTCTCGGGCGGCGCGGATTCGCTCGCGCTGATGCATCTGCTCCGGCGCTGGGCGAAAGCCGCGCGCCGCACGCCGCCGGTGGTCTTGACCGTCGATCACGGCTTGCGCGAAGGCTCCGCCGCCGATGCGCGCAAGGTGCTTCGCTGGGCGAAGGCGGAAGGCCTGAAGGCGCACGTGCTGCGCTGGACAGGCGCCAAGCCCGAAGCCGACCTCGAGGCCGAGGCGCGCGCGGCGCGCTACCGGTTGATGGGGGAGTGGTGCGCCAGGCGCGGGATCGAGGCGCTCTATGTCGCCCACACCCGCGACGACCAGGCGGAGACGTTTCTTCTGCGGCTGGCGCGCGGCAGCGGGCTCGACGGGCTGGCGGCGATGCGCGCCATGGCGCCCTGCCCGGGCAAGGCCGAGGTGCGCGTGGTCCGGCCGCTCCTCGATTTCGCCCGGCCCAAGGTGCGCGAGGGTCTGGAAGACTGGATCGAGGACCCGATGAACGCCGATCCGCGCTTTGGCCGGGTGCGCATCCGCGAGGCCATGGCGCTGCTCGGCATCCCGGCCGCGCGCATTGCAGGCGCCGTGGCGCATCTCGGCCGCGCCCGCGAAGCGCTGGACGAGGTGACCGCCGCCGTGCTCCGCCGTGCCTGCGCGCGGGGGGAGGGCGGCGCGGTCCTGGTCGACGCCCCGGCGCTTGCCGCCGCGCCGCGCGAGATCGGCCTGCGCGCCCTCGCCCAGCTTCTGCGGGCGGTCTCCGGCCAGCCCTACCGCCCCCGCTTCGAGCGGCTGGAGCGGCTGTTCGACCTGCTGGCCCAAGGCCGGCTGGGGGGCGGTTGTACGCTGCATGGCTGCAAAATCGCCTCGGCGCCGGCCCGGCAAGCCCGGTTCGGCGCCGGGACGATCACGATTTCGCCCGAAACCGGTCGTAAGCCGGCAAAGCGCGGCGCAATCGGCTCTTAAGCGCGTTTGGCAAATGGCGTTGCGGCGCGCTCTCGGATTTTTTAACGTTTTCGAGGCTGGCAACAGGGTAGAAAGAGCCTATCTATAGAGGCGCGCAAACTACGCGTTGCCTTATGCTTGGCCCCCGAAGAAAGGACGGCCCTTGAACAACCTTCGCAACCTGTTCCTCTGGATCGTCATCGCGCTCCTGCTCGTGTTCTTGTTCAACCTGTTCCAGAACCAGAGCCAGCACGCGAACACCCAGACCCTGACCTATACCGCCTTCCAGCAGCAGGTCGCCGACGGCCAGATCAAGAAGGTCACCGTCCAGGGCGACGAGATCACGGGCGACTATCCGAACGGCACGCATTTCACGACGACGACGCCGTCCAACGATCCGTCGCTGTGGCCGATGCTCAAGGACAAGGGCGTGAACGTCAGCGTGCAGCAATCCGACGACGGCATGCCGACCTTGGTGGGCGTGTTCGTGAACTGGTTCCCGATGCTGCTGCTCATCGCGGTGTGGGTGTTCTTCCTTCGCCAGATGCAGGCCGGCGGCGGCAAGGCGATGGGCTTCGGCAAATCGCGCGCGAAGCTTTTGACCGAGCGCCAGGGCCGCGTGACCTTCGAGGACGTGGCCGGCGTCGACGAAGCGAAGGAAGACCTGAAGGAGATCGTCGACTTCCTGCGCGACCCGCAGAAGTTCCAGCGCCTCGGCGGACGCATCCCCAAGGGCGTCCTCCTCGTCGGTCCTCCGGGCACCGGCAAGACCTTGCTCGCGCGCGCCATCGCGGGCGAGGCGAACGTGCCCTTCTTCACGATTTCGGGCTCGGACTTCGTCGAGATGTTCGTGGGCGTCGGCGCCAGCCGCGTGCGCGACATGTTCGAGCAGGCCAAGAAGAATTCGCCTTGCATCGTCTTCGTCGACGAGATCGACGCGGTCGGCCGCCATCGCGGCGCCGGCCTCGGCGGCGGCAACGACGAGCGCGAGCAGACGCTGAACCAGCTGCTCGTCGAGATGGACGGCTTCGAGGCGAACGAGGGCGTGATACTCATCGCCGCGACCAACCGCCCCGACGTGCTCGACCCGGCGCTGCTGCGTCCGGGCCGCTTCGACCGCCAGATCGTCGTCCCCAACCCGGACCTCGGCGGCCGCGAGAAGATCCTGCGCGTGCACATGCGCAAGGTGCCGCTCGCGCCCGACGTCGATCCGCGCACCATCGCGCGCGGCACGCCGGGCTTCTCGGGCGCCGATCTCGCCAGCCTCGTCAACGAGGCGGCCTTGCTCGCGGCGCGCCGCGGCAAGCGCGTCGTCACCATGGCCGAGCTCGAAGAGGCCAAGGACAAGGTGATGATGGGCGCCGAGCGGCGTTCCATGGTCATGACCGAGGACGAGAAGAAGAACACCGCCTATCACGAGGCCGGCCACGCGCTGGTCGGCATCTACATGCCGCAGCACGATCCGCTGCACAAAGTGACGATCATCCCGCGCGGCCGCGCGCTGGGCGTGACCATGAACCTGCCGGAGCAGGACCGCCTGTCCTATACCAAGCAGTACTGCATCTCGAAGCTCGCCTCGATGTTCGGCGGCCGCGAGGCCGAAGTGCTGATCTTCGGCGCGGACAATGTCACCAACGGCGCGGTCAGCGACATCCAGCAGGCCACCCGCATGGCCCGCGCGATGATCATGGAGTGGGGCATGAGCGAGAAGCTCGGCCGCGTGCGCTATCGCGCCAACGAGCAGGAGGTCTTCCTCGGCCATTCCGTCGCGCAGTCCAACAACATGTCGGAAGAGACCGCGCGGCTGATCGACGACGAGGTCCGCCAGCTGATCGAGAACGGCGAGCAGACCGCGCGCCGCATCCTGACCGAGCATCGCGACCAGCTCGAGATCATCGCCAAGGGGCTGCTCGAATACGAGACGCTGTCGGGCGACGAGGTCACGGCGCTGCTCAAGGGCATCCAGCCGGTGCGCACGCCGTACGAGGAGCCCGAGACCCAGCGCGGCCAGGGCCCGAGCGTGCCGCAGGCCGGCCGCCCGCGCGGCCCGCTGATCCCCGAGCCGCAGCCGGGACGGTAGAGCGCGCTTCGATATCCTGGACGGGGCCGCGCGGGTCGCGCGGCCCTTTGTCTTTGCGGCGGGGATGACAATCGCACCGCCAGCCGCTATGTCTCTGCCCCGCCTTCCGGAAATCCGCTCATGCCTTGGCTGCGCTTCATCCCCGAGACCACCAATATCGACTTCGTCGGCTGGCGCTACTATGCCTTCGCCGTCGACGGGCTGTTGGTGCTGGTCTCGGTCGTCTCGATCATCGTGCAGGGCTTCAACCTCGGCATCGACTTCACCGGCGGCACCCTGATCGAGACCAAGGCCGCGCACACCATCGACATCGGCGCGCTGCGCAACCAGATCGGCGCTCTGAATTTCGGCGAGACCCAGATCCAGTATGTCGGCACCGGCTCCTGCGACCAGCCGGTCAATTCCTGCGTGCTGATCCGCGTCCAGCCCAAGGCCGGCCAGTCCGGCGACGTGGTGGTGAAGCAGATCCGCGCCAATCTCGGCGATGGCTACGTCATCCGCAACGCCCAGAACATCAGCGCCAAGGTCAGCTCCGAGCTGTTCCGCAACGGCGTGATCGCGACCCTGGCGGCGATCGTGCTGATCTCGCTCTACGTCGCGGCGCGCTTCGAGTGGCAATACGGCATCGGCGCCTTGATCGCGACCGGCCACGACGTGTTCGTGACCGCGGGCCTGTTCAGCGTGCTGCAGATGGACTTCACGCTGAACACCGTGGCGGCGCTGCTGCTGCTCGCCGGCTATTCGATCAACGACACCGTCATCGTGTTCGACCGCATCCGCGAGAACCGGCGCAAGTACAAGCGCATGGCGCTGCCGCAGCTGATCAACCTGTCGACCAACCAGATCGCGACGCGAACCACGCTGGTGTCGTTCGCGACCGCGCTGTCGATGTTCCCGCTGCTGTTCTTCGGCGGCCCGGTGCTGTTCAATTTCTCCGCCGCGATCCTGTTCGGCATCCTGGTCGGCACCTTCTCGTCGACCTATGTCGCCGCCGCGCTCCTGCTCTACCTGCCGGCGCCGGCAGGCATGATCGAGGACGAACCCGACCAGAAGCAGGGCGCGCGGGCTTAGAGCTTCAGAACGGGAACCAGTCCCGCTCCTGGCTGAACACGAGGTAGCCCGCGCTCACGCCGGCGCGCAGGCCGATGCCGGTGCGCATGGGGGCGACGGTCACGCCGCCGCTGCGCAGATAGTTCACGCCGATGCCGGCGATGAAGTAGTAGCTGCCCTCGACGCTCGGGAAGCGCTGATAGAGCCGGTTCTCGCGCCTGAGATTGTAGACCAGCGCGAAGAACTTCGATGCGTTGCCGCCGACGTCGAAGCCGACCGACGGGCCCTTCCAATAGACCTTGACCGGCGGCATGTGCTTGCGCACCAGCCAGCCAGCGCCGTAGCGCAGGCCGACCACGACCGCGCCGCCGCCTTCGTCGCCCTTGATGTAGGCGTCGGGCTGGCCCTGGTCCTTGAAGACGTGCTGCACCGCCTTCGCCACCGCTTCGGTGGTGACGCCGAAGAAGTCCGACGCGGCGTGAGTGATCTCGTCGCCCGTGAACGTGTCGTCGTCCTGCTCCGCCGCCAGGGGCGTCGCCACGAAAATCGCGACCGCCGCCACGGCGCCCGCCAGCATCCTTGCAAATCGCATCCTTCGAGCTCCCGAATCGATTCGCCCCCGTGCGGCCATCATCGCCCGAAAGGCACGCGGCGGACAACCGCAGGGCCGGGCCATGTTTCCGGCTCCGGTCCGGGCTATGCTTGCGCCATGAACGACAACGACGCCGGACATCCGAAATCGAGCCGCCTCGGCGCGGCAGGATGGATCGCCATCGTCGTGCTGGTGGCTTTCCTGGCGTGGTCGTTGTGGTACGCGATCCATGCCTGGAACGCGCTCGCCGGCATCGACATCAGCGGCATGGGCTGGTTCTTCATCGTCATCGGCATCCTGTTCACGGTTGCCGTCGGCGCGGGCCTGATGGCGCTGATGTTCTATTCCAGCCGCCACGACATGGACCGGTAAGCGCCTAGGCCAAGCTCTTCGCCACGAAGAACGGGTTGTCGAAGCCGCGCTCGGCCTTGCCATAGAGGAACGGCTTGCCGTCGAGCTGGGTGACGGTGCCGCCCGCCGCCGCGAGCACGGCGTGCCCTGCGGCGGTGTCCCATTCCATCGTGCGGCCGGTGCGCGGATAGATGTCGGCTTCGCCGGCCGCGACCAGGCAGAATTTGAGCGACGAGCCGGCGCTGACGAACTCCTTCACCGAAAACGCCTTGAGGTATTCGTCGGTCGCGGCGTCGCGATGCGAGCGGCTGGCGACGGCGGTGAGGCCGCCCTTCGGCGCGGCGCGCACCTGAATGCGCTTGGCCTCGGCGAAGTCGGGCTTGCCGCCCGGCGGCGCGAACGCCTCATAGGCGCCCGACAGCATCTCGCCGAAGAACAGCCGCTCTTTCGCGGGCGCATGCACGACGCCGCGCACGGGCTTGCCCTCGACGATCTCGGCGATGTTGACGGTGAACTCGCCGTTGCGGCTGATGAACTCCTTGGTGCCGTCGAGCGGATCGACCAGGAAGAATCGATGCCCGACCTTGGGCAGCTTGCCCGCCGCGACGGCCTCCTCCGCGACCACGGGCACGTCGGGCGCGAGCTTGGCGAGGCGCTTCAGGATGAAGCGCTCGGCCTCCTCGTCGGCGGCGGTCACCGGGCTCTCGTCGTCCTTGCGCTTGGCCACGATCTCGTCGGCATAGTGCTTCAAGATGATCGCGCCCGCGTCATAGGCGATCTCGGCCAGCGCCCGCAGCATGGGCGACGCCGCATGCGAGTGGATGTGGTCGTCGGTCATATGTTCACCATTCCTTAAGGAGGCTAGACCCAAGTTACCTTCTACTAACCAAGTTTCGCCGATAACCACCCCTGGAAATGGGCAGGTCCATGAACGAACTCGACTTTTCCGCCTTTTTGGTCAGCCGCGTGTGCCACGACCTTGTGAGCCCTTTGGGGGCGGTGGTCAACGGGCTGGAGGTCCTCGAGGACGAGCGCGACGCCGCGATGCGGGCCGACGCGCTGAAGATCGTCGCCTCGAGCGCGGCCCAGGCGCTGGCGCGCATCCAGTTCATGCGCATCGCCTTCGGAGCCGCGGGCTCGGCGGGCGCCGAGCTCGATCTGGGCGAGGTGGGACGGCTGGTCGGCGGGCTGTTCGAAGGCAGCAAGATCAAGCTGGAATGGGACGTGGCGCATCTGCACTGGCCCAAGGACTGGGCCAAGCTGCTCATGAACGCGACGCTTCTAGCGGCCGATTGCCTGCCGCGCGGGGGCCAGGTGAAGGTGAGCGCGAGCGCCGACCCGGCCGCGCCCGCCTTCCGCATCAAGGCGAGCGGCAGCCATGCCCGCGTGCTCGACGAGGTCGAGAAAGCCGTGCGCGGCGAGGCCAATTCCGGCGCCACCGACGCCCGCGGCGTCCAGCCCTTCCTGACCCACAAGCTCGCGCGTTCGCTGAACGCCGGGCTGACCTTGACGGTGGGCGAAGGCGCGGTGGAGGTCGCCGCGGGATAACGCCGCGTTTACCTCGTGCCCGTTATTTTGACCGGCCGAGGAGCCTCAGCCATGAAATCCTGTCTTGTCGTCGACGATAGCCGCGTGATCCGCAAGGTGGCCTGCCGAATCCTGAGCGATCTCGGCTTCGCCACGGCCGAGGCCGAGGACGGCGTGACCGCGCTCGAGGCCTGCCGCGTGAACATGCCGGAGATGATCCTGCTCGACTGGTCGATGCCGAACATGACGGGTATCGAGTTTTTGCGCGCGCTCCGCCGCGAGCGCTCGGGCGACAAGCCGATCGTCGTGTTCTGCACCACCGAGAACGACGTCGCCCACATCACCGAGGCGCTCGGCGCCGGCGCGAACGAATACATCATGAAGCCGTTCGATCGCGAGATCATCGAAGCCAAGCTCGCCGAAGTCGGCCTCGCCTGAGCGGGCCACGATGACGGCGGACGACATCGCTTTCCTCGCGCAATTGCTGCGCCGCCGCTCGGGCATGCTGCTCGGCCAGCCGCGCCCCGAGCACATCGAGAGCCGGCTCGGCCCCGTGATGCGCCGCTTCGGCTTCCGCGACATGGCCGCGCTGATCGCCGAGCTCCGCCACGGCCGCGACGCGCTCGCGCGCGCGGTGACCGAAGCGATGACGACGAACGAGACCTCGTTCTTCCGCGACCGCGCGCATTTCGAGCTGTTCCGCGAGACCTTGCTGCCCGGCCTCATCGAGCGCCGCACGGCGACGCGGCGCCTGCGCATCTGGTGCGCGGCCTGCGCGGCGGGGCAGGAAGCCTATTCGATCGCGATGATCCTCGACGATTTCAAGCTCGCCGCGAAAGGTTGGAGCGTCGATCTGATCGCGACCGACATCAATTCCGACATGATCGCGCGCGCCGAGCAGGGCCTGTACTCGCATTTCGAGGTGCAGCGCGGGTTGCCGATCCGCCGCCTCGTCGACCATTTCCTGCAGGAAGGCTCGAGCTGGCGCGTCGGCGAGAATTTGCGCCGCATGGTGACGTTCCGCCCGTTCAACCTGCTCGATTCGTTCGGCTGGCTCGACGATATCGACGTCGTGTTCTGCCGCAACGTACTGATGTATCTCGACCACAAGGCCAAGCTCGGCGTGCTCGACAAGATGTCGGAAGTGCTGAGCGCCGACGGCTATCTGCTGCTCGGCCCGGTCGAGACCGCGCTCGGGCTCACGAGCGATTTCGAGCCGGCCTTCGACGCGCCCGGCGTCTACGGCAAGGCGCGCCACGCGATGCTCAGGGCGGCGTCCGGCTGATCACCAGGTGTCGACGAAGCGGCCGCTGCCTTTCGCCGGCGGCGACGCCTTCAACCCGCGCAGGATCCAGCGCCGCGTGTCCGCCGGATCGATCACGTCGTCGATCTCGAGATACGCCGCCATGTTGATCGCCTTGCCGCGGGCATAGGATTCTTCGACCTTCTTCTTGAACAGCGCTTCGCGCGCTTCGGGCGTGGGCTCGGCGTCGAGTTCTTTCCGGAAGCCCAGCCGCACCGCGCCCTCCAGCCCCATGCCGCCGAACTCGCCCGTCGGCCATGAGACGATGAAGAACGGCGCGTGGAAGCTGCCGCCCGCCATCGCCTGCGCGCCCAGGCCATAGCCCTTGCGCAGCACCACCGTGAACATCGGCACGCCCAGCCGTCCGCTGACCACGAACATGCGCGAGGTCTTGCGCACCAGCGACGCCTTCTCGGCTTCGGGCCCGACCATGAAGCCCGGCGTGTCGCAGAGCGAGACGACCGGCAGCCCGAAGCTGTCGCAGAGCTGCAGGAACCGCGCGGCCTTGTCGGCGCACGGCGCGTCGATGGCGCCGGCCAGATGCATCGGGTTGTTGGCGATGAGGCCGAACGGATGGCCTTCGATGCGCACCAGGGCGGTGATCATGCCCGGCGCGAAATCGGGACGCAGCTCGAGCACGCTGCTCGTGTCTGCGAGCGCGGCGACGACCTTGCGGATGTCGTAGACGCGCAGCCGGTTCTCCGGGATCAGGTTGCGCAACGACTTCTGGTCCGCCGCCGACCACGTGGCGAGCGCGCCCTGGAAGTAGGAGAGATATTTCTTCGCTGCTGCCACTGCTTCGGCTTCGCCGGCGACCGCGATGTCGACGACGCCGTTGGGCACCTGCACCGCCATCGGCCCAACCTCGTCGGGGGTGTAGACGCCCAAGCCACCGCCTTCGATCATCGCCGGCCCGCCCATGCCGATATTCGAGCTCGCGGTGGCGATCACCACGTCGCTCGAGCCGAGCAGCGCGGCGTTGCCCGCGAAACAGCGTCCGGAATTGATGCCGATGCGCGGCACCAGGCCGCTGAGCTTGGCGTATTGGCGGAAGGTCGGCGTGTCGAGGCCGGCGACGCCCGGGAAATCGGTGTCGCCCGGACGCCCGCCGCCGCCTTCGCTGAACAGCACGATGGGCAGCCGCGACTCTTCGGCGATCTTGAGCAGCCGGTCCTTCTTGCGATGGTTCATCGCGCCTTGCGTGCCGGCGAGCACGGTGTAGTCGTAAGCCAGCACCGCCGCGCGCGCCTTCTCTTCGCCGAACTGGGCGGCGTTGATCGTGCCGATGCCGGTGACGATGCCGTCGCCCGGCGTGTTCTTGATCAGATCGTCGAGCGTGCGGCGGCGCTTCTGGGCGGCGAAAGCGAGCGCGCCGTATTCGATGAAGCTGCCCGGATCGACGAGATCGGCGAGGTTCTCGCGCGCGGTGCGCTGGTTGGTCTTGCGCCGCCGCGCCACCGCCTCGGGACGGTTCTCGTCGTAGCCGAAGGCGTGGCGCGCATTCGCTTCGGCGAGATCGGCGCGGATCGTGTCGGGATCGGCGAAGGCTTGCGCGGCTTCTTCGTGCGCAACGTCTTCCGGCACCAGGAACATCAGCGCGCCGCCTTCGAACAGCACGTCGCCCGGCTTTGCCGCGATCGCCTGCACCCGCCCCGATTGCGCCGCCGTGACGACATGCTCCATCTTCATCGCTTCGAGCACCGCCACCTGCGCGCCTTTCGCGACGGCATCGCCCGGCGCCACGTCGATGCTCACCACTTTGCCCTGCATCGGTGCCGCCACCACCTCGGCCCCAGCAACCGGCGCCCCCGTGACTGTGGTCATGACTGTGGTCACAGAGGCTTGGGGGAGGGCGGCGATGAGGGAAGGCAGGTTCTCCTCGACCGTGCGCGTGCTGGTCCTGCGGCCGGCGACCTCGGGATTGTCCAGAAGCGCGTCGAGGAACGCGATGTTGGTCTCGACGCCGCCGATGACGAACTCGCGGAGAGCGCGGCGCGCGCGCCCCAAAGCCAATGTGTAGTCCGGCGCGTGCACCACGAGCTTCGCCAACAGCGGATCGAAGGCTGGGTTGGTCGTGTAGCCCTCGTATCCGAACGTATCGACGCGCACCCCCGGGCCCGAAGGCGGCACGAAGCGCGTGAGCGTCCCGCCGGTGGGGCGCACGCTGCCGTCGGCGGCGATCTTCTCCATGTTGATGCGCAGCTGCAGCGCGACGCCGCGGGGCTTGGGGATGTTCTCCTGCTTGAGGCCTATGTCGCGCAGCGAGTTGCCGCGCGCGAGCTCGATCTGCACCGCGACGAGGTCGATGCCGGTGATCTCCTCGGTGACCGTGTGCTCGACCTGGAGCCGCGGATTGCATTCGATGAACGCAAACGCGGGCGCGCGGCGCGCGGGCTTGGGATCGACCAGGAACTCGACCGTCGCCAGGCCTGAGAGCTTCACGTCGTCGGCAAGCCACACCGCGGCGTCGCAGAGCTGCTGGCGCAGATCGGGATCGAGCGCCGGCGCCGGCGCGATCTCGACGATCTTCTGGTGGCGCCGCTGCAGCGAGCAGTCGCGCTCCCAGATATGGCTCGCGGTCTTGCCGTCGCCCGCGACCTGCACCTCGATATGGCGCGCATGCGGCATATAGGCTTCGACATAGACCGCGTCGTTGCCGAACGATGCCTTCGCTTCGGACCGCGCGCGCGCGTAAGCCTCTTCGAGCCGGTCGGGCGCGGTGACGATGCGCATGCCGCGCCCGCCGCCGCCCGCGAGCGCCTTGACGATGATCGCGCCGCGCTTGGCCATGAAGGCGCGCGCCTCCTCCAGGCTGGTCGCGCCCGCGGTGCCGTCGAGGATCGGCACGCCGTAGCGGTCGGCGAGCGCGCGTGCACGGGCCTTGTCGCCGAACACGCCGAGCACTTCGGGGCTCGGTCCGATGAAGACGAGGCCCGCATCCGCGCAAGTGCGGGCAAGCGCGGCGTTCTCGCTCAGGAAGCCATAGCCCGGATGCACCGCTTCGCACTTGGCGGCCTGTGCGGCGACGATGATGCGCGCGACGTCGAGATAGGCGGCCGGGCCGCTCGCGCCCAAGGCGCGCGCCTCGTCGGCGATCTTCACATGCAGCGAGCCGGCATCGTCGTCGGAGTAAACCGCGACGGTTCGGATGCCGAGATCGGCCGCGGCGCGCGCGATGCGGATCGCGATCTCGCCGCGATTGGCGATGAGGATGCTCTTGAACGTCATGGGCGCAGTCCGGGAATGGCGAGTCCGGCGGACTGTGCCATGGCGCGGGCGGTGTAGGAACCTTTGCTCCTCACCTCGACGATGTCATGGCCCGCAAGAGCGGGCCACCCAGATGGTCGTAGAGTCATTCGGCGCGCAGGACGCGCGCCGGCTGGGTGGCCCGGTCAAGCTTGTCCTCCGGACGCGCTTCGCCCGTACCGGGGGGCCGGGCCATGACGGGTGAGGTCAGAAGGAGCTGCGCACCCCCGCATACACCGCGCGGCCGGGCCGGCCATAGCCGAACACGGGCTCGCTGTCCTCGTCGGTCACGTTCTCCATGCGCGCGAACAGCTCGGTTTGGCCTACCACCCGGTAGGAGCCGAACAGGTTCAAGGTGGTGTTGCTGTCCAGCGGCCGGAAATTCCCGGCATCGTCGAAGCGCTGGCCGGTATAGACCACGCTGCCCCCCAAGGTGACGCCGTCCGAAGGCTGCCAGGTGAGGGTCGCGCTCGCGCTGTCCCGCGGCCGCCGCGCCAGGTCGAGGCCGGTCACGGCGTTCTTGGCATCGAGCCAGGTGTAGTCGAGCGAGACGCTGAGCGTGTCGCTCACATGGCCGTCGATCTCCGCCTCGATGCCGCGCGCGCGGGTGCGGGCGAGGTTCTCGTAATAGCCGAAAGGGGGCGTCGCCGTGCTCACGAAGTCGATCTGGTTGCGCGTGTGGCGCTCGAAATAAGTGAGCGCGGCGCGCAGCTTCCCGTCGAGCAGGAAGTGGTCGGCGCCGACCTCCCAGCCCGTCGCCGTCTCGGGCGCGAGGTTGTGGAACGGGTTCTTGTACTGCGAGAACAGCTCATAGAGCGTCGGCGCCTTGAAGCCGTCGCCATAGTTCGCGCGCAGCACCGTGTCGAAGCCGGGGATATTCCACGCGCCCGCGAATTTCACCGAGGTGTGCGTGCCGAATTCGTCGTCGTCTTCCAGCCGCACGCCGCCGGTCAAGGTGAGCTGGTCGAACAGCGTGCTCTGCATCTGCGCGTAATAGCCGGTGGTGCGGCGCGCGCCGGTCGTCGGTCCGGGATCGAATTGCAGGCTCTGCGTCGACATCGACAGGCGTTGCGTCTCGGCCCCGAAGGTCAGCTGGTCCGCGTCGTCGAAATCGTAGGTGCCCTGGTACTCGATGCGCTGCGCGTCGCCGCGGGCGAAGAAATTCTCCGCCGGCGAGAACGCATTGGTGAAGAAATCGAACTCGCCGAAGAATTTGCGGTTGCTCTCGGACGCGATGAAGGCGAGGCGGTTGTGGAAATGCCCGCCCATCAGCGTCAAATTCGCGCCCGCATAGCCCGCGACCAGCGAGGCCGTGCCAAACTCGGGATCGTCCTGGAAGCTGAAGAACGGGGGCGGGAAGCCGTCGAATTCGGTGTGCGACTGGGTGTAATAGCCGCGCAGGTCGAGGCTGAAATCCTCGCTGAATTTGTAGCGCGTGTTCAGGGTGGCGCCGAAATTGCGGTAGCCGTCGGCTTCGGGATTGCCGTTCTTCGCATCGGCCGCGGAGATGCCGCCCGTGTCGAAATAGTTGAGGCCGAGCCCGTACTCCAGCGTCGACACCGTGCCGTTCGCCCCCGCGTTCACATACCAAGTGTCGAACGAGCCGCCTTCCGCGCTCGCGACCGCGGCAAAGGGCGCATCGCCGCCGCGCTTGGTGATGACGTCGACCACGCCGCCGATCGCGTCGCTGCCGTAAAGCGTCGATTGCGGGCCGCGCAGCACCTCGATGCGGTCGACCTGGTTGACCAGCACATCGCCCAGGATCGCCTGGTCGTCGACCGAGCTCGGATCGTTGATGCGCACGCCGTCGACCAGCGCGAGCGTCTGTCCGGTCTCGGCGCCGCGGATGTTCACCGAGGTGGTCTGCCCGACGCCGCCATTGCGCACGACGGTCAGGCCGGGCGTCTCGGCGAGAAGGTCGGTGACGACCTCCGTCTGCTGGGCCTTGATGTCGTCGGCGGTGATCACCGACACCGAGGTGCCTGTGACCTCGACCGGCTGAGGCGTGCGCGTCGCGGTGACGACGACGGTCTCGGGCTCGAAGGATGTGTCGGCCAGCGCCGGCGAGGCGGCTAACGCAACGGAAGCAAGTAGGATTTTGCGCATGACGTTCTCCTGGTTGGGTTCCAGAAGCCGCCGCGCCGGGCACGCTCGATATTCGCCATGGATGTCCCCCGCGCAACGACCTCGACTTGTCGTCACGCGGATTCCCGCGCGCACCCGGCACACCCCGACCGGCTGCACAACGACGGCGCAAGGCAGGTCTCCTGGCTCCCGGGTCCTTGCTGCCGTCCGCCTTCCCAGGGCCTTAAGGCCCAAGTGGCACATGGACGACCGCTCGCCGGTCACAGTTGCGGGGGCAGCCGCGGCATCACCGCGTTCCCTAAACCTCACGCTTGGCCGGACCTAAGCGCGGGGCGGGGCCGCCGTCAATGCTTTGCAAGGGGGCAGCCGGGATGACATTCTCTCACCAACCGCTACTCCGTTGAGAGAACTCCATGAATCAGTCCGTCTGGCCCGCCATGTCCATTGCGCAGGCCCATGCGCTGCTCACCCAGCCCGGCTCGCCCTTCGAGATGGACGAGGTGGTGATCCGCGGCATCAGGACCCGCGTTTGGAAGAACGCGCCGCCGACCATGCGCGAGCTGCTCGCGCTCGGCCGCGTGCATGGCGACAAGATTTTCCTCGTCTATGAGGACGAGCGCGCGAGCTTCGAGAGCTTCACCCGCGCGGCGCTCGCGGTCGCTGCCGAGCTGACCGCGCGCGGCGTGAAGAAGGGCGACCGCGTCGCGCTGATCATGCGCAATTTGCCCGAATGGCCGGCGATCTTCTTCGGCGCCACGATCGTGGGCGCGATCGTCACGCCGTTGAACGCGTGGTGGACGGGACCGGAGCTCGAATACGGCCTCGTCGATTCCGGAGCCAAGGTCGCGTTCGTCGATGCCGAGCGCCTCGAGCGCATCGCCGAGCATCTGATCAACTGCCCCGCGCTGGAGCGCGTCTATGTCAGCCGCTATCCGGACGAGCTGCCGCATCCGATCGTGCGCCGCTTCGAGGACGTGCCGGGCAAGGTCAACGATTGGAGCACGCTGCCCGCGGGCGCGATGCCGAGCGTGGCGCTCGGGCCCGACGACGACGCGACGATCCTCTACACCTCGGGCACGACGGGAAAGCCCAAAGGCGCGCTCGGCACCCATCGCAACATGCTCTCGAACATCTTTGCGTCCGCGTCGGCTTCCGCGCGCAACTTCCTGCGACGCGGCGAAGCGGTGCCCGCGCCCGATCCGAACCTGCCGCAGCGCTCGACCTTGCTGTCGGTGCCGTTCTTCCACGCCACGGGATGCTTTGCGATCCTGAGCCCGTCGCTCTTCGCCGGCGCCAAGATCGTGATGATGCGCAAATGGGAGCCCGAGCTCGCGATGCAGCTGATCGAGCGCGAGAAGATCAACTCGGCCGGCGGCGTGCCGACCATCGCCTGGCAGCTGATCGAGCATCCGAACCGCGCGAAATACGATCTGTCGTCGCTCGAGTCGGTCGCTTACGGCGGCGCGCCTTCGGCGCCCGAGCTGGTGCGCAAGATCGTCGAGAGCTTTCCGAAATCGCTGCCCGGCAACGGCTGGGGCATGACCGAGACGTCCGCGACCTGCACGACGCATTCGGCCGAGGATTACGAGCATCGCCCGGATTCGTGCGGCCCCGCGGTTCCGGTCTGCGACCTGAAGGTGATGACGCCCGACGGCGCGCGCATGCTGGCGGCGAACGAGGTCGGCGAGCTGTGGGCGCGCGGGCCCAACATCGTGAAAGGCTATTGGAACAAGCCCGAAGCGACGGCGCAGACCTTCGTCGACGGCTGGGTGAAGACCGGCGACCTCGCGCGCGTCGACGAGGAAGGGTTCTGCTTCATCATCGACCGCGCCAAGGACATGCTGATCCGCGGGGGAGAGAACATCTATTGCATCGAGGTCGAGAACGTCCTCTACGAGCACCCGGCCGTGATGGACGCCGCCCTCGTCGCCGTGCCGCACAAGACGCTGGGCGAGGAGCCGGGCGCGGTGGTGCATCTCAAGCCCGGCCAGCACACGACCGAGGACGAGCTGCGCGCCTTCGTCGCGGGCAAGCTCGCCGCGTTCAAGGTGCCGGTGAAGATCGTGTTCTGGCCCGAAACCCTGCCGCGCAACGCCAACGGCAAGATCCTCAAGACCGAGCTCAAGAAGATCTTCGCGGGGTAGGGGATTCCGCGCGCGCTTTGCCGGCACACGGAAAACGTGCAATATGGCACCGTTCTCGGGAGGACGACGCCATGAGGACGACGATTTCAACGCGCGCCCCATCCGGACCAAGGGCCGTCGGCCTGATCGCCCTGTCGTTCTTGTGCCTGACGACCGCCGAAGACAGCCGGGCGCATGCCTCGCCGGGATGCACGTTTCTGAACGGCCAGGCTCTCACCGACGATCAATCGCTCGTGAACTATCAGATCCTCGTGCAGCTGTTCGATGCCGGGGACAGGATCACGGTTCACGGCATTTCGAATCCGAACGGCAAGACCGTCTCGATGTTCAACATCGACCACAACTACATTGAGTTTCAGGCAGTGCCCCCGTTCGCCTTCACGATCCCACAGGGCCAGGCGGGTTTCGGAGCGGGCAGGTCCGTCATTTATTTCGACTCCGCCGATGCGACTGCCACCGCGGTCATCACCTGCAAGGCCGCCGGCAATTTCACCTTGAAGCAAAAGCGGTCGGCGACGCGGCGGGTGGGGCAAAGCTATCTGCAGACCAACACGGCCGGCGGCGGCGCCGCGCCATATTCCTTTTCGATTTCCGACGGCGTTCTTCCGGCGGGCACGACGCTCGACGCTTCGACCGGCGAGGTGTCCGGAATGCCGAGCAAGGCCGGCCTCTTCAGCTACACCGTTCGGGTGATGGACAGCACGACGCCGGCTCCGCTGACCGTGAAGCAGACCTTGAGCGGAAGGATTCTTCCGCCTTGAAAGTGCGCGGTGCCAGGGCTTGACTCTGTTCCATATTTCAGGAAATATTGAAATATGGCGACGGAAACCGCCATCAAGCGCCTTTCGGCGATCGCGCACGAGGCGCGGCTCGAATTGTTCCGACTGCTGGTGACCGCCGGACCGGACGGCATGGCGGCAGGAGATATCGCCCGGAAGCTCAAGGTGGCGGCCAACACCTTGTCGGCGCAATTGCTCGTTCTGTCGAATGCGGGCTTACTCCGCGCGCGCCGCGACGGCCGCTCGATCATCTATGCGGTCGACTACGAGGCGATGCGCGATCTGCTGATCTTCCTGACTGCGGATTGCTGCGGCGGACGTGCCGAGATGTGCGCGCCGCTGGCGGCGATCGCCTGCTGCACCCCCAAGACCGGAGAGAGAGATGAAGCGCCTGCACGTTCACGTCGCCGTGGATGACCTCGAGACATCCATCGGCTTCTATTCGACGCTGTTTGCCGCTCCGCCTTCGGTGATCAAGCCCGACTACGCCAAGTGGATGCTCGACGATCCGACGGTGAACTTCGCGATCTCGGCGCGCGGCGGCCGCGCGAGCGGCATCGACCATCTGGGTATCCAGGTCGAGAGCGACGGCGAGCTGCGCGAGCTGGCCGGCCGCTTGAAGGCCGCGGGCGAGACGACGCGCGACCAGGAAGCGGCGACGTGCTGCTACGCGCAATCCAACAAGGCGTGGGTCGGCGATCCGTCGGGCATCCGCTGGGAGACGTTCTACACGTTTGGCGAAGCCACGGCCTATGGCGAAGACGAAGCGCCGAAGCCGGCTTCGGCTTGCGGCGCGAAGAGCGGGTGCTGCTGATGACCGTCACGATCTATCACAACCCCGCATGCGGCACGTCGCGCAACGTGCTGGAGCTGATCCGCAAAGCGGGGATCGAGCCCGTGATCGTGGAATATCTCAACGATCCGCCGTCGCGCGAGACGCTGTGCGCGCTGATCGCGGATATGGGCATTCCAGTGCGCGCGCTGCTGCGCGAAAAGGGCACGCCCTATCGCGAGCTGGGACTGGACGATCCGAAATGGACGGACGACCGGCTCGTCGATTTCATGATCCGGCATCCCATCCTGATGAACCGGCCCATCGTCGTGGCGCCGCGCGGCACCAAGCTATGCCGCCCCTCGGAAACCGTTCTCGAGCTCCTGTCCGAATGACGGCGCGCCGTCTCGCGGCGGAGGCGTTGGGAACGGCGTTCCTGTTGGCCGCGATCGTCGGCTCCGGCGCCATGGGCGAGCGGCTTGCGGAGGGGAACGCGGCGATCGCGCTGCTTGCCAACGCCATCGCCACGGGTGCGGCGCTCGTCGTTCTCATCTCGATATTCGCGCCCGTGTCGGGTGCGCACTTCAATCCGGCCGTGACGATCTATGTCGCCCTGCGGCGTGAGATCGCGTGGCACGAGGCCGTATCCTACGCCGCGGTGCAGATCGTTGCGGCCATAGCCGGCGTCTGGCTCGCGCATGCCATGTTCGGGATGCCGGTCGTCGAAGTGTCGCAGAAGCTGCGCGACGGACCATCGCAATGGCTTTCGGAGTTCGTTGCTACCTTCGGCCTGCTGCTCGCGATCGCCGGAGCAGGCCGCAAGCCGGACACCGTGCCCACAACGGTCGGGCTCTACATCGTCGCCGCTTATTGGTTCACGGCGTCGACATCCTTCGCCAATCCGGCGGCGACCATCGCGCGCTCGCTGACGAACAGCTTCGCGGGGATAGCGCCGGGCTCGGCGCCCTTCTTCGTGGCTGCGCAGGCGGCGGCGGCCGTCGCTGCCCACCTGGCAACCGCCCGGCTGTTCCGCGGCGAAGGCGCGCTCCGGCTCACCCCTTGAACATCCGCATCCGCACACCAGATGGTTGTGATGGACCGAACAAATCATGTTGCAGTTGCGAAGAAAAAGTCCCCGAGAAGGCACAAACGCGTGCTCTTCCCGAGGCATTTTTCGCAATCGGGACGGTGGGTTAGGTCCGATTTTCCCAAGCCTCTGGAATTGAATTCGAAAATTTCGAGTCCCCCCACCCCCTCCCTCTCCCTGGGGCGCCGCGGCGCGCCGCTCGGCAACAAAAATGCGCACAAGCATGGCCGCCATGGGCGCAAGATAAAGGCGTTCCGGGCGGAGATGCGGGCCTACCGGCAGCACGCCGGTCTCTTCGCCGCCATCATGAACTTCGCGGCGGATTGCGGCGTGAGCCTCTCGGGCAGGCCGTCAGTTCGTCGGCCCGGGCGGCTCGTCGACGAGGAACTCACCCGCCGCGCCCGCAAGCTTCTTGAGGTTGTCTGCGTGCGATTGGCGGCTGATGGGAAACATCGCGATCAGCACGAAGCCGATGGTGTAGGTCACGCACACGGTCGCGAAATAGACGATGCAGAAATTGCGCACGATCTGCGGATCGACGGCGCAGGGCATCGTGCCGGTCGGAAAGCCGACCGCCGCCAGGATGATCCCCGACACGAACAGGCCGAGACCCGACGCCGCTTTCTGCATGAAGCTGTTGCCGGCGAAGAACAGGCCTTCGGAGCGCCGCCCGGTCTCGATCTCGCTGTCCTCGACGACGTCGGCGATCATCGACACGACCATCACCGAGCTGCCGATGGCGAGGCCGGAGCCGATGACGGCGGCGACGAACAGGATCGCCACGATCGTGGGCGAGGGCTGCACGGGAAGCACGCCCATCAGCCCGAGCAGCAAGGGCGCGCTCGAGAGCAGGTATCCGCTCGCGAACATCAGGATCGCGGAGAGCTTCTTGCCCAGCCACCGCGACATCGGCAGCGCGACCGAGAAGCCGAACGCGACCGCGATGAACAGCGACATCGAGAGGACGCCGATCTGCGCGTTGTTGAGCTTCCAGAAGAAGGTGTTGACGTAGAAGTTCAGCGCGAACACCAGCCCGTTGGCGAGGTTGAAGAAGATCAGCGCGGCGAGAAGGATCAGGAACGCGCGGTTCGACAGGCTCTGGAACATCTCGCGGACGTATTGCCACAGGCTGCGCTGCGCGGCTTCGGGCTTGCGGAAATAGGGGATGAATCTGTGCGTTCCCGCGGCCGAGACGATGATGGCCACGAACATCACCACCGCCGCGACCATGCCGTAGCGCGCATAGCCCTCGGCATGGAGCTGGCCCGCGGGCTCGCAGCTTCCGGGCGGCGGGCTCGGCCCCATGAAGACGAGGAAGGCGAGCACCAGCATGACCAGCGCGCCGTACCAGGCGAAGAACACCCGGTAGCCGATGAACGAGGTGCGCTCGTCATAGTCGCTGGTGAGCTCCGGCACGAGCGCCGAGCTCGGGATCTCGTAGAAGGTGATGAAAGTGCGCACCACGATGGCGACGACGATCAGGTAGACGAACAGCGCGTCGGGCGACCAATGCGGCGGGTTCCACAGCAGCAGATAGCTCACCGCCACCGGCAGCGCCGAGGCGTACATCAGCGGATGGCGTCGTCCCCACCGCGTGTTCAGATTGTCGGAGAAGTGGCCGATGATCGGATCGACGAAGGCGTCGAACATCAGCGCGATGAAGATCGCCAGCCCCACCAGATGCGCCGGCACGTGGAGCACCAGGTTGTAGAAGGGAAGCAGGATGGTCTGGAAGCCGTTGTCCTTGACCCCATAGGCGATCGAGCCGAGGCCATAGAAAATCTTGGTGCGCAGGCTCCTGATCTCGGCCGGCGCGACGGCGTTTTCCATGCTTGCTCCCAACCCTTTGAAACGGATGGTGCTTTAGGGGCTGACGGATTGTCAACTCGCGGGCGGGGACCATTTGGCCAGCGCAGCCCGATAGGCGGGACGCTCCGCGATGCGGCCGCGATAGGCCACGATCTCCGGGCCGAAGCGGTCGGCGAGGCCGAGGCGCTCGGCCATTCCGAGCGCATAGGTGACCGAGATGTCGGCGGCGGTGAATTTGTCGCCGGCCATCATCGGCGCGTGGCCGAGCTGGCGGCTGACGAGCAAGAGGCGGCTAAAGAACATGCGCTCGGCGGCCTGGGCGCCGAAATTCTGCTTCTCGCCTTCGGGCGCGAGGAAGCGGCTGGCGACGATGATGTTGAGGAACGCCGCCATGCCGGATTCGCCCAGATGCAGGAATTGCTGATAGGTCGCGAAGCCCGGATCGGAGGGCGCGGGCGCGAGCTTGCCGCCGCCGGGTTGCGCGATCAGCCATTCGAGCATCGCGATGGAATCGACCATGGTGACGCCGGTCGCATCGTCGTGGAGCGCGGGCAGGAAGCCGGCCGGGTTGAGCGCGATGAACTCGGCGTCCTGCATGCGGGTGCGCAGATCGACGGGCCGCACCTGATAGGGAAGCCCCAGCTCCTCCAGCGCCCAGATGACGCGGAACGAGCGCGTCGGCGCCGTGCCATAGATCGTGATCATGCCCTGCCTCCCGAGTGTGGGCGGAGCCTTGGCCGGCAATTTCGCGATGTCAATTCGCCCCGCATGCCATTATCGCAAGGGCGCCATTCGCGTCCGAAAATGGCCAGACAAACCGGTTTGGGCGCACCATATTCGGATCATGAACCTGCTCGACCCCGACGTCTGCTATCGCGCCTTGAAGACCCGCGATCCCGCGCTGGACGGGCGCATCTTCGTGGGCGTGACGTCGACAGGGATCTATTGCCGCCCGATCTGTCCCGCGCGCACGCCCAAGCGCGAGAACGTCCGCTTCTATCCGAGCGCGGCCGCCGCGCAGGAGGCGGGGTTCCGGCCCTGCCTGCGCTGCCGGCCGGAGATATCGCCCGACGCGGCCGCGTGGCGCGGCACGTCGAACACGGTCTCGCGCGCGCTGGCCCTGATCGGCGAGGGCCTGCTCGACGGCGAGCAGGGCGTGGTATGTCTCGCGGACCGCCTCGGCGTCGGCGAGCGGCAATTGCGCCGGCTGTTCGACCAGCATCTCGGCGCGCCGCCCATCGCGGTGGCGCAGACGCGGCGCGTGCTTTTCGCCAAGCAGCTGATCCAGGACACGCAGCTCTCGATGACCGACATCGCCTCGGCGTCGGGCTTCGGCAGCGTGCGCCGCTTCAACGACGCGTTCCGCAAGCTCTATCGCCGCTCGCCGAGCGAATTGCGCAGGAAGCGCAGCGGCTCGATGTCGACGGTGACGTTGAAGCTTGGCTTCCGTCCGCCTTACGACTGGGACGCGATCGCGTCGTTCCTCGCCGGCCGCGCCATCGCCGGCGTCGAGATCGTCGAGCCGAGCCGCTATCTGCGCACCATCGAGATCGATGGCCGCTACGGCAGCGTCGAGGTGCGGCCCGATCTGCGCCATCTGACCGCGACGATCCGCTTTCCGAAGGTGAACGCGCTGCTCGGCATCGTCGCGCGATTGCGGCGCCTGTTCGATCTCGACGCGGATGTGGCCTCCATCGGCGCGCATCTGTCGGGCGATGCCGCGCTGGCGCCGCTGATCTCGAAGCGGCCCGGCTTGCGCACGCCGGGCGCGTGGGACGGCTTCGAGCTCGCGATCCGCGCCATCCTCGGCCAGCAGGTGACGGTGGTCGCGGCACGTCGGCTCGCAGGCAAGCTCGCCGAGCGCGTCGGCGTGCGTGTGAGCCCCGAGATCACCGGCGATCCGCGCCTCACCACGATCTTCCCCAATGCGGCGCTGGTCGCGGCGAGCGATCTCGCGTTCATGCCGATGCCGCGCGCGCGCATTGCCGCTTTGACGGCTTTGGCGGAAGCGGCGAGCGCCGACCCGAAGCTGCTCGATCCGGTCGGCACCTTCGACGAGGCGCTGGAGCGGCTGCTCGCGCTGCCGGGCTTCGGGCCGTGGACGGCGCAATATTGGGCGTTGCGCGCGCTGCGCGACAGCGACGCGTTTCCGGCGGCCGACGTCGCGCTCTTGCGCAGTCCGGTGGTCGCCGATGACGGCAAGCGCCCGACGCCGAAAGCGCTGCTCGCCCGCGCGGAAGTCTGGCGGCCGTGGCGCGCTTATGCCGCCCAGCATCTGTGGACGGCGGAGGCGGGCGGTGGCTGAGGCGCGTCAACTCATCACCGACTGCCTGCCCACGCCCATCGGCGAGGCAGTGATCGTCTGCGACGGCGCGGGCGCGCTCCTGGTGTTCGACTGGGAAGACCGGCGCCATCGTTGGGAAGACGCGATGCGCCGCCGCTATGGCGCGGTCGCGCTCGCCCCGAAGAAAGGCGCGTTCGGCCACGCCAAGACCATCGCCGACTATTTCGACGGCGACATCTTCGGCGTCGACAAGATGGCCATCGCGCCGCAAGGCACGCCGTTCCAACTCAAGGTATGGAACGCGCTGCGCGAGATCCCCGGCGGCACGACGACCTCTTACGGCGCGCTCGCCAAGACCATCGGCAAGCCGGACGCGGTGCGCGCCGCGGGTCACGCCAACGGGCAGAACCCGATCAGCGTGATCGTGCCGTGCCATCGCGTGATCGGCCACAACGGCGCGCTGACCGGCTATGGCGGCGGGCTGCCGCGCAAGCGCTGGCTGCTCGACCACGAAGCGCGCCACGCGGGCCGCGATCTCTTCCAACGAAAGGCTCAAGCATGACATTCGCAGAACTCCACCAGGGCCCCGACGTCCTCGTCCTCCCCAACGCCTGGGACGCGGGCAGCGCGCGCGTGATCGAGGTGGCCGGCGCCAAAGCCATCGCGACGTCGAGCGCCGCGGTCGCCTGGGCGAACGGCTATCCCGACGGCGAAGCGCTGCCGTTCGAGCTCGTGCTCGCGACGGTCGCCGAGATCGCGCGCGTCGTGAGCGTGCCGATCACCGCCGACATCGAAGCGGGCTATGCCGAAGACGGCGCGGGCGCCGCGGATAGCGTCGCGCGCGTGCTCGAAGCCGGCGCCGCCGGCATCAACATCGAGGACGGCACCGGCGCGCCCGATCTGCTCGCCGCGAAGATCAAGGCAATCAAGGCGCGCCACGGCGCCAAGGTGTGGGTCAATGCGCGCACCGACGTCTATCTGCACAACCTCGCGCAAGGCGAAGCGGCCTATGACGAGACGATCCGGCGCGCGCGCCTCTATCGCGACGCCGGCGCGGATTCGATCTTCATTCCGCTCGCGGTCGAGGACGTGCTGCTGGTGCGGTTCGTCGAGGCGATCGACGCGCCGCTCAACTTCCTCGCCTGGACGGGACTGCCGCCGCTCGCGCGCTTGAAAGAGATCGGCGTGCGCCGCTTGAGCGCCGGCTCCGGTGTCGCAAAAATGTCGCTCGATCACACCCATGCGCTGACGAAGGCCTTCCTCGCCGAAGGGCGCTCCGAACCGCTGACCGGACCGACCGCGTTCGCGAAAGGGCTGAACGCAATCATGCGTCGTTAGCGTGTGCTAGGCTCGCGCGAATCGGCGGGCTTTTGGGCATGAGCTTTGCGTTCTGGAACAGGTTGCGATGGACCCTGTGGCCGCTGGCCGCGGGCATGCTCGCGGCAGTGCTGCTGGACGCCGCGCTCGCCACTCCCGACATGGTCTGGATGGTGTTCGCGGGCATCGTCGCGATCGCGCTGATCGCGACCGCGTTCTCGCTGCGCGCCAAGCCGGCGCTGGACGGCGCCGCGCGCGCGCCCGGCGATTCCGACCTCTCGGTGCTGCCGTCGATGGCGCGCGACGTGTTCGAGCGGCTGCCCGATCCCTTGATGCTGCTCGACGAGTCGGGCCGCGTGCTCTTCGCCAACCGCGCGATCCGCGGCGTCATCGGCATCGACGCGCAGCGCAAGCACGTCTCGGCGCTGGTGCGCACGCCGGCGCTGCTCGACGCGATCCGGCGCACCGCGGCGAGCGGCGAGCCGACCTCGATCGAGCTGACCTTTCCGGTTCCGGTGCGGCGCATCTATCAGGCCTATGTCGCGCGCGCCGGCAGCGTCACGATCCTGCTGCTCCACGACCTCACCGCGATGAAGCGCGCCGAGCAGCTGCGCGCCGACTTCGTGGCCAATGCCAGCCACGAGCTGCGCACGCCCTTGGCCGCGCTGTCGGGCTTCATCGACACGCTCAAGGGTCACGCCAAGGACGACATGGCCGCGCGCGAGCAGTTCCTCGGCATCATGACCGTCGAGGCCGAGCGCATGCGCCGCCTGATCGACGACCTGCTCTCGCTCACCCGCATCGAGCAGAACGAGCACGTGCCGCCGTCGGGCCGCGCCTCGCTGGAGATCGTTCTGCGCGAGGCGGTGGCGGCCTTGACCCCGCTCGCGAGCGCCGAAGGCATCGCCTTGCAGATCAGCGCGGCGCCGAACCTGCCGGACGCCGTCGGCGAGCGCGACGAGCTGATCCAGATCTTCCAGAACCTGATCCACAACGCGATCAAATACGGCCGTCAGGGCGGTCATGTGTGGATCGCGCTCGAGGCCGGTGCGGGCCCGGCCGGACGCGGCGCCGAGGCGATGCTCGTCACGACCGTGCGCGACGACGGCGAGGGCATCCCGCCCGACGCCGTGCCGCGGCTCACCGAGCGGTTCTATCGCGTCGACGTGAAGCGCAGCCGCGAGAAGGGCGGAACCGGCCTCGGTCTCGCGATCGTGAAGCACATTGTAAACCGCCATCAGGGACGCCTATCTATAGAAAGCCGACCGGGCGAAGGCAGTACCTTCACGGTTTCGCTGCCGGTCGCCCCCACCCCCGGCGCCGATGCTGTCACTGAAATGTCATAAAACTGTCGCAAAGCCTTGTGGCTGACCGCCTACTCAGGGAGCCAACACCGCTATGCGGGATTGGGCGCAGGACATGACCGACCACACCGTCAAAGCCTTTACCGAGAAGCTCGAAGCGCTGGCGACCGCCGTCGCCCAGATGGGCGGCCTTGCCGAAGCGCAGCTCGCCGACGCCATCGAAGCCATCGCCAAGCGCGACACCGGCCGCGCCGAAAGCGCCGTCGGCGGCGACAAGCAGATCGACGAGCTGCAGCAGACCATCGAGGACCAGGCGCTGAAGCTCTTGGCGCTGCGCCAGCCGATGGCCGTCGACCTGCGCGAGACGCTGGCCGCGATCAAGATCGCCAGCGAGCTCGAGCGCATCGGCGACCTCGCCAAGAACATCGCCAAGCGCGCCATCGTGCTCAACCGCGAGCCGCCGATCCGCCTGACGCAGAGCCTCGCGCGCATGGGCCGCCAGGCGCTGGGCCAGCTCAAGCTGGTGCTCGACGCCTTCTCCGACCGCAACGCCTCGGGCGCGGAAGCGGTGTGGCGCCAGGACGGCGAGATCGACGAGACCTACAACAGCCTGTTCCGCGAGCTTCTGACCTACATGATGGAGGATCCGCGCACGATCGGGTTGTGCACGCATCTGCTCTTCGTGGCCAAGAACATCGAACGCACCGGCGATCACGCCACCAACATCGCCGAGGTGGTGTACTACATGGTGAGCGGCGGCCATCTGGCCAGCGAGCGGCCCAAGGCCGACACGACCAGCCAGACCCGCGTACCCTTCGAGCGCAAGGAATGAAGCCGACCGTGCTCGTTGCCGAAGACGAGGGCGCCCTCGTCACGCTGCTCAGGTACAACCTCGAGCGCGAGGGCTATCGCGTGCTCGAGGCGCGCGACGGCGAGGAAGCGCTGCTCGTCGCGGCGGAAGAGAAGCCGGATCTGGTGCTGCTCGACTGGATGCTGCCGCAGCTTTCGGGGATCGAGGTCTGCCGCCGCCTGCGCTCCCGGCAAGAGACGCGCAACGTCCCGATCATCATGCTGACCGCGCGCGGGGAGGAGACCGACCGCATCCGCGGCCTCGACACCGGCGCCGACGACTACCTGACCAAGCCGTTCTCGATGACCGAGCTGCTGGCTCGGCTTCGGGCCGTGATGCGCCGCATCCGGCCCAGCCTCGCCGAGGACGTCGTCTCCATCGGCGACATCGAGATGGACCGCGCCGCGCACCGCGTGCGCCGCGCCGGCAAGGAAGTGCATCTCGGCCCGACAGAGTACAAGCTGCTCGACCACCTGATCCAGCATCCCGGCCGCGTCTTCAGCCGCGAGCAGCTGCTCGACGCGGTGTGGGGCAGCGACGTCTATGTCGAGGCGCGCACCGTCGACGTCCATGTCGGGCGCCTGCGCAAGGCGCTGAACGTCGAAGGCGTCAAGGACCCGATCCGCACCGTGCGCTCGGCGGGCTATTCGCTGGACGACACGCTGGGGGCTTGAACCCGGGCGGTCGAATCCCCAGATCACCTAAATCGCGACTGTTGCGTGCCCAGCGGCGCCGGGAAACCGCCCAGCATCTGCTCCATCTGCGGGGTCCAGGTCTCGTTCGGCTGTCCGCCTCCCCAACTCCACAGCCCGATCTTCGTCCCGGCCTGCCAGGTGGTCCCCAGCGCGTTCATGTTCAGCGTGGTGTCGGCGGGGGTGCGGATCGCATCGCTGCCGGCGGGCTGCACCTGCCAGGTGGTCGTATCCGAGAAGGTCGTGTCCAAAGCCGAGCACAGCACGATGGGCGCGCCTTGGGTCATATCGCTCGGCGCGGCGTAGACGTTGTAGAACGGGTTGTAGAGCAAGCAGGCCTGCGTCGGCGGAAAGAACACGAGCTGCCAGAGCTGGGCGAGCTCGGCGGTGTCGGCCGTGGCGAGAATGAGCTGTCCGCCGGGGCCGCTGTCGAGCGGATTGACCGACAACATGAAGCCGGTGCCCGATTTGAGCCGGTATAGAAAGATGATCGTCTCGGTGTCCGACATGGTCCCCTCCGTCGCGCGGACGGGGACGCTATCGTCTTTTGGGAACCTTTACAGCAGCTTCGCGATCGGCTTCCCGAGTGCTTCCGGCTTCGTGGTCGGCGCATAGCGGGCGACGACGTTGCCGGCGCGGTCGATCAGGAACTTGGTGAAGTTCCAATTGATCCGCCCGCCGAGCAGGCCCTTCTTTTCGTGCTTCAGATAGCGATAGAGCGGATGCGCCTCCGGCCCGTTGACATCGATCTTGGCGAACATCGGGAAGCTGACCCCGTAATTGGCTTGGCAGAACGCGCCGATCTCGCTTTCGCTGCCCGGCTCCTGCGCGCCGAACTGGTTGCAGGGAAAGCCCAATATGGTGAGGCCCTTGGGATGCAGTCCCTCATAGAGCTTCTCCAAGCCTTCGTATTGCGGCGTGAACCCGCATTTGCTCGCCGTGTTGACGACGAGCAGCACCTGCCCGCGATAATCGCTTAGCGGAACGTCCTTGCCGCTCAGCGACTTGGCGGTGAAGTCGTAGACGCTGCTCACCCCGCCATCCGGCCCTTGTCGCGGCGCTGCTGCTGCGGCTGATAGGCCTTGCGGGCATGCGCCTCGCAATAGGGCGAGCCGGATTTGGGCTTGCGGCCGCAGAAATGGAACTCGTTCTCGGAAGGGTCGCCGATGGGCCAGCGGCACATGCGGTCGTTGATGGTGAGCACGGTCGCGTGGCTGCCGTCCTCGAGGATCAGCGGATCCTCCTCCACGATCGGCGCCGGCGGGATATGCGCGCGCATCGAGACCTTGGGCGCCATCGGCAGGCGCGGGCGCTCGCTGCGCGAGGGGCTGGCGCGGCCGGCAAGGCCCAAGCGGTGCACCTTGCCGATCACCGCGTTGCGGGTGACGCCGCCGAGCGCGCGGGCGATCTGGCTTGCCGACAGGCCCTCGGTCCACAGATTCTTGAGCTGCTCGACTCGGTCGTCGGTCCAATTGAGTTGCGTCATCTTGGGGCCTCCCCGGCTGATAGCCACAAGATATCGTATCAACCGAATCGGGACTCACAAGGCCTGAGGGACATCCACGACATGTTGTCCACAACAAAGCTCCTGTCCAACGGGACAGGCCGCGCCACGCATGCGCAAGGGTCGGCGGCTCCCTTATAAGGATGATCTACCTAAGGAGGATAGGTCATGAAATTCGTGTATATCGCACTCTGCTTGCTTCCGGCCTGCGCGTCCGCCGCCATCGTGCCCACCGTGATGGTCGGCGCGCACGCCAATCAGGACGGCAACTGCGACGACATCACCGACGTGGACGATTGCGAAGCCGATTTTTCCGCGCTCGAAGGCGACATCGGAACCCTCGGCATCGACAGCCAATATTCCAAGTTCGACGAGTTCCGCTACGTGTCCGATCTGCAGATCGCCGTGCATGACGTGGAGAACGGCCGCACGCCGATGATCACGTGGTATCCCCACAAGGTCGATCTCACCTGCGCCTCGTACTACGACATCGCGCACCAAGTGTACGACAGCCTGCTCGAGGATCAGGCCCAGGCTCTGCACGACGTCGGCGGGCCTGTCCTGATCCGCTTCGCGCCGGCGATGGACACCGACATCCACGAATGCGCCTATTCGCTCGAGGCGCAAGGCGATCCCGAAGCCGAAGGCGCGGAATTCGTCGCGGCCTGGCAGCATATCGTGGACAAGATCCATGAGACCGCGCCGAACGCGTTGTTCATCTGGTCGCCCAACACGCATTCCTTCGCCGCAAACAACGGCGACCCGGTCACGACGTGGCAGTACTATTATCCCGGCGCCGCTTATGTCGATTGGATCGGCAGCCAGGTCTACAATCAGGGCACGACCAAGCTCTCCATCGCCGACAATCTATCTTTCCAGGGCTGGTACGACCAGGCCTCGACCATGGGCAAGCCGCTGATCTTCTCCGAGACCGGCGCCATCGGTCCCGATCCGCAGTACCCCCCATGCAGCAACTCGACCTCGGCGGTGCCCAGCCCGCAGAGCAAGTGGCTCTATTCGATCCGGGCCAATTTCTCGGACACATACCCGGCGATGAAGGCGTTCGTGTGGTTCGACGTCGCGGCCCAGAACAACATCCACTGCAACAACTACACCATCCGCGGGGACGGCGCGGATCAGTTCCGCTCTCTCCTGACGCGCACCTATTTCCAGAAGAAGACGCCCTGAAAAAAAAGCGCGGCCCCGCCGGGGCCGCGCCGTCGTCTTGCCGCGAGGCTTACTCGGCGCCGACGATCGCCTTGATCGTCTTGAGACCGTTCGGCGAGCCGAGGCCGCCCACGAGGTCGTAGCCCTTCACGGCCGGATAGATGCCGCTCTTCCCGCCCACGACGTCGTGGAACATCTTCTTGTTGCCCTTGTAGAGCTCGTAGATCGCGGGATTGAGGAAGCCCACGGTCGGCTTGCCCTTCTGGCCCGCATACTGGTTCATCAGCGCGTTGAAGCCGGCCCAGATCGGCGACGAGAAGCTCGTGCCGCCCCAGCCGCCCGAGCAGTGGCCGCGGTCGCAGACATACATGTCGAAATCGCCGTTGGCCGAGATGTCGGCGACGTTGCGATAGGTCTTGTCGCCGAGATTGCGCTTGTTGATGTAGGGCAGCTGATAGGGCTCGATCGTGATGTTGTGGTCGAGCGAGGGACCGGCCGCGCTGTCCGCCCAGCCCGGCTCGGACTTCCATGGGCCGCCGGCGCCGTCGGTGACGAGGTCGGTGCCGCCGACCGCGATGATGTTGGCGTCCTCCTCGGGCCACGGGCCGGAATCCTGCAAGGTCGAGAAGTCGCCGCTGGCGGTGAAGTAGGACTGACCCTGCGCCGCCATCTCCTGATAGATCGCGTCCTCGGTGGCGAAGTGCTCGGTATAGCCCCACGAGGTCGAGAGCTGCTTGGAGCTGTTGTCGGTCGCCATCTGGTTCTCGATCGCGACGGGGTCGTGGCCGACATAGACCTGGACCTGGCTCATGCCCGGCGCCATGTCGATGGCATAGACGATGTCGAGCATCTGCTCGCCGTCCTCGCAGCTCGAGCAGGTTGTCTGCGCGCCGCCGACCGACACGCCGTTCACCGGCACGTTGTTGGTCTGGCCGATGGTCGTGTAGTAGAGCGCGACGTCGGCCGGGTTGAACGGCCCGAGCTCGAGCAGGCCGACCGACTGGCCGTGGCCGTTCAGCTTCGCCTTGTCGCCGATCGCGTAATAGGCGGCGCGGAAATCGCTGCCGATGAAGTTGCCGCCTGGGCCCGAGCCGGTGCGCTGATGGGCGCGGCCGTCGTTGCGGTGCGCGAGCTTGGTGTAGGGCAGCACGTAGTTGTCGAGGCCCGTGATCTCCTGCACCGGAACCTTGAGCGACAGGGTCGGCTCGCGGTCGGGCGCCATGAAGGTGCGGGTGCGCGACGGGTGCTCATAGGTGTTGAGCTTGACGTTCAGCACGCGCTCGACGTCGGCGGCCTTGCCCTCGACCTGGAACATGTAGCGGTTGGCCGCGGTATGCGTCACGCTGAGCCCGTTGGACTCGAAGAACTTCATCGCCGCGGCGTAGTCCTTCTTGGTCGGCCCGAAGCGCTTGGTGAACTCCGCCACCGACAGCCAGTGGCGATAGAGCGGGCTCGACGGATTGTAGAGCGCGCCGAGCGTGTCGCGGAGCTGCTGCTTGTTGCGCATCGGCAGCACGACCTGCAGCTGCATCTTCGTCGAGGCGTCGACATGGCCCACGAGCGCTGCGCCGTGCTCGGCGACGGCGGACGGGACATGGTTGACCATGAGGGCCGAGGCCGAAGCCGAGCCGCACAAGCCGACGGCCAAGGCGGCCGTCAACGCGAACCTTTTCACAAGCATACGCTCCTCCAGGTGATTGGGAGCGGCAGGGTGGCCCGGACGCGGATGCATATCAAGCGCAACTTGACCCTCCGCCGCCCGCGACCCATAACCCCGCCCGCTGTCCGGTTTTGGGAGGCTTTCGTGATCGCGCCCGTCCTGCCCACCTATGCCCGCGTGGACGTCGAGTTCGTCCGCGGCGAAGGCGCCTGGCTCTATGCCGACGACGGCACGCGCTATCTCGATTTCGCCGCCGGCATCGCGGTCAACGCGCTCGGCCACGCGCATCCGCATCTCGTAAAGTCGCTGACCGAGCAGGCCGGCAAACTTTGGCACACTTCCAACCTCTACCGCGTGCCGGGGCAGGAGCGCCTCGCCCAGCGGTTGATCGCGGCGAGCTTCGCCGACACCGTCTTCTTCTCCAATTCCGGGGTCGAGGCCATCGAAGCCTCGATCAAGATGGCGCGGCGCTATCAATATAAGAGCGGCCATCCCGAGCGCTTCCGCACCATCACCTTCGAAGGCGCGTTCCACGGCCGCACGCTTGCGGCCATCGCCGCGACGGGGCAGCCGAAATATCTCGAAGGCTTCGGGCCCAAGGCCGAGGGTTTCGACCAGGTGGCCTTCGGCGACATCAAGGCGGTCGAAGCCGCCATCGTGCCCGAGACCGCGGCGATCCTGATCGAGCCGGTTCAGGGCGAGGGCGGCTTGCGCCCCGCGACGCCGGAGTTTCTGCGGAGCTTACGCAAGCTCGCCGATGCGCACGGGCTGATGCTGATCTTCGACGAGGTGCAGACCGGCGTCGGGCGCACCGGCAAGCTGTTCGCGCATGAATGGTCGGGCGTGACGCCGGACATCATGGCGATCGCCAAAGGCATCGGCGGCGGCTTCCCGATGGGTGCGTGCCTGGCGACCGAGCGCGCGGCGTCGGGCATGACGGTCGGCAGCCACGCCTCGACCTTCGGCGGCAATCCGCTGGCGATGGCGGTCGGCAACGCGGTGCTCGACATCGTGCTGGCGCCGGGCTTCCTCGAGCATGTGCGCGACGTCGCGAACTATGCGCGGCAGCAGCTTGCGGGGCTCGTCGCGGCGCATCCGAAAGTGTTCGAGGACGTGCGCGGCGAAGGGTTGATGCTGGGCCTCAAGATGCGCGTGCCCAACACCGAGTTCGTGGGCCGGCTTTTCGAGCACAAGATGCTGGCGGTCGGCGCCGGCGACAATGTCGTGCGCCTGCTGCCGCCGCTGATCGTCGAGGAGGCCGAGGTGCGCGAGGCCCTGGCGCGGCTGGCCGAGACCGCCGGGACGTTCGAACGCCAATGAGACACTTCATCGACATTTCCGATATCGAGACGGAAGAGCTGCGCGCCATGCTCGCCGACGCCAAGGCGCGCAAGGCCGCGCGGGCGGGCAAGCCGCGTGGGCTTCCCGATGCCGACAAGCCGCTCGACGGGCGCGTGCTGGCGCTGATCTTCGAGAAGCACTCCACGCGCACGCGCATCTCCTTCGACGTGGCGATGACGCAGCTCGGCGGTTCCAACATCATGATGAGCGGCCGCGACATGCAGCTCGCGCGCGAGGAGACCATCGCCGACACCGCGCGGGTGCTGTCGCGCTATGTCGACGCGGTGATGATCCGCCTGCTCGACCACGACATGGTGCGCGACCTCGCCGAGAACGCGACGATCCCGGTAATCAACGGGCTGACGCGTGTGTCGCATCCGTGCCAAGTCTTGGCCGACGTGATGACTTTCGAGGAGAAGAAGGGCGCGATCCAAGGCCGCACCGTGGCGTGGAGCGGCGATGCCAACAACGTGCTGACCTCGTGGGTCCACGCCGCCGGCAAGCTGGATTTCCGGATGCGCGTCGCCTCGCCGAAAGAGCTCGCCGCGCGCGAGCCCTTGCGCGAATGGGTGCGCAAGACCGGCGCCAAGGTCGAATTCCTGGAAGACCCGCATGCGGCCGTCGAAGGTGCCGATTGCGTGGTCAGCGACGCCTGGGTCTCGATGGGCGACGAGGACGCCACGCGCCGTCACAACCTCCTCGCGGCGTACCAGGTGAACGCGCGGCTGATGGCGGGCGCCAAACCGGACGCGATCTTCATGCACTGCCTTCCCGCCCATCGCGGCGAGGAAGTTACCGACGAGGTCATCGACGGCCCGCAGTCGGTGGTCTTCGACGAAGCCGAGAACCGGCTCCACGCCCAGAAGGCGATCCTCAGGTGGTGTCTGGGGTAGGATCCGGCGCCGGCAAGGGCGACTATCGGCATTTCCGCGGCGTCGAAACCGCTTATGCCTTTCGGACGGTGGAACAATCGATGCGCGATTTCTGGTCCGAGATGCGGGCCGTGCGAGGTGAAAAATGAGCGGCGCAAAGATGACGGTCGGCGGCAAGTTCGAGGACGAGGCATCCCGGCGGTTCGTGGATGCCTGGCACCGTGCGGGGAAGGGGAAGGCGTTCCAGGAAAGGCATCTCGCCTTCGAAAGCTGGGACGCGCGCGCGCTCACCGGCAAGCGCATGGACATCCTGCGCTACGTCCGCCGCCATAAGACGAAGAGCGTGCGCGCTCTCGCGACGGCTCTTCGCCGCGACTATGCCGGTCGTCGCTACTTTCATAGTAAACGTTGTTTTTGCCGCGCTTATCGTGCTTGCAACCGCGATCGCTCAGTGGTCAGTCGAGAGAAAAGTGGGGCAACTCCAATAGGGCAGCCTCAAGCTGCATCCTTCAGCGTGATCGACAACTCCTTCCCCAGCACTGCGGCGGCGCGGCCCATGGTCTGCAAGGTCACGGACGTGTTCCCTTCGTCGAGCAGGCGGTCAACGGCGGCGCGGCTGGTCTTCATGCGCTTGGCCATCGTCGATTTGGTAACATTCTGCTTCTTCATCAGTTCTGCCACGCGGCGCGCGAGCATGCGCTTTGTCACAGCCACCACGACCTCGTCGAAAATGCCTTCCTCCTTGAGAAAGGATTCGAATGTCGATCCCAGGTGGGGATTCCTCTTCGTCTTCTTCATCTACGTCTCCGATACGCCTGCAATCGCTGCCGGGCCAACTCGAGATCTGGTTTCGGCGTCGATCGCGATTTCTTGATGAACCCGTGCAGAAGAACCATCCGGTTGCCTTCAATGGCGAAGAAGACCGCGCGCGATGCGATCCTTCAGCGTCGTTCTGACTTCATATAGCCCGTTCCCCAGCGCACGGCAGATCGGCAGCCCGATCGGCCATTCATATTCCACGTCGCAGATATCTTCCCCGATGCAAACACGGTCGGGCTTCGCGAGGTCCTTCAGCCACAACCGGACCGGCTCCGCCCCGGATTCGGTTGCGAAGAACGTCGCCGTGATCTTCTTCGCGGGCATGGACCGCTATGTACCATAATTGATACGGAGACGCAAGTCTTACGCGATGCCATGGCCCTGCCGCCTTCGAGACGCACCGCGTCGGCACTCAACGCCCGCGGACGGAGATTGCGGTCGATCCCGATCACTCGCGCCGTCATCGTCACCGGCACGTCGCTGGTCCGTACCTGCGCCACGATCGGCCCGCTGTCGAGTTCGGGGTTGCTCGGTGGTTAAAGCCGATTTTCAACAGCCCGCTTAGAGCTTGGTCGCGATCTCTTTGACCGCTTCCGGATACAGCTTGTGCTCCGCCTCGAGCACGCGCGCGGCCAAGGTCTCGACCGTGTCGCCGTCGAGGACGGGCACGCGGGCCTGGGCGACGATCGGGCCGCTGTCGAGATCGGCGGTGAGGAAGTGCACGGTCGCGCCGCTTTCCTTCACGCCCGCGGCGAGGACTTGCTCGTGCACGCGCGTTCCCGGAAACAAAGGCAAAAGTGAAGGATGGATGTTGAGGATCCGGCCTTCCCAGCGCTTGGCGAACCAGGCGCTGTGGATGCGCATGAAGCCGGCTTCGCAGACGAGCGCGACGTCGGCGTCGCGCAGCGCGCGGTCGATCTCGGCGTCGAAGGCTTCGCGGCTGGGGAACGGCTTGTGCGGGATGATCTTCGTCGCGATGCCGGCGTCGCGCGCGATCTGGAGGCCGCCTGCCGCTTCTACGTTGGAAATGACGAGGACGATCTCGGCGGGGAAGTCCGGCTCGGCGCAGGCCGCGATCAGGCTCCTGAGATTGCTGCCGCGGCCGGAGATCAGCACCGCGGTGCGCACGCGTGCCGGTGCGCTCACAGCTTCAGCGTCCCCTTGTAGATGACCTTCGCTTCGCCATCGCCTTTGACGAGGTGCCCGATGCGCATCGCCTTGTCGCCGCTCTCCTGGAAGGCGTCGATCACGTGGCCCGATGTGGCGACGTCGGTCACGGCGATCAGCCCGATGCCGCAATTGAAGGTACGCAGCATCTCGTGCGCCGCGATGCCTGCCGAGCGCGCGAGCCAGCCGAACACGCCGGGCGGCGTCCAGCAATCGAGGTCGATCTCGGCGTCGAGGCCCGCGGGCAGGCAACGCGGCAGGTTCTCGGTGATGCCGCCGCCGGTGATATGCGCGAGGCCTTTGACATGACCCGAACGGATCGCCGCCAGCGCGCTCTTCACATAGAGCTTGGTCGGCGTCACCAGCGCTTCGCCAAGCGAGCCGCCGCCGAAGGGCGAGGCCGCATCGTAAGAGAGGCCGCTCTGCTCGACCACGCGGCGCACCAGCGAATAGCCGTTGGAATGCACGCCCGACGACGCGACGCCGATCACGACGTCGCCTTCGCGCATGTCCTGCGTGCGCGGCAGCACGTGGCCGCGCTCGACCGCGCCGACGGTGAAGCCCGCGAGGTCGAAATCGCCCTTGGCATAGAGGCCGGGCATCTCGGCCGTCTCGCCGCCGATCAGCGCGCAGCCGCTGTCCTTGCAGGCGCGCGCGATGCCTTCGATCACGGTCGCGGCGGCGTCGACGTCGAGGGCGCCGGTCGCGTAATAGTCGAGGAAGAACAGCGGCTCGGCGCCCTGCACGACGATGTCGTTGACGCACATCGCCACCAGGTCCTGGCCGATGCCATCGAAACGCCGCGTTTCGATGGCGATCTTGAGCTTGGTGCCGACGCCGTCGGTCGAGGCGACGATCACCGGGTCCTTGAAGCCGGCGGCCTTGAGGTCGAACAGCCCGCCGAAGCCGCCCAGATCGGCATCCGCGCCCGGCCGGCGCGTGGCTTTCGCGGCCGGCGCGATGCGCGCGACCAGAGCCTCGCCCGCGTCGATATCGACGCCGGCGTCCTTATAGGTGAGGCTGTTGCGGGCGTCCGGACGTTTGGTGCTCATGGGGCGACGGAAGCAGGGTTCGCCCTTCGTTTAAGCAGGCGCAGGTCGAGGCGCAACCGGGAATTCGGAGGATCCATGTCGCTCGAAGGCGCCATCGCGGCGCATCGTTTCGGTCTCGGCGCCCGCCCGGGCGAGATCGCGCGCGCGAGCGCGAACCCCAAAACCTGGCTCACAGCCCAGCTCGACGGGCCCGCGCCGATGCCGCGCGACGAGAACGGCCAGCCCTTCCCCAACGCGGGAAAGCTCGTCTCGGAGGAAGAGGACTACAAGGCGCTCAAGTTCCGCACCAAGGGCGACAAGGCGGCGCGCAAGGCCGCCAACCGGCAAAAGGTCAAGATGGGCGGCATGGGCGGCAATATCCGCCGCCAGGAATACGTGGCCGAGATGGCGTCGCGGCTCGCGCTCGGCTGCACGACCGACCGCCCGTTCCACGAGCGCCTGGTGCGCTTCTGGTCGAACCATTTCACCGTGTCGGGCGCGCGTCACAAGGTGATGCTGTTCGCCGGCGCCTTCGAGCGCGAGGCGATCCGCCCGCACGTCACCGGCAATTTCGAGGACATGCTGTTCGCGGTCTGCATGCATCCGGCGATGCAGGTCTATCTCGACAATTGGCACTCCATCGGCCCGAACTCGCGCGCCGCGAAAGGCGGCAAGGGGCTCAACGAGAATCTCGGCCGCGAGCTGATGGAGCTCTACACGCTGGGCGTCGACGGCGGCTACACCCAGGCCGACGTGATCGCGATGGCGAAGCTGCTCACAGGCTGGGGCCTCTATGACGGGCGCCCCGACGGCTTCGGCTTCTACGATACGCGCCACGAGCCCGGTCCGATCACCTTGCGCGGCAAGACCTATCCGGCCGGGTGGGACGGCGGCGTCGCCGCGATCAAGGACCTCGCGCACGATCCCGCGACGGCGCGGCATGTCGCGCGTAAATTGGCGACGCATTTCATCGCCGACGATCCGCCGAAGGACTCCGTCGCGCGCCTCGAAGCGGCGTTCAAGGACAGCAAGGGCAATCTGCGCGTGGTGTCGGAAGCCATCGTCAATGACCCGAATGCGTGGAAGCCCGAGCAGCGCAAGATGCGCACGCCCGTCGAGTATCTCACCGCCGCGATGCGCCTGACCGGCTCGAAGGGCGATCATCGCGAGATGCGTCGTCTTTTGGGCTCGGCACGGATGATGGGCGAGATCCCGTTCGGCGCGCCGTCGCCGAAGGGCTGGCCCGACACGGCCGATGCGTGGAGCGGCTCGGACGGGTTGCTCGACCGCATCCAATGGGCGAAGGAGTTCGGCGACGGGCTGCCGTCGGACGTCAGCATCGCCAACCTCGCCAATGACGGGCTCGGCCCGCTGCTCAAACCGAACACGAAATCGGTGATGGCCAAGGCCGGATCGCGCGGCGAGGCGGTGGCGCTTCTGCTCGCGAGCCCCGAATTCCAGCGCCGCTAGAGGACGATCACGATGACGACCCGACGCGATATCCTGAAGATCATGGCGACGGCGGCGACGCTGTCGGTGTGGGATGCGCCGTTCCGCTTCTCCTTTGCCAGCGTGCCGACCGACCGCCGCCTGGTGGTGGTGATCCTGCGCGGCGCGCTCGACGGGCTCGCCGCCGTGCCGCCACATGGCGACAAGGATTATGCGAGCATCCGGGGCAAGCTCGCGCTCGACAAATCGGGATCGGCCGGGCTGCACGATCTCGACGGCTTCTGGGGCCTGAACCCGGCGCTCACCAACATGAAAGCGATGTACGACGCGAAGGAAGTCGTGCTGTTCCACAACATCTGCTCGCCCTATCGCGACCGCTCGCATTTCGAAGGCCAGAATTGCCTCGAGACCGGCGGCGCGGCACCGCACGCCCTGAACGACGGTTGGCTGAACCGCGCGCTCACGCCGATGGGCCTGGCGAACGGCGCCAGCGCCGTGGCGATCGAGCAGACGCCGCCCTTGATGCTGCTCGGCCAGGCCAAGACGACGAGCTGGATGCCGCAGGTGATGCCGGAGCCCGATGCCGCGTTCCTGAAGAAGGTGCGCGCGCTCTATGCCGATGACGCGCAGCTCGCCCAGTCGCTCGACAGCGCGCTCAATCTGCAGGCCGAAGCGCAGGCCGCGATGGACGATCCCTATGCCATGAGCGACAAGCACAAGGCGGCGTACGGGAACCTGACCCCGCTGTTCCAGGGCGCGGGCAAGCTGCTCGCGCATCCCAACGGCCCGCGCATCGCGGTGCTGGACGCGAGCGGCTGGGATACCCATGTTGCGGAAGGCGCGGGCGACGGCCAGCTGGCGCGGCGCCTGCAATCGCTAGACCAGGGCCTGCAGACGCTCAAGGCCACCATGGGTCCGGCCTGGAAGAGCACTGCGGTGATCATGGCGACCGAGTTCGGCCGCACCGTGCGTCCCAACGGCAGCGGCGGCACCGATCACGGCACCGGCACGGCGGCGTTCCTGATCGGCGGCGCGGTCGCGGGCGGCAAGGTGCAGGCGGATTGGGTCGGCCTGAACCCGTCGGTCCTGAAGGACGGCCGCGACCAGCCGGTCAAGACCGATCTGCGCGCGGTCTTCAAAGGCGTGCTCGCCGACCATATGGGGGTGAGCCAGACGGCGCTGAACGGGGCTGTTTTCCCCGACAGCGGCGGCGTCGCGCCCATCAAAGGATTGATCAGGGCTTGAAGCGTCCTTTCGCTTCGAAGACTCGGGCTCTATAGTCGTCGGCGCCCGATATCAGGTCTTCGATGCGACGGATTTTCACATTTTTGGCGCTCGCCTTCGCGTTCGCCGCCGCTTGGTCTTTGCCCGCCCCGGCGGCGGATCCCTTCACGGTCGCCGGCATCCATGTCGACGCCAGCGCGCAATCGGCCTCGGCGGCCCAGCTCGCCGCCATCGCGCAGGGCAGGCCGCGCGCCTGGGCGATCGTCTATAAGCGCATCGCCAAGCCGCAGGACCTCGGCAAGCAGCCGCAGCTCGACGACGCCTCGCTGCAGCGGATCATCCGCAGCTTCCTGGTGAAGAACGAGAAGCGCTCGACCACGCGCTATGTCGGCGACGTGACCTATATCTTCAGCCCCGAAGGCGTGGCGCGCGTGATGCAGAACGGCGGCCTCGCCTTCACGCTGGTGCAGGCAAAGCGCATTCTTCTGGTGCCGATGTCGCCCACCTATTCGCAGACCTCGGTCTGGACCGCGGCCTTTTCGGGGACGCGCTATGCCGGCAGCGCCGTGCCGTTCGGATTGCCGGGCGTCGGCGACCAGCTGGTGCTCAGCCCGCTCGGCTTCGACACGACGAACTGGCAGAACGTCGAAAGCGTCGCCACCAAGCTGCGCGCGACCGAGGCCGTGCTGGTGCAGGTCGTGCCCGGCCCGGGACATCTGACCGTCGACCTCAAGCGCCTGGGCGCGACCTATCTGCCGGTGACCTCGAGCGTCGACGTGCCGATGCTGCCCGGGGGCGCGGCGGGAACCTATTCCAGCGCCGCCGACGCGGCGGTGCACGGCATCGAGGACATGTGGAAGAACCATCCGCCCGACATGAGCCAGGGCCGGCTGACCGCCGACGTCCGCATCGCCTCGCTCGCGCAATGGGGCACGATGCAGACCGAGATGGCGGCCGTGCCCAACGTCGCCAATGTCGCGGTGCAGGCGATGGATATCGGCGAGGCCAGGATCGTCATCACCTATCTCGGCAACACCGACCAGCTTCGCGACGCGCTCGCGCAGCAAGGCATCAGCCTGACGAAGGCCGGAAGCGACTGGTCGCTCTCGAACGCGGGCTCGCCGTGACGCCGCTTCTGCGCCATCTGCCCAATCTGTTGACCGCGCTGCGTCTGTGCGCGGCGCCGCTGACGGCGATGTTCATCCTGCACGGTCAGGATGCCGCGGCGCTCGGCGTGTTCGCGTTTGCGGGCCTGAGCGACGCGCTGGACGGCTATCTGGCGCGGCGGCTGGCGCCGGATTCGCGCTTCGGCGTGTTCCTCGATCCCGCCGCCGACAAGCTTTTGATGCTGGCGAGCTTCGTGACGCTCACCATGGTGGGCGCGGTGCCGCTGTGGCTGACCGCGATCGTCATCGCGCGCGACCTGGCGATCGTGCTCGGCGTCGGGCTCGCATGGCTGCTCGGCCTCCCGCTTCATGTCGAGCCGCTGACCATCGGCAAGATCTCGACCGTGGTGCAGGTGTGCTTCATCGGGTTGGTGCTGCTGCTGCGCAGCTTCGATCTCGAGCTTCCGTCCGTGGTGCTCGCAGGCGCCATCGCGGCGGGCGCGGTGACCGTGGCGTCGTGGCTCGCCTACGGGCAAGTGTGGCTTCGGGCCTTCGCGCTCGGACGCCGCACGGCCTGACGATGGCCCAGCTCGTTCTGCCGTGGGAGACGCGTCCTGCGCTGGGGCGTGAGGACTTCATCGTCGCGCCGGCCAACCGCGAGGCCGTGGCGTTCGTCGATTCCTATCCTGCGTGGCCCGCGCCGGCCGCGGCGCTTTACGGTCCGTCCGGCTCGGGCAAGTCGCATCTGGCCGCGGTGTGGGCGGCGCGCTCCAGCGCCCGGATCGTCGACGCGGCGGCGCTCGGCGACGACGCGCTGGCGCACGCGGCCTTGACGGTCGAGAACCTCGACGGCGAAGCGCCCGATCTCGCGCGCGACCGCGTGATCTTTGCGGCTCTGGAGCGCGGCACGCCGCTGCTGTTCACGGCGCAGACGCCGCCCGGCGAATGGAAGGCTGCGCTGCCCGACCTCGCGTCGCGCTATCGCGCGCTGCTCGCCTTCGCCTTGTGGGCGCCGGACGACGCGCTGCTCGGCGGCTTGGCGCGCAAGCTCTTCGCCGACCGGCAATTGAGCGTGCCGGATGCCGTGATCGCGCAGATGCTGCGCTCGCTCGAGCGCTCGCCTGCGGCGATCCGCGACTTCGTGGCGCGCGCGGATGCGGCGGCGCTTTCGCGCAAGCGGGCGGTGAGCGTGGCGCTGGTGCGCGAGCTGCTGGCGCCATCCTGAGGCCTGCGCTTATTCGGTTTCTTGCGGCGAGCGTGTTTTGTTAGGTCCTGCTTTGGGACAGCCGCGCGCGCGTCCGGGCAAACCGCCGCCGGCAGCCGGTGCGCAGGGCGAGCTCGCAGCAACCCGAACGGCTTGCGACGCCTCCAGCATAGGACCGAAGGCCGATGCGCCGGTGCACCCACCGCCGGCCGGGGATCGGCGGGCCCTTGCAAGGGTCCGCCGGTTTCCTCATGCGTCATGACAGATTCATGGAATTCCTCTAGGCTTGCGCCGCAGGCCATGACAAGCCCTTGATGACCAAGCCGAAACCCAGAATCGCGAGCGAAGGCGAAGACGGCGCCATGTCCGCGTCCGAGGCGCCCGCCGAGATCTTCGCGACGCAGGAAAGCAACGTCGAGCCTGCCATCGATCCGGCCTCGCCGGAGCGCTTCATCAACCGCGAATTGTCGTGGCTCGCCTTCAACCGGCGCGTCCTGGAAGAGGCGCAGAACATGCGCCACCCGGCGCTGGAGCGCCTGCGCTTCCTGTCGATCTCGGCATCCAACCTCGACGAGTTCTACATGGTGCGCGTCGCCGGCCTCAAAGGCATGTTCAACGCCGGCGTGCCGACCAGGAGCGACGACGGGCTCTCCCCGGCCGAGCAAATCGTGCGCATCGACGCCGAAGCCGGCCGTCTCATCGCCGACCAGCAGACGGTGTGGGAGTCGCTGCATGCGGAGCTGCGCGCCGCCGGCATCGCGGTCATCGAGGCCGAGGAGCTGGGCGACGCCGACCGCGAATGGCTCGACAGACAGTTCCGCGAGCAGATCTTCCCGGTGCTCACCCCGCTCGCCATCGATCCCGCGCATCCCTTTCCGTTCATCCCCAATCTCGGCTTCACCCTGGCGCTCAAGCTCACGCGAAGGCGCGACGCCAAGAACGTGATGGCGCTGTTGCCGGTGCCGCCGCAGCTCCAGCGCTTCTGGCGCCTGCCGCATCAGGCCGACAAGGTCGAGCGCTTCCTGCCGCTCGAAGACGTGATCGGCCTCTATCTCGACAAGCTGTTCCCCGGCCACTCGGTCGCGGGCCACGGCCTGTTCCGGGTGCTGCGCGACAGCGAGGTCGAGATGGAGGAAGAGGCGGAAGACCTCGTCCGCCTGTTCGAGACCTTGCTCAAGCGCCGGCGCCGCGGCGACGTCATCCACATGAAGTGCTCGAAGTCGATGCCAGAGGATCTGCGCGAGTTCATCGTGGATCATCTCAAGCTCGAGCCCGAGGAAGTCATCCTGATCGAGCACATGCTGGGCCTCTCCGACCTGCGCAAGCTCATCATCGACGAGCGCCAGGACCTGCAGTTCAAGCCCTATATCGCGCGCTTCCCGGAGCGCATCCGCGACCATGGCGGCGACTGCTTCGCGGCGATCCGCGCCAAGGACATCATCGTCCACCATCCCTTCGAGAGCTTCGACGTCGTGGTGCAGTTCCTGCGCCAGGCCGCGGCCGATCCCGACGTGGTGGCGATCAAGCAGACGCTCTATCGCACCAGCCACGACAGCCCGATCGTCAGCGCCTTGATCGAAGCCGCCGATGCCGGCAAGTCGGTCACCGCGCTGGTCGAGCTGAAGGCGCGCTTCGACGAGGCGGCGAACATCAAATGGGCGCGCGATCTCGAGCGCGCCGGCGTGCAGGTGGTCTACGGCTTCATCGAGCTCAAGACCCACGCCAAGGTCAGCATGGTGGTGCGCCGCGAGGGCGGGCAGCTGCACACTTACGTCCATTTCGGCACCGGCAACTACCATCCGACGACGGCGAAGGTGTACACCGACCTGTCGCTGTTCAGCGCCGATCAGGCGCTCGGCCGCGACGCGGCGCAGCTCTTCAACTACATCACCGGCTATGCCGAGCCGATCGGACTCGAGAAGATCGCGGTCTCGCCGCTGACCTTGCGCGGACGGCTGATCGACTGCATCCAGGAAGAGATGATCCATGCCCGCGCCGGCCGTCCGGCCGCGATCTGGGCGAAGCTGAATTCGGTGGTGGATCCCGGCATAATCGACGCGCTCTACCGCGCCAGCCAGGAAGGCGTGCAGGTCGATCTGGTGGTGCGCGGCATCTGCTGCCTGCGCGCGGGCGTGCCGGGCCTTTCGGACAACATCCGCGTCAAGAGCATCGTCGGCCGCTTCCTCGAGCATGGCCGCATCGTCTGCTTCGGCAACGGCCACGGCCTGCCGTCGCCCAAATCCAAGGTCTATATTTCTTCCGCCGACTGGATGCCGCGAAATCTCGACCGGCGCGTTGAAGCACTGGTGCCGATCGAGAACGCGACCGTGCACCAGCAGGTGCAGGACCAGATCATGGTCGCCCTGCTCAAGGATCAGGCCCAGAGCTGGACGATGAACCCGGACGGACACTACAAGCGCGACCCGAATGCGTCCGCGCCCGACGCGTTCTCGGCGCACACCTACTTCATGACGAATCCCTCGCTCTCGGGCCGCGGCAAGGCGCTCAAGATCGACCAGCCGCGTCCCGTGGCGATCATCACGCGGCGGGATTGAATGCGGAACTCCAGGGGACCGGTAGCGGTCGTCGACATCGGGTCGAACTCCGTGCGTCTCGTCGTGTACGAGGCGCAGACGCGCGCGCCCGCGACCGTGCACAACGAGAAAGCCATCTGCAGCATCGGCCGCGACATGGTCACGACCGGGCGGCTGCACGGCGCCGGCATGGAGATGGCGCTCGAAGTGCTGGCGCGGTTCCGCATCCTGGCCGACGGCCTTCAGGCGACGGTGCGCGACGCGGTCGCGACCGCTGCGGCGCGCGACGCCGAGAACGGGCAGGAGTTCATCCGCAAGGCCGAAGCCGCGTGGGGCGGACCGATCCGCGTGCTCTCGGGCGAGCAGGAAGCGGCGCTCGCGGCCGAAGGCGTGCTCGCGGGCATTCCCGATGCCGACGGCCTGGTCGCCGATCTCGGCGGCGGCAGCCTCGACATCGTCACCGTAAAGGGCGGCCGCATGGGCGACGCGCACACGCTGCCCTTCGGTCCCTTGCGGCTGATGGACCTCGCCAAGGGCAACGCCAACAAGGCGCGCGACATCGTCGACGAAGGGCTCGCGAAGATCGCCAATCTGCGCCTGCTCGAGAAGCGCGCGCTCTATGCCGTCGGCGGCATCTGGCGAAGCGTCGCGCGCGTCGACATGGATCAGTACTCCTATCCGCTGCACGTGCTGCAGCACTACGAGATCCCCCGCTCGCGCGCGCTCAGGCTCTGCGACGTGCTCTCGGTGCAGTCGCGCAAGTCGCTCGAGATGATGAAGTCGGTGTCGAAGCGCCGCGCCGAGATGCTGCCCTACGGCGCCATCGTGCTCGAGCGTCTTCTGCTCGCGACCAAGGTCGACAAGGTCGTCGTCTCCGCCTTCGGCCTGCGCGAGGGCGTGCTGCACGAGCAGCTGGGCGAGGACGAGCGCGCCAAGGATCCGCTGATCGAGTTCGCCGCCGCCGCCAACGAGCGCCAAGGCCGCTCGCCCGCGCACGCCCAGGAGATGATGCAGTGGATGGCGCCGATCTTCGCCGACGAGAGCGCGGAGCTGCGCCGCATCCGTCAGGCGGCGTGCCTGTTCTCCGACGTCGGCTGGCGCCTGCATCCCGACGACCGCTCGGTCGGCACCTACAACCAGGTCCTGCACGCGCCCTTCGCCGGCGCCGACCATCGCGCCCGCGCGCTGATCGCGACCGCGGTGTTCCATCGCTATTCCGGCGACGAGGAAGTGCCGCGCGAGCTCGTCATCGAGGACCTGCTCGACAAGAGCGACGAGGCGCTTGCGCTGCGCATCGGTCTCGCGGCCCGGCTCGCCTTCGCGCTGTCGGCGTCGGCGGTGGGCGAATTGCCCCAGACGCGGCTCCGCCTCACGCCCAGCAAGCTGCTGCTCGACGTGCCGCGCAAGCGCGAGGCCATCGCGGGCGAGCCCGTGCTCAAGCGCCTCGGCGCGCTCGCCGCCAGCCTGGACCGCAAGGGCGAATTGCTGATCGGATAGGCTGCCTTGCCTCGTTAACCCTTTAGGGGCTTTAAGGGGGCCCGGACAGACGCCATATAGGGCGCAGTCACAAGGAGAGCCCCCATGGGCGCATTCAGCATCTGGCACATCCTGGTCTTGGGCGCGATCGCGCTGCTTCTGTTCGGCGGACGTTTCAAGATCTCCGACATGATGGGCGATCTGGGTAAGGGCATTTCGAGCTTCCGCAAGGGGCTCAGCGAGCACGACACGCCGCCCGCGAAGCTGCCGCCCGACACGCAGGCCGACGGCACCAAGAAGGACTGATTGTTCGCAATAAAGCGATGATCGACCTCAGCTGGAGCCATATCCTCATCGTCCTGATCGTGGCGCTGGTCGTCATCGGTCCGAAGGACCTGCCGCGCTTCATGCGCATGGCCGGGCGCTGGATGGGCAAGGCGCGCGCGATGGCCGATCAGTTCCGCCGCTCCTTCGACGAGATGTCGCGCCAGGCCGAGCTCGACGAGTTGCGCGCCGAGCTGAATGCGCTGAAGAACGACCGCCCGCTCTCGGGCACGATGCAGAAGCTGCACGAGCCGCTGGTGCCCGACGACATGCTGTCGGCCGAGAAGCCCGAACTGCACGCACCGGAACCCGATCCCGCCGAGCCGCAAGCGCCATGACGTTGCGCACGCAAGAAGACGAAGACGCGATCGAGGCGAGCAAGGCGCCGCTGCTCGATCACCTGCTCGAGCTGCGCAAGCGGCTGATCTATTCCATCCTCGCTTTCGTGATCGCGTTCCTCGTGTGCTTCTTCTTCGCCAAGGAGATCTTCGGCTTCCTCACCCATCCGCTCGCGCAGGCGATGGCGGGGATGCCGAACAACCACCTGATCGCGACGGGCCTGCCCGAGACCTTCTTCACCTACATGAAGGTCGGCATGTTCGCAGGGCTGTGCCTCGCCTTCCCGGTGATCGCGGCGCAGGTCTGGCTGTTCGTGGCGCCGGGCCTCTACAAGAACGAGCGCAAGGCGTTCCTGCCGTTCCTGCTCGCGACGCCGATCCTGTTCGTGATCGGCGCGGCCTTCGTGCTCTATGTGATGATGCCGTTCGCGATCCGCGCGCTGATGTCGCTCGACACGCCGGGCGGCGACGGCCGGCTCGGCATCCAGCTGCTGCCGAAAGTGAGCGAGTATCTCGACTTCGTCACCACCTTGGTCTTCGCGTTCGGGCTGACCTTCCAGATGCCGGTGCTGCTGACGTTGCTGGGCCGCGTCGGCATCGTCACCAGCGCCCAGCTTCGCGACGTGCGGCGCTATGCCGTCGTCGGCATCACCGCGATCGCCGCCGTGCTCACCCCGCCCGACATCTTCAGCATGGTGAGCCTGGTGGTGCCGCTGGTGCTGCTCTACGAGATCTCGATCGGCTGCGTGTGGCTCATCGAGCGCGGCCGCGCCAAGGACGCCGAAGCCTCGTCCTGACGCTCGCCGGTCGCGAGCCAATGCGCGCAATCGGGGCCGAGTTCCTTCAGCGCGCGCGCTTCGTAATTCCTATTGTCGTCTATAGACAGCATGTCGCGCCAGCGGCCGTTGGTGCCCTTGTTGATGAAGCTGCCCGCGCCGCCTTCCCAGAGCACGCCGCCCAGCGGCGCGCTCTTGTCGGCATGCGCCTTCATGTAGGCGAAGCCGCAATGCTCGACGATCGCGTCCCAGCGGCCCTCCTCGATCTCGATGTCGAGGAACGACGCGACCTTGCGGATCGCGCCCGGCAAATCGGCCTTCATGTCGTTGTAGTGCAGCAGCATCACGTTGGGCAGGGCGCGGATCTCCCACCAGCTGCGCACGATCTCCCAGAACGACCAGAACGGATAGCCGTCGCGCTCCAGCCAGCGGCGGAAATAGGGCACGACCTCCAGGTCCATCGGCGGCATCTTCTCGCCGACCAGGCCCGGCGTGTCGTTGAGCATGCCGTACCAGGTCGCGTTGGCGGTCGCGTGGTGGTGATGGAAGCTCCACACCACGTCGCGCCCGTCGCGCGCCACGAACAGGTACTTGGCTGTGGCTGAGAACACGAGCGCGTCGACGGGCAGGTGGGTCTTGAGGAAGCGGCGATGGGTCTGCGCCTCGACCATGGGCAGCTTGACCGGCTTGGGCGGCACGCGCAGGTCGAGCCAGGGCGAGATCTCCGCGACCGGCACGTCCTCGGCGCCGCTGAAGATCAGCTGGCCGACGATCTGCTGCAGCCAGGTGGTGCCCGATTTGCCGTAGGTCGCGACCACGATGTCGTCGTCGCGGAATCTGAGGTCGTTCCAGATCGTCGAATCGAAGTGGTGATTGTGGATCTCGCGAGTCTTCCGCGGTTGCATGTCCAATCCCTTCCCGAACGAGAGGATCATTTGGGGAGAAGATCGGCCCGTTCAAGGGGCCGAGGGAAGAAATGCGGAAGAAAATCAGGCCTGGTCGGGCTTCAGCACGCCGCGGCGGCGCGACTGGCGGTTCCAGCGATGCCACTGGATGCCGCCGCATACCCGCCCGCTCACCAGCGCAAAGGTGCCGAGCGCGTAAAGGATTTCGGGTGCCATCGTCATGCGCAATAAACGATCCGCCGGCGAAGAAGGTTCCGGACAGGGTTTACGGCACGCCCCGCCCATGCCATTACCCCGCAGGTTTCCTGGGTTTACGGCCATGCACGACATCAGGGCGATTAGGGACGACCGCGAGGCCTTCGTCGCCGGGCTGAAGAAGCGCAACCTCGCCGATGCCGAGACCGTCGCGACCGACATCCTCGACCGCGACCACGGGCTGCGCGCGCTGCAGACACGCCTGCAGCAGGCCCAGGCGCGGCGCAACGAAGCCTCAAAGCTGATCGGCCAGGCCAAAGCCAAGAAAGACGAGGCCCAGGCGCAGGCGCTGATGGCCGAGGTCGCGGGCCTGAAGGACGAGGTCCAGAAGGGCGAGGAAGAAGAGCGCAAGCTCAAAGCCGAGCTCGACAGCCTCGTCGCCACGCTTCCCAACATCCCCGCGCCCGACGTGCCCGAGGGCGTGGACGAGCACGGCAATGTCGAGGTCCCCGGCCGCGCCTTCGGCACGCGCCCGGCGATGAACGCGGCGGCGGAGCATTTCGATCTCGGCGAGGCGCTCGGCCTGATGGATTTCGAGCGCGCGGCGAAGGTGTCGGGCGCGCGGTTCGTGTATCTGAAAGGCGCGCTGGCGCGGCTGGAACGCGCGCTGGGCAATTTCATGCTCGATTTGCACACCGGCACGTTCGGCTACACGGAAGTCGTGCCGCCGATCTTGGTGAAGGACGAGACGATGTTCGGCACCGGCCAGATGCCGAAATTCTTCGACGACCAGTTCGCGGCTTATCCGGCCTCGGTCCTGGAAGCGACCGAAATCGGCCCGGACACGCGTGTCGGCCGTATCGTCACGCGCGACGCCGACGCCGACCGTTATTGGCTCATCCCCACCGCCGAGGTCTCGCTCACCAACTATGTCCGCGAGGAGATCCTCGACGAGGCAATGCTGCCGCTGCGCTTCACCGCCTGGACGCCGTGCTTCCGCGCCGAGGCAGGCGCGGCGGGCAAGGACACGCGCGGCATGATCCGCCAGCACCAGTTTTCCAAGGTCGAGCTCGTCTCGATCGCCACGCCCGAGCAGAGCGACGCCGAGCACGAGCGCATGGTCGATTGCGCGCAGGAGGTCCTGAAGCGCCTCGGCCTGCATCACCGCGTGATGACGCTCTGCGCCGGCGACATGGGCTTCACGGCCAGGAAGACCTACGACATCGAGGTGTGGCTGCCGGGGCAGGGGCGCTTCCGCGAGATCTCGTCGTGCTCGAACTGCGGCGAGTTCCAGGCGCGGCGCATGAACGCGCGCAGCCGCGCGAAGGACGCCAAAGCCACGCGCTTCGTCCACACGCTCAACGGCTCGGGGCTCGCGGTCGGGCGCACCCTGATCGCGATCCTGGAGAACTATCAGCAGAGCGACGGCTCGATCGCCGTCCCCGACGCGCTGAAGCCGTACATGGGCGGCCTCGACAGAATCGCCAAGCCGTGAGCGCCCAAGCCCGCGCGAGCGAACGGATCAGCCTTCGCCGTCTCGCGATGAGCGACGTGCCCGCGATGCATGCGATCTTCGCCGACCCCGAGGCGATGCGGTACTGGTCGCGTCTGCCGCACACCGACATCGCCGAGACCGAGGCCTGGGTCGCGCGCACCATCGCTGGCGTGACCGCGGGCGAGGCCGACGACTATGCGGTCGAGCTCGACGGCGCGCTGGTCGGCCGCGTCGGCCTGTGGCGCGGCGGCGAGATCGGCATCATCTTCGCGCCGTCGGTGTGGGGGACGGGCGTCGCGCGCGAAGCATTGTCGGCGCTGATCGCCCGCGCCCGCGCCAAAGGCGTCTGCTCGGTCATGGCCGATATCGACCCCCGGAACCTGCGCGTGGTGCGGTTCCTGGAGAAGTTCGGCTTCAGGAAGACCGGTCACGCCAGGAACACCTACAGGCTTGGCGAGCAATGGACCGACAGCGACTATCTCACGCTTGAGCTTTAGGGAGAGCGGCGTTTGCGCATCCTCATCACCAATGACGACGGCATCCACGCGCCGGGTCTGGCCGCCGCCGAGCGCATCGCCCGCGCGCTGACCGACGACGTGTGGGTCGTGGCGCCCGAGACCGAGCAGTCCGGCGCCTCGCATTCGCTCACCCTGGCGCTGCCGTTGCGCCTGCGCGAGATCGACCCGCGCCGCTTCGCCGTCACCGGCACGCCGACCGACTGCGTGATGATGGCCTGCGCGCACATCATGAAGGACGACGCGCCGACGCTGGTCCTGTCGGGCGTCAATCGCGGCTCGAACCTCGCCGACGACGTCACCTATTCCGGCACCATCGCCGGCGCGATGGAAGGCTGCGCGCTCGGCATCCCCTCGATCGCGATGTCGCAGGCTTACGGCTTCGAGCCCGACAGCGACATCCGCTGGGACTGCGGCGAGCAGAGAGGCCCGGAGCTGATCAGGCGGCTGGTCGAGATCGGCTGGCCGTCCGACGTGCTGATGAACGTGAACTTCCCCGACTGCGCGCCGGAGAACGTGGCCGGCACCGAGATCACGATGCAGGGCAAGCGCGACCTGCAGACCGCGGCGCTCGACCGCCGCATCGACGCGCGCGGCTTCCCCTACTTCTGGATCGGCTTCAAGCGCGTGCGCAGCAATCCGGCGAAGGGCACCGACCTGCGCGCGATCTACGAGAGGCGCATCTCGGTCACGCCGCTGCATCTGAACCTCACGGAGCGCGTTGTCATGGAGAAGCTGCGCACCTCGTTCGCGACATGACCGATCCGCGCGCGATACAGCTGCTGATGACGCTCCGCCGCCACGGCATCGACGACCGGCGCGTGCTCGAGGCGATGGAGAAGACGCCGCGCGAGGTCTTCGTCGACGAGCCGTTCGAGGCGTCCGCCTATCACAACACCGCGCTGCCCATCGCCTGCGGCCAGACGATCAGCCAGCCCTATATCGTCGCTTACGTCACGCAAGAGCTGAAGCTCGAGCCGTCGATGCGCGTGCTCGAGCTGGGCACCGGCTCGGGCTACCAGGCGGCAGTGCTCGCGCCACTGTGCCGGCGCGTCTACACCGTCGAGCGCCATCGCCCGCTGCTGCGCCGAGCCGAGGCGCGCTTCAAGGCGCTCCGGCTCGACAACATCGTCACCCGCCACGCCGACGGATTGCGCGGCTGGCCGGAGCAGGCGCCCTTCGACCGCATCCTGCTCTCGGCCGCGGTCGGTGAAGTTCCGTCAATCCTTATCGAACAGTTAAAGCCGGGCGGCGCCTTGATCGCGCCCGTAGGTAGTGTCCCGAAATCGAACGAATTCGCCGACGTGGCAAGTGTTTCTCAACGATTGGAACGGATCATCAAGACCGAGAACGGGGCGAAGCGCGAAGAGCTCATCCCCGTGATGTTCGTTCCGATGGTCGAGGGACTGCCTCATGACGGCGAGAAAAAATCTTGAGCGTGGACTGATCGCCTCGGCGGCGCTGATGCTCTGCGCCTGCACCTCCAGCCCGCGCTCCGACTTCGCCTGGGACCTCAAGAGCGACCTTCATCGTCCCAAATCATCCGTCGTCGTCGAATACGGGCCGAAATCGGTGACCCTGCCGCCGGTGCAGCGCCGCACGCTGGCGCCGCCGCAGAGCTATGCCGCCGCCTCGCCGAAGCCCAATCCGTCGCGGCGCACGCCCGGCTGGTACACGCCGCCCGCGACCCAGCAGGTCGCGCTGCGCAACGATCCGCAGCCGCAAACCGTCGACAACGGCGCGGTGCGTTTCCTGTGGCCGCTCAAGGGCCGCATCGTCTCCGACTACGGCGCCAGCGACAGCGGCGAGCGCAATGACGGGATCAACATCGCCGCCAGCCCCGGCACGCCCATCCATGCCGCGGCGTCCGGCACCGTCAGCTATTGCGGGAACGAGCTCAAAGGCTTCGGCAACCTCGTGCTGATCCGCCACGACAACGGCTTCATCACCGCCTATGCCCATGTCGGGGACATACTCGTGTCCCGTCAACAGCACGTGGAGCAGGGCCAGAGCATCGCGACCACCGGGGCGACCGGCGACGTCGCGTATCCACAGCTCCATTTCGAGATCCGCAACGGAAGCCAGCGCCCGGTCGATCCGAAGCTGCTCCTGCCGAAGACGCTTGTCCTCGCGGCGAGCTAGCGTCTTGATGTCGGCCGGCCAGAACCGCTTGGTCTGCTCGACCAGCACGGTCAGCTCGCGCGCCATGCGATAGAGCGCGATCTGCCGGTCGCGCAGCGCGATCCGCGCCCTGGTGAACCGCCCGTGACGCAGGGCGTTGGTGTTGCCCGGCTGGCCGCCCCTTTTCGAAATCGATGCGATTTTCGAATTCGAATGGGACGAACCCGACCTAACCCAGCGTCCCGATTGCGAAATCACCCTCGGTAAGAGGAGCGTTTTCCGCCTCGCGCGGGCCTTTCCTTTCGCAACTGCAACAGAGCTTGTCCGGTCCATCACAACTACTTGGTGTGCGGCCGGATTTGTTCAAGGGGTGGCTTGAGAAAACTAGCCCAGCCGCTTCCCCATCGCCCCCGCCGCGTCCTGGATGAACTGCCAGGCGACGCGGCCGGAGCGGGCGCCGCGGGTCTGGGCCCATGCGACGGCGCGGGCGTGCAGGTCGTCGAGCGCGAGGCCGTAATGCTGCGCGTAGCCGTCGACCATCGCGAGGTAGTCGTCCTGGCCGCAATTGTGGAAGCCGAGCCAGAGCCCGAAGCGGTCGGAGAGCGAGACCTTCTCCTCGACGGCCTCGGACGGGTTGATGGCGGTCGAGCGCTCGTTCTCCATCATCTCGCGCGGCATCAGATGGCGCCGGTTCGAGGTCGCGTAGAACAGCACGTTCGCCGGCCGCCCCTCGATCCCGCCTTCGAGCGCGGCCTTCAGCGACTTGTAGCTGGTGTCGTCCTTGTCGAACGAAAGATCGTCGCAATAGAGCAGGAAGCGCCTTTTGTCGGCGCGCAGGAGGCGCAGCAGGGCGGGCAGGCTCGCGATGTCCTCGCGATGGATCTCGACCAGGACGAGGCGCTCGGCGGGTGTGGCGGCCTGGTTGATCTCCGCATGCACGGCCTTGACCAGCGAGCTCTTGCCCATGCCGCGCGCCCCCCAGAGCAGCGCATTGTTGGCGGGCAGGCCGCGCGCGAAGCGCCGCGTGTTCTCGAACAGCGCGTCGCGGATGGCGTCGATCCCCTTGAGCAGGTGCAGCGGCAGGCTCGCCACGCGCTCGACCGCGATCAGGCCGCCATGCGCGGGCTCCCAGGCGAAGGCCGTGCCCCTGGCCGGCGCGCGGGCGGGCAGGGGCGCCCCGGCAAGCCGCTCCAGGGCTTCGGCGATGCGCTTCAAGACCTTGATTTCCATGGCTTAACGCCTCAGGCCGCGGCGGTTGCAAAGGGGGCCGCCGCCGCTATAGTCCGCCGTCTCCCTCGAAACCTGGAATCCGAATATGCCCGGCATGGATAGTTTCACCGCGATCGCGCCGCTGATCTTCATTTTCGCGATCATGTATTTTCTTCTCATCCGTCCGCAACAGCAGCGCATGAAGCAGCACCAGCAGATGGTGAGCAACGTCAAGCGCGGCGACATCGTGGTGACCGGCGGCGGGCTGGTCGGCAAGGTCGTCAAGGTGCCGGCGGCCGACGATCCCGAGATCACGGTGGAGATCGCCGACAACGTCCAGGTCAAGGTCGTCAAGTCCACGCTCGCCGAGGTCCGGGCCAAGACCCAGCCCGTCGACACGTCCAAATCGAGCTAAAGAGCCGCCGCCATGCTTCACGTCTCCTACTTCACCCGCATCGTGGTCGCGCTGATCCTGCTCGCGGGCATCGTCATCGCGCTTCCCAACGCGATCCCCGAGGGCACGCGCGCCAAGCTGCCGGCATGGTGGTCGTCGAAGGCGGTGAGCCTCGGCCTCGACCTCCAGGGCGGCTCGTATCTGCTGCTCGAGGTCCAGCTCGACCAGGTGCAGAAGGACAAGATCGATTCCCTGATGGGCGACGTTCGCCGCGGGCTGCACAAGGTGCATATCGCGATCGACGACATCAAGGTCGGCGGCGACAACCTGTCGTTCAAGGTCGTCGGTCACGAGCGCTTCGACGAGGCGCGCTCCGTCGTGGACGGCCTCAACCCGTCGTCGGGCTCGGGCGTGCTCTCGGTCGGATCGCGCCAGTACGACGTCTCCACGCCGGGCGGCGACCGCATCGTCATGCAGATGACGGACAGCTACAAGAAGCAGGCCGAGAGCGACATCGTCAGCCAGTCGATGGAAGTCGTGCGCCGCCGCATCGACGAGCTCGGCACGCGCGAGCCGACGATCGAGCGCCAGGGCGACGACCGCATCGTGGTGCAGGTGCCGGGCCTGCAGGATCCCAAGCGCCTGCTCGACATCCTCCAGACCACCGCGAAGATGTCGTTCCAGCTCGTCGACGAGACCGCCGACCCCACGCAGGCCGCGAAGGGCATCATCCCGATCGGCTCCGAGCTTCTGCAGCGCAAGGCCGAGAAGGGCGCGGCCAATCGCGGGCCCGTCATCGTCTACAAGCGCGTGCTCGTCGCCGGCGACCGCCTGACCGACGCGCGCGCCGATTTCGACCAGCGCAGCGGCCAGCCGGTGGTCTCCTTCAAGTTCGACACCGTCGGCGCCAAGGAGTTCGGCGACGTCACGAAAGAGAACGTCAACCACCGCTTCGCGATCGTCCTCGACAAGAAGGTGCTGACCGACCCCAACATCATGGAGCCGATCCTGGGCGGCTCGGGCCAGATCACCGGCAATTTCTCCACGCAGGAGGCGACCGACCTCGCGCTGCTCTTGCGCGCGGGCGCGCTGCCGGCGCCGTTGAAGCCGATCGACCAGCGCACCGTGGGCGCCGAGCTCGGCAAGGACTCGGTCGTGGCCGGCGGCTATTCGACGCTCGCGGGGTTGATCCTGGTGATCCTGTTCATGATCGGCCGCTACGGGCTCTTCGGGGTCTTCGCCGACGTGGCGCTGACCTTCAACGTCATCCTGCTGGTGGCGATCCTGGGGTTGCTCGGCGCGACGCTGACCTTGCCCGGCATCGCCGGCATCGTGCTCACCATGGGCATGGCCGTCGACGCCAACGTGCTGATCTACGAGCGCATCCGCGAGGAGCAGCGCAACGGCCGCGGCATGATCGCCTCCATCGACGCGGGCTTCCGCCGCGCCATGGCGACGATCATCGACGCCAACGCCACCCATCTGATCGCGTCGCTGATCCTGTTCGTGCTGGGCTCGGGCCCGGTGCGCGGCTTCGCGGTGACCCTGGGGCTCGGCATCATCACCTCGTTCTTCACCGCGGTGATGGTGACGCGCCTGATCGTGATCGGCTGGCTCAATATCCGCCGGCCCAAGGTGCTGACGATCTAGCAAAAGGGGCTGGATTCCGGCCGGAATGAGGTAAACTCTCCCGGACTCATTTCCAGGAGGGACCACCATGGCCGCATTCTTCGCCAATCTTCGCTACACGGTGCTGGCGGGCTTCGTGCTTGCCGCGCTCCTGCTCGTGCTCGCGCTCAGGCTCCAGGGCTACGACGCGACGAGCTTCTGGATGTTCTTCGTGCGCTGGTGCCACGTCGGCAGCGGCATCATGTGGATCGGCCTGCTGTGGTACTTCAACTTCGTCTCCACCCCGACCATGCCGAAGATCCCGGCCGAGCTGAAGCCCGCGCTGGGCAAGTTCATCACGCCGGCGGCCCTGTGGTGGTTCCGCTGGAGCGCGATGGCGACGCTGGTGTTCGGCCTGATCCTGGCGTGGCAGAACGGCTATCTGCTGCAGGCCTACACGCTCGATTTCAGCGACGGCGCGGGCGGCTGGCCGGTGGTGCCGAAATTCCTCGCCATCGGCATCGGCATGTGGCTCGCCACGATCATGTGGTTCAACGTCTGGTTCCTGATCTGGCCGAACCAGCAGAAGGCGCTGAACATCGACAACGCCTACCCCGATCTGCCCCAGCCCGAGAAGGACGCCGCCGCCAAAACCGCCGGCATGTTCTCGCGCGTCAACACCATGCTCTCCATCCCGATGCTGTTCGCGATGGTGTCGGCCGGCCACCTGTTCTAGGGCCGGAGCAACGACTGAGGGGCCGTCGCGCGGACTTTGCGCGGCGGCCCTTTCTCGTTGCGGACGATCAGTGGCAGTCGGCCAGCATCTGCGACGACGCGGTGCAGACCGGGTTCGGGTTCGTGCTCACCGGGTTGGACAGCGCGTTGGTGCTGTTGTTGACGGTGATCTGGTAGTTGCAGCCGCCCGGCACCGAGCCGCTGGCCGAGCCGCCCCACTTGCAGGTCTTGCCGCCGATCGTGAGCACGGTCGACATGCCGCCCTTGAAGGCGGCCGAGCTCATCGACGTGACGGTCGCGGACGGCGAAGAGATGTTGGTCACCGAGGTGACCTGGACGGTGTCGGCGTAGGCGGCGGTGGAAAGCAGCGCAGCGGCTGCGATCAGAGCGAGCTTGTTCATGTATCCCCTCCAAGGATGGGCGCCTGTCGGCGCAATCCCGCGAAGGTATAGTATGGCATCTAATAAACTATGGATTGATTTTGGATAGCCTCCCCCATTCGGGTATGAACGGTTCATGAACTCGGCTTTCGAGACATCAGCCGCGGAATTGCGCAATCGCGATCCCGACCGCTATCTCTGCGCGCTGTTCGCGCCCGCGGCGCTTCGCCCGCATCTCTTCGCGCTCTATGCCTTCAACGCCGAGCTCGCCCGTATCGGTTATGCGGTGCGCGAGCCGATGGTGGGCGAGATCCGTCTGGCGTGGTGGCGCGAGACGCTGGAGGGCGCGCGCGAAGGCCGCCCGCGAAACCACGACGTCGCCCGCGCGTTGGCCGAGACCTTGGCGAAGATCGAACTGCCGCAAGCGTTGTTCGAGGCGATGATCGATGCGCGCTCGTTCGACCTGATGGACGGCACGCTGACCGACACTGCGTCCTATCTCGACGCGACCTCGGGCAATGTGATGCGGCTGGCGGCGCGCATCCTGGGCAGCGGCGACCGCCACGACGATCTCGCGCGCGAGGCGGGGCTGGCGTATGGGTTGGCAGGCCTGCTGCGCAACCAGGCGACGGGCACCGGCAAGGCGTTCCTCGCGGACCCTGTCGCCGCGAAAGCCGATGCCGAGCGCCATCTCGCCGCCGCGCGGCGCCTGCCCAGGCCGAAGCGCGCTCTGCCGGCGTTTCTTCCGGCGACGCTGGTGCCGCTCTATCTGCGCGATCCGCGCAAGGACGTCACCATCCACCGCCGCCAGATCGCGCTCCTAAGCAGCTCGCTGCGCGGTCGCCTCTAGCCACGCTCCGAGATCGGCCAGCGCGCGCGCCGACAGCGCCTTCTTGCGGTCGCGGCCGCGATGACCGGCGAGCTCGGGGAACAGCCCGAAATTCACGTTCATCGGCTGGAAGGTGCTCGCATCCGCGCCGCCGGTGATGTGCGCGAGCAGGGCGCCGAACGCGGTCGTGGGCGGCGGCGGCGCTTCGAGCCCGGCGGCGAAGCGTCCCGCGAGCAGCCCGATCGCCGCGCTCTCGACATAGCCTTCGACGCCGGTGATCTGGCCCGCGAAGCGCAGATCCGGCCGCGCCTTCAATCGCAGCTGCGCGTCGAGCAGGCGCGGCGAATTGATGAAGGTGTTGCGGTGCAGCCCGCCCAGCCGCGCGAAGCTCGCGTTCTGAAGACCCGGGATCATGCGGAAGATGCGGGTCTGCTCGCCATGCTTCAGCTTGGTCTGGAAGCCGACCATGTTCCACAGGCTGCCCAGCGCATTGTCCTGGCGCAGCTGCACGACGGCATGGGGCCGCTTGCCCGTGCGCGCGTCGCACAATCCCACCGGCTTCATCGGGCCGAAGCGCAAGGTCTCGGGTCCGCGCGCCGCCATCACCTCGATGGGCAGGCAGCCCTCGAAATAGGGCGTCGACTTCTCCCATTCCTTGAAATCGGTCTTCTCGCCGTCGATCAGCGCCGCGATGAAGGCGTCGTATTGGTCCTTGTCCATCGGACAATTGACGTAGTCGGCGCCGTCGCCCTTGTCGTAGCGCGACTGCATCCAGCAGATCTCGAAATCGATCGACTCCTTGTGCACGATCGGCGCGATGGCGTCGAAGAAGGCGAGGCCGTCCTCATTCGTCAGTGTACGGATGGACTCGGCCAGCCCGGGCGCGGTCAGCGGCCCGGTGGCGACGATGGTCGCGCCCCATTCCGGGGGCGGCAGGCCGGCCACTTCCTCGCGGCGGATCTCGATCAGCGGATGCTCCGCGAGCGCCTTGGTCACCGCGGCCGAGAAGCCGTGCCGGTCGACCGCGAGCGCGCCGCCCGCGGGCAGCCGGTGCGCATCGGCAGCGCGCAGGATCAAGGAGCCGGCGCGGCGCATCTCTTCGTGCAGCAGGCCCACGGCGTTGTTCTCGAAATCGTCGGAGCGCAGCGAGTTCGAGCACACCAGCTCGGCCAGGCCGTCGGTCTGGTGCGCGTCGGTCGCGCGAACGGGGCGCATCTCGTGCAGGACCGCGCGGCGGCCTGCCCGCGCCGCCTGCCACGCCGCTTCGCTTCCCGCCAGCCCGCCGCCGACGATGTGTATCGTTTGTGTCATCCGGGGCGTCCATTATCGCAATTGGCGTCATGGATAAAGCGTGGCCTTGCGCTATGCTCGTTCAACCCATGGAGGACCGCCATGCGTTTCGCCCTGTTCGCCGCAATCGCCGTCGCCCTCGCGGGAACCTCCGCGCAAGCCGCGACCGAGACGGTGCTGCATTCCTTCTGCCGGCTGCAGCAATGCGGCGACGGCGACAGCCCGCAGGCGAGCCTGGTCGGCGACGCGGACGGCAATCTCTACGGCACGTCCCAGGGCGGCGCGCGCGACGGCGGCATCGTCTTCCGGCTGCATCCGAAAGCGGGCGGCAAATGGAGCTATGACGTCATCTACGATTTCGACAACGGCTACCACCCCGAAGGCTCGCCGCTGATTCTCGACACCGAGGGGCGCCTCTACGGGACGGCGAGCTTCGGCTTCACCGGCGGCGTCGTGTTCCGGCTGACCCCGCACGGCAGGCACTGGGTGTTCGACAGCCTGCACGTCTTCTGCGCGACCGACTGCCGCGACGGCGCCACGCCGGTCGGAGGCTTGAGCTATGCCGGCCTGTCGACGGGCGCCGCCTACGACGGCACCGCGCCGCTCTATGGCGTCGCCGCGGAAGGCGGAGCCTTCTTCGGCGGCGTCGTGTTCTCCTTGGCGCCGGACAACAACGACAATTGGCCTCTCGCCACGCTCTATGCCTTCTGCGCCCACAATCATTCCAAATGCCTCGACGGGCGCCAGCCTTCCGCGCGCCCCGCGATCGACGTCGGCGGCAATCTCTACGGCACGGCGAGCTTCGGCGGTCCGCGCGGAAACGGGCTGATCTACAAGCTCAGTCCCGGGACGGGGCGCAGATGGACGCTGACGAACCTGTTCGACCTGTGCAGCGGCGCGGGCTGCACGGCAGGGTTCAATTCGCTGAGCGGGCTCGTCATGGACGCTGAGGGCTTCCTCTATGGCACGACGCTCGACGGCGGCGCGGGCGGGCCGAGCTGCTCCAACGGCTGCGGCGTCCTCTTCAAGCTTTCGACCGGCGGCCAGCTGACCTCGCTGCACGATTTCTGCAGCGAGACCTTGTGCGCCGACGGCGCGGCGCCGGCGAATATCGGCGGGCTGCTGATCGACGCGTCGGGCAATCTGTTCGGCACCGCGATCGGCGGCGGCGCCGGCCAAAACAGCGGCGGCGTGGTGTTCGAGTATTCGGGCGGGACCTATGCCAAGGTCTACGATTTCTGCGTCGACGGCAATTGCACCGACGGCAAGGGCCCGCGCGGCGGGCTGATCCAGGATTCGTCGGGCGCGTTTTTCGGCACGACGATGCTCGGCGGCAACCGCCGCGCCAACAAAGGCACGGTCTTCGAGGTGGAACCATGACGAGCTTCATCCGCAGCGCATTGATCGGCGCCATCGTCCTCGCCGCTTCGAGCGCGATCGCCGACGCGGCGACCGAGACCGTGACGCACTCCTTCTGCAAGCTGCAGGAATGCGCGGACGGCACGCAGCCGGTGAACCCGCTGGTCCGCGACGGCGCGGGCAATTTCTACAGCGTGGCGCCGGGCGGCATGAACGAGAAGGGCGTCGTCTATCGGTTGAGCCCGAAGCCGAACGGGAAGTGGCGCTATCGCGTGCTCTACAGCTTCTGCGGCCTCGCGAACTGTCTCGACGGCGCCTTTCCGGGCGCGCTGATCGTCGACACCAGCGGCCGGCTCTACGGCATGACCACCGCCGGCGGACCGTCGAACGACCGCGGCACGATCTTCCGGCTGACGCCGCGCGCCGGCCGCAAGGCCTGGACGCTCGAGACGCTCTATGCCTTCTGCGACCGCGCCAACAATTGCCGCGACGGCGCCAACCCGCTCGGCGGGCTGACCTATGCCGGCGCGTCCTCGGGACTTCCCTATGACGGGACGTCGCCGCTCTATGGCGTGACCGAACTGGGCGGCCTTCACGCCGGCGGCGTCGCGTTTTCGCTGACCCCGATGCAGGGCTGGTGGAAGGAGACGGTGCTCCATGCCTTCTGTGCCGAGAAGGCGCCGCGATGCCTCGACGGCACCCAGCTGTCGGTGGCGCCGACTTTGGACGGCGCCGGCAATCTCTACGGTGCCGCGGGCGCCGGTGGCTCCCGGAACAAGGGGTTGGTCTACAAATTGAGCCCGGGCGCGGGCCATCGCTGGACCGAAACCGTGGTGCACGATTTCTGCGACGGGGACGGCTGCGAATTCACCGGCAACGACGTCAGCAAGTTCACCATCGACGCCGCCGGCGATCTCTTCAGCCTGTCGACGTCGGGCGGCGATTTCACCAATTGCGGCGATGGCTGCGGCGTCCTGTTCGAGCTCTCGCCGGCGGGCGCGCTCACGGTGCTGCACGAATTCTGCGCCGAGACGCATTGCCCCGACGGCTTCCGGCCCTATGACGCGGGCGGGCTGCTGCTGGATTCGTCGGGCAATCTGTTCGGCACGACGCTGCTCGGCGGCAATCAGACCACGGACGGCGGCACCGCGTTCGAATATTCGGCCACGGGCTTCACCACGCTCTACAAATTCTGCGGCGTCGCCGGTTGCACGGACGGCCGCGAGCCCCAAAGCGGGCTGATCCAGGATCCGTCGGGCGCGCTGTGGGGCACGACGACCGGGGGCGGCGCCTACAACGACCAGGGCACGGTGTTCACGCTGACGCCTTGAACGCTATCCCCACACCGCCGGCCTGCGGTCCGCCCAGGGCCGCGCTTCCTCGAGCTGGGCGGCGAGGCGATAGAGCGTCGCTTCGTCGCTCATGCGGCCGGTGAACATCATGCCGATGGGGAGCCCGTCGCTCGACATGCCCATGGGCAGCGACAGCGAGGGCTGGCCGGTCATGTTGTAGGGCGGCGTATAGCCGAACACCTGGCTCTGGCGGCGGTTGAACTCGCGCGGCTCGACGTTCACCGGATCGAGCAGGCCGATCGGCGGCGGCGGGGTCAGCGTCACCGGCGACAAGAGCACGTCGAACTCGCGCCACAGCGCGATGATCTGGCGCGAGATCAGTCGCAAGGTCTGCAGCCCTTCGCCGACCATCGCGCCGGTGAGCTTGGACGCGCTCTTGTAGCTCGCCCAGGCGAGCGGCTCGAAATCGTCGGGGCCCGGCTCGCGGCCGATCACCTGCTTCCAGTCCTCGATCGTGGCGGCGAAGATGCCGCCCGACACCGCGCCCTGCGCCCGATAGAGCTTGCGCCAGTCGATGGGCAGGTCCTTCTTGACGATCAGCGTGTGGCCGAGCGCTTCCAAGGTCTTCGCGGTCGCGTCGAACACCGCTTGGACGTCCGGATGCGGCGCGATGCCCCGCGGAACCTCCGTATACAGACCGATCTTGAGGCGCCCCGGCGCGGTCCCGATCTCGTCCATATAGGGCCGCGCCTTGGGCGGCGGCGCGTAAGGCGCGTCGTCCTCGGGCCAGCCGGTCCAGTCGAGCATCGCCGCGCTGTCGCGCACCGTGCGCGTCAGCACGTGGTCGACGACGAAGCCATGGGCGCGGTTGCGGTCGTCCGGTCCGCCCGGGTTGCGGTACTGCGTCGGCTTCATGCCGACCAAGCCGCATTGCGCCGACGGGATGCGGATCGAGCCCAGCCCGTCGCTGCCATGGGCGAGCGCGACCATGCCGCTCGCCACCGCCGACGCCGCGCCGCCCGACGAGCCGCCGCTCGAATGGTTCGGGTTCCACGGATTGCGGCAGATGCCCAGATGCCGGCCCTCGGTCGTGCCGGGGATGCCGAACTCCGGCGTGTTGGTCTTGCCGAGGAACACCAGCCCCGCATCGCGATAGCGCCGGGTCAGCTCGGCGTCGCGCGGCGAGACGTAGTTGCGCAAATACGCCGAGCCGCTGGTCATCGGCCAGCCCTCGACCGCCATGCCGATATCCTTGATCAGGAACGGCACGCCCTTGAACGGCCCGTCGGGAAGCTTGCCTTTCGCCGTCGCGCGCGCCTGATCGAACGCCTTGTAGATGACGGCGTTGAGCGTGGGATTGTGGCGCTCGATGCGCGATATCGCTTCGTCCACCAGCTCGAGCGCCGACACCTCGCCGCGGCGCACCAGCCGCGCCAGCCCCAACCCGTCGTAATTGTCGTATTCGGCGAAGCTCATGCTCACACCCCTTTAGCAGCCTCACCGACCATAGCGCCGCCGTTGACGCCTTGTCACATGGGCCCGTCCGTCGATGCACCGGCCTTTTCCGGCCTGGCCGCCATTTCCATCGCCTGCATCTTGGCGAGGATCACCTCCTTGGCGGCGCTGACGTCGTCCTTTTTCGAATTGAACCAGAGGCCGAGCGCGCCGATTGTGCTGACGGCGAACAGTATCCACAGCACCGTGGTCAGAGCAGCGGATTCCCGGTCGCTCTGGGCGAGGTTCGAAGCGAAGAAGATGGCAAGATAGACCGTGATCGGCCCCGCATAGTACAGCGAAAGCGCATTCGTCACGTCGGGTACGCGCGCGTTGATCGCATTGCGCAGCCTCTCGCGCGCGGGCAGGTCTTCTTCGATGATCATTCCGTAGGCAAAAACGGAATGCAGCAGCCGCTGATAGACGAACTGGTCGATCTGCCAGAGATTGGCCACGCCGAGGATGACGATAAACGAAATCAGCGAGATCAACGAAAAGGTCCCCGCGCCTTCCATCCCCAAGGCTCCAAAAATCGACGAGGCATCCACCGCCGCGGCGCCGCTGACTCCGCCTATGCCTGCAAGCGTCCATAGCGCCGCCGTGCCGCGCAGATTGCCTTGTGCATTGTCGAATTGGTTCTCGAAGTCCCTCAGGTGCTGCTGCAAATCCCGTATCGGCTGGCACATTGGCGTTCCCCCCGGTGCTCGGCTATTCTCACGCAAGGATACCGTGAGTCTGCCCATGGGCAGTAGCGGCTCGGCGTTGTTCTCGGAATAGTCGAAGTCATGCAGCGGCAACTGAAAGCTTACCTCGCGGGCCCGGACGTTTTTCTTCCCGACGCGGTCGAAATCGGCCGGCGCAAGCGCGCGCTCTGCGCCGAGCACGGCATCGTCGGCTTGTTCCCTCTCGACAACGAGGTGAGCGGCGTCGGGACGCCGCGCGATCTCGCGCTGACGATCAGCCGGCTCAACGAAGCGATGATCGACAGCTGCGACATCGTGCTGGCCAACCTGACCCCGTTCCGGTCTCCGAGCCTCGATCCAGGTACGGCTTTTGAGATCGGCTATGCGCGCGCGGCGGGCAAGACGATCCATGGCTATAGCGCCGCCGCCGGCACGCTGCTGGAGCGCACGCGTGCCGTTTTCCGGCTTGACCTGGACACGCTGCGCGATCGGGATGGATCGTCGATCGAGAATTTCGGCCTCGTCGACAACCTCATGATCGACGGCGCCATCGATGCGAACGGTGGCTTCATATCCGTGGTTCCGGAGCCTTCGCTTGCTGCCTTTAAGGCGTTCGAAGATCTTCTTTCACGCCTGGCAATGCGACGGCTTGAGGACGCGGCGCCGCGGCAGCGCGCGACGAAGGCCTAGTCGAGCTTTCGATACTGCGCGGCCCACGGCGCCGCCTGCTCGATCTGGGCCGCGAGCTTCAAGAGCCCGAGCTCGTCGCCGAAGCGGCCGACGAACTGCACGCCGATGGGCAGGCCTTCCTTGTTCCAGTGGAGCGGCAGGTTGATCGCGGGCTGGCCGGTCACGTTCTGCATCGCGGTGAACGGCACATAGTCGATCAGCGGCGCGAACGACTTCTGCGGATCGCGTTCGTCCATGTCGAAGGTGCCGAGCTTGACCGGCGGCTCGCCCAAGGTCGCGCTCACCCAAGCGTCATAGGTCCGGTGAAAGCGCGCGGTCTCGCGCGCGGCGCCGTTGATGTTGTCCTTGGCGCGCAGATAGTCGCTCGCGGAGATCTTCTTGCCCGCTTCGTAGAGGCCCCAGGTCAGGCCTTCGAAATGCTCCGGCGCGGGCGTCTGTCCGGTGAGCGCCGCGATGGTGTCGATGCCGGCGGCGAGGTTCGCGCCCCACAGGGTCATGAACATCGGGATCAGCACCGCCTGGTCGAGCGCGGGCGAGGCTTCCTCGACCTCGTGGCCGAGATCGGCGCAGATCTTCGCGGCCTTCTTGACCGCGGCGACGCAATCGGGGTGCAGCGCGCGGCCGTCGAGCTTCCTGGTCGCAAACGCGATGCGCAGCTTTTTCGGCTTGCGCTTCATGCCGGCGAGATAGGAATCCGGCCCGGGCGGCGCGCAATAGGGATCGCCGGGCTCGAAACCCGCGACCGCGTCGAGCGCGGCGGCCGTGTCGCGCACGCTGCGCGAGACCACGAGGTCGACGCCGAGCCCGTCGATGGTGTCGGAGAAATCGGGGCCGTAGGAGGTGCGCGCGCGCGTCGGCTTCAAGCCCACCAGCCCGCAGCACGAGGCGGGAATGCGGATCGATCCGCCGCCGTCATTGGCATGGGCGAGCGGCACGATGCCGGCCGCGACCGCGGCGCCCGATCCGCCCGACGAGCCGCCCGTCGAGCGCGCGAGGTTCCACGGATTGTGCGCCGGTCCGTAGAGCTTGGACTCCGTCGTCGGCACCAGGCCGAACTCCGGCACGTTGGTCTTGCCGAAATCGATCAGGCCGGCGCGCCTGAACTTCGCGGTCAGCCAGGAATCGTGCGGCCACGGCACCGGCGGGAAGAAGCGCGAGGCCTGGCGCGTCGGCACGCCTTCGGCGAGCGCGAAGATGTCCTTGAGCAGGAAGGGAACGCCGGTGAACGCGCCTTTGGGGATCTTGGCCCTGGCGGCGTCGCGCGCGCGGTCGTAATATTTGTAGACGACGGCATTCAGCTTCGGGTTCAGCGCTTCGGTGCGCGCGATCGCCTCGTCGAGAAGCTCCAGGGCGGAGACCTTCTTTTTGGCCACCAGCCGGGCAAGCCCCAAGCCGTCATATTGCGCATAGTCCGCGATCCCCATGCCCGTCCCCTTCGATAGCCTGTCGCAAGCCTAGCGAAGATTTGCCGCTTGGGCGAGGCGCGTTCTAGAATGACGCTGCGAGAAGGGGCGCCATGACCAAGATACCGTTCGAGAAGACCATCGAGGCCGCCTACCGGTTCGCGTTCACGAACATCCTGTCGGTGATCGGCGCGATGTGGCTGCCAGGGCTGGTGTTCGCCGCGCTCTGCGCCGGCGTGCTCTACATGGCGTGGACCGATCTCCATGCGCTGATCCCGCCGGATCTCGGCACGGCCGTGCACAACGAGATCGACGCGCGCAAGCGGATCGACGAGCTGTCGACGCTGTTCCTCGCCTTCGCGCCGTTCGGCGCGCTGATCTCGCTCATCGGCCTGGTGCTGCGCGCGATGGCGACCGTCGGCGTGATGGAGAAGGCTTTGGGCCGGCGCGCGGGGCCGGTGTTCGTCTATTTCTCGCTCGCGGCGCCGGTATGGCGGATGGCGGGCGCGCTGCTGCTCGCCGCGATCGTGATGATCGCCGGGATCGCTGCGATCTGCATCGCGACCGGCGTGGCGATCTGGGCGGCCGACACCTATGCGGGCGGCATCGCCGGGCTGGTCAAGTTCGTCGCGGTGGCGGCGGCGAGCGTGTCGATCTTCTACGCGACCCTGCGCCTGGTGTTCTTCCTGCCCGCCGTGGTCGTGGCCGAAGAGCGCATCGGCATCGTGCGTGCCTGGGCGCTCGGCGGCGGCAACGTGCTGCGCATCCTGGGCGTGCTGATCGCGGTGCTGCTGCCGATCGTGATCGTGGCGGGGATCGTCTCCAACATGCTGTTCGGCGCGCTGTGGTGGGGCGACCTTCAGGCGGCGATGATGGCGGGCCGCAGCCCGACGCCGCCCGAGTTCTTCGCCATCGTCTTCGGCCGGCTGAAGCAGGTCTGGCCGTTCTTCGTCGCGTTCGAGATCGTCTATCTCGCGCTGCTCACGGGCGCCGCCCTCGGCGCCGTCGCCAACGCCTATAAGGCCGTGGCGGAGAGCCCGGCTTGAACAAGCTCGCCGTCGGCCCGGCGATCCGCAGCGCCTATGCGTTCGCGTTCGGCCAGCTCGGCACCGTCATCGGGCTGATCTGGCTGCCGATGGTGCTGATGGCGGTGCTGCGCTTTCTTCCCGCGCTCGAGGCGGAGCCCAAGGAGGCCGCGGCGCTGCGCGATCTCGTGTTCTGGCTGGCCGGCGTGCTGCTCTATGCGATGGTCAACGTGGCCGTGATCCGCCAGGCGCTCGGCCTGCGCAAGGGTGGCGCCGTGGTGCATTTCGCGCTTGGCCCGGCGGAGTTCCGGGTCTGGGGCGCGACCTTGCTGTTGTGGTTCGTGCTGGGCGTGCTCGCGCTCGGCTGCGCGCTTGCGGCGGCGGTCGCGGGCGTCGCCGTCGCCTCCGCCGCCGGCGAGGGCGCGGGAAATCTCGCGGGCCTCGCCGTTCTGCTCGCGGGCGCGGCGGCGCTGACGGTCGCGATCGTGCGCTTGAGCTTTCTCTACGTGCCGGCCGCGGTGGTCGAGGAGCGCCTCGGCTTCGAGCGCGCCTGGCAGCTGTCGCGCGGCAATTTCTGGCGCATCGCCGCGGTGCTGTTCGCGGTCACCTTGCCCGTGTTCGCGGTCGTGCTCGCGGCGGCGCTCGTCGCGACGGGGCCCGAGCTCGCGGCGCTGATGCCCATCCTGGACAAGCTCACGCCCGAGATCCTCTCCGACCGCATCCGCGCGATCATGGACCGCCACCTGACGACCATGATCGGCGTCAATTTGATCGCAGCGCCCTTCGCGATCGGGCTGCTTTGCGGCGCGTCCGCGCAAGGGTATCGGGCGTTGGGGGGAGGGGGCGGCAATGGCGCGCAGACCCGCTAGCTCAGCCGGTCCGGCGAGCCTGCGAAGGGGCCAAAGCCTTGATTAGATTCTTTTCTTGATCATGACGCCCATTATCTAGCGTTTTTCGGCCGACTATTCAATGACGAACCCTATGGCTTGGTTGCGTTTTACTTTCGTCGCCTTCCGCGCCACCAGGCAGTAAGCCTTTGGATTGAAATCGAGATTCAATTTTCTCTGATATTCGGCGTCGATCGTCAGGGGGGCCGATAGGACGAAAGTCTCATCATCCTCCGCGGTGATGCCGAGCGCCCGGCGCTCGTCGTCGCCCAGCTGAATGACGTCTCTGACCTGAGGCGTGAAGCCGTTCGGACGGGCGGGAAACGCGACCGCGAGGACCACCGCATCGGCATCGCCCTGGCATTGGGTAATGGTCGAGGCTTCGGTGCCCCTGCCCCATTTGGGATAGGGATCGACCCCTTCGTACTGATATTCGAGCGTGTAGGGCTGGCCGACGCTGGCCGCCGTCAGCGGATTGGCGAACAGGACATAGACGCGATAGCTGCGGAAATCTCCCTCGATCCCCAGATCCTCGACGTGGCAGTTGAAGTCCAACGACTCTCCGCGGTTGTCGGTCACCGCGCAGCCCACCTGAGCCGCGTCGAAATCCTTTTCCTTGCCGATCTGGAAGCTGAACTGGAGGATGTTGAGCCTGCGCAGCACTTGGAACCGCATGATGGTGAGCGAGCGATAGCTGCCGTTGAAGTTCCGGTTCTCGTCGAACATCGCGGTCTCGCAGGAAAAGACCTCGTCGGCCTTCAGGCAGGCTTCCGCCTTCAGGCGGTCGCCGATGTCGTTGACGACGGCCGGGGCCCACGGCCGCTTTTCTTTCAGCTCGGGCCGGTAAAGACGCTTGGCGCTCACCGCCGGCTGCGGCACCACCGTGCGGTTGCGCTTGATCCAGTCTTCGAGCCAAGCCTTGAACAGCGCTTCGCCGCCCTTGTAGAGATCGTTCAACCCGTCTCCCATCGCCTTCTCGAAATCGAAGGTCTCGATGCTCGTTTCGGAGTAGAACACGTTCGGATCGCCCAGGATTTCGCGCGACCGCTCCACGCCGCTTTCGATCGCGGCCGAGAACAGCTGCTGCATATAGTTCTTCAGGTTCGGCTTTTCCGGAATGTCGGCCGGCACGCTGGCGAAGCTGATCGCGATGAATTTTTCGTCCGCGGCTGCGTTCTTCTTCAGGCCGTCGACCGGAAGGTTCATCGCCAGCCCGCCGTCGACATAAGAGTCCCCGACCCCGAAGCCGGTGAACGCCAGCGGAAAGCGGCAGGACCGAGCCAGGGCCTGCGAAAGGGAGTCGCCTTCGTCCGCCGTTTCGGACTTCATCGTATAGAGGTTGGTGGTATAGAGCAGCGGCGGCTTGGCCGTGTATTTCAGATCGCCGACCGTCTTGTGTCCGGCCTTCTTCTCGAAAAGCTCCTTGAAGAAGTTCTCGAGCGCCACTCTGCGGAAATAGGCGCCGCCCCACGCCACGCGGCGCAGCGCGTTCCACTTCCACTCCTTCATGCGGTCCACGTAATCCTTCGCCAGCGCGCCGATGGCCTCCTTGTAGAAATCCATGTCCTTGGTCGACGACAGCATCGCCGCCGCGATCGCGCCCGCGGAGGACCCCGCCGCGCGCAGGATCCGGATCTCGCCGTCCGCCTGGTATTTCTTCAAGACGGAGCACGCCGCCATGAGCATGCAGAGCTTCGCGCCCCCACCCTGGAAGATCACGTACACCGGAATGGGCGGAGCCTTCTGCGTCGCGGCAGCCATGTCTTGCCTCCCCGGACTTCGACGCAGACGCCTTAGCCGCAAATCGCCGGATGCGCAACTTAAGCGATTACGGCTTGGCCGCTCTACTCCGCCGCCCGGAGCTTCCGGGCCGGCGCGGCGCGAGGCTTGAGCAGCGGCTTCAGGTACTGGCCCGTGTAGCTCCGCGCGACCTTGGCGACGTCTTCGGGCGTGCCTTGGGCGACGATCTCGCCGCCGCCGTCGCCGCCTTCGGGGCCGAGATCGACGATCCAGTCGGCGGTCTTG
>DASZQV010000005.1:0-1842 GCA_035549495.1 Rhizomicrobium sp. | reverse complement strand
GCGAACTGCCCCTGAAGCGCATTGCGGTAGAGCTCGATGGCGTCAGCGTATTGGCCGCGCTGCATGAGCTGCTCGGCGAGCGCGCGTTTGGCATCGACCGAGCCTACCATCTCCACCTCGCGCATCGCCGCGCGGAAATCCTTGTTGGGATCGATGGCGCGCGCGGCGCCGTGCCGGAACTTCTGTGCCGTTCGGCCACGCAGGAATTCCGGCAGGATCTCCATGAAAAGATAGATCAGCGGCCCGACGCCGGGCAGGAAGACCATCACATAGATCCACGGAAACACGTTTCCGCGCTTGATAGCATGGATGACGCAAACGATCAGCAGACCGATCGAAAGCAGCCCCCACCATGACAGGAAGAAGGACAGAAGGCCGAGCACCGAAGTCTCCTTGAATGCGTGGCCGGTTTAGCAATCCCGGCGGGAGCGCCGCAAGCTCAGGCCTGCTTCTGGAATTTTCCGCTCGGCGATTCTTTCCAATACGTCACGTCATGCCCCGCGGCCTTCGCGTCCTTCCAGCATGCACGCGCGGACGAGAGCATCGCCGGATCGCGGCCGTCGAACATCAGCACCACGCGGGTCAGATCGTTCACGCTGTTCCAGGGCGGCGGCGGGGCGCCCCCGACGAGAAAGAGAATGTTCGCCGCGTTGGCGTTACCCTGTTCGACCGTGATCAGCACCGGCTGCTGCGCCGGATCGCCATCGCCCTGCTGCGCGTGCGGCAGGAAGCTCGCCTCGTCATATGTCCAGAGCAGATTGTCGAGCGCTTCCGCGCGCTCGGCACTATCGCAGCGGATCAGCGCACGCCATCCGCGCTCCAAACTCGTCTCGACCAGTTTCGGCAGCACGTCTTCAAGTGCACGTCGTTCGAGGTGATAGAATAAGGTCTCGGTCACGCTTCACCTCCTCCTTGGGCCGTGATGCTCGCGATACAAACCAGTTACCAAAGCTGGACGAGCACAATCGCGACCAACGCATAGAGCGTTAGGCCGACACCGAGCGGAATGCCCGCAGCTCGATTGCCTGACCTAAAGCCACCGAACCACTTGTCTCCCAACCAGAAGCCAACTCCGCACGTCGCGAAAAAGCCGATCAACAATGCCAGGAGAATTGCGACACGCGCGAACCCCTCGGACAAACTGTGAGCGGGACCGAGCTCCACTTGTTAACCTCACTCCTGCAATAGCTGATATGCTCCCGCCATAGTCACCCCTCGTAATGCTCCGCCACCAGCCGCTCCAGCAGCCGCACGCCGAAACCCGTGCCCCAGCTCGGAATGTGCGTGCGCTGTTCGCCGTCCTGCCAGGCCATGCCGGCGATATCCAGATGCGCCCAGGCCTGGCCCTTCTCGACGAAACGCTGCAGGAACTGCGCCGCCGCGATCGAGCCGGCGTTGGTGGTGCCGGTGATGTTCTTCATGTCGGCGATCTTGGATTTGATCATCTTGTCGTAGCCGGCGCCGAGGGGCAGGCGCCACACAAGCTCTCCCGCTTCCTTGCCTGCCTCAGCAATGCGGTCCGCGAGCTTGTCGTCGTTGGAGAAAAGGCCAGCATGCTCGGTGCCGAGCGCGACCATGATCGCGCCGGTCAAGGTCGCCAGATCGATCACGAATTTCGGCTTGAATTTCTGCTGGGTGTAGGTCAACGCATCCGCCAGAACCAGACGCCCCTCCGCGTCGGTGTTGAGCACCTCGATGGTTTGGCCGGACATCGACTTGACCACGTCGTCCGGGCGCTGGGCCGAGCCGCTCGGCATGTTCTCGACGAGCCCGACCACGCCGACCGCGTTGGTCCTGGCCTTGCGCAGCGCAAGCGCGCGGATCGCGCCGGCGACCGCCGCC
>DASZQV010000004.1:0-97096 GCA_035549495.1 Rhizomicrobium sp. | reverse complement strand
AAGAACAATCGCGGAATCCGCCCCGGCGCGATGCCGCGCGAGACGCCGCCCCGGATCGACCCGGGCCTGCTCAGCCGTCGCAACGCCGAGGTCCGGCTGGCGCTGCTCATCAATTTTCCTTTCCTGCTCGACGCGCATGTCGAAGAGGCGGCGGCCAGCCGATTCCCCGACCGTGAGCTTGACAGGCTGTTGCACGAAATCTTAAGAATTCACGCCCAAAAGCCGGACCTTGACGCCGCGACATTGAAGTTCCACTTGACGGAGAACGGATTCGGCACGGTGGTGGACCGGGTGTTATCGCCTCAAGTCTTGAACCATGCGGCGTCGGCGCGGCCAGGGGCCGATCCGGAAATCGTCCGCGAAGCGTGGTCCGAACTGGTTCGACAGATCGAACGATCGGAAGAGGCGCGCGACGTGGCGGCGGCGGAACGCGACCTGGCGGCGGATATGAGCGCCGAGACATGGTCGCGGCATCAGCCGCTTTTTGAGCGCAAGCAGCGCGGTTGAACGTACGTCTTATTTTTCAGGAGCGGCGACAGCATGGCGAAAGCGAACACGGCGGAAGCGCAAGAGGCGCGGGAAGAATCGGAAGCGCCGATCCTCGATTCCGTCGCGCAGTCGATCAAGCGCATGATCGCGCGTTCCAAGGAACGCGGCTACGTCACCTATGACGAGCTGAACGCCGCGCTGCCCTCGGAGCAGGTGTCCCCCGACCAGATCGAGGACACGATGACCATGCTCTCCGAGCTCGGCGTCAATATCGTCGAGAGCGAAGAGGGCGAGGCAGAAGCCGAGGCCGAAACCGAATCGAACGACAACGAGGATTCCGAACCGCGCGCCGCCGGCAATGTCGACGAGGCCGATATCGGCCGCACCGACGATCCGGTGCGCATGTATCTGCGCGAGATGGGCTCGGTCGAGCTTTTGTCGCGCGAGGGCGAAATCGCCATCGCCAAGCGCATCGAGGCCGGCCGCGAAATGATGATCGGCGGCATCTGCGAAAGCCCGCTGACCATGCGCGCCCTCATCGAGTGGCGCAACGCGCTGCACGACAATAAGATGCTGCTGCGCGACGTCATCGACCTCGACGCGACCTATGGCAACGCCGGCGCCGAAAAGGCCGCCGAGGCGGGCGAGGACGCGGAAGCCGAGGAAGAAGAGGCCGAGGGGACCGAGGAACAGCTGCCCGAAGGCGAGGGTGAGGGCGAAGGCGAGGACGTGTCGATCTCGCTGTCCGTGATGGAAGCCGAGCTGAAGCCCGGCGTGCTCGAGGCGCTCGACAATATCGCGGCGCTCTACAAGCGTCTCCACAAGATGCAGGAAAACCGGCTCACCGCGCTGACCGAAGGCGCCGAGCTGGCGAAGCAGACGGAGCGTCGCTACGACAAGCTGCGCGCCGAAATGGTCGAGGCCATGAAGGCGGTGCGCCTCAATAACGCGCGCATCGAGCTCCTGGTCAACCAGCTCTACGAGCTCAATCGCAAGCTGGTCCAGAGCGAGGGGCGCCTCCTGCGCCGCGCCGAGGCGTGCGGCGTCAAGCGCCAGGATTTCCTCAATCACCACATGGGCCAGGAACTTGCGCCCGACTGGGTCACGAAGGTGAAGCGGCTGCACGGCAAGGGCTGGGGCACGCTCATCAACAAGTACAGCAACGAGGTGAAGGCGCATCGCGCCGAGATCGCCAAGATTTTCGCCGAGACCGGCCTGCCGCCGTCTGAGTTCCGCCGCGTCGTCTCGACGGTGCAGCGCGGCGAGCGCGAGGCCGGCCGCGCCAAGAAGGAAATGGTCGAGGCCAATCTCCGCCTTGTCATTTCCATCGCCAAGAAATACACCAATCGCGGCCTGCAATTCCTCGATTTGATCCAGGAAGGCAATATCGGCCTGATGAAAGCGGTCGATAAGTTCGAGTATCGCCGCGGCTACAAATTCTCGACCTACGCGACGTGGTGGATCCGCCAGGCGATCACGCGCTCGATCGCCGACCAGGCGCGCACCATCCGCATCCCCGTGCACATGATCGAGACGATCAACAAGCTGGTGCGCACCAGCCGCCAGATGCTGCACGAGATCGGCCGCGAGCCGACGCCGGAAGAGCTCGCCGAGCGCCTCGCGATGCCTTTGGAGAAGGTCCGCAAGGTCCTCAAGATCGCCAAGGAGCCGATCAGCCTCGAAACGCCCATCGGCGACGAGGAAGATTCGCATCTCGGCGACTTCATCGAGGACAAGAACGCGGTCCTGCCCATCGACGCCGCGATCCAGGCCAATCTGCGCGAGACCACGACGCGCGTGCTCGCCACGCTGACGCCGCGCGAGGAACGCGTGCTGCGCATGCGCTTCGGCATCGGCATGAACACCGACCACACCCTCGAAGAGGTCGGCCAGCAGTTCTCCGTCACCCGCGAACGCATCCGCCAGATCGAGGCGAAGGCCCTGCGCAAGCTCAAGCACCCGAGCCGGAGCAGGAAGCTCAGGAGCTTTTTGGATAACTAGAACCGGCGGCGATTCCAGCGGTTGTCGTATATAGTCGACGACCGTATAATTTTACGTCATCATGCTTCTCCTCGACTGGGGAGAAGCCATGTCGACTGTCGCCTATTTCTACGGCATAGCGATCTCGATGTTTTTCAGCGATCACAACCCAACTCATTTTCCATGCGAAATACGGGCGGGCCAAGGCGCTGATCCGCATTTCGGACGGCGAAATACTGTCCGGCGCCCTGCCGCCGACCGCGCGGCGGCTGGTGCGGGACTGGGCTCTGGCGCGCCGCGCCGAATTGGAGGAAAATTGGCGCCGTGCCGTGGAACACCAGGAACTCGAACGGATCGCAGGTCCCGATGGCCAAGGATGATTTCCCGATGGTCGACGTGCTCAAGCTTCGCCCGCTTGACGGGCACAAGCTCTGGGTGCGCTTCACCGACGGCAGCGAAGGCGTGCGCGACTTCGCGGACATTCTCGCCCAATCCAGCCCGATGCTCGAGCCACTGCGCTCGCAGGAATTCTTCGCCCGCGTGTTCATCGAATCCGGCGTGCCGACCTGGCCCAACGGCTACGACATGGACGCGATCAAGCTCTACATGGACCTTCGCGACGCCGGCGCGCTGACGCGCGCGGCGGCGGCGGAGTGAAGCCGGAAACCGGCATGTTACTGCAGATATTGCACTCGACTCTCTCGCAAAAAGCCAAGCGCTCGATGAAAGTTGTTGATTTTGTCCTGCTTAACACAAAGCGGAAGAGCGTCCGCTAAAATTGGCAAATCGGTTATTCCAAATTTTTCTAATACAGCCTTGAGCTGTTCACGTAGTTCAGCAGAATCCAGTTGAACAACGCCATCGTTCCAAAACCATTCTTCTTTGACAAAGTTGATCCGAAGCCAGGGATTTAACCGCTCTTGAGAACTGCCCTTGCGGATTCGCCAAAGCGGAAAATAGTCGCGAGAGAACAGCACAATAGAGCCATCAGATTCTGTCCAGAAGCCATAAGGAAGATAGAGCCTCCCCGGCAAAAACAGACTTCCGGGTACCTTGGGCGAAATGTATTCGAAGTTACCCACGCCCATCAGGCTTCGATGGGTGATCACAGTGGTGCCATGTCCATAGGATCGCAAAATAACGGGCTCAGAGCTCCATCCTCTGATTTTTAGAGTGCCGATCGCGCCACGTTCGCGGCGTCCAACAAGCGGTAAGGAGGTGCGCATCATGCAGCCAAGTCGAATTTCAATCTGGTTGTCCAAATTGCGATGGTCGCCAGTCAACCGAGACCGACTCAGAAAATATTGAGCATCGCCATTGGGTATGTTGAGGAGCTTAGCAAGGTGCAAGCTCATTGAAACTTGTCGCTCGATATAAGTCTTGCGATCTATTGTTTGATCTAGGTCTGTGGCGTCGCTTGATGAAGCGTTCTTATACAGGTCATACCAGTCGTCGTAGCCACACACGTTCGCAACTGCTTCCTGAACCTTCGCCAACGGCAGCGAAAGATAGCGGGCAACAGACTTCGCGGCCTTTTTCGGACGCGTGAGATTTGGAAAATAATAGCGCATAGACAGTCTCCTACCTGCGCCCACGAATGATGCGTCCACTACACCGCGAGGCGACTGTAGAAGGTTGCCGCGCATTTCAGAGTGTGCTTGCCCCGAAGGCTTCGCCATTGTGGACGGCACGGGAGACTGCTCCGTAAGCATAAACCATGGAGCGAGTCGAACTGATGTGCAAATTAAAAATGGCCTATTTTGACACGCGCCGTTGCTTCGCCGTCATCCTCACTCCGCTACCGTTCGTGAATTCAATTCCCGCACTTTCCAGCGCCCTTCGAATAGCGAGCATGTTGTTGGTTAGCATGTGCGGGACGCCGTCTTCCATTTCCGCGCGACGGACGGTGGCGACGCCGATTCTGGCGGCTATGGCGAGGTCTTCCGCGCGCCAGCGCAGGAAGGCGCGGGCTGCGCGCATCTGACCGCCGGTGATCGCTGAAATATCATCTGACACGCTATTGATCTCCGGCGCGGCATGTGATATGCCGTTGATCGTGTAGGAACTTATCTATCACAGGAGGCTCCGATGCCCAAGCCGCGTCGGAAGAAACGCTCGCGCGCGGTCGAAGATCGCAACTCGGCCGAACGGCTGCTCAATGAGTTCCGGCAAACAGTCTCCGAGCGGTCGTTGGATATGGAAGAACCGTTGCGCTACGCGACGCAGTTCGTGCGCGTCTTGGAGCTCGCGCAGTTCTCGCCCGAGGAAAAGATACAGTGCATTGGCGGGCTTGCCGTGGAGGCACGGCTGAAGCTCGACGCGGTCCACGACCTCTGGCTCGCGCTGCGTGAAGAGCTCGTGCTCGATACGTCGCCGCCGTGAGTGCGTGACACCGCACCCCGCTTGAACCGTCGCGCGTCCGGCGCTATGTGCTGCCGCATCCGACCCAACGCGCGAAAGACGACCAGACCACCATGAAGGGTTCCGACCCCAACAAATTCGGCGACCGTCTCGGCGATGCGGCCAAGGCGCGCCAGGCGATGCTCGAGAAGGCCCGCGCCAAGGCGGCCGCCTTGGCCGAAAACAAGCCCGAGCGCGACGCCGAGCGTGCGCGCATCGCCAAGGAGCGCGACGCGCGCGAAGCCGCCCGCAAGGCCGAGAAGGAGGCCCGCGCAAGGCGCGAGGCCGAAGAGCGCCAGGCGGCCGAGGCTGCCCGCCTCGAGGCCGAGCGCGCCGCCGAGGCCGAGCGCAAGCGCGCCGCCGAGGAGGAGAAGAACAAGCTCGCCCGGCTCCTTGCCGACCAGAAGGCCGCCCGTGACGCGCGCTATGCCGCCCGCAAGGCGCGCTCCGGCAAGCGCTAACGGCCGGGCACCCGCTCCAGCCAGCCGCGATAGCGCACGATCAGCCCCGTCCACGGGAAGCCGATCTCGACGTGGAAGTTGAAGCGGCCGGTGCCGTCGACGCTCTCGAACGTGTCGCCGCGCGGGCGCAGGAATCCGGGCAGGGGCACGCCGAACAGGCGCCATTGCCGCACGTCGAGGCGCAGCCGTCCGCTCTCGACGATCATCGCGATCCCGAACGTGATCGGCCCGAAGCGCTCCCAGATCAGCCCGGCCCCCCGCCCGCGCCCCTCATATTGCACGCTCGAAAACGAACGGCCGTCGAAATCGCGCGTCCAGGTCTCGCGGCCGTCCCTGGCATCGAACCGCACCGTCACCTTCACGTCGCGGCCCGAAGGCGGGAAGCCGTTGAGCCAGGCGGCGATCAGGGCGAAGGGGCTGCGTCCGCGCACGATCTCGGCGCGGCCCTGCGCCGTCCATGTGCCGGTCCCGTCATGCATCGCGCGGATAGGGGAAGGGAGCCTGTCCCAGACGCTGCCGAGGAAGTTCCTGTAGAGCGGCGCGCCGGGCTCGGGCGCGCGCGAGCCCGTGACGATGGCGCGTCCGGCGAAGACGCGCTCATAGTCCTCGACCTCGAGATCCTCGGTGCAGGGGCGCGCGCCGGGTGCTGGCGGCCGGCCGTCGAGCCATTTGGTCAGGATCGCATAGGCCGCTATCGACGGGATCGCGGCGCCTTCGTTCCCTTCGGCGATCATCGACCAGGTGCGGCCGTCGACCTCGACGAACAGCCCGCCGCGATGCTCGCCCCAGCGGAAGCGGTTGATCACCCAAACCATCAAGGGCGCCAGGAAGGAGAGCGAAGGCAGCAGGCGCAGGCGCACCAGCCAGGCGAGCCAACTCAGCGCATGGTGCCACAGCGCAGGCTTGGGGCCTGCGCCCATCCACACCGATTGCAGCGCGGGATAAAGCCGGGGCAGCAGCACGCGGTCCGGCACGTCGACCAAGGAGAAGCGCGTTGGCCTTAGAGGGATGTGTCCCGGCGGCGCGATCACCACGCGGCGCGCGCTCATCAAGGCATAGTCGCCGCCGATCTTCTTGCCGGCATAGCCTGCGATCACGCGGATGACGTTCGGCCCGACATCGACGTAAGGCGACGGCGCGATGCCGGCGGTGACGCGCGTGACGGGTCCGCCCAGCTTGCGGATCGCGGCCGAGGTGAGCGCCGGAAACGTGCTCGCGCCCGAGATGACGGTCAGGCTCTTCGCGCGCGCCGCATCGTCATAGCGCGCGATGCCGGCGACGAAGTCCGTCGCGTCGGCCAGATCGAGATAGTGCACGCCACAGCGCAAACAGGCTTCGACGACACTATAGCCATAGGTCTGGAACGGTCCGCTCGCGTCGACGACCACATCGGGCGCGGCGGCCGCCAGCCGCGCGTCGAGATCGCCGTCGCGGTCGAAGACCGTGGCTTCGCAATTGGCGCGGCCTTGGCAGAACGCGTCCGCCTTGTCGCGCGAGCGCCCCGCGATCAGCAATCTCAGCCGCGTCTCAAGCGCCAGCAGATCGGCAAGACGTCCGCCGAAGGTGCCGTACCCCCCGATGATGAGAACGCGCAATCCAGCCTCCGCAGCTTCGGATCAGAGTAGACCTTTCCGCACCACGACGATGCCATCCGTCTCGCGCCCGCGCTGGCAAATGCCCAGATCGGTATAGTGGAGGGACCAGACGGGATCGGTGACCTTGAGCGGGATATCGGCGCAGAGCCGCCCGAGGAAAGCCGGATCGTCCAGCTTCGGCTCCGTCTCGCGCAGACAGCGCAGGATACCGTCCGCGCATTGTCCGTGGCGGATGGAGGTCCCGGCCGTCGTCGGCGCGGCGCCTATCACCATGCGGCCCCCCACCTGCGCGACGGTACTCACGCCGTATCGCGCGAGCCTCCTGCGCTCCTGCGGCGTGAACGACTCCGCAGGGGGCATAATCCCCCTGAGCGTAAGGTGACCGTGATCGGCACGCGTGGCGACGACGGCTTCCTCCAAGCTGCCGTCATCGAAGCTCTTGTGGCCGCCCAGAAGGACGAAATGCGCGTCGTTGGGATAGAAGAAGCCGTAGAGAAGCGTGTCGCCATGACGCGCGTCCAGATGAAGATGGTGGACGTCCAGGATGTTGAGCACGAAGTCCTTGCCGCCCCATTCGATTCCTTTGCGCTTGCCCGCGGGACGCGGAACGAAGCCGTCGGTGCGCACCTTTTTGGAGAGGAACGGGTCCAGGCACGCGCCCAGCCGTATCTGCTCTACCAGGTTGTAGATCGCCTTTTCCTGCGCGAGCGCCTTCTCGGTCCAGAAGCCGTGCGCGAAGGTGACGTTGCGTCGGCGCGGCGGGACCAGCCGCACCACCCAATTGACGTACACGCCCATCAGATCGGACAAATGCATGCTTTCAAGCTCGGCGCGAGCCGCCGGCTTGCAGGGTATCGCTTGGACCAGCTCCCGCCGCAGCAGCTCGACGCGAGGCGGCAGGTCGTTCATTTCGCCGCGGAAGGCGCGTCGCCGATCACCGTCATCTTGGTGATGACGACCGGCGTCGCGGGCGCGGCGTCGGGCGGGAACGGGCTCTTGGTGCCGCCGAGCGGAACCGCCGCGATCTTGTCGACCACGTCCATGCCGTCGCTGACATGGCCGAACACCGCATAGCCGGTCGTGCCCGGCGCGTCGCCCGGATGGGCATCGAGCGCGGCGTTGTCGGCGAGGTCGATGAAGAACTCCGCGGTCGCGCTGTCGGGATCGCCGCTGCGCGCCATGGCGACGGCGCCGCGCACGTTCACGAGGCCGTTGCCGCTCTCCAGCTTGATCGGCGCCTTGGTCGAGCGCGCATTGCCTTCGGCGTCGAAGCTGCCGGCCTGGATCACGAAGCCCGGCGCCACGCGGTAGAACACGGTCTTGTCGTAATGGCCGCCTTTCACGTAGCGGACGAAATTGTTCACGCTCGCCGGCGCGTGCTGGGCATCCAGCGCCAGGGTGATGGTGCCGAGCGAGGTCTCTATTTTGACCGTCTGCGCAGCAGCGGGAACGGCCACGACGAGGGCGGCGGCAAGCAGAATAGGGCGGAGCATGCGGGGTCCTTTGACAGGGGCGGCAACAATTTGTGGCTTAATAGGCTGGTTTCGCAACAGAAATGCGCCCCTCACCGGAAAGTGAGCGGCCGGCCGGCTTCGGGTTGGCCCCTCGGGAAAGGAGCCGCTAAGGTGCCGGCCATTCCGTCCTTCCTTCCCCACACAGCATTTCGGGAGCTCTCGAATGACTCGCATGCGTAGCGTTCTCTTCGGCGCGGCCGCTTTGGCCGTGCTGACCTGCTCCGCGGCCTATGCCGCCAATCCGTTCGCCGCGGTCAGCACGCTGCCGCTGCACGCCGTGCCGTTCGACAAGATCCACGACAGCGACTACCAGCCCGCCATCGAGGAGGGCATGAAGCAGCAGCTCGCCGAGATCGAGAAGATCGCCAACGCCAAGTCGAAGCCGACCTTCCAGAACACCATCGTCGCGATCGAGAAGTCGGGCCGCATGCTCGACCGCGCGACCTCGGCGTTCTTCGCGGTGGTCCAGGCCAACACCAACGACACGCTCGACAAGGTGCAGTCGGACGAAGCGCCGAAGCTCGCCGCCCATGGCGACGCGATCTTCCTGAACGCCAAGCTGTTCGCGCGCGTGAAGGCGGTCTACGACCGGCGCGACAGCCTGAAGCTCGATCCCGAATCGCGCCAGCTGCTCGAGGTCTACTACAACCAGTTCATCCACGCCGGCGCCAATCTCTCCGACGCCGACAAGGAGAGCCTGAAAGCGATCAACAAGAAGGACGCGTCGCTCGAGGCCGACTTCCAGCAGAAGCTGGTCGCCGGCACCAAGGCGGGCGCCTTCGTCGCCGACGGCAAGGACCAGCTCGCAGGCTTGAGCGACGAGGAGATCGCCGCCGCCGCGAAGGGCGCCGAAGACCGCAAGATGGCGGGCAAGTTCGTGATCCCGCTGCAGAACACGACGCAGCAGCCGGTGCTGGTGTCGCTGACCGACCGCGGCGTGCGCGAGAAGATCTTCAACAATTCCTGGACGCGCACGGAAAAGAGCGACGCCAACGACACCCGCGCGATCATCTCGGAAATCGCGCGGCTGCGCGCCCAGAAGGCCAAGCTGCTCGGCTACCCGAACTATGCGGCCTATGTGCTCTACGACCAGATGGCCAAGACGCCGGAAGCGGTCGAGAAGTTCCTGGGCCAGCTGGTGCCGGCGACCGCGGACAAGATTGCCGACGAAAGCAAGCAGATCCAGGCGGCGATCGATGCGTCGGGCACGCATTTCGATCTCAAGCCCTGGGACTGGCAGATGTATTCCGAGAAGGTCCGGAAAGCCAAGTACGATCTCGACCAGAGCGAGCTCAAGCCCTATTTCGAGCTCGACAAGGTCCTTAAAGACGGCGTGTTCTATGCCGCCAACCAGCTCTACGGCATCACCTTCAAGGAGCGTCACGACATCCCGGTCTATCAGGCCGATGTGCGCGTGTTCGACGTCTTCGACAAGGACGGCTCGCAGCTGGGCATGATCTATTTCGACTACTTCAAGCGCGACAACAAATCGGGCGGCGCGTGGATGAGCAATTTCGTCCAGCAGTCGCATCTCTTCGGCAACAAGCCGGTGGTCTACAACGTCGCCAACTTCACCAAGCCCGCGGCCGGCCAGCCCGCGCTGATCTCGTTCGACGACGTCACCACGATGTTCCACGAATTCGGCCACGCGCTGCACGGGCTGTTCGCGAACGAGATGTATCCCTCGCTCTCGGGCACCAACACGGCGCGCGACTGGGTCGAGTTCCCGTCGCAGTTCAACGAGCATTGGGCGCTCTATCCCGACGTGCTCAAGCACTATGCGGTGAACTACAAGACCGGCGAGACGATCCCTCAAGGCCTCGTCGACAAGATCAAGACCTCGTCGACCTGGAACCAGGGCTACGACCTGGGCGAGCTGCTGGCGGCGTCGGACCTCGACATGCAGTGGCACAGCCTGACCGCCGACGCGCCCAAGCAGGACGTCGATCAGTTCGAGACCAAGGCGCTCGCCGCCACGCACACCGACTTCCCCAACGTGCCGACGCGCTATCGCTCGAGCTATTTCCTGCACATCTGGGCCAACGGCTATGCGGCGGGCTACTACGCCTATCAGTGGACGGTGATGCTCGACGACGACGCCTATGCCTGGTTCGACAGCCATGGCGGCATGACGCGCGCGAACGGCCAGCGCTTCCGCGACATGATCCTCTCCAAGGGCCACACCGAGGACTACGGCACCATGTTCCGCGCCTTCTACGGCAAGGATCCGGACGTCGGCCCGATGCTCGAGCATCGCGGCTTGAAGCCCGCCTCGAACTGAGGCAAACGCCAGACGCAGGCGGCGCGGTGGCGACACCGCGCCGTTTGCTTTTTGGCCACTGCTTTCGACGGACCCCATGCCCGCGCCGCTGCTCACGCTTCAGGACATCCATCTGACCGTCGGCAGCAGCGCGCTGCTCGACGGCGCGGAGCTGTCGGTCGAGGCGGGCGAGCGGCTCTGCGTCGTGGGCCGCAACGGCTCGGGGAAGTCGACCTTGCTGCGCATCGCGGCCGGCCTCGTCGAGCCCGATGGCGGGCGCCGCTTCGCCCAGCCGGGCGCCACGATCCAGTATCTGGCCCAGGAACCCGACATCGCGCGCTTCGCCACGACGCTCGACTGCGTGCTCGACAACCTCGCGCCGGGCGACGACCAGCAGCGCGCCTACTATCTGCTCGGCGAGCTGGGCCTGACGGGCAAGGAACCCACGACCGCGCTGTCGGGCGGGCAGGCGCGTCGCGCGGCCATCGCCCGCGCGCTGGCGCCCGACCCAGATATCCTCCTCCTCGACGAGCCGACGAACCATCTCGACCTGCCGGCGATCGAATGGCTGGAAGACGAGCTCGAGCGCCTGCGCGGCGCGCTGGTGCTGATCAGCCACGACCGGCGCTTCCTGCAGAACCTGTCGCGCGCGACCTTGTGGCTCGACCGCGGCCGCACCTTCCGTCTCGACCGCGGCTTCGCGGGCTACGAGGCATGGCGCGACCAGCTGCTCGACGAGGAAGAACGCGAGCGCCACAAGCTCGACCGCAAGATCGCGGCCGAGGAGCATTGGGTGCGCTACGGCGTCACCGCGCGGCGCAAGCGCAATGTGCGGCGCATGGCGCTGCTGGGCGAGATGCGCCGGTCGCGGCGCGAAGCCCGCCGGCAGCTCGGCCAGGTGAAGCTCACGATCGGCGACGCGCAAGGCGCCGGCACGCGCGTCATCGAGGCGAAGTCCATCGCCAAAGCCTATGGCGACAATCCGGTGGTCAAGGATTTCTCGATCCGCATCAAGCGCGGCGACCGCATCGGCATGGTCGGCGCCAACGGCTCGGGCAAGACCACGCTGTCGAACCTCTTGATCGGGCGGCTCGAGCCCGACAGCGGCGAGGTGATCCTCGGCACCAACCTCGCGCTCGCGACCTTGGACCAGTCGCGCGCGCTGCTCGACGGCGAGACGACCTTGCAGAGCGTGCTCACCGGCGGCAGCGGCGACACCGTCGAGGTGGGCGGCCAGCGCCGCCACGTCATCGGCTATATGAAGGACTTCCTGTTCACGCCCGAGCAGGCCAAGACGCCGGTGCGCGTGCTCTCGGGCGGCGAGCGGGCGCGGCTGCTGCTGGCGCGGGCATTGACGGCGCCGGCGAATTTGCTCGTGCTGGACGAGCCGACCAACGACCTCGACCTCGAGACGCTCGATCTCCTGGAAGAGACCATCGCCGATTTCCCCGGCACCGTTCTGCTCGTCAGCCACGACCGCGACTTTCTGGATCGCACCGTGGTCGCGACGATCTTTGCCGAGGGCGACGGGCGCTTCACCGAATATGCGGGCGGCTATAGCGACATGGTCGCGCAGCGTGGCGAGGGTGTCGCCGCCAAAGCCGCGAAGACCGAGACCAAGCCGAAAGAGCCGCGCAAGCGCAGCGATGCGCCGCGCAAGAAGATGAGCTTTTCCGACAAGCACGCGCTCGAAACATTGCCCGCGAAGATCGAGACGCTGGCGAAAGAGATCGCGTCGCTCCAGGCGAGCCTCGCCGACGGCAATCTTTACGCGCGCGACCCCGCCAAATTCCGCTCGTTGTCGGACCGCCTGACCGCCGCCGAGACCGAGCACAGCGCGGCCGAAGACCGCTGGCTCGAGCTCGAGATGCTGCGCGCGGAAATCGAAGGCTGAGTCTATACTCGGTGCCACGAAAGCGAGGCGCCATGACCGTCCCCCGTCCGTCGAAGACCCGCATCGGCAATCACGTGCTCCGGCCCGAGACGCTGATGCTGTCCTACGGCTTCGACCCGCAATTGTCGGAAGGCGCGGTCAAGCCGCCGGTGTTCCTGACCTCGACCTTCGTGTTCAAATCGGCGGAAGAGGGGCGCGACTTCTTCGACTATGTCGCGGGGCGCAAGCGGCCGCCGGAAGGCACGGGCGCCGGCCTCGTCTATTCGCGCTTCAACCATCCCAACAGCGAGATCGTCGAGGACCGCCTCGCGGTCTATGAGGGCACAGAGGCCTGCATCCTGTTCTCGTCGGGAATGTCGGCGATCTCGACCACGATCCTCACCCATGCGCGGCCGGGCGACGTCATCCTGCACTCGCAGCCGCTCTATGGCGGCACCGAGACCTTGATGACCAAGACGCTCTCGCAATTCGGCATCGGGTCTGTGGGCTTCGTCGACGGCGTGAGCGAGGCCGCCGTGCGCGAGGCGCTGGCCAAGGCGCGCGCGAAGGGCCGCATCTCGATCCTGCTGATCGAGACGCCGTCGAACCCGACCAACTCGCTGGTCGATATCGGATTGATGCAGCGCATCGCCGACGAGCTGGCGAGCGCGCAGGGCCACCGCCCGATCATCGTCTGCGACAACACGCTGCTCGGGCCCGTGTTCCAGCAGCCGCTGACGCTCGGCGCCGACGTCTCGGTCTATTCGCTGACGAAGTATGTCGGCGGCCACTCCGACCTCATCGCCGGCGCCGCGCTGGGCACCAAAGCCGTGATCGAGCCGATCAAGGCGCTGCGCGGCGGCATCGGCACCCAGCTCGACCCGCATACCTGCTGGATGCTCGGCCGCTCGCTCGAGACGCTGGGCCTGCGCATGGAGCGCGCCAACGACAATGCGCGGCACGTGGCCGAATTCCTGCGCGACCATCCCCGCGTCGCCAAGGTGCACTACCTCCCGTTCCTCGAGACGGGCTCGGTCTCGGCCGAAGTCTTCGCGCGGCAATGCAGCGGCGCGGGCTCGACGCTCTCCTTCGACATCAAGGGCGGCCAGAAGGAAGCGTTCGCGTTCCTCAACGCGCTGCAGATCGTCAAGCTCGCGGTCAGCCTCGGCGGCACGGAATCGCTCGCCAGCCATCCGGCGGCGATGACGCATTCGGGGATTCCGGCCGATATCCGCGCGCGCATCGGCATCCTGGAGACCACGATCCGGCTCTCCGTCGGCATCGAGCATCCGGACGACCTCATCGCCGACCTGGCCCAGGCGCTTTCCTCCGCATAAGTCGTATTGACCTTAATTCCCTCTGTGGTTGGATAGGCGGGCCGAACCTGGGGAGGGGACAATGGCCCGCACGCCGCTGATGCAATTCCTGAAGCGGGCGACCCGCATGGCGGCCGCCGAAGCCCGCGCCGAACGGGGCGTCACGCGCCGCGGGATGATGACCGGGGCCGCGGCGCTGGGCGCGAGCGCGTTCCTGCCGCTGCCCGCGCTGGCGGCGGAAGCGAAGATCGCCATCGTCGGCGCGGGGCTCGCTGGTCTCACGGCGGCGCGCGACCTGAAGCTCAAATACGGACTCAACGCCGACGTCTATGAAGGCAACACCCGCGTCGGCGGCCGCTGCTACAGCGCGCGCGGCCTGTTCGCCCAGAACCAGATCGCCGAGCATGGCGGCGAGCTGATCGACAGCGATCATCACGCGATCCGGCGCCTGGCGCGCGAGCTGGGCTTGAAGCTGACCAATGTGCTCGCCGCGGCGCCGCCGAACACCCAGGCGCTCTACCAGTTCAACGGCCAGCCCTACAATCTCGAGGACGCCACGCGCGACTGGCAGCCGATCTACGACCTGGTGCAGCAGCAAAGCGACGCCATCGGCGATTTCAGCTACCGCCATTCCACCCGCGCGGCGAAGCATTTCGATTCGATGACGATCAGCGAATGGGTCGGCCGCACCGTGCCGGGCGGGCGCAAGGGCCAGCTCGGCCAGCTGATCGAGAACGCCTTCACCGAGGAGAACGCGTTCGATTCCGATGTTCAGAGCGCGCTATGCGCCATCCCGACGCTCGCGGAAGATCCGCGCGACGATTTCAACATCTACTACACCGACAGCGACCAGCACTTCCACATCGAGGGCGGCAACGACCAGATCGCGACGATCATCGCCGGTCAGCTCGGCGCGCGGCTGCAATCGGCGACCGCCCTGATCGCGATCCGCAAGCTCGCCGACGACCGCTTGCGCCTCACCTTCGCGCAAGGCGCCAATACCTTCGACAAGGTCTATGACCGCGTGATCCTGGCGCTCCCGTTCTCGGTGATGAAGGTCGGCGTGGATTTCGCCAAGGCCGGTTTCAGCGCGCTGAAAGCGCAATCGATCCAGACCTTGCCGATGGGCGTGTCGTGCAAGACCCAGCTCCAGTTCACGCGGCGCGTCTGGTACGATGTCGGCTGCAACAGCGAGATCCGCCTGCCGGCCGTGGGCTTCGACACCACCTGGGACGTGACCCGCGGCCAGCCCGGCGACAACGGCATCTTCAACTTCTTCGCCGGCGGCACCCAGGCGATCCAGGCCGGCGAGATGGACAATGGCAGCCTCGCGCAGCTCTTGATGCAGGAAGCCTCGCCGCTCATCCCCGGCCTCAAGGATCTGTGGAACGGGCTGATGATCAAGAACGCCTGGCAGTTCAATCCGTGGTCCTACGGCAGCTATTCGGCCTATCCGACGGGCTACCAGACGACCCTGCTCGGCATCGAGCGGGTGCCCGAAGGCAATTGCTATTTCGCGGGCGAGCACACCGCCGACCAGAACGGCTTCCTCAATTCCGGCGTCCAGACCGGCCAGCGCGCCGCGCGCGAGGTCGCGGCGTCGCTCGCCGGCGCGGTCTCGCATGTCGCGCGAATATAGAGTCGACAATAGTCCACGTTGGTAGCGCGCGATCGCGCGCACCGCATAGCGTCCCCGCCCAACGACCCATGAGGGTCTTCACCGGGAGGGAATGCAATGACTTTCAGGACTCTGACCATCGCGCTGCTGCTGGGCTCGGCGGCCGCGCTCGCCCATGCACAAGCGAAAGCCGTCTACACCACCTTCGCCGTCGCCAAGGCGACCTCTACACAGCCGTCCGCCGTCAACGCGAAAGGCGAGATCGCCGGGTTCTGGGCGAGCGACGCCGATGCCGGCGCGTTCGTGCGGCACGCGGACGGCAAGCTCGAGACCTTCCTGGTGGAAAACTCGGCCTCGACCCAGGCCTTTGGCATCAATGACAAGGGCCAGGTCGTGGGCGCCTATGGAACCGATCACGACGACAAATGGCATGGCTTCCTGCGCGCGCGCGACGGAACGCTCACCACCTTCGACGAGCCGGACGGCACGCAGACCTTCGCGATCTGCATCGACGACAAAGGCACGATCTATGGGCAGTTCACGACCCCCGACAACGTCAATCGCGTCTTTCTGCGCGCCGCCGACGGCACCTACACCGCCTATGACGCGCCCAACGCCGGCAAAGGCAAGCTCCAGGGCAGCTGGCCCATGGCGATCAACCGCGCGGGCGATCTCGCGGGGTATGACGACGACCAGAACGGCCTTCGGCACGGCTATCTGCGCAAGGCGGACGGCACCAGCCTGGAGGTCGCGCCGCCCGGCGCCGCACAGACCGCGGCGGTGAGCGTCGACGACGCCGGAAACGTCACCGGCGACTACCTCGATGCGGCGGGGGATTATCATGGCTTCATCCGCTGGGCCGACGGGACCTATACGACCGTGGATGCGCCGGGCATGTCGATCACCCTGGTCGGCGGCGGGAACGGAAAGGGCAAGATGTGGGGTCTCGCCCTCGACGATGCCGGCAACCGTCGCGGCTTCATCCTCCGCAAGAACGGCGCGATCAAGATGTTCGACGAGCCCGACGATTCCGGCGGCCGCACCAACCCCGTCATGATGAACCGCAAAGGCGCGCTCGTCGGCACCTATGAGGACACCCTGGGCAAGACGCGCGGCTTCATCCGCGAGGCGGGCCGGTAGGGCGTGACGGCCATTGCCAGCGCCGGCCGCTCGTCCGGCCGCGCCGGCAAACCCGCCGATTGATCCGTACACGGCGGTTTTTACAAATGTAGGGCGAATACGGAAGCACCGAACGCTACGTTGGTAGCGCGAAATCGCGCGCTGCGCATAGCGTCCCGCCCAACGACCCGTGAGGGTCATCACCGGGAGGGAATGCAATGACGTTCAAGATTGTCATCAATGGAGCGGTCGCGCTGCTGCTGGGCTCCGCCGCGGCGCTCGGCCATGCGCAAGCGAAAGCGAGCTTCACGACGTTCTCCGTGGCGAATGCCACCAGCACGATGCCGGCCATGATCAACGCGAAAGGCACGATCATGGGCTTCTGGGCGAGCACCGTCGACGCGGGCGGGTTCATCAGGCATGCGGACGGAACGATGGAGCTGTTCAAGGTGCCGGATGCGAGCGGAATGCAGCCGTTCGGCATCAACGACAAGGACCAGATCGTGGGCGACTATGGAACCGACAACGACGACAAATGGCACGGCTTCCGGCGCGATCCCGACGGGACCGTCATCACCTTCGACGAGCCGGACGGCACGCAGACGATGCCGGTCTGTATCGACGACAAGGGGACGATCTATGGACTTTTCATGAGCCCCGAGGACGTCAACCGCGTGTTCCTGCGCACGCGGGACGGGACGTTCATCGCCTATGACGCGCCGGGCGCGGGCAAGGGGAAGCTGCAGGGCACCTGGCCCATGGCGGTCAACCGTGCCGGCGATCTCGTGGGCTATGACGACGACCAGAACGGCCTCCGGCACGGCTATCTGCGCAAGGCGGACGGCACCAGCATCGATTTGGTTCCGCCGGGCGCCACGCTGGTCGCCGCTGTCGGGATCGACGACGCCGGAACCGTCACCGGCGATTATCTCGGCGCCGACAATCTCGCGCACGGGTTCACCCGCACGGCGGATGGGACCTACACGACGGTGGACGTGCCCGGCATGTCTAACACGCTGGTCAGCGGTGGGAACGGAAAGGGCCGGATGTGGGGCATCGCCTTCGACGACAATGGATACCGTCACGGCTTCCTGCTCCACAAGAACGGTTCCATCAAGCCGTTCGACGCGCCCGGTGCGACCGAAGGCACTTATCCCGTCTATATGAACCGCAAGGGCGCGATCACCGGCTTCTATACCGACAGGAGCAAGACGATCGGCTTCCTGCGGAACGTCAAATAAGCCTCTCGGCAACTATGCCGCCGCGGAGCGCGCGCTCCGCGGCGGCCCTCGTGCAGGCCTCTCACCCCGGCATCTCGCCCGCATAGAGCGAGCTCGGCCGAAGCAGGCGCCCGGTGCGCTGCTGCTCGCGTGCATGCGCCGTCCAGCCCGCGGCGCGGGCGCAGGCGAAGATCGGCGTGAAGCATTGGCGCGGGATGCGCAGCGCGTCGAGCAGGATCGCGGTGAAGAACTCGACATTGGTGTCCAGCGCGCGCTCCGGGTTCTTGCGGCGCAGCGCCTCGCGCGCATACGTCTCGACCTCGGCGGCGAAGGGCAGGTCGACGGCGTTGGCGCCCAGCGTGTTCACCGTCGCCTTCAGCACGTCGGCGCGCGGGTCGCGCACGCGATAGATGCGGTGGCCGAAGCCCATCAGCCGCTCGCCGCGGGCCAGCGCGTCGTCGATCCACGGCACGATGCGCGCGCGCGTGCCGATGGCGTCGAGCATCTCGAGCACCGGCTCCGGCGCGCCGCCATGCAGCGGCCCGGTCAGCGCGCAATAGCCGGCGGTGATCGCGGCGAACAGGTCGGCCCGCGTGGAGGCCACGACGCGCGCGGCGAAGGTCGACGCGTTCATGCCGTGATCGCTGACGGTGACGAGATAGGCGTCCAGCGCTTTCGCTTCGGCTGCCGTGCTTGCCGTGCCGCGCAGCATGGCCAGCGTGTCGGCCGCGTGGCCGCGCGTCGGATCGGGCGCGACCGGCGCCTCGCCGTTCGCCTGGCGCACCAGCGCCGCTGCGATCACCGGAAGCGCGCCGACGATGGTCGCGTCGTCGGAAAGGCCGTGCTCGGAATGCAGCGCGGCGGTGGCGGCGCGGAAGCCGTCCACGACCGACATGCCCCTGGTCGCGGCCAGCAGCACGGGCAGGCGCTTGAACGCGCGCCCCCGCGCTTCGCCCAGGCCGGCGCGGACTTCCGCTTCGCCGATGGCCTGCGCGTTCGCCAGCGACCACAGCCGCGCGGTCACGCCTTCGAAGCTCGAGCGCGCCGCCAGATCCGCCACCCATTCGCCGGCGACGATCAGCTCGCCTTTCTCGCCGTCGACATGGCTGAGGCGGGTTTCGGCGGCGGCGACGCCATCGAGGCCGATGGGAGATTTGGGCGAGTGAAGGGTCATGGTCCAGCTCCTGTTGCGTTGCAGCAAAAGTGGCCCTGGTGGACTTATTGATCAATCTTGATTAGCTTGATCAATATGAATAATTCCGAAGAGCCTTTGTATCTCTCGGCCGGCGAGGCGGCCGCCGAGCTCTCGATCTCGCCCGCGACGCTCTATGCCTATGTCAGCCGCGGGCTGGTGCGCTCCGAGCCCGCGGCCGACGGCGCCCGCGCGCGCCGCTACCGCGCCGACGACGTGCGCAGCCTCAAGAACCGCCGCGCCCCGATGGTCGAGACCCAGGGGCTGAAGCCCGCCGGCCTGCCGCTGATGGACAGCGCCATCTCGACCATCACCGAGGACGGACCGGTCTATCGCGGCGTGAAGGCCACCAAGCTGTCGCAGACAGCGAGCTTCGAGCAGGCCGCGACCCTGCTGTGGGATTCGCAGGGCGCCGATCCTTTCGCCCGGAGCAACATGCCGGTGATCTCGGCGTCGATGCACGCCATCCTGGAAGCGCTGAAAAACGCGCCGCCGATCGACCGCGCGGTCGCGGTGCTCAGCCAGGCCGCGGAGGCCGATCCGCGCGCCTACAACAGCGTCAGCGAAGGCCGTGCCGCGACGGGCGCGCGCATCCTGCGGCTGGCGGTCGCCACCATGATCGGCGCTGCGCCGTCCTCGGACCCGCTGCACAAGCAGATCGCGCGCGCCTGGGCGCCCAAGCACAAGCACGCGGAGGACCTGATCCGCCGCGCGCTGGTGCTGCTCGCCGATCACGAGCTGAATGCCTCGACCTTCACCGTGCGCTGCGCGGCGTCGACCGGGATCTCGCTCTATGACGCGGCGATCGCGGGGCTGGTCGCGCTCAAAGGTCCGCGCCACGGCGGCGTCGGGCCGTTGGCGTCGAAGCTGCTCGACACGCTGATGGCCGGCGACATCGCCGCCATCGTGCGCGAGAAGGTGTCGCTGGGCGAGCGCTTCCCGGGCTTCGGCCACATGGTCTATCGCCACGGCGATCCGCGCGCCGACGCGCTCTTCGGCGCGCTGGTCAAGACCGGGATCGACAAGCGTCTCGCCGTCGAGATCCCCGAGCGCATCAAGGAAGCCACCGGCGCCTTCGCCAATTGCGACTATGCGCTGGCCGTGATGCGCCGCGCGCTCGACCTGCCCGCGGGCAGCGAAACCACCATCTTCGCCATGGCGCGCCTCGCGGGCTGGATCGCGCACGCCACCGAGCAGCTCGAAAGCCGCGCGCTCATCCGCCCGCGCGCGCGGTACACGGGCCCGGCGGCGCGGGGCTGAGGGGCGGGGCGTTTGCAACCTATGCCTGAATCCCGCAATATCGGCGCAGGTCCGAGACGGATGCGCCATGAGCCGTTTGTTCGTTTCGCTGCTTGCGTCGATCGCCTGCCTGATGGCCCCGATTGCCGTTCAGGCTCGTTGGGATGCGGGCGTCGGCAATCAACGGACCGGCCTCGGACGCGCGCGATATAGCCATGTCGCGCCCACCGCGCAGGCGCGTCGCGCATTGCCCGCACGGCCGGCACAATTCACCATCGTCGATGCGCCAGGCGCAGGCACCGCTCGCGGACAGGGCACGATGGTCGTGTATGTGGATGCGTCTTCGGTCGCGGCGGGCTCCTACATCGATGCCGACGGCTATTCTCACGGCTTCCTGCGCGCGCCTGACGGAACGTTCACCGTCTTCGATGCCGACGGGCCGCACGGCGACACGTCCGTGGAATGGATGAGCGAGGCGGGCGAAATTGCCGGCACTTGCATCGACCCAAGCTCCCACCTTCGGGTCGGCTTCAGGCGCGGCCCCGCGGGAACGATCCGGACGTTCGCCGGCTCCAGCGGCGGCTCGGCCGTCGTCAGAGTGATCAGCCTCAATCGGCGTGGAGAAATCGTGGGCAATTCGCTCGATTCAAATTCCGTCAGCCGCGGGTTTTTCCGCTTGAAGGACGGAACGATAACGCAATTCGACGCCCCGGGGGCGGCAAGCGGTTCGACGCTCGTATCCGACGTCAATGCCGCGGGAACGATCACCGGTCCCTATGTGGATGCGAACAGCGTGGCGCACGGGTTCCTGCGGTTTGCCGACGGCACTTTCGCTGAATTCGACGTCCCAGGCGGCGGCACCGCCGGGGGCCAGGGCACAAGCGCCATCGGCCTGAACAAGAACGGCTGGGTCACCGGGGCCTATTTCGATTCGAGCAGCGTTTCGCACGGGTTCGTCCGCGACGACGACGGCAATTTCACGACCTTCGATGCTCCCGGCGCCAGCCCGCGGGGCGGGACGTCGCCTGTCGAACTGAACGTCCACGGTCAAGTGACGGGTTCTTTCTACGATGCGCGCGGTGTCGAGCGCGGGTTCGTTCGCTCGCGCGGCGGCTCGATCGTCGAGTTCGACGCGCCCGGCGGCGGGTCGGCCTCGATCGTGGCGACGACGCCTTACGACATCAACCAATACGGCGTGGTCGCAGGGTGGGACTGGGACAATGACGGTGTCTATCACGGCTTTCTCAGAAGCCCGGACTGAAACACACAAACGGACGCATCGACAGCGAGGCCGCGCATTGCGGATGCTGGCGGTGGATCGGGAACTCGAAACGAACATTCTCTGGCGGCGGCAGTCGGCGCGATCTCCGAACCGGGCTCCCGATAGTCAAGTTCCGCGCGGTCCGCCTTGGGCAAGGCCTGCAATTGTTTGCATCGGCAGGATCAGGCGCATCGCATCGGCCAGCCGGATGAAGCCATATGCCTCGTAGAAGCGCGCAGCCCTCTCGTCGAGCGCGTCCACCACGACCATGGACGAACCGACCGTCGAGGCATTCTCAGAGGCTTTGCGCAGCGCATTCGCCAGGAGCGCGCCACCGATCCCGCGGCTTTGGTATCGTGAATCCACCGCCAGCCGGCCGATCAAAGTGGCGCTCACCAGCGGGTAGCGTGGAATATGCTTGTGCGCGGCTTCGGGCACCGCACCCTGACTGACGGCAAATGCGCACAAGGTGAAGTATCCGACGATCTGCCTCGGTGCGTCCGCCCGGACCATCACGAACACCGCATTGGCCTTGCGGCGCATGTCCTGCGAGGCCTGGGTCTTGAGATAGAGGTCGAGACTCCCCGCACCGCAGGAAAACGACGCCCGATCGTGCTGCCGGCTCAGCGCCTCGACGCGGAACTCGCGGTCGCCCGCTCCGGCGGTCAAGGAGCGATGCGCCCGCGCTCGGCCTTGAAAGCGCGCCTGAGCCGCGCGTTCGGCCGCGGCGGATGGACCAGGGCTTCGAAAAACGTCTGCCGGTCGCGTTGCGACAGCTCAAGCGTCTCATGCCGCGCCAACGCTTCGCGCGCTGCGTCGGCAAGAGCGGTCAAGCAGAAATCCGTCAGGCTGCGCCGTTCCAGCTTGGCTGCCCGCTCCACCATCTGCTTGGTGCGATCGTCCACGCGAAAGCCGAGGCGCGCCTCGCGCGCGCGGCGCTCCTTCGCGACGGCGGCGTTTCGGGACATGAGCAGCTCTCCAGGTCAAGGCGCTGGATCAATGTACGTCCAATGGGACAACAAATCAAGCCGGCAGCACCTCTGCAAGCCAGCGCAAAGCGCCTGGCGTGGCGTTCCAAGGCACAGCGGAATCATGAACATAGGCGACCGCCTCATCTTCACCGCCCATGCTGATGAACGCCGGCAATGAGCGAGGAAGTTTTCTGCGGCCGAGCAGGTAGGCCGCAATGTGTTTGTTGGTCTTGGCCGCGCGCGCGAGCGCCTTGCGGGATGCGGCGTTGTCGCCTTCGCGCTGGAACAGCGAAAGCGCGCCTGCCCAGGCCCAATGCGCGGAACCGTCGTCCTTGTAGCGTCTCAGCAGTTTCGCCGCCTCATCGTCCAGCCCGAGCTCAAGCAGGCAATCGAGCAGGATGTAGCGGATGCCCTGATTGTCGTTGGGATTGAGACGAAGCATGTCGCGATAGTGCGTCACGGCTTCTTCATGCCGGCCCAATTTCCACAGCGCCATCGCGAGACCCTGGCGGGCGCGCATATAAGGTCGCGTTTCGAGGATCAGCCAGAAGTCTCCGGCATCATCGCGGAACGCTTGCTCGCCCAATGCTGTCTCACCGGCTTCGACGCCCTTGCGATGAAGATCCGCCGCCTCCTGCGGCGTGCGGGCGGTCTCCTGGGCTAGCAGCACATACGCGTCGGCGCACAAGGGCGAGATGGCGAGCGCCTTGTTCGCCAGCGCGATGCGCTGCTTGCGCGTGCCGGCGTCCCAGGCGTCCCACATGATCTCCTGGGCGGCTTCGACGTCGTCATCGGCGGGCCCGCCAAACGAGGGGATCGCAAATGTTTCGACGAAAACCATATCGCCGGAATCGGCGCCCGCGGCTTTTGGAGCTTTGGATTTGCCCCGCTTTTGAGGTCTGCCGACCATGATGAATTTCGCCTCCCGGTTTGCATCCGCTGGATCGGCCGCGCGCATGACGGAGAATGTTGGATTTCCGTTCCCTTCGGCAAGGGTGGCGGTGGACCCAGTCTGGCGCGAACCGCTCTCCGGCTCTCGCGGGGGCAATTGCTCGGAAGCCTTTCCGCAGGGCGCTGGCATAGGTTAAAGCTGCGCCATGCTCCCATCGCTCGCCGCGACCCATCGGCCGGCTACCGATCTCGGCTGTGAGTCAAGGGTTCGGCACATGCTTGAAATCTATGTCGATGCCGACGCCTGTCCGGTGAAAGCCGAAGTGGAGAAAGTGGTCGGCCGCCACGGTCTCCGGGTCCATATCGTCAGCAACGGAGGCATCCGGCCGCGCCCAAATCCGCTCATCCGCTCGGTCATCGTGGGCGACGGCGCCGATGCGGCCGACGACTGGATCGCTGCGCATATCGAGGCCGGCGACATCGCCATCACGGCCGATATTCCGTTGGCCGCCCGTTGCCTGGCCAAGGGCGCATGGGTTCTTCGGCCGAACGGCGAGCCTTTCACGCCGCAGAATATCGGCACGGCGATCGGAATGCGTGAACTCCATCGCCATCTGCGCGAAGTATCGGGCAACCCCACTTATCATGCCGGCTTCACGCACAAGGACCGCTCGCGCTTCCTCAACGCCCTCGAAAATGCCATCCAGGCAGTCAAGAGATCGGGTTAGGATCGCTTCGGATTTTGCCGACCGAACTCTCCGCGCTGGTCGCGATCCAGATAACATGCCGTGCGCCGCGGCCCTTGTTTCCGCGCGCTTCGACTTCCTCCACGGCAAAGCCCGCTTGGCCGAGACGGCGGCGGAACGCCTTGTTCGGCCCCGCCGACCACACCGCCAGCAAGCCTTTCGGCCGGAGCGCCTTGCGGGCGGCTTCGAGGCCCCGCCGGTCGTAAAGCCTGTCGTTCGCGCTGCGGCTGAGGCCATCGGGGCCGTTGTCGACATCGAGCAGGATCGCATCGAAACGTGACCTTGCCGACGCGATCACCTCGCCGACATCGACGTTGCGGATGCAGCTCCTGGAATCGTCAAGACATCCGGCGGTGAGTTCGGCCATCGCGCCGCGCGCCCATTCCACGACCGCAGGCACCAGTTCCGCGACCAAGACCCTGGCATCGGGGCCAAGTCCGGACAATGCGGCCCGCAGCGTGAAGCCCATCCCATAACCGCCGATCAGCATGCTGCAATTCCGCCGGCCGCCAAGGCGATCACATGCCAGCTCCGCAAGCACGATCTCGGAACCGCTCATACGGCTGTTCATCAGCGTAGTGGAGCCCGCCATGATCGAGAATTCGTCGCCGCGCCGCATGAGCTTGAGCTCACCGCCACCTGGCACCGCTGCCGTGTCCAGATGGACCCAGGGAATCATGGACTCTCCGAAAACGGCAGCCGCCGCGATGCACAACCCGGCACTGCGAGCCGCCGAGCCTGACGACGGGATCAGCGCGAGAAAAAAACTGGCGGAGGATCGGGAACTCGAAACAAACATTCTCTGAACCGGATCGCGGTTTTCTGGGATTTCGAGCTTCTTCGTGGACCGGAGAACAGCCCTGGATCGAAAGACTGGACTGATGGCGCGCGCGGAGCATCAGGTTTGCCGTGTGCGGACCGGGACGCCGTTATGGCCAGAAAAGTGATCGTGGGACCAAACCCACTAAGGACCAACACGCTGGCCGCCGACGAGCGTCTGAAGGAGCTATCCAGCCTTCTTGCCGCCGGGACGTTGCGGCTCCGACTCAAGCAAGAATTCCGGCTTGAGGGGTTGGCGGATGGCCATGGGCCGCCCGCGGAGCCAAATGCCGACGAGCCGCGCAACGACGATCGTCGGCCCAGTTAGTCGCACAACAATACCTCTGGCCCGATTGCCCACATTCTTGGCCATGGTATTTGGTGGGCATGCTCGAAATCCATGTCGACGCCGATGCGTGTCCGGTGAAGGTCGAGGTGGAGAACGTGGCCGGGCGTCACGGGCTTCATATTCATATCGTCAGCAATGGGGGCATTCGTCCGCGTCCCAATCCTCTGATCCACAGCGTTATCGAGGACGATGGCGCCGATGCGGCGGACGATTGGATCGCCGATCATATCGAGGCCGGCGACATCGTCATCACCGCCCACATTCCCTTGGCCGCGCGCTGCATACTGCGGCACCGCGTGGTCCCTGACAGACCAGTCTCGCGACGGTAGTTGGACGGGAACTGAATGGCGCAGGATGCAGTCTATGCAAACTTTGCTCGGATCAGAACGGCGAAGCGGGCACTCTTCGCGATAAAGCTTCTGATAGTCGAAATGGTATTGACTACCAAAGATCATATGGCGTCAAATCGAACACGTTTCCGGTATCAGCATCACTAACTACTAGCTTCAAGCCAAGCGAACTTGGTGTGTAAGAGAATGTATATTTGTCACCTGAGGCACGAGCACTATTCACCTTTTGTTGAGACAACCAAAGTTCGAACTTGGCGTAAATCTCGTCTGTTGTAGTGTAATCTATGCCAGGTGGGAAATTGTAAGTCATAGCCTTCATGTGCGCTCTCAGTTTTTGCTTGGAGTAAATCCGATATCAAAATTATCCTAGCTCTGGCTTAACCTCAATAGGTTGTCCCTAGCTTGAGATGATTCGATGCCTCAAAATCGGGTTGTTTGGGATACAGCTTTCCACTGTCTTTCCTAAGCTGCGTAGAACCGAGACGGCGAACGCATTGAACGTTTGGACACGCAGAGTGCATTCATCCCGAAGCACGGATGGGATGCAGAATGCGGCCGCCAATTGCAAGGCTGGGATCAGCCAGACGACCTGTTTCAATAGAAAGAATGAAGTACGATGGCCCGCCGCCGGTGGAGAAGCGCCGACGAAAGTGGTTCGTCTACGGCGCCGACCAGTTCCAACTGTACTCGGCCTGCCCCAAGTGAAAGCTGCCGATGCGCGACCGCAATTGGCTTGACGCAATGGCCGACATGCTAGCCGCCCTCGGGCAAACGCGTAAGCGGTGACACTTCATCTCGTACCCCCAGTAACGAAGACAGCATAGCGAATTGTCTTGCCAACAACCTCAAATGTGGGCGACGGGGCGCTCGAAGGCAGTGGCGCGCGCGCAGGCCATTTCAAGACCACACGGCGCCGGGCCGAGGCAAGTGCGGCGGCGATCACATCGTTCCCATTTTCGCCAGTCCAAGTGAACTCTCGAAGCAACCGCATTTCCTTCTTGACCAAGGCCGCCTTGCGTCGCTGCGGATGCATCGGGTCAACCAACACGATCTCCGGCTGGAGCGTCGGCAACAGCAGGCAGGAATCGCCCAGCATCAGCGTCATGCGCGCCGCAGCGGTGGCAGTGCGCCGGTCTGCGGCACGGGCCCGCTCGAGCGCGCGCGCCAACGCTGCATGCACTTGCGGCACTCGCTCGATCAAGATCACGTCATAGCCCGCCGCAGCCGCGACGATCGCGTCCCGGCCCAGCCCCGCCGTAGCATCTATCATGGGGGGGGTACCCGGTTTCGGCGGTCCTAAAGCCCGCAAGAGCGGTTCTTGGCCGACTGTGCGCAGGCGATAGGCAATGGCGCCCCCATTGAAATCAATTGTCGGCGCGCTCGCGCCGTCCCCATCTCTATCCTGAAGTTTGCTGCTGGTTCGAGCCCAATTCATAATGTCCCATAATGGCGCAACATTCGTCCTTGTTGCCTGTAGTATCAGCGCGCCCGGTATTGAAGACGATAGCTCGTAGATTGTGCATCCGAAAGTTCAAGCTTTGCCGCTCAACGTACGAGGTGCTGACGTAGTTTGCCACAACTGTGCTATCGCCTGGATGCCGGCCACGCGGCCTAAAGCAATCACACCCCGGCGTCGAAGCGTATCCAACGGGCGGGATGGACAGCCAGCGGACTGGGTTCAAAGCCCTTGAGAGCAGGCGCGACCAAAGCGCGATTGGCGTCGAAGTAAATGGGAATATGTGGGAGGTCGGTCAGCGCCGCCCTCTCGGCAGCGGCAAGGACGTCCGCCCGTTTTTCGGCATCCCAAGAGATGTCGGCTTGGTCCATCAGCGCCTCGACCGCGTCACTGCGATACCCCGTGTTGACGTACTCGGCCGAGCGAGGCCGCAAGGATACCAGGAACGACGACGGGTCGGGCACATCCGGCAGCCAATTCACGAGCGCCAGCTCGAATTCTCCGGTTCCGATGCGTCTGTAGTGACTGTTGAGGTCGGAAAGCTCCAAGGTTATCTCGGTGCCGATGCGTGCCCACATCGCTTGCAGCGCAGCCGCGACGTTGTGGCCCTCGCTGCCGCTGAGTCCGTGAAAGCGCAGCCGCAAGGGTTTCAGTGGCCCATATCCCGCGGCCTTCAACAGACCCGCCGCCTCCCGTAGGCGCTCGCCATAGGATTTGCCGGCGAAATCGAGCGCGACGGGCGCGTGCGAAATCGCCGGCACGATGGGCGGGACCAGCCGATAGGCCGCGGTCTGTCCGGCTCCGAGCGCGGTGGATGCCAGGAATTCGCGGTCGACCGCCAATGCCAGGGCGCGGCGCACGGAAACGCGTGCAAGATCCGGCTGGCGTAGGCTGCAGGCGATGAAGACGGCCGCGAGACTCGACTCCAGCTTCACGGCCTTGGGATAGCGACCGATGAGGAACTGCCGCTGCGCTGGAGGAAAGCCGATGGTATAGTCGAGATCGCCCGATCGGAATCGCATCGTGGCGGCGGCATCGTCGACAGCCGGAAAATACTGAACTTCCTCGATCGCGACCGTGGACGCGTCCGCGAAATGCGCATTCTTGACCAAGCGGGTCACGTCGTTCGGATGCCAGTCCGCCAATCGATAAGCGCCGTTGGAGACATGATTGGCGACCGACGACCATTTGGCGCCCAGGCGCGAGACAATATGCATGGGCAGGGGCATCATCACCGGATGGGCGAGCAGAAACGGAAGAAAGGGCGCCGGCAGGCTCAAGGTGAACTCGATCGTGCGGCTGTTGACGGCGACAGCCGATAGGGGACCGTGCCCGTCCCGGCGCAACGGTCTCAGAAGATGGGCGCTCGGCGATGCGGTCGCCGGATCGGCGGCACGCTGCCAAGACATCACCAGCTGCTCGGCCACGAGAGCCGTTCCGTCCGACCACTTCGTATCGCGAAGCGCAAAGCGGTGAACTCGTCCGTCGGCGGAGATTTCGTGCGAGGACGCGAGCCCCAGAATCGGCCTGCCGCGCGCATCCCGGGTCATCAGTCCGATGAAGAGATCGTGCGCGATGCGCCATGCCGCAAGACTGTTGTAGAGCTGCGGATCGAAGGTGTCGGGCTCGCCGTCATTGCCGGCCCTGAGCAGCTTGCTCTGGCGCGGGGAATTTTTCCCTCGCGAGCATCCCTGCACTATCCAGGGTGCCCCAATCACCAGCGTCGAACCCGCGATCCCGCGCAACGCGCTCCTGCGAGTCGATTTCATCGGATCGCCACCATTGTAGGATAACCAAAAGACAATCTTACGTAGGCCTCCGAAATTGGGCAAGACCTTCGCGGCGATGCACCACTACGCCGGAAGCCTCATACATCGCGCGGCATCGATGAGCTCGCGGGTATAGGCATGGGCAGGACGCTCCAGGATGGTTTCGGGCGCGCCCTGCTCGACGACCGCTCCGTCCTTCATCACCAGGATCCAATCGGCATGGTGCCGCGCGATATCGATCACGTCGTGCGTGATAAGAACGTAGGACATGCCCGTGGCTATCCGCAGCCGCTCGAGCAAGGTCCAGATCTTCTCGCCAGATTGCCGGTCGAGCGCCGAGGTGGGCTCATCGAGCACGAGAACGTCGGGATGCAGGATCGCCGCGCGCGCGATCGCGACGCGCTGGCGTTGGCCGCCGGACAGGCCAGACGGACGTCGGTGCAGCAGGTTTTCGTCCAGCCCCACCTCGGCCAGCATCTCCAGAACCCTCCGGCGCACCGCGTCGCGGGAGAGCCCGGGCTCGAATTCCCGAAGCCCCTCGGAGACCAGCTCTTCGACCGTCATCCGCGGCGACAGCGAGGTGAAGGGGTCCTGGAACACCATCTGGATATGACGGCGCAGAAACCGCATCGCGCCCGTCGATGGAGGCGGCAGCTCCCTGCCGCGGAACCGGACCGAGCCGCCGCTCGGCATCAGGCGGAGCAGCGCGCGCGCAGCGGTAGTCTTGCCCGATCCCGACGCTCCTACTAAGCAGACCGTGCGCCCTCGCTCGAGGGCAAAGGACAGGCCCGAGACGCCGAAACCTTCCTCGTGCCGGGCGCTCAGATTCACGGCTTCCAGCACCGGCACGCCGTCGCCCGCGCTGGCCGGCTCCGGCCGGACGCGCGTCTCGGACGGCGTCGCGCGTGAATTCCCGTCTTCGGCAGCACCGCCGCCGGTCACATAGACCCTGTCGGCCAGAACGCGCGCGAGATTCAAATCGTGGGTCACGAAAAGTACCGCGATTCCGAGTTCGGCCTTGAGCTTCACCAGCAGTCGGACCACCCGCTGCTGCGCGATCGCGTCGAGCGCGCTCGTCGCCTCATCGGCGATGATGATCGCTGGGTCGTTGGAAAGCGCCATGGCGATCATGACCCGTTGCCGCTGCCCTCCTGATATCTGATGCGGAAAGGTCTCGGGCAGCACGCCTTCCTGCTCGAGACCGACCCATTGCAGCAGCGACTTGATCCGCTCGGCCAAGGATGCGCGCGGCAGCGTCCGATGATAGCGGATGACGTCACCGATTTGCCTGCCGACCGGCAGCATCGGGTCAAGCGCCGCGCCGGGGTCCTGGAAGATCATGCTGATAGAAACGCCGCGGATTCGGTTGAGTTCGCCTTGTTCGAGTCCCAGCAGCTCACGTCCCCGGAAAAAGATCGCGCCTTCCGCGCGCGCATTGGGTTCAAGCACGCCCATGACGGCGTACATCGCCTGGGTCTTGCCCGAGCCGCTGGCGCCGATCAGGGCGACGGCTTCTTCCGCGTTCACGACGAGACTCAGTTTCGGAGTTTCAACCGCCGCCCGTCCGCGCGCTTCGAAGCGAACGCTCACGTCGTGCAACTCCAGGAGCGGCGTGCATGCGGTCATGGGCGAAGATCCGTCTCGTCGCGCAGGCTGTCGCTTACGGCCTCGAGCGCGAGCAGACTCGCGATCAGGAACAGGACGGGGAACAGCACCTGCCAGGGGGCGCCTTCGATATTGCCCGTTCCCTGCAGAATGAGCAGCCCGATGCTCGTGTACGGCTCACGAACGCCGAAGCCCAGGAAGGACAGGGAGGTTTCCAGGATGATGAGCTTCGGGACCGCCACCGTGAGCTGGACGAAGGCAAGCTGGAGTACATTGGGCATGATGTGCCGGACCAGGATCCGGCGCCGGGCGACACCCAGGGTCACGGCCGCCACGACGTAGTTCTCCTCCATCAGGGCGATCGTCCGGCCGCGGATGATGCGGGCGGTGTCGGGCCAATCGAGCAGCCCGAGCACGAGGATGGTCATTGCGATGCTGCCCCCGAACATTGCTGCCAGGAGGATCACTATGAAAAGAAGCGGCAGGGAATAGACGACGTCCACCACGCGCATCAGCGCGAAGTCGAGCCATCCCCTGAAGAAGCCGGCGACCATGCCGCAGACGAGCCCAAGGCTGATGGCGATAAGCGCGGCGGACAGTCCGACCGTCAGCGATATACCGATCCCCATCAGAGTTCGCGACAGGACGTCGCGTCCCAGGTCGTCGGAGCCGAAGGGGAAGCGCAGGCTGCTGGCTTCAAGCACTAGGCTTGCGCAGCCGCTTCCCGGCCGGGCGGTCATGGAAACGGAGCCCATGACCGGCGAACGTTCCAGCGAACGGAGGAATTGCGCCCGTCCGGCTGCGGTACCGCAGACCTCATAGGTTTGCCGCGCGGGCGCGGCGCGTCTTTCTTCGACCTGGACGGACGCCGAAACCTCGGCCTCTGCCACGGCGCCGCCGACTTCGTCGCGCGCCGATATCGATTGCAGGCTCGGCGGCGACAAGGCGTGGCCGGAGTGGATCTGCCGGAACGCGTCGGGCGCCCATGCGAGGCTGACGACAATGGCGGCGAGCAGCAGGAGCAGACCGGCCGCGCCGACGCGCGCTCCCGGCCTGCGCATCGCGCGAACGATCGCGGGCCCGGGATCGGCCGCGGACCGGGACGACCGATCCTCCAGCGTCGCGCTCACCTTTTGTCCAGCCGGATGCGCGGATCGATGATGCCGTAGGCAAGGTCCACGAGCGCGTTGATGCCGACGATCAAGACCGCCAGCAGGAGGATCGTTCCCATCGCCAGCGCATAGTCGCGCTGCAGCGCAGCCTGCACGAAATGCTGTCCGATTCCCGGAATGCCGAAGATGGTCTCGACCACGGCCGTGCCGGTTATCATCGCGACCGTGGTCGGCCCGCCGAGGGATATGATGGGGATCAAAGCGTTGCGCAGCGCTCGGCGGATGAGGACGCGCAGCGGAAGGCCGAAGGCATGCGCCGTGCGGATGTGCGCGGCCGCGAGGACGTCCGCCAGGGATCCGCGCGTGATCCGCGCGAAGACGGCCATGTAGGGCACCGCCAGGGTCACGGTGGGTAGAACCCAATGCTGCGCCCCCTCGTCCCATCCGCTGGGCGGAAGCCAACCCAGATAGACGGCGAACAGCAATATCAGGAGCGGGCCGAGCATGACGCTCGGTATCGCCAGCGCCACCGTGGAGAGCCCGCCGACGGCACGGTCGACCGCGCGGCCTTTCCAGAACGCCGCGGCGATGCCGGCCGAAATCCCGACCGCGAGCGCGAGCCCGAGGGCCAGAGCCACCAGCGAGAACGACACCGGTATGCTGTCGGCCAGGATCGATACCACCGGAACGTCGCGATAGCTGTAGCTGGAGCCCAGATCGCCGTGAGCGAGGTTCGACAGATAATGCAGATATTGCTGCGGCAAGGACTGGTCGAGGCCGTAATGCCGGCGCAGGCCCGCGAGGATTTCGGGGTCGAGCCTGCGGCCGGTGTCGAACGGACCGCCGGGCGCGATGCGTATCAGGAAAAACGATCCCGAGACGATGACGAACAGGGTGCCGGCACATCCGGCCGCGCGGACCGCCAAGCGTCGTCCAGCCGTGCTGCGCATCATGTTCGCGGACCGCCGCCCCAAACCGCTCGCGATAATGCATCGGAATCCCGCGCGAATACAATCGAGAGGTTCCATTTTTCCGCAAGTGCTCTTGCCGAGGATTGCCAAATGTGACGGCACCCAATGTCAAGTCTTGTAATCGCCCAACATCATTGATTTATTTACCGACGCCAACGCTTTCGATTTGCCGATACGCGATCCAAATCTGCCCGATCCGGAATCTTGGCCGGCATTCGTGGCCCTGCACGGGATTTACCGATGTCGAGCGATGACCGTCCCCATCCGATATTTTCGCGCGTCTCGGCGCAGTGATCCTCGAGGCCGGAAGCGCGATCGATGTGCGGAATAGCGGGAATAGTCGGAGCGGGCGACGACGCAACGATCGACAGGATGATGCGGGCCATCGGGCATCGCGGGCCCGACCTGATGCGCATCGACCGGCGCGGCATGGTGCATCTGGGTGCCGCCCGCCTGAGCTTCGTCGACCTGAACCGCGGCGCGCAGCCTTTGTGGAGCGAAGACGGCAAGCGCTGCATCCTGTTCAACGGCGAGATCTACAATCACGCCGAGCTCAGGAGCGAGCTGGAGCGCCGCGGCCGCAGCTTTCGCACCCGGTCGGACACGGAAGTCGTTCTGCGCCTCTTCGAGGAGTTCGGCACGGGTTGCCTCGGCCGGCTGAACGGCATGTTCGCCTTCGTCGTCTATGACGGCGAAAGCCTGTTTCTGGCGCGCGACGAGCTCGGCATCAAGCCGCTCTATTTCTGCCATCTCGCGGCCGAGCGCCTCTTTGTATTCGCGTCCGAGATCAAAGCGCTGCTGAAGCATCCACAAGTGCCGCGGCGCCTCCATCAGACGGCCGTTTCCGACTGGATCGCGCTCGGCTATCCGGTCGGAAGCGACACGTTCCTGGCGGGAATCGAGGCGCTGCCCGCCGGCCACGCGATGCGGGTGTCGGTCGACCGCGATCTCAGCGTCGGCCCCCGCATCCGCTACGGCGCGAGGCACACGCGCGATAGTCCGCTTTCGCTCGCGGAAGCGGAGGATGCCGTCGAGCGGAGCCTTGAAGCCGCCGTGCAGAGCCATCTGGCCGCGGACACGGAGATCGGTGTCACCTTGTCGGGGGGAATCGATTCGACCCTCATCGCGCTGCTGGCCGCCGGCCAGAGGGACGCGCTGCTGCGAACCTTTACGATCGGCAGATGCGGCACCGCCGCGGCGACGGCCGACACCGAGCAGTCCGCGATCGTCGCGCGCAGGATCGGCGCCTGCCACCGCCAGGTCGACATATCGTTCGACCGCTTCCTGGACGCCGTTCCCGACTGCATTGCCGCGACGGAGTTCCCGGCGACCCTGTCGGGCGTGGCGTTCCATGTCCTGTGCCGCGATATCGGCGCTTCATTAAAAGGCTGCCTCAACGGCGAAGGGGCCGACGAATTGTTCGGCGGATACCAGGAATATGTCGACCGCGACTATCAGATCGGCCGCCTGCAGGCCGGAATCCGGCGGCTCAAGGCCGCCGGTCTCGCGGCATCGCAGACCGCGCTCGGCGCGCAGGCGCGGTTCGCGGCGGCAACGGGCGGCTATCTCGAGGCCGTGTTTGACTTCAATCTGCGCGACCAGCTCGAACGGCGCCATCTCGATCCGATCGACAAGATGGCGATGGCGTCGAGCGTAGAGATGCGCGTGCCCTATCTCGACCGCGGCGTCGTCGATCTCGCGACGCGCCTGCCGGTCTCGTATCTGGTGCGGCAGGATCTGGGGATCCGAAAATACCTACTGCGGCGGATTTTCCTGCGCCGCTTCGGCGACGTTCTCCCCGATATCGCCCTGCGCCAGAAGGAGACCCTCCCGTCGTCCGGCCGGCCGCTGCAGGACGCGTTCAACCGCTATTGCGAAACGGCTCTGCCCGGCGATTGGAGGAACCGCTATGCGTGGGGTTCGCTGTTCGACAGCGCGAGCGAATTGGTGATGTTCGAGTTGTTCCGCGAGATCCATATCGAACGCGGCGGCGATGCGCGCGGGATCTCGATACGCGAGTTCGTCGCCGGCTTCGACGGAGCGAAAATGCCGGCGACGGCCGAGGCCGGTGCCGTTTGACAGCCGCGCGGCATCGCAGCCGCCTTGACAGGTCGTCACTCCAATCGAGCCAAATTGCGGCTGGCTGCGGATCGAAGTGCAAAATCATGCTCGCCGAGCAATCGATGTGGAAGATGGCGCATGGCTTTGGCGGAGCGAAGACAGCAAGCGCCGTCTCCCGTTCAACGGAGTGGTTCACAGTCATCGTGAACTAAGAACGGGTCTCGAGACGGTCTGAGCAGCCGACTATCCAACAGCGGAGGACACGCCAAATCGAACGGCCGTCTCTCATCGGTTTGGCGAGCGGGCAGAGGAATCACAGACGCCGGCAAGCGCTGCCGCCAACGATCAGTTCTAGTCGTGCACGTAGCGCTGCGAGCCCTTGCTGGGAACTGTCGGGTTCGTGAACCCACGTCGCCAAAGCATATCGAAGATCATAGACGTCGAAGCGGCGGTGTAGATTGGGTGCCGTGAAAAGGTCAGAACGGCTTCGCAGCACGCGGTCCCACAAATCGCCATAGTCTCCGGGACACCCGAATGCGTCCGGTTGGCGACAAAAATATTCAAGTTTGAAGAGATCCAGATCCGCCGCCCCCGCGATCGCGAGCTCGAAATCGAGCAAAGCCGTAGCGAAGCCGTCACATGCCATTACATTGCCGGGCCATAAATCGTTGTGCACTAAAGTGGGCTGCCTGCCGTCATCAAGAACTGCAGCGCGCGTGCAGGCAAAGGTGGCAATTTCGTCCAGTAGCGGCTGATCGAGAGTCGCTTTGGCCGCCGCCGGCAGTTGCCGTATAAGCGCTCCGATCTGGCTGGAATAGTAGCTGCTCCAACTTTCAAAACCGGTACCGGATTTTGTTACACAGCCAAACTGCGCATACCGGTCACAATGCATAAGGTCGAGCCAATTCAGCAGGCGTCGGACGCTGACGTCTTTTGCGGCGTCTGTTGCGTCCCGCCAAGCGAACAACAGCGGCTCGCCGGATATGCGTCGCTGCAACTGGTAGCTATGGCCTTCGAAGATGCCGGATGCTACGACTTCTGGCATGGGAAGCCTGCCGCGCAACTGCCGTAGAAGTGCCACCTCGCGGCAGAGCAACGCTTCTGCGCCGTGTTTGGTGGCGACACGAAGCACAAACTCGTCTCCGCACAGGAAAACGTTGTTTCTGTGAGCGTGCTTGATTCTCGTTATCTTGTCCGCGGGAATCCCCATCCTCGACAAGAGCCGATTGGCTTCCGCGTTTGTAAAGTCGACCTTTTCGGTCATCGCGATCATTGGCGATCAGCGGATTCACGCTGCGGCCGCGCAGCCTTCAGACGCAGCCAAAGCTTCTCGTCCGCAGTGCGTTCACCTTCCCTCCGATCGGCACCGACTGATCACCTCGCACTGCCCAGCGCCCGCTCGGACGTGGCGGCTCCAGTTCGGTTGGTTCTATCAACCAACTGTTCTCGTTGGCAAGCACAGCGGGTTTCGGTCGTACGGCCGGCATCTCTATTGCCATATTGCGCCTCATGTCCTGAAATACAGTTCTGCGTTACTGACCGGGGGATGCAGCATTGTCGTTATCCGCTGACCGAAGAGCGAAAATCGCCCTCGTCGAACAATCGATCTGGAAGATGGCGCGCGGCGCCAAGCCGTCCTTTCCTCTGACCAGCGGATATCTGAAGGCGGCCGCGCTGGCCGATACGGAGCTGCGCCGCGCGGTGGATATCGAGATCGTCAGCTTCGCCGGCCATGAATCGACGACAGAGATGATCGCGAGACTGTTCGCGCAAGGCGCGCCCGACCTGATCGGGTTTTCCGTGCTGGGATGGAACATTGGCCGTTTCGCGCAGCTCGCGGAGGCGTTCCGGCGCCTGCGGCCCGACGGATGGACCGTGTGGGGCGGCAATCACGTCAGCGGGCAGGCCGAGCGGGTGCTGCCGGGTAAGCCGCAGGTCGATGTCATCGTCAACGGCGAGGGCGAGCGCACCTGGCCCGCGCTGCTGCATGCCTTTCTTGCCGGCGTTCCGCGCACCGATCTGGCCGCCATCCCCGGCGTGAGCTATCGCGACGAAGCGGGCGCGATCATCTCCACGGCTGCTGCGGCGCGCATCCACGACCTGGATACCATCCCCTCCCCGTTCCTCGACGGCAGCGTGGCTCTGACCGGTGCCTGCCAAGAGCAGCTCTACGACTTCATCCTGATGGAGACCAATCGCGGCTGCCCTTATTCCTGCTCGTTCTGCTATTGGGGAGGCGCGATCGGCCAGAAGGTCCGCCGGTTCTCGCTCGCGAGGCTGGAAGCGGAGATCGATCTCATCGCGCGCTCCGGCGCGCCCAGACTGATGCTATGCGACGCGAATTTCGGAATGCTTCCGGAAGACGAGGCGTTCATCGAATTGTGCATCAAGGCGCGCGAGCGCCACGGCGGTCCGCAATCCTTCTTCACGTCCTGGGCGAAGAACAAGGGAAAGGTGTTCCACCGCGTCGTCCGCCGGATGAAGGAGGCCGGCATGGGCACGTCGTTCAACATGGCGTTGCAGAGCCTTTCGGAACCGGTTCTGAGCGCCATGGGCCGCAAGAACATGCCGCTGAACGACTGGCGCCCCCTGGCGGACGATCTCCTTCACACTGGCTTCGATCTCTATGCGGAGCTGATCTGGGGCTGTCCCGGCGAGACGGTGGCGAGCTTTCTCGAAGGCTACGACCAGCTGGCCGAGCACATCACCCAGATCGCCATCTATCCGCTGCTGATCATGCCGAACACGGACTACGAAGCCAGGCAGGCCGAGTTCGGCATCGTCACGCGCGTGAGCCCGGATCACGATTTCAAGATCGTCGTCGCGCATCGCACGATGACGATGGACGACAACCGGCATATGCACCGCTTCCTGTTCTGGGCGCGCGTATTCGGCGAGCATCTGTATTTCAGGTACCTGTGGAAGCCGGCACGGCTGCTAGCTGGCCTGACGCAATCGGCGCTGCTATTGTCCTTCGATCGCTGGATCGACGGGGCCGGCGACGGCATCGCGGCCGCGCTCGTCGCGCTGCGCGACGAAGTCGTGGCGAAGCTGGAAGCCGACGAGGAGCTCATCGAATCGGCGCTGCAGATTCTCTATGGCGCGCCCGAGGCCGACGCGCTGCTGCTGCGCTGGTGGCGGGACGCCGTCAAGCCGGACGTTCCCGCAGGACAGCGCGCGCTGCTCCAGGATTTCCTGAGCTTGGATCTCGCCACGCGGCCGATCATGTCGTCCGGCGCAGCGCTGAGCGGCGGCAGTGCGCGTTTAACGAGGCGCCACCGTTTCGGCAACGACGTCTGGGCGATCTGGCCGAAGCTCGGCGCCGACCGCGCAGCCTCGCTGCGGACGGAGCCGGCCGAATACGAGATATCCTTCCTCGAAGGCTTCGAGGCCGACATGCGACTATTCCACAATGCGCAGAACAAGCGCTATTTCGGCCGGATCGAGGTCGTCGGAGGCGGGGCGCATGCGTGAAATTCTCCTCGTGAACGGACCTAATCTTTCTCGGCTTGGACAGCGCAAGCCGGAAATCTACGGCACCGACACCGCGGCCGACATTCGCGCCCGGCTCGAGCGCCTAGCCGAAAGACGCGCATCCACGCTGACGGCTTTCCAAAGCAATCACGAAGGAGAGATCATCGATTTCATCGAGGCCCATTTCGGTGCGCTGGCGATGATCGTGAATCCCGGCGCCCTGATGATGTCGGGCTGGGCCTTGCGCGACACGCTGGAGGAGTTTCCCGGGTACGTCATCGAGGTCCATATCAGCAACATTTACGCGCGCGAGACGTTCCGGCACCGCTCGCTCCTGTCGGCGGTGGTGGACGGACAGGTCTGCGGCCTGGGCACGCTGGGCTACGATCTCGCGCTCGATTATCTATTGAACCTCCGCCGCTAAGCCGCGCCGTGCAGGCCGGTCGTGCGCGTGCAAGACGAAGCCGCGGACGCCTTGACCCCTTTCAACTTAGGCGATAAAGTTTTCGGAAAGCTGCGACAGGAGGCTGCCAAGATCACAGATCCGACTATGCGACTGAGGTGGCTTGAGGACGTTTTGGGCCCTGAAGTTATCGAGATTTTCGCCCTCGGCCTGCTTCTGCAGGAGCCGTCGCATCTGTTTGCCGGCGATATCGGCAAAGACGATCGCAGCGGCCTTGCCGTGGTCGCCAGGACCGCGGAATTCATCGCCGCCGACGCCAAGCGCGCGGCCACCATCACGCGCGCGATCGCGCGCGGGCAATGGTCCAAGCTCGTCCCGCAATTCTCCGGCTTTGGCAACGCCGCTCCGCAGGCGTCCGCCGCTGCGGTGATCCTGCTCTTCCTGCCGGCTTGCGCGACCGATGCCTTTGCGGCGCGCGTGGTCCACAGGCTGCCGCCCACCTCGTCGAAGCTGCGCCTGTCGCCGGCGAGCTTCAGCTCGTCGCCCGGCTGGGTCGCCATCGTCGATCCGGATAAGGCCACGGTGGATCAGCTTCAACGCTTCGCCGCGCACACGGTGCTTTCCTGGCTCAGGGAGCCCAAGCGGTTCGCGTTCGGCATGGAGCATGCTCCCAACAGAAAGCGAACGGAGCGCTTCGGCAAAGTGCTCGAGGGGATCGCTCGTGAGCCCGAGAGCCTGGCGGAGGTCCTTTCGCACGCCCGGTCCGGCGCCTGGAGCAAGGCGGACGACGCGGCGTCTTCGTGGCACAGGGCGCGCAGCGTCGAATACGGGGACACGATGACGTCGCCGCCGGCGCTTGCGGACTTCCTGCTCGCAGCGCTGATCCCCGGCTGTCATCTGCGCGACCTGACGACCTTGCTGAAGGCTCAGACCAAGGCCTGACGGGGCCGAAGATTGTTTCATGACTCGCTATTACTGACCGACCTCGGCTTTTTCTTGTGCCGGCAATCGTGTTTACTTGCGCGGCTGATTGCAACAAGCCGGGAGACAGCATGCGGCACGCCATCATGACGGACAGGACGGCTTCGGCGGATTCGCTCAAGCAGCGGATTCCGGCTTGGCCGCAGCGCGGCCCGCAAGAGGAAGACGCCGTGCTGCGCGTCGTGCGCAGCGGCCAATGGTGGCGCGGCAACGGAAAAGAGGCCGATCATTTCGAGCAGGAATTCGCGGCGTTTCTCGGCGTCAAGCATGCGCTCGTCACCTCCAGCGGCTCGGGCGCGCTGGAGATCGCGCTGCAGGCGCTGGACGTCAGGCCTGGCGACGAGGTGATCGTGCCGGCCTGCACCTTCATCGCGACGGCGTCGGCGGTGCTGCGCATCGGCGCTTGGCCAATACCAGTCGACGTCGCCGCCGACACGCTCTGCATGGAGCCGGCCGCAGTCGAAGCGGCGATCACGCCGCGCACGAAATGCATCGTCCCCGTGCACATGGCCGGCCATGCCGTCGACATGGACGCGCTCATGGCCATCGCGGCCAAGCACGGTCTTGCCGTCCTCGAGGACGCCGCCCATGCGCATGGCGCGACCTATAAGGGCCGGCTGCTCGGGACCATCGGCGACGCGTCGATCTTCAGCTTCCAGTCGGGCAAGCTGATGACGGCCGGCGAAGGCGGGCTCATCGCCACCAACCGCGATGACGTCGGTGCGCGCCTGTTCCACCTGCATTCCTGCGGTCGTCCCAAGGGCGACACCGAATATCGCCACGAAGAAGTGGCCGGCAATTGGCGGCTGTCGGAATTCCAGTCCGCAGTGCTGCGCGCCCAGCTGACGCGCCTGCCCGAGCAACTCGAGAAGCGCCGCGAAGGCATCGCGCTCTTCAATGCCGCGATGTCGAAGGTGGCTGGCGTGCGGCCGCTCGTTTCCGACACCAACGCGACCGGGCACAGCCACTACATGGCGATGTTCTGGTTCGACCCGGACGCTTTCGGCGGCGCCGATGCCGGGCTGATCGCGCAGCGGCTGCGGAAATGGGGAATCCCGGCGTTCCGCTGCTTCCCGCCCGTGCATCGCACCAACATGTTCAAGGCTGCGGCGCTGGTCCAGGTGGGCCGCGTCGATACTGCGCCGGACTACGCCGCCATGCGCACGCCGGTCAGCGAAGCCGCGAGCCGCCAAGTCGTGTGGTTCCAGCATCCGATCCTCCTGGGCGACGCGGAGCTGATCGCGGATATCGCCGGCGCCGTCGCCGATCTTGGGCTCGCTCTCGCGGAAGAAAGCGACCGGATCGACGCTGCGTGAACGGCCGCCTCGAAGGGCGGCACAGGAGGAGGCGGGGATGCTTCGCTATCTGTTGAACGACTTCGTGATACAGGAGCAGGTCTGCAACCTGCGCTGCGTCTACTGCCTCAATTTCGAGAACGAGCTCAAGGGCGTCGTACCCTGGACCGCGCAGGAGCGTCCCGACCTTTCGAACGGCGGCGCCGGATTCGTGCAGGCCAAGGCGATGCTTGAGAACGCCGCGCAATACGGCGACGCGCCGATCCTCAAGCTCAGCGGCGGCGAGATATTCTCGCTTCCCGGCGCGATGGACTTCATCGAATGGGCAAGCGAAAGGTGGGACCGCGTCCAGATCCTCACCAACGCCACATTGTTCAACGAACCGCGGATCGCGCGCCTCAAGCGGCTCGGCAACGTCAATCTATGCCTGTCGCTGGACGGAAGCACGCCCGAGGCCAACGCCCTGCGCACGCCGGCGCCGCGACTGGCGATGCGCATCATCGACGGCGTCAGGGCCGTCGTGCAAGCCGGCATCCCGTGCGAGATCTACACCGTCGTCACGGGCCACAATTATCGGCACATGGACGAGCTGGTCGCCTGGCTCGCCGGGCTTGCGCGCGGCGCCGATCTTCGCTTCGTCCCGTTCCCCATCCGCGGCGAGGCGGCGCGCAAATTCGCGGCTCCCGCCGATGCGGCAGCGGTCTTCCAGGGTTTCGCGGAGCGCAACACGGCGATGGCGGAGGTGCTTCTCCCCGCGGTCTATTACGATATTCTCGGCGCCTATTACGATGCCGGCCGCCGCACCCGACGCTGCCGCATTCCGCTGACCCATCTGCAGAGCTTCGACGACGGCGTCATCGCCGCCTGCCCCAATTGCTGGAGCTCGGCGATCGGCAACCTTGCGAAGGAAGGCGATCCCTTCGCCGAGATCGGGCGCGCCAAGATCCAGCGACTGTTCCTGAAGGACACGCCGCGCGTGCCCTTCTGCCGCAACTGCATAACGCCGTTCGACATCGTCAATCTGTATTTCGACGGCGAGGTAAGCGACGCAGAGATGCAGGCGATCGATTTGTTCCGGACCCCCGCGGTGATGAACCGCCTCCGTGTCCTGAAGCGCAGCGCCGGCAGGGACGCCGTGGCATTTCGGGACGTTGCTATGCTGCCCGAGGTCGGGGAGGCGCTGTATGTTCTATGACCCGTCGCTCAGCGTGCTCGCCATGTCCGGGTCGCACGATTTGGCGGTCGACGTGGTGCTCATCGCGCCCAAGGAGTTCGAAGCCTCGTCGAGCCAGCGCACCTATCGCGAGAAGAACTTCACCTCCTTTATCGACCGCATGGGCCATTTCGGCTTCCAGAAAGACTATGTTCGCCGGATCAACGAGGCCTTGGGGCTGGAGTGCCTTGCGACCTATCTGCGCGAGAGCGGCCTCAAAGTCGCAATCGTCAACTGCAACCTCGCGCCCATGGGATCGCGCGCCATCGCCGACCTAGTCGCGGCCAGCGGCGCCAGGCTCGTCGGCATCAGCCTGATCTATCGCCCGCAGGTGGCGCAGGCGATCGAGCTGACCCAGCTTCTGCCGCGCGACGTCACGGTCGCCATGGGCGGGGCGCTCGCTTCGTTCATGAAGCACGAGCTGCTTAGCTGTCTTCCCGGTCTCGACGCCATCGTGTTCGGCGAAGCGGAGGAGACGTTCCGCGCCTTCGCCGCGTCGGTGATTGCGGGCGGGGAGATCAAGGGCTTGCCCGGCGTGGCGTTCCGTGACGGCGCACATGTCGTCGTCACCCCGGCGGACAAGCCTCTCGATCTCGGCCTGATCCGCGCGCCGCAGCGCGACAGCCTCGCCTATCTGAACGCTGTCGGGCGGGCGCCGCGCATCGCCTCGCTCTACACCAGTCGCGGCTGCATGGCTAAATGCACTTTCTGTACCGGCAAGGACGCCTACAATGTCGAGCGCCGCCGCACCTACCGCTTCCGCGACCCGGTGGCGGTGGTCGACGAGATGGAGACTCTGACGCGGAGCTTCGGAACCGAATTCTTCTATATCAACGACGACAATTTCCTGGGCTACGGCAACAAGAGCGAACGGCGGGTAGAGAAGTTCGCTAGCGAGATCATCGCCAGGAACCTCAACATCGAGTTCGCCACCGAATGTAGGGTCGACGGGCTCGACCGCGACCTCCTGCATCTCCTGAAGGAGGCCGGGATGGTCCAGATGCTGCTCGGCCTCGAATCGGGCTCCGACGCCGTGCTGAAGCGCTGGCGCAAAGGCGCCACGGCGGAGCAGAACCGCGAGGCGGTGCGCACCGTCAAGGCCCTCGGCATCAATGTCGAGCCGGGCTTCATCCTGGTGGACGCACATACGACGCCCGACGAGATCGCGGAGAACATCTCCTTCATCCGCGAAACCGGGCTCGACCGCACGCCATTCCCGACATATCTGATCAACCGGCTCAGCGTCTATCCGGGCACCGAGATCGAACAGACGCTCACTGCCAGCGGCGTGCTGGCGCGCTCGCAGATCGCGGTCGGCATGGCGCTGCGCGACGATCCCGGCGCCATCCTGCGCGAGTTCGAGCGTCTAGAATACCGCTCAGTCGAGCCGCGGGTCGAGGTCTTCTGGCGCGGGCTGCGCCAAGGCATCGAGCCGATTGAGCAGATCATCGAGGACGTGCTGCCCACGACGACCGGCCTTCTGCTCGTCGCCCGCGATTCCGGCGACAAGACACGCCGTCGGCTGGCGTCCGACTGCATCAAGCAGATAGTCAAATGGCGCCGTGACGTCGGCCGGCTGATCCTGCAATACATCGAGATCGGTCATCGCTCGTTCGAGGAGGCGAGCGCGGCGGTCCAGCTCCGGCGGTTCCGCAGCGCGCTGAAGGAGATGCGCGCGGAATACGATCGCATGCATCTGGGCAGCGGCATGCAGGATTGGCTCGCATTCATCGAGAGCCGATTTGCCTGAGGCGCTCGCCACAGTCGTCATTCCCACGGTCGGGCGCTGGTCACGCCTTGCCCTGCTTCTGAAGACTTTGATCCCGCAGCTCGACGACAGCTCCGAGCTCGTCATCGTCGTCGATCGCGACGTCGCGGTCCCGCCAGGTCTGCGGAGCGCGCTGCAGGATGTGCCGCACCGGTTCCTGATGCGGACGCCGCCGCACGGCCGCTCGCATGCGCGCAACGCCGGCATCGAAGCGGCCGGCTCCGCTACGGTGCTTCTGCTCGATGAGGACATGCTCGTAGCGCCGGGCTGGCTGAAGGCGCACATGGCCGCGCAGGCGCGCGCGCCCGGTCTGGTGCGCGGCGAAATCCGCGAGCTGCCACCACTGGCCGCGTTCGACGACCTCGACACCTGGGGCGGTCGGGACGAAAGCGACGCTGTGCGCAGGCGCGGCAAGCGCATCCTCTCCATGGCGCTTGAGGATTTCGAGGGCTGCTGGGCGCGCTTCGCCGTCGCGAGCGGGCTCCAGAAGCTCGCGGACGAAACGAGGGACGAGGCGTCTGTCACCTGGGTCGGCTTCGCCGGCGCCAATCTCGGCGCGCCACAGCGGCTCCTGCTCGAGCGTCCGTTCGACGAGCGTGCGGGCATCAACTGGGGCTTGGAAGACCTCACCTTGGCATTGCGCACCTTGCGCGATACCGGAACGCTCACGGTTGCCGAAGGTGCGCGGGCGCTGCATCTGACCCATCCGCAGCGTGGATGGAAGGAGCAGCAGCGCGCTAATGTCCTGCTGCTCGAGGTGCTGGCGCCGCCGCTGCGCGCGCCGGCGCTGGCGCTGATCGAAGAGGCCGGCGCCGCGCCGCAATTACAAGTTTGGCGCGCGGAAGTTGCGCGGCATGGCGGGTTGTTCGATGCGTGAGCTACTCGAATTGTTCGACCGCGGGCGGCTCTTCTGCAGCGGCGTGCCATTTGTCTCCGAGCGGACCGAAGGCTTAGATATTGCTCTCGACGCGAGCCCGCTCGGCGCGGGGGATCGCCTGACGATCTCGGGCGGACAGGGGATCGCGACCGTCCAAGCGGTTCTGGCGGCATGGCGGCGCGGCCTACTTCCCGTCGTCTGCGGCGCGGCGTTGCGTACGCCCGAGCCCGACAGCTTGTGGACATGGCAGAGCGGCGCGCTCGTACTCGCAGGGCATCGGCGCGATGCGACGGTACAGGATTGCGCAATCGTGCATGCGACCTCCGGATCAACGGGGCCGGCGCGGCAGGCGCGGCGCAGTGCCGGAAGCTTTCTTAGGGAAGCGCATGGCTATGTGTCCGCCTATGCGCTCGCGGTGGGCGAGCGCGTCGCGATATGGGCGCCGGTCACACATTCCTTCGGTTGGGGCGCTCTTCTTGGCGCCCTGACGGCCAGCTGCGAGGTCGAGATCTTCGCAGGTTTTCACCCGCGCCTGCTTGCCCATGCGCTCGACGAAGGCCGCTACGCCCTGCACGTGCTCACGCCGCAGATGCTGCATCTCGCCTTGCCGCGTGTGACGGCGCCCAAGCGGGCGCCGCGCGCGATCATCGCCGGCGCAGGTGCGGTGACGAGGGACCTCGACGCTGCCGCGCGGGCGAAGCTCGGCATTGCAATCGGCCGCAACTATGGAAGCTCGGAGACGGGGGCGACGCTTGGTGCGCTCGCGCGCGACGACGGCGCGGTCGGCCAGCCTTTTGCCGATGTCGCGATCATCGCGCCGCAACCCGGCGAAAGCGGCGAGCTCGTCCTGGAACTCTTGGACCGGCCGGCGGGGCCCTGGCCGGCACGCCTTGTGCGCCATGCCACAAACGACATCGTGCGCCGCGATGCTGACGGTGCGGTGACCATCCTCGGTCGTGCGGACCACATCTTCAAGGTCAACGGTCACAGCTTCGACGGCGCGCGCATCTCGGAGATCGCGAAATCCCAGCCCGGCGTCAGCGATGCGGCCGCGACGGCCTGCGAGCGGACTGGCCAGCGTGGCGTTTCCGACGTCTATGTCGTGGTAGCCGGCACGGAACTTGACGAGGCGCAATTGCAGCGCGCGCTGCTCGAAGCTCTGCCGGAGCTGCACGCGTCGCTGCGCGTCCGGACCTGCCCGAGCCTGCCGCGCGATCCCCTGGGCAAGCTGTCGTCGCAGGCGTTGCGCGAAACGATCGCGCGAATCGAGTACCTCCGTGCTCACCCGTGACGCCGCCGCGGTCGCAATGATCCGCGCCAGCCTCGATAAGTTCAATTGGAACGAGGTCTGCGAGCGAGTCGGGTTCACGGATGAGCTCAGGCAACCCTGGACCTTCCGCATCGGCGACGCAGGGCTGACTGCGACGCAAGAGACTCTGGGCCGGCTGCTCATCGAGGGCGGACGGGTGCCCGTCGTCGTCGTCGAGGCGGCGCTGGCGACCGCGTTCGTCGACGCATTGACGCGCACGGGGCTGGGCGCGATCGCGCAAGGCGACATCGTTCTTCCGGAGTTCTCCCTGCTTGCGTTGCGCGACAAATATCTGGCCGTCTCCCGCCGGACCGTCTCGGCCGACGTCCTGAAGCCCATCATCTATGCCGGGCCCGACAGCCTAATGATGGCGGACAGAGCATCTCGCTACGCCGGCGGAACCGCTGTCGACCTTTGCACCGGCGCCGGGCTCTTGGCGCTCAAGATCGCTGAGCGCTTCGATCACGTTGACGCGTGCGAGATCGCGCCCTCGGCCGCGGACGCAGCACAATTCAACGTTGCACTAAACGGGCTGTCGGAGAAGATCTTCGTGACCGCGGCGAACGCGCTGAAATTCGAGCCGTCGGGGCCGGTGGATTTCATCATCGCCAACCCGCCCTTCATGCCGCGGCTGACCGACGATCCGCTACTGTCCTTCGCGGCTGGCGGATTGAACGGATACGAGTTCGCGCTGCAGCTCATGCAGCGTGCCCTCTCCTGGCTGCGACCCGGCGGCAGAGCGCTCGTGCTCACCGGGACGCTCGGTGGCCTCGCGAAGGCGGAATTCCTTCGTCTTTTCGCCGAGCTCGCGGACGCGCATGCGCTCGACATCTCGGCGGTGAACGTGGACGTGCGGCCCACGGTGGAATTGCCTCTGATCGCGGGCCTGCCACAGGATCTCGCCGAGGATTACCGCGCAGTGCGGCCGGACGACGCCGGGGCGGCGATGTTCGAGGCTTATCTGCTCATCATGCGGAAAACCGCGACGCCCCAGCTTCGCCTACTGGACCGCTGGCGTCCGGCTTGAACCACACCGCTTCTGCTACCGCGCCGCGTTCGCGCCGATAGGCGAGGATCGCCTGGACGTGACGTTTCTGCACGACCGAGCCGAGCGCGGCAATCAGGCCTTCGGCTCCCTCGCTATCGCTCTTGAGCGGAACGGCCGTCCTGCCCGCGACGGCGCGCGCGGCTAAGCGAGGCCAGCGCGCCGCGTAAGGTTGATCGAGGTAGAGCGCGGCGGAGGAAGGCGCCAGCGCAGCGAGCGCGTCGACCGTGATCGCATGATCGATATGCACGCGCATCGCGGGGGCGATGAGCCCGGAGGCTCCGGTGAGGACAGCGGCAAGCTTCGCGGCGAGGCTTTCGATCAAGCCGCGATCGGCGCCCTCGAACTCTCCGCGCGCAGGCATCAGAAGCGGGCGCATTGGCACATTCCGGCGCGCAGCCTCCGGCATGTCCAGCGGATGCACAGTTACGTTCAGCCTTCGATAGATCGCCAAGCACGTGCTCTCCATCTCGGCGTCCTCGTCCGAGAACGGCACGACGACCGTGGCGCGCGCGCCGAGCGCTGCGAGCCGTCCTGGCAGGGACAGGATGACGTCGTCATAATGCGGCGAGACCAGGATCATGGTGCCAAAAGCGCGCGCAGGCGCGTTCCACCTTGCGCGGCGAACTGCTCCTCGGCGCCCACCGTGCCGCCCAAGAGCTCAGCCACCAAGCAGACGTCGTCCGGCAGACCGGCGAGGCCCGCGCGCACGCTTTCCCAGGAGACCGCGCCTTCGCCCGGCAATGCGGGCACGAAGCGGCCCTCGCAGGAGATGGTGGCGTCACCCAGATGGAGCTTGGCGATGCGCCGACCGAAGGTGGCGAACCAGGGCTCGAGCGGCCCGTCGAAAAGGGTGTTGGCGACATCGAGGCAGATGGCGGCCTGCTCCACAGCCGCGACGATCTCTGTCATCGCCTCGCGCGATTGCGTGACATGGCCGGGCACGTTCTCGATGCAGAGACGAACGCCGCGCGCTTGCGCTCTTTCGAACAAGGGGTGTAGCTCATCGCAGAGGCGATCGATGTCGGACGGCAGGCCTCGGCCTGACCCGAAGGAAACGAGACCGATCCCGCACGATGCGGAAAAATCGATCAACGCTTCGATCGCGGCGCGCGCGGCTCTACGCAGATCCTCGCGGGGATGGCAGAGCGACAGGCGGCCCAGATCGAGCGAGGCGAGTGTCCGCGTCGTGCCGGCCACCGCGGCCGGCGGCCGGCCCGCGCGGAACACGCCTTCCACGAAATCGAAGCCTGCGCGCTGCGTCGCGTCGGCGATCTCGATCTCGCGCAAGGAGCGAAGGCTGTCGCGGAACGAGACCGCCGAGAGACCGAGGCGCATCAACGGGCTCCAATGCTCTTGGCGTTGTCCCTGATCTTGCGCACAGCCCTGAGCAGCTGATCCGCACCGCCGTCGCTCAGAAGGACCCGCTGATCTATCCACACTGATTGCTCTTTGACGGCCGTTGCGGCGGGCATGTCGTCCGCGCTGCCCGCGACGAGCGACGTCAACAAGTCCGGCCAGCCTTCGCTGCAGGCGAGGCCCTCCGCGCAGAGCGCCAGCACGAAGCGGCGCCGGCTGAGACCTTGCGCCTTCTCGGGACGATAGATGCAGGGCAGGAAATGATAGCTCCGCCGCGTCTCGACCGGCTGCAGGTCGCAGGGCAGCAGGGCGAGCGGGTCGTCCTCGTCCAGGCCGTGGCGAAGAGCCGCCACGGCGCCGCCGCGCTGCGCTTCGTCGGCGAGGAGACGGCTGAGCCCCACCATCGCCGCGGCGGCCGAGAACTCGCTCATGCGCAGATTGCCTTCGAGCGCGCGGAAGGCGTAAGGCGGGGCCGCCGGGTCGCGTCCCAGATCGTGCATGCGCCAAAGCTGCTCCACCAGAACCTGCGACGCGGTGACGATCATGCCGCCTTCGCCGGCGGAGAGGTTCTTGGTCGCGTGTAGCGAGAAGCATCCGATGTCGCCAAACGTGCCGGCCTTGCGTTCACCGGCCACGCTGGCATGCGCATGCGAAGCATCCTCAATAAGTGTTACCTCGTGGGCCCGGCAGAGCGCCGCGAGGTCCCCGACCCGTCCCAGCGCGCCGGCGACGTGAGTCGTCACGACGGCCGATATTTGCTGCCCGGCAAGTACGCGGCTCACCGCGTCGAGGGATAAGGACAGCGTCGAGGGGTCGATGTCGACCAGCACCACAGCGCTGAGTCGTGCGGCCATCTGGATCGATGCCGGATGGCCGTAGCAGGATGCCATCACGGCACCGGGTCTGCGCGCCAGTGCCGCGCGCACCGCCAGATCGAGCGCCGCAGTACCCGAGGAGACGGCGATCGCGAACGGTGCGCCGCAGAACGCTGCGAACAGCTTCTCGAACGCGCCCTTTAGCGGACGTTCACGCGGGCCGTCACGATAAGCTTGCCCAAGACCCTCCAGCACCGCCGGATCGTGCGGCGGCCAGACTGGCAGCGGCTCGGACCTGACCTTGGGACCGCCGCGAAGGGCGAGACGCTCGCTCAAAACAGGCCGTCGCTCCTATAGATGTCGCAGCTGTGGTCGCGGTGGCGCCAATCGCCCGACTGGTTGAACGCCGCTGCCGGGCAGCCGCCGCGGCAGGCGCTCCAGCGCGGGCAGCCCGCGCATTCGGTGTCCCTCAGTTCGGATTGCCGCCGGGCCAACCTATCCTGCCACGCGACGGATTGCGCCTCCCAGCTTTCGCGGACGCTGCCCTCGCGCGCGCATTCGAAAAGCGGGAAGTTCGCGAACGCGGTGTCGCCCGTCAGCGTGCCATAGGGCTTGACGACCATGCTGTGGCGGAACGGTCCGAGACCGCGCAGCTGTGGGAAGGAGAACGACAATCTCTTCTGCAGCGCGACCGGCAGGTTGCGCCGGAAGGCGTTGGCCTCGGGCAGCAGGAAGGCGGGCGCCACGATGTCGACCGCGTCCGGCAGGTCGTGCGAAGACAGCCAGTCCGCCACGACCGTCCAGACCGCGCGCATTTCGCTCCAGCGCGGCAGCAGATCGAGCAGCGAGCCGCTCTCCGAGACGTCGCGCGGCCAAAGTACGTGTAGACGGTCGAGCTTCTCCCGCGCGGCGAGCTCCAAGGCGAGCGCGATCTGCGCGGCGTTCTGCCGGGTCAGCAATTGATTGATCCCGACCACGGGAAATTGCGTCCGGTCCATGGACCGCAAGGTCGCCAAGGTCGCGTCGAACGCGCCCGCCATTCCGCGCATCTCGTCGTGCTGCTCCGGGATCGCGCTGTCGATCGAGAACAGGAGCCGGTCGATCAGCCCGGCGAGCGGGGCGAGGCGCAAGGGATGGCGGCGCAGCGCGCCGTTGGTCACCAGCCAGATCGCCGCGCCCGGCTGCCGCTTGATGCGTCGGCAGATCGCGGCTAGGCCGCGATAGAGCAGCGGCTCGCCGCCCGAGATGTCGAAGATGCGCACACCCAGCTCGAGCAGTTCATCGACAACGCGCTCGAGCGCGTCGGCGCTCAACTCGCCGCGCGCGGAATGGCGTCCGGCGATCTCGAGCGTAGCATAGCAGCCGGGGCAGCTCAGATTGCAGCGTCCCGTCGGCAGCAGATAGGCGTATTGCAGACCGTTCATGGCGCGCGGCGCTCCACTAGCGTGTCGCCGAGCACCAGTGCGTCGATGTGCATATCCTGGAACGCCGCCACGGCTTCCTCCGGCGTCTCCACGATGGGCTGACCGCTGGCATTGAACGACGTGTTGAGAACCATCGGAATGCCGGTCAGCGCATCCAGCCGGTCGACCAGCCCAGAGATCCGCTCGGGGCTCCCGTCGTTGACCGTCTGCGGCCGCGCGGTGCCGTCGACATGGACGACCGCCGCGATGTCGCCGCGGCGCTCCGCGCGGACTGGCGATATGATCTGCATATAGGGCGAAAGCTGGCGCGCGGCGAAATAAGCGCCAGCGGCGTCCGCGCGCACCGCCGGGGCGTACGGACGGAAGGCCTGCCGCCGCTTGACGCCCTTGTTGATGCGGTCACGCATCGCCGCCGGCCGCGGGTCGGCAAGGATGCTGCGATGACCCAGCGCGCGCCGCCCATGCTCGGAGCCGCCTTCAAACCACGCCACGATGGCGCCGCCGGCGATCATATCCGCCACGCGGTCGACGAGCGTGCCGGCGGCGGGGCGCTCGTGACGAAAGCGGGCGCCGTCCAGACCGCCGAGAGCGTCTGCGATTCGTGCCTGCGCGTAAGTCATGCCGGTATAGACGCTGTAGGAGCACCGCTGACCGGCGGCCGCGGCCGTCATCAACGCGGCGCCGATCGCCGTGCCGTTGTCGCCGGGTGCCGGAGGGATATAGAGCGTGTCGACGTCGAGCCGATTCAGAAGATCGCCGTTAGCCGCGGCGTTCATCGCCACGCCGCCAGAGAGGCAGAGCTTGCGCATCCCGGTCACTTCGAGCACGTGCGAGGCGATATGCGCGATTAGGCGGCAGAGCACGGCCTGCGCAGCGGCGGCGACCGCGGCGCGCGTCTCGAACGCGGGCTCACCGTCCAGGAGCTTTTCGAGCAATGCGTCGAGCCTGCCGTCGCGGATCCAGAACCGGTAGCTGCCGCGCTCGCCGAGCTCGACCAGCTTCCAGAACCTGTCCACGAACCTATCGTCGCCATAGGCCGCAAGACCCATCGTGATGCCGTCTTCGGGGAAGAAGAACGCGTCTGCTTCGCGGCCACTGCGGAATCCGAAGCCGAGCGCACCGGTGACCCGCTTGTAGAAGCTTCCCAGCGAATGATCGCCGTCGCCCAGTTGATAGGGCACGCCGAGCGCGATCGGCCCCCGGTCGAACGACGTCGACAGGACGCGGCCCGCCAGCGCGATGTTGCCGCCTTCCCCCGTGTACCACGAGGTCGCCTGAAGCCCTTCGCCACCCGATCCCTGCGCGAGGCACCCCGCATTGTCCATGACGAGGACGGCTGCCTTGTCGAAGCCCGAGGTCAGGAACGCGGCCGCGGCATGGCAGTCATGATGGTCGACGAGCCTGCCCCGGCGCCGGAACTGCATCTTCACCGTCGCCGGCAGAAGGTTGTCGAGCACGACTTCGTCGACGCCCCTTGAGTCCAGCCCAAGGCTGTCAAGGCAGTATCGCGCGCAGCACAGGTCCAACAGGTTGCCGCCGATGCCATATTTCTGCCGGGTCAGCCGCTCTTCCTCAATGGCGACGACGACCTTGCCGTCGCGCACGATGCAAGCGTGAACGTCATGATCCGAACCGCCGACGCCCAGGATCGTGTGCATGGCGACTAGCCGCGCGATTGGAGCTTGCTGCAGATCGCATCGACGAAGTGGTTCAAGGTCCTGACGAGCTGAAAGTTGATCTCGTCGTCCTTGAATTCGATGCCGTACATCTCTTCCGCGGTGATGATGATCTCGAGTGCGTCCACGGAATTGGCGCCGAGCGCGGTCAGGAAATCCTCCGCATTGGCATCGATGTCGTCCGGGCCGATGCCATCGAGCACGAGCAGGCGCACAACCAGTTCGCGCATCGCGCGCTCCACCTCGGCGCGCGAACTCGGCGGCGAGCAGGCGGTGGTGTCCTCGGTCATGGCTCCTTCCGATGTCATCGATCCGACAACGCCGCCGGTCCGATGCGATTGTCCGAAAGCAAGAACAAGCGAACGGACAGTAACGCTCGCCCGCGCTATATTGGCCGCTGCCAACGCAGCGGAAGTAATATTTCATCTGGCAAAAGACAAAGCAAGGCTTCTTCCCCAAGGGGTAGAATTTTAATCTGCAGAACGGAGTTTTGGCTTTCTGCACCGGCATCGATACTGCATATTGGCGCGTGGGCTATCTTGGACTTTGCATGCGCATCGTCGAAGGCGTGCTGCTGGATCTTGACGGCGTCCTGGTCGACAGCTGGCCGGTTGCGGAACGGGCGATCCGCGCCGCCGTGTCGTCGGTGTGCGGCGCAACGCGCGAGCCGCCCGTCGAGGAATTCCGCGCCCATCTCGGCAAGCCCTTGGAAGACATCGCCCGCGCGCTCGACCTGCCCGGCGAATTCGTCCCAGCGTTCCGCAGCTATGCGCGCAAGCATGCTGGCTTGGTGCGGATATTCGATGGCATTCCGGACATGCTGAGACAGCTGCGCGCCATGTCGCTCGGCATCGGCGTGGTGACAGCGAAGGATCGCCTACGCACCGAGGAGCTTTTCGAGATGCTTGACCTGAGCGCTCTGGTCGACGTGCTCGTCACCGCCGACGATGCGCCGGGCAAGCCCGATCCAGCGGCGCTCAATCTATGCATGGAGGGGCTGAAAACGCGCAACGTGCTGGGTTATCTGGGTGATGCCGTCGCTGACATGATCGCGGCGCGCAACGCCGGCGTGCCGCGGCTCCTGGCGCTGTGGAGCGATTGTCCGATAATCGAATGCGACGTCTCATTCTGCACGCCGGCGCAGTTCACCGCTTATGCCGTGAGCGCGATTCAGCGCTCCGCTTCGTAAGGTGCGGGATTTGGGCCTGGCGGAGCAGCCATCCGAGTCCGGTTCCGCCATGGCGGCCGAGAGCCGTCCGCTCGGCTTCATCGGTGCGGGCTGGGTGTTCCGCAACTGCTACGCGCCGCATCTTCGCGGAGCTGCGGGGCCGTTCTCGCTCACCGCCGTGCACGATCCCGATCCGGCCGCCCGCGCCGCTGCACGAGAGATGTTCGCCGGCATCGCGGCGGTAGAGAGCTTGGACGCGCTGCTCGGCTTATGCGGCGCGGTCGTCATCGCCTCACCCAACGCCACCCATCTCGAGATCGCGGAGCGCTGTCTTGACGCGGGCGCCCACTGCCTTATCGAGAAGCCCGTCGCCGTGGAGCGCGAGGACGCACGCCGGTTGACCGCGGCCGCGTTGCGCGGCGGCGCGATCTGCAAGCCAGCCGCGGTGTGCCAGTTCCGGCGCGACGTGGTCGCGTGGCGAAGCATGATCGTCAAGATCGGAACGCTCGAAACGCTCGATCTGCGCTGGTGCCGCGCCGACGGCGTGCCGACCACGCGGGACTGGCAGCTGCGGCGCGATCGGGGCTGGACGGGTGTGCTGGCCGACCTCGGTTATCACCTCGTCGATCTCGCCGGCGCGGTCCTGGACTATCCCGGCGATGCGTTCGTCTTGCGCAAGGCCGAGCGGCGCAGCAAGGGACGTGCGACCGGACCCAAATGGCTTGGCCCGCGTTGCGACGCGCGCTATGACGTCGACGACTGGATCGACGTCGAGGGCCGCATCGGCGACGTCGCGATCCGCGTGAACGCGGCTTGGTGCGAGGACGGCCGGACCGGCGACGTCACCGAGCTGGTCGCGCGCGGAAGTCAGGGAACGGCGCGGCTCGACGGCCTGTTCGGCTTCTCGACCCAGCGCGCCGTCGAAGGGCAGGTATGCCGGCTCACCGATAGTGCGGGCCGCGTCCTGCGCGAGCAATCCTTCGCGCCCGGCCCCGGTTTGCATGAGGAAGCCTTCGGCGCGATGCTGGAGGACTTCGCATCCTGCCTGCGTTCGCGCGACGGACGTTCTGAGCGGCAGGTCCGGTTCGCGGCCGGCATCATGCAGAGCGTGGCTGCGACATGACGACTGTCGCGAGCGCCGACATCGGGGCGTCGAACCTGCGTACCGCCATCGTCGATATCGACACGCTTACGGTTTCCGGCCGCAGCGAGCTCGACATCGCCAACGACCCGTCGCGCACGGCGGAGGCGCTGCTCGTCGCCATCCGAAAGCTTGGGCCGCCGCCGCGGCGCATCGGTATCGCCGCCGCGCCGGAATTCGGCGAGAACGGCTTGGTGCGGCGCTGGCCGAACCGGCCGAACTATGTGGGTTTCGATCTTCTCGGCCCGCTGCGGCGCGCGGGCTATGACGTTGCCGTGCTGGACGACGGCATGGCGGGCGCGGTCGCCGCGGCGCGGCAGGGCGGTTGGTCCGGCCTTTGCGTCCATATCGTGATCGGCACCGGGATCGGCGGGGGCGTGGTGCTGGCCGGTCAACCTGTCGTCGGCGCCAGGGGGCGCGCGATGGACATCGGCCATCTGGCGGTGCCCGCCGCCACAGGCGTGCCGTGCGGCTGCGGCCGCACGGGCTGTCTGCAGGCCGTCGCGTCCGGCCGGGCGCTCGCAGCGCGCGCAGCCGACGCTGGTCTCCCGCTCGACGGGCTGGACGCACTCGCCGCCAGCGGCGACCCCAACGCCGCTGCGATCGTCGAGACGCAACTCGAAGCACTAGCGCAGGCGATCGAGCAGGTCACGACGCTGCTCGATCCCGACAAGATCACACTCGGCGCAGGCTACGCCCGCTATGCTGCGGTCGCAACGGCGCTGCGGTTGCGCCTCCCCGGCGACATCGGCGCGCGGCTCTTCCTCGACGCGCTGGGCGACAACGGCCCGCTGATCGGCGCCGCGCTCTACGCAGCGTCTGGGGAGTGAGGAGAGGCTTCATGAGTCTTTCCGCCAGAGCCAGGCGCCGCTACGAATCGGGCCGTAGAACGGCGTCCCGCACCATTTTCCGGCCGCGAATTTCTGCGTCGGCGAGATGATGAGTTGGAACATGCCGAAATAACGGCCTTGCCCTTCGTCGTACCAGCGCCCGGTGACGTAGCGGTTATCGGTGACCCGCGCGACAAGGAACGAGCGTAGGCCCGCGCCATCCGGGGCGGTCATCGTGACCTCGCCGACGATGAAGTCGAAGGCCGAGCGGATCGTCATGCCGTCGGTCTGGCTGGGCATCGCTTCGCCGTCGATGTTCCAGTCCATCAGCCATCGCCGGTGGCGGAACATCGGCGTCTTGAGGAAGCGCGGACACACGAACGACGCAAGGCGGATGATCTGATAGTGCGAGAAAATCTGAAGGAACGGCCCCAGCACGAAGCTGGCCAGCAGGGAGGTGAGAAAACTCAACGCCGCGCCGGCCAAGAGCAAGAGAGAGTCCTTCGCGCTCACGGCGCGCTCCCCTCGGCCAGCCGCCGGCGGCGCGGAGGTGCGCAATCCGCCACCGCTTCGATCAGCCGATAGCTGCCGCTGCACGCCGTCATCCGTCTGAGTGCGAGCCCCGCGCCGCCAAGCAGCTGGCGGTATTCGTCAGCGGTCCTCTCGCGGCCGCCAATCGTCAGCATCGTCAGATCGCTGCGCGTCAATATCCGGTGCGCGGGTCGGGGCTCGATCCGCTCCGGGAGCACCATCTCGAGCAGAAGAACGCTCGCGCCGCCGGCAGCGGCGCGCGTGCAGTTCTTCAGGATGGACAAAGCCCGGTCGTCGTCCCAGTCGTGCAGGACCGATTTGAGAAAATAGCAGTCGAAGCCCGCCGGCAGCGCGTCGAAGAAATCGCCCGCGACGAAGCTGCTGCGGCGTTCGACGCCAGCGACCTTGAGATATGCGGCGGCGGGCGCGCCCAGAAAAGCGAGGTCGAAAACGGCTCCGCGCAGTTTGTCGAAGGCATTCAAAAGAACCACAAGCGCTCCGCCATAGCCGCCGCCGACGTCCAGGATGCGTGTGTAGCGTCCGAAATCGTGGACCTTGGCGGCAGATCGCGCGGCGCCGTCGCTGCTCGCCGCCATGCTCAGGTGAAAGGCATGGCAGGCCTGGGGCTCCTCGTTCAACCCGTCGAAGCCGTGGATGCCGAAGGCGGAGGACGACGATCGCCCGCCGGTCCGTACCACGCCGAGCAGGTCGCCGAACTGTTTCCAGAGCGAGTCGCCCGCGAACAGAACTTGGCCACGTATCGAGCCCGGCTCGCTCTCCAGCAGACACCGCCCGTCCGCGGTCAGCGTGAGTCGGCCGTCTGCCGCGGTGCTACAGACGCCGAGCGATCGCAGCGCGCGCATGAGCCGCGCCAGCGAAGGAGGATGGCTCGCCGTAGCGGCAGCGAGGCTCTCGACATCGTCAACGCCGCGCGCGACTAGGTCCGGGATCTTCAGCTGCACAGCGACGTTTAGGACCGACAGGCCCCACGGGAACTCGGCAAGCTTAGCAATGTGCTTTGGCGAACGGCGTACATCCGCTGCTAAGCGGCGAGGGCTTTCGGTCGTATTTTTCTTGGAGCGGGCCATGACTGTTTGTGACACGTATCTTCGCACAACAAATCAACTTGCCATACTGTTTTCAGATCCTGGTTCAATGCGGCGGGGGCGTCATCGACCCAATGTACCACCGGAAGAGCCGCATTGGTGAAAAAGGGTGATGCGATTCTGCGAGACTTGGTCGGTCTCGACCCAAAAACGCGTTGAAACTGATGCAGATAGCGCTCTCATCTGAATCCAAGCGCCCCGTTCTAGAATAGCCCGCCAAAGCGCGTCTGCCGCCAAGGCGGCCGACCTACGAAATTCACTAGAAAAACGATTCGCTTTCTTGTCTATGCGCGCAGATCAACGGGCTGATGGAGCGAGTGCGTCGATGTTCACGGTTTCCCGGTCACCACCAATCCACCTGCCTCCAATCCGGCGATGGCCCCATTGGCCCCTGGTCCCTCTCCTTTCAGGCGAACCTCCACCGACGAAACCCCGAGCTCTCGCGCTCGCTCGGCAGAACGCTGCGCGGTTGCCAGACCAGCCACGAACGTCGATTTCCGCGCACCCTTGAAACCACAACTGCCAGCGCTCGCCCAGCAAAGGACATCACCTTTCTTGTTGGTGATGGAGACAGTTACGTTGTTGCTCGTAATCTTGAGATGAGCTACGGCCACATCCTTTGCTTCAGTGCCTTTGTCCGCGCCGGCCATCTCATGAAACCTCATCCAGTTCGCCCAGGCCCCACTCCGAGATGAAATCCTCTTTGTAGATTGCGAATCGGTTCTCTCGGATTGCTTCTCGTGCGCCCGCCAAAACTTGATGATAGAAATGTAGATTATGCATGGATGCAAGCGTACCGGCAGTGACTTTATCTTCCTTAAAGAGCAAGCGCAGACGCTCTCGCGACCATGTGCGGCACGTACCACATGTGCAAGTGGGGTCTAGAGGCTCGTCCTGTAAATGGGGGAGATGAGGCCTCTTATAGTACAGCGCTCCGGAACGGGTGTATGCGACACCTCGCTGTGCCTTGCGAATTGGGAGAACACAGTCAAACGTATCCGCGCCGTCAGCGATGCCTTCCAATATTTGGTTCGGCAAACCAACGCCCAGTAAATGACGAGGCTTGTCCCACGGCAACAACTCACTGCTCAGAAACGTCATCTCCCGCACCGCGTTTCTCGGCATGCCTATCGAAAGTCCGCCGATGCCAAAACCATCGAAGCCCAGCGCAGCCAGCTCGTTGCAGCTTCGTCGGCGCAGGTCCTTGTGAGTTCCGCCTTGCACGATCCCATAGACGTACTGATCATGGCCGTGAAAACCATGGAGCTTTCTATGAGCAGTCAAGCTCCGCTTCGCCCATAATGTCGTCCGGCGCACAGCTTCCAATACTCGTTCTCTATTACTCGGATATCCCGCACAATCGTCGAGTATCATCATGATATCAGAGCCCAGATACTTCTGAATCTCCACGACAAGCTCGGGCGTAAGTGTGTTGCGGCCGCGGTCAAATGAAAGCCCATCATCGGTAATTTGGCATGTATCCTTCAAGCTGAACACCTGGTAGCCGCCGCTATCTGTGAACAGGATGCCACCCCACCCCATCTGACGACGGACGCCTCCCGACTCCAGCAGTTTTTGATTGGTCGTGTTGTTGAATAGGTACCAAGCGTTCGCCATTATAACCGACGTGCCGCATTCAGCAGCCTGCTCAAAGCTAAGCGCGCGAAGCGTCCCGTGGCTGGCTATCGGCAGAAAACACGGAGTCTCTGTCCCTCCGTGCGCTGTAATCAGACGACCCACACGGGCCTTGGTCCGCGCATCGACGCATTCCAATTCAAACAAAGTCCCCACTCGTACTCTCCGTGATCACTATCGATCCGGAGACTGCTTACCATACTTTGCCATGGCTTCGAGTTGAAGCGCGTCGAGAGGAAAGGGCAAAACGGTCAGCGGTCGAAGGGCTAAGGACAACAGCAATATGCTGTCATCGTCGCCTGCAATGCGATTGGTCTTGATGTTACCGCATTCTTGGCAACGGTGGACCAGCGACCATTCGCCGTCGCGCTGGGTCGAGACGGCAATCGGCTCCATCAGCCCCTGGCAATCGGAGGTGCGGTCGTCCTGTTCTAGGGATTGGGCGACATGAAGACTCCAGAGGCAAAACGGGCAATGGTTGCGGTGTTTCGTGCCAGGTGCTTTCAGAGACACCGCCTTGCCGCACTTCTTGCAGGAATACGTGTCGAACTCGCTCATAGCGGAATAACTCCGTGGGTATCGCGGGAGCGCCGTGGGGGCAGCGGACGGACTCCTGTGACCAAAGACCCGCTCGTTTCTCCAGTGCGTCACATAAGCGTTCCGAGTAAGGGCTGCAAGGAGGCGGTAGACTCGGGTCCTTAGACACATTCAGCGGGGCCGTCGAGGAGATAGGGAATGACAAACTGATTATGGTCTGATGTTGAGATCGCGCTCCGAAGCGCGGCAAAAACGAGAGGGTGTTCTTCTACGACCAGGCTCGTGCCGCTGGCCGTAGTCAAACCCGACATTTTCGACCACAACATACCGCTCCAGTGCCCACACCAAGGATGTCGTAGAATCTTGGCCGCCCGAAAATAGGACAAGGGCCTACGTCGTCGTTTGTGCCTCCTACGGGCCAATACGCAGAGCAATTTGCTATATACCGAGGTACTCTGCCCAGCAGTGGGGCGTTTCAAAGACCTTGACTGACCGCACGAGTGGAATCGCAGGCTTGAGCCTCTCCCAAATCCAAATGGCAATGTTCTCAGCAGTTGGATTCTCCAGCCCAGTCACCTCGTTCAGGAGATGGTGATCGAGCATTTCGAGGCTCGGACCAAAAGCGCGTTCAATATCAAAGAAATCGGTAACAAATCCGGTGTGGTTGTCGACGTCTCCTTCCAGCTGAATCTCTACCCTGTAAGAGTGACCATGCTCTCTGCGGCACTTGTGGTTCGGCCCCACATGAGGCAATCGATGGGCCGCCTCAAAAGTGAACGCCTGAGTGACTCTCATTTTTGTTCTCCAGTTTTCGGCTTGCGGCCCTCCGCGAGCAGGACGGATCGAGTACCGCGCTTTCCTCATTTGCGAGATTTGCTGCAATTCCTTCACCTCTGCCGAGGCTTCTTTGACTCGTTACACAAAATGCCAACCAAGTAATATGCTAAGGTAAGGAGGTCGCTGACTAGCCCCCACGAATTGGTTCAGTTCGGAAGTTAGTTTAGCATTGGTTTGAACTCGCCCCAAACTTAGGACCAACTGGGCCACAAAATTCTCGCTTTCTGGGGTTCGTGGCTGGCAGGCGAAGCCGCGCGTAGCCCGCAATGCAGGCTCAGATATATCTGGCCGAATGACTGGCGGAACTATGCCGGTCGTGTCATATCGGTAGAAGTGTCATGGCCTGACCTAAATTCGGGCGGTGGCACTTCTCCCAATCGCGGCCTACAGCGACAGGAAGCAATTGTCGTCAGGGTCCGACGACATCCAGCACAGCAGCACAAAGGGATCGCTCGGCTTGTATCGTCTGATGGCTCAATTGCACTGATCTTCGCCATTAGATTGCTCACTATTCCCTCGCTTCACGGCCCAAACGAAGCGTGCATCCGATCCCGGCGGCGCTGATGTCGTCGAACACGGATGGAGAGGGCAGTGGCGCAATCAAAGAAGAGGGCGGGCAAAGCGCGGGCGCGCGGAGCGCTCGGGAACAAGTCGAGACGGCGGTCGGTAGCGAAAGCAGGACGCAAAGAAATCGGGTCGGCCGGCAAAGCGCGAGGCGACCAAACTCGTCAAGCAAAGAGCACAAAAATCGCCTCCCTCACCGTGTTGCTGTGCCGCATCAAGGGCGTAAGCCTCGACGAGCTGTGTAAGCACACGGGCTGGCAGCCGCATTCCGTGCGGGCCGTGATCTCCGGCGTGATCAAGAAAAAGCTGGGACTCGAAGTTGTCTCCGAGAAGGTCGGTGGCGTACGCATCTATCGCGTCGTTGTATGAGACAAAGCGATGCCGGGGCAACGGAATGCCCAGCAGTCCGAGTCGCTGGCTCGCGCTCGCATTGCCGGCTAGATAAATCGATCAAACCTCCTTCGGTTTAACAGACACGAGGCCTTTTGGCCGGAAACACTGAGGGCCGGCCCTGCGCCGTGTTTGTGTGGTGCCCGGCGCGCTATTTCTCTCCAAATGGTTCGCCTTGATTTCAGACCAGTCCATATTTCTTGAGAATCGGGTCGTTCACATAGGGGTTGGCTTCAATCTGTGTCCGTGCCGAAGGGGTTAGGCCAAATTCCGCCGCGAGGCGCTGCATTTCGCGGCGCGCGGTGTTGGCGACACCAACCATCGGATTTTGAATGAGATTGCCTTGTTTGGTCCGAATTACGGCTGCGTGCGTCGTTCCATCCGTCTGTGCCATTCGCTCCAGATCTTCTTCCGCGTGGCGCCAGCGAGCGTAGGCCGTGCAGTATGCCGCCAGCATCGTCTGGTCGAGTTGCGCCAGTGCTCCAATCGAATGCAGCGTGTGGGCAACACGGTCCCATTCCGTTCGGGCATACGCACTTAGGTAGTCTGGACAGGTAGGCATATCTGGCGGCGGCGCTGGCTCGTACTGCGGCAACGGGCGCTTGCCCTTATTGCCCTGGAGCACCCGAAGGGCTGTCGGCTGCGGCTTCGGTCCTCGTGCTCCCATTGCTTTCGCGTTTCCGCTCGATCTCAATCTGCTCGAATGTACTGTCGGAGTCCGACAATGTCGCGGTCCCTCCCGTGAAATTTTGCCAGCGCCGAACAACGACGTCGACATAGACTGGATCGATCTCGATGCCGTAGCAACCGCGCTCGCACTGCTCAGCGGCAATGATCGTGGTTCCCGACCCCAGGAACGGGTCGTAGACGACGTCGCCGGCGCGGGAGTTGTTCTCGATCGGACGGCGCATGCATTCGACCGGTTTCTGCGTACCGTGAACTGATGCCTCGTCAGCAGTTTCGACGTCAGTTACCTTCGCGGAAGATACGCCCGCGATATCCCAAACCGTGCTCTGCCTTCGATCTCCGTTCCATTTGCGCTTTCCGCCCTTTCGCACCGCGTACCAGCAGGGTTCGTGCTGCCAGTGATAGTCGCCACGCCCGATCGCGAAATGCGCCTTGCGCCACATGATCTGGGCTCTAATTTCGAAACCTACGGCTTCGAGCGACAGCTGGACTTGGGCCGCGAATTTGCCCGCGTGCCAGACATAGGCGACCTCACCCGGAAAGAGAGCCCAGGCCTCTTTCCAGTCGGCGCGGTCGTCATTTTGCACCTTGCCGACACGCTCCGAGGTCGAGACGCCAGCGGCGTGGCGCCAACTCGGGTCGTAGGCCACCCCGTATGGCGGATCTGTCACCATGAGGCTGGGGCGGCTCCCGGCGAACAGCTTTTGGACATCCTCAGCCTCGGTGGCGCTGCCGCAGAGCACGCGGTGCTTGCCGAGGACCCAGAGATCGCCAGGCTGAGAGACGCAGACCGCCGACACTGCCGGCGCGGCATCAGGATCGGTAAGCCCACCGGCATAGCCCGTCAGCCGTCGCAAGTCGGCTTCCGTGAAGCCAAGCAGTGTCGTGTCGAACGCGGCGTCCGAGAGCGCCTGAATCTCGCCTGCCAACAACCCAAAGTCCCAGCCGGCCATGAGCGCTGACTGATTGTCAGCAATGATATAAGCGCGCTTTTCTGCATCGCTCCAGCCGCGGGCCGTCATCACGGGCAGGCGTGCGAAAGCCTCGTGGCCGCGTGACCGGTTCAGGAGGGCCGCCCGCACCCGTGCGTGGCCCGCAATGATGGTGCCGTCGCCATCCCGCAAGACCGGATTCGTGACGCCGAATTTCAGCATCAAGTCCGCGACATGGGCCACCTGCACCGCGCCGTGCGTTCGGGCGTTGGCGGCGTAGGGAACGAGCGTTTCGATGGCGACGAGTTCAATCTCGGTCGCGGGCCATGGGCGCTGTTCAGTCATTGCAGATGCCTCCGAAATCTACGATGGCGGGGAAGCCGGAGCATTTCGGCGCGACCGCCGGGAGCCGCCGGCCGCCGTTCCGTTCGACCCCCGCCCGAAACTCGCGGCTTCCGAAAAATCGGGGCTGCCGCCGGTTTGGGAGCGATGGGTCGCCGACTTTTGATCCCCTTATCCCCCATGCAATGAACGTGTCCTCGCACCTGACCAATTCATCGCTCACGAAAGCACGATAGCTCCCGGCGCGGAATGCAAAAGCGCATCTTCGCATCTGTGAGTACGAGTTTTGTTTTGATGCGCTTGGCAGCAGTAACAGCTGAATAAAACTTGGCGCTGTGGCGGCGTGCACTCGTGGAATCACTGCTTCCAAATAGAATAGTCGGACGCAGCTGCGAGCTCCGGTGAATAACTTTGCGGCTTTTTCAAAATCCGTTTCCGGCCGCGGTTCCGATTCGGCTTGAAGGCTTTGAAGGAGTCCGCTGGTTCTTGAACACCTTGATACCCTTGATGTCCTTGATGGGGTCACCGAGCCGTTCGACGGAGCAGCCGTCTTGAGCGGAAATTCTCCCGCGAGCGAGCGACAAGGGTCGAGTGATCGAATGCGCGGCGTGGGCCGCGGCAGCAAGTTCCTCGTTCTCGATCGCACGATCTGGGATAACGCGTGGGCCGTCCGGACTACCAACCGAATGAATCTCCTGACCGCCTTGCTGGTCTTGCTCGCCGGCACCGGGTCAGATCATCGGCTCACCAAATGGTCCGCCAAGGCCTGCGAGTTTTATGCGGGAATGGGCAAACCTCGGGCAAAACTAGCAATCGAGGAATTGATCAATGCTGGAGTGATTAGTCGAACGGCGTCTTCAACGGCCCTCTTTCCGCAATACCAGTTCCCTGAGCCCCGTAACGAGGATGAGCCAATCTTCCTTCCGATGCAGCTCGTGACCGGGTTCGGTGATGAAACGCCGATGTTGCGCCGCGTGCGTGAGTGCGGCGATCCGCTGTTGCTCCGGATGTTGATTGACCTCTACGGACATATCCAAACCGACTTAACCCACGGCGTGCCGCTAAGTGTGCTTCGCGAGTTCGATAATACATCGGACAGTTGTCAAAAGGTCGTCGAGGTAGGTGTCCACGCCGCGTGGGCCCTTTCACTGGGCAATACACTCCAAGCGACTGGGAAATGGCGAACTCGACACATGTCGCGTGGCAACGAGCAGCAGTTCTGGCCCCGAGTACACATGTTGCAGACAATCGGGGCAATCTGGTTCGAACCCTGGGTATTCGGTAGCGACAGCGACGATGCCGAACCCCTTTTTCCCGTCTTAGCCGCGGCCCGTGATGATGGGGGAGGGCCCCCGCTTGCCTTTCTCGCCGGTTCCACCGCGCGACTCCTGGTCGCCGATCGTCCCTACTTGCTCTCGCGGTACACAGACAAGATTTTCGTGGTCTTGCCAGTACATCATTCCCCGCCGGCATTGCGCGGCATTTGTCGATTACGCGTGGAAGCAGATACGCCGGGCCGCCGCACGGCCTTCGGGGCCAGGCTGAGTGCTATCAGCCGCTGGCATGCGGCATACGAGAGATTATATGCCGACCTGGTCGTTGGTCGGACCGATCGACCTGTCCGGGCGATTGCTGTCCGTTAGCAGCTACGTCTGCAGCGCGCCTCGGAGCTGGTCGTTCACTACCGGGGCAATTTCGTGTTGGGAAAGCCGTTGACGAGTTCGAAATGGGCGTCAAGGAACTCCAGCGCTGTTTGCTCATAAGTGGCGACCATGCGGCCACGGACCTGCAATGGCCGGCCGATTTGAATGCGATCGATGCAGACCTGGATGTCTTCGGCGCGACGCCACCCCACGTGTCTCAGGGTTTCCTTCAAGTGAGTCGCTTTGATCAGATAGTGTACCCGAGCCTGTCGATATTTCTTTATAATTTCGATGAACGACCGCTCCTTTCGTCCAGTCACCCAGCATTCAATTTGCCCGACGAATTGGTCAAGCGCCCCATCTTTGGATGCTTGCGCGCACAATCCCAGCGCGCGAAATAGGCGCCAGGCATCATGGACCAGAGCCCACTCAGGCGAGCCCGAGATCAGGCGAGCGACGTTGGTGTTTCCTCCCTTATCCTTCCCCTGGAGATGACCCTGCAGCGCACCGAGGTAGAGGGAGAGCGCCGCCAAATCCTCCGACACCCCGCATGAAAGGCCGAAGACGTCCCCGCGCGGCCAGTACTTTGGAATTATTCGATTGACGTCGATCTGGCTGTGTATGGCGTTTGCTAGATTCGATAAATCATCGTTCTCGAAGCGGGCTATTCCTACCAGGGCGCGATATGCGTCCACGCTCATGTCCTGGAACTCACGCACGAGTTCGCCGCTCAGGGTTTCCATCCGGCGAAATTTCTTCACGACGGCGCCGAGGCCAGTTGCGACCACGTCGCGCTCGAACCGGTCTTGGAACCGCTTTGCAATCTTGGTGCACTCGGCGCGCGCCGAAGCCAGATCCAGCAAATTGGAAGGCGGGCAATAGTCGGTGTCCCAGGCGATGATTTCTTGCTCCGAGAATGCCGACGGGTCTGCGGGAGCGCCGGCTAATGTGTCGAGAGCCGCATTTATGGCTGGCGATTCCTTCGGAAATTTTCCATGCGGAATTTGACGCGGCTTGAGCGCCACGCGGGCGTTGCGCCGGGTACCCGGGCGAATTTTGTTCTGCGACATGGTTAGGGGCCGTACCTGGCATCGAACTTGGCAGGTACAAACCCTGACCGCGCCGACGCCTTGCGGCAAGCCTTGTCGATGTCCAGCGCGCCTCATCCTGACCGAATGTCCAGCGCCGAACGGCTCGCTGAAATCGCCGAGATCCTGGCTGCCGGTGTCATCCGCCTTCTCGCCCCGAAGTCCAGCGGTAAATCGCCGGAATCTGGAGAATTTTCGCTCGACTTGCCACCTGACCAGAGCGGTCCTGCCACCAATACCGACAGGCGGGAGAAACGCAATTGAGCGACGATGTCCTGGCGCGGCTGGCCGCCCTAAACCGAGCCTCCACGGCCGAACTGAAGGCCCAGTGGCGACAGTTATTTCAAACTGAGCCACCGCCCTACAACAAGCGGCACTTGCAAACCCGGCTTGGTTACCGGATTCAGGAACTCACGCACGGCGGGCTCAAATCCGCGACCGTTGAGCGCTTGGAAGCCCTAGGCGAAGACCTCGACGGCGGCAACATCACTCGCCGCCGTATCCGAACGGATCGAAAACCCATCGCCGGCACCCGGCTCATCCGCGAATGGCAAGGCGTCGAGCACACCGTCGTTGTTCTGCGCGATGGTTACGAATGGGAAGGAAGGCCCTATCGATCTCTGTCTGCGATCGCGCGCGCGATTACGAATGTGCGTTGGAACGGATGGGTGTTTTTTGGATTGAAAAATCAACGGGGCGTTGCATGACAGAGTTGTTCAAACGTAAACTGCGTTGCGCGATCTACACCCGCAAATCGACGGAAGAAGGCCTCGAAAAGGAGTTCAACAGTCTCGACGCGCAGCGGGAGGCTTGTGAGGCATTTATTGCCAGCCAGAAGGCGGAGGGCTGGATTGCTGTGCGCGACCAATTTGACGATGGCGGGTTTTCTGGTGGCACGTTGGAGCGACCCGCGCTGAAGCGGCTGCTCACGGACATCGAACAGGGCTTGGTGAACATCGTCCTTGTATACAAGATAGACCGTCTCAGCCGGTCCCTTTCGGATTTTACCCGGTTGGTCGAGATCTTCGATGCCAACGAGGTCGCTTTCGTAAGCGTCACCCAAGCCTTCAATACCAAGGACTCGATGGGCCGGTTGACGCTCAATATCCTTTTGTCGTTTGCCCAGTTTGAACGCGAGATGACCGGCGAGCGCATACGTGACAAAATCGCAGCGAGCCGCAGGAAAGGGATGTGGACGGGCGGCGTCGTGCCCTTCGGTTACGAGGTGAGGGAACGAAAGCTCATCATCAACGAATCCGAAGCTCAGATCGTGCGAATGGTCTTCGAGCGCTTCGTCGAGCTCGGGTCCGCAACAAAATTGGCCAATGATTTGTTGGCCGAGAGGATCACGGTTCGAAGCGGCAAGCCAATAGACAAGGGCAACATCTATAAAATGCTCGGCAATCGCGCCTATGTCGGCCTCGCAGTACACAAGGGTGCGGCTTACCCGGGGGAGCACCGAGCGATCATCACTCAAGATCTCTGGGACAAGGTGCATGACATTTTGAAGGTCAGCCCTCGTCAGCGAGCCGCGCAAACCAGATGCCAGACACCATCCTTGCTCAAAGGGTTGATATTCGCGCCGGGTGGCGATGCGATGTCCCCAACTCACACGCGCCGGCGCGGCCGACAATATCGATATTATGTGGCTCAATCGATTCTGAAGAAGGGCGCTGGCGCGTGCACTGTCGGTCGGTTACCCGCTGCCGAAGTTGAAGCCGCCGTCATCCATCAGCTGCGAGCCCTCCTTCGCTCTCCCGAAATCATCGTGGGTACCTGGCGTGCGGCTCGTCCGCAGGTAAAGGACCTTAAGGAAGGAGACGTTCGCGAGGCGCTCGTTCAGCTCGACCCTCTTTGGGACGAGCTCTTTCCCGCCGAACAGGCCCGCATCGTCCAGCTACTTGTCGACCGCGTAGATGTCGATCCGCAGGGCTTGGATATTCGGCTGCGCGTCGACGGACTTTCGTTGCTGGCTCGAGAATTCAAGCCATCAAACCGAAAGGGAATTGCACAGTGAGCGTCAAGTCGGAGGCCGGAAGGCAGAAGGGCATGATCACTGTCCGTGTCCCATTGGCTTTCCGAAAGCATGGTGGGCGCAAGCAGATTCTCACCGCCGACGGAGCAGCTTGGGCATCCGCACCTCAGCCCGACAGCACTCTGGTCAAGGCTCTGGCGCGAGCATTTCGCTGGCGAAAGCTCTTGGAGGACGGTGTCCATGCGACGGTGTCCGATCTGGCCATTGCTGAAAAAATCAATCCGTCCTACGTGAGCCGCATCCTGCGGCTCACGCTGCTCGCACCCGACATCGTTGAGGCGGTCTTGAATGGCGTGCAGCCCCCGTCATTTTCGCTCGCGAGAGCCATGCGGCCATTTCCAGTAGAGTGGGCCGCTCAGAGGCAAATGTTCGATCTAGGAAACTAGGGCCCACATTGCGCTGAAAAGGGGGCATCTGACGGAGTCACGATATTTGCGAGCAGTTCAAGCGATAGGTGAGCGCCAGCAAGCGCACATTGTCCCAGAGCTAGCCAGCGTTCCCAGCTGCGGGTTCTCAGACGCGGTCTACGAATTTGAACGTGTATCGGTGTTGGGTCGCTTTCGCGTTAATGCCGGACATCAAATAAAGTTCTAACCAGAGCGCCGTGCGCCTCCATAATGGCCTTGGCGTCGATTCCCAGGCGCTCTGAAAAGCGCGCGTTCACACGATCCATCACGGTCAAGACCCTCTCGCTGGCGAACTCGTCCCGCGTAAGACCAGTCGTGCGGTAGACCTTTTGCGCCAAGGGCGTGAGGTATTTCCCTAGCTTTGCGCGCTCAGTCGCAGAGCATGGTGCCGCCCGAGCGGCCTGCAGGCTCCAGAAGCATGTAGCCCATGACTCCAGAATGTCGTCAGATAGCTGCTGGTGAACCGCATCGATCTGCACATGGCAAACAGGTGGATCGGTGCCGCCAAAGAACGCGAACAGCGTCCTGCCAAGTACTCTGGGCCAACTATCGTCCTCGGATTCAACCGGCAGCACCTGCATCGAGGTTCGCGGCGTTTCAGTGGCATCGCCATCCCGGCCCCGCCATCCCGCCGCCGCCTCGATCGTGAGCAGCGCGCGCAGTCTGAGAATATCAAATGTCGTGAGCGCTCCCGCGTCTCTCCGCTCCGCAAGCCTCTGCCCGAAATGCAGCGCGGCGTTGGATATCTGCGCGCGCGCCGCCTTGCGCTGTTCTGCTTTAAGACGCATCTGCAAGCGCTGCTCCTCCTCGGTGGTCCGGTTGGAATCGGCGGTGTCGCCGATGCTCATCAGCCGTTCGGCGTCGCCCGTCTCGTCGCAAAGATCGAGCGCCTTGATGACCGAACCCTCGTCTTCCTCGCCGGAATCTGCGTCGATCTTGTCGAGAAGCCCAAGCGTTCGGTTGAGGAAGACGCGCATGAAAGATAGATCGCTGCCTGCCAAGCTGCTTCTTCCGGCAGACGATCCCCCTGGCGCCGCCCCGCGCCCTGCGATGAACATCTCGTAGCTCAGCGTGCGAAATCTTTCGGGATTTGCACCGCTATCGTCCTTCTTGTCCCGCTTTCGCCGCGTCGCGATTGCGTCGGGTCCGGCGTCCGCTGCCATCTGCGCCTCAGCCGCCTCCAGCGTGTCGAAAATGTCCAGCATCCAGAGCCCCTCTTCGGTCTCTTCCGCGAGCTGCGCCACAGCGTTTTCGGCACGCCTCGACCGTGGCTCTTTCGCCGCCTCGGCTATCTTGTCGACCAAAGTGACGATTGCCGGCGCAGACCGCGTTCCGTCGGGGTGGCGCAGTCGGGCAAAAGCAGGACGCTCGAGCATCTGAGGTAGCTGATAGCGACGCACACCATTGCCGGGAACATCGATAAATGTTGACTGCTCTGGCAGGAGGTTGCCATCGCGATTCAGCAACTCGATCTCGACGGACTCGGCCGCGATGCCATCCGATGGTTTCCAGACCAGAATGTCGAACCGGCACTCGAACCGGCCCGGCGTTCGCCCGTTCCAGGCGTCCAAGTCAAGTTCGCCGTCGCCGTCATCGATTTCGAGAGCGTCGAGATCGACTTGGAGACTTTCGTCGAATAGGTCGTTCAGCCCGAGCGCTTCCATCAAGCTGCCGACCGGAAACCGCCGATAGAGACAGACTTCTTCGTTCAGGCCCGCGAAGCGCTGCCCGCCCAGCGCCGCCACTGTGCAGTTGGCGCTCCCGCAAAGCACGTGATCCCACCGGCGCGTCTGCACGATAACGGCCTTGGCATGCAGGAAGCGGCCGCCACAGAAATCTGCAGCATCGAACACCTTCAAGCCTTTGATGGCCTTGGCGGCAGCGGCCGGAAAGGAACGGGCCGAGGGCTCAATGAGAACTACGGTCTTGGACGGCGACAGACGGCCGGCCAATGCAGCAAGTGCCTTCAGGCTGTCATCCCAGTAAGGGCTCATGGCGATCAGTCGCGTCGCGCGTTCGTCGTCGATCAGACGCAGGAATTGCTCGCCGATACCTTGCGAGCCGCCGGAGGTCAGCAATGCGGCCACGGTGCCGTCTTGCAGCGTCTGCGGGTCCGCCACGTTGACTGCGCGGCGTAGCCAGGGCGTGCGTGCGAGCGTCCATGCGGTCTGCCCGGCGGGCGCGTCTCCGCTTTCCCTGAGGATTCGAAGAGCATAGCGCCAGCCTTGTACGATAAGTCGCTGCTCGCCGCCCTCTTCGCTACCGCAAATGATCTCGCTTGCGAGCTCAAGGTTCCCGGCCAGCCCGGACGCCGTCATATTGGCGGAACTTACTATCATGCGCCCGCCGCCGCGGCCGAGCTGGATTAGCATCTTCGGATGGAATACGGCGCCGGCCCGTGCTCCCGACGCGGTGTACCAGCGACCAGCGAACCGAGGCAGCGCCGTCGCGCCGCCGAGCGCCTGTGTCAGCATTCTGCTATCGGCCGCCAGGATATTGTTGTGGCAGTCGGCGCCTCTAAGTCGCGGCAGCACGATATTCTCATAGGCATCGAAATCGACCCCAAAAGTCATAACGATGCTGGTGTGATAGCCACGTGCGCCAAAGCGCTCATAGAGCTTCATGACGACTGCAGCACCTTCGCGCCGCGCGGCGTGAGGCCGTCGTCATCTATCAGATGGATGTCTCGAAGAAATCGTATCGCGGGACCGAGACGCGGATTCGTGAAGATGGGACCATCTTTCTTTCGTAGCCGAAGCAAACCGTCGTCCGTGTCGACCAAAAAGGTGTAGTCGCCCTGGTGGCGGAGCTTGCGCATAGCGACCCATAGATGCCGACGCATCACGCGTTCTTCCAGGATGCGCGCGACCGCCCGCGCGAATGGCTCTTCGGTGAGCTGGTCCAGAAAGCGGGATTCGGTCAACAGCGAATGAAACGCCACAGGATCAAACTGCGCCAGCTCGCTCGTCGCGGCCCCGCTATCCGCACGGAACCGCCTGTGCAGCAGCGCCAGGAGCACGAGCGCTTTTAGCGCTGTGTCGGCGGAACAGATCTCCAGTGCGCCGCTGGCGGCTAGCATTTCCTGTGCAAGGTTCCACTCGCTGGCGCCGGATTGGGCGTCGTAAGCATTGGGCGCCTCCGCCACTGCCCTGACGAACGCACCCCAGCTAGCCGGCGCGGTTCCGGTACCGGCGATGTCGTCGGCGCAGCGCCGGATCAGGACCTGTGCTGCGATGCCGCGCGGATATTCGCCTAATTTATCGAGCGTGAACTTCAGAAGCGCCTCCAGCGTGACATGACATAGATCGTTAGCGTGGTAGTCGTGCCAACGCCGCTGCTGATTCTGTAACGCGGCGCCGCCGGCATAAAAGGGCTGGCCGTTCCCATCCTTGCCGGCATAGAGAACCCACCGCACATCGTCTGGCGTTGGGCTCCGCTTGAGCTGCGCAGTCAATTTGAGGATCAGCACCAGACTCGCGCGGCGCGAATCTGCATCATCTCCGCCTAGTCCATCGCGCGCGAATAGAACGTCCTCATAAAGGCTTCGCTCGGCGCCTGTCTTGCGGATGCCCGACGGCGAGAGGCGACCGAACCTCTCAAGATCAGAGTGCGTAACGCGCGCGCGCTCGATTGACCGCTGGAACGGCGCGGCCAACTCGCCCAGCTCCTGCTCGAACGCCGTCGCCAATTTCTCTCCGGCGCCTTCACTTGGAACGGGAATTCCATGCGCCGCTGTCTCACACAGGATGCGCACCTGCGAAAGTTGGCTGCCATACGCTAGTCCGTAGGCGCCCCATGTCACGGCGAAGTAGTTGGGACGTTCAAGTTCTGCGTCCCTTGAGAAATCGATAGATCCCTTTGCCACCTTCGAAAGTTTGCGTCGCGCCCAATTTCCGCCCGCAACACCAGTCTCGCCGCCACGGCGCGCGGCGATGAGCGCATAGAGAGCTTCCGTGCGACGGATGTAGCGCTGCCAACTTTTCGGGTTTGTGTCGCCGACGCGCCTGGCATAGCTCTGGCTCAGCCAAGCGTAGAGCCCGTAATAGCGCATACGGAGCGTCACGTTACCGATGCCGGGAACCAGAGACTGATAGAGATTGATGCTCGTACTCTGCATTCCGAGCGGATCCTGGCCGCTCGTACTGCTGTACTCGGTCCATTCAGGAAAATTGAAGGGCTCGGCGAGGCTCACATTGGGTACCCGGCGGATGAGCTCTACGCGACTATGATCATCATAAACGTTTATGTGAGCCGCACACTGAGGCTGACGCTGCTTGCGCCAGAGATCATAGAGCTGCTCCTGGGCAGACGTCAGCCGACGACCCCTACGCTGGCGAAACTAGTGCGGCCGATTGCGGAAAACTGGTTGAGCCAAGTTGAGACCCAGCCGATATGAGGCCTTGTCCACGCTCAGTTGGGTACGATCGATTGCGGGAAATCTGATTTCTGGTTCGCCTGTAGTTTGGAGGTAGCCTAAAAATCTGTACGTTGGTGCTCGGATCCGGCGAAATTTCTCGCGCTTCATCCGGCAGATTTTGGCGCTTGGGCTCCCGATAATCTAACAAGATAAATGCCTTAGAAGCCAGAACGTGAAAGTCCCGGTCTAAATCTGCCGGCAACTTTGCCGGCATGGCGTTGGGCGAGATTGACAACTAATTATCGGCTCGAGATATTGCCGCCGGCAAACTTGCCGGCAAGAGATGACAGACCCCGCCACATATCCGCTCTCCTTCCTTCCGGCTGCAGGTGCTGCTTCTGAGGCCGCGGACGCTGGATTCCGCTTCGGCGCCAAGGGCACGCATACCAGCCGGACAATGATGTTCGACGAGTTGAGCCAAGTCCTCGCGGCAACGCCGACCGAAGCCAAACGACAGGACTATTCGAGCGCGATCATCGAAGGGAACTGTCTATCCAAGCCTACCGCGGCTACACGACGACTGACCAATCAGCGGCTGGGAGAGCTGTACGGGCTGGATCCTTCTGTTCCGGTCTTCCGTGTGCTTCGGAGGCTTTGGGAGTTTGAGAGCGATGGTCGTCGCCTTCTTGCGTTACTGATTTCAATTGCTCGCGATCCACTCCTGGCAGCCACAGCGCCTTCAATCATTTTCCTCCCGACCAATGCCGGGTTCCAGCGTGATGACATGAAGATTGCGTTGCGGGCGGTGGTCGGCGGGCGACTGAACGACAGCACTCTGGACAAGGTCTGCCGCAACGCCGCGAGTACATGGGCCCAGTCTGCCCACCTCGTAGGCCGGACGTTCAAGAAGCGCCGGTCAGTGAACCCGGCGCCGGCTGCAGTGACATTTGCGCTCTATCTCGCCCATGCCGCCGGCTTCCGGGGCGCTGAAATATTCTCAAGCCCTTGGCTACGAGTGCTCGACTGTGACCCTTCGCGCGCGCGCCACCTCGCGCTTGAAGCCAAGCGGTTGGGACTTCTCGATCTTCGCATGTCTGGCGAGGTGGTAGAGCTGAACCTATCGCGCCTCGATCCATACTCGGCGAGGGCCTGATCATGGCTCGCATTGAAGAGATCGCCGAATCCTATGGCCATCACATCGCCACTCCCTGGCAGCGAACCGTCGCGGGTGCGCAACGCGTCGTCATGGTGGTCTATGACAAGGAGCTGGAGCGTACGCTCCGCGCCCGGAAATCCGCGTTCGAGATGGCAACGCAAAAGGCCGGACACGAATGGCGCGAGATCGATCTTGCCCATGCCTTCGCCGAATGGATGGCGGCGGACGACTATCGGGACGAATACTTTGCCTCGCCGGAAGACCTTCGGCTCAAATTGGAGGCCGAGTTTCCCGATTTTATTGCGGATCGCGTTCGCGCGGTTTTCCGCCAACCCGAGGTCAGCGAAAATACCGTAGTCGCCATTCTCGGCGCTGGATCGCTCTTCGGCCTCGCTCGCATCTCACAGGTGTTGCGAAAGATCGAGGGCGACATCAAAGGTCGGCTAGTCGTCTTCTTCCCTGGCCACTTTGAACGCAACAATTATCGGCTGCTCGATGCGCGCGACGGCTGGAATTATCTCGCTGTGCCAATCACGGCGCACAGCGAAGGAGGAAACGCATGAAGATCAAGGACATCTTACAGCGCAACCCCGCCGTTCATCCCCTCGTAAATCAAGGGCAAGCGCGCATTTCGGACAGCCGGAACGAGCGAGCCCAAGCCGAACTCCGTGGCGAACTCGAAACCTTCGTCTGCGAAGGGCAGTATGCCGACGGCATCCAGAAGATCGTTCGGTCATTCCTCGACAATCTCGGCAAGACCAGCCAGCGCGGCGCGTGGGTAAGCGGGTTCTTCGGCAGTGGTAAGTCGCACCTCCTGAAGATGCTCTGCCATCTCTGGCAGGACACGCGCTTCCCGGACGGCGCGACTGCACGCAGCCTTGTCCCTTCGATTCCAGAAGATCTGAGGGCCCTCCTGCGCGAGCTGGATACCGCGGGCAAGCGAGCGGGCGGCCTGATTGCCGCCGCTGGCTCCCTGCCGAGCGGAACGACCGAAAATGTTCGTCTGACGATCCTTGCGATCCTTCTGCGGGCCGTAGGCTTGCCTGAGCAATATCCGCAGGCGCGCTTCTGCCTGTGGCTCCACTCTCAGGGTCTGTTCGACAAGGTGAAGGCCGCCGTCGAGGCGGGCGGCAAATCCTTCGAGCGGGAGCTCAATAATCTCTATGTCAGCGGTCCGATCGCGCGAGCCGTTATGGAGTGCGAAGAGCAATTCGCCGCTAGCGAAGCGGAGGCGAAGCAATTGCTGAAGGCAGAGTTTCCTCCTCCAAGCTCAGACATCACAACGGAGGATTTTCTCCGCGTCACGAAGGAGTCGCTGCGTTTGGTTGGGCGCGATGGTCGCGTGCCATGCGCGCTGCTCGTACTCGACGAAGTGCAGCAATATATCGGCGAGTCGAGCGATCGCTCTGTTCTCGTAACCGAGGTGGCCGAGGCTGTTTCGAAGCAGCTGGACAGTCAAGTGATGATCGTGGGCGCGGGTCAGAGCGCTCTCACCGATATTCCGTTGCTGCAGAAGCTGATGGACCGCTTCACCATTCGCGTGCCGCTCTCGGATGCCGAAGTCGAAACCGTGACGCGTAAGGTCCTGCTGCAGAAGAAGCCAACAGCTGTCGCCGATGCTCGCGCGTTGCTCGACAAGCACGCCGGCGAAGTGTCGCGTCAGCTGCAAGGCACTCGGATCGGCGAAGTTGTCGAAGACCGTGCCGTCATCGTCGACGACTACCCGTTGCTGCCAGTCCGCCGGCGCTTCTGGGAAAACTGCTTCCGACAGATTGATGCGGCAGGCACCAGCAGCCAGCTGCGCTCGCAGCTACGCATCATTCACGATGCGGTAGCCAAGGTTTCCGAACGACCCTTGGGATCGGTCATTGCTGCCGATGAACTATTCGACGCCCTTGCGCCCGAGATGGTGAATACAGGCGTCCTCCTGCGCGAGATCAACGAGCGCATTATCCAGGTTGGCCGCACCGAAGGCGAACTGGCACAGCGGATCTGCGGCCTGGTGTTTCTCGTCGGAAAACTGAAGCGCGAGGCGGGGGCGGACATCGGCGTGCGCGCCACGAAGGACCATCTGGCCGATCTCTTGATCGATGACCTCTCGGCGGACAACGGAAAGCTCCGGTCCGAAGTCGAGACGACTTTGAAGAAGCTCGCCGATCTGGGTGTGCTCATGCCGGTTGGCGACGAGTATCGGCTGCAGACTCGCGAGGGCAGTGAATGGGATCGCGAATTCCGCAACCGCCAGACCAAGTTGAACAATGACACCGCGGCGATCCAATTCAAGCGCGACCAGTTCCTCTATGGCGAGACTGACAGATCGGTCCGCGCGATCAAGGTGGTCCAGGGCGCCGCCAAGGAGCCGCGCCAGTTTTTCATCCATCGCGAGCAAACCGCGCCCGCAGTCGATGGAAGCAGCATTCCGATTTGGATACGCGACGGCTGGTCCTGCTCGGAGAAAGACGTCTTCGACGCCGCGCGAGCGGCCGGCACGGACAGTCCGATCCTGTTCCTCTTCATTCCCCGCCAATCCGCCGATGATCTTCGCCGCCTGATCGTAGAAGCCGATGCGACGCAACAGACCCTCGACGCCAGAGGCAACCCGACGACCGCAGAGGGACAGGAAGCGCGCCAGAGCATGGACAGCCGCCGCGCCCGCTCCGTGGGCGATCGGGATCGGTTAGTCCGCGACGTGGTGGCAAACACGAAAGTGTTTCAAGGGGGCGGCAGCGAAGTGTTGTTGGCGGTACTCGACGAACGTATTAGGACCGCAACCGAGATATCGCTTGTCCGCATGTTCCCGCGCTTCAAGGACGCAGATTCGGCGGCATGGGAAGCGGTCATCAAGCGTGCCCGGGAAGGTGCCGATCACCCCTTTCAGCCCACCGGCCATACAGACGCCACCGAGAAGCACGCGGTCTGCCAGGAGGTGATCGCGACCATTGGCGCCGGAAGGTCCGGTTCGGATGTGCGCAAGACGCTCGGCGGATCGCCATTCGGCTGGCCTCGCGACGCGGTCGACGCCGCATTGATCGCGCTTCACCGGCTGCAGCACATCACAGCGACGTTGAACGGACAGGCGGTGCCTCAGGGCCAGCTCGACCAGAATAAGATCGCCAAGGCCGAATTCCGCGTCGAACACGCCACGCTCTCTGTGAGTGACCGGCTGGTTTTGCGCAAGCTGTTCCAAGGCCTCGGTGTGTCCTGCAAGAGCGGTGAGGAGGCCTTGCGCGCCGGAGAATTCTTGTCCGGGCTGATTGCGCTGGCGAAAGCAGCTGGCGGCGAGGCGCCAATCCCCGCTGCTCCATCGACAACCGGAATTGAGGATATCCAGCGGCTGGTCGGCAACGAGCAGCTGGTTGCGATCAAAAACAAGGCGACGGAGTGGGAGGATCGGATCAAAGCTTGGGGCGCCACGCGCGACCTCATCGCGAAGCGTCTTCCCGCTTGGGGCATTCTCGGCCGCCTGGCGAAGCACGTGGCAGAGATGCCGGCGGCCAAGCCGCAGCTCGACCAGATCGACGCGGTGCGGTCGCAGCGCCTTCTGCTCGAAGCTTCCGACCCGGCGAACACCCTGCGTCAGGGGATTGCCGGCCTCTTGCGTGACGCTCTCCAGAAGGGCCTAGCGGCGCATGCGGCGGCATTCGCGGACGCCAAAGCGGCGCTGGCGGCCAACAGCGTGTGGGCAAAGCTGCAACCCGCAGACCAGGACAGCATCATGGCGGCGGTGGGTCTCGTATCGCCGGCGAAGCCGGATGTTTCGACCGACGAAGCGTTGGCGGACACACTGGACCGCAGGCCGCTACTTAGTGTTCAGGCTGAGATCGATGCGATTGCCGGCCGCGTCAATCACGCCATCGAGCGTGCCGCGCGGCTTCTCGAGCCGAAGGTGCAGCTGGTGACGCTGGAACGCACGACCTTGCGCGACGCCGCGGAAGTCGAAGCCTGGGTCGAGCGGCAAAAGGCGATGCTGCTGTCGAAAGTCGTGAGCGGCCCCGTGCTGGTGAATTGAGGAGTTCGAGCTTGACGTCGCTGGAAAGATCTCTCCGCAAAGACCTTGAGAAGACCGTCAAGCAGGCGCGGCGTGTCGCGGAGGCCGGCGCGGCTAAGGCTGTGGCGCAGCTCGGTGTCGGCGACGCCGAAGCGCCGAAGCACCTCGCGGCCGAGCAGCGCGCGTTGCGCAATCGGCTGCGCGCCCACGGCCGGCAGCTCGGCGACCGGCGCGACACGAAAACGGGCGTGCAGGTCACCTACCGTCTCGTACAGGAATGCGCCTACGAGCACTGGCATCGCATGTTGTTCGCGCGCTTCCTGGCGGAAACGGACCTGCTGATCGAGCCGGAGTCCGGCGTTGCCATCACGCTGGACGAAGTGCAGGAACTGGCCCGCGAAAAGAGTGCTGACTGGCTGCCGCTCGCCAGCGACTATGCCGAGCGGATGCTGCCGCAGATCTTCCGCAGGGACGATCCCGTGCTCGACATCGCGCTGCCGCCCGAGACGCGGTCGCAGATGGAGGATCTTCTCAAAGGCCTGACGCAGTCCGTGTTCGAGGCCGATGATAGCCTCGGCTGGGTGTATCAGTTCTGGCAGGCGGACAAGAAGGAAGAGGTCAATAAGTCCGAGGTCAAGATCGGGGCCGACGAATTGCCAGCCGTCACGCAGCTCTTCACCGAGGACTACATGGTCCTCTTCCTGCTGCACAACTCGCTCGGCGCCTGGTGGGCGGGGAAGGTGCTTTCGGCCAAGCCGGCGCTCGCAACGACAGCGACGAGCGAGGACGAACTGCACACCGCCTGCAAGGTCGGTGACATCGACTGGACCTATCTGCGCTTCGTGCGCGACAAGGGCGCAGATGGTTCGGAAGGATCATGGCGTCCCGCCGCGGGCGTGTTCGAAGGCTGGCCGAAGGCGGCGAAGGATATAACAGTGCTCGATCCCTGCATGGGATCGGGACATTTCCTGGTGTTCGCGCTGCCGATCCTGGTGGCGATCCGCATGGCGGAAGAGGGGGCCTCGCGATCGGATGCCATCGATGCGGTGCTCAGGGATAATCTGTTCGGGCTGGAGATCGACCCGCGCTGCACCCAGATCGCGGCCTTCAATCTCGCCTTCGCGGCGTGGCGCAAGGTCGGCTACCGCCCATTGCCGCAGCTCAACCTAGCCTGTTCGGGTCTCGCCATCGGCGTAACGAAGGCGGAATGGCTCAAACTTGCGGAGAAGGCAGTTACCGCGGCCGATCCGGCCGCGAAGCGCGATCTGCTTGGCACCGAGGAAAACCTGCTGACGACAGGGCTGGAGGAGCGCGTCAAGAACGGCCTCGAAGCGCTTTACGACCTCTTCGCCAAGGCGCCATGGCTCGGCAGCCTGATCGATCCGCGCCGGGCGGGCGCGGATATCTTCCGCGAAGGATTCGACAAGCTGGAGCCGCTGCTGGCATCCATACTCGCGGCTGCCGATACGGACGATGCGCGGGAGATGGCCGTGGCGGCGCAGGGGATGGCAAAAGCGGCGGAATTATTGGGCAAGAAATTCACCCTAGTGGCTACCAATGCTCCCTACCTTGGACGCGGCAAGCAAGACGAGGTGATACAGTCGTACTGCTCGGCACATTTTCCAGCGGCAAAGACCGAGCTTGCCACATGCATCCTTCAGAAGGCGTTCGAGAATTCAAAAGCAGGAGGCGCTGTCGCCATAGTTGTGCCCCAGAGCTGGTGGTTTTTGGCTCGTTACAAGTCATTCAGGAAATACTTTTTATCAAAAAATTGCATTAGTCTCGCAGCCACCCTTGGTGAAGAAGCATGGCAGGCATTTGGGGACCGGGGACCGTTGACCGCTTGTTTGGTCGGCAGCAAAGACTCGCCGATGCCGGAGCATGTGTTTTCAGGCATCAATGCACTTCCGCGGCCAGACATCGCTCAGAAAATCGTTGAGCTAACCGAGGGTCATATCTTCATCATAACTCAGGTTAGCCAACTGCAAAATCCGGAATCACGAATCATAGTGGGTGAACCTAATACGGGTCTCACGCTCAGACGCTATGCGAGTTGCTTCAATGGGATCGTGACCGGTGATTACCCTCGATTTTCGCGCAAGTTTTGGGAAGTCAATCTTCAAAATCCAAACTGGCACTTCGTGCAGACCGCGATCTCGTCGACCGCCGCATACGGCGGAAGGTCAGATATGTTGCTCTGGGACGGGCCTAACGGCGAGTTCTTAGGATACATCAGGGAACGCTTAGGCGGCAACGAAGGGGCATGGATTCGGGGAAAGGAGGCGTGGGAAAAAAAAGGCTTGCTCGTGGGTGGTATGCGGGATTTGCCCATGACGTTGTATGGCGGCCATTTCTTTAACAACACGGCTACTGCGGTCATCCCTTCGGACGAAGCAGACTTGCCGGCCCTTTGGTGTTTTGCGGAGTCCGGAAAATACTTTGACGAAATTCGAACCCTGAATAAGAAAGTCAGCGTTACTGATGATTCTTTCGTCCAGGTACCGATTGACATTGAGTATTGGCGCAACGTGGCAGGGCTGAAATACCCGAACGGATTGCCACCGCCAAACTCCGACGATCCGACACAATGGATCTTTCACGGGCGCCCCTGTGGCTCGAAAGAGCATTTGCAAACCGCCGTCGTCCGACTGCTCGGTTATTCTTGGCCACGACAAACAGCGGTCGAGTTTCTGGACTGCTCGCCGCTGGGACCGGATGGCCTCGATCTTCACAGCGACATCGACGGCATCGTTTGCCTCACCGCTCTCAAGGGCGAACCGCCAGCCGAGCAACGTCTCAACGCTCTCCTTGCGGACGCTTTCGGCTCAGCATGGTCGGCCGCCAAACTCGCGGGCTTGCTCGCTGACGCGGGTTTCGTCGGCAAATCCTTCGATGACTGGCTGCGCGATGGCTTTTTCGCCCAGCATTGTGAGCTGTTCCATCAGCGCCCCTTCGTCTGGCAGATCTGGGATGGGCGCCGCGACGGCTTCCATGCGCTGGTCAACTATCATCGTCTCGCCGCGCCCAACGGCGAGGGTCGGCGGACGCTGGAAAAGCTGATCTACTCCTATCTTGGCGACTGGATTGATCGTCAGCGCGCGGACCAGAAGGCCGAAGTCGAGAGCGCCGACGCGCGCCTAGCCCATGCGGAACACCTGAAGGCCGAACTCATCAAGATTCTGGAGGGCGAGCCACCCCACGACATCTTCGTGCGCTGGAAGCCGCTGCACGAACAGCCCCTCGGTTGGGACCCGGACATCAATGACGGCGTGCGGATGAACATCCGTCCCTTCATCACCGCTCGTCCGCTAGGTGCCCGCGGTGCCAATGCCTGCATTTTGCGCACGACGCCGAAGATCAAGTGGGACAAGGACCGTGGCAAGGAACCGGTCCGCGACATGGCCGACTATCCCTGGTTCTGGGGCTGGGACGAAACCACTCGCGATTTCGCCGGCGGCGCCGCCTTCGACGGCAATCGCTGGAACGATCTTCACTATAGCCGTGAGGCAAAACAGGCCGCGCGCGACCGTCATCGCACCCATATGTCCGCGAAGCTATCGGGAGCCAAGCCGTGACCGACGCCGCGCCAAGGACGCTGATCGACGCGATTGATGCGTCGATGAAGCAGGCATTGCGGTCGCCCGACGGCGTGGCGCCGCCGGCGGCCCTCTTGTGGACCGACGCGGACGGACAATGGGCGCCGCTGATACCGGCGCTTCAGAAAGCTTTTCCCCAGCTCTACGTGCTGGGCACGTTTGCGCCCGAGGACAGGCGCGGACCCGTGATCTGGCTGCGTTGCATCGTGGAGCGGACGTTGCCGGAGGTGTCGCCTCCCCAAGGGGTCGTGCCGATACTTTATCTGCCCAAGGTCGGCCGACAGGACCTTCGTGCCGCGGGCGATTGCGCGGTCCAGCTCCAGCCCTTGGTCGAGCTTCAGTATCGCGGCGCCGTCTGGCATCAGCGCAATGGGCGAGATTGGACCGTCGACGCCTTCCTGGCCTCCGACGACGCGCTGGGGCTCGACATCGCGCGCGACAGCCGCACACGCGACGCGATGCTTCGCGCACTCCCGCTCCTCGCCGCGGAGCCGGTGGTGGGTCTGCGCGGCAGGCGTTTGGAGGCGGACGATTTCGACCGGCTGGCTATCGGCGATCCCGTGCGGGACCTTCTGACATGGCTGAGCGAACCGGAAGCTTTCCAAGCACGCTGCGATACTGGTCGATGGGCCACGTTTCGCGACATCTGCGTACGCCAGTTCGGCTTCGATCCCGAGGGCGACGGCACGCAAGCCGCTGCTGATGCGCTCCTGAATGGCGATGGTAAATGGAATGAGGTATGGCAGCGCTTCTGTGACGCGCCGCGCCTCTATCCGGGCGTCACCGCCGCGCTTCGCAGGGCGCGGCCACGAGATCTTCTCGGGCTCGCAGATCATTCTCGCCGGCCCGGTCTCAACGAGGAGCAGGAAGACAAACTCCAGAGCGCACTCGAAGCAATCGTCTCGCTTCCACATGCTGAGGCCTGCGAGAAGATCGTCGCGCTCGACAGCGAGCACAAAGAGCGGCGCGGTTGGGTCTGGGCGCAACTCGGCGACAGCCCCTATGCGGTGGCGCTCGAACCGCTTGGACGCTTGGCCAAAGCCGCCAAAACGGTGTTCGGCGGAGCGAGCGCGCTAGCCGTTGCGGCAGATTATGCGGCAGGCGGCTGGCGCTGCGACCGCGCCGCCATGGAAGCCTTGGCCGTGATCAGGCCAAGCCCCCAGAATGGCCTTGTTACGAAGGTGGCGCGCGCGCTCTACGAGCCCTGGCTCGACCAGTCTGCACGGCGCTTCCAGGAATTGCTGTCGGCGCCCGGCGTCGATCCGACGAAGCTCACAACCTCAGTGAGTGCAGGGCGCGACATCTGTGTGTTGTTCGCCGACGGGCTGCGCTTCGACGTCGGAGCGGTGTTGCAGGAGCGTCTGGAAGCACAGGGCCTTCGGGTGCGCATGTCGCACCGGATCGCGCCGATCCCGACTGTCACTGCGACTGCTAAGCCGGTTGCCTCGCCGGCCCATACAGCCTGCGTTGGAAAGCCAGACGCCGAGGACTTTGCGCCGGTGCTCGCCGCTAGCGGGCAGACCGCCAATGCCTCACGGCTCCGCGACGCAATGGCGCGCGCCGGCGTGGAAGTGCTCGACGCCGATCATTCGGCCATGGCCGTTGGGGGTGAAGGCGGTGGCTGGACCGAAGCCGGCAAGCTGGACGAGTTGGGGCATGCACTCCACGCGCAACTCGTCCGACAAATCGAACCGGAAATCTATGGCCTCGTCGACCGGATCGTGTCGCTCTTGAACTCCGGCTGGATCCGCGTACGGGTCGTCACCGATCACGGTTGGCTCCTGCTTCCTGGTGGTCTGCCCAAGGTCGATCTCTCGCCACATCTCGTCGCCACCAAATGGGCGCGCTGCGCGGCCGTGAAGGGACACTCAACCCCGGAGATACCAACCTATGCCTGGTACTGGAACCCGGTGCTACGGATCGCGTCACCGCCCGGCATAGGTGCATTCATGGCGAACACGGAATACGCCCATGGTGGCGTGAGCCTTCAGGAGTGCGTCATCCCCGACATGATCGTCGAGCGCGGTGAGGAGGCGGTTGCGGCAGCCATCACCGAGATCACTTGGCGCGGGATGCGGTGTCGGGTAGCGGTGCGCACAAACACACCGGGATTGGTGGTCGATCTGCGGCTCAATTGGAAGCAGAAAGCGTCCAGTATTGCCGCTTCGGCGAAAGAACTGGCAACAAACGGCGAAACGAGCCTAGCTGTTTCGGATGACAGACACGAAGGAGCGGCTGCGTCGGTTGTCGTCTCCGATGCGACTGGACGAGTACTTGATTACAAACCGACGACTGTCGGAGAAGATTCATGAGCATGGAACTCGATGATCTGGACAGACAGGCTGCGCCGGTCTTTGACGGATATATCGTTCGAAAGGATCTCGTTCGGAAATACTCGCGCCAGTATCCAGTTCCGACCTACGTCGTGGAGTTTTTGCTCGGCCGCTACTGCGCTAGTGTGAATGAAGGAGAGATCGCGGAAGGGCTGCAGATCGTTGAAAAGCAGCTTAAGGATCGCACCGTTCGAACAGGCGAGGAGGAGCTGTTCAAGGCGCGCGCGAGAGAGACGGGCTCGGTAAAAATTATCGATATCGTTCGCGCACGGCTTGACGCCAAGAACGATTGTTACGTCGCCGAACTGCCAAGCCTGACGCTCAGGGACGTTCGCATCGACGATCAGCTGGTTCGCGACAACGAGCGCATGCTGACCGACGGTTTCTACGCCGAGGTCACGCTGACCTATGACGGCATCATCGCCCAGGAGAAGGGTGGCCGCCCGTTCAAGATCGATGCGCTGCGCCCTATCCAGATGTCCAAGTCGGACGTGCTGGATGTTTATGCAAAGGCCCGGGGCAGCTTCAGCAGGGTGCAGTGGATCGACTTCCTCCTCCGCTCAATCGGTCTCGAACCAAGCGCATTCACCGAACGGGCAAAGCGCGTCGCGCTGCTGCGTATGGTCCCGTTTGTGGAGCGCAACTACAATCTGGTCGAACTCGGACCGCGGGGCACCGGCAAGAGCCACCTGTTCCAGCAAATATCGCCTTATTCCCATCTCATCTCAGGCGGCAAGGCGACCGTCGCCAAGATGTTCGTCAACAACGCGAACGGTCAGCGCGGCCTCGTTTGTCAATACGACGTAGTTTGCTTCGACGAAGTGTCTGGCATCTCCTTCGACCAGAAGGACGGCGTCAACATCATGAAAGGATACATGGCGGCCGGGCAGTTTAGTCGTGGCAAGGAGAATATCCGCGCCGAAGGAAGCATCGTGATGGTCGGCAATCTCGATGTGGATGTCGAACAGCAGCAAAGGATTGGGCATCTGTTGAGCCCGCTCCCACCTGAGATGCGCGACGACACGGCTTTCATGGACCGCATTCACGCCTATGCGCCTGGCTGGGACTATCCGAAGCTGAATCCCAATGAGCATCTGACCGATCATTTCGGCCTTGTCAGCGATTTTCTGAGCGAGTGCTGGAGCCGCCTGCGGAAGGGCAACCGTGTGTCGGTCATGCAGGGGCGCGTACATCTCGGGGGCGCATTGAGCGGACGCGATATCGAGGCGATCAACAAGACCGTCAGCGGCCTAATAAAGCTTCTCTTCCCTGATCCCGAGATGCCAATTTCGGACGAAGATCTCGAATGGGTCGTCCGCGTCGCGCTTGAATCTCGTCGACGCGTCAAGGAGCAGCAGCGGCGGGTGTTCAAGAGCGAATTTCGCAACACTCACTTTAGCTACATCCTCGGAGCGGATGGGGTAGAGCAATTTGTCTCGACGCCGGAACTCCATAGCGACGAAGCGATCGAGAGCGATCCGCTTCCTCCCGGTCAGGTCTGGGGCGTCGGTCTTGGGCCAGGCGAGACTGGGCCGGGGTTATATCGGATTGAGGTGGCCTGCGGACCAGGCGCCGGCGTCAGGATCCTGAATCAACCGACACCTCCAGCGTTTCGCGAAAGCGTACGGGTCGGCGAGCAAAATCTTTATACGCGCTCAAAAGAGTTGGTCGGCGACCGAAACCCGCGTGAGGAGGAGTTCTCGATCCAAATGCGGCCATTGGATGCCGACAAGTCTGGGGCCGGTTTGGGCGTTCCCATCCTCGTCGCACTATGTGGTGGGTTGCTCGGTCGAAATACCCGTGGGGGTACCATTGTGGCTGGCGCACTCAATCTGGGCGGATCGATAGAGATGATCCCCAACGCGGTTCGGATCGCCGAACTCGCGATCGATAAACAAGCGCAAACGCTTCTCATGCCGGTTTCAGCTCGACGTCAGTTAAACGATCTTCCTGACGAGCTTTGGACGAAGATTAGCATTGAGTTCTACAAAGACGGCGCCGACGCCGTCTTCAAAGCACTCGACGAGTGACGGTGGTTATCCTTTAGGCGATTGATCTATCTTTTTTGGTCAATCGCCACTCGTCCGCCCCCAAATCGACGACCGCTAAGGGAACGAGATCGCCCATGGGGAGCACGCGACCGCGCGTGGTACCGCCCCATTGCCGGGGTCACGCATTGAACCACTGAGGAGCCAGGAGCCGACCTCGACATTGCACGCCAAGTAGTTGTTGCGAGTGATATGAATTATGCCCGCCACAAATCACGCTCGGCATTGCCCAGAGTCTCGGGGATAATGTGTTAAATGCTTCGGCTGGCCCTCAAATCGCCCTTGCCAAGGATGCGGCGCATGTTGCCTGCTTGCCGGCCCCTTCTGGCCGCGAATCGTTTGGTATTATGCCACCGAAGAATTTCAACCTGAGACAAACCACTGGTCTCGTCTATCGGGCCGAGTCGGTCCCTGCGACGCTGCTTGCGCAGGTGGCGGCGATCCGCGCTCTCGCGGACGGCGAGAAGGAGGCGCTCGGCTTCCTTCCTGAAGCCGCCTATCACGATGCGATCGAGAAGCGCCGCCTGATCGCGATGTGTACGCCCGCCGATGGCGGTGCGAAAGTAGTCGGTTTCATCCTCTTCAGCGGTGTCTTCCCTAATGCACGGGTTCAGCAAATCGTCGTCGCCAAGGAACACCGCCGCGCCCATGTCGCTACGGCGCTCATCAACGAAGTGGTGTCGCAGCTTGAGGCTCGCGGCTATCTGACCATCAGTGCTGCTGTGGCGTCGGACCTTCCGGCGGCGCAGGCCTTCTATGAAAATTGCGGATTTGTCGCGCGCCACGCGCGGCGCGGTGGACAGGCGCGTAATCGGACGATCATTTTGCGGGCGCGTGACTTGGCAAACGAGTCTTTGTTCTCCGTCTTGGAGCCGTCGCCCGCAACCTCGCAGACCGCGATCGATCTTGGCCTGCGCCTCCGAGGCGCTAGCCCCGCGCCGCTTTATGCCATCGACCTCAACGTCTTGTTTGATGTGGTGAAAGGAAGGAATCGGCCGCGCTCGGCCGTCGCCGAGCGACTTATTGCCGCTGCGCTTGGTCATCAAATTCGTCTGGCCGTTGCACCCGAATTCGTCACCGAACTCGAGCGGACTACCAAAGGTGGGACAGTCGATCCGATATTGGCTCTAGCGCGGCAATTGCCGCGCCTGCCGGCCTTTGATCGCACCGAAACGGAGCGGTTGGCCGAGCTCGTGCATGCCATCGTGTTCGTGGAGCCTGGTGTGGGCGAGGCCGGGAGCCCGCAGGCCCTTAGCGATGCACGCCACTTGGCGCAAGCGGCGCTTGCGCGTGCCTCTGGGTATGTCACGAGCGACGGCCGGATGCTCGAGGCGCGTGATCGCCTGCTACGACAGATCGGCATCGATGTCGCCAGTTTGGAAGAATTCGATGCACTGCTGCCAACGGAGTCGCGGGCGCAGGACAACGCGCAGCTTAAGGGCACGGGCTGTGCTGTAGGGGCCCTGTCAGTCGAAGCGGCACGGCGCTATCTGAAGCAGCATCACGTTGCAGACTCGCTCGCGGTGGAGTTCGCGCCCGATCGGGCGGGGCTCGGCATCTGGCGCGCGCGGGCGGTCACGGAAGCTGGGGACACGGTTGCGGTGGGCATCTATCGCGCGCCAGGCAACATCGACGCGCCCGCCCGCGTCTTGGTCCACGTCCGCTCCGATCATGTTGCATGCGAAACGTTCGCCGATCACCTGCTCGATGTGCAATGCGAAGAGGCCTGCCGCACCGGGCCAATTACCATTGAACTGCCCTGCGTTCCCGGACAGGCGGTCGTCCGCCGTGCCGCCGGGCTGCGAGGCTTTCTGCCTGTGTCTCACGGAGAGACCCTTATCAAGGTAGCGGTCGGTCGGCCGGTGACAGCAGAGAGTTGGCCCGCGCTGGCGCGGCAAACGCGGCGGCGGACGGGACTGCGTCTGCCAGAGGCAGCGCCAGCGGCAGATGCTGTGCGAACCGGCTTGGAGGTGCAGGGACCAGACGGCAAAACTATCCTGGTACGCCTACCAGCGCTGGAAGATGCGCTGGGCCCGACCATTCTGATTTGGCCCGGGCGTGACGGCGCGATCGTGCCGATTGCACGCAACTATGCAGACGACTTGCTCGGCACCAACGATCAATTCCTACTCTTCGGGAGTCCGGAAGCGGCGTTCGTCACCCGCCGCACCTATTTCAACAGCCCGCGCAGTGCACCACTCCTGCGTCCAGGCCTGCCCATACTGTTTTACGAATCGCTGCGCTCGGGCGGGCGCGGCGCGATTGTCGCTGCCGCCCGCATCATAGACGCGACGGTAGTGCGCAAAGAGCAGGTTTCCGACGAGCAGCTGCGCCGCGCCGTCGTCGAAGACGTCTCCCCATTGTCCGCCTCATCCGATGTGCTGGCGACCAGCTTCGACAACCTGTTGCGTTTTCCCAAGCCCGTCATGCTGTCCGAGCTGCGCGCCTTAGGTGCGGCGGGCACCGCGAATTATCAAACCTCGACGGCGGTCACGGCCGCTCATCTCAGTGCAATCTTGGAACTTGGGTGGTTACGTGGCTGAGGCAGCAGACGCCATAATCTCGATTCATCGCAGCTATGCGGACGCCATTCTCGCTGGAACAAAAACCATCGAACTGCGGCGCAAGCTACCAGACATTTCTTCCGGCACGCGGCTGTGGATATACGCCACGCGGCCCACTGGAGCGGTCGTAGGGGTCGCGACGATTAAAGCGGTCGATCGGGCGCCACCAGCGACGATTTGGAAAAAACACCGCGACGGTACCGGAATCGACCATGCCGCTTTTCAGGACTATTTTGACGGCGCGCCGGAAGCAATCGCAATCCTGCTTACGGCGGTGCGCCGGATCGGGCCCATCGATATGGATCAGTTGCGTCGGATTCGGGATTGCTTTCATCCGCCGCAGGTGTTGACGCGCCTCACGGTGACGGAGACGAAGGCGTTGCGCAAACTCGTTGCAGCATGAGAGCCGCACTCATGGGAGGGCGAACGAATGCGTGTCGGTGTTGTCTCACCCAATAGTCTGACGCATGAGCCAGATCCCGACGCCGCCTTCGCGAATTCGGACCGACCCTGGCCGTTCGATGCATTAGCCAAGCGCGCCTCGTTATTGTTCGACAAGCTCTATCTGACCGACAACCTCGACGTCACATGCGAGATTGTCGCCGGTGGGTCGGCCCTATGCGCGGACGATGCAAACGCTGGCACGCTACGCTATCTCATACAGAAGGGCCTCATTTTAGAACCGCAGGACCTCGGCTATGCCTCGGGCGCAGCGCTGTTGCAGGCCAATATAAAGGGCCACACCGCGCACATCCACCGCCAGCTGTTGAAGGTGGGAAACCCGAGCAACAATTGCGAGCTCGGCGAATACACCTATGTCGGTCAGCCGGACGTCGGCTTTCTCGAAGCGCATGATGGCAACCATCCACGCTCCGACAAGGGTAGAAACGACCCGCGCATCAGAGACTATGAACGACGCTATGAGTCGCTGCTTCTCAAGCGCAATGCCGCCCTGTTGCGCCAAGCGGGCATCGCTGATGTCGCAATCGTAGGCCGCGTTCACAGTGAACTCAGCAAGGCGAAGTTCGCCCATCCGGTTTGGGAAGTGGTCATCAAGGAAATACCCGACTTCGACACGCGGGCGCCCTGGCAGGACGTTTTTGGCTTTCGCGCGGAGGCGCGCACCCAACACCTGGTTCGCAGTCTGCGCCGATGGATTCGTAAAATTGTTGCCGAAGACTGGACTGTTGCCGAGCTCGAGGACGAGATTCGCGAATTGGTTTATGAGTACGAGACCCATCTGCGCGTCGCACAGCTCCACCGCGGCACGGGACTATTGACGTGTGTCATTAGTGGCACTGCCGAGTTGACAGAAAATCTTGTCAAGTTGCGGCTGGGACGGGTGGCACAAATGGTCAGCGCCGTGATCGATCGAGGGTCGAACGATCGCAAAGCGGAACTGGAGGCTCCAGGCCGTGAACTCGCACTGTTTACGGAGTTGAAGAATGGTATTTGACCGTGGCCACGATCTCTCGACGCTATACCCCACCGCTGGGGGCTCATTTGCTGCCATCGACTGGCGCTCGCTTTGGGTCGGGAACAGGCACTTTTCTTTCAAAATCAGTTCAGATCCTTGCTTGCCAGCCGAACCCGATTCGAAACCCAGCGCTGCCCTGCCATGCTCGGCCGCTTTAAATTGATCTCCTGGCCCTGCGTACCGCTCGCAGACAGTCATCGGGTCCGGAGAATATCGGCCGGGAGAACGCCGATTCGTCGTGTCCAGCCGATAACTCGGTCAACAGATTGGTCGTCCAGCCGGCCCAGCACCGGCGCTGTTCAGCCCGCAGGTCCGCCGGGAGAACCGCAGCGCATGGGGATATGGCGGAGCCGGAGGGATTCGAACCCTCGATACGCCTTTTCAAACGTATAACGGTTTAGCAAACCGCCGCCTTCAGCCTCTCGGCCACAGCTCCCAGCCGCACGTTCGGTGCGTTGATGCCAGTCGTTCCAACTTACGGGAATGGATCGGCTCGCTCTCGGCAGCTCCCGCAGAAAGCACGGGCGGCTGCGGGCATGGACATAATCCATAGGGACGCTTCTTGTCGAGTGCGATCCTCGGCTGCCCGCCGCGAGCCGGAAATCGTGTGGTTAACCAACGATTTCGCCGCGCCATTTGCACTTGTGCCGAAATGGGTTACAACTTCGATGATGCGCCTCGACCACGTTGTTCCTCCCTTTACCCGGCCTGATGACTGAAACCCGCACGCATCCCCTGCTGCAGCAGACGAGCGAGAGCTGACGCGTGCCCGACTCGCCGGAGATCAACGATTCCGAGAAGCTGCAGCTGAAGGACCTGCTGCGCGCCGGAGAAAAGCTCAGGCCGGACATCGACCGCTCGCTGTACAGCAGCGAGTTGTTCATCCCGCCCTTGACGTTCCGCAGCCGCGTGAAAAGCGAAAAGCGCGCGCTCGAGAAATTGGCCTTGAAACGGGCCGGCAAGCCGCAATATGCGGTCTCCGATCTTCGCGACCTCGTGGGATTTCGCTTCATCACGTTGTTGAAGGACGACATCGCGCCCGTCGTGGACAATTTCTTCCGTCTGCTGAAGGGCGAGGCCGTATCGAACAACGGCATCTTCAAGATCGCGCGGTTCCGCGAGTTCAAGCACTACATCTCCGATCCCAAGTTCAATCCGGAAACGAAAGATCTCATCAACGCCCAGCACGACGAATTGAAGACCATTCTCGCGAACCACTATGGGGAGAATCCGCCCGTCAAGCTGGAGCACGATTTTCGCGCGCAGTATTCGGGCGTCCACGTCATTCTCGAATTCCAATGCTCGCTGGAAGAGACCACGGTTCAGGTGCCTGTGGAATTTCAGGTCCGGTCCGTGTTCGACGACGCCTGGGGCGAGATCGATCACAAGCTCTTCTACGAGATCGACCGCAAGGGCCTGTACACCAGCGAGCAACAGCGGCTGGTGACGGCCGGCTATCTCAAGATTCTGAGGAACATGCTCGATACCGCGGCGGACTATGCCGCTTTGGTCAGCAGCATCCTGATCGCGCCGATCGAGCGGGCCCCCGACATCAAGAAAAACCTGGACGACGTGGCCTACATCAAGGGCATTTGCGAGCCGTTGATGAAGCACGCCGCCTTCCAGGGCGTGCTCAGCGAATTCATCGCGTTGGCGGACAAGAAAAACCAGCTTGACGACGCGCTCGGAAAGCGTCCGCCGGATCCGGCCAAGAACTCGCAAGCCTATTCCGCGCTGGCGGAGGAATACCACGAACTGGCGGAGCGGTTTCCTCCCGCCGACGGTCTCAAATCGCCGGACGACAAGCGTTACCGCACCATATTGTGCCTGCTTTCGATGGAAGAGGCGCTGTGCCGGCTGCTCTCCGGCAGCGAGACGCAAATGCAGTTGTCGATCTCGCAGTACAGGGACATCGCCAAGCGCTTCCCCGAATATCCCACCTGCCGCTTCCGCCATGCCCAGGCTTGCGCGCAGCTTCTGGAAAAGACTTCCGATCCCACGAAGAGAGACGAGCTGGTGCAGGAAGCGTCCGCCGAATACGGCGCGGCGCGCAAGCTCCTGGACGACATTCTGCACGCGAACGCGCACCAGCACGTCTACGACTTGCTGATCTCGCCGCAGCAGCGCTCCTATCTGGACGGCAACATCGAACGGCTTTGGGGCTTCGCCCGGTGGCGCATCAGCGATCAGCGCCGGGAAGGCGGCGCACCGGCGACGACGCGCGATTTCGACGACGTCCATGGCGCCTATCGGGTGGCGGCCGGCGCGCTGGAGCGTCTGGCGGCGAGGGCCGCCGCCGAAGAGAACAAGGAGGTTGAAACGCAGTATTTCAACCTGCTCAACAGCACGACGTTCTTCGCCGTCGAAGCGCACGAGCTCGCGGCAAAGCTCATGCTGAAGGACACGGGCCTTCCGTCTCTCGACGAGGTCAAGAAGCTCGTGGATCTCCTCGAGCAGAAGGTTCTCAAGGAGGACATCGGGAACATCTGGAAGTGGCACACGATTTTGCGCGGCCGCAAATTGGTGGGCCCCGAAACCGGAGTTTTCGACGCCGCCAAGAGAATCTGCGAGCTGTTTTCCGTGCCCGCCGATCGAGGGCTGACAGATTATCAGCGGGAGGTTCGGGAGCGCGCCTATCGCGAGGCTTGGCCCATCGTGCAGGAAGCGTTGTCTCCGAAAGGCCCGCCGAATGAGAAATAACGCTGTGAAGGGCCTTTTTCTCATTCCGTTGGGAACTTGGCAACCACAGGTTTTTATAGTAGGTGGATAGTTCGCCTAGCTGTATTGGGGGGCCGATGGCTGCGCGCTATATAAGATCGAAGGCAAGAAAGACCGGTGAGATGGCAGTTCTCGATTTTCCTGACGGCGGCGCCATTTTTCCGGATGGCGGTGCCATTTCGCAGGATATGTGCCGCTAGCGGCCTTTCGCTTTCCTGACGCCGACGATCACACTTCCTCCGACCGGTCCGCATGGGCCGGTATTGCTATTTGCGAAATCCGTGCGCCGCGACGCACCGCTTGCCAGCCCCGCCCGATCGGCGCAGCATTGCGGCAGGGCTCGGCTTTGCTTGGCCTGTGCGCCCGCCCGAGCCCTTTTCAGACCGGCACCGACCGCCGCGCCGGAGCGAGGAGCACGCGATGCAAGTCAGGCACATCCTTGGTGAGAAGGGCCGCGCCGTCGAGGCCGTCGGCGGCGACGCCACCCTGTCCGAGGCCTCGCGCCTGCTCGCCGCCAAGCGCATCGGCGCGCTGATCGTGCGCGGCGAGGGCGGCGAGCTTTTGGGCATCATCTCCGAGCGCGACGTCGTGCGCGCGGTGGCCGAGGAGAGCACGGCCGCGCTCGACCGCCCGGTCCACGCCTATATGACGCGCGAGGTCGCGACCTGCGGCGAGGACGACACCGTCGACGTGCTGATGGAGATGATGACGCGCGGCCGCTTCCGCCACATCCCCGTGCTCGACGAGCACGACGTGCTGATCGGCATCGTCTCGATCGGCGACGTCGTCAAGTCGCGCATCGAGGAGACCGTGCGCGAAGCGGCGACGCTGCGCGAATACATCAGCGCCGCCGGCTAGCGTTCGGGCCTCAAGCGCCGGCGATATAGCCGTCCACGACCTTCGACAGCACGTCCAGCGGCAGCGCGCCCGAGAGCAGCACCGTGTCGTGGAATTTGTGGATGTCGAATCTCGCGCCCATCGCGGCCTTGGCCTTGTCGCGCAGCTTCAGGATGGTGAGCTTGCCGACCATGTAGCCGCAGGCCTGGCCCGGCCACACGCAATAGCGCTCGATCTCGGTCACCGCCGAGGCTTCCTGGTCGCCCAAGGTGTCGACGTAATACTTCACCGCCTGCTCGCGGCTCCACTTCTTCGCATGCATGCCGCTGTCGACGACCAGGCGCACGCCGCGGAACATCGAGTCGTGGAGCTGGCCGATCTTGCCCCACGGATCGTCGGCATACATGCCCATCTCGTCGGCCAGCTGCTCGGCATAGAGCGCCCAGCCTTCCTGATAGGCGTTGAACCCGCCGACCTTGCGCAGCAGCGGCAGCGGCGCTTCCTGGCTGATCGAGATCTGCAGATGATGGCCGGGAATGCCTTCGTGATAGGTGAGCGTGGGCAAGGTCCAGCTCGGCACTTCGGCGGTGTCGCGCAGGTTGATGTAGTAGGTGCCCGGCCGCGAGCCGTCGAGCGACGCGTTGTTGTAATAGCCGCCCGGCGCGCCGGCCTCGATGTATTTGGGCACGCGCTTGATGAGCAGATCGGCCTTGGGCAGCGCGCCGAACCAGCCGGGAAGCTTGGCGCGGATCGCCTGAACCTTCGTGTTCAGATCGGCGAGCAGCTTGTCCTTGCCCGCGTCGGTGTTCTCGTAGCGGAACTTGGGATCGTCATACATCGCGCGCAGGCGCTCGCCGACGGTGCCTTGCGTCAGCCCGTTCGCCTTCATGATCTCGTCGATCTTGGCGGTGTGCTCTTTCACGACGTCGAGGCCGAGCTGGTGCACTTCCTCGGGCTTCAGGCTCGAGGTCGTCGAAGCTTCGAGCGAAGCGGCGTAATAGGCGTCGCCCTGGGGCAGGCGCCACACGCCGGCGTCGTGCACGGCCTTGGGCTGCAGGCTCTTCAGAAAGGCGATCTGGCGGTCGAGCGCGGGATAGACGCGCTGCGAAAGAAGGCGCGTCGCCGTGCCGGCATAGTCGCCGGGAATGTTCTTCTCCTTGGCGCGGCGCGCGACCGAATCGACCATCGGCGACTTCGCCGCTTCGACGCCGCGCAGCTTGTCCATCTGCTCGAGCGCGCGCGCGATCGCGAAATCGGGCGGCACGATGCCGTTCGCGACGTCGTGCTCGGCGACCTCGCGCTCCTGGTCGAGCACGGTCGCGAATTCGGAGAGACGCGCGAGATAGGCGTCGGCGTCGTCCTTGGTCTCGATCTTGTGCTGGCTGTCGAGGAAGTCGGGCGCCTGCTGGTACGAGCCGGTGAGCTGGCTGAGCACGTAAGGGCTGCCGACGCCGGCGCTGTAGGTGGCGAAGTTCCTGTTGTTGGTTTCCTGCTGGTCCAGGCCATAGAGGATGACGTCGTAATTGGTCGCGTCGATGCCTTTGAGCTTCTTGCGCTCGATTGCCTTCAGCCGCGTCAGCTGGTCGGTGTTCATGCGCCGGAAGAACTCGACCTGCTCGAGCGAGCGGTCGCTGACCATGAACTTCTGATAGGCGCGGTCGTCCTTGTCGATGCCGAGATTGGTCGCGAATTCCGGCGCCTGGTCGACGATCTCGTCCATGAAAGCGTCGAAGAGCTTGTTCATCTTCTCCGTTTCGCTGCCGCCCGTGGCGGTCTTGGCGTGGGCTGCGAGCGGAAGCGCTGCAACGGCGGCGCCGCCGAGCAGGACGGAACGGCGATCAAGCAATGGGCGATTGAGCATGCGTGGGGTACCCCTCGAAATGGACCGCGAAGACTTAAGGATGCCCTCGGCTCCGCACAAGACTAGTGGGGATTTTCAGCAGTTCACGGATGCGTGCCGCGCGGCGACGAAAAGCGAAGATTCGTTAAGGAACATCGCGGCAACTCCCACGTTTTCTGAAGGATAGAGGAGTTGCGCGCATGAGATACGACCTCAGAAACGCCGCATTTGCCCTCGCGCTGACGGCGATGGCCGGCACCGCGGCGTGGGCCCAGACCAGCGGCACGTCGAGCGGCACGACGTCCGGCGGCACCGCCACGACGGCGCCCGGCACGACAACGCCTGGAACCACGCCAGAAACGACATCGGGCACGACGATGCCGAGCACGGTGAAGCCGACCTCTCCGGCGCCGACGACGCCGAACTCGACGATGCCGAATTCCAATCCCTATACGCCGCCGGCGCCCAACGGCACGACGACGCCCGACAGCACCGGCGCCAACCAGCCGCCGACGGCGCTGAAGCCGCAGCCGAACTGCCCGACCAGCACCAATCCCGCGGTGACGCCGAGCCAGCCGGCCGGAACGCCGCCGATCGGCTGCACGCCGTCGCCCGCGACGCCGCCGGCGCCGAAGTAACGGAACCGTTGCGCGGCAACGGTGTTCTAAGCGCTATGAGGCAGCTGTCGCTCAAAAGCCAAGAAAAACAGGAGCGAAGGATGAAGATCAGGACATTGGCGCTTTGCGGCGTTGGCGCGCTGGCTTTGACGATCGGCGCGGCGCAGGCCGGCGACGATCCGTATACGCACAATCCCACGCCCGAAGAGCGGGCCCAGACCCAGGATCTCAATTCCCAGGCCATGGGCCAGGCGGCGTCGGACACCTCCGCCGACACCGACGCGCAGCAGAACTACCGGGCGCAGCAGCAGGACTATCAGGCCCAGCAGCAGCAGTACCAGGACCGGATGGGCCGCTATCGGGCGCAGCAGGACCGCTATCACGACGAGCGCGCGGCCTATAATTACGACCGCACCCACCCCTATACCTGGTGGCATGCGCGTTACGAGGAAGCGACGCTGAACCATTTCTACGACATCCCGCGGGCCGAGCTCGTCGATCTGCGCGTGATGCGCGAGGACGGCTACACGGTCGGCCGCATCCGCGAGATCGACCGGCACGGCGACGGCCGGGTGGCCGCGGTGCGCGTGGTGTTCCGCGACGGCGAATCCGCCTGGGTGAAGGCGCGCGACCTGCGCTACGACCCCGAGGACCGCATCGTCTTCACGGATCTCAGCGTCGGCGAGCTGCACGACTTGGCGCGCAACAGCTAAGCAAAGGCGTCACCCTGAGGTGCAAGCCGCGGCCTCGAGGCTCGCGTTGCTCGCACCTCAGCCCGACGCGGCTTGCCACGAAGGGCTGGCCAACCCGCCGCCGGCCTACATATCGGGGGCGGGTTGTCTTTTGACCCCATAGATTGAATGCGCGGTGCGCCGTATTGCGGCCGCATCCGGCCATCCACAGGCGCAAACACGGCCTCGAAAAAAAATCGTAAATCCGGCCGTTTTTGCGTTTGACAGTCCTGAGACACCCCCCTATACACCGCGCCTCGCCGCCCGATGTCGGCAACGACTTGCGGGCGGTGTTTCGTCTCTGGCAGAATGAAAGTTCGGCTTAGAAACGGCTCTTTGACATTGTGATTCGAGGAAGGGGAACGTGGGCGGCGGCTCGGCCAGCCACGCGGACGCAAGTCCGCTGACTAATCGAGCAACAACGCTGAATTGCTCGCGTTCTTCTGCATACACAAAGATGTTCGATCGTGCCCGGGCCTGTGACGGGACCGGCGCGATCAAACCTCGTCATGTGATGCGAACTAACGCAAATAATGAGAGCAGTTCAGCGCTTCGTTGTTCAGGATCATAACTTGAGAGTTTGATCCTGGCTCAGAACGAACGCTGGCGGCAGGCCTCAAACATGCAAGTCTAGGGGGCGTAGCAATACGTCACCGGCGGACGGGTGCGTAACACGTGGGAATGT
>DASZQV010000003.1:0-14776 GCA_035549495.1 Rhizomicrobium sp. | reverse complement strand
CTGCTCAAGCAGTCCCAGCAGCTGGCGACCGAGCTGCAGACGCGGCAGCGCGAGCTGCAGCAAACGAACGAGCAGCTCGAGCTGAAGGCGCAGCAGCTCGCCGAACGCAACGTCGAGGTGGAGCGCAAGAACCAGGAGATCGAGCAGGTCCGTCGGGCGCTGGAGGAACAGGCGGCGGAGCTCGCGCTCACCTCGAAATACAAATCCGAGTTCCTGGCCAACATGAGCCACGAGCTGCGTACGCCGTTGAACTCGATTCTCATCCTCGGCCAGCAGCTTGCCGACAATCCGGACAGCAACCTGACGCCGAGGCAGGTCGAGTTCGCGCGCACCATTCACGGCGCGGGCACCGACCTGCTCAACCTGATCAGCGACATTCTCGACCTGTCGAAGATCGAATCCGGCACGGTCACCGTCGACGCGGAAGAGATCGTGTTCCAGAGCGTCGTCGATGCCGTGGCGCGCCCGTTCCGCCACGAGGCCGACACCCGCAACCTCAACTTCAAGGTCGAGGTCGACCCGCAGCTCGAGCGCACCATGCTGACCGACGCCAAGCGGCTGCAGCAGGTGCTGAAGAACCTGCTGTCGAACGCGTTCAAGTTCACCAGCCAGGGCCAGGTCAGCCTGAAGGTCTCCGCCGTGCGCGAGGGCTGGTCGCTGTCGCATCCGGTGCTGAACCAGTCGCCGTCGGTCGTGGCCTTCGAAGTCTCCGACACCGGCATCGGCATCCCGGCCGAGAAGCAGAAGCTGATCTTCGAGGCCTTCCAGCAGGCCGACGCGTCGACCAGCCGCAAGTTCGGCGGCACCGGGCTGGGCCTCGCCATCAGCCGCGAGCTGTCGAACCTCCTGGGCGGCGAGATCCAGCTGCGCTCGACGCCCGGCGTCGGCTCGACCTTCACGCTCTATCTGCCGGTGCGCTATGTCGGCGCCACCAACGCCGCGCGTCCCGCCGCGCCGAGCGCGCCCACGAATGCGCGCCTGGCCCTCGCCACCGCGCAGCCCGAGCGCGCGATCGAGCAGATCCTCGACGACCGCAACCTGATCGTTGCCGGCGACAGCGTGCTGCTCGTGGTCGAGGACGACCCGCATTACGCGCGCATCCTGATGGACCTCGCGCACGACGAAGGCTTCAAGGTCCTGATCGCGACGCGCGGTGAGGACGCGCTGGAGCTGGCGCAGGAATACAAGCCGACCGCCGTGTCGCTCGACATCTTCCTGCCCGACATGCTCGGCTGGACGGTCTTGAACCAGCTCAAGCAGAACCCGCAGACGCGTCACATTCCGGTGCAGATCGTGACCCTCGACGAGGACCGCCAGCACGGGCTGACCAGCGGCGCCTTCTCCTTCGTCACCAAGCCGACCACGGCCGAAGGCGTGCAGGCGGCGCTGGCGCGGGTGAAGGACTATGTCCGCCCGCGCCGCAAGCGGCTGCTGGTGGTCGAGGACAACCCGGCCGAGCAGACGAGCATCGGCGCCCTGCTCGGCCATGACGACATCGAGATCGTCAATGCCGGCACCGGCGAGGAAGCGTTGACGGCTTTGCGCGAGGCGCCGTTCGATTGCGTGGTGCTCGACCTGCGCCTGCCCGACATCTCCGGCTTCGACCTGCTCGAGCAGCTCCGCGCCGATCCGGTGCTGTCCGACGTGCCCGTCGTGGTCTTCACCGGCCGCGAGCTTTCGCAGCAGGAAGAGGCGCAGCTCCACACCATGGCGCGCAGCATCGTGGTCAAAGGCGTCGAATCGCCCGAGCGGCTGCTCGACGAGACCTCGCTGTTCCTGCACCGCGTGGTCACCGATCTGCCGGCCGAGAAGCAGCGCATGCTGGAGCGCCTCACCAACTCCGACGAAGACCTGGTCGGGCGCGTGGTGCTGCTCGTCGACGACGACGCGCGCAACATCTTCGCGCTGTCGAGCGTGCTGGAGCGCCGCGGCATGCAGGTGCTCACCGCGACCAACGGCGCCGACGCGATCAAGCTGGTCGAGGAAACCCCCGACCTCGCCATCGTGCTGATGGACATCATGATGCCCGAGATGGACGGCTATCAGACCACCGCGCGCATCCGCGAGAACCCGAAGTTCCGCCGCCTGCCGATCGTGGCCCTGACCGCGAAAGCGATGAAGGGCGACCGCGAGAAGTGCCTCGAAGCCGGCGCCTCGGACTACCTCGCCAAGCCCGTCAACACCGAGCAGCTGCTCTCGGCGCTGCGCATGTGGCTGCATCGTTGAGGACCGCGATGGAGAGCCACGACAAGGTCAACATCCTGCTCGTCGACGACCAGCCCGCCAAGCTGCTCAGCTATGAGGTGATGCTGGCGGGATTGGGCGAAAACCTGATCCAGGTCACCCGCGCGCGCGACGCGCTGGAGCAGCTGCTCAAGACCGAGATCGGCGTGATCCTGATCGACGTCTGCATGCCCGAGCTGGACGGCTTCGAGCTGGCCAGGATGATCCGCGAGCATCCGCGCTTCCAGCGCATCTCGATCATCTTCATCTCGGCGATCCATGTCAGCGAGTCCGATTACCTGCGCGGCTACGACGCCGGCGCGGTCGACTACGTGCCGGTGCCGGTGGTGCCCGAGGTGCTGCGCGCCAAGGTGCGCGTCTTCGCCGAGCTCTACCGCAAGACCCGCCAGCTCGAGCACCTGAACCGCGAGCTGGAGACCCGCGTGACCGAGCGCACCGCGGCGCTCCAGGCCTCCGCCGCCGAGCTGATGGAGAGCCAGCAGGCGCGCAGCCTCGCGCTCGCCGCCGGCGACATGGGCTCGTGGACCTATGACGTGGCGAGCGACCTTTGGAACTGGGACGAAGGCCATCGCCGCATCTTCGGCGTCGGCATGAACTTCGCGCCGACGCTGGAATCGATCCGCCGCGCGGTCCATCCCAAGGACATGGCGAAGCTCGAAGGCGCGTTCGACGCGCTCTCCGACGGCAACGCGACCACGCGCATGGAGCTGCGCGTCATCCGCCCCAACGGCGACATCCGCTGGTGCTCGGCCGCGGCGGCGGCGAGCTTCGACGAGACCGGACGCATGATCCGGATCAGCGGCGTCACCACCGACATCACCGACCGCAAGGACGCGGAGACGCGCCAGATGCTGCTCGCCCGCGAGGTCGACCATCGCGCGCGCAACGCGCTGGCCATCGTGCAGGCGATCATCCGCCTCGCCCGCGCCGAGACGGTGGAGGGCTATGTCCAGGCCGTCGAGGGCCGCGTGCGCGCGCTGGCGCAGACGCACGAGTTGCTGTCGCAATCGCGCTGGCAGGGCGCCGACGTGCAGCGCCTGGTCGCGGAGGAAGTCGCACCCTATCGCACCTCGGGCTCTGCCAAGATCGTCGCCGAGGGCCCGTCGGTGCTGGTCGCGCCGGAAGCCGCGCAATCGATCGCGCTGGTGCTGCACGAGCTTGCGACCAATGCGGCGAAATACGGCGCGCTCTCGACCAAGAGCGGCGAGCTTTCCATCCATTGGACCGTGGCCGGCGGAAGGCTGAACGTCGATTGGAGCGAGAAAGGCGGACCCAAGACCTCGCGGCCGTCGACCTCCGGCTTCGGCATGAAGATCATCAACGCGAACTTGAGCTCCGCCGACAAGGGCGAGGTCAAGTTCGACTGGCGGCCCGAAGGGCTGCATTGCCGCATCTCGCTGCCCTGCGGACAGGTCGCGGGAGCAGGCCGCATCGAGCACAACGGCACGGCGCATGCCGACAGCGTGAACCTCGCCTTCGGCAAGCGCCTGCTGCTGGTCGAGGACGAAGCGCTGATCGGCATATTGATCCACGACATGCTGGTCGATTGGGGCTTCGAGCCGAGCGAGCCCTATTTCAAGCTCGACGACGCCATCGCCGCCGCGCATCGCGGGCGCTTCGACGGCGCGATCCTGGACATGAACCTGGGCGGCAAACCTGTCTATCCGCTGGCGGAGCTTCTTCAGTCGCAATCCGTGCCGTTCGTGTTCCTGACCGGCTATGGCAGTCATGCCATCGATAAGCGCTTCGCCGGCTATCCCATGCTGCAGAAGCCGGTCGCGCCGGAAGCCCTGCGCGAGATCCTTGAGCGCGCGGCGCCGCAATCGCTCGCGGTCGCCTGATCCGGAACTTCGCGCGCGCGGCGACGTTTCCTCGCAATAGTCTTCTTGAGATTCGGGGACCCGTGCGCCGTCTTTTTCCCATGCTGTTCGCCGCAGCCGCTTTCCTCGCCGCGACCGCCGCGCATGCCGCCGAAGCCAAAGGCAACGGGCTGGGCGGCAGCGGCGAAGCGATCCTCGTCGCCCAGGTGGTGCTGCTGCTCCTGATCGGGCGCGGCCTGGGCGAAGTGATGCAGCGCTTCGGCCAGCCCGCGGTGATCGGCCAGCTGCTCGCCGGCCTCATCCTGGGCCCCTCGCTGTTCGGCTGGATCTGGCCGCACGCGCACGAACTCGTCTTCCCCAAAAGCGCGGAGCAGAAGAGCCTCATCACCGGCCTCGCGAACATGGGCGTGATGATGCTGCTGTTGCTGACCGGCATGGAGACCGACCTCAAGCTGGTGCGCAAAGTGGGCCTGCCCGCGATCGCGATCACCGCGACCGGCGTCGCCGTGCCGTTCGCGTGCGGCTTCGCGCTCGGCCAGTTCCTCCCCGAGTCGATCCTGCCCGCGGCGCAGCACCGCCTCGTCGCCTCGCTGTTCCTCGGCACCGCGCTGTCGATATCCTCGATCAAGATCGTGGCGATGGTGGTGCGCGAGATGAGCTTCACGCGCCGCAACCTGGGCCAGATCATCGTGGCGTCCGCGATCATGGAGGACACGACCGGGTGGATCATCGTCTCGATCACGCTGGGCATCGCCGGCGCCGGCGGTGTCGCCATCGCGAGCCTCGCCAAGACGGCGATCGGCACGGCGGTGTTCCTCGCGCTGAGCTACACGATCGGCCGCAAGCTCGTGTTCTGGCTGATCCGCTGGGTCAACGACACCTTCGTGAGCGAATACGCCGTCGTCACCGCGATCCTGATCGTGATGTGCCTGATGGCGCTGATCACCAATGCCATCGGCGTCAACACCGTGCTCGGCGCCTTCGTCGCGGGCGTGCTGGTGGGCGAGTCGCCGATCCTGTCGAAGCATATCGAGGACCAGCTGCGCGGCTTCATCACCGCCTTCATGATGCCGGTGTTCTTCGGCCTGTCGGGCCTCTCCGCCGATCTCACCATCCTGAAGGACGGCACGCTCGCGCTCCTGACCCTGGGGCTCGTGCTGATCGCGAGCGTCGGCAAATTCGGCGGCGCCTTCACCGGCGGCAAGATCAGCGGGCTGTCGTCGCGCGAGTCGCTGGCGCTCGGCTGCGCGATGAACGCGCGCGGCTCGACCGAGGTGATCGTGGCGAGCATCGGCCTGACCATGGGGGCGCTGACCCAGAACCTCTACACCATGATCGTGACCATGGCGGTGATCACGACGATGATGATGCCGCCCATGCTGCGCTGGGGCCTGCGCCGCTTGCCGATCAGCGAGGAGGAGCGCGCGCGGCTGGAGAAGGAGGACCTCGACGCCAAGGGCTTCGTCAGCAAGTTCGAGCGCCTCCTGATCGCCGCCGACGAAAGCGCCAACGGCAAGTTCGCCTCGCGGCTCGCGGGCTTCATCGCAGGCCGTCGCGGCATCCCCGTCACCGTGCTGCCGCTGGATCCCAAGCCCAAGAAAAAGGCGCAGGCCGAGGCCGAAACCGAGACGGCGCTCACCGCGGTCGCGACCGAAGGCGCCAAGGAAGGCCATCACGCCGACGCGGCCACCGACGATCCCAAGCCCGAGAAGGTCGAGGTCTCGGCCCGGCCCAAGACGCCGGCCGCCGACGCGGTCGCGAGCGAGGCGCCCAAGGGCTACGACATCCTGTTCGTCGGCGTGAGCCGCATGCACAACCAGGACGGCTTCGCGCCGACCGTCGACCGCATCACCGCGAAGTTCGAGGGCCCGCTTGCGCTCGTCATCGCGGGCAATATCGACGCGCTGTCGGAGCACGATTTCAACATCCTCGTCCCCGTCAACGGCACCGAGCAGTCGCGCAAGGGCGCCGAGGTCGCGTTCGCGCAGTCTGCCCGCGGCAGCCGGCTGACCGCGTTGCATGTCGCCGAAGCCAAGAAGCAGAACGGCTCGAAGAGCACCCGCGGCAAGCGCCGCCGCGACAAGAACGAGCGCGCGCTGCTCGACGACGTCTCGGCGCTCGCCAAGCGCTACGGCCATGAGGATATCGGGAAATCCGTGCGCATCGACCAGGAGCCGCAGGCCGCGATCCTCGACGAAGCCAGGCGCTCGAAATGCGACCTGATCGTGCTCGGGACCACCCGCCGCATGGGCGATCATCTGCAGGTCGGCCAGACCGCGAGCGCCGTGCTCGAGAACTGGGACGGCGCCATCGTGGTGGTGGTGAGCTGAAGCGGGAACGAAAACCCGTCTCGCGCGTAGAGTCCTGCGGGTGATGGGAACTTTCCGCCATGCACGCATTCAGCCGCGAGATCGAGGCTTGCATCGACGCCTGCCTCGATTGCCAGAAGACCTGCCTGGGGATGGCGATGACGCATTGCCTGGAGACCGGGGGCGAGCACGTGGCGCCGCAGCATTTTCGCCTGATGATCGATTGCGCCGCGATCTGCGCCACCACGGCCGATTTCATGCTGCACAAGAGCCAGTTCCATCGCGAGCTGTGCGCTCTGTGCGCGACGGTGTGCAGCGCCTGCGCCGAGGATTGCGCCAGGCTCGACGGCATGGAGGATTGCGTGACGGCCTGCCGCGCCTGCGCCGAGCATTGCGCCAAGACGGCACAGTGAGCACGCTGAAAGATCTCGCCGAAGGGGAACAGACCTGCCGGCGCTGTCCGCTCTACCGCAGCGCCACCCAGGCCGTGCCCGGCGAAGGACCGAGGCGCGCCAGGCTGATGGTCGTGGGCGAGCAGCCGGGCAACGACGAGGACCTCGCCGGCCATCCTTTCGTCGGGCCCGCCGGACGCGTCCTGAACGAAGCGCTCGAAGAGGCGGGCATCGCGCGCAGAAAAGTGTTCGTCACCAACGCGGTCAAGCATTTCAAGTTCGTGCCGCGCGGCAAGCGGCGCCTGCACCAGCGTCCGAACGGCGAGGAGATCGGCGCCTGCCGTGTGTGGTACGAAGGCGAGCGCGAGCTGGTGCAGCCCGACCTGATCGTGGCCCTGGGCGCCACCGCGGCGCGCTCGGTGCTGGGCAAGGTCACGACGATCGCCAAGGTGCGCGGCAGGATCCTCGACCTCCCCGATGGCGGTCACGCCGCGGTGACGATCCACCCTTCGTTCCTGCTGCGCCTTCGGGACGCGGAGGATAGACTTCTGCAGCGCAAGCTCTTCGTCCAGGACCTCAAGCGCGCCCGCGAATTCGTGCAATAGGAGCGACCATGGCAACGCGAAAGAAGAAGAAGGCGCCGGCGAAGAAGGCCGCACACCACGTCGTGCATCATCGCGAGCCGGCGGGCGGCGGAGCGGCGCGGCTCTCCACGCGGCCCGTGTGGCAGGGGCATCTGCGCCTGTCGCTGGTGTCGTGCCCGGTGGCGCTGTTCACCGCGACCTCGCGCGCCGGCGACGTCTCGTTCCACATGATCAATCCCGAGACCAACAACCGCATCCGCATGATCGCGACCGATCCCGACACCGGGCCCGTCGAGCGCAGCGACCTGGTCAAGGGCTATGAGATCGAGAAGAACCGCTACGTCATCGTCACGCCGAAGGAGCTCGACGCGGTCAAGCTCGAGACCACGCACACCATCGACATCGAGCGTTTCGTCGACGAAGGCGAGATCGACCGGCTGTTCTGGAACGCGCCCTACTTCCTGGTGCCCAACGAGAAGTCCGGCACCGACGCCTATGTCGTGATCCGCGAAGCCTTGAAAGAGACCGGACGTATCGCGCTCGGCCGCGTGGTGATGCACACCCGCGAGCGGCTGGTGGCGCTGGAGCCGCGCGACAAGGGCATCGTCGCCTACACCTTGCGCATGCGCAACGAGGTCGCCGATCCCCGCCAAGCCTTCGAGGACATCCCCGCCGGCAAGCCCGACAAGCGCATGGTCGACATCGCCCAGAAGATCATCGAGCAGCAGGAGGGCCCGTTCGAGCCCGAAACCTTCGAGGACCGCTACGAGACCGCGCTGCGCGAGCTGATCCGGCGCAAGGAGAAGGGCGAGAAGCTCGTCACCGCCGAGCCCGTCGAGGACACCAACGTCATCGATCTGATGGACGCGCTGAAGAAGAGCCTGAAGCACAAGGGTCGCGCCGCCGAGACCGAGACGCGGATCAAGAAGCGGCGGAAAGCTTCTTGATGGCCGGCGCGAGCGGCCGCTCGGAATCGCAATAGTCCGCCCACGCCTTGCTCTTCTTGAGCAGCGCCGGCGCGGTCTCGACGGTGAATTTCTTCGGGTCGAGGCCCTTCTTCACTTGCGCCCACGTGAGCGGGAACGACACGGTGGCGCCTTCGCGCGCGCGCGGAGACAAGGGCGCCACCGCCGTCGACATGCGGTCGTTGCGCAGATAGTCGAGGAAGATGCGCCCGCCGCGGTCCTTCTTGGCCATCGTCGTGAGATAAAGGTCGGGACTGTCCGCCGCCATCGCCTCGCACACGCCCTTGGCGAAGACCTTCGCTTCCTTCCAATCGATCCTGTCCCTGGCGGTCAGCGAGAACGGCGTCACCACGTGAAGCCCCTTGCCGCCGGTGGTCTTGCAGAAGCCGATCAGGCCCAGGTCCTTCAGCCGGTCGCGGATCTCGAGCGCCGCCGCGATCACCTTGTCGAACTTCACGTCCGGCGCGGGGTCGAGGTCGAACACGAAACGGCCGGGCACGTCCGGCTTGTAAGGCGCGCAGTTCCACGGATGCAGCTCCAGAGCGCCGGTCTGGGCCACCGCGGCGAGGCCCTCGATGCGGTCGATCTGGAGATAGGGCTTGCGGTCGCCCGAGACCCTGGCGAGCGTGAGAAGGTTCGAGGTGCCCGGCATCGCGTGGCGCTGGAAGAACTTCTCGCCGTCGAAGCCGTCGGGCGCGCGCACGATCGAGCACGGCCGACCCTCGATATGCGGCATCATCCATTCGCCGACCGCTTCGTAATAGCGCGCGAGATCGAGCTTGCTGATGCCCGGCCACATCTCCTTGTCCGGATGGGAGATCGGCACGCCCATCACGACGGTGTCGCCCTTCTTCACGGCGGCCTTCTTTTTCGCTTTCGGCTTCGGTTCGGCCAAGTCGGTCTGGCTCGCTTTGGCGGGCGTCTCGACCTCCACTTCATCGGCAGGCTTGTCGGCGCGCAAGCCCTTGAAGGCGGCTTGGCGGACGTTTCCGTCGCCCGTCCAGCCCGCGAACTCGATCTCGGCGACGAGCACGGGCTTCACCCAATGATCTTCGCGGCCCTTGCGCGGCGCGTTCCGGCCGCCGAACGGGCTGTCTTTCGCTTCGTTCTCCTTCAGGCGCGGCCACAGGCGCTTGACGACGTCCCGGCCGTAGCCGGTGCCGACCTTGCCGACATAGATGAGATGCTTGCCCCGATGCACGCCGACGAGCAGCGAGCGGAAGCGTCCGCCGGTCTCGCTCCAGCCGCCGATCACGACCTCGTGCCCGGCGCGGCATTTGGATTTCGTCCAGTCGCCGTTGCGCCCCGATTTGTACGGCGCGCTCAGCTTCTTGGAGATGATGCCTTCCAGGTCCATGCGGCAGGCCGATTGCAGCACGGCATCGCCCGCGGTCTCGAAATGCTCGACGAAGCGGATGAGCGACTGCTTCTCGTCGAGCAAGGCTTCGAGCCGCTGCTTGCGTTCGGTGAGCGGCAGGGCGCGCAGATCCTCGCCCTCCGCGTACAGCAGGTCGAAAGCGAAAAACACCAGCTGATCGGTCTTGCCGTCGGAGAGCGCCGCTTGAAGCGCGGCGAAGTCCGGCGCGCCCTTGCGGTCGAGCGCCACGACCTCGCCGTCGACGATACAATCGGGAAGCTTCGCGCCCGCCTTCGCGATGGCGGCGAACTTGGCCGTCCAGTCGAGCCCCTTGCGCGTGAGCAGCTTCGCGCGCCCGTTCTCGACGCGCAGCTGCATGCGATAGCCGTCGAACTTGATCTCGTGCGCCCATCCGCTGCCGGCGGGCGGCCGCTCCAGCGATACGCACAGCTCGGGCTCGACGAAATCGGGCATCGCCTTGACCGATTTCGCGCGCGGCGCGGACGAGCGCAGGCTCGCCGATTTCTCTTTCTTCTTCGACTGCCACACCGCGTCGGCTTTGAAGGTCCGCGCCTTCTGCATGAACGGCTTGGGCTTCCTGCCCTTGCCTTCCTCGATCTGGTCCATCGAGCGGCCCGACGCGACCGAGTGGTCCTTCTTGTCGAGCAGCGCGTCGGCGTCACCCTCTTTCTCGGCGCCGTCGTGATGCTTGATCAAGAGCCAGTTGTTGCGCTTGCCGCCTCCGAACTTGTCGCTGCGCATGCGCACCAGCACCCAGCCGCCCTTCAGCTTCTCGCCGTCGAGCGCGAACTTCAGGTCGCCCTTCTTCAGCATCGCCTGCGGATCGCCCTCGGGCTCCCAATAGCCGCGATCCCACAGCATCACCGTGCCGCCGCCATACTGGCCTTTGGGGATCGTGCCCTCGAAATCGCCGTAGTCGAGCGGATGATCCTCGACCTCGACGGCGAGGCGCTTGTCGGCGGGATCGAGCGACGGTCCGCGCGTGACAGCCCACGACTTGAACACGCCGTCGAGCTCGAGGCGGAAATCGTAATGAAGCCGCGTCGCGTCGTGCTTCTGGATGACGAAGCGGAGCCGCTTCGACGCCGCGACCTTCCGCGCGCCGCTCGGCTCCGCCGTCTTCTTGAAATCGCGCTTCGCCCGGTAAGCGGCAAGCTTCTTCGTCGCCATCGCCTGCCTTCCGGGCGTTCGCGTCAGCTATTATGCGCGCTCTTGAGCTTGTTCGCCATGTTCAGATGCATCTGCACGACCTTGGACGTCTTGTTGGCGAAGGTCTTGACCTCCTTGGTGTCGCCGTCCTTGGCGTAGCCCTGCATCAGGGCCAGCGCTTCGTTGTGCGCGTCGACCTGCTGGGCGATATAGCGGCCGTCGAAATCGGCATCCTTGGCACCGCGCAGCTCGTCGATCATGCCCTGGTGGCGGTCGTCGAGCGTGGCCGGGGTGGTGACCGTCGCGTGGATCTTTGTCAAAATCGCCTTGAGCTCGTTGGTCGTCGTCGTATGCGCGTCGACCATCTTCTGCGCGAAGGCCTTGACGCCGGCGTCGCTCGAGCGCTGCAGCGCGATCTTGCCGGCCTCGACCTCGTACATGTCGCTGACGGCGGCGGCGTTGACGAAGCCCTGCAGCGACGTCGTCATGCTGGCGCTGACCTGGCCCACGACATGGCCGGCGGTATCCTTCACCGCGCTGACGGTGTCATTTGTTGTGCCCGGCGCCGGGCTCTGGTGACCGGGCTGGTCCGGCGGCGCGGCGAGCGCGGGCGCGCTCAGCAAAGCGAGCGCGGCGACGGAAAAGGCGAGTCTGGTCTTCATGTGCGGCTCCTCGGTCGGGTGGTCGAACGGTAAACGTCGTCCGCCCCCCTTGGTTCCGCCGACTTGGTTCCGCCAACTTGGTTCCGCTATTCGTCGTAGCTGAGCACGATCTCGCCGTCGCCCGCCGGGATCGCCTGGCAGGTCAGCACATAGCCCTCGGCGACCTCGTCGTCGGTGAGGCCGTAATTCTTCAGCATCGTGACCTCGCCCTTGAGCACCTTGGCGCGGCAGGTTGTGCACACGCCGCCGCGGCATGCATAAGGCGCGTTGAGGCCCGCGGCCTGCACGCTCTCCAGGATGTTGTGGCTCGCAGGATTGAAGCTGAGCTTCGAGCGCCGCCCGTCGAGCACCACCTGCATCGCGACGCCTGCCGCCCTGGTCTGCATCGCTTCGTTGCGGCGCAGCTGTTCGGAGGAGGGCGCGGACGTGGTGAAGCGCTCGACCAGGATGCGCGACGGCGCCACGCCGCGCTCGCGCAAAGCTTCCTCGACCGTGTCCATCATCGGGCCCGGGCCGCAGACGAAGAAGGCGTCGACGTCGTCGGGGTTCACGAGATGGGCGAATATCTCGTCGCATTTGGCGCGGTCGAGGCGGCCGTTGAAGAGCTCGATCTCTTCCGCCTCGTCCTCGAGCACGTGATAGATCTCGAGGCGGTCGAGGTAGCGGTCCTTCAGGCCCGCCAGCTCCTCCAGGAACATGATCGAGGGCGAGTTGCGGTTGCCGAAGATCAGCGTGAAGCGGCTGCCGGCGCGCTCGCGCAAGACGTGCTTCAGGATCGACAGCACCGGAGTGATGCCCGAGCCGCCCGCGATACCGACGAAATGGGTGCCGGTGTCCGGCGGCAGGAAGCGTCCCATGGGCGGCAGCACGTCGATGGCGTGGCCGGCCGCGAGCGCGCTGTTGGCCCAGCCCGAGAACACGCCGCCCGGCATCTGCTTGATCGCGATGCGCACTTCGTCCTCGCCCGGCGCGGTGCAGAGCGAGTAGGTGCGGCGGACGTCGGCACCGTCGATGTCGGCGCGCAAGGTGAGGTGCTGGCCGGCCTTGAAGCGGAACGCCTCGCGCAGCGCCTCGGGCACGTCGAGGCGGATGGACACCGCATCCGGCGTCTCGCGGCGCACTTCGGCGATGCGCAGGTTATGGAAACCTTTATTCAACGACATCGTTTGCTCAATGGCATTTGAAACGGTCGAACGGTTCGGCGCAATCGAGACAACGATGGAGCGCCTTGCACGGCGTCGAGCCGAAGCGGCTGACCTCTTCGGTATGCGCGGAGCCGCAATGCGGGCACCGTGCCTGGTGGCGCGAGGGCGGCGCGATGCCGTAGGCGCGCAGCTTCTCGCGGCCCTCCTCGCTGATCCAATCGGTGCTCCAGGGCGGCGACAGCACCGTCTCGATGCGCATGTCCGCATGGCCCGACGCATCGAGCGCTTCGCGGATGCTCTTCTCGATCGCCAAGGTCGCGGGACAGCCGGTATAGGTCGGCGTGATCACAACCGCGTCGTCGCGCACGTCGCGGACGATGCCGAGATCGACCACCGACACCACGGGGATCTCGGGGTCCGGCACGCCGCGCAGGATGTCGAGCACGCTCACCACACCGCTCCCGGATAGGCGCGCGGCAGGAACTGCATCTCGGAGAGCAGATGCCCCAGATGCTCGGAATGATGCCCGTCGCGGCCGCCCTTGATGCCGCGCCGCGCCTTGGGGCGGTCGAGACCGGCCTCCATCAGCGCCGCGTCGATGCGCGCATCCCATTCGCCGCGCAGCCCCGCCGTCTCGTCGTCGAACAGCTCGTCGACGAAGCGCCACATCCAGTCGAGGCCCGCGACCATGCGCGCGCGGCTCTCTTCGGTGCCGTCGCCGAGCCGCACGACCCACTCGCTGGCATAGCGCGCGTGATAGGCGACCTCTTTCACCGATTTGGCGGCGATGGCGCCGAACTCCTTGCTGTCGCAAAGCTCGCGCAGCATCAGCTCCTGCCAGTTGGAGAACAGGAATTGCCGCGCGACGGTCTGCGCGAAATCGCCGTTCGGCTGCTCGACCAAAAGACAGTTCTTGAAGTCGAGCACGTCGCGGTGGAACGCCAGCTCGTCGGCATTGCCGGCGAGACCGAGGAACAAAGTCGCCTGGCCGACGAGATCGAGCGCGATGTTGGAGAGCGCGAGATCGACCTCGAGCATCGGCGCGTGGCCGCACCATTCGGACAGGCGCTGCCCGAGGATGAGGCTGTCGTCGCCCAATCTCAAAGCCCGTTCGCGCATCAGATGTTCTTCACGTTCTCGGGAATCTCGTAGAAGGTCGGATGGCGATAGACCTTGTCGGCGGCCGGCGCGAACAGCGCGTCGCCCTCGCCCGGATCGGACGCGACGATCGACGCCGAGGGCACCACCCACAGGCTCACGCCTTCCATGCGCCGCGTATAGGTGTCGCGCGCCGCTTCCAGCGCCATGCGCGCATCGGCGGCGTGCACGCTGCCCGCATGCTTGTGCGCGAGCCCGTTCTTGGCGCGCACGAACACTTCCCAGAGCGGCCATTCCCTGCTGCTTGGGGCCTTGCTCATTCCGCCGCCATCCTCTGCCCGCGCTTCGAAGCATGCGCCAGCGCCGCTTCGCGCACCCAGGCACCGTCTTCCCAGGCCTTCACGCGCGCCTGCATGCGCTCCTTGGCGACGGCGCCCTCGCCGCGCACCACGGCATAGAATTCTTCCCAGTCGAGCGCGCCGAAATCGTAGCCGCCTTTCGACTCGTTCCATTTCAGATCGGGATCGGGGACCGCGAGGCCCAGCGCGTCGGCCTGCGGCACCGTCGCGTCGACGAAGCGCTGCCGGATCTCGTCGTTCGACTCGCGCTTGATGCGCCAACGCATCGACTGCGCCGAGTTGGGCGAGTTGTCGTCGGGGGGACCGAACATCATCAAGGACGGCCACCACCAGCGGTTCAGCGCGTCCTGCGCCATGCGCTTCTGCGCGGGCGAGCCGCTCGCCATCGCCATCATGATCTCGAAGCCCTGGCGCTGGTGGAAGCTCTCTTCCTTGCAGATGCGCACCATCGCGCGCGCATACGGGCCATAGGATGTGCGCTGCAGCGGCACCTGGTTCATGATCGCCGCCCCGTCGACCAGCCAGCCGATGGCGCCGATATCCGCCCAGGTCAGGGTCGGGTAGTTGAAGATCGAGGAGTATTTCGCCTTGCCCGCGAGCATGGCGTCGACGAGCTCCTCGCGCGAGCTGCCGAGCGTCTCGGCGGCGGCGTAGAGATAGAGCCCATGGCC
>DASZQV010000002.1:0-63052 GCA_035549495.1 Rhizomicrobium sp. | reverse complement strand
CGCGATCTCGCGCGCCGCCTTCTCGGCCTCGTCCGGCGTGAACGCCGCGATGCCGCGGGCGACCGGCGCGCCGAATTCCTTGAGGACCGCCTTTGCCTGGTATTCGTGGATGTTCATGACGCAGCCCTCGTCCCTTCTCGCACGCCGCCGCTGTTCCTCCCCTGTCGCGAAGCGACGGGGGAGGGGGACCGCCGAAGGCGGTGGAGGGGGCAGGCCGAGGGATGGAAGAGAAAGGCGCCCCCTCCACCCTGCTTCGCAGGGTCCCCCTCCCCCGCTACGCGGGGGACGATTCCGGCATCGGTCGCTGCGGACATCGGCTAGCGCGCCAGCGTCGGGACGATTTTCTGGCAGGCGGCGATGAGGCCGTCGACCGCCGCGATCGAATGGTCGAACATCTGCCGCTCGGCCTTGTTGAGGTCGATCTCGATGATCCGCTCGATGCCCTTGGCGCCGATCACCACCGGGACGCCGATGTAGCGGTCGCTGACGCCGTATTCGCCCTTGAGGCAGGCGGCGGCGGGGAGGACGCGCTTCTTGTCGCGGAGGTAGCTCTCGGCCATCGCGATCGCGGAGGCAGCCGGCGCGTAGAAGGCCGAGCCGGTCTTGAGCAGGCCGACGATCTCGGCGCCGCCGTCGCGCGTGCGCTGGGTGATGGCGTCGAGGCGATCCTGCTTGATCCAGCCCATTTTGACGAGTTCCGGCATGGGAATGCCCGCCACCGTCGAGAAGCGCGGCATCGGCACCATGGTGTCGCCATGGCCGCCGAGCACGAAGGCCGAGACGTCCTCGACGCTGACGCCCATCTCTTCGGCGAGGAAGTGGCGGAAGCGCGCGCTGTCGAGCACGCCGGCCATGCCGACGACCTTCTCGTGCGGGAGCCCCGAGAACTGGCGCAGCGCCCACACCATCGCGTCGAGCGGATTGGTGATGCAGATCACGAAGGCGTTCGGCGCATGCGCCTTGATGCCCTCGCCGACCGCAGACATGACCTTCAGGTTGATGCCGATCAGGTCGTCGCGGCTCATGCCGGGCTTGCGCGGCACGCCGGCGGTGACGATCACGACGTCGGCGCCTTCGATGTCGGCGTAGGAATTGGTGCCCTTGAACTTCGCGTCATAGCCTTCGACGGGCCCGGCCTGCGCGATGTCGAGCGACTTGCCCTGCGGCAGGCCCTCGACGATGTCGAACAGCACGACGTCGCCCAGTTCCTTCAGGCCGACGAGATGGGCGAGCGTGCCGCCGATCTGTCCGCCGCCGATGAGCGCGATTTTCCTGCGGGGCATGGGAATTCCTTAGCGTTGGGAGAAGCCGGGGCGGTTCCTAGCGCGGGGGCGGCCATGGGGCAAGTCGCCCCCTATTCCACCGTCGCGGTGCCGGTCATGCCGAAGGTCGCGTGCAGGAAATGGGTGCAGCGGAACTTGTAGGTGCCCTTCCTGCCGGGCGTGAAGCGGATGTCGACCGTCGCGCCGGCATCGACCTCGACCGATCCGTCCTTCACCTTGGCGCGGTCGTCGGGCGCGACCGTGCTGTCGGCGAAGAGCTCGGGCGCGGAGAAGTCGTGGCCCTTGTTCGTCGTGTTGACGAGATGGAGCTGGTAGTCCGACCCAGCCAGGAGATCCATCGTCGCAGGCGCGAATGAATAATTGCTCATCGTCACGGTGACGAGCTGCACATGCGCCGAAGCCGCGGTGGCGAACAGGCCCGCGGGGAGGAGCGTGAGGACGAGCGTGCGCCCCAATGTGCGCAAGATCATGGTGCACCTCTCTTGGCGTAACGCGCGACCAGCGCGAAAGGAACGCAGGCGAGCGACAGCCCTATCGCCGCATAGGCGCCCATCCAGTCCGCCGACAGGAAGAGCATCAGCAGCGCCGCGTCGACCGCGAGCGCCAGCGCCGGCAGCACGGGATAGCCGAGCGCGCGGAACGGACGCGGCAAATCGGGCTCGCGCGCGCGCAGCACGAAGATCGTCAACCCCACCAGGATCCCGCCAAGCGAGTTCAAGGTGCCGATCAGCCCGAACACCAGTTGGAACTTGCCGGTCGCGGCGAGCGCGATCGAGCCGACCGCCGTCATCAGGAACGCCGTCGTGGGGCTGCCGCCTTCGTTGACGGCCTGCAGCGCGTCCGGCAGCAGCTTGTCGCGCGACAGGGCGAAGAGGATGCGCGGCGCGCTCATGGCGTTGGCGTTGGCGCAGCTCGCCACCGTGATCATCGCCCCGATCGCGAACAGGATCGCCGGCAGCGTGCCGCCGAAATGCATCAGCACGGTGGTGAAGGGCAGCACCGAGCGCGCCGTGCCGGCGACGCCCAAGGCGCCGAGCAGCGCCGCGTTGACGCCGACATAAAGCACCGCCGTGACGACGAGCCCGATCAGCAGAGCGCGCGGGATGCTGTGTCCCGGCGTCTCGTTCTCCTCGCTGAAATTGACCGGCGCGTCCCAGCCCGCATAGGCGCCGCGGATGAGCTGATAGGCGCCGATGGCGGCGAGCCAGCCGAAGCCCTGCGTCACGGGCGCCATCGCGCCGTCCGGCCGCGCCATCTCGCTCGCGGCGACGCAGGCGGCAGCCACGAAGACGAGCAGCATGACGGTCTTGATCAGGCTGGTCGCTTCCTGCACCAGGCGGCCTTCGCGCAGGCCCACCATGTTGACGGCAAAGATGAGAACCTGCACGCCGACCGCGATCTCGACGCCGTAGGGCGCGGTCTCGGGCCAGAGCAGCACCAGGAAATTCGCGAACGACACCGAGGCGGCTGCGATGCCGGCGAGATCCGAAAGCCAGTTCGACCAGCCGACGATCAGCCCGCCGATATCGCCCAGCGCGCGATGCGCATAGACATAGGCGCCGCCCGCCCGGGGGAGCGCCGTGGCGAGCTCGGCATAGACGTTCGCGCCCAGCGCCGCGTGGACCGCGCCCAGCACCCACAAGGCGATGATCCAATTCGCGCTCGGGACCGCGGCGGCGATCAGGCTCGGCGAGCGCAGGATGCCCGAGCCGATCATCATGCCGATGCCGACGGCGATGCCGAAGCCGACCCCCAGGATCGAGAGCAGGCCGCGGCGCGCGGGGAGGTCTGCAGCGGTCGACAAGGAGGCCTCCGAAGGGCTCACGGCGCCGGCATCGGGCCACAGCCGCGCCCAAAAGGCAAAGCCGGACGGAGACCGCCCGGCTTTGAACCCCCTGACCGAAGTCGGCCTTAGACGGCTTCCTTCAGCTCCTTGGCGGGACGGAAGGAGACCTTCTTGCTCGCCTTGATCTTGATCGCCTCGCCGGTGGCGGGGTTGCGGCCCATGCGCGCCGCGCGCTTGCGCACCTGCAGGATGCCGAGCCCGTTGATGCGGATGCGGCTGCCCTTCTTCAGGTGCTTGGTCATGAGCGCGACCAGGTCGTCCATGATCGCGGCGCCCTGCTTGTGGGTCAGGCTCTGCTTGTCGGCCATCTCGTTGGCGAGCTGCTTGGTGGAGAGCGTGACCGTCTTGGGCTTCGCGGCGGAAGAAGTCGATGTGGCTTTCGTTGCCATTGGTTCCTCTTGGAGAGAATCACGAAGAAGCCCGATTTTACGGCATTTTACGCGCATTGCTAATCGCGGCGGCGAAATAAGCCCGAAACGGCGCGGTTTTCCTTCAGCCCGTCCCGCGCGCCGCCGACATTTTCGCGACTCGCGCGAAACGACGACCGTTCCACGGAGTATCGAAAAAGCCCTTGATTATTGCGTTTCTTGAATTATTGTGGCCACATGAAGAGATGGAGATCAGCTTCGATCCGGCCAAGCGGGACAAGACGCTTCGCGAGCGCGGACTCGACTTCGCGGACGCGGAAAAGCTGTTCGGCGGGCGCAGCCTGACGCTGGTGGACGACCGCTTCGACTATGGGGAGGCGCGCTTTCAGACCTACGGCCTGATGGACGGGCAGCTGATGATGGTGGCATGGACGCCGCGCGGGAATGTGCGGCACATCATCTCGATGAGGAGATGCAATGAGCGAGAGAAGGCGAAAATCGAACCACACCTCGTTTAGAGAGCCCCGGATCACGGCCGAGGAATATGCCGAGATGCCGGAATGGACGGACGAGCAGCTCGACCGCGCGGAGTTCGCCATCGGTAACCTCATCATCCGGCCCGCGACCGGCACGTTGACCAAGCCGGGACGGCCGAAGATCGCGGCGGCGAAGCAATCGGTGCATCTGCGCCTGTCGCCGGACGTGCTCGCCTGGTTCCGCAAGACCGGACCGGGCTGGCAGACGCGCATCGACGACACGCTGCGCAAGGCCGCAAAGCTGGGGCCGCGCAAGAAATAGGCTGAGCTGAGAGGCTTAGGCCTCGGCGCCTTCGGCCGTGTTGTCCTGGCGCTCGGCGATACGCGCCGACTTGCCGCGGCGGCCGCGCAGGTAATAGAGCTTCGCGCGGCGGACCTTGCCCTTGCGCACGACCTGCACCGAATCGACCAGCGGCGAATAGACCGGGAACACGCGCTCCACGCCCTCGCCATACGAGATCTTGCGCACGGTGAAGCTCTCGTTGAGGCCTTCGCCCTGGCGGCCGATGCACACGCCTTCGAACGCCTGGATGCGCTCGCGGGTCTTCATCTGCTTGGCCTTCTCGTCATAGGTCTGCTCGACCACCTTGACGTTGACCTTCAGCGTGTCGCCGGGGCGGAATTCGGGATGGGCATTGGCGCGGACGGCCTTCATCTGCTCGGCTTCGAGCTGTTTGAGCAGGTTCATGGGGGAAGTCTCCGTCGCGCGAAATGTCACAAGAAGCCGGGCGATATAGCCTAATGCTTGGCCCCGGTCCAGAGGCGTCTCCAGAGGTCGGGACGCCTTGTCTTGGTCAGGTTTTCGGCCCTCTCCCGGCGCCAGCGGGCGATCTCGGCATGGTTTCCGCCCACCAGCACGGCCGGAATCTCACGCCCCTCGAAGGTCTGGGGCCGCGTGTATTGCGGGTATTCGAGCAAGCCTTGGGCGAAGCTCTCCTCCCACGGCGAGGCTTCCGCGCCCAGCACCCCCGGGATCAGCCGGACCCCGGCCTCGATCAGGGCCATGGCGGCGATCTCGCCCCCGGCCAGCACGAAATCGCCGATGGAGACCTCCTCCAGGCCGCGAGCCTCGATGGCGCGCTCGTCCAGCCCCTCGAACCGGCCGCAGAGCAGGATCGCGCCCGGCCCTTCGCTGAGCGCCGCCACCCGCGCCTGGGTCAGCGGCGCGCCGCGTGGCGAGAGGTAGATCAGCGGCCGCCCGCCGCGCTCGACCGCGTCGATGGCGGCGCAGGCGACATCGGCGCGCATCACCATGCCCGGCCCGCCGCCCGAGGGCGTGTCGTCGACGGTCCTGTGCTTGCCGATGCCGTGCTCGCGGATGTCGCGGATCTCGAGCGACCACAGCCCATTTCGCTCAGCCTTGCCAAGCAGCGACACGCCGAGCGGCCCGGGGAACATCTCCGGGAACAGGGTCAGCACGGTGGCGCGCCAGCTCACAGCTCTTTCTTGAAGCCGTAATGGCTCTGCTCGAAGCCGAGGCGGCGATAGAAGAGATGCGCGCGGCTGCGGCGGTTGTCGGAGGTGAGCTGCACCAGCCCGCAGCCGGCTTCGCGCGCCAGGCGGATCGCTTCCTTCATCAGTGCCGTGCCGACATTGGCGCCGCGGCGGTCGGCGGCGACGCGCACGCTTTCGACGATCGCGCGCGTGGTGCCCTTGCGCGACAGGCCGGGCACGAAGACGAGCTGCAGGCAGCCCACGATCCGTCCCTCCTCCTCGGCGACGAGCATGCGGTTGTAGTGCTCGCTCTGCATCGCGGCAAAGGCCTCGACGTATTCGTCGGACACGCCTTCGACGGGCTTCTCGCGGTTCTCCGCGATCTCGTCGTCGGCGAGGAGCGCGACCACGGCGTGGAGATCGTCCCCGGCGGCGGTTCGGAACGTCAGCGTGCTCATTCCACGTGATCTCCCTCTTCCTTGTCCTCCGGCACGGCGACGACGATGCGCCGGCTCGCGATGTCCACGATGGGAACGAAGTCGCGCGCGAAAGGCAGCATGACCGTGTCGCCCCCTCCTCCATCGGACGGTCCGCGCGCGATCTCGATGACGTCGCCCGCGCCGTAATTGTGGATCGCGGTCACGGTGCCGATGACGCGGTCCGCCTCGTCCATCGCCGAGAGCCCGATCAGGTCGGCGTGATAGAACTCGTTCGCTTCCGGCGCCGGCAACGCATCGCGCGCGACGAAGAGCTCGACGCCTTTCAGCGCTTCGGCGGCGCCCCGGTCGCGGACCTCGGCAAAGGTCGCGACGTCGCCGCGCAGCTTCGCAAGCGTGAACGCACGCCCGTCCTTCGCATGCAGCACCGCATAGCGCGCGAGCTCGCCGGTGAAGAGCTTGAGCTTCACTTCACCTCTGAGCCCGTGCGCGCCGGTCACGGCAGCGAGGAGGATGTGCTGCACCATCACGCCTTCCACAGCTTGAGCGCGGAATGCTGCCCGATATGGACGAAGTCGCGATCCGTGGCGAGCATGGTCAGATCGTGATGGATGCAAAGCTGGGCGAGCAGCGCGTCGACGGTCTCGATCTGCACGCCGGCTCTGCGGCAGCGGTTGCGTAGCTCGGCGGCCTCGATGTGGTCGTGGTTTTGCGGCACCAAGTCGGGAAGGCTCGCGAACCGCTCGATGATCTGGTCGCGAGATCGCGGCCCCGCGAACCCCTGCAGTACTTCCTGAAGCACCAGCCCCGTCACGTAGATCGCGTCGCGCCCATGGAACGCATCGATGAGCACGCGAACTTCCGGCTCGGTCTGCGGCTTGTCCCGGCGAAAGGTCAGCGACCAGACGCTGGTGTCGGCAAACAGGCTCACTCGAAGCCGAGCTTCTTGTCCGAACGACCACGTTCTTTCTTGTAGTCGTAATCGGGGTCCCAATCGAGCTGACCGACGAGATCGAGCAGCCGCCGCTGGTCGCGGCGCGCGATGAATTCCTCGAGCGCCTTGGTCACGGCCGCCTTCTTCGTGCGCTCGCCGCTGACCTCGAGCGCTTTCTCGATCAGCTTGGGATCGATCGCGAGATTGGTCGCCATGTGTAAACCTCCACACAGAGGATCGCACAAAGCCAGTCCTCACCGCAAGCCTTACGCCGCAGGTGCTTCCGCGGCCTTGGCAGCGGCGGCCGCGCGCTCCTGCGCCTTCTTCTTCGGCTTGGCCTTCTCGGGGTTGTTGTGCACGCGCGCCCTCACGACGCCGGCATCCGAGAGGAAGCGGTGGACGCGGTCCGACGCGGTCGCGCCCTTGTCGAGCCAGGCCTTGGCCTTGTCGAGGTCGAGCTTGATGCGGTCGGCATGCTCGCGCGGCAGCAGCGGGTTGTAGAAGCCGATCTTCTCGATGAAGCGGCCGTCGCGGGGCGAGCGCGAATCCGCGATCACGATGGAGTAATGCGGGCGCTTCTTGGTGCCGCCGCGCGCAAGCCTGATCTTGAGAGCCATGATGTTTCCTTCTTCGCTAGAACTTAGCGCCTCGGCATCGGCGGCATCCCGCCGCCGCCGCCGAACAGCGCGGACAATCCCTGCATCGCGCGCCCGCCCTTGCCCATCTTCTTGAGCACGTCGGACATCTGGCGGTGCATCTTGAGCAGCTTGTTGACCTCGCTCACGTCGACGCCGGCGCCGGCGGCGATGCGCTTGCGGCGCGAGCCGTTGATCACGTCGGGATCGCGCCGCTCCTGCTTGGTCATCGAGGAGATGATCGCTTCCTGGCGCGTGAGAATCTTGTCGTCGAGGCCGGCGGCGTCGAGCTGGCCCTTCACCTTGCCGACGCCGGGCAGCATCGAGAGCACGCCCTGCATGCCGCCGAGCTGCTTCATCTGCTTCAGCTGAAGCGCGAGGTCGTCCATGTCGAACGACCCCTTCTTCATCTTGGCGGCGAGCTTCTCGGCCTTTTCCTTGTCGAGGGTCTCGGCCGCCTTCTCGACGAGCGAGACGACGTCGCCCATGTCGAGGATGCGCGACGCCACGCGCTCGGGATGGAACGCCTCGAGCGCGTCGAGCTTCTCGCCCACGCCCAGGAACTTGATCGGCGCGCCGGTGACCGCCCGCATCGAGAGCGCGGCGCCCCCGCGCGCATCGCCGTCGGCGCGCGTCAGCACGATGCCGGAGAGCGGCACGCGTTCGTTGAAGTTCTTGGCGATGTTGACCGCGTCCTGGCCGGTCAGGCTGTCGGCGACCAGCAGCGTCTCGTGCGGCGAGACCTGTGCCTTGACCGTGGCCACCTCGGTCATCAGCTGCTCGTCGATGTGCTGGCGGCCGGCGGTGTCGAGGATCAGCACGTCGTAGCCGCCGACCTTCGCGCTCGCCATCGCGCGCTTGGCGATCTCGACCGGGCTCTGGCCGGCGACGATGGGAAGGGTGGGCACGCCCGCCTGCTCGCCGAGCACGCGCAGCTGCTCCATCGCGGCCGGGCGCGAGACGTCGAGCGACGCCATCAGGACGCGCTTCTTCTCGCGGGTCTGGAGCATGAGGCCGAGCTTGGCCGAGGTCGTCGTCTTGCCCGAGCCTTGCAGGCCGACCATCAGGATCGGCGCCGGCGGCGAGCCGAGGTTCAGGCCCGCGCTCTCGCTGCCCAAGGTCTCGACGAGCGCGTCATGGACGATCTTGACGACCTGCTGGCCCGGCGTGACCGAGCGGATGACGCTCTCGCCGATCGCGCGCGGGCGGACCTTGTCGATGAAATCCTTGACGACGGGCAGCGCGACGTCGGCTTCGACCAGCGCGGTGCGGATGTCCTTCAGGCCCTCCTCGACGTCGGCCTCGGTGAGCGCGCCGCGCCCGCGAAGCCGGTCGAAAGTGACGCCGAGCCTGGACTGAAGACTGTCGAACATGCCTACCCGTCTTAAAAAGCACGAAAGCCCCAGGGGGCGCACCTGCGCTGCCTGGGGGCGATCCCCGGCACGGGGCCGGGGACCGGAAAGGCCTAGGGTCTTTCCGGAAGCGGGCGGGTTTTAGGCTTGCAGGCGCGGTGAAGTCAAACTGTGAAGCGGTGCTTGACATGCGTAATGAACCGCTTTACACATACGCCGTTCCCGCCGGGACAAGGCTCTCTCCGGTGCGGAAGCTCGCACCAAGCAAAGGGTGCGCGCCATGATCAAGTCCTTCGCCGACAAAGGCCTCAAGGAGCTGTTCGAAACCGGGAGGAGCCGTCGCGTCAGGCAGGATTTGGCGAAGCGTTGCATCCAGATCCTCGATGCCTTGCATCACGCGGCGAGCCTGGTTGATCTGAAGTTGCCCGGCCTGAGGCTGCATCCCGACAGCCGCACCAAGCCGGTGAGATGGCGAGTGGATGTGAATGGCCCGTGGCGGATCACCTTCGAATGGAAAGACGGCGACGCGGTCAAGGTCGACCTCGTCCAGGATCATTGAACCCAAAGCCGAGCGCCGCCCGACCCATCCGGGCGAACTGTTCCGCGACATCGTGCTCGCGGAGCTCAAATTGTCCGTCAGCGAGGCGGCGCGCCAGCTGGGCGTCTCGCGGCAAACCCTTCACGCGATCATTTCGGGCCGCTCGGCGGTGACGGCGGAGATGGCGCTGCGCTTCGGCAAGTTCTGCGGCAACGGGCCGGGACTATGGCTCAGGATGCAGCAGGCCTTCGATCTGTGGGAGGCACAGAACACCTTGTCGGACGCGCTCGAGCGCATCCCCGCGCATCGCATCGCCGCCGAATAAGACTCACACCCCGGGGTTCGCCGGGAATTGCGGCGTGGGGAGCACCGAGGCGATCGCGGTGTTGACGGTGTTCCAGATCACGCCGACGACGGCGTTCCACACCTTCTCGATGGTGATCATGGCCAGCCCCGCCAGCGTCTTGGCGAAGACCAGCGCGGAATCTTCCAGCTGCTTGAGGAAGAAGTCGCGCAGCTCGGGGGTCAGCTGGCCCGACGCGGAGGCCGTGGTGATCCACAGGGTCTGCTGCGCCATCGCCTGCACCTGGCGCTGGTTGTAGCCGGTATAGGTCGTGACGTCCTTCTGCAGCACGCCGGTCACGGCGGCGTTGATGTCGCTGACCAGCTGCTGAAGGCTGACGGCCGCGACGGCGGTGGGATTGACGGGGGCACCCGGCTGGCTCATGGCCCGCTCCTAGCTAGCGTTGCAGCGCCGACTCGTAGGTCAGCGCGCTGTCGAAATTCTGCATGTAGTCCTGCTTGAAGCCGCAGGTCGGCGAAGACGAGGCCGGGCAGCTCGGCGCCGCGGCAAGGCCCGCGGCGGCATCGGTGTCGCGCATCATGGTGAGCGTGACGACGATGTGGTCGAGCGCGGCTTTGGACGGCGCGTTGAGGCGCGGGATCTGATTGACGTCGGACGACGGCAGCACGTGGTTCGCGAACCAGGACGGCGGCTGCGGCATCGGGCGCGCGGCGATCTGCGCGTCGAGCGCCGAGAACTGGCCGATCATCGCGTTGTACTGCGCCTCGCGCGCGGAATAGGTGTCCTTGGTCACGCCGGAGGAGACGGTCGCAAACATGGTCTGCGCCTGCGTGTTCGCCGCGTTGAGGCCGGTGACGATGCCGGCGTCGTAACTGGGCGCGAGCTGGATCGTGCAGCCGGCGAGCAGCGCCAGCGACAGGACGGCGCCAATCAGCTCGAACTTCTTCCGCGCCAGACCCATGGCCCTCTCCCCTGCAGCATTAACTAAACTCTATAGGGAGGAGCCGGGCCATTCAACCTCTTTACGAGCGCGTCGGATCACAATCCCAGCTCCCGCGCGAGATAGACGTAGGACAGCGCCCACATGTCGGCCTGCGCCGCGTTGGTCGAGCCGGGCCCGTGGCCACCCTCGGCGCTTTCGTCGAACAGCACGCCGTCATGGCCCTGCGCTTCCATCTTCGCCGCCATCATGCGCGCCCAGATCGGCGTCACGCGGTCGTCGGTCGTCTCGGTGATGAAGAGGATGGAGGGGTATTTCACGTCCGGCTTCACGTTTTGATACGCGGAATATTTCTCGATATAGGCGCGGTCTTCCGGCTTGTCGGGATCGCCGTACTCTTCCACCCACGACGCGCCGGCGCCGAAATGGGTGTAGCGCAGCATATCGACCAGCGGGCGCTGGCAGACCACGGCATGCAGCAGCTCGGGATGCTGCGTCATCGTCACCGTGGTGAGGACGCCGCCGTTCGAGGCGCCGACGATGCCCAGATGCTCGGGCGTCGTGAAGCCGCGCGTCTCGAGGTCTTTGCCGACGGCCGCGAAATCGTCGAAGGCCTTCTGGCGGTTCGCTTTCAGCGCCGCCTGGTGCCAAGCCGGGCCGAACTCGCCGCCGCCGCGGATGTTGGCGACCGCGATGGCGCCGCCCTTCGACAGCCATACCTGACCGGCGTCGAGCGGGCGGTGGCCGTCGTTCCAGTACCAGGGCGTCAGCGCAAGCTCGAAGCCGCCATAGGAATAGAGGATCGTCGGCACCTGCCCTTTGGCAATGTCTTTCCTGTGGATCAGGAAATACGGCACTTTCACGCCGTCGCTCGACGTGACCCAGAACTGCTCGCTGACCATGTTCGAGGCGTCGAACAGCGGCGATTGCGACTTGATCGCTCTTGCCTTGTCGTCATAGAGCGTCGGCGGCGTGAGGAAGCTTTCATAGGTGAAGAGCGCGCCCGGGCCCCAATCGTCGGCGGCGACCGCGGTGGTCGAGCCGCCCTTGGGCAGCGCCAAGGTCGTGTCGCTCCATTTGCCTTTGCCGGGACGGAAGACGTGGATCGCGCCGGTCACGTCGTGGAAGATCGAGGCATAGACCGCGCCTTCGCCCGTCGACACGCTGTCGATCGTGCCGTGCGCATCGGGGGCGGCGAGCAGCGCGACATGCGGCATCTTCCCGCTCTTCAGGAATTGGCCGAGCGGGAACGCGACCAGCGCGCCGCGCGGATAGGTCGTCTTGTCGATCGTCCAGTCGCTGCGCAGGGTGAGGATCAGGTTGCCGCGCGTGCCGCCTTGCAGATTGGCGTCGTCGGGCAGCGGCAGCTTCACCGTGCCGCCGTCGGCGCGCATGAAATAGTACTCCTGCGCGAAGAAGCTGATGCCGTGCTCGACCAGCACCGTCGCGCGCGCGTTGGTGAGGCCGCCCGGGCCGTGGATCACGAACGGGCGCACCGCGATGTCTTCGCTCTTGCCTTCGAACACCGTCTTGGCGTCGGCGAGCGACTGGCCGCGATGCCACAGCTTGATGATGCGCGGATAGGACGAGACCGTCATCGACCCCGGACCGAAATCGGTCGCGAACAGCACCGTGTCGTCGTCGACATACGCGGCCGAGCCCTTCGACGCCGCGAGCGTGAAGCCGTCAGCCAGAAGATGCTGCGTCTTCGGATCGAACTCGCGCACCTCCGCCGCGTCGCCGCCGCCGGGCGAGAGGCGGACAAGGCAGCGCGCCTCGGTCTTGCCGCATTCGGCGCCCTGGAACACCCAGTCCTTGTGCTCGGCCGCGTCGAGCTTGTCGACATCGAGCAGCACCTGCCATTTCGGATCGGCTTTGCGGTACTCCGCCATCGCGGCGCGGCGCCACAGCCCGCGCACGTGCTCGCCGTCCTGCCAGAAATTGTAGAGCTTGCCGTGGTCGAGATTGCCCAGCGGGATGCGGTCCTTGGTGTCGAGCGATTTCAGGATCGCGGCGTGATACTGCGCATAGCGCGGATCGGCCTTGAGCAGCGCCTCGCTCTTGGCGTTGTGCTCTTTGACCCAGGCTTGCGCCTTCTCGCCATGGATGTCGGAGAGCCAGAGATTGGGGTCGTCGTCGGCCGCAATCGCCGCCGTGGATGCCAGGACCGCCAGACCGAACGCAAAACCCGCAAAACGCATGGTGCACTCCCTCCGAGACGCGCCTGAATGCCACGGAAAAGCCGGGATATGAAAGCCCTCGCGCGGCATCGTGATCGCCCCTATATAGACGCCATGACGGCCTTCCTGAAAATGCATGGCTTGGGCAACGACTTCGTCGTGTTCGACGCGCGCCGCAACGGCTTGGCCCTCGATGCCGCGAGCGCGAAGGCCCTCGCCGACCGGCGCTTCGGGATCGGCTGCGATCAAGTGATCGTGATTAGCGCGGGCCGCGGCGGCGCCGACGCGCAGATGCGCATCTACAATTCCGACGGCGGCGAGGTTGAGAGCTGCGGCAACGCCACGCGCTGCGTCGCGCGGTTGTTGATGGAGGAGAAAGACAGCGACCGCGTCGTCATCGACACGCCGGGCGGCCTCCTCGCCTGCGAAGATGCCGGCCATGGCGAGGTGACGGTCGACATGGGAGCGCCGCGCTTCGACTGGCGCGACGTGCCGCTGGCGCAGGAGGCCGACACCAATCGTTTCGTCGTCGATGGGCTGGAAGCGGCGGCAGTCAATGTCGGCAATCCGCATGTCGTGCTGTTCGAGGGCGATGTCGCGGTGCTGGGGCCGAAGCTCGAAACCCATGCGATGTTCCCCGCCCGCACCAATGTGGAAGTCGTCACCGTGCGCGACCGCGGCCATATCCGCATGAAGGTGTGGGAGCGCGGCGTCGGCATCACCAGCGCCTGCGGCACCGGCGCCTGCGCGAGCGCGGTGGCGGCGCACCGGCGCGGCCTGATCGACGACAAGGTCGAGGTCGAGCTCGACGGCGGCCGGCTGACCATCGAGCTGCGCGACGGCCGCATGCTGATGACCGGCCCCGCGACGCTCGCCTTCAGGGGCGAGGTCGATCTCAAGGACTATGCGGCGTGATCGAGGTCGTCACTTTCGGCTGCCGCCTGAACGCCTATGAATCCGAGGCGGTGAAGGCGCGCGCCAGCGAGGCCGGCCTCGACAATGCCGTGATTTTCAACACTTGCGCGGTCACCGCCGAAGCCGTGCGCCAGTCGCGCCAGGCGATCCGCCGCGCGCGGCGCGAGCGTCCCGACGCGCGCATCATCGTCACCGGCTGCGCGGCGCAGACCGAGCCCGATACCTACGCGGCCATGGGCGAGGTCGACGCGGTGCTCGGCAATGCCGAGAAGCTCGACGCCGCGAGCTTTCTTTCCGGCGTGGAGCGCGTGCGCGTCAACGACATCATGTCTGTGCGCGAGACGGCCTCGCAGATGGTCGACGCGATCTCCGGCCGCGCCCGCGCCTTCCTGCAGGTGCAGAACGGCTGCGACCATCGCTGCACCTTCTGCATCATCCCTTACGGCCGCGGGAATTCGCGCAGCGTCGGCGTCGGCAGCGTGATCGACGAAGCACGGCGGCTGACCGAGAAAGGCTTCGCCGAGATCGTGCTGACCGGCGTCGACCTCACCTCCTACGGTCACGACCTGCCCGGCCAACCCACGCTCGGCCAATTGGTGCGCAAAATCCTGAAGCTGGTGCCCGACGTGAAGCGGTTGCGCATCTCATCCATCGACTCCATCGAGGCCGACAAGGACCTGATGCGCGCCGTCGCCGAGGAAGAGCGGCTGATGCCGCATTTCCATCTCTCGGCGCAATCGGGCGACGACATGATCCTGAAGCGCATGAAGCGCCGCCACGCCCGCGCCGACACGATCCGTTTCTGCGACGAGGTGCGCCGCCTGCGCCCCGAGGTCGCGTTCGGCGCCGATCTGATCGCGGGCTTCCCGACCGAGACCGACGCGATGTTCGAGAACTCGCTGAAGCTGGTCGACGATGCGGGGCTTTCCTATCTCCACGTCTTCCCGTTCTCGCCACGCAACGGCACGCCGGCCGCGCGCATGCCTCAGCTCGACCGGCGCCTGGTCAAAGACCGCGCCGCGCGGCTGCGCGCCAAAGGCGCCGACGCGCTGGCATCGCGGCTCGCATCGCTGGTCGGCACCGAGCAGGACGTGCTGATGGAGAGCGACACCACCGGCCGCACGCCCTGCTTCGCACCTGTCCATACGCGCGGCGGGGGCATCATGCGCATCGCCGGCACGACAAGAGAGCACCTGACCGCATGAGGACATTCGGCGAAGCCCCGCCCCCGCCGACCCTGTTCGAGCGGCTGAAGGAAGGCCTGTCGCGCTCGACGCGGGGCCTGAGCGACAGCATCACGGGCATCTTCGCCAACCGTCAGCTCGACGCCACCACCATCGTCGAGCTGGAGGAAGCGCTGATCCGCGCCGATCTCGGCGCTGCCCAGGCCGACAGCATCACCCAGGCCATCGCCAAGGACCGCTACGACGTCTCGATCTCGGACTACGACCTGAAGCGCCTGCTCGCCGACGAGATCGGGAAGATATTGCGACCCGTCGAAAAGCCGCTCGCCATCGACAAGACCAAATCGCCTTTCGTCATCCTGGTCGCGGGCGTGAACGGCACCGGCAAGACCACCACCATCGGCAAGCTGGGCAAGCATCTGGCGCGGCAGAAGCTGGAAGTGATGCTCGCGGCCGGCGACACGTTTCGCGCCGCAGCGATCGAGCAGTTGCAGATCTGGGGGCAGCGCATCGGCGCCGAGGTCGTGGCCGGCAGCGCCGGCGCCGACGCCGCGGGCCTCGCCTATGACGCGCTTGCGAAGGCGCGCGCCGCCAAGGCCGACGTGCTCTTGATCGACACCGCCGGGCGCCTGCAGAACAAGGCCGGGCTGATGGCCGAGCTCGAGAAGATCGTGCGCGTGATCCGCAAGCTCGACGCGAGCGCGCCGCACGCTGTGCTGCTGGTGCTCGACGCGACCACGGGCCAGAACGCGATCCAGCAGGTCGAGGCGTTCAAGACCGTCGTGCCCTTGACCGGCCTCATCATGACCAAGCTCGACGGCACCGCGAAAGGCGGCATCCTGGTCGCGCTGGCGGCGAAGTTCGGCCTTCCCATCCATTTCATCGGCGTCGGCGAAGGCGAGGACGATCTTCAGGCCTTCTCGGCGGACAACTTCGCCAAAGCACTCACGGGCGCCACATGAACCCGCAATATCGCCGGCTCGTCCTCGACCTCGGACCGCTCTTCGTCCTGCTCGTGGCGTACAAGTTCGCCGGCATCTTCGTCGCCACGGGCGTATTCATGGCTGCGGTCGTGATCGCGCTCGCCCTCGACTATTATTTCGAGCGCAAGCTCTCGCCGGTGCCGATCATGACGGCGGTGCTGGTGCTGATCCTTGGCGGGCTGACGCTCTATCTGAAGGACGAGACCTTCATCAAGATGAAGCCGACCGCGCTCTATGTGCTGTTCGGGCTGACATTGCTCGGCGGTCTCTACTTCAACCGCTTGTTCATAAAATATCTTTTGTCGATCAGCATCGAGATGCCCGATGCGGCCTGGCGCGTTTTGACGTTCCGCTACGGAATATTCTTTCTCGGACTGGCGGTCGTCAACGAGATTGTGTGGCGCAACTTCTCGACCGACATCTGGGTCGACTTCAAGGTCTGGGGTGTCATACCGCTGATCCTGCTGTTCGCGCTCAGCCAGGCACCCTTCATCATGCGCCACCAAGTCGAGGCGCCGAACGAGATCAAGGACTAGCGTCGGCGGACGTTCCGTGGACGGTGCAATAGATATGGCCGCAGTCGCTGCGGACCCGTCTTCCCGTTGTGTCTCCGTCCGGCACATTACGGCCCTGCGCGGAAAAATCCGGCCGTGCGGCGTTGCGAAACAAAAGTTCGAATTGCTTTCGCGCGCGGCTTCGCGATAGAGAAGTGTTGTTCCGGGGCGCGCGCACGTCTAATCTCGCGCTCGCGGGCGTAATCGTTCAAGGGAACACCCGGCGTCTCGCGGGGAATGTGGTAAGCGGCGGAATTAAAACGCCGGTCGTCGTTGGACAAATCCGGGGGTGTCTCATGAAGGTTCAGCGCAGACCGAACGGGGGGTTCGATCTCGCACAGGCACCGTCGCACCTCATCCGGCGCTGCCAGCAATATTACGGCGACCTCTACGCGCAGGAGCCGGGCGCGCGCGACTTGACCACGCAGCAATTCACCGTGCTCGCGGCGCTCGAGCACAATGAAGGCGTCAGCCAGACCGCGCTCGTCGAGATGACGGGCATCGACCGCTCGACGCTCGCCGAGATGGCGCGCCGCATGGTCGATAAGGGCCTGCTCTCGCGCGAGCGCACGGAAGAAGACCAGCGCGCCAACGCGGTCGCGATCAGCGCCGCCGGCCGCAAGGCGTTGCGCTCGGCGCGTCTCGCCGCGGAGCGTGCGGAGCGCGCGCTGCTCGAGTCCCTGCCGGCATCGGAGCGCGCGAAGTTCGTCAAGGCGCTGGCGACGATCGCCTCCGCCGCGGACGAGCACGCGCTGGACGGCGGCGCCAAGCCGCGGGCCAAGCCAGGCCGCCGCCGCAAGGGCTGAATTCAAACCCGAATGTCGAGGGTCGCGCCGGGGCGCTGCGCCGGGCCGGGCATCGGCGGCGCGGCCGCCGGCGCGGTCTGTTTGAAGTCGAGCGGCGCGAAATCCTTGGTCTCCGCCGCCAGCGCGGCCTCGAACGCGGCCGGCTTCGGCTGCGGGACCTGCCTGGGCGTCTGCTGGGCGGCAAGGAGAAGGTTGGCGGCGCTGAGCTGCATGGCGCCCACGCTCTCAGAACATGGTTGCCAATTTCTAAAGTTTCTTCGCGGCCTCGATGGCGGGCAGGAGCTCGCGGTCCATCTTGTCGTCGGTGATCTCGCCCACGATGCGCGCGCGCACGATGCCGCGTCCGTCGACCACGAAGGTCTCGGGTACTCCGTACACGCCCCATTCGATGCCGGCGCGGCCGTCCGCATCGACGCCGATGCGCGCGAAGGGGTTGCCGTTCTCGGCGAGAAACGCGCGCACCTTGGCCGGCGTATCCTTCTGCACCATGCCGTACAGCGCGAAGTCGGGACGGCCGGCGAGCCGCATGAGCTCCGGCGCCTCGCTATGGCAGGGCGCGCACCACGAGGCGAAGACGTTGACGACCGTCACATGCCCGCTGGCGAGATCGCGCGGCCCGAAGCCCTGCGCAGCCGCGTCCAGCGGCAGGATCTCGAGGCGCGGCGCGCTCTTGCCGATCAGGGCCGAGGGCAGCGCGTCGCCCGGCGAGACGTCCGCGCGGTGCAGCGCCGCGAACAGCACGCCCGCCAGCACCACGAAGCAAACGGCGGGGATGACATAGAGCAGCCACCTCATCGCGGCGGCTCCAGCGCGTCGAGCCGGACGCGGGCGCGTCGCCGCGCGGCGACGGTCAGCACGATGGCCGCCGCGATCCCGGCGAACGATACGCCATAGGCCGTCCAGACATAGAAGGCATACGGGCTCATGGCGCACCCGCCAGCATCAGGCTGCGCGCGCGGCGCTCGAGGATCTCGGTCTGGATGCGCATGAGCCAGAGCGCGAAGAACAAAAACGTATAGCCCAATGCCATCGCGAAGAGCGGCCAGAGATACACCGCCGAGATCAGCGGCCCGCCCTTGCGCAGGATGCTCTCGCCCTGGTGCAGGGTCGTCCACCAATCGACCGAGAACTCGATCACCGGCAGATTGACCGCGCCGACCAGCGCCAGGATCGCGGCGGCGCGCGCCGCGCGGGTCTCGTCCTCGATCGCGTTCCACAGCGCGATGTAGCCCAGATAGAGAAACAGCAGCAGCAGGAACGAGGTCAGCCGCCCGTCCCACACCCACCACGTGCCCCACATCGGCCGTCCCCAGAGCGAGCCGGTGATGAGGCCGAGCGCGGTGAACAGCGCGCCCAAGGGCGCTGCGGATTTCGCGGCCGTGTCGGCGAGCGGATGGCGCCACACCAATCCCACCAGCGAGGCCGTCGCCATCAGTCCATAGCCCATCATCGCGGTCCAGGCGGCCGGAACGTGGATGAACATGACGCGCACCGTGTCGCCCTGCTGGTAGTCCGGCGGCACGCTGAAGCCGAGATACAGCCCCACCCCAAGCAGCAACGCCGCGGCGCCGCCGAGCCAAGGCACGAGCGGCGTGCTCAACTGCATGAACCGGGTCGGGTTGGCGTAGCGAAGCATGGGATCAACTCGCGAGATTGAGCCTGACCGCAGCGGCGGTGGCAAACGGCGAAAGCACGCAGGACGCGAACGAGAAGGCCGCCAGCAGCAGCAGCGCGCCGCCCGTGCCCTCCGCGGCGCCCGAGCCGAAGATGACGGCTGGCGCGAGCAAAGGCAGCACGATCAAGGGCAGGATCAGCCCGCCGCGGCGGATCGAAAGCGTCAGGCCCGCCCCGACCGCGCCGATGGCGCTGACCGCGGGCGTGCCGACCAGGAGCGAGACGAACAGCGCGCTCAGGCTCTTCAGGCCGAACAGCACGCCGAGCAGCGGCGACATCACGGTCAGCGGCAGGCCGGTGGTCAGCCAGTGGGCTGCGATCTTCGCGGCGGCGCTTGCTTCCAGCGACAGCGGCGACAGCGCGATGACGTCGAGCGAGCCGTCCTCGAAATCGGCCTGGAACAGGCGGTCGAGCGCGAGCAGCGCCGCGAGCACCGCCGCGACCCAGAGCACGCCCGGCGCGATGCGCGCGAGCAGGTTCAGGTCCGCGCCGACGGCGAGCGGCACCAAGGTCGCGACCGCCGCGAAGAACGCGAGCGCCAGCATCGCGCTGCCGCCCGCGCGCGCCGCCAAGCCGATATCGCGGAAGAGCAACGCGCTCACGGGACGCACCCGGCGCCGAGCGGCGCGCGCCCTTTGGCGAACGAATTGCGCGCCGCCAAGCCGATATCGCGCAGCAGGAGCGCGCTCACAGCGCGAGCCTTTCGCAAGGGATGCCGAGCGGCTCATGCGTGGCGACGACCGCGACGCCGCCGCTTGCGACGTGCGCGGCGATCAGGCTTGCGGCGATTGTCTTGCCCGCGGCATCGAGCGACGCCAGCGGCTCGTCCATCAGCCAGAGCGGCCGCGCCACGAGCAACAGCCGCGCCAGCGACACGCGCTTCCTCTGTCCCGCGGAGAGATATTGCCCCGGCAGGTCGGCGAGGCGCGCGAGACCGACCGTCTCCATCGCCGAACCCACCTCGCCGCCGCCATGGAGCCGCGCGAAGAACGCCAAGGTTTCTCGCACCGTCATCTGTGCCTTGACCGCGTCGTGATGGCCGAGCCAGCCGACGCGCTTGCCCCGCTCCTCGCCGTCCTCGATGTCGCCGAAGCGGATCGTGCCCGCGGCCGGCGCGATGAAGCCCGCGATCATGCGCAAGAGCGAGGTCTTGCCCGCGCCGTTCGCGCCTTCGACGGCGAGCGCCTGCCCCGCCGCGACCGAGAAACTCAGCCCACGGAACAGCATCCGCCCGCCGCGGATGCCCGTCACGTCGTCGACGGCGAGCGCCGTCTCAGTACATGTGCTGGCCGCCATTGATCGACATGGTCGAGCCGGTCACGAAGCCGGCCTCGTCGGCGACGAGGAACAGCACGCCGCGCGCGATCTCGCTGGCCTGGCCCAGACGGCCCACCGGGATGCGCGCCTTGATCTTGTCGAGCACGTCGGCGGGCACGGCCGCGACCATGTCGGTGTCGATATAGCCGGGCGCGATCGCGTTGACGGTGATGCCCTTGGGCGCGCCTTCCTGCGCCAAGGCCTTGGTGAAGCCGTGGATGCCCGACTTGGCGGCGGCATAGTTCACCTGGCCGTACTGGCCCGCCTGGCCGTTGATCGAGCCGATGTTCACGACGCGGCCGAAATTGCGGCTCAGCATGCCTTCCCACACCGCCTTGCACATGTTGAAGCAGCCGCCGAGATTGGTGTCGAGCACGTCGTCCCAGCCGTTGCGCTGCATCTTGCGCATCGTGCCGTCGCGGGTGATGCCGGCGTTGTTGACGATCACCTCGACCGGGCCGAGATCGGCCTCGACCTGCTTCACGCCCGCCTGGCATTCCTCGAAATTCGCCACGTCCCACTTGTAGACCGCGATGCCGGTGCGCGCCGCGAACGCCTTGGCGCGCTCGTCGTTGCCGGCGTAGTTCGCCGCGACCTTGTAGCCGGCGTCCTTCAGCGCCATCGAGATCGCCTCGCCGATGCCGCGCGTGCCACCCGTGACGATCGCAACTCGTGCCATGTTCGCTCCCCAAGAGGTTGTTGTTTGAGGTACCCTAAAACAAAGACGGGCTAGAACAAAACTCCGCGCAGAGGCTAGCGGCGCGACCGTGCGGCGAGCGCCGCCAAGAGCCCGAGCGCCAGCCCGGTGCCGAGCGCGATCGCGGCCGCGGTGCCGAGCCGCGCGTTGATGCGCTTGCGGGTCTTGAGCATCAGGAACCGCGTCTCGTCGACGGCATTGGAGGCCTGTGCCTGGATCGCGCGCTCGAGGCGATGGGTGGTGCGGGCGAGCTCCAGCCTCAGGCGGCGCAAGGTGCCCACATGCGGCGCTTCGTCCATGGGTTCCTCGACATAGACGTCCGACATGATGCTCTCCGGTTCGGTCGCGCGATCATGCACCGCCCGGCGCCGAACGCCAACGTCTCACTTGCGATAGCAGATCGTGTCGAAAGCGCGCGGCGCGCCTTTGGGCGGGTCGCCGATCGACTTGTCGACATGGAGATAGGCGCGGCCCCCGGCGTCGGTCTCGATCCGGCCGACGACGCCCATCATCCCGCCGCTGGTGAAGCGATAGAGGCCCTTGTCGACCGCGACCGCGCCGGCGCCGTCGCGATGGGCGTAGCGGCCCTTGCCATCGAGCGTGAAGTCGCCCAGCGGACCGTCCATCAGCGACGGATCGCCGGTCAACGTCTCCGACATCAGGAATGCGCAGTGATAGGTCGCGGGCTGCATCGCGGCAGCGGGCGAGGCGGCGGCGAGCACCGCGAAGAGCGCATGGATCATGAGGACTCCGGTCTGTGGCGCCTCCAGCGCCCGGGTGTCGCGCCCGTCCAGCGCTTGAAAGCGCGGCTGAACGCCGCCGGATCGGAGAAGCCGGTCAGATAGGCGCATTGATGGACCGAGACCTTGTCGTTGCCGAGATAGGCGAGCGCGAGGCGGTGGCGCAGCGCGTCGAGGACCTTCTCGAAGGTCGTGCCTTCGGCCTTCAGCCTTCGCGCCAGGGTCTGGCGCGACAGCGCGAGCTTGCGCGCGACCGCGTCCATGCTCGCGTCCCCGGCATGCAGGATCGGCAAAAGCGCGCTTTCGACCTCGCCGCGCATGGTGATGCTAGCGTCGAGCTCGCCGAGCAGCGCTTCGGCGCGCGCGCTCAACACCGCGAAGGCATAGCGCGACGGCTTCGGCAACGCGATGTCGAGGAAGCCGTCGCCCTTCATCAACAGCGCGTTGCGCGCGCTTTCGAAGACGACGGGCAGCTCGAAGACGCGTTCATACTCCGCGGCATGGGCGGGCGCCTTGTGGGTGACATGGAGCGCGGCGACGGTATCGGCGCCCGAGCGCCTGCGATGCACCGCCGCCGCCATGCGCGCGAACGAGGACTCGGTGAGCTCGGGAAAGGCGTTGGGATCGCTGCGCGTGTCCACGATCCACACCTGGCCCGCCTCGCGCACGATGACCAGGCGGCGTCCTTGCGCGTCGTCGACCGGCACGTCGATGATCAGCTGGCTGTAGCGCGCGAGCTGGGCGAAAGCCTCCGCCATCGTCCGGCAGGCGCCGCCGATGAGCCCCACGATGGTGAGCTCGTCGATCTCGAACGCCTCGCCGAAATGCAGCGCCAGCGCGGGATCGCCCGTCATTTCCTTCGCGGCATGCATGAGCGCGACATAGGCCGGGAGCGGCACACGGGCGTCCTGGTCGTCGAGCGTCGCCGGGTCGAGCCCCACGCGCTCGGCGAGCCGTGCCGGATCGGCGCCCTTTTGCGCCGCCAATTGCATCAGCCCGCGCGCGAAGCCGGCGGCGACGGAGGGCGGACGACGCGAAGAAGGGCGGCGATTGGCGTCCAGGATCATGTTTTTGGGTGCCAGAGTCATGGTTGGCGCGCGGACCGTTCCTATCTTTCCTCCATGACACCCTTCCCGCCGCCGGTCCATCCGTTCATGCCCTGGGTCATCCTGCACATCGCCGCGGGGTGCCTGGCCATCCTCACCGGCTATACCGCCGTTCTGGCCGCCAAAGGCGGGACCTTGCATCGCCGCGCCGGCACGGTCTTCGTCGGCGCGATGCTAACCATGGCCTCGGTCGCGGTGTACCTGGCGGTGTCGCTGCTGGGCCAGCTTCCCGGCCAGGTCCCCAACGTCGCCGCCGGCTCGCTCGCCTTCTATCTGGTGCTCTCGGCCTGGCTGACGGTGAAGCGGCCCGCCGGCACCGTCGGAGCGTTCGAGCGCGTCTCGTTCCTGATCCCGCTGACCTTGAGCGCGCTGTTCGCGTTCTGGGGGCTCAAGGCCCAGCACGGCAAGCACGGCTTCGACGGCTATGCGCCGGTGTTCTTCTTCGTGTTCGGCGGGATCTCGCTGTTCCTGGCCGCGCTCGATCTTCGCGTGCTCGCCAAAGGCGGGCTCGAGGGCACGGCGCGCATCGCGCGGCATCTGTGGCGCATGTGCTTCGCGTTCTTCTTCGCCGCGGGCTCGTTCTTCCTGGGCCAGCAGAAGGTCATGCCGCTGTGGATGCACGGCTCGAAGGTGCTGCTGGCGCTCGGCCTCGCCCCGCTCGGCTTCATGCTGTTCTGGCTGGTCCGGGCGCGGTTCCGTAATACTACTTTAAGAAGAATCAGATAGACTTCCCGCGAAATCCCCCCGCGAGCCCTCCCATGGCGACTCCCTCGACCACGATCCTCGGTGCCAACCAGTTCGTCACCGGCGTGCGCGGCACCGCCGGCTCCGACGTCGTGCTCACCGGAACCTCGGTGATCGACGGCGTGCAGAACGCGATGCTCTATGAAGGCCCGATCGCGCCGACCGATCCGAGCGGCGTGCACACCCTCGCGCCGGTGTTCGACGGGCAGACGGTCGAAGGCGCGACGTTCTACGGCCCCGACACGCCGCAGTTCAACCCGAGCATCGGCAAGGGCAATGTGCGCGCGGTCGGCAGCTACATGTACGCGCAGAGCAGCGAGCGCAACAGCGGCCTGCTCTACGAAGGCCCCATCGCGGGCGGAGGCACCTGGACGCAGCTGGACGCCAATGGCGGCACGGTGAACGGCCAGGCGGTGTTCAACACCATCCTGCACAGCACCATGGGCGACATCGTCGTCGGCAATTACGATCTTCACGGCGTGCCGTTCTCGGGCAATGCCTGTCTCTACAATCTCAGGACGGAGGCGTGGACGATCTTCGAGATGGCGCCGCTCACCACCGCCTACGGCATCTGGCAGGAGCATCCCGGCGGCGACGACTATGTGATCGTGGGCGGTATCAAGGCGGGCGCGGGCGTCAACAAGGGACTGGTGGTGCGCTACGACGCGCGCAGGAACACGTTCGGGCGGCCGCATGTCTACAGCGCCTTCAACCACCCGACCCTGATCACCCATTTCGAAGGCATCACGATTGCCGAAGGCGGCTATCACCTCGCCGCCATGACGGCCGGCGGCATCGCGGTGTTCTGCGAGCTGCCCGTGAACGCCGACGGATCGTTCGGCGCCGCGACCTGGACCGGGTTCGAATATCCCGGCGCCATGCTCACCACCGGCAACACGATCTATCGCCGCACCATGATGGGCGTCTATGTCGAGGACGGCGGCAAAACTATCCAGAGCTATGCGGCGACGTTCAAATAGCGTCTAGCGCCCCACGCAACTCTTTCGTTGGTGCGTTCCGCTACCGCTCCACGCACATCGCAATGCCCATGCCGCCGCCGATGCAGAGCGTGGCGAGGCCCTTGCGGGCGTCGCGCTTGTGCATCTCGTGCAGCAGGGTGACGAGCACGCGCGCGCCCGAGGCGCCGATGGGGTGACCGATGGCGATGGCGCCGCCGTTGACGTTGACCTTGGCCGTATCCCAGCCCATGTCCTTGTTCACGGCGCAGGCCTGCGCGGCGAACGCCTCGTTGGCCTCGACGAGATCGAGATCGGCCGCCTTCCAGCCCGCGCGCTCCAGCGCCTTCTTCGACGCCGGGATCGGGCCCGAGCCCATCACCGCCGGATCGACGCCCACGCTCGCCCACGACGCGATGCGCGCGAGCGGCGCCAGGCGGCGGCGGTCGGCCTCCTTCGCGCTCATCAGCACCAGCGCCGCGGCGCCGTCATTGATGCCCGACGCATTCGCCGCGGTGACGGTGCCGTTCTTGTCGAAGGCGGGCTTGAGACCCTGGATGCCTTCGAGCGTCACGCCGTCGCGGATGAACTCGTCGGTGTCGACGACCGTGTCGCCCTTGCGGCCCTTGATCGTGACGGGCGCGATCTCGTCCTTGAAGCGGCCGGCCTTGCGCGCCGCCTCGGCCTTGTTCTGCGACGCCACAGCGAAGCGGTCCTGCATCTCGCGCGTGATCTGCCATTCGCGCGCGACGTTCTCGGCGGTGACGCCCATGTGATAGCCGTGGAAGGCGTCGATCAGCCCGTCCTTCAGCATCGTGTCGATGAATTCGAGATTGCCCATCTTCTGCCCGGCGCGCAGATAAGCCGCGTGCGGCGCCTGGCTCATGCTCTCCTGCCCGCCCGCGACGACGATCGCCGCGTCGCCGTTCAGGATCGCCTGATAGCCGAGCGCGACCGCGCGCAGGCCCGAGCCGCAAAGCTGGTTGACGATCCAGGCCGGCGTTTCGAACGGGATCCCGGCGTTCATCGAGGCCTGGCGCGCCGGGTTCTGGCCCTGCGCCGCGGTCAGGATCTGGCCCAGGATCGTCTCGGAGACGTCCTTGCCGTCGACCTGGGCGCGGGCGAGCGCTTCCTTGATCGCGACGCGGCCGAGCTCATGCGCCGGCACATTGGCGAACGCGCCGTTGAACGAGCCGACCGGCGTGCGGGCGCCGGAAACGATGACCACGTCTTCCATAGGAACCTCTTTCGATAACTGGGCCGGGCCGAAATTGCCGCGAATGCGAGCGCCGGTAAACGGAAACAAATTCGTTCAACAGTTAGAACGGGTTAATACCCGTGGCCCGTGTGCGGTTTTGCTGCAAATGCGCAAAAACACTGGACAGGGTGGAAAATGTGATGCTTTTGTAAGCTTGGGGCGGAACGAAAAAGCGGGTTCAGTGGTGGTCGACGAAGCGTCCAAGGCCGATCCGGTCGTCATCAAGAAATATGCGAACCGCAGGCTCTACAACACGCAGACCTCGTCCTACGTGACGCTCGACCATCTCTGCGAGATGGTCAAAGAGGGCACCGAGTTCGAGGTGCGCGACGCGCGCAGCGGCGAGGACATCACCCGCTCGGTGCTGACCCAGATCATCTTCGAGGAAGAGGCCAAGGGCCAGTCGCTGCTGCCGATCAAGTTCCTGCGCCAGCTGATCCGCTTCTATGGCGACAGCCTGCAGGGCTTCGTGCCCGGCTATCTCGACATGTCGATGGAGAGCTTCGCCAAGAACCAGGAGACGATGCGCAACCGCATCGCCGAGGCCTTCGGCGGCGGCAGCCAGGTGATCGAAGCGATGACGCGCCAGAACCTGGCGATGTTCGAGCGCGCGATGCAGATGTTCTCGCCCTTCACGCCCAAGCCTCCCATGGCGCGGCCGGCCGAAGAGGAGCCTAAGGCCAACGGCGCCGCGGACACGCGCTCGAAATCGTCGGAAGACATCAGCGAGTTGAAAAGCGAGATCGAGGCGATGCGCAAGCAGCTCGCCGAGCTCAGCCAGCGCAAATAACCTTCTCGAACCCACCTGCCGCCGCTTCGGCTTGACCAATAACTCTATATATGTAGACTTTCGCCATGACCCGGCGAAAGAAGCTCTCGGCACAGACCGTGGCGGTGCTGCAGGTCCTGGTGCAGCGGCCCATGCAATGGCGTTACGGCTATGAGCTGTCTAAAGAGCTCGCCCTGCAATCGGGCACGCTCTATCCGCTGCTGATGCGGCTGACGGATGCGGGATTGCTGGAGTCGCAATGGCAGCCGCCCGCGAAGCCCGGCGCGCCCGCGCGGCATGCCTATCGCCTCACCCGCTCCGGCCTGGCCACGGCGCATGCAGCGGTGGCGGCGCAATTTGATACGCCGAACGGCGCCTTGCCGGTGCGCTCATGATCCGGCGTCTCGCGTTCAAGCTCGGAGGTCTCGCGGCGGCGATATTGCCCGGCTCGCGCGGGGCGTGGGGCGAAGCGATGGCGGCGGAGATCGCGACCATCGACGGCGATTGGGATGCCGCGCGCTTTGCCGCCGGCTGCTTCATCGCCGGTCTCAAGGAACGCGCTGCGGATTTCGACACGCGCTTCGCCGCCGGCTTGTGGTCGCTGGCGACGGCGAGCGCGGCGTTCGCGGCGTTCCACATACGCAACGCCTGGGGCGGCGCGAGAGCGCTGCTCGGCGGACCGGACGCGTTCTACGAGACCTTGTGGCGCAACGATCCGACGGTCGCGGCCGCTTATCGTGGCGCCATACCGATGGTCGCGAGCTGCTTCCTGCTTCTGGGGTTGGTCCATCTCTGCGGAGCATACCTGCTGGCGCGCCGGCGGTTTCGCGCCTTCGCGCTCAGCTGGTGCGCGGCGCTGGCGATCGCGACGTTCGTCGTCGCGATCGAGCTCTCCGTCGTCTGGACGCTCGACGGCGTCCCCAGCGAGTTCTTCGCGCTGATCCTGCAATCGCTCGGTGTGCCGGCCTTGCTGCTGTGGAAGGAGAGAACCCGATGAAGACGTTCGTCCTGCTCGCATTCGCGACATTCATCGCATCGACGGCACACGCGGCCGACAAAGCGCAAGCCGTCATCGCGGCGTCCAGGCTGGCGATGGGGGGCGCGGCCTGGGACAAGCTGACGGGCTCCTATGAAGAAGGCGATCACGCGGGCGGAAAGATCACCTACAGGACCTGGCTCGATTTCCGGCGGGGCAGCATGCGCGTCGAAAGCCGGAGCGGGGGGACGACCACTGTCACCGGCTTCGACGGGAGAACGGCGTGGCGGAGAGGCCCCGATGGCGCGGTCAGGCGCGTGAAAGATCCGGCGGCGCTCAAGGAGGCCATCCTCACGGCCTATGTCAGCTTCAACGGCTATTACTTCCCCGAGCGCTACCCCGCATCGTTCAAATATCTCCGCGCGGAGAAATCGGGCTCGCACGCCTACGACGTCGTCGAAGTCACACCGAAGGCGAACCGGGCTTTTGAGCTGTGGTTCGACCAGGCGACCCACAAGATATCGCGGCTCGCCGACGTCCATGCGAGGGAGCCGGTCATCGTCGACACGGAGGACTACCGCACCGTCGATGGCATCGCCGTCCCGTTCAAATTCGACATCAGGAATCCCAAGGGCGTCGTGCTGGACCGGGGCAACGTTCACACGGTGCGGTTCGTGGACAACGATCCGAAGCTGTTCGAGCCTCGTTAGGCCGGCTCGAGCTCGGGCTCGCCGAAATGGAAGCCCTGGAAGTAGTCGACGCCGAAGCTTTCCAAGAGCGCCGCCTCTTCCTCGGTGCCGACCCATTCGGCGACGGTCTTCAGATTGAAGTTCTTGGCGAGCTCGACCAGCGTGCGCACGAAGATCTGGTTGTCGGGCGACGAGCACAGGCCTTGCACATAGGTGCCGTCGATCTTGACCATGTCGACGCGCAGCATCTGCAGGTTCCGGAACGAGGTGTAGCCGGCGCCGAAATCGTCGATCGCGACGCGGCAGCCGAGCTCGCGCAGCTGGCTGACGAAATTCGCGTTCTCCTCGAAATGATGCAGCGCCGCGGTCTCGGTCAGCTCGATGATCATGCGGCTGGCGACCGAGCCGTTGGCGCGGACGTAGTCGATGAACGACTTCAGCCACGACGGGTCGCCCGCGGTGGTGCCCGAGACGTTGACGCCGAGCGACAGCTGGGGCTGCGTGTGCAGCCGCTCGACCGTCATCTCCAGCGCGCGGCGGTCGACCAGGCGCACCAGGCCGAGCTGCTCGGCCGCCGGGATGAACTGACCGGCCGCGGCGATGCTGCCGTCCTCGCGCTGCATGCGCAGCAGGCATTCGTGATGCGCGGTCAGCCGCGTCTTGGCGTCGACGATGGGCTGGTAGGCGAAGATCAGCCGGTCGTCCTTGAGCGCCTGCACCACCTCGTCGGCGATCGCCATCAGGCGCAGCCGTCCGGTCTCGAGCTGCGGCGACTTGGCGTAGACCGCGAAGCCGTCGCGGCCCGCGACGCGCGCGCGCTCCAGCGTCTCTTCGGCGCGCAGCATCGCTTCCTGGCTCGATTGCGCGCCTTGCGGCAGCAGCACCGCGCCGACCGAGCTGGTCGCCGAGACCATGCCCGCGCGGGTGTCGACGACGCGGTCGCGCACCGAAGCGCGCAGACGGTCGGCGACGAGGCCGAGCTCGCGCTCCGAGCAATTGCCGAGGATGACGCCGAACTTGTTGCCCGCGGTGCGCCCGATCACGTCGGTCGAGCGCAAGGTGCGCGCGAGGCGCTCGCCGACGGCGACGATCACCTCGTCCGCCGCGTCGAAGCCGTAGGTGTCGTTGATCATCGCCAAGCGGTCGATCGAGGCGACCAGGAACGCGCAATTGCGCTCTTCGGCCTTGGCGCGGTCGATGGCTTGCGCGAGCTCGGCGCGCAGCGAGTTGCGGTTCAAATGCCCGGTCAGCTCGTCGCGCGTCGCGAGATAGCGCAGGCGCTGCGCTTCCTGGCGGCGTTCGGTCACCTCGCGCATCACGCCGGTCAGCCGCTCGGTGGTGCCGGTCGCGGAGGGAAGCCGCGTGCCCAGCATCGCGAACCACATCGTGCCCAGCGCCGAAGCGAGCTCGATGTCGAGATCGAAGCTGATCGGCTCGGGCGATTTGCTTTCGAGCAGCGAGGTCAAGCGCGCGCGGGTCTCGGACCCCACGAAGCTCAGGAAGGTGCGGCCGCGACCCACGCTGTCGGCGCCCAATTGGCTGGGCAGGATCTCGCGCGCGCCGTCCCAGGTGATGAGGTCGTCGGCGACGGTCCAGGAATAGGCGACGATGCCCGCGCCGGCGATGGCGAGGTTCAGCCGTCCGGCGTCGTCGGCGGCGCGCAGAGACGCGACGCTGTCCGCAGGTCTGTTCTGCAGCGACTGGGTAAGCACCACCATCCACCATCCCTTTGGCCGGTTTACCGGCCTTTGGCGCGATCATGGCGGGAGGGATTTAAAAACTCGTAATTTGTGAGGCGCTTAGCGGGAACCAAACGAAGCGGTCCGCGCTTTGCCTTAAGAACAGGTTATGAGCGCGCAGGCGACAACCGCGACGGGAAGGAATTCGGGCCATGGAAGTGTGCCCGCCCGGCTGCTGCGCCTCGAAAAACCGCGCGAAACCTCGACTTCCACCGACCGCCGCGACGATCTTCGCGAGCGGAGCGCGCGCAAAGCGATGCGCCGCGCAGCGTCCCGCTCCGGGACAGGCGACGTGCCGGGCTGGAACGGCCCCGTGCTCCAGGCGCCCTATGCCGCACAGGTGATCGCGCAGGCGCTGCGTATCGGCGAGCGCCCCCGCGCGAGCTATGCGCGCACGCCGCCGGCGACGGCATGGCTCTACGACCGCAAGGTCTGAGGGCCGGAACGATCTTGCGCCGCCGTCGTTATGATTTGGCAATCCGATGGGCCGCGCCATGTCCGCGTTCATGCTTTACGTGATCGGCTTCTTCGTCCTGCTCGCGGGACTCGTCTATGGAGCCTATCTGGTCCACATCCCGCAGACCTGGATCGTCGTCGGCGCGCTGGTCGTGGTGGGCTTGGGCGTGATGTCGGCGGTGTCGCAGACCAAGCGGCGCGATCCCCCCAGCGAAGCGCCCGGACCGTAATCCAAAGCCTCTAATTCGCCGGATAGAAATCGGGGTGGCTGAGCACGGCCGCGCCGACGATGTGTCCATAGCCGCCGCGCTGCACGACGACCGCGACCGCGTCGTGCGGCAGGCCCTCCATCGACGAGCGCGGCAGGTCGATCTTGAGCGGATCGCCTTTCCATTGGCCCACGGCGCGCAGGTCCCCGACCACGTTGTGATAGGTCATGGTGCGGCCGTCGTTCTCGCCGCCGCCGATCGCGACCGTCGCCTGTCCTCGCATATGGAACATCCACACCGTCGCCGGCGGCGCGTTCCGGTCGGACGACGCGCCGATGCCGATATGCAGCTCGTCCTTGCTCTCGTGCAGGGCTATGGGAACGTCTTCGCCGTCGCCGTCATGCGCGCGCGAGTCGATGGCGGCCTGGACCGATCCTTCGCGGCTGCCGACGACGTCGAGCGCGCCATCGACGATCATCTGCGGCGTGTAGACCGCGCTGTGGCCCATCGCCGAGGCATAGGATTTCTGGCGCCGCGTGTTGGCTTCGCTCGCCAGCGTGTCCTTCCAGCCCAGCATGTCCCAATAGGTGACCGACAGGCTCATCGGCAGCACGTCGGTGCGCTTGGAGAGCTTGGCGAGCAGCGCGTCGGCCGGCACGCAGGAGGCGCAGCCCTGGCTGGTGTACAGCTCGACCACCACCGGCCGCTTGGGCGGACCGGCGAGAGCCGAAGATGCGCAAAGAGCCAGCGCCGCCGCCCACAACAAGGCACGCGCCCGAAAACGAAGCGTCATGCCGGGGAGCATAGGCAAGGGCGCGCCGAGCCTCCAGTCACTTCAACTTGATGGCGGTGTGAAAGCCGTGACACGGGCCGAAATGGCCCGTATCACAAGCACTTGACCGACGGGGCGCACTTGCCGCAGGGCGGCTTTGCACAGGGATCCCGAGGGCCTGGTCGAAGCGGGCTTCACCGTCGACTTCTTCATACGCTACGGCGGCGGGCCGCTGCCGCCCGATATCTTCAACCGCATCCGGAGGCGCGCTCAAGGCGAATGAGCGAGGCCTTGCTGGACCCGAGCGTGCAGCCCGAGTGGGACGGCGCGAAGCCCCGATCCGTGGGTTGCCTGGGACTTATTTCCCCGCCTGGCTTTCGATCTCGTCGATCGCCGGCCAGATATCGTTGAGATACACGGGCTCGTTCTCCCTATCGTAACCGACGGGTTCCCTGGTGAGGTCGAGGTTGAGCGATCCGCACAGCGCGAAGCCGACGACGAGCATGGGCGACGCCGCGATGCTGATGCGGACCTGCGGCGGGATATAGCTCTGGAGGAAGCCGTCGCCCGAGAATACGCCGGCGGTGATCAGATCGCCGCTCTCGATCGCCATGGCCGTCGTCAGAAACGACGAGTTCGGCCTGGACTTCCTGGCGTCGAGGAACGCCATGTTCGGATGAAAGCCGATATGGTTCATCGCCGCGCTGAGTGCCGGCCCCCAGATCGCTTCCAGCTTCTGGACGTAGCTCGCGCTCGTCCATGGCTTCACGCGCAGTCCCCGCTCGGCCGCCTTTCGCGCAATCAGAGCGGCCCCGACGGTCGAGCGCGTGCCCGAACCGTCGTTGCAGGGCGTGATCATCGCGATCGCGATGTCGCCGTGACCGATGCTGATCCCGGTCCCGTTGAGCCGCGCGCGGCGATTGGCATCGTCCTCCTTGCCGAACTCGTTCATCAGGCTTTCGGCGAAGCGATGCGAAACTTCGCCCAGGCTCATCGCGCGGCTGTCATGCGCATCCGGCCATTTCACCGCGATGTTCTGGTTCACCAGGCCGGCATCGTCGGAGAGCGTGGCCTCGCGGCCGATCGCAAGGCTCACGACCTCGACGATCTTCGGGAAATGCTGCTTCAAAGGGCGTTTGACGGCATCGAGCCATTGGGTCGAGCTCAAGAATAGCTCGAGGCGCGAGGTCAGATTTGACCTGTCGAGCCGGACCGGGATGACCGGAATGTTCTTGGTGGTCGCGCGCTCGATTTCGCGACCGACCTGCACCGAGGCATTGGCGTCGGCGTTGAGCGCAAGAACGACGGCTTTGGATTTGAGGATCGCGTCCATGATGGACGCGCCCCAATCGCTGCCGGGCAGGATGTCGCGCTCGGCGATCCAGCATTTGACGCCCGCATCCTCGAGCGCGGCACAGATGGCCAGCGCCGATGCGGACTGCTTCGACGAATAGGAGATGAAGACGTCGTGCCGCATCCCCCGCCTCGGGTCACGCCGCCAACAGATTTCGAAGCACGTAAGGCAGAATGCCGCCGTTCGTGTAGTACGCGACCTCGTCCGCGGTCAGGATCATCAGCACCAGCGGCATCGCCGTCGTCGAGCCGTCGGCATAGTGGACGATCGCCTTCACCTCCATGCGCGGCGCGATCTTGCCGGACATGCCGGGGATGTCGATCGACTCGCGGCCGGTGAGGCGATAGTCGCGGCGCGTCTTGCCGTCCGCGAAGGCGAACGGCGCCACGCCCATGCCGATCAGGTTCGAGCGGTGGATGCGCTCGAAGCTCTCCGCGATCACCGCGCGCACGCCCAGCAGACGCGGACCCTTCGCCGCCCAATCGCGCGACGACCCGGTGCCGTATTCCTTGCCGCCGATCACCACGGTCTGGAAGCCGTCCTCGTGATAGCGCATCGCCGCGTCGAAGATCGACATCGTCTCGCCCGAAGGCTGGCCTTCCGAGTAGTAGATCGTGTTGCCGCCTTCCTGGCCGCCCAGCATCTCGTTCTTGATGCGGATATTGGCGAAGGTGCCGCGCATCATGACTTCGTGATTGCCGCGCCGCGCGCCGTAGGAGTTGAAGTCCTGCTGGCGGATCTGGCGCTCCTGCAGATAGACGCCCGCGGGCGAGGTCGCCTTGATCGAGCCGGCCGGCGAGATGTGGTCGGTGGTGATGCTGTCGCCGAACAGCGCGAGCACGCGCGCCTGCACGATCTCCTCCACCGGCTTCGGCTGGACGGTCATGCCGTCGAAATAAGGCGGGTTGCGGACATAGGTCGAGCCGATGTCCCACTGATAGGTCTGGCCCTTCACGACCTTGACCTTGCGCCAGTTCGCGGTGCCCTCGAACACGTTGCCGTAGCGCTCCTTGAAGCTCTTCGGCTTCACCGCCTTGCGGATGGTGTCGGAGATCTCCTTCGGGCTCGGCCAGATGTCCTTGAGATAGACCGGCTCGTTCTCGTCGTCATAGCCGACCGGGTCCTTGGTGAGATCGAGGTTCATCGAGCCGGCGAGCGCATAGGCCACCACCAGCATCGGCGAGGCGAGATAGTTGGCGCGCACCTGCGGATGCACGCGGCCCTCGAAATTGCGGTTGCCCGAGAGCACCGCCGCGGTCACGAGATCGCCTTCGGTGACGGCATCCGCGACGTCCTCGGGCAGCGGACCCGAATTGCCGATGCAGGTGGTGCAGCCGTAGCCGACGAGCTGGAAGCCGAGCTTGTCGAGCGGCTTGTCGAGGCCGGCCTTGGCGAGATAGTCCGTCACGACCTGGCTGCCCGGCGCGAGCGAGGTCTTGACCCACGGCTTCACTTTCAGCCCGCGCGCGACCGCGTTGCGCGCGATCAAGCCCGCGCCGATCATCACCGACGGGTTCGAAGTGTTGGTGCACGAGGTGATCGCGGCGATCACGACATCGCCATGGCCGATCGACTGCTCGGTGCCCTTGATGCGCACGCGGCGGCTGGCGTCGTCTTCCTTCTTGTAGGTGTCGAGCAGCGCTTCGGCGAACTTGCTCGCCGCGTCGCCGAGCGCCACGCGGTCCTGCGGCCGCGCCGGGCCCGCGAGGCTCGACTCGACCGTCGTCATGTCGAGCTCGAGCGTGTCGGTGAAGACCGGATCCTCGCTCTTGGCCGAGCGGTAGAGGCCCTGGGCCTTGGCATATTTCTCGACCAGCGCCACGCGCGCGGGCTTGCGCGCGGTGTCCTTCAGATAGCGGATCGTCTCGCCGTCGATGGGGAAGAAGCCGCAGGTCGCGCCATATTCCGGCGCCATGTTGGCGATGGTGGCGCGGTCCTCGAGCGCCATCTCGTCGAGGCCCGGGCCGAAGAACTCCACGAACTTGCCGACCACGCCCTTCTTGCGCAGCATCTGCGTCACGGTGAGCACGAGATCGGTCGCGGTCACGCCTTCGCGCAGCTTGCCGGTCAGGCGGAAGCCGATCACCTCGGGGATGAGCATCGAGATCGGCTGGCCGAGCATCGCCGCTTCCGCTTCGATGCCGCCGACGCCCCAGCCGAGCACCGAGAGACCGTTGACCATCGTGGTGTGGCTGTCGGTGCCGACCAGCGTGTCGGGAAAGGCCAGCTCGACGGTCTTCTTGGCCTTGTCCTTCACTTTGCGCGTCCACACGGTCTGCGCAAGATATTCGAGATTGACCTGGTGGCAGATGCCGGTGCCGGGCGGCACGACGCGGAAATTCGCAAACGCCTGCTGGCCCCAGCGCAGGAACCGATAGCGCTCCATGTTGCGCTCGTACTCGATCTCGACGTTCTTCTTGAACGAGGTCTTGTGGCCGAAATCGTCGACCATCACCGAGTGGTCGATGACGAGATCGACTTCGGCCAGCGGATTGATCTTCTCCGGATCGCCGCCGAGCGTCTTCATCGCGTCGCGCATCGCGGCCAGGTCGACGACGGCCGGCACGCCGGTCAGGTCCTGCATCAGCACACGCGCAGGGCGGAAGGCGATCTCGAGATCGGACGCGCGCTTCTCGAGCCAGGCCGCGATGGCGCGGATGTCGTCGGCGGTGACGGTCTTGCCGTCCTCGTGGCGCAACAGGTTCTCGAGCAATATCTTGAGCGAATAGGGAAGCCTTCCGATGCTCTTGAGCCCGTTCTTTTCGGCGGCCGTGAGGCTGAAATAGGTATAGGTTTTGCCGCCGACCGTCATGGCGCGGCGGGATTTGAAAGTATCGAGACTGGTTGCCACGGGGGTGCCTTTCACGAATGGTGAAATCGAGGGCGGGTTTAGTCCTGTTCCCGGCGGAATCCAAGCCATTTTGGAGACGAAAATGAGCGTGCATGTCGAGCGCAAAGATGCCGTGACGACCGTCGTCATCGACCGGCCTGAAGCGCGCAACGCGGTCGACCGTCCGACCGCCGACGCGCTCGCCTCCGCGTTCCTCGCTTTCGAGCATGACGACGGCGCGAAGGTCGCGGTCCTGACCGGCGCGGGCGGCACGTTCTGCTCCGGCGCGGATCTGAAAGGCGTCGCCACCAGCCGCGGCAATCGCCTACAGGAGCCGACCGGCGCGCAGTTCGACGGCGCGGCGCCGATGGGGCCGACGCGGCTGATGCTCACCAAGCCGGTGATCGCGGCGGTCGCGGGCTTCGCGGTTGCGGGCGGGCTCGAGCTCGCCTGCTGGTGCGATCTGCGCGTGGCGGAAGAGGACGCGGTGTTCGGCGTCTATTGCAGGCGCTGGGGCGTGCCGCTGATCGACGGCGGAACGGTGCGCCTGCCGCGCCTGATCGGGCAGTCGCGCGCGCTCGACATGATCCTCACCGGACGCGCGGTGGGCGCCCGCGAGGCCTTCGAGATGGGCCTCGCCAACCGCGTGGTGGCGAAAGGCGAGAGCCGCGCCGCAGCGGAGCGGCTGGCGTCCGAGATCGCGCGCATGCCGCAGACCTGCATGCGCGAGGACAGACTGTCCGTATACGAACAATGGAGCCGGGACCTCGCCGGCGCGCTCGCGAACGAGTTCGTGCACGGCGCGCGCACCTTGGCCTCGGGCGAGACCTCGGCCGGCGCGCAGCGCTTCGCCTCGGGCAAGGGCCGCGGAGGAAGCTTCACCGACATTTAGGCAAAACCTTGTAAACCACCCGCCCTTAAATTCGCCCCATTCCCCGGTCTATCTTTCATGCGGGATGTCCGCGACCGTTCGCGGCGGACGAGCGGGGGCTCGAAAAGAAAACGTGACGATGCCCAAGGCAGGGATCGCTCTTCTTTTGTGCGCGTGTCTCGCGGGCGCAGCTCATGCGCAGAGCGAGATGTCCACGCGCTTGAGCCGCGAGCAGGTCGGCGACGTCCAGACCGGCACCTACACCGCGGGCCGCATCACCTTCACGCTCGATTCCTATGGCGACAAATACCTCATCCGCTTCGCCGGCGATCCCGAGATCTACGTGCTCTATGCCGACCGCGTGCCGCTGGGCGGCCGCGCGCTCAAATACGATTCCGGCGCGGTGGTGATCCGCGTCGCGGGCTGGGGCGGGATGACGCTCTACACCGACACCGCCGCGGGCGGCGTCCCCGCCGAGCGCACCGGCGACACCCTGCCGCCGTCGCTGGGCCTGATCTCGCTCACCGACATGCAGAACGCCGCCGAGGACGAGGCCGAGCACCTCGCCTATTCGCGCCGCGTGCATCTGAACTTCACCGCCGACTGGAACGCGCTCGCGGGCGACGCCAAATTGCGCGCGATCTGCTTCGACGCGATGGAGAACGCGGCGCGCGGCATCGACCGCTTCCTCAACTTCCCCAAGGCGCACGACGCCTTCGTCAAGCGCATCGATCAGGTGCGCATGGCGCTGGGCACCAAGCCGTTGATGTTCGTGACCGGCAAGACCTTGAACATCACCTTCAACGCGCAAGGCGGCTATGCCGGACGCGCCTCGTCGCGCGGCATCGCGCGCGCGCTCGGGCAGCTGCTGTCGGTGGCCATTCCCAATTAACCCAGCTCGAAGCCGTCGAAGCTGAAAGGCGGCGCGACGGTGCAGCCGACCAAGGTGTAAGCGCCCAAGGGCCGCGCGCTCTGCCACACATGCGCCGGCACCACGATCTGCGGATTGTCCGCGCTCAGCACATGCGCTGCGTCGCCGACGATCAGCTCCAGCGCGTCGCCGCGATAGAAATGCCAGATCTCGCTCCTGTCGACGCGGTGGCGGCGCGAGGCCTCGCCCGCGCGCAGCAGGAACAGGATTGCCGTCGAATGCGCGTCGCGGAAGGTCTCGCGGTAGTGGCCGCCTTCGGGATGCGGCGCGAGCCGCAATCGCGCGATCAGAGCGTCGGCTTCGCTCATGAGAGCGGGTTCCGCGCGCCGCGCGCGACCAGCGCCTTGATTCCGCTCGCGACCGAGCGCGCATCGTCGAGCGCGTTGTGCTTCTGCCCCGCGAAGGCCACGCCGGCGAGCGGACCGACGTCGCACGCGTTCTTGCCCTTCGGATCGATGCCGTTCCGGGTCAGCCACGGCACGATGTTCGTGTAAGGCGGCAGCGGCTCCAGGCTGAGGCCATAGAGCTTCAGATTGGCCTCGAAGATCAGATCGTCGCGGCCGAAAGCGACGATCGGCGCGCCGCCGGCGAAATGCCGGAACGTCTCGTAGGCGTCGACGAAATCGATGCCGCGCGAAGCCATCTCCTCGTTCGTGATGCCGGTGAGCGCGATGAAATACGCCGACAGCACCGGATTGAGCCGAGGCTTGACCAACAGATCGACCGCGTCCTTTTCCTCGAACGTCCGAGCGTCGATCTTCACCGCGCCGATCTGGACGAGCTCGGTGAACTCGCCCGGCCGCGACCAGCGCGCCGCCATCGAGCCCTCCCAAGCGGTGAACTCCAGGTCGAAGACGACGGCGTCGCGAATCTGTGGAAAAGACGTCATGGAAAAGCCGAATCGGGAACCGGGGTCTCATTAAGGCATTCTTAACGCTGAAGGCCGAGCGTATGCATCTCTTAACGGCCCTCGAGGAGGGGAAGCCATGGCGGCTGTGCAGATCGCGTCGAATCCGGCGAAGATTTCCGAAGCAATTCAAAACGCTGACGCAAGGCATCCGGTCGCGCGCCTCGCCGAGCTGCACCGCGAAGGCGAAGAGACCGCGCGCCTCGCCAACCTTCTCGGCCGCTCGATCCATGTCGCGGTCGCGCTCCCGGTCCTCGCCACGGCGACGCTCGCCGCCGGGCAGGTGGGCCTTGCCGAGAGCGCGGCCTGGCTGTTCTTCCTGCTCGCCGGCTCGGCCGCGATCGCGGTGGCGTGGCGGCGTACCATCGCCCAGCCCTTCGAGCGCGCGGCGCTGAGCTCCTTCGCCAAGGATTTGAGCGCGATCCTGGTCTTCGCCGGTTTCGCCTGGGGCGCGGGCGCGTTCCTCGCCCTTCCGGCCGGCGCGGGTCTCGGCCTGGTCGTGCTGTTCGCGGCGGGCGCGGGCGCGGCGGTCGCCGTTCTCTTGCGCGAGCGGGAATGCGCGTTTCTGTTTCTTGCGCCGGTGGCGGCGATGACCTCATTTGCGTGTGTGCTTCGGCCCCTGGGCGCCGGCGCCCTCGACGCGGCTTTGGTCCTGATCGCCTGCATCGCGGTCGCCGCAGCCACGGTTTTCGCCGGCAGCCGGGCCCGGCCTTCCGCGGACGTAGCGGAATTTCTTTCCGCCTAGGTGTTGCGGCTGTAAAAAAGGGGGAGTAGTTCCCGCCTCGCCCCTCAAATCCGCAGCGCCATGAACCTCGCTATCCAGGACCCGATCAGCGACGACGAGACCGAAGCTTCCGCCCGCCTTGCCAAAGGCGCGAAGCTCATGGGCGGCGACGACGCCTTCTACGACGCGCTCTACCGCAATGCCGCGCCGGAGGACATCAACCGCTACGCGCCGGAAGCGCTCGCCGCGCTGGCCAGGCTCGTGCAGCGGCGCGTGGGCGCGCGCAGGACGGGCAACAGCCTCGTCGACCTGTTCAATCCCAGCGCCGAGGACAAGGCCTATCCCGCCAACGAATGCGTGCTCGTCGCGATCAACGACGACATGCCGTTCCTGTTCGACTCTCTGACCGCCGAGCTGCACGCGCAATCCGCGCGCATCCGCGCGATGTTCCATCCGATCCTGCGCGAGGGAAGCGAGGCGACCAGCGTCATCGTCGCGGTGCTCGATCCGGTGATCGACACGGCGCGGCAGCAATCCATCGTCGAGGGCGCGCGCGCCGTGTTCGCGCAAGTGTTCGAGGCGGTGCGCGACTGGCCGAAGATGATGGGCCAGCTCAAGGCCTCGATCGAAGGCCTCAAGAACCATCCGCCGTCGATCGCCAAGGCCGATCTCGACGAAAGCGTCGCGTTCCTGGAATGGCTCGGCGACAACCATTTCACGTTCCTCGGCACGCGCGACTACCGCTTCTCGAGCGCGGGCGACGGCCAGCTCGCGGCCATAGAGACAAGCGGCCTCGGCGTGCTCACCGGCAACGAGACGCGGGTGCTGCGCGGCGGCGCCGACCGCACCACGCTGACGCCCGAGATCCGCGCGTTCCTGGAGCAGCCCGAGCCGCTGATCATCACCAAGTCGAACGAGCGCTCGCTGGTCCATCGCCGCGTGCACATGGACTATGTCGGGGTCAAGACCTTCGACGACAAGGGCAACCTCACCGGCGAGCGCCGCTTCGTCGGCCTGTTCACGTCGAGCGCCTATAGCCGGCGGCCGAGCGACATCCCGCTGCTGCGCCGCAAGGTCGAGCAGGTGAAGGCGCGCGCGGGGCTGGCGCCGACCAGCCATGACGGCAAGGCGCTGGCGCATATCCTCGACACCTTCCCGCGCGACGAGCTGTTCCAGATCTCCGACGACGAGCTGTTCGCCACCGCGCTCGGAATCCTCAAGCTCGGCGAGCGGCCCAAGGTGCGCGTGTTCCCGCGCTTCGACCGCTTCGACCGTTTCGTCTCCGCCCTCGTCTTCGTGCCGCGCGACCGCTACGACACCCAGGCGCGCGAGAAGATCCACCGCATCCTGGCCGACGCGTTCCACGGCCGCATGTCGGCCGCGAACCCGACGCTCGACGACAGCGTGCTCGCGCGCGTGCACTACATCGTCGGCCGCGAGAGCGACGAGCGCCCGCAGGTGGGCGCGCGCGAGCTCGAGGCGCGCATCCGCGCCGCGATCCGCACATGGGACGACGCCTTCGCCGAAGCGCTCGCCGCCTATCACGGCGAGGACGAAGGCGCGCGCCTCTATCACGCCCGCGAGGCGGTGTTCTCGCCCGGCTATACCGGCCTGTTCACGCCCGGGGAGGCCGCCACCGATCTCGAGGAGTTCGAGCGCCTGGCCGCGCGCGAGAACGGGCTCGCGCTCGCGGTGCGCGCCTATCGCAAGCCGAGCGACGAGCCGAGCGCGCTGCGCCTCAAGCTCTATCTGCTCGGCGAGATGATGCCGCTCTCCACCACCCTGCCGATCTTCGAGAATCTCGGCATGAAGGTGATCGCGGAGGATTCCTTCACCATCGCCTTCAAGGACGAGGGCGGGCGCGCCCACGATTGCGTGCTGCTCGACTTCCACATGCAGCGCGCCGACGGCTCGACGCTCGCGCTCGACGACGTCAAGGCGCCGGTCGAGGACGCGTTCCGCGCCGTGGTGTCGGGCCAGGCCGAGAGCGACGGCTTCAACCGCCTCGTCATCGGCGCGGGCCTCGCCTGGCGCGACCTGACGATCCTGCGCGCCGCGGCGAAGTACCTGCGCCAGGCCGGCATCCAGTTCAGCCAGGACTATATGGAGCAGGCGCTGTCGCGGAACCCCGACATCGCGCGTCACCTGGTCGAGCTGTTCCACGCCCTGCACGATCCCCAGGACGACGACCGCCGCGAGGCGCGCGCGCGCCTGGTGCAGACGCGCATCGACAAGGCGCTGCACGACGTCCCCAGCCTCGACGACGACCGCATCGTGCGGCGCCTGCGCAACGTGATCGCGAGCGTGCTGCGCACCAATTTCTACCAGAGCGGCCGCCCGACCCTGGCGATGAAGCTCGACTCGCACAAGATCGAGGAGCTGCCCGCGCCGCGGCCGCTGTTCGAGATATTCGTCTATTCGCCGCAGGTCGAAGGCGTGCATCTGCGCTTCGGCAAGGTCGCGCGCGGCGGCATCCGCTGGTCGGACCGGCGCGAGGATTTCCGCACCGAGGTGCTGGGCCTCGTCAAGGCGCAGCAGGTCAAGAACGCCGTGATCGTGCCCGTGGGCGCCAAGGGCGGCTTCTTCCCCAAGCAGATGCCCGTCAACGCGACGCGCGACGAGGCGCAGGCCGCGGGCGTCGCCGCCTACAAGCTGTTCATCGGCGCGCTGCTCGACGTGACCGACAATCTGCACCACGACGGCTCGATCGTGCCGCCGCCCGATTGCGTGCGCCACGACGCCGACGATCCTTATCTCGTCGTCGCCGCCGACAAGGGCACCGCGACCTTCTCCGACATCGCCAACGGCATCGCGGAAGAGCGCGGCTTCTGGCTCGGCGACGCGTTCGCCTCGGGCGGAAGCCACGGTTACGACCACAAGAAGATGGGCATCACCGCCAAAGGCGCGTGGGAAGCCGTCAAGCGCCATTTCCGCGAGATGGGCCGCGACATCCAGAACGCGCCCTTCACCTGCGTCGGCGTCGGCGACATGTCCGGCGACGTGTTCGGCAACGGCATGCTGCTGTCGAAATGCACGCGGCTGCTCGCGGCCTTCGACCACCGCCACATCTTCATCGATCCCGATCCCGACCCCGCCAAGAGCTGGGCCGAGCGCCAACGCATGTTCGACCTGCCGCGCTCGAGCTGGGCGGATTACGACAAGAGCCTGATCTCCAAGGGCGGCGGCGTGTTCCCGCGCACCCAGAAAGAGATCCCGCTCTCGGCCGAGATGAAGGCGCTTTCGGGCCTCGACCGCGACACCGCGGCGCCGAACGAGCTGATGAACGCGCTTCTGAAGGCGAAGGTCGACCTGCTGTGGTTCGGCGGCATCGGCACCTATGTGAAAGCATCGTCGCAGACCAACGCCGAAGCCGGCGACCGCGCCAACGACGCGATCCGCGTCAACGGCTCGGCGGTGCGCGCCCAGGTGATCGGCGAAGGCGCCAATCTCGGCTGCACCCAGCTCGGCCGCGTCGAATACGCGCAAGCGGGCGCCCAGGGACAAGGGGGACGCATCAACACCGACGCCATCGACAATTCCGCCGGCGTCGACACGTCGGACCACGAGGTCAATCTCAAGATCCTGTTCAGCGGCCTGTTGCGCCGCGGCGAGCTGACGGCCGAAGCGCGCGACGAACTGCTCGCCGAGATGACCGACGACGTCGCGGCGCATGTGCTGAAGGACAATTACGACCAGACGCTCGTCCTGTCGGTGGCGCAGTCGCGCACAAGCAAAGACCTCGACGCCCATGGCCGCTTCATGCGCGAGCTGGAGAGCCGCGGACGCCTCGACCGTGCGGTCGAGTTCCTGCCCGACGACGCGCAACTGCGCGCCCGCGCGGCGAACGACAAGGGACTGACGCGGCCGGAGCTCGCGGTGCTGCTCGCTTATGCCAAGCTCGACCTCAAGGACGAGCTCAACGCCAGCGCCCTGCCCGACGACCCGCATTTCGCGAACGAGCTGGCGAGCTATTTCCCCGACGCTGCAGCCACGAAATTCGCGGCCGAGCTCAAGAACCACCGGCTGAAGCGCGAGATCGTCACCGACGTGCTCGCCAACCGCATCGTCAATCTCGCCGGTCCGGTCTTCATCGCGCGCATGAAGGAGATGACCGGCGCGTCGGGCGCCGAAATCGTGCGCGTCTCTGTCGTGGCCGAGGGCGCGTTCGGGCTCTCCAACCTCAAGGCCGAGGTCGACGCGCTCGACGGCAAGGTCGACGCTCAGGTGCAGACCTCGATGTATGCCGACATCGCCGAGCTGCTGCGCCGGCTGGGCCTGTGGTTCATCGCCAACGTGCCGGCCAATGCCGATTTCGCCTCGACCATCGCGCTCTATCGGGGCGGCATGGAAAAGCTGAAAGGCACGTTCGAGGGCCTGGTCTCACCGTTCGAGAGGCAGGAAACGCTCGACCGCATCGCAGAGCTCGAAGCCGCGGGCGTGTCGCACGCGGTCGCCGACGAGATCGGCGCGCTGCCGCTGTTCGGCACGGCGCCCGAGATCGCGCAGCTCGCCTACAACAAGGAGATGAGCGTCGACCTCGTGGCCGGCGCCTATTTCGCCATCGGCGCCGAGGTGGGCATCGACCGTCTGCGCGGGCTGTCGAAGCGCATCGTCGGCCTCGAGCATTGGGACCGGCTCGCGATCCGCCGCCTGAACGACGACCTGTTCACCGCGCAGCGCGCGCTGACCGGCGACGCGCTGGCGCTGCTCGATCCGGCCAAGAAGAACGGCACGCGCGTCGACGGTGCCGCAACCGCCGGGGAATGGGTGAAGCGGCACGCCGACAAGCTTGCGCGGGTGAAGGACTTCCTGGCCGCCCTCGAAGCTGCGGGCGAGCTTTCCATCGCCAAGCTCACATTGGCCAACAGCCAGATCCGGGAGCTTGCGGCGCGCTGACGCGTGCTATGGTGCGCTCCTGCTATTGGGAGTGAGCCATGACCGACGAATATTTGCCGCCGAAAGTGTGGAGCTGGAACAAGGAGAGCGGCGGGCGCTTCGCCGCCATCAACCGGCCCATCGCCGGACCGACGCACGACAAGGAATTGCCCACCGGCAAGCATCCGCTGCAGCTCTATTCGCTCGCCACGCCCAACGGCGTGAAGGTCACCGTGATGCTCGAAGAGCTGCTGGAGGCCGGCCACAAGGGCGCGGAATACGACGCCTGGCTGATCAACATCCAGGGCGGCGACCAGTTCGGCAGCGGCTTCGTCGCGGTCAATCCGAACTCCAAGATCCCGGCGCTTCTCGACCGCTCGACGCCGGAGCCCACGCGCGTCTTCGAGTCGGGCTCGATCCTGCTTTATCTCGCCGAGAAATTCGGCGCCTTCCTGCCGAAGGAGCATCACGCGCGCACCGAGGCGCTCAACTGGCTGTTCTGGCAGATGGGAAGCGCGCCCTATCTGGGCGGCGGCTTCGGCCACTTCTATGCCTATGCGCCGACGAAGATCGAATACGCCATCGACCGCTTCGCCATGGAGGTGAAGCGCCAGCTCGACGTGCTCGACCGCAATCTCAGCGAGCGCGAGTGGATGGCCGGCGACGAATACTCCATCGCCGACATGGCGATCGCGCCGTGGTATGGCGGGCTCGTCAAAGGGCTGCTCTACGAAGCGGGCGAATTCCTCGAAGGCGCGAGCTACCGACACGTCAACCGCTGGATGGACGCGTTCTCGGCGCGGCCCGCCGTCCAGCGCGGCCGCAAGGTCAACCGCGCCTGGGGCGATCCCAGCGGCCAGCTCCTCGAGCGTCACGACGCGTCGGATTTCGACACCAGGACGCTGGATAGGCTTCAGGCCGGCAGCTAGTCCTTCAGGCCGTCGCGCAACTGCGCGCGCCGCGGGATCTCGACCGCGAACACCCAGGCGTTGCCGATGGAGAGATAGAGCGCGGCGATCTCGCTCGGGATCAGCAGATAGAGCGAGCGCGGCTCGCCGAGCATCAGCCCGATGCCGGCGACGACCGGCATCAGGGTGCCGCCGTACCCCAGGACCGCGCGCACCGTGCGCGGCCCGCGCGAGCCGAGAACCGACGAGAGCGCGCTCTCCGGAAAGTGATAGGCGAAGACCGAGATGCCGGTGAGGATCGAAGCGCCGGTAATGACGAACTCCGCGCCCAGCATCCAGCCGGGCTGCCCCGGCACGCAGCCGAACAGGCCGAGCAGCAGCATCTCGAACTGCATGAACAGCGCGATGAAGGCGCGGCTCAGATAGCCGTAACCCTGCAGCACCTGGCCGAGGCTGATGGTGAGCCCGACGAACAGCAGGCCCGCCAGCGTCGCGCTGACCTGGGCGACGGTGATGAAGAAGTCGTGCCAGGCGAGGATGGCCGATTCGCTCATCCTCGCAGTGTGGCAGCGGCGCTAGCGCGGCGCCATCCGTATCGACCCGTCGAGGCGCACGCATTCGCCGTTGAAATACGGGTTGCGGATCATCTCGAGCGCGAGCGAGGCGTATTCCGGCGGGTTGCCGAGACGCGGCGGAAACGGCACCTGAGCGCCGAGCGCCTGCTTCACCTGCTCCGGCGCGGCCGCGAGCAGCGGGGTGTTGAACAGGCCCGGCATGATGGTGTTGCAGCGGATGCCTTCCTGCGCCAGATCGCGCGCGACGACGAGCGTCAGCGCGTTCACGCCGCCCTTCGACGCGCTATAGGCGGCCTGGCCGATCTGGCCGTCCTGCGCCGCGACCGAAGCCGTGTTGACGATTGCGCCGCGCTCGCCGCCCTCCAGCGGATCGAGCGAGAGCATGCCCTGCGCCGAAATCGCGATGCAGCGGAAGGTGCCGACCAGGTTGATCTGGATGATGAAGTTGAACGCGTCGGTCGGGAAGCGGCGGGTCTCGCCGGTCTTCTTGTCGCGCGACGCGGTCTTGATCGCGTTGCCGGTGCCGGCGCAGTTGACGAGAATGCGCTCCTGGCCGTGGGCGGCGCGCGCCTTCTCGAACGCCGCGACCGTGCTCGCCTCGTCGGTGACGTTGGCTTCGCAGAACACGCCGCCGATCTCGGCCGCGACCGCCTCGCCTTTGGTCTTGTTCATGTCGAGCAGCGCGACCTTCACGCCTTTCGCGGCCAGCGCGCGCGCCGTCGCTTCGCCGAGGCCGGAGGCGCCGCCGGTGACGACCGCGGCAACCGAGGAATTGAGCTCCATGACGTTCTCCCGAAATCGTTCTGGCGGGACTCTTAGACCGGGCCGCGCCCTCAACGCAAAGCGGACCTTACGGCAGGGGCATCTCCAGCCGCCTCAGCCGTGCGTCCACGACGCGCGCCGCGTCGTCGAGAAGCGCGGTACCGTCGAGCGCGATCCCGAGATGTGTCTTGAGCAGGTTCCGGGGCGTGTCGTCGAAGCCCCCCTCGAGCAGGGCCCGATAGCGCGGCAGGAACCATTGCGGGCGCTGCCGATAAAGCTCGTAATATTCAAGCGCCAGCATGCTCGCATAGAGATAGTTCACGTCGTAGAACGGGTCTTCGAATGCCAGCGCCGTGCCTTCCCAGCTCGCTTTCAGCGCCGGCACGCGCGCGGGCCAGATCGAGAAGCGCTGCGCGATCGACAGGTTCAGCGCGTCGATGTCGTCCGCCGACGCGATCTTGCCCGCCAGCACGCCGTCATAGACCTCCTGCTCCAGCGCCGCGTCTTCGGCGCCCGCCAGGAAGTCCAATCCCTTGATCGCGAGAAAGCGCTCGTCGTAATAGCGGCGCGTCGCCGCGTCCGAAGCGCCCGCGCTCATCGCATCGGCGAGCACCAGCTCGTTGAATTCGGCGAAGGATTCGAACAGGAAATGCGGGCCGTTCGAATAGAGCGGGCGCACGCCATGCGCGGCCATCAAGGCGCGATGCACAGCGTGCCCGCCCTCATGCGCCATCACCGACATATCCTTGTAGGCTCCGTCGAACGCGCCCAGGAACAGCGCGCTCGGTGCGCCGGCAAAGCCGACCGAGAACCCTCCCGTACCGCGATGCAAGGCACCGCCGGGGACGAGATCGAGGCGGCCATTGGCGGGATCGGCGAGCGCGTCGAACGCGTCTCCATACCAGGCGCCGAGCGGCGACAGCGCCTTGCGCAGTTGCGCCACGGCGTCGGACGGCGACAGGTTCGCGATCGGCGTCAGCGGCACGCTCATGTCCCATGGACCGGCTTCCTTCAGGGCGAAGGCGTGCTCCACCTCGGCGGCGCGCAGGCGCTCGAAGCGCTTCTGCAGCTCGCCCAGCGTCTCGGCGCGCGCGATCGTCGCGCGGACGTCCGAAGGATCGAGGCTCATCGCGAAATAGGCCCTGTCCGGCGCATTGGCGAAGCCGTAGGCCTTCGCCAGGTCGTTTCCCGCCCGCGCCAGATGCGTGAGCGCGAACGCGGCGCGGCCGCGCACCGAGACGAAGCCCGCGAGGCGCTTCTCATAGCCTTCACGGCGGACGGCCTGGTCGGGATCGACCGCGATCAGGTTGCGCTGCCGGCGGACGTCGAGCGTGCCGTGCGGCGTCGCAACGCTGCCCATGTCGGCATCGTCGAGGGCGGCTTCGTAAAGATCGTCCTGCCAGCCGGTGACATCGGACACGAGACCGCTCAGCAGTGTCTCCTGGGCGGCCGGCAGCAAATGCACGCGTTTGCGCTGTGCCTCGGCGAGAAAGAACCGGTAAGGCCGAAGCCGTGGCTCGCGTTCGAGGAACCGCGCGAGCGTACCCGGCGGCAGCGCCGCCGCCGCGTTCGTGAGCTCGGCCGTCTCCGCATCGACCGCCGCGGCCAGCGCGTCGTCGTCGGCGCAGAAGCTTCCATCCGTCCGGTCGCTGCGGCAGCGCAAGACGAGGTAGGCGTCGTGCCGGCCATAGGACGCGAGGATCGCTTCATGCAAGCTGAGCGCAGACAGCAACGCGGCCGGCGAGGCGCCGAGGTGGGCGCGAAGCTGCCGCATTTGGACAAGTTTCGCGTCGAGCAGCTTGCGGTCCGCGGCTTCGGCGTCCGCGCCGGCGAAATAGTGTCCGAGATCGACGCGCCACGGCTTGTCCGCGGCACGCGCGGGCGATGCCAGAAGCGCGAACAGCGCCAGCGCCGCACAGCCTTGCTTCACGGCAGCAGCACCATCTGGGTCTGGGTCACGACCGCGACGAGCTTGCCGTCCTCGCGCGTGATGCGCGTCGTCCAGATCGAGGTGCTGCGGCCGATATGGACCGGCGTGGATTCGGCCGTCACCGTCGAGCCGACCTTGGCGCTGCCGACGAAGTTGGTCTTGCTCTCCATCGTCGTCGTGCCCGCGCCGGGCGGCAGGTTCAGGAACGCGCCGGTCGCGCCCAGGGTGTCGGCGAAGGCCATGATCGCGCCGCCATGCAGAGTATCGAAGGTGGTGCAGATCTCGGGGCGAACCTTCAGGCGGCCGACGACCTTGGCCTTCGTGGCCTCGACGATCTCGACGCCCAGGAGCTTGGCCAGCGGCTGCATCTCGTTCAATTCGTTCCCCATCGCGTCGTCCTTGCGGTATAGTCCGGTCATGGACCTCTCCGAACCGAGCACCATCCACCTGCCCGCGACCATCGCGCAAAACGCGCGCACCGTCGAGGAGGGCTTCTGGAAGAAGCTGCTCAAGCTGGCCGGCCGCATCCCTTTCGCCGACGACGCGGCCGCCGCCTATTTCTGCGCCGTCGATCCCGCGACGCCCGGCCGGGTGCGCGGCGTGCTGCTCGCGGCGCTCGCCTATTTCGTGACGCCGATCGACGCGATCCCCGATTTCATCGCGGGGCTCGGCTTCACCGACGACGCCGCGGTGCTCGCCATGGCGCTCGGCCTGGTGTCGCGCCACGTCACGCCGGAGCATGTCGCGCGCGCCCGCGCGACCTTGGGACTGCCTAAATGAAGTATGCCGAGATCGAGAAATTCTGCCTGTCGCTCAAAGGCGCGACCCGCTCGGTGCAATGGGGCGACCATCACGTGTTCAAGGTCGGCGACAAGATGTTCGCCGTGCTCGGCGACCAGGGCGCCAAGCCGCAGACCATGTCGTTCAAGACCGGCGACGACAGCTTCGACATCCTGACCAAAGCGAAGAACATCATCCCCGCGCCCTACATGGCGCGCGCCAAATGGGTGATGCTCGAAAAGCTCGACGCGCTGAACCCGAAAGAGCTCAAGGCTTATCTCACGCGCGCCCATGCGCTCGTGGCAAGCGGGCTCACGAAGAAGAAGCGCGCGGCGCTGGGGATCGAGGTCTAACGCCCGCTCGCGGCCTTGGGCGGGATGCGGTGGCCGCCTTCGGCCTTGGGCTGGAGGCGGTCGGCGGTCACCGGCGTGCCGCCGACGAACTCGATGCCGATGCCCTGCTCGTGGTGGCGCGCGACGCGGCCGGCCATCTGGCCGATGAGCACGAACTCGCCGATGGGCGGGCGCACATTCGTCTTCAGCGAGACGCCGCTGACCGAGAGATCGAGAACCTCGCAGGCGACGAACTGGCCGTCGGCGCGGGTGAAGCGCGCGATGCCCTTGGTCGGCGTGCGGTCGTGGCGGCGCATCTCGCTCTCGTCGATGAGCGAGCGGTTCATGAACAGGATGAGCTGCTCGGCGATGCGCTCGCGCTTGGCCGCGGTGCAGTTGAAGCGCACGCCGTAGTCCGCGCCTTCGACGCGCGCGACGATGCCTTCGAGGCGTCCGAAGCCGTCGACATAGAGCACGATCTGGGTGTTCTGCTCGAGCGCGAGATCGCATTCGATCGAGGCGCCGCCGGGCGACAGGTCCACCACCTTGCAGTGGCACTCGCGCGAATCCGCGGGAACGAACAGGCGCCCCGTCAAATCGACGCGGACGCGCCGGAAGCGGCGACGCTCCGCCTTGGCTTTGGCAATCACGGGCTCGACATCCTTCATTTGCGTGCGGGCTTCATGTGCGTGCGGGCACGGCAGACCCCGGTCTACCCCTCATTTTCCGCCTTCAGTGTGCGCGCCGGAGGGTCAATACAAGGTTACCGTTTACCCCTACCGGAGGGCGATATTTCACCGCCCTTAAGCCGCACTTAACCTTCGCCCGCCGCCGCGCTATAGCAGGATGGCTGTCGGCAATCCGGAGACATGAATGGCGATCTGGCGTTTGGCGGGGGTTGGAGTTCTGGGGCTTGGCTTGCTCGGCTGCGTCAACAACACGGCGCTCGACGATCTGAAGGACACGACGCCGGAAGGCTCGGCCTTCAACAAGGCGCTGTTCAAGGATTACAGCATCCTGGCGCGTTCCTTCGGCGAGGTCGGCGCCGCCGCCGGCGTCGCGTTCGACACCGAAGGCTCGTTCGAGCTGACCGAGATGGACAGCGGCGTCGGCGCGCTCGCCAATGCTTACGCGGAGAAAGCGTTGCTCGCGGCGCGCGGCTCGCTGGTCGAGCCCGAGCCCGGCGTCGACATCCCCACCCACAAGGCGCGCGACCGGCTGATCCGCGCGCTGGAGCGCGGCAAGGACGGCTTCCCCGCCGACAGCGCCCGCGCCCAGGCCGAATACGATTGCTGGCTGTTGAACATGACCGTGGCGCAGACGCGCGCCGCGTCGAAGAAGTGCCTCGCCGGCTACGACAAGGCGATCAAGCGGCTGGAGGCCGAGGCCAAGCCCGCGCCGGCGCCCGCCCCGGCCGCGCCCGCGACGGACAATTCCGACAAGCCCGCGGTCCAGCCATGAAGGCGTACGACTACATCGTCGTCGGCGCCGGCAGCGCGGGCTGCGTGCTGGCGAACCGCCTCTCGGCCGATCCCAAGGTCGAGGTGCTCTTGATCGAGGCCGGCGGGCGCGACAAATCGGCGATGATCCACATGCCGGCGGGCATCCCGGCGCTGCTCGGAAAGCCGAACCCGTACAACTGGTACTACGAGACCGAAGGCCAGCTGCATCTCAACAACCGCAAGCTCTATTGGCCGCGCGGCCGCGGCTGGGGCGGCTCGTCCTCGATCAACGGCATGATCTATATCCGCGGCCACGCGCGCGACTATGACGGCTGGCGCCAGATGGGCTGCGACGGCTGGTCGTTCGCCGACGTGCTGCCCTATTTCAAGCGCGCGGAAGCCAACGAGAACGGCGGCGACGATTTCCATGGGCATGCGGGGCCGCTGCGCGTCTCCAACGGGCGCTCGACCAATCCGCTGTTCAAGAGCTTCGTGCGCGCCGGCATCGAGGCCGGCCACCGCGAGACGCGCGACTTCAACGGCGCGCAGCAGGAAGGCTTCGGCCCCTATCAGCTCACCATCCACGAGGGCAAGCGCTGGAGCGCGGCGAAGGCGTATCTGCACGACGCGGTGAAGCGTCCCAACCTTACCATCGAATCCAACGCCCAGGTCGCGCGCATCCTGTTCGAGGGCAAGCGCGCCACCGGCGTCGAGTACGTGCAGAACAAGCAATCGGTGAAGGCCTTGGCGACGCGCGAGGTGCTGCTGTGCGGCGGCGCGGTGAACACGCCGCAGGTGCTGATGCTCTCGGGCGTCGGCGACGCGGAGATCCTCTCACGTTTCGACATTCCCGTGGTCGCCGACATGAAGGGCGTGGGCAAGAATCTGCAGGATCATCTCGACTGCTCGATCCAGTACGAATGCTCGCAGCCGATCACGCTCTTTAGCCAGTCCAAGCCGCTCAACGCGCTCAAGACCGGGCTGCAATACATGCTGTTCGGCACCGGACTTGCGACCGGCCAGGGCCTCGAATCGGGCGCGTTCCTGAAGAGCCGCCCGGAGATCGAGACGCCGGACCTGCAGCTCCATTTCATCACCGCGCTGATGTACGACCACACCAGGGTAAAGGGCGACCGGCACGGGTTCATGACGCATGTCTGCCAGCTGCGCCCGCAGAGCCGCGGCTACATCTCGCTCAAATCCGCCGATCCGCTGGTGGCGCCGCTGATCCAGCCCAACTATCTCGAGGCCGAGGAAGACCGCCGCGCGCTGCGCGAAGGCGTGAAGCTGTCGCGCGAGGTGTTCGCGCAAGGAGCCTTCGATCCTTACCGCGGGCCCGAGCTGATGCCCGGCGCGCACGTGACCAGGGACGACCAGATCGACGCTTTCATCCGCAAGACCGCCGAGACGATCTATCACCCCGTGGGCAGCGCCAAGATGGGAACGGACGGCGAAAGCGTCGTCGATCCGCAATTGAAGGTTCACGGTCTGGAAGGGCTTCGCGTCGTCGACGCGTCGGTGATGCCGGCGCTGGTCTCGGGCAACACCAACGCGCCCACGATCATGATCGCCGAGAAAGCGTCGGACATGATTCTGGGCAACGCAGCGTTGCCGCCGGAATACGTGAAGGTTGCGGAAGACACGCGCGCGGCGGCGGAATAGCGCTATCTTCGCCGCAACTTCGGACGTATGCTGGGCGTTATGGTTGGGATGAAATCCTTGAAGCTCGCCCTGCTGGCCGCCGCTGTCGCGCTGCCCGTCCTGTCGTCATCGGGGCACGCGCAAACGGGACGCTACGACGTCAAGACGATCAATTTCGATCTGTGGTGCCAGGAGCAGGCGAAGCTCCCGCCCGACCGCTGCGACAAGCGCCTGCCCGCGGACGACAAGGCGTTCGAGGACTACCGCGCGAAGATCGAGAAATACGAGATCCCCTATCTGCAGCGTAAGGATCACGACATGCAGCTCGACCGCACGGTGCTGCACCCCGATCCGCTCGACAGTCCGATCTACAAGGACAACAACCGCCAAGCCCAGACGCCGAACCCGCAAGGCGCGCCGCAGCAGTAGCTCACGGATTGCCGTTCAACAGCAGCGCCATGCGGCGCAGCACTTCCTCCGAGCTGACATCGACATTGGCCGGCCGCTCCTGGCTCACCACCAGGCGCAGATGCGGCGCGCGCGGATGGTTGCGCATCGCCTGGACGGCGGGCGGCGGCGGCGCGAAGGCCGTGGGCGCCGGCAGCGGCTCGTCCTCGCGCACCAAGGTGGAGGCGACGAGGCGCTGGAACGCGATCGGACGACCGGCCAGCAGCGCGGGGTCGCTCAGCACCTGGGTGAGCCCCAAGAAGCGCAGCGGCTCGCCGCCGTTGAAGGTGATGGGCAAAAGGATCGTCTCGAGCTCGACCATGCCGCATTCGGCGGTCGCGCCGATGGAGGAAAGACAGACCGGCTGGCGCGTCTTCTGCGATTGCTTGAGCAGCGAGGTCAGCGCGATCCCCGACTGGCCTTCCCAGAGGCCGAGGAAGCCGGTGCCTTTGAGCTCCATCCCGTAGCGCTCGCACAGGCCCGTGCCCGCGAGGCGATAGATCGGCCGTCCCGGATTGAGCGCGTCGAGGATGAAGACGTGGGAGAGCATGCGCTTGATCGCGCGCGGATCGATATCGGTCTGATCCGGCACGTCGCGGCCCTTGCGAAGGCGGCTCCAGTAACCGACCAGCAGGTGGGAGTTCTTGTGCTTCATGGATGCTCGCCCCGTGTGTCGCGGGCGGCGCTTTGATCCAGATCGGAACGCTGCGCCGCCCTTCCACCGGAGGAGGAGCGAATCCTATGCCAACACCTCTATCCCCAGGGCAGGCGCCGGTAATAGGGCCCGAAATACTTGACGTCGCCCGATTTGAAGACGGGCGTGAGCGCCAGACCGGCGATGAAGCCGCCGACATGCGCCCAGAATGCGACGCCGGAATCTGACGCGCCGGTATAGGCCGCGCTGAGCAGCTGCAACAGGAACCAGATGCCGACGACCCACACCGCGCGGATCCAGAAGATCACCGGGATAATGCCGATTGGCACCAGCACCCTCACCCGCGCGCGCGGATACAGAAGCATATAGGCGCCGAGCACGCCGGAGATCGCGCCCGAGGCGCCGACCATCGGCACCTGCGAGCTCGGGTCCATCAGTCCCATGGTCAGCGCCGCCGCGATGCCGCTCGCCAGATAGAAGAGCGTGTAGCGGAAATGCCCCATCGCCTCTTCGATGTTGTTCCCGAAGATCCAGAGATAAAGCAGGTTGCCGGCGATGTGCCAGAAGCCGCCATGCAGGAACATGTGCGTGATCAGGGTCAGCGCCGGCGGCACGCCCAGGATCCAGGACGGCGCGCGCTCGAAGCCGAAAAAGGCCGCCGGCGTGAAGCCCAGCACGGTGACCGCGCCGTCCAGCCCGTATTGCGGAAAGCCCAGCTCCCACACGAACGCGGCGACGCAGCCGGCGACGATCAGCCAGGTGACGAACGGCGTATGCTCGACCGGGTTGTCGTCCGAGATCGGGATCATGCACGGATCGCCTGGGTTTTCGCGCACGCCGCTGTATCAAATCGGAGCAGAAGCCTCGCCGAAACCGGCGCGCCGGATGGCACGAAACGTGAAGCGGTGGTCGCGGTCATTAAGGCTTGCCCATGTTCCCGGCGTGGAACCGGTCGAGCCATGTTTAGGATGATCGGAGCGAAGGAGCCATAGCATGTCGCCGATCTCGTTCAGGTTCGTGGTTGCCGCCCTGGGGGCCGGCGCCCTGATCGCAGCTTCCGTTTCGCCGGCTGCGGCGGGCGGCTTCTACACCGGCAGCGTGCCGAGCGCGGCGGGCGCCATGGGGAATTTCGGCTCGGCGCGCGGCGGCTATGGCGGCGGCGGAGACGGCGGCGGCTGCCATGGCGGGCATGGCGGCGGCTCGGTTCTGGTCATCAACAAGAACATCAACATCAACAAGAACCTGAACCTCAACAAGAACATCAACGTCAACAAGGTCGTCGTCATCAACAAGATCAACGTCCAGGTCGCGGCCTTCGCGCAGGCGATGGCGCAGGCGAACGCAAGCGCGGGCGCGCAGGTCATCGTCTATGGCGGCGGCAGCTACGAGTACGTGAACGTGCGCAACAATTCCGAGGTCGGCGCGGTCGCGGCGGCGTCGGGCCGTTGCGAGATGCAGGAAGCCACCGTCGTCAAGTCGATCCACGCGGTGTGCGTCGCGAGCGACGGCCGCGAGTTCCCGGCCTCGCACATGACCGGCGACACCTGGCTGGATGCGACCTATGAAGGCGAGATCGCGCGCTGCATCGCCGGCTCGCATCTGAAGATCGTCATCGGCGACGTCGTGCAATCCGACCAGGGCATGGCCGGGCTCTATTCCAAGGGCGTGATCCTGCAATGCGGCGAGCACGAAGCGGTACGCCACTTCAAGGACGGCATGCTGAAATGCACGCCCGAGGTCGCGGTCCCCGACTGCACCGAGCGCACCAACCTGCGCAAGTACGGCACGGGCGACATGTTCTTCTCCTACCGCTCGCGGGTCTGCGCCGAGACGGCGGCGCGCGACGACGTTCAGATCGACAATTCCGCGCTTTCGGGCGGCGGCGTGGGCGACAGCGGCGGGTACTGAGCCGCCCTTTGCCAACCGTTAAGCAGGGCCGTCGCATCCTCACGGTGTGGCGGCCCTTTCTCACATCCTGCGCGACGGCGCGTTCCTCGATCGCGCGCGCATCCGGCTCTGGACGATCGCGATCCTGATCGGCTTCGCGCTCGCGATCGCCTATCTCTTCGCGACCGCGCATGGCGTCAACGATTATGACGGCCGCCCGCTCGGCACCGATTTCTCCGACGTCTATGCGGCAGGCACGCTGGCGAACGACGGCCATGCCGAGCGCGCCTTCGATCCGGCGCAGCATTTCGCGCGCGAGAAAGCGCTGTTCGGAAACGACACGCAGTTCTATGGCTGGCACTATCCGCCGTTCTTCCTTCTGGTCGCGGCGCCGCTCGCGCACCTGCCCTATCTGCCCGCGCTGATCGTCTGGCAGCTCGCGAGCTTGGCGTTCTACCTGCTGGCGCTGCGCCTGCTGTTGCGCGACGTGAGCGACAAGACCTGGCTGCTGGTCGCGCTCGCGTTCCCCGCGACGTTCGTGAACCTCACCCACGGCCATAACGGCTTCCTCACCGCCGGATTGATCGCCACCGCGCTCGCGCTTTTGGACAAGCGGCCGCCGATCGCGGGACTGTGCTTCGGCCTGCTCGCCTACAAGCCCCAATTCGGCGTAATGATCCCGCTCGTGCTCGCGGTCACCGGCCGCTGGCGGAGCTTCGCCGCCGCTGCCGCGACCGTGGCCGCGCTCGCGCTCGCGGTGACGGCGTTGTTCGGCGAAGCGGTGTGGCCCGCCTTCCTCGCCGGCACGCATTTCACGCGCACCGTCGTGCTCGAGCAGGGCAACACCGGGTTTCACAAGATCCAGACGGTGTTCGCCTGGGCGCGGATGTGGGGCGCTTCGGTTCCCCTCGCCTATATCGCGCAAGCATTCGCGAGCCTCGGCGTCGCAGCGGCTCTGACCCTGCTCTGGCGTTCACGCGCGAGCACGGCGGTGAAGGGCGCGAGCCTCTGTCTCGGCATGCTGCTGTCGACGCCTTATGCGCTCGACTACGACATGATGGCGCTCGCGCCCGCCATCGCGATGCTCGCCGCGGAAGGCCTGCGCGAGGGCTTCCGCCCCTACGAGCGCGTCATGCTGCTCGCGCTCTGGGCGGTGCCGATCCTGGCGCGCGGATTCGCCGAGATCACCCACATCCCGCTCGGCGTGCCGGTCATGGCGGCGGCATTCGTGGCCCTGTTTGCCACGCTTGCGCGCGGGGGTTCGACTGCTATTGTGCGGCGCACCGAAATCCCCGCTTAGGCAGCTTTTCCCATGAATATCCACGAATATCAGGCCAAAGAGGTCCTGCGCGGCTTTGCCGTGCCCGTTCCGCGCGGCAAGCCCGCCTTCACCGTCGAGGAGGCCGTGGCGGCCGCGAAGGAGCTTCCCGGACCGGTCTGGGTCGTGAAGGCGCAGATCCATGCCGGCGGCCGCGGCAAGGGCGGCGGCGTCAAGGTGGTCAAGTCCATCGCGGACGTCGAGAAGGAAGCCAGGCGCATGCTCGGCATGACCCTGGTCACGCACCAGACGGGCCCGCATGGCCGCGTGGTGCGCCGCCTCTATATCGAGGACGGCTCGGCGATCGACCGCGAGCTCTATCTCTCCGCGCTGGTCGACCGCGCCACCAGCCGCGTCGCGTTCATCGCCTCGACCGAAGGCGGCATGGACATCGAGGAGGTCGCGCACAAGACGCCCGACCGCATCAAGACCTTCCAGGTCGAGCCGGCGGCAGGCTATTCGCCTTACGTGGGCCTCGAGATCGCGACCGCGCTCAAGCTCAAGGGCGACCAAGCCAAGCAATGCGGCGCGCTGGTCAAGTCGCTCTATGAAGCCTTCCTGGCGAAGGACATGAGCCTGCTCGAGATCAACCCGCTGGTCGTGACCAAGGACGGCACGGTCGTCTGCCTCGACGCCAAGATCAATTTCGACGACAACGCGCTCTATCGCCACAAGGACATTCAGGCCCTGCGCGATCTCGACGAGGAAGACCCGATGGAGGTCGAGGCGTCGAAATACGACCTCTCCTACATCAAGCTCGACGGCTCGATCGGCTGCATGGTCAACGGCGCCGGGCTGGCGATGGCGACGATGGACATCATCAAGCTCTATGGCGAGGAGCCGGCGAACTTTCTCGATGTCGGCGGCGGCGCGAGCAAGGAAAAGGTGACCGCGGCGTTCAAGATCATCGTCTCCGATCCGAACGTGAAGGGCATCCTGGTCAACATCTTCGGCGGCATCATGAAATGCGACATCATCGCCGAAGGCATCGTCGCCGCGGCGCGCGAGATCTCTCTGAAGGTGCCGCTGGTCGTCCGCCTCGAAGGCACCAACGTCGAGAAGGGCAAGGAGATATTGGCGCAATCGGGCCTGCCCATCGTCTCCGGATCGGACCTCGCCGATGCGGCGCAGAAGATCGTCAAGGCGGTGAAGGGATGAAACACGCCGCTTTCGCTCTCGCCTTCCTCGCGCTCGCGACGCCGGCGCTCGCCGACGACGCGGACAAGATCGCGGCGCAGCTGACGCGGCACCTGAACGCGCACGGACGCCACTTCGTCGCCGGCGAAGGCGCGCGGCTGGAGATCGGCGACGCGTCGGATTCCGGCGCCAAGGACGACGTGCGCGGCGCCTGTCCCAAGTCCACGAGCTGCTTCGCCACGCATCGCCTCGAGCTCGCGCAGGCCCAGGACGCGATGTACTTCCTGTCGGCGAACCGTGCGGAATATCTGCTCGCCAAAGAGATCGAGGAGCTCAAAAAGCATCCCGACGATCCCAATGCGATGATCCGCCTGCAGCAGGCGATGCAGAAATGGTCGCTGATGATCGAGCTGCAGAACCAGATGCGCAAAGAGATGGACGAGGCGCTCAAAAACATCATCCGGAAGATGTAGCATCATGAACCGCGCGCTTCCTCTCCTGTCCGCTCTCGCGCTGCTCGCCGCCGCGCCCGCGCGCGCCATCGACGCCAATGCGCCGGAGAGCTGCGCCACCGGCCCCGTGATCGAGACCTATGGCGGCACGAAGTGGCTGGTCGCGAGCTGCAGCGACGGCAAGAGCCTCGTCTTCGTCGCGCAGGAGGGAAGCAAGGCCGCGCCCTTCGAGTTCGACCTCACCTATACCGGCGACGGCTACGACCTGACCGGCCATGGCGGCGGCGACCGCAAGCTCACCGACGCGGCCTATGCCGATCTGACCAAGCTCACCGGCACCGCCGTGCGCGCCCTCGTCGCCGAGACGCAAGCCGTAAAGCCGCCAAAAGCGCCATGACCGAGACGGCGCCCACGAGCTTCCGCGACAGCCTGCGCGGCTACGGCCCGGCGGGCATCGTCGCCACGCTCGCGATCGTCGCGGGCGTGCTCGTCGGCCCCGTCATCGCCGCGGTTCTGATCCTGATCTGGGCCTGGGCTTCGAAGACGCCTTGGGCCGACATCGGCTATGCCAGGCCGAAGAGCTGGATCGGCGGCGCGCTGCTCGGCATCGTGCTCGGCGTCGCGTTCAAGCTCGTCATGAAAGCGGTGGTGATGCCGCTGCTCGGCGCGCCGCCCGTCAATCCCGCGTTCCACTACATGGCCGGCGACCTCGATGCGGCGTTGGAGTTCGCCGCGACGGTCGTGCTCGCCGTCGGCTGGGCGGAGGAGACCGTGTTTCGCGGCTGGCTGTTCGAGCGGTTCGAGAAATTGCTCGGCCGCGGCGCGGGCGCCACGATCCTGATCGTGCTTCTGACCTCGGCCCTCTTCGGCGCGGCGCACTACATGGGCCAGGGCCTTCCCGGCGTCGAGCAGGCCGCCATCGTCGGCTTCGTCAGCGCCGCGATCTATGCCGTCACGCGCAAGCTGTGGATGCTGATCTGGATGCACACCGCGTTCGATCTCGGCGCGGCGGCGATGATCTATCTCGACGCCGAGAACCAAATCTCCCATCTCGTCTTCAAATAGCAGGTAGCCATGTCCATTCTCGTCGACAAGAACACCAAAGTGATCTGCCAGGGCTTCACCGGAAACCAAGGCACGTTCCATTCCGAGCAGGCGATCGCCTATGGCACCAAGATGGTCGGCGGCACCTCGCCCGGCAAAGGCGGCACCACGCATCTGGGCCTGCCGGTGTTCGACACGGTGCGCGAGGCGCGCGAAGCGACCGGCGCCGACGCAAGCGCGATCTACGTGCCGCCGCCCTTCGCCGCCGACGCGATCCTGGAGGCCATCGACGCCGAGATCGCGCTGATCGTCTGCATCACCGAGGGCATCCCGGTGCTCGACATGGTGAAGGTCAAGCGCGCGCTGTCGGGCTCGAAGTCGCGCCTCATCGGCCCCAACTGCCCGGGGGTCATGACCGCCGGCGCGTGCAAGATCGGCATCATGCCGGGCAACATCTTCAAGCCCGGCAAGGTCGGCATCGTCTCGCGCTCCGGCACGCTGACCTACGAGGCGGTGTTCCAGACGACCCGCGAGGGCCTGGGGCAGACGACCGCCGTCGGCATCGGCGGCGATCCCGTGAAGGGAACCGAGTTCATCGATGTGCTGGAAATGTTCCTGGCCGACAAGGCCACCGAATCGATCATCATGATCGGTGAGATCGGCGGATCGGCCGAGGAGGACGCCGCCCAGCTCCTCAAGGACGAGGCCAAGCGGGGGCGCAAGAAGCCGATGGTCGGCTTCATTGCCGGACGCACCGCTCCGCCCGGCCGGCGCATGGGCCATGCGGGCGCCATCATTTCGGGCGGCAAGGGCGATGCCGAATCCAAGATCGCCGCCATGGAGGCGGCCGGGATCCGCGTTTCGCCCTCCCCGGCGCGGCTCGGTAAGACATTGGTAGAAGTTTTGAAACGATAGTTCACTTCTTGTGAATTGTGAGGCCGCCAGAACGTCCTAAATAGTGTAGAACCATCGCCACGTGGATTCGGGCCTCCGGGGCGCCTGCGTCCACGGTGCATGATCCGGCGAAGTGGGTGCCGGTTCGCCGAAAAGATCATGCGCAAGTCCATAAACTTTGAGTGCGGTCTCGCGCAAAACCGGTTTCCACTTTTGCGGATCGCGCTCTGAGAGGGGTCGTCGCCCCGCCATCCAGGATGCGGCCATGTCCCGCCAAAACGCGAACGCAGCTTTCGCACTGACATCCTTTCTCTACGGCAACAACGCCAGCTACCTTGACGAGCTCTACGCCCGCTACGAGGTCGACCCGAACGCGGTCGACGCCGAATGGCGCGTCTTCTTCGCGAGCCTGAAGGACGACCCGGCGAACGTCGCCAGGAGCGCCCGCGGGCCGTCCTGGAGCCGGCCGAACTGGCCTATCCCGGACCGCGGCGAACTCGTCGCGGCGCTCGACGGCGACTGGGGCGAGGTCGAGAAGCACATCGGCGAGAAGGTGAAGGCGGGCGCGCAGCGCAAGGGCGTCGAGCTCTCGGCCGAGCACGTGCAGCAGGCGACGCGCGACTCGGTGCGCGCCCTGATGCTCATCCGCGCCTACCGGATTCGCGGGCACTTCCACGCCAATCTCGATCCGCTCGGGCTCGAGCCGCCGAAGAACCGCGAGGAGATCGACCCCCGCTCCTACGGCTTCAGCGAGGCGGATTTCGACCGCCCGATCTTCCTCGACCACGTGCTGGGGCTCGAGTTCGGCACGCTGCGCGAAATCGTCGCCATTCTGCAGCGCACCTACTGCCAGACGCTCGGCGTCGAGTTCATGCACATCTCCGACCCGGCGCAGAAGGGCTGGATCCAGGAGCGCATCGAAGGGCCCGACAAAGAGATCACCTTCACCCGCGAGGGCAAGCGCGCGATCCTCAACAAGCTGGTCGAGGCGGAAGGCTTCGAGAAGTTCTGCGACCTGAAGTTCACCGGCACCAAGCGCTTCGGGCTCGACGGCGGCGAGTCGATGATCCCGGCGCTGGAGCAGATCATCAAGCGTGGTGGCGCGCTTGGCGTCAAAGAGATCGTCATCGGCATGGCGCACCGCGGCCGGCTCAACGTGCTGGCGCAGGTGATGAGCAAGCCGCACCGCGCCATTTTCCACGAGTTCAAGGGCGGCTCGTCGTCGCCCGACGACGTCGAAGGCTCCGGTGACGTGAAGTACCACCTTGGTGCCTCGTCGGATCGCGAGTTCGACAATAATCACGTGCATCTGTCGCTGACCGCGAACCCGTCGCACCTCGAGATCGTCAATCCGGTGGTGCTCGGCAAGACGCGCGCCAAGCAGGATCAGCACGGCGCGACGCGCGAAGATCGCACCATGGTGATGCCGCTGCTGATCTCCGGCGACGCGGCCTTCGCCGGCCAGGGCGTGATCGCGGAGTGCTTCGGATTGTCCGGCTTGCGCGGCCATCGCACCGGCGGCTCGGTGCACTTCATCATCAACAACCAGATCGGCTTCACCGCCGATCCCCGGTTCTCGCGCTCGTCGCCGTATCCGTCCGACATCGCCAAGATGGTCGAGGCGCCGATCTTCCACGCCAACGGCGACGATCCCGAGGCGGTGGTTTATGCCGCGAAGGTTGCAACCGAGTTCCGGCAGAAATTCCAGGTGCCGGTGGTGGTCGACATGTTCTGCTACCGCCGCCACGGCCACAACGAAGGCGACGAGCCGTCGTTCACGCAGCCGTTGATGTACAAGGCGATCCACTCGCACCCGACCACGCTCGACATCTACGCCAAGCGGCTCAGCGGCGAGGGCGTCGTCACCGACGGCGAGGTCGAGAAGATGCGGGCCGACTGGCGCGCCCGGCTCGATGCCGAGCAGGAGGCGAGCCTGAGCTACAAGGCGAACCACGCCGACTGGCTCGACGGCCGCTGGTCCGGCATGAAGCCTGCCGGCGCGAGCGACGATCCTCGCCGCGGCAACACCGGAGTCGATGCTGCCAAACTCAAGGATATCGGCGCCAGGATCACCAAGGTGCCGCAGGGCTTCCAGGTCCATCGCACCATCCAGCGCTTCCTCGATGCCCGTCAGAAGGCGGTCGAGACCGGGCAGGGCATCGATTGGGCCACCGCCGAGGCGCTGGCGTTCTGCTCGCTGATGCTGGAAGGCCATCCGGTCCGCCTCAGCGGCCAGGACAGCGAGCGCGGCACGTTCTCCCAGCGCCACTCGGTGCTGATCGACCAGGAAAACGAGGACCGTTACACGCCGTTCAACGAGCTCGGCCAGAAGCAGGCCCGCTACGAGGTCATCAACTCGATGCTCTCGGAAGAGGCGGTGCTGGGTTTTGAATACGGCTATTCGCTCGCCGAGCCGAACGCGCTGACCTTGTGGGAAGCCCAGTTCGGCGATTTCGCCAACGGCGCCCAGGTGGTGATCGACCAGTTCATCTCCTCCGGCGAGATGAAGTGGCTGCGCATGTCGGGCCTGGTGATGCTGTTGCCGCATGGCTATGAGGGCCAGGGGCCGGAACATTCCTCCGCCCGTCTGGAGCGCTATCTGCAGCTTTGCGCCCAGGACAACATGCAGGTCTGCGTGCCGACCACCCCGGCCAATTATTTCCACATGCTGCGCCGGCAGATCCACCGTCCGTTCCGCAAGCCGCTGATCGTGATGACGCCCAAATCGCTTCTGCGCCACAAACGCGCCGTGTCGTTCCTGACCGATATGGAAACCACCAACTCCTTCCATCGCGTGCTGCGCGATCAGGCGGAAGTCGTCCCCGGCGCCACCACCGTCAAGCTGGCCAAGGATGCCGACATCAAGCGGGTGATCCTCTGCGCCGGCAAGGTCTATTTCGACCTGATGGACGAGCGCGAGAAGCGCAACGAAGGCCGCATCCAGATACTGCGCATCGAGCAGCTTTATCCCTTCCCGCGCGAAGCGCTGGTGCAGGAACTGCGGCGCTTCGGCAAGGCCGACATC
>DASZQV010000001.1:0-81945 GCA_035549495.1 Rhizomicrobium sp. | reverse complement strand
AACGCGATGTCATGGCCCGCGAATGCGGGCCACCCAGCTGGGCCTTGCACGTCGAAGCCAAGGTTGCGCGGAGTTTTTTTCTTCGATGACAAAAACAACGTCACCTGGGCGGCCCGCATTCGCGGGCCGTGACAATCTTGTTTGTGAGTCCAATCGATACAATCGACGCTAGCGGCGCATCCCAGCCCTGCAGAATTCGCGGTTGTGGCGCCGCGCCAAAGGGCGCGCGGCTTTGCGTGCGTGCGGCACGAACCGTTCACGCCTGCGCGCAAAAGATGTAGTTGTATTTTCCCATGGTAGGTTTATAGTCCTTTTCGAAGGCGGCTTTCGGCCGCCAAGGCCTCGAACAGTCTTGCCAAGGAGAACAAATCATGAACTACAGGACTTTCCTCTTCAGCTCCGCCTGTGCGCTCGCGCTGTGCGCTTCGCATGCCCACGCAACCCAGCCCAACGTCGTGGAGGTCGATTCCGTCGACGCTGTCAACTCCCCGAGCGGTCTCGACCTCACCGCCTACACGGCCTTCCACGCGGCGTCCTATCACTGCGCGTCGGCGCCTTGTCCGGCGGATGGCGGCGAGGGCCTGTTCCTCAAGAGCGGCACGAGCTGCTCGCCCGACGGCGGCAGCGTGATCAAGGACGGCGCCAGCCCGCGCAATTGTTTCTATCGCCAGAATCTGAACGGCGATCTCAGGCAATACGGCGTCACCTTGGGTTCGGTCTACGATTGCTCCGTCAGCGGTCCGTCGAGCTGCACCAGCGTGGCGCCGGTGACCGGCAACAGCCCGCTCACCAGCATGATCACCGCCGCCCAGCTCGCCGGACTGCAGAACGTCACCACTTCGGGTGTGCAGGTGAAGATCACCGCCAACGTCACGATCCCGAGCGGAGTGGACCTCGATCTCGGCGGGCCCACGCCGTTCGGCAACCGCAACAGTCTTCTGGACGTGCCGGGCACGATGTTCATCGCACACGCCAAATCGCTCAAGCTGAGCGACCATGCCGGCGTCCATGGCGGCCTTCTGCTGCCCGACTGGTACGCGACGGCGCCTTCGAGCATCGCCGACCTCTACACCATGCGCGACAACATGGTCTCCAACGGCGATACCGGCCTGCAATGCACCGGCAGCGGCTGCACCGTGCATGACATGCAGATCGCGGGCTTCGATACCTCCTATGAGCTCGACAACGCGCCGTACAATTTCGCCACCAACGTCATCGCCGACGGCGACGTCTGCTTCTGGGTGGATGGCGGCGGCGGATCGATGAAGTGGACCTCGACCGAATGCGTGCCGATCATGACCAACACCAACTTCGACAATCAGGAGTATTTCGGCGTCACCGCCATCGCCGAGTCGCCGGCGACGCCGGGCATCTGCCGCGTGACCCTGGCGCAGCGCATCGGCACCTCGCCGCCCAACGTGTCGGACATCCTGAACAACTACATGGTCTGGGGCTCGGGCGCGACGCAGGCGAGCGGCGGCGTGAACATGAACGACCGCTACAAGGCGACGCTGATCTCGTCGACCGCGACGACCGGCACCTTCGACCTGCAGAACTCGAAATGCGACGATGACGGCGCGGGCTATCTGAACGGCCCCACCGTGACGGCGAGCTGGAGCTCCGGCGACACCAAGATGACCGTCAGCAGCACCGATCAGATCCATGCCGGCGAGGTCATCCGCGGCGTCACCGGCATCGTCACCGGCACCAAGGTCAACGCGGTGTGGAGGAAGAAGAACATCGTCATCCTCGACACGCCGACCACGGCGGCGGGCGCGAGCGTCAGCGTCACCTTCAAGAGCCAGTCCTTCAGCGGACGCACCGTCGATTGCGACGGCGACGGCGCGGGCATCTGCCTGGCGCTCGACGCTGCGGCCCGCATCGACGCCGGTGCGAGCGCCGGAGGCACCGCGGCGGGCGGCACCGGCAAGGCGACCGGCTATTTGATCGGCGGACCGAACGGCTCGGACAAGGTCGCGGGCTTCACCTCGTCGATGTCGGCGTCCTACGGACATTCGATCGACTATCACATCCAGAACTCGCACGAAACGCGGATGTATTCGCCGGCCGGCGACGCCAACGGCAATTACGACGATCCGAACACGGTCTTCCTGCTCGTGGACGGCGACGCCAACCAGGCGTCGTTCATCGGCGGAAAGGCCGCGAAAGCCGGAACCAGCATCATCGTCGATGCCGGCGCCGACCAGTGCGTGAACTACGTCGCCGCCAACGCTTCCACGACGACGAATTCCTCCACGCAGTTCGAGGTCGACGGCGGATGCTTCATCGCGCAAGGCATGCGTCCGGGCAGCGGCTATGCCTATGTCGCCAACGCCGCGAGCAACGTCTCGCTCGGCGGCAGCTATCTGGACGGCACGAGCATCGTCTATGAGGGCGATACCGCGCGCGGCGTCACCTCGACCTTGGGCGCCTTCGTCAGCAGCGGTCAGACCAATCTGGTCGACGGCCAGCTGGTCTCGAGCGGCATGGCGCCGACCGCGAGCGGCAACGGCGTCGGCACGGGGCCCACGGTCTCGGGCAACCAGACCGCCGGCCGCGTCCGGGTCGGGACCTCGCCCACCGGCTCGACGGTCAAGCTGACCTTCGCCTCGCCCTGGCTGGTCGCGCCGGTCTGCTTCGGCCAGGACGAGAGCACGGCCGGCGGCAACGCCATGCTCGTGACCTCGTCCACCAAGACCGACGTCACCTTCAAGGTCGCCTCGCCGCCCGCGGCGTCGGACAACCTCTCCTACTCCTGCATCGGCTACAAGTAAGAGACGGAGCTAGCCTGCCCATGCGCGGTGCCAATCGGCGCCGCGCATGGCGTTTTCCGGCGCCGTGGTCAGGAGCATCTCGATCGCGGCCTTGCGCGCGGGGGAATCCCGATGCGGCAAGCCCGCGAAGCAGTTCTTCAGGACCGCCGGATCGTCCCAGGGGACGTTGTGATAGCCGGACACCAGATAGGGGCTCGCCGGGTCGCGCTGCCATTCGGCCGGGAAGAACGCGACGACGTCGTTCGGGATCGCTTCGCGCCTGGCGGCCGGGGCGCGCGCCGCGCAAGACGCGAGCGCGGAGGGAAGATCGCGGCCCTCGCCGAACGGCAAGGTGCCGCCCTGGGTCGGGCGCGGATTGATCTCGATCAGATGGACATGGCCCCGGCGGTCGCGGATGAAGTCGAGGCCGTAGATGCCGGTGAGCCCGAAGCGCGCGGCCACCTTGCGCGAGGCGTCGGCCATCTCCGCGCAATCGACGCGGCGGATGACGTTGGGCGGACCGATCGCGCCGTCGGCGACGAGCACGTCGTAATAGAGCGCGCCCACGATCTCGCCGTTCCAGCAGGCGAACGCGCTCGCGGCCGAATGGCCGGAGACGAAACGCTGCACGCTGACGCGCTGCTTGGGCGGCGCGAAAGCGGCGAGCAGGAAGTGCGCGTCCTGGCGCTTCAGCGCGCGCGCGACATTGCGCAGGCGCGAAGCCGGACGCATCAGCTTGGCGAAGGCCGCCAGCGCCTCGTCCCTGGAGCGCACCAGCGCCACGCCGTCTCCGCCCCAGCTGCCGTCGGCCTTGAGCACCGCGGGATAACCGAAGCGCGCGAGGCACGCCTCGAGCGCAGCCTCGTCGGCCACCTCGACCGTTTCTGGCGCGCGGATGCCGGCCTCGGTCGCGGCCTGCATCGATCCGCTGCGCGAGATCATCCGGGCAAAATTTTCCGGCGTGCCCAGCGAGCGGCGGATGAGCGCGGCGAGCGCGGAATCCTTCGCCTCTCTCTCATAGAGCTTCAGCAGCAGCGCCACCGCGCGATCGTCGCAGCCGAGCACCAGCGCGGGCGCGGAGATCTCCATCGCCCGCTTCAGCGAGGCGAGCCCGCGCAAGGGACGATAGCGATGGAGCCGCGTCACATAGCGCGACAGAGTGACCGGCGTGCCCGGCTGTGCCACCGCCTCGACCGTCCAGCCCGCCGCGACGAAGCCGCCCGCATAGCGCGCGGTCGACATCCAGTCGACGGTCGTGAACAGCAGGACTTTGCGTGCCATTGCGGGACGCCCTTATGTGGCCGTGTCCCGCGATGCATGTCCCGTTCCTGGCACGAATCTCGAAACACGGTCTTCGCGCGGGCGGTTTGCCCCGCGAACGCGGATCGGACTGGGACGTCTGTCCCGAAACAGGAACATCGGAGACCGAAATGAAACAGAATTGCGATGTCGCCATCGTCGGAGCCGGGCCCCACGGTCTCTCGCTGGCGGCGCATCTGGCGGCCAAGGGGATCGACTTTCGGATCTTCGGCCGGCCGATGACGACGTGGTCGGAGCACATGCCCAAGGGCATGACGCTGAAGTCGGACGGCTTCGCCTCGAACCTCTCGGCGCCTTCGCCCGAATCCACCTTGAAGGCGTGGTCGGCGCGCAACCGCATCCCGTACGCCGACCAGGCGCTGCCGGTGCCGCTGGACACGTTCCTCAGCTATGCCGATTGGTTCCAGAAGCGCTATGTGCCGAACGTCGAGCCCATCGACGTCACGGCTGTCAGCCAAGCCGGCAACGGCTACGCGCTCACCCTCGCCGACGGACAGCGCGTGGTCGCGCGCAGCGTCGTGCTCGCGGTCGGCATCACCTGGTTCGCGCATACGCCGGAGATCTTCGCAGGACTGAGCCGCGATCTGGTCTCGCACAGCGCCGAGCATCGCGAGGTCGGGCAGTTCAAGGGCCGCGAGGTCGCGGTGATCGGCGCCGGCTCGTCGGCGATCGATCTCGCCCATCTGCTGCATGAGGAAGGCGCGAAAGTGCGCGTCGTCGCCCGCGTGCCGCAGATCGAATACAACAAGATCCCCGACGCGGCCGACGAGACCCTGATCGGCCGCACCCTGCGTCCCGCCTCCGGCATCGGCCGGGGCTGGCGCTCGCTGTTCTGCGCCGAGGCGCCGCTGCTGTTCTATCGCCTGCCGCAAGCGCTCAAGCGCCGCGCCATCGACAGCCACATGCACCCGGCCGCGGGCTGGTTCATGAAGGAGAAAGTCGAAGGCAAGATCGCGATGTCGCTCGGCCGCGCGCTGAACAAGGCCGAAGCGAAGGACGGCAAGGTCGCGCTGACCCTCGACGGCGGCGAGACGCTGTCCTTCGACCACGTCATCGCCGCGACCGGCTACAAGATGGATCTGCGCCGCATTCCGTTCCTGAGTGGCGATCTCAAAGCGCGCGCGTCGCTTGCCGACGGCACGCCGATCCTGAGCGACAGCTTCGAGACCCCGGCCGCGGGCCTGTTCGCGGTCGGTCCGGCGGCGCTCGAGACCTTCGGCCCCTTGATGCGCTTCATGGTCGGCGCGGAGTTCGCCGCCCCGCGCGTGGCGCAGCGCCTGGAGCGCATCGTCGGATCGCGAACGGTTCGCAACGCCGCATAATTCCGCCTGAGGTTGTGACTTCATCCCCCGCTGCATGCGCCCGAGGGCTTGTGCGGCGGGGGCTTCCCGCGATTAGCATTCGTGCGAGCGAATGCGGGAGGGGAAGCATGAAGCTGTCGCGCGCCTTGCTGGGCGGGTTCTGTGCCGCCGCACTTCTGTCGAGCGTCGCCGCCAAAGCCGATAGCGGACTCGAGACCGTCGTCGTCACCGCGCAGAAGCGCAGCGAGGACGTGCAGGCGATCCCGATCACCGTGCAGGCCTTCACGGCGAAATCGATCGCCGATCTCGGCATCAAGGCTTCGACCGATCTCGGCCAGTTCTCGCCCAACGTCGACATCGCGCTGCCCGCGGGCGCCGGCAACCAGCCGATCATCGCGATCCGCGGCGTCGGCCTGAACGACTACGACACCAACAATGCGGGGCCGAACGGCGTCTATCTCGACGAAGTGTATCTGAGCTCGCCCGCGTCGCAGACCTTCCAGGCCTTCGACCTCGACCGCATCGAGATCCTGAAAGGCCCGCAAGGCACGCTCTATGGCCGCAACACCTCGGGCGGCGCGATCAACTTCATCTCCGCCAAGCCGACCGACGAGACCACGGCGGACTTCCATGCCGATTACGGCTCGTTCGATACCTTCCAGCTCGAAGGCGCGCTGGGCGGACAGCTCGCCGACGGCCTGGATGCGCGCGTCGCGGTCGTGCACAACGGCTCCGGCGGCTATACGCGCAACGCGCTGACGGGCGGGCGCGAGAACGGCGCCGACAACACCGCCGGCCGCGCGCTGCTGCAATGGAAGCCGCGCGAGGATCTGACCGTCCTGCTCAACGTGCATGCCGCAACGGTCGCGAACCGGCCGGCGGAGTATCGCCATCTCGGCGCGTTCGATCCCGCGACGGGCGGCTTCTGCAGCGTGGCCCAGGTCTATGCCAAGAACAGCGATTGCGTGGATTTCTTCGGCTATGGCACGCCCAAGAACTTCTATGACGGCGCTTACGAGCGCCGGCAGCATCTGAACGTGAACAGCTGGGGCACGTCGCTGCGTGCGGACCTCGATCTCGGCGGCGTGACGCTGACCTCGCTCTCGGCCTATGAGCGCAACAGCAAGCTCCATCCCGAGGACAGCGACGCCTCGCCCAACCGCGAGCTCGAGATCGATTTCGGCGTGCGCTCGAGCACCTTCACGCAGGAGCTGCGCGCCGCGCATGCGAGCGACGACCTCAACTGGGTGGTCGGCGCCTATTACCTGAACGAAGACCTCCGCCAAGACCAGCCGCTCTATATCCTGCTCGATGCCGACGATTTCTTCGGCGGGCCGGGCACGGGCGACGGCATCGCCGAGATCGTCCAGGACGACAGCCGGCAGGTGACGGACTCCTACGCGCTCTATGGCCAGGGCGATTACGCGCTGACCGACAAGCTGAAGCTCACCCTGGGCGCGCGCTTCACCGGCGAGAGCAAGAGCTTCCGCTATCGCCAGGGCTTCCAGCTCCAGGACGGCGGCATGGACCATTTCGGCCCCATGACCTGGTTCCCCGGGCCCGGGCCGGACACGTTCTTCAAGGAGAGCATCTCCGACACGGCGTTCAACTGGAAAGCCGTCGCCGATTACCGCTTCACGCCCGATGTGATGGGCTATGTCGGCGTCTCGACCGGCTTCAAGAGCGGCGGCTTCAACGGCAGCTTCCTGTCGCAGGATCCTGCCCAGATCGTCACGCAGCTCACCCCGATCAAGCCCGAGCACGTCACGGCCTATGAGGCCGGCGTGAAGTCGACCTGGCTCGACGACCGGCTGCTGCTCGACGCGGCGGGCTTCTACAACGACTACAGCAACCTTCAGATCTTCGTGCTGGCGCCGGTGCCGAACACCAACCTCGCCACCAACATCCTCGCCAATGCGCGCAAGGCGCATATGCTGGGCGCGGACATCCAGATCGAAGCCAAGCCGATCGACAATCTGACCTTGAGCGCGCAGATCGGCCTGCTCAATGCGCGCATCGACTCGCATGAGCAGATCAACGTCGACGCGAACGGCAACGCCGTGCGCGCCAACGGCCACCAGCTGCCGCTGTCGCCGCATGTGACCATGTCGGCGCTCGCCGATTACCGCATCCCGCTGGGCGGCGATCGTCTCGACCTGCAGTTCGGCGCGTCCTACAAGAGCCACCAGTTCTTCGACGTCGCCAACAGCCCCTATCTCACGCAAGGCGATTACTGGCTCGAGAATCTGCGCGTCGCTTACGCCTTCGACGACGACAAATGGGAGGTCGCGGGGTACGTGCACAATCTGTCGGGGCAGAAATACTTCCTCGACGTGTTCGATTTGAGCTTCCTCGGCTTCTATCAGGGCATCATGGGCCAGCCGCGCACCATCGGCGCGGAAGCGGATTACCGGTTTTGAGCGCTTTCGCCCACGACCGCTGGCCGGTGATCGCAAGCGCGATGCTGATCGGCACCGCGTCCTTGATGGTCCTCGGCATCCAGCCCGTCCTGCTGGGTGCCTTGACCCAGGAAGGCCGCATCGGCGAGGCGGCGATGGGATGGCTCGCCACGGTGGAGGTGCTCGCGCTCGCCATCGGCTCCGCTTTGGGCGTGCGCGTGCTGCGCAAGGGTCCCATCGCGGTCAAGGTCGCGCTGGGCTGCGTGCTGCTCGCCTGCGCGAACGCGGCGATCTATGTCGCGCACGATCTCGCGATGCTGTTTCTCACGCGCGGCATCGCCGGATTGCTCGAAGGCTTCGTGCTCGGCGCCGCCATCGTGGTGATCACCCATTCGCGCGCGCCGGACAGGCTGAACGGCCTCTTCCTCGCGCTGCAGACGATCCCGCAAGCGGCGCTCGCCTATGCGCTGCCGGTGACGATCCTGCCGCGCTTCGGCGCCGATGGCGGCTTCGCGATCCTGGCTGCGCTGGCCGCGGTCAGCGCGATCTCGGCCTTCGCGCTGACCGAGCGCCATCCGCCCGCGCCCGAAGCCACCCACGCGAGCAGCCATCCCTGGCGCCTGCCCGTCATCGGCGTCCTCGTCGCCGTCACCTTGCAGAACGCCGCGATCGGCGGCGCCTGGGCCTATGCCGAGCGCATGGCCGTGCAATACCGTCTCCCGCCCGATCTCTATGGCGCCGCGCTGTCGGCGAGCCTGATGTTCCAGGTCGCGGGCGCCTTCGCGGTGGCGTGGTTCGCCTGGCGGCTTCCGTTCCGCATCGTGACGGTGGCCGGCCCGCTCTGCCAGGCCGCGGTGATCCTGGCCATCGCCACCATGCCCGGCCTCTATGTCCCCGCGACGGCCGTGTTCGGCCTCTTCTGGCTCGCGCTCAGCCCTTACCAGGTGCGGTTGCTGATCGACATGGATCCGACGCGCCAGGCGGTGCTGGTCGCGACCGCGATCACGCTGTTCGGCTTGAGCGCAGGACCCTCGCTGTCGGCCTTGGGCGTCGCGAGCGGCGACGTGCGCGGCGCGTTCTGGATCGCGGGCGGATTGATGCTGGCGAGCGCCGTGACGTTCGCCGTCAGCTCGCGCGCGCGAGCACCGGCCGTTCGGCCAGCGCCGGGATGATGACGCTGACGGTCGAGCCCTTGCCGAGCGTGCTCTCGATCGCGAGCCGCCCGTCATGCACCTCGGCGAGCGCGCGCACCAGAGCGAGGCCGAGGCCGGTGCCCTCATGCGACGCGCCGGCGCTGTTGCGGATCTGCACGAAGGGATTGCCGAGGCGGCTGAGCTGATCGGCCGGAATGCCGACGCCGGTGTCCGCCACCGACAGGATCAGCTGCCCGCCCTCCCGCCGCGCGCGCACCGTGACGCCGCCGCCTTCGGGCGTGAACTTGATCGCGTTGGAGAGCAGATTGAGCAGGATCTGCTTCATCGCGCGCTTGTCGGCGTCGAGGCGCAAGGGGCCCGCCTCGATCTCTTCCTTGAGGACGATGCCGTGCTTGTCGGCGCGGTCGCGGATCAGCTCGCTGCAGTCGCGCACGATCTCGCGGACGTCGAACACCTGGCGGTGCAGCTCGAGCTTGCCGGCTTCGATCTTGGACATGTCGAGCACGTCGTTGATCAGGCTCAACAGATGCCGCCCCGCGCCTTCGATCAGCGAAGCGTATTCGCGGTAGCGGCCGTTGCCGAGCGGGCCGTAGAGCTCGCCATGCATCAGCTCCGAGAAGCCGATGATCGCGTTCAGGGGCGTGCGCAATTCGTGGCTCATCGTCGCCAGGAACATCGATTTCAGGCGGTTGGCGCGCTCGGCCACGTCGCGCGCGACGATGGCTTCCTCGCGCGCGTTCTCGGCGCGCACGATGGCCGCCGCCAAGCCCTGCTCGAGCCTGCGCCGCTCGGCCAGCGCCGCGCCGACCAGGATGACGGAGAAGCCGGTCACCGCGATGAACACCTGCACCAGGATGATCTGCTCGCGCAGCGAATGGGCTTTCAGCGCGCCGCGCGCGTCGCCGATCAGCACCGGCGTCATCAGATAGGCGGCCGCCATCAAGACGCCCAGCGCGCCGCCGGCGAAGCCGCGCTGGAACGTCACCAGGATCACCGCCGGGAAGATCAGGAACGCGATCGGGTACGAGCGCGCATAGAAGTTCAGGCCCAGCGTGCCCGCGACGAGGCCGAGCAGAAGCAGCGTGACCAGGATCTGGTCGCGGCCGAACATCTTCTTCAGCGCGTCGAGCTTCACCGTCATCAGCATGGGCACGACGATGCTGTAGCCGAGCGCATCGGTCGCGTACCAGTCGATCGCCTGATAGAGGAAATGGCGCCCCTGCGTGACGGTGAAGAACGTCGCCGACATCAATCCCGACACGATGGGCGCGGGCCCGAGCGCGAGCGCGTAGAACAGGCAGAGCGGCTTGGGCCGCGAGAACTCGTCGTGCAGGTCGAAGTGCTTGAGCGGCGCGGCGATGATCAGGATGCCGGCCGCGTTACAGGCGGTGAGCGCGACCGCGACCGCCAGGCTGTCGCCCATGACGACGTCGGCGAGGAAGTTCGCGCCCAGCCCGGCGGCGAGGATCTCGGGCCAGCGCCGGTTGGGATGCTTGAGCAGGAAATAGACCAGGATGGCGTTGGCGACCCAGAGCGCGCTGACGCGCCCGAGCAGATCCGAGAGGGACAAGCCGCCGCACACGCTGACGAAGACGAGCCCTGCGATCGTCGGCAGCAAAAGCGCGGAAGAGCCGCTCCAGCGCCGCGATGCCGCGCCGGAGGTCGCCGTCATCATAGCAGCCTCAAAGTCCCTTTTTGGGGTCAGGCTCGGACCGGACCCGACCGCTTCATCTATCAGCGCGGGAATAATGGAGGGTTAAACGATCCGCGAGTTGCAGGGCTCAGGACAGAGAAGCGAGAAAGCGGGGCTGGCGCGCGGCCCGCTCGGCCGCCGCGAAGCTCTCCGGCAACGTCATGATCGACGGCAGCGCGGCGCCCGATCCGGCGCGCAGCAGCTGGTAGGCGATGCCACCCAGACCTGGGAGAAGCCCGGGCACCGCGGTGCCGCTCAACACGCCGCAAGCCGGGCCCTCGTCCTCGATGCTGGTGAGCACGCAGGCGAGCAGCCGCTCGCGGGTGAGCCCGGCCGGGCCGACGCCTTTCGCCAGCGCGCGGTCGACCATCTCCCATGCCCCGAGATCGCCATGGCAGGCGCAATGGTTCCAGCCGAAGCCGTCGCGCCAGGCGGCCGCGGCGGCGCGCGCGACGGCGTCTCTTGCCGCGGCGGTCTCGAGGCCGGGATCGAGGTCGAGCCGCGCGAGCCCGATGCCGATCGAGCCGTGGCACCACGCATCGGCCACGCCGTCCAATCCCGGCTGGCGCAAATCGCGCCATTGCCCGCGCGCCGGATCGTAGAGCGAATCCTCGAAGGCGAACGCCTCGGCGGCGACGTCGCGATAGCGTGCGTCGCCGGTGGCATCGGCGAGCTTCAAGAGCGCCCAGCCGATCCCCGTCACGCCGTGGGAGTATCCGCCGACGCCGGCGGGCCATTGCGGATGCGTCCAGAACGCGCCGCGCGCATCGCGCTTGGCCGTGGCGCATAACAAATCGCCGGCGCTGCGGGCGATCTCCACGAACCGGCCATCGCCCGTCGCCCGCGCGAGCGCGAGCAGCGGAACGATGGCGCCCGAGCGCCCGGACAGCACGTCCTGGATCTCGTCGGCGGCGATGGCGGCCGGCATCTCCTCGGCGAGACGGACGGCGCGCGCGCGCCCGTCGCCTTCGTCGAGGTTCCACTGCGCGAGCAGAAGCCGCGCCCAGATCTGCGAGCCGAGCCCGACATAGCTGCCGGGCGGAAGCGGCCGGAGCTTGAGGCCCTTGCGCCGGCTGCGCTCGCGCGTGTCCTCGACCATGGCCAGCGAGCGCAGGAGACGTGCATGCAGGTCCTGCACGCCGTCGACCGCGTCCGCGCGGCCGGCAGCCAGCTCGCGCAGATAGGCGCCGGTCAGCACGGCGATCCCCGAGAGGCCCGTATAGAGATCGGGACCGAGCGGCTGCACCGCCCAGCCGTTCGGCGTCAGCATCGGCGCCATCCAGGTCGCGGTGCCGTCATCGCCCGTGATCGCGGTCGCGACCAGCGTGCGCACGATCTGCGCGGCCTGCTCCCGGCGACGGCGGTCGAGATCGCCTTCGCGGTCCTGCGCGGGACGGAACGACACCGGCGGCGGCTTCCAGCCGTCGGCCACATAGGCATTCACGATCGCCGCGCGCACATAATTCCGCTCGGTGTCGAGATCGGCATGGCGCCAGTTCTCCACCGCGTCGCGCACGAGATTGCCGGGCGCGAGCCACGCGGCTCCGGACGGTCCAATCAACGAGCTGTCGCGCGCGACGGTCGCGAAATAGGGAATGTCGCCCGCGATCAGCGCGTCGATCTCGGTGTCGATGATTGCGGGATCGCGCGGTGCCGTGCCGGAGCGCTCGGCCTGCGCCGACAACAGTCGATGGCAGTGCTCGCGCGCCTTCTCAGCGCCATGGAGCGAGACGGGATGCCAGAGCATGCGCATGAGCTCGGCATAGCTCGCGGTCGAGCGCACGACGATGCGCACGGTGCAGTCCCCGAACGGCGCGAGAAGCTCTTCCAGCCCGCCCTGCGCGTCGAGCGCACGCAGCGCGGTCGAGACCTGGTCGAAGCCGTTCAGCACGTCCGGCCAATGCTCGGCGAGCGTGGGCTCGGACGAGGGCTGGTTCTGAGCGGCCTCGGCCTTGACGGTCTTGAGCCCGATGCGGGCGACGTCGGTTCCGGCGCCCACGAGATCGGGAACCGCGATGTCGGGCTGCTGCCCGGCGAGGCCGCCCGCGCCGGACACGTCGGCGCCGCGCCAGCCCGGGCCTTGGTTGCGGCAGGGCAGCAATCCCGTCGCCAGCACCGTTCCGGCCACGAGCCGCGCCGCTTTGTCGGTCGCCCCGCCCAGCCCCGAAGGCGGCGCGGGCCGCTTGGGCGAGAACAGGGTCTCGCAATCCACGACAAAGGGGACGGCGCCGCTTGCGATCAGGTTCTCGGCATGCAGATCGGTGCCGCCGAGCAGGCGCATGATCGCGAGCCATTGGCCGATGCCGCGATAGAAGCGCCGAAGCTCGTCCGCGCCGTCGGCATGGCGATGCGCGACGAATTCGGCCCAGCCATAGCCGCCGCAATCGAGCACGCGCGGCACGCCGGCGAACAGCGCGACCCCGGCCCGGGCTTCGAGCGCGCGCAGGAAATCGCGCAGCAGGCGCTCGGGCGCGAGCGGACGCGGCTTGTAGACCAGCCGGCAATTCTCGGCCTGGATCAGCGCGACGGTGCGGCCGCCGCAATGGGTGTCGCCGCTGCCGAACGCGATGCTCTTCAGCGCGCCGGGCGCAGCGCCGCAGAACGCGGCGAGATCGTCGCGGCACGAAGCCCAGCGCTCAGCGAATTCGAGCACCGCCGCGCTGCCATTGTCGAGGATGCGGGCGAGCTTGGCATCGAGACCGGGATAAGGCTCTGTCAGCTCCGCCCAGAATTCGGGCGTCGCGGAGATGTCGAGGAAATGCCGCCAGCGCTCCTCGGCGCCCTCGCCGTCGAGCTTGTTCAGAAGCCGCGCCCCGTTGAGCTCGAGGACGAGAAGGCGGGCGAGCTTGCGATGAAGCGAGGCCTGCAGGGTGGTTTGCGCGGCGGCCAGGAGCACATCGCGTTCGGACGCGCCGAGGCCGGAGAGATTGGCGAGCTGGGTTGCCAGCCGCGCCATGACCGGCGAGACCAGGCAACCCAGCGCACCGTCAAAGGTCGGAACTTCCGCCTTTGAGATCATGCGTCAGCAGCAGACGCAGTGATTCGTGCAGATCGTGCCGCAGATCTGCGTCATCAGATTGTCGCCGTCGCCGACGATGTCGGCTTCCGCGAACTCGCCGCCCGTGAAGAGAGGGCCGGCCGGGTTGTCGGAGTCCGCACGTTCACGCCACAGCTCGAGTGTCTCTTGCATGACTTCCTCCTTGCTTGAGTGCTCCAACGATGCCGCCGCTTGAGTGACGGCAATTGAAGTATAGAGCAAATAACGTTGGAGTCTAATACTTTACAGATAAAGTATTTGAAATAAATCATTCCAACATCGAAGTAATGATCGGATCAGGCACGAGAAATCGTGCTGCGAATCTTTGGACGAGCGCGTCTGCTTACCCAGGGCCCGCGGCGCGCCTCCGGCGCGGCACACGCGGCTTCCTGTCCGGCATCGATACTACTGTAGAGCGCATTACCTCGCCATGTACCGGAGATTGAAACAGCGGCGTCATTGCCGCCGTCCCCTTTCGCCTTCCCGCCGCTCCACACCAGAAGGTTGCAGAGTTTGCGATTGCGTCTTAATCTCTAAATAAGTCCTGTACGCTTCATATTCGAAAAGTTCATGATTGGCGGGCTGTGGGCGCAAGCCCGCATCGAGCGAGGGGGATGGTCAATGCGGGTCAGGTCGTGGGCGCTGTGCAGCGCCGCAGCAATGCTTCTGTCGGCTCCGGTCCAGGCCGACGACATCGAAACGGTCGTCGTCACCGGGAAGACCTTGCCGCTGGACAAGGTCAGCCAGGTCGACAAGACGGGCACGCCGATCGCCGACGTCCCGCGCAGCATCCAGGTCATTCCCGACGACCTGTTCAACGCCCAGGGCGCGACGACGCTATCCCAGGCGATCTCCGACGTCAGCGGCACGACGCAGGGCGGGCAGTTCAATTTCGGCTTCTTCGACCGGTTCATCGTGCGCGGCCTCAACGTCTCGTTTCTCAACGACGGGTTGCCCGAAGGCACCTCGGACCTGACCGGCATGATGCACACGCTGACCGGCGTGGAGCGCGTGGAGATCCTCAAAGGCCCGGGCTCGGCGCTCTATGGCTCCAGCGAGGAAGGCGGCACGATCAACCTGGTGCATTACCGCCCGAGCGACGTCTTCGGCTTCTGGGGCAGCGAGCAGGTCGGCAGCTATGGCGCCACCACGACGAACCTTGCGATCACCGGCCCGACCGGAATCGACGGCGTCGATTTCCGCCTCGACGGCGCGTTCCAGCACACCGACGGCTTCCGCGACCTGAACAGCCAGACCGGCGAAATCCTGGGCGCGCTCGGCTGGCGTCTGGACAACCACGACATCGCGCTTCGCGCCGAGTACCACAATCTGCAGAACCTGCCCGACGCGGCGGGCATTCCGTTCTCGCCGCCGAACGGCGTCGGCGAGCCGCTCGATGTGTCGCCGGAGTTCACCTATTACACGCCGTTCGCCTTCGCCGATCAGGAGCTCGAGCGCGTCTTCCTGACCGATGCGTGGAAGGTGAGCGACCTGCTGCTCGTCAATCTGCGCGCGTCGTTCACCCAGCGCGACGTGGATTTCGCCCGCAATGCCGGCGGCTCCGTGACGCTGGTGGGGACCGATTATCAGCTGACGAGGCGCCAGCTGCGCGCGCAGACCGACAATGTGCGCGACTGGCTGTTCCAGGCCGAGCCGACCTGGCACTTCGACACCCACGGGCTGAAGCACACGCTCGTCACGGGCGCCGAGGCGCGCAGCGTCGATTCGGGAACCGTCCGCGCGACTGCCGACCTGCCCAGCATCGCCGACATCTTCGACCCCGTGGTCAATGACGGCTCGCTCTCCTCGCTGACCTTCAAGTGCGATTCGGGTCACAGCTGCGCCGACGCCAAGCTGTCGGCACAATTCTATGGCCTCTATCTCGTCGACCAGGTCGACGTCAGCGAGAAGTTCAAGCTGCGCGGCTCGGTCCGCAGCGACTGGTTCCACACCGAGGCCGCCGCGCGCACGCTGCTTCCCGTGAATGGCGGGCAGCAGCAGCCCTGCGATCCGCCGCAGGCCGTCCAGTGTCCGCTGGTTCCGGGCCATCCGGTGCAGCGCGACAGCGAGGCGATCTCGTGGGACGCGGGCGCGGTGTATTTCCTCAGGCCGAATTTCTCCCTTTTCGGCGGCTATTCCACCGCCGCCTATCCGATCTTCAACACCGAAGAGCCGGCCAGCGTCGGCCAGACGCCGGAGCGCGGGACCCAGGGCGAAGTCGGGATGCGGCTGCAGCTGGATTGGGCGACCGCTTCGACCTCGGTCTATCACGCGACGCGCCACAACGTGTTCACCACGGTGACCGAGCCCGATCCCAATGGCGGCGGCAACATCGTCGTCCCCGAGGTCTTCTCCTATCGCGTCGAGGGATGGGAAACCGATCTCAATCTGCAGCCGATGGAAGATTTGAGCATCGTCGCCAATCTTGCCGTTCAATCCGCCAGGATCACCCGCTATCCGCAAGCGCCGGCCAATGTCGGCAAGCACGTGCCGAGCGTGCCGTCGCTGCTCGGCAATATCTGGGCGAGCTATGTCCTGCCGGTGAGCCTGCTGGAGAGCCGGCCGACGCTGTCGCTCGGCATGCAGTACCGCAATCGCGAATATGGCGACGCGGCCAACACCCGCATCCTGCCGGGCGACCCGATCTTCAATCTCGTGCTGGCGGTGCCGTACAAGCAGTGGCGGCTGCAGGCGGGGCTGTCCAACCTCTTCGACCGGCGCTATTACATCGACGCGACGGGCACGGGCGGCGGCGCCGCTCCGGGCGCCGGGCGCACCTTCTTCGTCAAGCTGAGCTACGCGTCGGAGTGACATCGTTGTGAGAGCGGCATCGTGGCTTGGCGTTGCGGCGATCGTCTTTGCCTCGCGGGCGGCCGTCGCCGATCCGCCGCCCGGCGACCGCGTCGTGTGCGTGTCCAAGCAGATCAACGAGTTCGTCTATGACATCGGCGCTGAGAGTCACCTGATCGCGCGCGACCTGACCTCGATCTATCCGCCGCAGATCAAGAAGCTTCCCGATGTCGGCTATCACCGCGCGCTGAGCGCCGAGGGCATCGTCTCGCTCCGGCCCAGCGTCCTGCTCACCGACGGCAATGTCGGGCCGAACGAGGTGCTGGACCGCGTGCGCGCCGTCGGCATCCCCGTGGTGACGATGGAGCCCGGCGACACGCCGGACGCCGCGCAGGCGCTGATGCTCCGGCTGGGCGACTATTTCGGGCGGGCGGCCGCAGCCACGAAGCTCGTCGCGAGCTGGAAGAAGAGCATGGCCGAGCTCGCGCGCACCGCGAAGAGCTGGCCCGCGGACAAGCAGCCCAAGGTGCTGATCGTGCATTTCGGCCAGATCGCCAACGACTATCTGGGCGTCGCGCCCAAGGGCGCCGCGGGGCAGATCCTGGAATGGGCCGGCGGCCGCAACGCGCTACAAGCTACGGGGCGCATGACGCGGCTGACGCCCGAGATCATCGCCGGCGCAGCTCCCGACATCATCATCGCGACCGATATCGGCTTCGACCGCTATGGCTCGGCGGAGAAGTTCGCCGCCATGCCGGGCGTGAACCTGACGCCGGCCGGCAAGAACCTGCGCATCTATCGCATCGACGAGACCGAGATCATGTATTTCGGTCCGCGCACGCCGGCAGCGGTGACGAAGATCGCGCATTGGCTGCACGGGCCGTGACGGATCGTAGCTTCACGCTGATCCTGATCGGGCTTCTGGTGCTGGCGCTGATCGCCTCGATGGCGATCGGCGCGTTCCTGTTCTCGCCGGCGCAGATGTTCCGTTTCGCGGGCGAGAGGCTCGGCTGGCTTGCGCCGAACCCGGCGGAGGCGCTCGACGGCAACGTCTTCTTCGTGCTTCGCCTGCCGCGCGTCGTGTTGTGCGGGCTGACCGGCGCGACGCTGGGGCTTTCCGGCGCGGTCATGCAGGGGCTTTTCCGCAATCCCATCGTCGAGCCGGGCCTCGCCGGCACCTCGGCCGGCGCGGCGCTCGGCGCGGCCTCGGTGTTCGTGCTCGGCACGCAATACATGAATTTCCTCTCGCCGCTGGGGACGGCGGCCGTGCCGCTGATGGCGTTCGCCGGCGCCTTCGCGGCAACGATGTTCGTGTGGAAGCTGTCGACGCGCTTCCATCACACCAACGTGTTCACGCTTCTCCTGGCCGGCATCGCGGTGAACGCGATGTGCAGCGCGGGCACGGGGTTCCTGTCCTACATCGCCCGCGACCCGCAGGCGCGCAGCATCGCGTTCTGGAACCTCGGCACCTTCACCACGGCCGACTGGCATCGCACCACGATCGTGGCCGTCGTGTTCGTCGCGTGCCTGGCGCCCATGCTGCGCCACGGCAAGAGCCTGAACGCGCTGATGCTGGGCGAGGAGAATGCGGGCTATCTGGGCATCGATCCCGAAAAGCTGATCTTCCGTCTGCTGCTGATCAACACCGCCATGGTCGCGGCCGCGACCGCGATGGTCGGCGTGATCGCGTTCGTGGGCCTCGTCGTGCCGCATCTTTTGAGGCTCATGCGCGCGTCGGACTACAATTTCCTGCTGCCGGCGTCGGCGCTGCTCGGCGCGCTGCTCATGGAAGTCATCGACGTGGTGGCGCGGGTGATCATCGCGCCCGCCGAGCTGCCCATCGGGATCATCACCGCGCTGATCGGCGCGCCGTTCTTCCTGTGGATCCTGTTCAGGCAGCGTTGGGGCCGCCTCGATGGATGACGCGGCGGTGATCCTGGACGGCGTTTCCCGGCGCGCCGGCGGCGTGCAGATCCTGCACGACGTGACGCTCGGCTTCGCGGCGGGGCGCTTCAACGTGATCCTGGGGCCCAACGGCGCGGGGAAGTCGACCTTGATCCGCATCGCCGCGGGGCACATCGCCAGGCTCGAGCACGGCACGGTGTCCTATTGGGACGCGCCGCTCGACACCTTCGAGGCCGACGCGCTGGCGCGGCGCCGCGCCGTGCTGTCGCAGCAGATCGAGATGGCCTTTCCGCTCGCGGTCGAGGACGTCGTGATGATGGGCCGCTATCCGCATTACCGCGGCGTACCAAGCGCGCGCGACCGCGAGATCGTGCGCGAGGCGCTGGCGCTGGTCGAGATGACGGAGCGGCGGCACCAGCTCTATCCGACGCTCTCGGGCGGCGAACGGCAGAAGACGCAGCTCGCGCGCGTGCTGGCGCAGGTCTGGCAGGAGGAAGGCACGCTCGAGCAGACCGTGCTGTTCCTCGACGAGCCGACGGCGAGCCTGGACCTGCATTTCCAGCTGCAGCTACTGGCGACGGCGCGGACCTTCCTGCGCCGCGGCGCCACGATCGTGGCGAGCCTGCACGACCTCAACCTCGCCTTCGATTTCGGCGACCGCTTCTTCGTGATGGAAGGCGGCCGGCTGGTCCATCAGGCCGATGCGCCCGAGGACATGCCGAAGGAGCTGATCGAGCGCGTCTGGCGCGTCAAAGCGGACCCCATCGCCGCCGGCGGCAGGACCCGCTGGTATTTCCGCGTTTGAGAGGACGGCGGGGGAGGCAGCCGCGCCACCTCCCGCTCGCCTTAGTGACACTTCGGCAGCTTGAAGCTGGCGATGCGCGTCTGCCAGCCGACCGGGCTGCCGGTCTGGCCCGCCTGGGTGTAGTACTCGTTCGTGTACCAGAACGTGCAGTCGTCCACCGGATCCATGTTCAAGGACGTGTAGTCGCCCCAACGCGAGTTGGTCGAGGTCTGGACGCCGTCGCCGGTGATGAGCTGGGTCTCCGCGATCGACATCTGGCCAAGCGGGTCGCTCTTCTTGCGGCCGGTGTAGCGCACGCTGGGCTTCTGCGTGGTGCCGTTCACGACGCTGAAGCCGAGCGCGATGTTGCCCTTGTGGTCCATGGCCGCGCTGCCCATCCAGCGATGGATGCCGTCGTCCGGCGCATAGGTTCCCTGCTGGAACAGCGAATAGTCGCCATGCTTGCGCCGGATCTCGTACCAGCGCACGCCCGCGTGGCTCGCCGAAGCCTCGACCGATTGGTTGGTCACCATCGTCTCGTACTTGTCGAACACGCGATACGCCAGACGCCAGGTCGGGCGCTGCCGGTACGACAGGATGTCGAGGAACGCGGTGGACCCGACGCCCGGCTGCGGCAGGCAATCGCGCCCGTCGCCGCCGCAGGGATAGATCGAGTCGAAGCTCGCCACCGGCAATTGCTTCTTCAGATCCAGCGACGCCGTCGAGGTGTCCTTCCAATTGACCGCGAGCTCGAAGATGTTGAGCGCATCCGAGGTCGCGCCGTAGCCGCCGCCATTGTCCTGCGTGCCGACGAGCGGGATCGGCGCTTTCGCCTTGGGCGCGGTCTCGCCGTCGGCATAGGCCGGCAGCAGCCCGTCGCCGATCAGCGGCAGCACGCCCGGATCGTCGCCGTCGAGGAAGAACGCCACGACGCGCGCGTTCGCCTTGCCCTTGAGCATCTTGGCCGCTTCCAGGGCATAGACGCCGATGCCGTAGCTGCCGTCGTCGCCGAACTCGCGCGTGGTGATCACATAGGTGCCGTTCCAGATTCCGTATTTCGGATAGTCCGGGAAGTTCTGCGCCGTGGTGAACGCATAGCGGTAATAGGCGCCGGTGGGATCGCCGGTCTTCGACACCGCCACGCAATTGTAGTAGCTGCCGTCGGTCTCCGCCGTCGTGAACTGCGACAGGATCCAGCGGTCGTTGTAGCGGTCGTAGAGCACGATCGCGTCGCCCGCGTTGAGCGAGCAATCGCCGACCGCGAAGCCGTCCCATAGCGCGCCGAGCGCGGTCGCGGGCATCAGCTGCGTGCCGGTCTTGTCGTAGACCGCCATGGTGACGTTGACCATCTGAACGTAGTGGTTCGGGCCCACGGCGCCGACCGGATCGGGCGGGTTCACGCGGAAGCCCAGCACGTTGAAATTGTCCTGGTTGCTCAGGCCTTCGAAATTGGCGCCGCCCGCGCGCTCGGCATCGCCGTGCGGCAGCTTGGATTGCAGCGCGCCGTCGGGATGGAACGGTCCGTCCCCGGCAGGCCTATGCTCGCGCTCGCCGTTCTCGTCGTCCGGCCCGATCTCGACGATGCCGTTGGCGTCGGGCTTCAAGATGCTCTTGGCCTTGTGCCCGGCGACGCTGCGCAGCGTCGGCGAAACGTCGTGGTACAATTCCGTCTTGACGATCGGAAACGCCTTGATCCGCACATCCTGGGCCGAACCCGCAACGGGCTGCAGCGCCAGCGCGGCCATGGCGATGCTTCCGAGTAACAATGCTCCTCGCAACATTTCTGTCTCCCTCGCAATCCGGCGGACAGAAAATCTACACGTGGCAAAAGAGCGAAGCAATTGACAGGCGCGTATTCACGCCCGCATTTGCGCGATACTTCGGATGCTGAGAGTGCTTATTAGAAGCAGCCGCATCGCAAAGTGTATTGACCATGCGAAGAGTGGCTTGCCCAGGCGTGACCGCGCGAACCGATTCCCGGTGTCGATTGTTATCGATTGGAACCACAAACAAGATTGTCACCGCCCGCGAATGCGGGCCGTCCAGGTGACGTTGTTGTTGTCATCGAAAAAAACTCCGAGCAATTTTGGCTTCGATGTGCAAGGCCCGGCTGGATGGCCCGCATTCGCGGGCCATGACATCGCGTTTATCGCGCCAATTCGAAAACAACCGGCTCTAGCAGGCTTCGCGCTCGCGCTTCGCCGTCTCCACCGCTGCGCGGCGAAGACTGGTGCCGCCTGCGTGACTCGAACACGCGACCCCCGCATTACGAATGCGGTGCTCTACCGGCTGAGCTAAGGCGGCCCTCTTGGGCGGGCGGAAAATAGTGAGAACCCGCCCGCACTGCAACAACCGATTTCCACAAGCGCAATGGGGTGAAAAGCGCAGCGTTCGCCCCGAAAATTGCGCGCCGACCTTCGGAGGAAACCTGGGTTTTTGCGTTGCCCGGGCGGCCCGCCCCCGCCATGCTCGCCCCATGCTGACCAAGGCCGACGACTATCCCGTCCACCAATTGCCCGAGCCCATCGCGACGGCGGGCTCCGACCGCAATTTCTACGACCGCTATTTCTTCAACGGCTACACGGCCGGCGGCGAGACCTTCTTTGCGGTTGCGCTGGGGGTCTATCCGCATCTGAACGTGATGGACGCGGCGTTCTCGCTGATCCGGGACGGGGTGCAGCACAACCTTCGGGCCTCGCGCCTGCTTTCCTCGGAGCGCTTGGACACCAAAGTCGGCCCGATCAGCATCGACGTGGTCGAGCCGCTCAAGACCCTGCGCGTCCGCGTCGCTTCCAACGCGCACGGCCTCGCTGCCGACCTCACCTTCCACGCCCGCGCCTTGCCGGTCGAGGAGCCGCGCTTCACCTATCGCATCGGGCCGCGGACCCTGCTCGACTATACCCGCCTGACCCAGAACGGAACGTATGAAGGCTCCGTCGAGCTCGGCGGCAAGCGCATCGACATGGAAGGCGTGCTCGGCACCCGCGACCGTTCCTGGGGCGTGCGTCCGATCGGCCTTCCCGATCCGCAGATGGTGGCGCCGCCGCGCATGCCGCAATTCTACTGGCTGTGGGCGCCGCTGAACTTCGAAGACCGCTTCATGCTCTATCACAACAATGCCGATGGCGAGGGCGTGCCGTGGAACACGGCGGCCGTCGTCGGCGCGCTGGGCGACGCCAAGCCGATGCACACAAGCGATTGCCGCTCGAGCATCGTCTACAAATCCGGCACGCGCCATGCGAAGAGCGCGGCGATCGAAGCCGGCCCGTGGCGCGCCGAGCTGACGACGCGCTATCACTTCTACATGTCGGGCATCGGTTACGGCCATCCGGAATGGGGCCACGGCATCTATCGCGGCGACGACGCGCTCGGCTACGACACGCTGGCGCTCGCGAGCGTCAACGAGAACGACCCGCGCTATCAGCACATCCAGGCCATCGTCGATGCGCGCCTGACCGGCCCCGGCGTAGACCGCAGCGGCATGGGCGTGCTGGAGCAGCTTGTCGTCGGGCAATTCGCGCCGCACGGGCTGACCGGCATCTTCGATCCCGCGCCCAAATCCACGTCATGAACGAGGCTCTTGCTCGATATCTGGCCGGACGGTTGGGCGCGCCCGATCTCTCCGTCCACGACCTCGCGCGCATTCCGGGCGGCGCCTCGCGCGAGACCTATCGCTTCCGCGCGCGCTATTCGAAGGACGGCGCGACCGTCGAGCGCAAGCTGATCCTGCGTCGCGATCCGCCCGCGAGCCTGATCGAGACAGAGCGCTCGACCGAGTATCGCGCCTATGAGGCGTTCCACCGCCTGGGCCTGCCCGTGCCCGAACCGATCGCGCTCGAGCTCGGCAACGACGCGCTGGAGCGGCCGTTCTTCGTCATGGCCGAGATCGAGAACGCGCAGGTCGGCTCGATCCTCGCGCCCGATCCTTATGGCGCGCATCGCGACAGGATCGGCACGCAGTTCTTCACCATCCTGGGCCGCATCGCCGGCGCCGATCCCGGGGCGCTGGGCCTTGCCGATTTCGACGGCGCGGGCGCGCTCGACACCCGCTGGCAGCACGAGGTCGCGCGCTGGGAGAAGGTCATCGATGACGACGAGAGCGAGCCGCAGCCCATCGCGCGCGGCGCGCTCAGCTGGCTGAAGCGCAACCCGCCCCCGCCGGCGCAGAAGCTCAGCGTCGTGCATGGCGATTATCGCAGCGGCAATTTCCTCTATGACGGCGCGGGCGACATCAAGGCGATCCTGGATTGGGAGATGGCGCATCTGGGCGATCCGCTGGAGGACCTCGCCTGGGCGCTCGATCCGCTCTGGGCGCATCACGATCCGTCGCATCCGGCGGGCACGCTCGCGCGCGACGACGCGATCCGCACCTGGGAACAGGCGAGCGGCCTTACCGCCGACCCGCAAGCGCTCGCGTGGTGGGAGATCTTTGCCGGCGTCAAAGGCTGCGCGATCTGGATCTCGGCGGCGCACGAATACGCGACGCGGCGCAACGACGATCCGGTGAACGCGTTCTCGGGCTGGTATTGCCTGGCCTACCACAACCAGGTGCTCGCAAACCGGCTTGAGGCGCTGGCATGAAGCCCGAGGTCGACGACATCCTCAGCATCAGCGCCGAGCAGTTGATGGGCCTGGTGCCGCATCTGAGCGCCTCCTACCTGCAAGGCGCGACGGCGGTGCAGTCCCTCCTGATCCGCTTCGCCGCGCGCGAATACGAGCGCGGCGCCGATATCCGCGTCGCCGAGAACGCCGACATCCGCGCGCTGCTGAAGGAGATCGCGCCCGAAGCGGCGCTGCCCGAAGACGGATCGCTCGCGATCTCGGCGCTCGATGCGGTGAATGCCGAGCTTCGGCGCCTGTTGATCGCCGCGCACGACACCGCCGACGCGGCCACGAACAAGCGCATCTGGGGCTTGCTGAAAGCGATGGCCGCGCGCCGCGCCGTCTCGCTGTTCTGACATGGACAAAGTCGCGTTCCGTCTCGCCTGCGCCCAGGCGGCCGCGGGGCTGATCGGCGGCATCACCACGCCGTTCTTCGGCGCCTGGCTCGGCTGGCGCGGGATTGCACCGTCGGGGATCGCGGCCATCCTGGGCGCCGGCATGCTGCTGCGCGTGGCGGTCGCGCCGATGAGCGGGCTGATCGCCGATGCGCGCAACGACCGCCGCGGCGCGATGCTGGTGCTCTATTGCGCGATGCTGCTCGGCTATGGCGCGCTGAACTGGGCCGTGGCGCCGTTCGCGATCGCGCTCGCGGCGGTCGGCGCCAATGTCGCCGCCGGCGCGGTGACGCCGCTGCTCGAGAGTGTGAGCGTGCGCCTCTCCGAGGTGCACAAATTCGACTATGGCCACGTGCGGCTGTGGTGCTCGCTGACCTTCGTGCTGGCGAACGTCGCCTCGGGCGTCGCCGTCGCCGCGTTCGGCATGCAGATCGTCGCGCCCTGGCTGACGGCGACGCTGATGCTGAACGTCGCCGCGATCTGGTTCCTGCCCGCGCCGCCCGCGAACCGTCCGCGCGGAGACTTCGGGGTCCGCCTGCGCGCGACCTTCGCCGAGGCGCGCGAGCTGCTGCGCAATCCGACCTTCCGCGTCTTCCTCGCCTGCGCAAGCCTCGATCAGGCGAGTCACGCGGTTTATTACGGCTTCGGCGGGCTGCATTGGCGGGCGCGCGGCTACAGCGGCACGCTCATCGGCGTGCTGTGGCCGCTGGGCGTGCTGGCCGAGATCGCGCTGATGGCGGTGTCGCTGCATGTCTTCCGCATCGTCGGCGCCGCGCGATTGCTGATGCTGGGCGCGAGCGCCTGCGTGCTGCGCTGGACGATCATGGCGTTCGATCCGCCGCTCGTCTTCGTGATCCCCGCGCAGTTCCTGCACGGCGCGACCTTCGCCATGGCGCATCTGGGCGCGATGTATTTCGTGCTCAGGGCCGTGCCGCCGCGCCTGGCCGCCACGGCGCAGAGCCTTTACGCCGTGTGCTCGTCCGGCATCGCGATGGGCCTGGCCACGCTGGCATCGGGACCGCTCTATGCCGCCGCCGGCGGACGCGCTTATCTCTTGATGGCGGCGATGGGCGCAGCCTCGCTGGTGCTGGCGCTGGTCCTGATGCGGCAATGGCATGGCGGGCGGCTCACCGCCTCGGGCGAGGACGAAATCCTGCACACGATCTAGGAAATTTTTTGTCGCGCAACTTACGGACGGCGTCTCCGTCGGCTACGGATTCGCCGCCCTATTGCGCTTCCCGCGCGGATGCGCCTTGGCATAGACCTGCATCAGCTTCTCGGTGTCGATGGCGGTATAGGTCTGGGTCGTCGACAGCGAGGCGTGGCCGAGAAGCTCCTGCACGCTGCGCAGATCGGCGCCGCCTTTGAGCAGATGTGTCGCGAAGGAATGGCGCAGCGCATGCGGCGTCGCGCGCTCGGACAAGCCCAGCCGGCTGCGCAAATTCTGCATCAGGGCCTGCGCCTCGCGCGCGCTCATCGCCTTGCCGGTCCGCGACAGGAACAACGGCGCGCCGGGCGGCCCCTGGCGCGATTTCGCATGGGCGGCGACCGCCTCGCGCACCACCGGCAGCACCGGCACGGCGCGCTGCTTCTTGCCTTTGCCGGTGACCGTGATCGTCTCGCCCAGCGGCACGTCGCCCAAGGTCAGCGCCAAGGCTTCCGAGATACGCAGGCCCACGCCATAGAGCAGCGTCAACAGCGCCGTGTCGCGCGTCGCGCGCCATGCGCTGTCGTTCGCCGCCGCTTCGGCGAGCACGCGCTGCGAATCCTCTTCCGTCAGCGGCCGCGGCAAGGTGCGCGGCACGCGCGGGCTGCGCACCGCACGCGGCGCCGCGTTGTCGACGATCTCCTCGCGCGCCAGATAGCGGAAGAAGCCGCGCACCGCCGCGAGCGCGCGCTGCACGCCGCGCGGGCCCAATCCGTCCGCGCGCCGGCGCGTGATGAAGGCGCGGATATCGGCCGCGCTCAGCGCTTTCAGCGCCGCCGCATCGACCGCGCCGCCGAGATGGCCTTGCAAAAAATCGAGAAAGCGCGCGCTGTCGTCGCCATAGGCGCGCAAGGTGTGCGGGCTGACGCGGCGCTGATGCTCGAGCGCCGAAAGCCAGTCGCGTCTCAATGCTTCGGCGGAGCGCCCCATGCCTTGACCGCGCGCTCGACGGCTTCGAGCTTTGCCTTCAGCGTCGCGTTTTCGCCCTTGAGCTTCTCGATCACGAAGCGCTGCATGTCGTGCACCTCGACGCCGAAGCGCTCGGGCAGCAGCATCGCCAGGAACGACGCGTCCTGCGCAAGCCTGGCGCGATGTGTGCGGATATAGGCCCGAACGGCGGCCTCGTCGGCCTCGGGCGCGACCCCTTCTGCGTGTGTGTTCATGTCCCCCTGATCTCCACGCCGGCTTTCTTGGCATCGGCCAGGAAGGCGGCGAGCCCCTTATCGGTCAATGGATGATTGAGCAGCGCTTTGAAGATGGCCGGCGGGATGGTCGCGATGTCGGCGCCGGCGAGCGCGGATTCGCGCACATGGCTGACGCCGCGGATCGACGCCGCGAGCACCTCGGTGGTGAAGCCGTAATTGTCGTAGATCGCGCGGATGTCGCGGATCAGCCCCATGCCGTCCTCGCCCACGTCGTCGACGCGGCCGATGAAGGGCGAGATGAAGCTCGCGCCGGCCTTCGCCGCCATCATCGCTTGAACGGCCGAGAAGCACAGCGTGACGTTGACGTTGAGCCCGTCATTGCGCAAGGCGCGGCAGGCCTTCAGCCCGTCCCAGGTCAAGGGCACCTTGACCGCGATGTTCTTGCCGAGCTTGCCGAAGCGGCGGCCTTGGCTGAGCATGCCGTCATAGTCGGTCGCCAGCACCTCCGCGCTGATCGAGCCCGACGGCAGCATCTCGACCAGCTCCTGGAGCACCTCGACATAGTCGCGCCCGGTCTTGGCCGCGAGCGAAGGATTGGTGGTCACGCCGTCGACGAGACCGCTCTGCGCATATTCGCGGATTTCCTTGGTATCGGCGCTATCGAGAAATATCTTCATGGTGACGCCTGAGAATCGCCGCTAACAGTGTAGCCATGACAGACGCCGCCTTGAAGCCCGGTTCGGCGCTTCCGCGCGCCGGTGTGCTTTTGCCGCTGCCGCTGACAGGACCCTACGACTACAAACTCCCCAGCGGGACGGAGGTTGCGCGCGGGCTGCTGGTTACGGCACCCTTGGGGACGCGCGAAAGCCTGGGCGTGGTGTGGGGCGAAGCGGACGGCAGCGTCGGCGACAACCGGCTGAAGCACGCGCTGCCCCTGGAGGGGCATCCCGCATTGCCGGGCGATCTCTGCGATTTCATCGACTGGGTCGCCGACTACACCTTGAACCCGCCCGGCATCGTGCTGGCGATGGCGCTGCGCTCGCGCCAGGCTTTCGAGCCCGAGAGCAAGCGCACCGCCTTCGTTCTCGGCGAGGCGCGGCCGAAGAAGATGACGCCGCCCCGCGCGCGCGTGATCGCGGTGGCCGAAGATGGCCTCGCGCGCAGCGTCGGCTCCTTCGCCGAGGACGCCAATGTGACGCCGGCGGTGGTGCGCGGCCTGATCGAGGCAGGCGCGCTGGTCGCGACCGAGCTTCCCGAATTCGCAGCCTTCCAGGTGCCCGATCCGGACTACGCGCCCGTCACCTTGAGCCTGGAGCAGGAAGCCGCGTCGCGCAGCCTGAAAGCCGCGGTCGCGGCGCGGCGCTTCTCGGCGTCGCTGCTCGACGGCGTCACCGGCTCGGGCAAGACCGAGACCTATTTCGAAGCCGTGGCCGAAGCATTGCGCCAGGACAAGCAGGTCTTGATCCTGCTGCCCGAGATCGCGCTGACGGTGCAGTTCCTCGACCGTTTCGCGGCGCGCTTCGGCACGCGTCCCGCGGAATGGCATTCCGATCTGAGCCAGAAAGAGCGCCGCCGCGTCTATCGCGCGGCGATGAACGGCGAGGCGCGGGTGATCGTCGGCGCGCGCTCGGCTCTGTTCCTGCCGTTTCGCGCGCTCGGCCTCATCGTCGTCGACGAGGAGCACGAGCACGCCTACAAGCAGGAGGACGGCGCGATCTATCACGCCCGCGACATGGCGGTGGTGCGCGCGCGCATCGCCCATTGCCCGATCGTGCTCGCCAGCGCGACGCCGTCGCTGGAGAGCTATGTCAATGCCGGCGCGGGGCGCTATGCGCATCTCAGCCTGCCGCGCCGCCATGGCGCCGCGACCTTGCCGCGCGTGCAGCTGATCGATCTGACCGAAGCGCGCGGCGAGCCGGGCAGCTTCCTCTCGCCGCCCCTGCGCGACGCATTGACCGCCACGCTGGCGGCCGGCGAGCAGGCGATGCTGTTCCTGAACCGTCGCGGCTATGCGCCGCTGACCTTGTGCGAGATCTGCGGGCACAAGATGACCTGCCCCAATTGCGCGGCATGGCTGGTCGAGCACCGCTATCGCAAGCGCCTGGTCTGTCACCATTGCGGCCACGACACCGCGACGCCGCCCGCCTGCCCGCAATGCGAGGCGCAGTCGAGCTTCATCGCCTGCGGCCCCGGCGTCGAGCGCGTCGCCGAAGAATTCGCGAACGCCTTCCCGCAAGCGCGCATGGCGATCGCCTCCAGCGACACGCTGCAGGGCCCCGGCGAGACCCAGGCCGCGATCCGCGCCATGACCAAGCGCGAGATCGACGTGCTGATCGGCACGCAGATCGTCGCCAAAGGGCATCATTTCCCGCAGCTCACGCTGGTGGGCATCGTCGACGCCGATCTCGGCGGCTCGGACGGCGACGTGCGCGCGCGCGAGCGGACGTTCCAGCTGCTGCACCAAGTGGCGGGGCGCGCGGGCCGCGCCGACCGGCCGGGCACGGTGCTGATCCAGACGCGCAATCCCAAGGACGCGGTGATGCAGGCGCTGGCGAGCGGCGACCGCGATGCCTTCTATGCCCAGGAGCGCGCCGCGCGCGAACGCAGCGCCGCGCCGCCGTTCGGGCGCCTCGCGGCCATCGTCGTCTCGAGCCACGATGCCGGCGCCGCGCGTGAGGCCGGCCGCGTCCTCGCCCACAGCGCGCCCGAGGCCCGCGGCGTGAAGGTGTGGGGCCCGACGCCCGCGTTCTACTCGCTGCTGCGCGGCCAGACCCGCGAGCGCCTCCTCGTCCAGGCCGAGCGCAATGTCGACATGCAGGCCTATCTGCGTGCGTGGCTCAGGCGCGTGAAAGTCGCCAAGGCCGTGCGCATCACCGTCGACGTCGACCCGATGAGCTTCTTCTAGGTCTAGGCGCGCTTGAGATCGGTGTGCGCGAAATCGTTGCCGACATAGAGCAGCGGCGCGTCCAACACCTTCGCCGCCGCATAGGAAAAACAGTCGCTGAGGTTGAGCCGCGCCCGGTGCCGGCCTTTGCCGTAGGCGAGGAAAGCCTGCTGCGCGAGACGCATCTGCTCGGCGTCTATGGGGTGGATGAGGACAAGGGCGCGCGTCATGAACGCTTCCGCTTCACCAACGGGATCAGTGTGATGCCGCGAAAGCACCATCACGACTTCCAGCGCCGAGATCGGCGTCATGAATCGTTGCGGTTCCGTGCGCAGGCAATCCAGAACAGCTTCGAAGCCAGGCTCGCGGTCCATGATCGCGATCACCGCCGAGGCGTCGACGACAATCAAATCGGCAATCCGTTCTCATCATAGAGCTCGTCGATAAGCTCGCGCGCCGTGCGCTTGTCGTCAGGGTTGATCTTCTTGGCCGCCAGCGAGTCCTGCAGAACCTTGACCCACGCCAGCATCTCCTCGAGCGTCTCCCGAGGCTTTGGCTTCTTCGTCTCGATCTGCGCCAGCTTGTCCCGGACCGCGCTTTCGACGGCGTCGGTCAGGCTTTCGCCGGTGAGCGCGGCGAGCTCGCGGATCGCCGCTTCGGTGGAGGGTTTCTTGATGTTCAGGCCCATGTCTACCTTCCCAGGGTAGATTTCTACCATGGCTTGGTAGAAAGCGCTAGCGAACCGGGAGCTCGTTCTTGAAGGTCAGCGGCAGCGCGGCCTTGCAGTCGCCCGCGGTCTGGACGTCGACGCCGACCTTGAGCCGCGCCCCCGTCGAATAGAACGTCGTGGCGACGAGGGTCGGGTAGAGCGCCGTGCCCGGCTTGGCGCGGCAGACCGGCCCGGCATCGCGCGAGCGCAGGCATTCGAACTGGTCGTTGGCGCCGCCCTGGCGCGACCAGATGTTGGCCGCGGCTTTCGACCACAGCGTCTCCAGCTCGGCGGCGGGCTTCACCTTGCAGGTCTGCCGGGCCGGATCGGACGCGGCCGCGTCGAACGCCTCGCCATGCGCAACGGCGCCGTTGTTGGCGTTGAAGCTGACCGTCGCGTCCCACGCCACCGCGACCGGCGCCCCGGCCTTGGTCGCGGGGTGATAGCGCCAGTCCGTCACGCATTTCAGCGCCAGCCCATCGGCCAGCGGATCCTCGCTCGAGATCGCGACGGCGGGATTTTCGACCGCGCCGTTGGCGCCGATGCGGAACGCCAGCTTGACGGAGCGGATGCCGCGCGCGCCATGCGCCCGCATCGTCTCGCCGAGCTGCATGGTGGCGCGCAGGCAGGAATGCAAGCCGTCCGCCTTGGGCGGCGTGTCGAAAGCGGCATCGTCGGCGAGCGCGATGGACGGCCAGAGCGCGGCGGCGAGCAGCGCCCGCGGCAGCACGCTCACCGCTCGAACTCCCGTACATCCACGAGATGGCCGGCGATGGCGGCCGCCGCGGCCATGGCCGGCGACATCAGATGGGTGCGGCCGCCCCGGCCCTGGCGGCCCTCGAAGTTGCGGTTGGAGGTCGAGGCGCAGCGCTGGCCGGGCTCGAGGCGGTCGGCGTTCATCGCCAGGCACATCGAGCAGCCGGGCTCGCGCCATTCGAAGCCGGCTTCGAGGAAGACCGCGTCCAGCCCTTCCTCTTCGGCTTGCGCCTTCACCAGGCCCGAGCCCGGCACGACCATCGCGCCGACATGCGCCGCCACCTTGCGGCCTTTGGCGATGGCGGCGGCGTCGCGAAGGTCCTCGATCCGCGCATTGGTGCAGGAGCCGATGAAGGCGCGGTCGATGCGGATGTCGGCGAGCTTCGTGCCCGGCACGAGATCCATATAGGCGAGCGCGCGTTGGTCGGCTTCGCTCAGCGGTTCGGGCACCGCGGCCGTCACCGGCAGCGCCTGCTCGGGCGAGGTGCCCCAGCTCACCATCGGCGCGATATCGCCCGCGTCGAGCGCGATCTCGATATCGAACGCCGCGTCGCCGTCGCTCTTGAGCGTGCGCCAGGTGTGCAGGGCATGCTCGAACGCAGCCCCTTTCGGCGCGCGCGGACGGCCGGCGATGTAAGCGAAGGTCGTCTCGTCCGGCGCGATCAGGCCGGCGCGCGCGCCCGCCTCGATCGTCATGTTGCACAGGGTCATGCGCCCTTCCATCGACAGCGCCGTGACCGCCTCGCCGGCATATTCGATGACGTGGCCCGTGCCGCCCGCGGTGCCGATGCGGGCGATGATCGCCAGCGCCAGGTCCTTCGCCGTCACGCCTCGCGCAAGCCGGCCGTCGACGCGCACGCGCAGGTTCTTCGCGCGCACCAGGGCCAAGGTCTGGGTCGCGAGCACATGCTCGACCTCGCTGGTGCCGATGCCGAAGGCGAGCGCGCCGAACGCGCCATGGGTGGAGGTGTGGCTGTCGCCGCAGACGATGGTGGCGCCCGGCAAGGTCCAACCCTGCTCGGGCCCCACGATATGGACGATGCCCTGGCGGATATCGTCCATCGCCAGATATTCGACGCCGAATTCGCGCGTGTTGCGTTCCAGCGCCTCGATCTGCGCGCGGGATTCGGGATCGGCGATGCCGCGCGCGCGATCGGTGGTCGGCACGTTGTGATCGGCGACGGCGAGCGTGAGGTCGGGGCGGCGCACCTTGCGTCCCGCCGCGCGCAGACCTTCGAACGCTTGCGGGCTCGTCACTTCATGCACGAGATGACGGTCGATATAGATCAGATCGGGCGGCCCGCGCTTGACCAGATGCGCGTCCCAGATCTTGTCGTAGAGCGTCTTGCTCATAAGCTCTGGCCCATCAGTGCCGGCTGGCGCTGTAGAGCACGATCATCAGGATGGCGACCGCGACCGCTTGTGCCAGGATGCGATAGCGCATCAGGACGTTCGACCATTTCTTGCCGGTCTCGCCGCCGATGGCCATCACCACGATGCCCGCGACCATGATGCCCGCCACCACGATCAGCGCGACGAGGATGACGATCTTGCCCATCATGGCGCCTTCGGCTCCGGAAGTTTGGGCCCGGGGACCCAGCTCGCGGCCTTCTCGCCCAGCGCGCGGAACTTGGCCGAGGCCTGGGAGAGACGCGCGTCCCATTCCGGATTGGGCGTCTGGCCCTCGATGGTCTTGAAATAGACCTGCATCAGCGAGGCGATGGCGACCGGCTCGAGCAGCGACGCCTTCAGCGCCCAGGCGAAGATGAAGGCGAGCGCGATGGTCCACAGGAACCCGCCATGCAGCACGGCGGCGAGCGCCGCGAACGGCCCTACGATGACGAGGAACACGAAGATCGTCAGCGCCCAGATGAAGCCCGACAGCCACGCCGCGTTCTTGAGGAAGTGCTTGTAGTTCTGCGCATAGAGGATCAGCCCGTCCTTCGCCGTATCCCACGGGTTTGTGGTCCGTGTACGGATGAGATGGGCCAGGATGATCTCGTCCACATACGTCAAGGACATGCGCACCACGGCTTCCGCGATGCGGATCATCTGCTGCAGCGCGGGGATGGGCAGGAACGCGGTGAAGAAATTGATGGTGCGGAAGAACGCCGCGAGCACGCCCTTGATCAGCTGGTCGACGCCGAACAGCACCGAGGACTGGGCGAAATGCGTCTTCACGAAGGCCGCACCGTAGGAGATCTGTCCCTGGCCGGCGGGCACGTCCTTGCCGTCGAGAAGCTCGACCAGCACCGCGATATGCGCCGCCTTGACGAGATAGAGGATGTATTCACGCGCGAAATACAGGATCGCGCTCACCAGTCCGAAACCGATCAGCCCGCCCCAGAACGCCGCCGTGTCGGGCGCGTCGGGGCTGGAGCCCAGATGCCCGAAGCCGTAGCCGATCACCCCGCCCGCGCCGACCGCGACGAGATAGGCGAACCCGATCCCGAAATAGACGAGCAGGCGCAGGACCACGAACGGCGCGGTGCGCGCGACCATTCCGATGGCCTTGCCGAAGCTGAAATCCCACATGATGCTCGACTCGTGCCGCGCCTTCCGCTCCACTATCAGCATCCGGCGGCGGCGGCAAATGGACGAGACACTGCACGAATTGGAACGACAGGCCCGCGCGGGCGATGCGGCGGCGCAGCTCGCGCTCGGCCGCCGTCACGCGGCGCGCGGCGAGACGGCGCAGGCGCGCAACTGGCTCGCGCACGCCGCGAAGGCCGGCAGCCTCGAAGCGGCGCGCGCGCTCGGCATCGATCTTCTGACGCGCGAGCCGATCCGCGGCGATGTCGGCGTGAAAGTGGTCGGCGACGCGGCGCAGCGCGGCGACGCCGAAGCGGTCTATGTCTGCGCCATGCTCGCGGCCCAGGACGAGAAGCTGCCCGAGCGTTTCGCGGTCGCGCGCGACTATCTGCGCGAAGCGGCGAAGCTGGGCCTGGCGCGCGCCGAGGCCGAGCTGCAGCTTCTGGAGAGCGTGGGCGATCTGTCGAGCGCCTTGCCCACGCAGGAGATCGCGCCGCGCGTCGGCGTTGTCGCGCGCTGCGCGCCGCCGGAAATCTGCGACTGGCTGATCGCGCAGACCGCGCCGCGCCTCGGCCGCGCGCAGGTCTACGATCCGGCGTCGGGCGGCGGGCGCCGGGAGAGCGCGCGCTCCAACAGCGCCGCCGAGCTCAACATCGCGCAGACGAACCTGGTCCTGATGCTGCTGCGCCAGCGCATCGCCGCGACCGCTGGACTCGCATTCGGCGCGCTCGAGATCCCGCAGATCCTGCACTATGCGGTGGGCGAGGAGTTCAAGCCGCATGTCGACGTCCTCGACGGCGCGCAGCCGGGCTATGCGCGCGACCTGGCCGAGCGCGGGCAGCGCGTCGCGACGTTCCTGATCTATCTGAGCGACGACTATGACGGCGGCGAGACCGAGTTCCCGCGGCTCGGCCTCAAGCACAAGGCGCGCAAGGGCGACGGCCTGCTGTTCTGGAACGTGGACGCGCAAGGCCGCCCCGATCCGGCCATGCTGCACGCGGGACGCGCACCGACCCGCGGGGAGAAATGGGTGCTCTCCCAATGGCTTCGCGACCGGATCCGCTGATAAAAAAGCGCCGCGCAAAGGGGCAGCGCGGCGCCAGGTGCGTGGGGTAAGTGGCTTGAGATTTCCACGCGCTATCTAAGATAGTAAACCGGAACGACCCGTGTACGAAGCGAAAACCTTGTGGATCAAGCCAATGCGTCGACGGTCTCTTCGCTCAGACACCCCGGCACGATGGTGACCGGAATGGCATAGGCGCCCGGCCCCGCGAACAGCGACACCAAGGGCCCCGGCCCGTCCTTGGCGGTCGAGGAGGCCAGCACCAGGATCGAGATGTCGGGGTCGCGCTTCAGAAGGTCGATCAGGCAATCGGCCGGCCGGCCATGTTCGATAACGAGCTCGGGCACGATCCCGGCCAGCTCGTTGATCTGCTTGGCGGCGGTATGCAGCAGATTCTCGGCTGCCTGATGCGCCTCTTCCTGCATGATGTCCTCGACGCCTTTCCATTGCTGGAAGTCGTCGGCCTCGGCGACGCAGAGCAGGCTGACACGCCCGCCGGTGTGCTGGGCGCGGCGCGCGACGAAGCGCAGCGCCACCTGGCACTCCGGCGTCTTGTCGACGACGGCGAGGAATTTGCGTTTGCGCTCGTCTGTCATGCGGGCAGCTTCGCTTTCAGCGTATAGAGCAACTCTAACGCTTCGCGCGGGCTCAAGGCATCGGGCGAGACGGATTTGAGCGCCTCTTCGACCGCGCTTGTCTTCAAGGCCGGGGCGGGCACCGACTGAACGGCGAAGAGCGGCAGATCGTCGATGTGCGCCAAGGGCTTGTGGCCTTCGCGGCCTTCTTCCAGCGCGGCCAGCACCTCCTGCGCGCGCGACACCACCCCCGGCGGAAGTCCCGCGAGCTTGGCGACATGGATGCCATAGGAGCGGTCGGCGGTGCCGGCGGCCACTTCATGCAGGAAGACGATGGTGTCGTTCCATTCGCGCACCCGCATGGTCACGCAGGCGAGCGACGACAGCCGTTCCGCGAGCGTCGTCATCTCGTGGTAATGCGTCGCGAACAGCGCGCGGCTCCTGTTCTTCTCGTGCAGATGCTCGACCGCGGCCCACGCGATGGCGAGGCCGTCGAAGGTCGCGGTGCCGCGGCCGATCTCGTCGAGGATCACCAGGCTGCGCTCGGTCGCCTGGTTCAGGATCGCCGCGGTCTCGACCATCTCGACCATGAAGGTGGAGCGCCCGGCCGCGAGATCGTCGCCGGCGCCGACGCGGCTGAACAGCCGGTCTACGATACCGATCCGCGCTTCGTCCGCCGGCACGAAGCTGCCCGCCTGGGCGAGGATCGCGATCAGCGCGTTCTGGCGCAGGAAGGTCGACTTGCCGGCCATGTTCGGGCCGGTGACGAGCCACAGCCGCTTGCCGTCGAGGTCGCAATCGTTGGGCACGAAGGCGCCGTCATGGCTCTGCGCGAGCGCCGCCTCGACCACGGGGTGACGCCCGCGCGCGATGTTGAACGCGAGGCCGTCGTCGATGCGCGGCCGCGTCAGCCGCCGCGTGACGGCCAGCTCGCCGAGCGCGCTCGCCACGTCGAGCACCGCGAGCGCGTTCGCGACCGCACCGAGCTCGGCCGCCGCAGCGACGGCGTCGCCCGCCATCTCGTCGAACAAGGCCAATTCGAGCGCCAGCGCGCGCGAGCCGGCTTCGGCGATGCGGCTGTCGAGGGTGGCGAGCTCGTCGGTCGAGAACCGCACCGCGCCGGCCATGGTCTGGCGGTGGCGATAGGTCTCGCGCGCCGCCATCAGCCGGTCGGCGTGCTGCGGTGTCACCTCGATGAAGTAGCCGAGCACGCCGTTGTGCTTGATCTTGAGCGGCGTGCCGCTGGCCTCGCGATAGTGCGCCTCGAGCCCGGCCACGACGCGGCGGCTCTCGTCGCGCAGCTGCCGCGCCTCGTCGAGCGGCGCGTGCACTTGGCCCGCGATGAAACCGCCGTCGCGCGCGAAGAAGGGCGGCTCGGGCACCAGCCACTGGTCGAGCTTGCCCGCGAGCCGCGACAGCGCGCCGATGGCTTCGGCCAGCGCGCGATGCGCCGCGAGCACTTCGCCCGGCGGAGGATCCAGCGCGTCGCCGAGCTTGATCTTCTCGCGGATCAGCCGCGCGGAGCGGATGCCGTCGCGCAACGACGCGAGGTCGCGCGGCCCGCCGCGCCCGACCGAGAGCCGCGCCAGCGCGCGCGCGATATCGGGCGCGCGGCGCAGATCCTCGCGCACCGCATCGCGCAGCGCGCCGTCGCCCACGAAGAACCCGACCGCGTCGTGGCGCGATGCGATGGCTTCGACGCTCGTCAGCGGCGCGGCCAATCGCGACGCCAGCTCGCGCGCGCCGGCGGCGGTGACGGTGCCGTCCATGCAGGCGAGCAGCGAGCCGCGACGCTCGCCCGACAAGGTCTCGGTGAGTTCCAGATTGCGCCGCGTCGCCGCGTCGATGCTCATGTAAGCCCGCGCGGTGGCGCGCGACGGGGGAGACAGTGCCGGAAACTTGCCTTTCTGAGTCAGCTCCAGATAACCGACCAGCGCGCCGGCGGCCGACAGCTCCGCGCGCCCGAACTGGCCGAAGCCGTCGAGCGAGGCGACGCCATAGCGCGCCTTCAAGGTGCGTTCCGCCGTACCCGAGTCGAACTTCACCGAGGGCAGCGGCGTCAGCGCCGGGCCGAGCGCCTTGAACATCGCCGCCAGGGTCTCCTGCGCCAGCAGCGCGTCGGGCACCAGCACCTCTTTCGCCGACAACCGCGCCAGCTCGGCGCCGAGCTCGCTTTCGCTCACGCTCGAGACCGAAAAGCCGCCGCTGCTCATATCGGCCGCCGCGACCGCAAGCTCGCCATGGGCGCGGCCGATGCTCGCGAGCACATTGGAGGCGCGCGGCTCGAGCAGCGAGTCCTCGGTCAAGGTGCCCGGCGTGACAAGCCGCACGACCTCGCGCCGGACCACCGATTTCGCGCCGCGCTTCTTGGCCAAAGCCGGATCCTCGACCTGCTCGCAGACCGCGACGCGGAAGCCCTTGCGGATCAGCTTCTCGAGATACGCATCCGCCGCGTGCACCGGCACGCCGCACATCGGGATGTCCTCGCCCGCATGCTTGCCGCGCTTGGTGAGCGCGATGTCGAGCGCGTCGGCGGCCTTGGCGGCGTCGTCGAAGAACAGCTCGTAGAAATCGCCCATGCGGTAGAACAGCAAATAGTCGCCATGCCCCGCTTTGATGGACAGATATTGCGCCATCAGGGGCGTCGCGTCGGCGTCAGGCGGGGCGACATGCTCGTTCATGGCCCGACCCTAGCAGAAGCGCGTTGTCTCCTGCGCGCCGACAGACGATATTTCCGTGGATCGACCGAGGTAGCCGATGCCCATCAAACGCCCGTCCTTCACCGACGAGGAGGCCCTGGCCTTCCATGCCGGCGCCAAGCCCGGAAAGCTCGAGATCACGCCGACCAAGCCGATGGCGACCCAGCGCGACCTGAGCCTCGCCTATTCGCCGGGCGTCGCCGTGCCGGTGCGCGCCATCGCCGAGCGCCCCGACGCGGCTTACGACTACACCGCCAAGGGCAATCTGGTCGCGGTGATCTCGAACGGCACGGCGATCCTGGGGCTCGGCGATCTGGGCGCCTTGGCGGCCAAGCCCGTGATGGAGGGCAAGTCGGTCCTGTTCAAGCGCTTCGCCGACGTCGATTCCATCGACCTGGAGGTCGGCACCGCCGACGTGGACGAATTCATCGCCGCGGTGCGCTATCTGGGCCCGACCTTCGGCGGGATCAACCTGGAAGACATCAAGGCGCCCGACTGCTTCGTCATCGAGGAGCGGCTGCGCGAGCTGATGGACATCCCCGTCTTCCACGACGACCAGCACGGCACCGCGATCATCTCGGCCGCGGGCGTGATCAATGCCTGCCACCTGACGAACCGCAAGCTGTCGGACATCAAGGTGGTGGTGAACGGCGCGGGCGCTGCGGGCATCGCCTGCCTCGAGCTTTTGAAATCGATGGGCCTGCCGCAAGGCAACGCGATCCTCTGCGACACCAAGGGCGTGATCTGGCGCGGCCGCACCAACGGCATGAACCAGTGGAAGTCCGCCCATGCCGTCGACACCGATGCGCGCACTTTGGAAGACGCGCTGAAGGGCTCCGACGTGTTCCTGGGCCTTTCGGCCAAGGGCGCGGTGACGCAGGAGATGGTCAAGTCCATGGCGGGCGCGCCGATCGTCTTCGCCATGGCCAATCCCGATCCCGAGATCACGCCCGAGGAAGTGCGCGCCGTGCGCCCCGACGCGATCATCGCCACCGGCCGCAGCGACTATCCGAACCAGGTCAACAACGTGCTGGGCTTTCCTTACATCTTCCGCGGCGCGCTGGACGTCCGTGCACGGACGATCAACGAGGCGATGAAGATCGCCGCCGCCGAAGCCCTGGCCGCGCTCGCCCGCGAGGACGTGCCGGACGAGGTCGCCTCGGCCTATCTGGGCGCGCGGCCGGTCTACGGCCCCGACTACATCATCCCGGTGCCGTTCGATCCCAGGCTGATCAGCCGCGTCTCGGCGGCGGTGGCCGAAGCCGCTCTGCGCACCGGCGTCGCGCGGCGGACGATCGACCTCGATGCCTATCGCCATCAGCTCTCCGCGCGCCTCGACCCGTCGGCGTCGCTGTTCCAGACCATCACCGCGAAAGTGCGCGCCAATCCCAAGCGCGTCGTCTTCGCCGAGGGCGAGGAGGAATCGGTGATCCGCGCCGCCGCGTCGTTCCAGGCATCGGGGCTCGGCAAGGCCTATCTCGTCGGCCGCGAGGAAGCGATCAAGCGCGGCATCAAGAGCGCCGGCCTGGAGGAAGGCTCGCTCGAGGTGCGCGTGCCGGCGAGCGCGCGCGAAGCCTCGCCCTATATCGACGCGCTCTACCGCCGCACCCAGCGCCACGGCATGCTCTATCGCGACTGCGTGCGGCTCGTCGCCAACGACCGCAACGTCTATGCCGCCTCGATGCTCGCCGCCGGCGACGCCGACGCGATGGTGACAGGCGTGACGCGCTCGTACCAGGTGGCGCTGAACGACGTGCGCCTGGTGCTCGACAGCCCGCGCGGCCAGCGCCCGATCGGCGTGGTGCTGGTGTTCACGCGCGGCGGCCTCGTGATGGTCGCCGACACATCCGTGCACGAGATGCCGACCTCGGAAGAGCTCGCCGACATCGCGATGCAGACGGCGACCGTCGCGCGCCATTTCGGGCTCACGCCGCGCGTCGCGCTTCTGGCCTCGTCGACCTTCGGCTTCCCGCGCAGCGAGCGCAGCGAACGCATCGTCGAGGCGGTGCACATCCTCGACAACCGCCAGGTCGATTTCGAGTATGACGGCGAGATCGCCGCCGACGTGGCGCTGGACCGTGCCAGGATGGCGCTCTATCCGTTCTGCCGGCTGACCGACACCGCGAATGTGCTGATCATGCCGGCGATCCATTCGGCCTCGATCTCGACGAAGCTGCTCTCGCAGATCGGCGGCGTGACGATGATGGGGCCGCTGCTGATCGGGCTCGAGAAGTCGGTGCAGATCGCGCCGCTCGGCGCCAAGATGAGCGAGATCTACAACGCCGCCCTGGTCGCGGCGCTATAGATAGTTCAGCGCCGCCCAGCCGACATAGGCGAGCAAGGCCGCGCCGACGAACAGGTCGCTGACCATGGCGAGGTTGCGCTCGGCGTTGCGCCCGCCGCGGCGGATATGGCCGATGCCGGCCTGGGCGTAATAGAGCCCGCTCGCGACCGCGGCCGGCAGCACGAACGCGGCGACGAACGGCGCGAGCAGCCCGACCGCGCCCATCGCGACATTGGCCATGCCCAGCTCGCGCACGAAGGGCAGCGCGTCGTCGCTCTCGATGCCGAACAGCGCTTGCGCGGTGAAGCGCGGCTCCCTCTGCTGGCGGATGCCGGCGAGCAGGAGGCGCACGCCGCCGGCCCAGAACGCGAACCATTTGCCGACCAGCAGCATCACCGGCAGCCCGTCCTTGAAGAGCGCCTGCTCGGCATAGACCGAGCCGAGCGGCAGGATCAGCGTGAGCAGCAGGATGCTGGCGATGTACATGACCTTGGCCCCCTCGTCCGTCGGAGGATCATAGCAGGTCCGGATCGGGCGCGATCAGGGTCAGGGCCGGAAAATAGGTCCGATAACGCACCGCGTCGCGGGTCAGCAGCTCGTAGCCCGCGATCGCCGCATGCGCGCCGATGAAGAAATCGGGCAGCGGCGAGCGCCTTTGCCCGCCGCGCCTGCGATAGGCGTAGTAGGCGCGGCCGGCCAGATAGGCGGCTTCATAGGGAATCTGCTCTCGGTGCAAGAACGCCGGCAGCAGCGCGTCGACCGTCTCGATGTGGTCGTATCCGGCGGAGATTTCCGCGTAGATGATCGGGTTGATCACCAACCTGGCCCGCTCCGCCGCGTCCTGCGCCGCGGCCCTCGACCAGGCGAACCATTCGGAGCCGGCGTCGAAGAGGTCGAGCAGCACATTGCTGTCGACCAGGACAGCCGCCACTAATCGTCACCGCGTGTCAGCGCCATGATCTCGTCGGTCGTCATCTTGCGTGGATTCTTGCGGCCCGCCTCGATGAGGTGCGCCACCAGCTTCTCGCCACGCGTGGCCCCCTTCGCCTTGTCCGCGCGATAGAGGCGGACGCCGCCTTTGGCGTCGACCGCGAACTCGACCTCGGTGTTGGGCAGCAGGCCGGCCTTCTCGCGAATATGCGCAGGAATGGTCACCTGTCCTTTGGTCGTGATGCGCATCGCGGTTTCCTTTCCTACCTGGGAATGTAATACTCGCGCCTCTCACGCGCAATTGCCGGAACGCCCATGCCCACCTTCATCGACCGCCTTTGGGACGACGAGATCGTCCCCACCCTGACCGACTACATCCGCATCCCGAACAAGTCGCCCGCCTTCGATCCCGACTGGGTGGCGCATGGCCACATGGCCGAGGCGGTGAAGATGTTCGAGGGCTGGGCGCGGGGGAAGATCGAGGCGCTGCCCGGCGCGACGCTCGAAGTGGTGCAGCTCGAAGGCCGCACGCCGCTGATCTTCATCGAGGTTCCCGGCAACGGGAAAGATACCGTGCTGCTCTACGGCCATCTCGACAAGCAGCCGGAGATGAAGGGCTGGGCCGAAGGCACCGGGCCGTGGCAGCCGGTGATGAAGGACGGACGCCTCTACGGCCGCGGCGGCGCCGATGACGGCTATGCGATGTTCGCGGCGCTCTCGGCCCTGCTGTCGCTGAAGGAGGACGGCCGCGCCCATGCGCGTTGCGTGATCGTGATCGAGGCATGCGAGGAATCCGGCAGCTACGACCTGCCCTTCTATATCGACCATTTGAGCGGGCGCATCGGCACGCCGTCGCTGGTGGTGTGCCTGGATTCGGGCTGCGGCAACTACGATCAGCTGTGGCTGACGACGTCGCTGCGCGGCATCGCGATGGGGAACTTGACCGTCCGTGTACTGACGGAAGGCGTCCATTCGGGCGACGCCAGCGGCCTGGTGCCGTCGTCGTTCCGCATCGCGCGCCAGCTGATCTCGCGCATCGAGGACGAGAACACGGGCGCGATGAAGCTCGACGAGTTCTTCGTGCAGATCCCGCCCGACCGCCTGGAGCAGGCGCGCCAGGCCGCCGCCATCCTGGGCGACGAGGTGTTCACCAAGATGCCGTTCGCGGGCCATACCAAGCCGATGGCGCCCGACGTGACCGAGATGATCCTGAACCGCACGTGGCGGCCGCAGCTTGCCGTCACCGGCATGGAAGGCTATCCCGAGCCGCAGAACGCCGGCAACGTGCTGCTGCCTTACTCGACCTTCAAGCTGTCGATGCGCACGCCGCCGACCTGCGACGCGGTCAAGGCCACCAAGGTGGTGAAGGCCGCGCTCGAGAACGACCCGCCCTATGGCGCCGAGGTCGAGTTCCACGCCGAGGAGGGCCAATCGGGCTGGAACGCGCCCAAGCTCGCGCCCTGGCTGGAGGATTCGCTGAAGCGCGCCTCGAGCGCGCATTTCGGCAAGCCCGTGGCCTTCATGGGCGAAGGCGGCTCGATCCCGTTCATGGCGATGCTGGGCCAGCGTTATCCCAAGACCCAGTTCGTGGTGACGGGCGTCTTGGGCCCGCATTCCAATGCGCACGGGCCGAACGAATTCCTCGACGTGCCGACGGCCAAGAAGGTCAGCGCCTGCATCGCCGACGTGCTGGCGGACCATGCGGCACAGTCTTCGTGAGCCGCGCCGCGCTCGTTGCCTTCGTCGCCCTCACCTTGGGCGTCGGGCTGAGCGCCGCCTATTTCACCGAGCCCGAGATCGCGGGCTGGTACACGACGCTGGCCAAGCCGAGCTTCAACCCGCCCAATTGGGTGTTCGCGCCAGTCTGGACGACGCTCTATGTCGTGATGGCCGTCGCGGCCTGGCGGACGTGGCGGGTCGCGGGCCTGATGTCCGTGGCGCTGTCGCTCTATCTGCTGCAGCTGACCCTCAATTTCGCCTGGTCGCTGATCTTCTTCGGCCAGCACGAGATCGCGCTGGCCCTGGTGGACATCGCCGCCCTTTGGATCGCGATCCTGGCGACCGTGATCGCCTTCTTCCGGGCCGATGGCTGGGCAGGAGCCCTGATGCTGCCCTATCTGGCCTGGGTCGGGTTCGCGGGCGTTTTGAACTATGAGATCTGGCGATTGAACGGATGAATGCTCGTATAGGATGAGGGTTGAGAACGTGCATTCAACGCTCAAGATGTTGCGGTTTCGGTTTGGGTGCCACCAGACGCCTCCCCTCCCCTCTCGCGAAAGCGAGGTTCGAATACCGGATTGAACGGATTCGCCGCGCACGCCTTGCACGGCCGATATGTCGTCCCTATATACCCCCTGGGACCGGCGGGAATTGAACCTCTCAGCCGGTTTTGCCAATTAAATCAGTGGGATGGGCCAGAGGACGCCTCTTCAGGGTCAGGCGCCATCGCTGGAGAAGAGGAACGGACACATGGCAAAAGTGATCGGCATCGACCTGGGCACGACCAATTCGTGCGTCGCCGTCATGGAGGGCTCGGCCCCCAAGGTCATCGAGAATGCGGAAGGCGCGCGCACCACGCCCTCCATCGTCGCATTTACCCAGGACGGCGAGCGCCTGATCGGACAGCCCGCCAAGCGCCAGGGCGTCACCAACCCCGAATTCACCTTTTTCGCGATCAAGCGGCTGATCGGCCGCCGCTACGACGACCCGATGACCAAGAAGGACATCGACATGGTCCCGTACAAGATCGTGAAGGCGGACAATGGCGACGCCTGGGTGGCCGGCCGCGACGGCAAGAAGTTCGCGCCGTCGGAAGTCTCGGCCTTCATCCTGCAGAAGATGAAGGAGACCGCCGAGGCGCATCTGGGCGAGAAGGTCACGCAGGCCGTGATCACCGTGCCCGCCTATTTCAACGACGCCCAGCGCCAGGCGACCAAGGATGCCGGCAGGATCGCGGGCCTCGAGGTGCTGCGCATCATCAACGAGCCGACGGCCGCCGCGCTCGCCTACGGCATGGACAAGAAGGGCGCCGGCCAGACCATCGCGGTCTATGACCTCGGCGGCGGCACCTTCGACATCTCGGTGCTCGAGATCGGCGACGGCGTCTTCGAGGTGAAGTCGACCAACGGCGACACCTTCCTGGGCGGCGAGGATTTCGACCAGCGCCTGGTCAACTACCTGGCCGACGAGTTCAAGAAAGAGAACGGCATCGACCTGCGTTCCGACCGCCTGGCGCTCCAGCGCCTGAAGGACGCGGCCGAGAAGGCCAAGATCGAGCTGTCGAGCGCGATGCAGACGGAAGTGAACCTGCCCTTCATCACCGCCGATGCTTCGGGCCCTAAGCATCTCACCATCAAGATCACGCGCGCCAAGCTGGAAGCGCTGGTCGACGACCTGATCCAGAAGACCGTGGCGCCCGTGAAGCAGGCGCTGAAGGACGCCGGCGTCACCGCGAGCCAGATCGACGAGGTCATCCTGGTGGGCGGCATGACGCGCATGCCAAAGGTCCAGGAGGCCGTGAAGCAGCTCTTCGGCAAGGAGCCGCACAAGGGCGTCAATCCGGACGAGGTCGTGGCCATCGGCGCCGCGATCCAGGCCGGCGTGCTCAAGGGCGAAGTGAAGGACGTCCTGCTTCTCGACGTGACCCCGCTGAGCCTCGGCATCGAGACCTTGGGCGGCGTGTTCACGCGGCTCATCGACCGCAACACCACGATCCCGACCAAGAAGTCGCAGATCTTCTCGACCGCGGAGGACAACCAGACCGCGGTCACGATCCGCGTCTTCCAGGGCGAGCGCGAGATGGCGGCGGACAACAAGCTGCTCGGCCAGTTCGACCTGATGGGCCTTCCGCCGGCGCCGCGCGGCGTGCCGCAGGTGGAAGTCACCTTCGACATCGACGCCAACGGCATCGTCAGCGTCGCCGCCAAGGACAAGGCGACCAACAAGGAGCAGCAGATCCGCATCCAGGCGTCGGGCGGCCTGTCGGACGCCGACATCAAGAAGATGGTGCAGGAAGCCGAAAGCCACGCCGCGGAGGACAAGAAGCGCCGCGCCGCCGCCGAGGCCAAGAACCAGGGCGACGCGCTGATCCACTCGACCGAGAAGGCGCTCTCCGAGCACGGCGACAAGGTCGACGCTTCCGAGCGTACCGGAATCGAGAACGCGATCGCCGCTTTGAAAGAGGCGCTGAAGGGCGACGACTCCGACGACATCCAGCAGAAGACGCAGGCGCTCGCGCAGGCGTCGATGAAGCTGGGCGAGGCCATGTACAAGGCGCAGCAGGCGGCCGGTGGCGAAGGCGCCGCTCCCGAAGGCGGCGAGGCCCCGAAGGACGACAATGTCGTCGACGCGGAGTTCTCCGAGGTCGACGAGAACAAGAAGTCCTGATCTGATCTATCTTTCGGGGCCGTCCGGTCTAAGGGCGGCCCCGAAATCTATCCGGCTGGGCGATGAGCAAGCGCGACTATTACGACGTACTGGGCCTGAAGAAGGGTTGCGCCGCGACCGAGATCAAGGCCTCGTTCCGCAAGCTCGCGATGGAGCTGCATCCCGACAAGAACCCCGGCGACCACACCGCCGAAATCAAGTTCAAGGAAATAAACGAAGCCTATGACGTCCTGAAGGACGATCAGAAGCGCGCGGCTTACGACCGCTTCGGCCATGCCGCGTTCGAGCAGGGCGGCGGCCCGCGCGGCGGCAACCCGTTCGACTTCACGGGCTCGTTCAGCGACATTTTCGAAGACCTGTTCGGCGAGTTCACCGGCGGCAAGAAAAGCCGGCGCCAGAACCGCGGCGGCGACCTGCGCTACAATCTCGAGATCACGCTCGACGAGGCCTATCGCGGCCGCAGCACCCAGATCAAAGTGCCGAGCGCGGTCGCCTGCGAGACCTGCGGCGGCACCGGCGCCGAGAGCGGCTCCAAGCCCGAGCAATGCCCGACGTGCAGCGGCATCGGCAAGGTGCGCGCGCAGCAGGGCTTCTTCACCATCGAGCGCACCTGCCCGCAATGCCGCGGCAACGGCCGCATCGTGAAGAACCCGTGCAAGCAGTGCCGCGGCTCCGGCCATGTGCAGAAGGAGCGCACGCTCAGCGTCGACGTGCCCCCCGGCGTCGAGGAAGGCACGCGCATCCGCCTTTCCGGCGAAGGCCAGGCCGGCATGAATGGCGGGCCGGCGGGCGACCTTTACATCTTCATCTCGGTCAAGCCGCACGCGATCTTCCAGCGCGACGGCCACGACCTCTATTGCCGCGCGCCGATTTCGTTCGTGCAGGCGGCGCTGGGCGGCGCGATCGAAGTGCCGACCTTGGACGGCGGCCGCGCCAAGATCACCATTCCGGAAGCCACGCAGTCCGGCCGCCAGTTCCGCCTGCGCGCCAAGGGCATGCCGGTGCTGCGGGGAGGCGGCATGTCGGGCGATCTCTATGTCGAGGTCGCGGTCGAGACGCCGGCCAAGCTCAGCAAGAAGCAGAAGGAGCTGCTCAAGGCCTTCGAGAAGGAAAGCGCCGAAGGCACCAACCCCGAGGCCGAGGGCTTCATGGCCAAGCTGAAGGAATTCTGGAAAGGCGCGGAGAAGGCGTGAGCCTTTTCGATCCCCTCCGCTTCCTCGGCCGCATGATCGCGCGGCCCGTTCATACCGGCGCCATCGCGCCGTCGAGCCGCGCGCTCGGACGCGCCATGGCGGCCGAGATCGATGCGCAGAGCGGCCTGCCGGTGCTCGAGCTCGGCCCCGGCACCGGCGTCGTCACCGAAGCGCTGCTGGAGCGCGGCGTGGCGCCGGAGCGTCTGACCTCGATCGAATACGACGCGCAATTCGCGAGCCTGGTGCAGCGGCGCTTCCCGAAGGTGCGCGTGATCCAAGGCGATGCTTTCGATCTGGACAAGACCTTGGGCGACCTCGACAAGACGCTGGGCCCGCGCGAGCCGCTCGCCGCCGTGGTGTCGAGCCTGCCGCTGATAAACTTCCCCGTTCCGATGCGGCTCGCGCTGCTGGACAACATCTTCGCGCGCCTCGCCCCGGGCGCGCCCTTCGTGCAGTTCTCCTATCGCTTGAAGCCGCCGGTGATCCCGCCCGCGGGGCTGGCGGTCCGCCGCGCCGCGGTGGTCTGGCCGAACCTGCCGCCGGCGCGGGTGTGGGTGTATCGCCGCGCGTGAACTTTGGGCCTCCCTCATGCGTTTGAAAAACGACCTTTGGGGGATTTCATGGCCAGCAACTCCGCCGCTCAGCATCTGGATTTCCTGCGCGGATTGATCGCGCGGCCGAAGCACGTCGCGGCGCTCGCGCCGTCGAGCCCCGCGCTCGCCCGCGCCATCGCCTCGCAGGTCGAGCCCGCCCTCGACGGTCCGGTGCTGGAGCTCGGCCCCGGCACCGGCATCGTCACCGAGGCCCTGATCGAGCGCGGCATCGCGCCCGAGCGGCTCACGGCCATCGAATACGATCCCGATTTCGCCAAGCTGGTGGCGGAGCGCTGCCCCGGCGTGCGCGTGGTGCGCGGCGACGCGTTCGACTTCGCCGCGCTGACCGATGGCGCGACGTTCGCCGCCATCGTCTCCGGCCTGCCGCTGCTCAATCACCGCCCCGAAGAGCGCCGCGCGCTGATCGAGACGGCGCTGCATCGTTTGAGACCCGGCGCGCCCTTCGTGCAGCTCTCTTATGGCGCGTATCCGCCCATCCCGGCGCCGGAAGGCGTCGCGCTCAAGCGTGCGGCGCTGGTGTTGATGAACCTGCCGCCGGCGCGGGTCTGGACCTATCGCCGCTCCTGACGAGACCTGCCTGCCGCGCATGTCTGCGTTGCAGTTCGCCGCCGTTGGCGCCGCTAGAGCGGCCGGCCCATCTCATCGGGCGGAGGATCGCCCATGCTCAAATCGACGCTCATCGCCGCGCTTTTGATCGCGAGCGCGGCACACGCCGCGCCCGAGACCTATTCGCTCGCCATAGCGCCCGACGGCGGCCTGGCCGGCAGCGGCGCGGCGCCGCTCAAAGACAAGATGCGCGGCGCGCAGTTCATCCTCTATGGCGAGGATCACGGCTTTGCGGATTCGCCCATCGTGCTGCGCGCCATCGCCCACGACGCGCGGCCCTTGGGCTTCAAGTATCACGTCGTCGAGGTCGGGCCGCTCTCGACGCGGATGATCCGCGCGACGCTCGCGCATGACGGCGTCGACGGCCTGCACAAGCTCGTGCACGAGGTGCCGCTTGGCATCCCGTTCCTGTCGCTCAAGGACGACGCGGCGCTGGCCTCGGACTTCCTCGGGACCGATGCCAAGGGCACGCCCTATCTGTGGGGCGTCGACCAGGAGTTCATCGGCGCGCCCATCTTCCATCTCAAGCGCCTGACCGAGATCGCGCCGAACGAAGCGGCGCGCGCGGCCGCGTCCAAGCTTCTGGGCGAGGAGCAGGACGCGGCCGCGACAGCTGCACAGCAGAACTTCCTGCTGTCGCGCTTTCAGGACGCCGATTTCGACGCGCTGGCGGCGCAGTTCAAGGGCAGCTCGGAAGGGCTGAACATCATCGCCGAATTGAAGGAGAGCGCCGGCGTCTATCAGCTGTGGATGCACGACCGCAATTACGAGAACAACGCGCGCCGCGCGCGGTTGCTGGCGAAGAACTTCCTATCCGACTATCGCGCCGCCGCCGATGCGAAGCCGAAGGTCGTCTTCAAGATGGGGCTGGAGCATGTCGCGCTCGGCACCACGACGGTCAACACGCTCGACCTCGGCACGCTAGCGACCGAGATGGCGCGCGCGAACGGCCAAGACGCGCTGCGCATCGCCTTCCTGCCCGCCGGCGGCCGCAACATCGCCTTCGCGCCCAAGCCCGGCAACCCGACCTCGGTCGAGGCTTACGACAATCCGGACGTGAAGGACCTCTTTGCCGCCATCGGCCTCGACACGGCGGCGCTGGCGAAGGACGGCTGGACGCTGATCCCGCTCGAGCCCGTGCGCCGGAGCCTCGATACGCGCGGCCTCGACAAGCTCAAGCCCTTCGCCCGCTTCGTCGTGCTCGGCTACGACTACATCGTCACCACGCCGGACGCGAAGCCGGGCGAGAGCTTGTACTAGCCTATTCCGCCGCTTCGGCCAGCACCGGGGCCGCTTCGAGGACGTCGGGACCCACATGAGCCTCGAACTTCTTGAAGTTCTCGCGGAACATCGAGACGAGCTTGCGCGCCTGCGCGTCGTAAGCCTGCTTGTCGGCACAGGTGTCGCGCGGGTTCAGGATCTTCGCATCCACCCCCGGCACGGACACCGGCACGCGGAAGCCGAAATTCGGATCGACGCGCATCTCGGCGCTCGCGAGCGAACCGTCGAGCGCGGCCGCCAGAAGCGCGCGCGTCGCCTTGATCGGCATGCGCGAGCCGGTGCCGAAGGCGCCGCCGGTCCAGCCGGTGTTGACCAGCCAGCAATCCGAGCCGTGCTGGGCGATCAGGTCGCGCAGCAGATTGCCGTATTCGCTCGGATGGCGCGGCATGAACGGCGCGCCGAAGCAGGTGGAGAAGGTCGGCTGCGGCTCTTTCCCCAGACCCTTCTCGGTGCCCGCGACCTTGGCCGTGAAGCCCGAGAGGAAGTGGTACATCGCCTGGCTGGGCGTCAGCCGGGCGATCGGCGGCAGCACGCCGAACGCGTCGGCGGTCAGCATGATGACGTTCTTGGGATGCCCGCCGCGCCCGGTCTCGCTGGCGTTCGGGATGAAGTCGATCGGATAGGCGGCGCGCGTGTTCTCGGCATAATGCGCGCTGTCGAGGTCGAGCGTGCGCGTCTTCGGGTCCATCACCACGTTCTCGAGCACGGTGCCGAAGCGCTCGGTCGTCGAATAGATCTCGGGCTCGGCCTCGCGCGACAGCCGGATCACCTTGGCGTAGCAGCCGCCTTCGATGTTGAAGACGCCGTGCTCGCTCCAGCCATGCTCGTCGTCGCCGATCAGGGTGCGCGACGCATCGGCCGACAAGGTCGTCTTGCCCGTGCCCGACAGGCCGAAGAAGATCGCCGTATCGCCGTCCTTGCCCATGTTGGCCGAGCAATGCATCGACATGATGCGCTTGGGCGGCAACAGGTAGTTCATGATCGTGAAGACGGATTTCTTCATCTCGCCGGCATAGGAGGTGCCGCCGATGAGGACCATCTTCTTGGTGAAATCGACCGCGATCACGGTCTTCGACACCGAGCCGTGCTTGGCCGGATCGGCCTCGAAGTTCGGCAGGTCGACGATGGTGAACTCCGGCGCGAAGCCGTCGAGCTCCGCCGATGTCGGGCGGATCAGGAGCTGGTTCACGAACAGCGAGTGCCAGGCGAATTCGGTGACGATGCGCACGGGCAGGCGATGCTCGAGATCGGCGCCGCCATAGAGGTCCTTGGCGAACAGCTCGCGGCCTTCCGCGAACGCCATCATGTCGGCATAGAGCGCGTCGAACTGCGAGGGCGTCATCGATTTGTTGTTGTCCCACCACACCGCGTTCTCGCTCGCCGCGTCGCGCACGACGAACTTGTCGTTGGCCGAGCGGCCGGTGTGCAGGCCGGTCAGGACGACCAGCGGACCGTCCTTGGCGAGATGGCCCTCGCCGCGGCGGATCGATTCTTCGTAAAGCTCGGAGACGTTCAGGTTCCAATGCACCGCTTTGAGATTGCGGAAACCCTGAGCCTCGAGGCCGAACGCGTCGGCCTGTTTCGTGGTCGATGACATAAGACTATCCCTGTTGGCGGACCCATTCGGCCCCGTTTTTCGGGCACCATAGGCCTTGGCCCATCCTGCTTCAATGTCTGCATCGGTTCAAACCATCAAGAAATATTCCAAATATTCCAGGCAGTTAACCAGAACGCGACACTATCGCCCGGATGCGCTATTCAAGCCCGATGAAGCTTTCCGACGACGAGCTCGAACGCTATGCGCGCCACATCGTGCTGCGCGAGGTCGGCGGCCCCGGCCAGGCCAGGCTGAAAGCCGCGCGGGTCCTGATGGTCGGCGCGGGTGGGCTGGGCTCGCCGGCGCTGCTCTATCTGGCCGCCGCCGGCATCGGCACCGTCGGCATCGTCGACGACGACATCGTCAGCCTCTCCAACCTCCAGCGACAGATCGCCCATGCCACGCGCGATCTCGGCCGGGCGAAGACGGACTCCGCCGCCGATTCGATGCGCGCGATCAATCCCGGGGTCGCGGTCGAGACGCACCCGATGCGCCTGACCGCGGACAATGCGCTCGAGCTTGTCGCGCGCTACGACATCGTCGCCGACGGCTCGGACAATTTCGCCACCCGCTTCCTCGTCAACGAGGCCTGCTTCCGCGCGCGCCGCACGCTGGTCTCGGCGGCGGTGACCGAGTTCCACGGCCAGCTCGCGACCTTCAAGCCGCACGAAGGCGGTCCGTGCTATCGCTGCCTGGTGCCGGAGGCGCCCGAAGGCGCGCGCTCCTGCTCCGAGACCGGCGTGCTCGGTGCGGCGGCCGGGGTGATGGGCGCGCTGCAGGCCCTCGAAGTGATCAAGGAGATCGCGGGCGTCGGCGAGAGCCTGGCCGGCCACCTCCTCGTTTACGAAGCGCTAACCGCCGAATTTCGCAAATTGCGTCTCAAGCCCGATCCGGCATGTCCGCTTTGCGCCGAGACTTAACCACGGCTTAAAGCCCCATCCCGAATACTACCTATCCGCGGAGGGCCCATGGCGCTGGAAGTTCACTACGAGATTTTCTCGCGCCAGGGCGCGAAGGGCGGATGGCGCATGCTGGACGTGCGCACCGACCGCGAGGCGGCGATCGACTACGCCAAGTCGCTGATGGAGGACGACAAGGCGACCGGCGTGAAGGTCGTGAAGGAGACCTACAACGACGATACCGGCGACTACCTCACGCTGAAGATCTACGAGGACGGGCACAACCAGTACAAATCGAGCCCGGCGGAGGAAGACGTTCCGCATGCGCTGCCCTGCTTCAAGCCCGACGATCTCTATTCCTATCACGCGCGCGCCACGATCTCGCGCCTGCTCGTCGACTACCTCGCGCGCAACAAGCTCACCTTGACCGAGCTCAGCCATCGCGCCGATGCGCTGGAGAAGCTCGAAGCCACCGGCACTGTGCTGCAGCACGCGATCCAGAAGATCGCGGTCGCGCAGGCCGCCTCGACCGCGACGCCGGTGCAGCAGATCGTCAAGAGCCTGAACGAGCTGGTCAACAACGCGATCCAGCGCGTCTATCGCGACCAGCGCAAAGGCTATTTCCCGCAGACCAAGGATTTCAACGCGCTCGCGGCCCGGCTCAAGAGCCAGGCCGACGGCGCCTATGTGCTGAACGGCGCGCTGGCGCTCTATCTGCGCGACGCCAAAGGCTGGGACGAGAAGGTGATGCGCCTGCTCGCGCTCATCGAAAAGGCCGCCGGCGACGGGCGCGACCGGCTGCTCGCCTCCATCGACACGATCGTCGCGGAAATCCTGAGCGGCTCGGCGGCGTTGCGCGACCTGATCGGGCCGAAGGAGAATTTCGGCCAGGAGCTGGCGGGCCTGGTCGAGCTGTATTTGGGCGCCGGCACGGAAGACGGCGGCTCGGGGCTCGCGGCGCTCAAAGCCCATTTCGCGCGCGACGACCTGCCCGAGGCGCGCACCGCGATCGCGCAGCGCCTGATGGCCGAGTTCAAGAGCCAGAAGCGGCTGTCGCCGGATTCGCTGTTCGACGAGTTCCAGACCCTGCGCCGTGTCGCCGACCGGCTGGTGCGCGGCATCGGCAAATATCTGAGCCATGAGGATCTGATCGCGGCCTTCACCTTGCGCTCGAAGCGCCTGGTGACGCACGAAACCTTGAACGAGCATCTGGCAAGCGCGTCGGGGCCGGAAGAGAAGCTTGGCCATCTGCTGTTCGTCGAAGAGAACATCATCGGCAGCGAGAACAAGCGGCGCCTCGCCGAATTCATTCTGCCGATCATGACCGCGCCGGGCTTCGAAGCCTTCTTTCTCAAATCGTCGGTGCCGGTGCTGACGCGGCTGCAATCGCTCGCCGCCCTTCAGGCGCGCGTGCTGCGCTCGGGCCTGCAGGACAACCAGCGCCAGGAGATCGCAGGGCTCCTCGACAGGATAGCGAGCGACATCGAGATCCAGAACAAGCTGTTCGCCTCCATCGTCGCGCGCACGCCGAACGCGGTCGATTGCGCGCAGACCTTGCTCAAGCTCTGCGCCGGCGGATTGCTGACCGAAGGGCGCCTCGCCGCGCGCGGCCGCGAGCTCGTGATCGCGCAGCTCGGCAAGCCGGGCTTCCTCACCGGCTATGTCGCGCAAACGGGCCACAACGCCGAAGCCGCCGTCGCCGAGCTGACGCAGAAACTCGGCAAGGCGGGCATCAGCGCCGAGACGGGGCTGAGGTCGATCGCAGCGTGAGGTGGGCGCGCTGCCCGGCGCAGCGGCTAGCTCAACCGATCCAGAATCGCTTGAATGTCCCGTGCGCTGTGCACGACACGGAGCACGTGAATCGTGCGTTAATCGGCCTGCTTGTAAATCACTGTGTAGCGGCTGAACCGAGGCGAAACCCGCATTCCCAAAGTCGTTCTATCGTCGCCAACAAGAGGATACCCTGTGCCGGAAAACATGCCGATGCGCTCCACCGCATTCGCGAATTCCACACCAAAGCGGCGCGCAGCGATTCTATTATCTGTTGAAATGTAAGCTGCTATTTCCCGCACGTCCCGTTCGGCGATTTCCGTGACGACAACACGTCGTCTCATTTCCGCCGTTCAGCCAAAGCGATGCCTTCTTCGACAAGCTGCGCAATGCGCTCCCGCGTGAGCTCGCCCGCAATCGGCGATGCCAAACCTTCTTCGATTTTCTCTCGAATCCATGCCTGGTCGAAAAGGTCTTCTAGACTGTCTATTGCGATGAGCTCATCGACATAAGCTTCCGGCGAGACGCCCTGCTCCGCTGCCCGCTTTTCGGCGAGCTCGAAGGCGCGCTTGGAAATCGTGATGGTGGCTCGATCGCTCATGGCGGAAGCTTACCATATCAGTGCGCCGCGTCCCAGTTGGTGGCGGCGCGGACTTCGACGGTGAGCGGCACGCTGAGCGAGATCGCGGGCAGCGCGGCTTTCTCCATCACCGCTTTCACGACCGCTTGCGTCTTGTCGATCTCGGAATCGGGGGCTTCCAAGACCAGCTCGTCGTGAACCTGCAGCAGCATCTTGGCTTTGAGCTTCTTCGCCGCCAGCGCGCCGGGCACGCGGATCATGGCGCGGCGGATGATGTCGGCGGCGGTGCCCTGGATCGGCGCGTTGATCGCGGCGCGCTCGGCCCCGCCGCGATGCGCGGGGATGGTCGATTTGATCTCGCGGATATGCACGCGCCGCCCGAACAGCGTCTCGACATAGCCCTTGTCGCGCGCGAGCTGCTTGGTCTCTTCCATGTAGTCGCGGATGCCGGGGAAGCGCGTGAAGTATTTCTTGATGTAGTCGCCCGCCTCCTCGCGCGCGATGCCGAGCTGGTTGGCGAGGCCGAACGCGGAGATGCCGTAGACGATGCCGAAATTGATCGCCTTGGCCCGGCGGCGGATCTCGGGCGGCATGCCCTTGACCGGAACGCCGAAGATCTCCGACGCGGTCATCGCATGGATGTCGAGCTCCTCGGCGAAGGCCGTCTTCAGCTGCGGGATGTCGGCGATGTGCGCGAGCAGCCGAAGCTCGATCTGGCTGTAGTCCGCGCTGATCAGCTTGGCGCCCTTGGGCGAGATGAACGCCTGGCGGATGCGCCGGCCTTCCTCGGTGCGGATCGGGATGTTCTGCAGGTTCGGATCGGTCGAGGCGAGCCGCCCGGTCGAGGTCGAGGCCATCGCATAGGACGTATGCACGCGGCCCGTCCTGGGATTGATGTAGGTCGGCAGCGCATCGGTATAGGTGCCGCGGAGCTTCGCGAGCTGGCGCCAGTCGAGCACTTTCTTGGCGATGTCGTGGCCCTGCGCCGCGAGGTCGTCGAGGATGTCGGCATCGGTCGACCACGCGCCGGTCTTGGTCTTGCGCCCGCCCGGCAGCGAGAACTTGCCGAACAGGATGTCGCCCAGCTGCTTGGGCGAGCCGATGTTGAACGGTTCGCCCGCCAGCTTGTGGATGTCCTTCTCCATCTCGACCTGGGCTTGCGCGAAATCGTTGGAGAGCTTGCGCAACAGGTCGGGGTCGATGGTGATGCCGGCATATTCCATGTCGGCGAGCACGGCGATCAGCGGCCGCTCGAGCGTCTCATAGACCGTGCGCTTGCCTTCGGCGGCGAGGCGCGGCTTCAACAGCGCGCCCAGCCGCAAGGTCACGTCGGCATCCTCGGCGGAATATTGCGTCGCCTCTTTCAATGCCACGTTGTCGAAGGTGATCTTGTCCTTGCCCTTGCCCGCGACCTGGTCGAACGGGATCGGCGTGTGCGTCAGATGCAGCTCGGACAGCTCGTCCATGCCGTGGCCGTGCAGCCCGCCTTCGAGCACATAGGACATCAGCATCGTGTCGTCGTAGGGCGCGACGCGGATGCCGCGATTGAGGAAGATCAGGTAATCGTATTTGAGGTTCTGCGCGAGCTTGAGCACGCCGGGGTCTTCCAGCAGCGGCTTCAGCGCGGCGATCAGGTCCTTCTCGGCCATCTGCACCAGCGCCTCGCGGCTGGACGACATCAGATCGCCGCCGCTGCGATGGCCGCAGGGGATGTAGCAGGCTTCGCCGGGCGCCACCGCCAGCGACACGCCGCACAACCCGGCCTGCATCGGATCGAGCGACGTCGTCTCGGTGTCGACCGCGACATGGCCGAGCTCGCGCGCGCGGTCGATCCAGTGCGTCAGGCGCGTGAGCGTCGTGACCGTCTCGTAGGCGTCGTGATCGATCGGCTTGGTGAGCAGCGCGCGGTCCATCACCGCGCCGACGCACCCGCCTTTGCCCGAGGGCGCGGCAACGGGCGTGGGCCCGGCCGCCTTCTTCGGCGCCAGACCCGCATCGGCCGTGATGAGATCGGGATCCTCGATATTGAAATGCGAGGCGGCGCGGCGGGTGAGCGAGTTGAACTCCATCGCCTTCAAGAAGCCGATCAGGGGCGCGGCCTCGGGCTCGCGCACGGCGAACTCGTCGATCTTCTCCTTCACCGGCGCGTTGGGATCGAGCGTGACCAGCCGCATCGAGATGCGCGCGGCCTCGGCATTCTCGATCAGGGCTTCGCGGCGCTTGGGCTGCTTGATCTCGCCGGCGCGCTTCAAGAGCGTTTCGAGATCGCCATAGGTGTTGATCAGCTCGGCCGCGGTCTTCACCCCGATGCCGCGCACGCCGGGCACGTTGTCGACCGAGTCGCCGGCCAGCGCCTGGACGTCGACGACCTTGGACGGCGGCACGCCGAACTTCTCCATCACCTCCGCGGACCCAAGGCGCCGGTTCTTCATCGTGTCGAGAAGCGTGACGACGCCGTCCTCGACCAGCTGCATCAGGTCTTTGTCCGAGGAGACGATGGTGACCTTGGCGCCCTTCTCGCGCGCCTGACGCGCATAGGTCGCGATCAGGTCGTCGGCCTCGTAGTCGACCAGCTCGACGCAGGCGACGTTGAAGGCGCGCGTCGCGTCGCGCACCAGCGGGAATTGCGGGACGAGGTCCTCGGGCGGCGGCGGGCGGTTGGCCTTGTACTGGTCGTAGATCTTGTTGCGGAAGGTCTTCTCGCCCGCGTCGAAGATCACCGCCAGATGCGTCGGCTGGTCGGGGCCCTTCATGTCCTCGAGCAGCTTCCACAGCATGTTGCAATAGCCCGACACCGCGCCCGTCGGCAGGCCGTCGGATTTGCGCGTCAGAGGCGGCAGCGCGTGATAGGCGCGGAACAGGTAGCCCGAACCGTCGATCAGGTAGAGATGGTCACCCTTCTTGAGGGGCGCACTCAATGGTGCGCCGCCCCGTCCGCGAGCTCGAAGCGGCGGTCGCAATAGGGGCATTCGACGAAGCTCTCGTCGCCCATCTCCAGATAGACGCGCGGATGGCCGAGCGCGCCGCCACCGCCGTCGCAGCGGACGCGGGTGTCGTCGACTTTGATGATCTCGGGCGCGGAGACGGGCATGGGGACGGCTCTTGGGAGATAGCGGGCGGATAATAGCCGCCGCCCGGAAGGCCGCAACCCTGTGCTATAACGCCTTATGGTCACATTGAATCGCATCTACACGAAGACCGGCGACAAGGGCGAAACCGCGCTGGGCGACGGCACGCGCCGGCCCAAGCACGATCTGCGCATCCAGGCCTTCGGCACCGTGGACGAGGCGAACTCGGCCATCGGCCTGGCGCGGCTGCACACCGTGGGCGAGATGGACGCGATGCTCGCCCGCATCCAGAACGACCTGTTCGATCTGGGCGCCGATCTCTGCGTGCCCGAGACCACCAAGCGCAACGAGGGCCGGTTGCGCATCGCCGAGCCCCAGGTCGAGCGGCTGGAGCGCGAGATCGACGCGATGAACGCGGAGCTTCAGCCCCTCACCTCGTTCGTCCTGCCCGGCGGCACGCCCGCCGCGGCGCATCTGCACCTCGCCCGCGCGGTGACGCGCCGGGCCGAGCGGCTGATGGTCGAGCTGGCTTCGGGCGAGCCGATCAACCCGGCCGCGATCCGCTATATCAACCGGCTGTCGGATCATCTCTTCGTCGCCAGCCGCTTCGCCAACGACAAGGGCGCGCGGGACGTGCTGTGGGTTCCGGGCGGGACCCGCTGAGCGCAATCGGGCGAAAGCGCAGTGATCGCCCGGCAAATTGCGCGACCGACTTCAGCGCTCGACCGCGCGCCCCGCGACGAAGGCCAGGAACACGCCGAGCATCCCCGTCAGCGCCCAGCCCCAGACATGCAGCAGGGTCTCGACGGTCGCGACCGCCCAGGGCGCCGACCCCGCAACCCAGGCGCGAAACGCGGCCAGGCTGCCGGTGTCGATCGACGCCCAAAGCTGCTCGACCGAGCGCAACGTCGCCTCGCCGCCGCGGTCGAGCGAGGTCACCGCGTCGGCGCCCATGAGCACGAGGCCGATCACGATCAGGAACAGGCTGACAAGACGCAACGCCGCTTGCATGAGCTACCCTGTACCAAGCCAGTCACGCCGATCACAAGGAAAACACCGGACAAGTTTAATACGGCGTCCCGTCCTTCCTGGTGTAGGCCATGCGCAGGCCGATCACCATGTCGATGTCGGAATAGGTGCAGACATCGGTCTCGGTGCGCGTGCCGATCTCCAGGCACGTCGCCGGCGCGCCGGATCTGTTGATCAGCTGATGCCCATCGCCGTCGTTGCACGGAAAGCCCGCGCAATCGCCGGCGCCGAGCACCTCTTCGCCCTTGCCGGTGATCAAGGTCACCTCGCCCGAGAGCACATAGACGAACTCGTCCTCGGTCGAATGCCAGTGGCGCTGGCTGGAAGCGGCGCCGGGCGGGAGCTGCAGCAAATTGACGCCGAACTGCGTCAGTCCCGCCGCGTCGCCCAGCGCCTGGCGCACGCGGTCCTTGGCGATCTCGTCGAAGGGCTTGGGATAGCGCGAGCCGCGGCGCTCGGGGATGGATTGAACGTCGATCTTGGGCATGGGGCCTCAATAGTTCAGATGGAAGCTCACCAGGTTTAACGCGATGGCGAACCAGATCGTGGCAAGAGCCGCGAGCGCGATGAGCAAGTCGGTGACCTTGGTCCACCACGGCCGTTCGCGGTCGCCGAGCGCGATCATGAGCTCGGCGAGCGGGAACACCGCGCCGACGATGGCGGCGACGCCGAGCCCCTGGAGCCACAGGAAGATCCAGTCATGCGGCTCGTCGAAGAAGTCGAGATGCTGCGCGCCATAGAGCAGCGCCGCGAAGAAGCCGCCCAGGAAGACGAGATCGACCAGCGCCGCGACGCGGGTCAGGCGATAGACCGTGGCCGCGCGCCATTTGAGCGCGAAGGGCCGGTCGTAGCGCCAGCGCAGCACCGCCTTGATCGGCCAGAACAGCACCGTCAGCGCGAGCATCGCCATGGTCGCGATCAGGACCGGCATGGTCCAGGCCTGCGAGCGCAGGGCCGGGGCGCGGCTGAGCACGAAGATCTGCGGATAGATGTCGCTCGCGATCTCGGTGACGACGCCGTTCTCGACCTTGGCTTTGAGGATGTGCGGGCCTCCCACTTCGCGCCACACGAAAGGCTGCACCTCGCGCCATTTGCGCGGCTCGCCGTTCAGCGCCGCGACGTCCGCGGTCCCGATGGTGTCGTCGGAATTCAGCACCATATGGGTCTGCTGCACGGCGATGCGGAAGAAGCTCGAGTCCGACCGTCGGCTGGGTTCGTAGTAACCCGCGATCATCTGGCCGTGCGCATGGGCGGTCTTGAGCGTCGGCTCATCGGCGACCGGCGCCGGGAAATAGCGGTCCATGAAATTGCGGAACAGGGGGTTGCGGATGCCGGAATTCTCCTTGCCCGCGCTGTTCTGCGAGAAATAGAAGCCGACGCCCGCATCGGGGATCAGATGCAGGTCGCTGTGGAACGCGATCGTGTCGCCGCCATGGCCCACGATCACATGGCCGTTGGTGTCCTCGTGATAGAAGCCGAGCCCCATGCCGGGGATGGGCGGATTGCGCTGATAGATCTCGCTCTCCATCAGCTTGACGGTCTCGGGCTTCAGGATCGGCCCGCCGCCCGAGAGATAGGCGATCATGAACTTGGCGATGTCGTCGCCGGTGGTCGACAAGGCGCCCGCGGGCGACATCCACACCAGCTCGAACTTCTTGGGCTCCCCCGACGCCGTGCCGTAGCCGTTCGACATGTCGGCGGCGAGATTTTTCGGCAGCGGCTGCGCGAAGGTCGAATGCGTCATGCCGAGCGGCTGGAAGATGTGCTTGGCGACGTAGTCCTCGAATTTCTCGTGGCTCACGCGCTCGACCAGATAGCCCGCCAGGGTCGCGCCATAGTTCGAATAGGCCGGCGTCGAGCCGGGATCGAAGATCTGCTCCGGCACCCAGGCCTTCAGGCCCTCGCCGATGGGACGCATGCGCGACGGATCCTCGGTGAAGAGCCGCTTGATCGACTCCTCGAAGCCGCCGGTATGCGTCATCAGATTGCGCAGCGTGACTTTCTTGCCGGGGATCTTGAAGTCCAGGTAGGTGTTCACGTCCGTGTCGAGGTCGAGCTTGCCCGCCTCGACCTGCTGCATCGCCGCCGTCCAGGTGAAGAGCTTGGAGATCGAACCCGGCCGGAACAGCGTGCGCGCCGGATCGACCGGCTTGCGCGTCTTCATGTCGGAGAAGCCGTAGCCCTTCGCGACCAGCACCTGGCCGTCCTTGACCACGACCACCTCGGCGCCGGCGATGTCGCCGCGGCCGAGCGCGATCGGCAGGAAGCCGTCGAGCCAGGCGCTCAAATCGGCCTCGGTCAGTTCGTGCGTGGGCTGGGGGGCGGACGCCGCCACGGCGGGAACCTTCGGCCCGAGCGGCTGCGGCGTCGCGACCGGATCGGCGGACGCGCCGCCCGCGAAGAGAAATGCCGCCGCCAATGCGCCGAAGAATTTCATGACCGCCCCCTGAAGCAAACCGCCCGCGAGACTTGGTCCCGCGGGCGGCTTTTTACACTATTGCAGAGCGTTGCGTCAGTTGGCTTGCTGCTGCGTCTCTTCCGGCTTGGCTTCGGCCTGCTTCTTGGTCAGGTCCTCGCCGGTCGCCTGGTCGACGGCCTTCATCGACAGGCGGACCTTGCCGCGGTCGTCGAAGCCGAGCAGCTTCACCTTCACGGTCTGGCCTTCGCTGACCACGTCGGAGGTCTTGGCGACGCGCTTGGGCGCGAGCTCGGAGATGTGGACGAGGCCGTCCTTGGCGCCGAAGAAGTTCACGAAGGCGCCGAAATCCATCACCTTGACGACCTTGCCGTCGTAGATCTCGCCGACCTCGGGCTCCGACACGATGCCCTTGATCCATTTCAGCGCGGCGCGGATCGACTCGCCGTCGGCCGAGGCGATCTTCACCGTGCCGTCGTCCTCGACGTTGATCTTGGCGCCGGTCTTCTCGACGATCTCGCGGATCACCTTGCCGCCGGTGCCGATCACTTCGCGGATCTTGTCGGTCGGGATCTTGATCTGCTCGATGCGCGGCGCGTGCTCGCCGAGCTGATCGCGCGCATGGTCGATGGCCTTGTTCATCTCGCCCAGGATATGCAGGCGCCCGCCCTTGGCCTGATCGAGCGCGACGCGCATGATTTCTTCGGTGATGCCGGCGATCTTGATGTCCATCTGCAGCGAGGTCACGCCGTCGGCGGTGCCCGCCACCTTGAAGTCCATGTCGCCCAGGTGATCCTCGTCGCCCAGGATGTCCGAGAGCACGACATAGCGGCCGTCCTCGAGGATCAGGCCCATGGCGATGCCCGCGGTCGGCTTCTTGATCGGAACGCCCGCATCCATCAGCGCCAGCGAGGTGCCGCACACCGTCGCCATCGACGACGAGCCGTTGGACTCGGTGATCTCCGACACCACGCGGATGGTGTAGGGGAACTCGTCCTTGCCCGGCAGCATCGGATGGATCGCGCGCCAGGCGAGCTTGCCGTGGCCGATCTCGCGGCGGCCCGGCGCGCCCATGCGCCCGGTCTCGCCGACCGAATAGGGCGGGAAGTTGTAGTGGAGCATGAAGTGCTCCTTGTGCAGGCCTTCCAGCGTGTCGACGTACTGCTCGTCCTCGGTGGTGCCCAGGGTGGCGATGACCAGCGCCTGGGTCTCGCCCCGGGTGAACAGCGCCGAGCCGTGGGTGCGCGGCAGCGCGCCGACCTCGGCCACGATCGGACGCACGGTGACGAGGTCGCGGCCGTCGATGCGCTTCCTGGTGTCGAGCACCGCGTTGCGCATGACGTGGGCTTCGACGTCGTGCATCAGGTTGGAGAAAGTGTTCTTGGCGACGCGCGCATCGCCTTCGCCGACATATTTCTCGGCCAGCTTGCTGCGGACGGCCGAGATCGCGTCGCGGCGCGCATGCTTCTCGCGGATCTGGAAGGCGGCCGCGAGCTCGGCGCCCGCTTCCTTCTTCAGCATCTCGCGCATCGGGGCGTGGATGTCCTCCGGTACCGGGCGCGGGTCTTTCGCGCCCTTCTCGGCCAGGCGGATGATCATGTCGATCACCGGCTGCATGTTCTTGTGGCCGAACATCACGGCGCCGAGCATGGTCTGCTCGTCCAGCTCCTGCGCTTCGGATTCGACCATCAGCACCGCATCGGCGGTGCCGGCGACGACGAGGTCGAGCTTGGAGTTCTCCATGTCGTCGACCAGCGGATTGAGGCGATATTCGCCGTCGATGTAGCCGACGCGCGCGGCGCCGATCGGGCCCATGAACGGCACGCCGGAGATCGTCAACGCCGCGGAGGCCGCGACGAGGCCCACGATGTCGGGATCGTTCTCCATGTCATGGCTGAGCACCTGGACGACGACCTGGGTCTCGTTGCGATAGCCTTCCGCGAACAGCGGACGGATCGGGCGGTCGATGAGGCGCGAGATCAGCGTCTCGCGCTCGGTCGGCGCGCGCTCGCGCTTGAAATAGCCGCCCGGGATCTTGCCCGCGGCGTAGTAGCGCTCCTGGTAGTTGACGGTGAGCGGGAAGAAATCCACGCCCTCGCGCGGCGCGCTCGCGCCGACGACGGTCGCGAGCACCACGGTCTCGCCATAGGTGGCAATCACCGCGCCGTCAGCCTGACGCGCGACCCTGCCGGTCTCGAGGGTGAGCGTGCGCCCGCCCCATTCCATTTCCTCACGGACGATATTGAACATTCTCTTCACTTCCTTCGTGCCCGGAGCCGGATTGCCCACGGGGGTTGTTGCCCTGAGCCCTGCTCAAGACAACGCAAAGCGCGGGCCCGCGACCATCGCGGACCTCGCGCGCATTGGCGACTGTCATCCCGGCCAAGCGCCGCTTCGGCGGCGCGTAGAGCCGGGAACCACGGCGCAACGGCATGGTGGATCCCGGACCGCTTCGCTGCGCTCCGCGTCCGGGATGACAAGAGGAGAGGGACCGCGACGTTCAGCGGCGCAGGCCCAGTCGGCCGATCAGCGTCTCGTAACGCTTCTGGTCCTTGGACTTGATGTAGTCGAGGAGCCGGCGGCGCAGCGAGACCATCTTGATCAGGCCGCGGCGCGAATGGTTGTCCTTGACGTGCGACTTGAAGTGCTCGGTCAGGTTGTTGATGCGCTCGGAGAGCACGGCCACCTGGACCTCGGGGGAGCCGGTGTCGCCTTCGCCGGCCCCGTATTCCTTCATCAGTTCTTGCTTGCGTTCGGCAGTGATCGTCATTTCTTTCTTTCCGGACATCAGGTGGCGAAGTTGAAGACACGAAACGGCCTGAGTTCCCCTTCCGCGAATTGGGCGAGCGCCACAGGCTCGCCCTCTCCGGTCGAAAGATAGACCGTGAGCCCTTGGAGATCGTCCGCTTGAACGGCGTCCGCGATCCGGGCGAATTGCTGCGGCCGGATCAGGATCGGATTGCCGCTTTTCAGGCGAACCGCATCTTGCCCCGTGACAGCCAGCGCCGGGATGCCGTCCAGCGCGGTCGAAAGGGGCTTCAGGTGCTCAAAAGCGGCGGGACTATGCACAAAACCCTTCAGGGTTTCCAGCCCGACCGCGGCAGAAACATTGAAATTTCCTATCCGAAGACGCCGAAGTTGTGAAACATATCCAAAGGTGTCCAGCGCCAGCGCCAGATCGCGGACCCAGGCGCGGACATAGGTGCCCTTGCCGCAGACCATCTCGAATTCGGCATGGTCGGCATCCGGAATGTCCAGCAGGCGCACCGAACGGACGAACACGTTGCGCGATTCCAGGCTCACCGTCTCGCCGTCGCGGGCGAGGTCGTAGGCGCGCTCGCCATCGACCTTGATCGCGGAATAGGCGGGCGGGACTTGCGCGATCGTGCCGGTGAGGCCCGGGATCGCCGCTTCGATCGCCTCGCGGGTGGGACGTTTTTCGGAGGTCGCGGTCACCGCGCCTTCGGCATCGTCGCTGTCGCGCGCTTCGCCCCAGGTCGCGGTGAAGCGGTAGGTCTTCTCGGCGTCCATCGCATAGGGGACGGTCTTGGTCGCCTCGCCGAGCGCGACCGCGAGAACGCCCGTGGCCATCGGGTCGAGCGTGCCGGCATGGCCCGCCTTCTGCGCGTCGAACACGCGGCGCACCGCGCCCACGACCTGGGTGGAGGTGACGCCCGAAGGCTTGTCGACGATCACCCAGCCATGGACCGGAGCGCCCTTCTTACGGCGCGGCATCTCTTCTTATCCTCCCCTGCGAAGCGGGGGAGGTGCCGAGCAAAGCGAGGCGGAGGGGCCCCCCCTCCGTCTGCGCGGCTCGGGCCGCGCATCCACCTCCCCCGCGCTGCGGGCGAAGATAAGAAAACGCTCAGCCCTCTTCATTGTCGTCGGCATGAAGGTCGCGCTGCACGCGGTCGGATTTCAGCAGGGTCTCGATCTTCTCGGCCTCGGCGAAGGAGGTGTCCTCGACGAAGCGCAGCTCGGGCGTGAACTTCAGCGCGATCATGTGGCCCATCTCGCCGCGCAGGAACGCCTTGTGGCGATTGAGCGCCGCGACGATGGCGTTCGCGTTCTTGCCGCCCAAGGGCTCGACGAACACGGTCGCGTGGCGCATGTCGGGCGACGGCTTGACCTGCGTCACCGTCACCGAGACGCCCTTGAGGTCGTCGTCGCGGATCTCGCCGCGCATCAGGATCGTCGCCAGCGCGTGGCGCAGCATCTCGCCGACCCGAAGCTGGCGCTGGGACGGGCCCTGATGCGAAGACGAATGCGAATGACGGCGCGACATGAAACCTGCGCCGCCTTAGAGCGCGCGCTGGATGGTTTCGACCTCGAAGGCTTCGATGACGTCGCCCTTCTGGATGTTCTCGTAGTTCGCGAACGCCATGCCGCATTCCTGGCCGCTCTGGACCTCGCGCACTTCGTCCTTGAAGCGCTTCAAGGTCGAGAGCTCGCCTTCGTGGATCACGACGTTGTCGCGGATCAGGCGCACCTTGGCGCCGCGCCGCACCACGCCTTCGGTGACGCGGCAGCCCGCGACCTTGCCGACCTTGGAGATCGAGAACACTTCCAGGATCTCGGCATTGCCGAGGAACTTCTCGCGCAGCTCCGGCTCGAGCATGCCCGACAGCGCCGCTTTGATGTCGTCCACGACGTTGTAGATGATGTTGTAGTAGCGGATCTCGACATTGTCGCGCTTCGCCCGTTCGCGCGCGAGCTTGTCGGCGCGGACGTTAAATCCAATAACGGCCGCTCCACTTGCATGGGCAAGGATGATGTCGCTTTCGGTGATGCCGCCGACGCCGGACTGCAGCACCTGCGCGCCGACCTCGTCGGTGGAGAGCTTGGACAGCGCGCCCTGGATCGCTTCGGCGGAACCCTGCACGTCGGCCTTGAGCACGATCGGCAGCAGCCGCTTCTCGCCGGTCGAACGGGTCTTGAGCAGCTGGTCGAGCGTCTGGCGCGAGCTCGACGCCTGGCGCGCCTCGCGGCGCTTGCGGGCGCGGTATTCGGTGACCTCGCGCGCGCGCGCATCGGATTCGACGACGACGAACTCGTCGCCCGCTTCCGGCGCGCCGGAAAGGCCCAGTACCTCGACCGGCGTCGCCGGCCCTGCCGTCGGCACCGTCTCGCCGCGGTCGTTCTGGAGCACGCGCACGCGGCCCCATTCCGAGCCCGCGACGACGATATCGCCGACCTTGAGCGTGCCGCGCTGCACCAGCACGGTCGCGACCGGACCGCGGCCGCGGTCGAGCTTGGCCTCGACGACGGCGCCTTCGGCTGGGCGATTGGGATTGGCCTTGAGGTCGAGGACTTCCGCCTGCAGCAGGATCGCCTCTTCCAGCTTGTCGAGATTGATGCCTTTGGTCGCCGACACTTCGACGGCCTGGGTGTCGCCGCCCATGTCCTCGACCTGCACTTCGTACTGCAGCAGCTCGGTCTTGACGCGATTGGGGTTGGAGTCGCCCTTGTCGATCTTGTTGATCGCCACGATCATCGGCACATGCGCCGCCTTGGTGTGGGCGATGGCCTCGATCGTCTGCGGCATGACGCCGTCATCGGCCGCGACGACGAGGATGACCATGTCGGTCACTTTGGCGCCGCGCGCGCGCATCGCGGTGAAGGCCGCGTGGCCCGGCGTGTCGAGGAAGGTGATCTTCTGGCCGCTCTTGAGCGTGACCTGATAGGCGCCGATGTGCTGGGTGATGCCGCCGGCCTCGCCCGACACGACGTCGGTCTTGCGCAGCGCATCCAACAGCGACGTCTTGCCGTGGTCGACATGACCCATGACGGTGACGACGGGCGGGCGCGACAGCAGCTCGGCGTCCTCGTCGGCGCCGCCCTTCAAGCCTTCGAGCACGTCGGATTCGGCGACGCGCTTGACGGTGTGGCCGTACTCGGCGGCGACGAGTTCGGCCGTGTCGGCGTCGATGGTGTCGTTCACCGTCGCCATCATGCCGTTCTTCATCAGGACCTTGATCACGTCGACCGCGCGCCGCGCCATGCGGTTGGCGAGCTCGGCGACGGTGATCGTCTCGGGGATCGTCACTTCGCGCGGGCCCGCAGGCTGCGCCTGGATCGGCGCACCTTTGTTGATGCGCTGGAGATGGCGCTTGTAGCTCGCGACCGAGCGGGTGCGCTCGTCGTCGTCGGACAAGGCACGGGTGACGGTGAGCTTGCCGCGACGGCGATTGTCGGCGCCCGGCGTCTTCTTGACGGCCGGCGTCTTCGGCGCGCCGGGCTTGGCGCTCTTCTTGGCGGCGCCCTCGTCTTCCTCGTCCTGGACGGGACGGGCGCGGCGCGCGATCTCGGCCGCGTTGGACGCGGGCGTCGGCGTGGTTGCAGCCGGAGCGGCAGGCGCGGCGGCCGGCTTGTCGCGGCGCGTCGCCTCTTCCTCGGCGTGGCGGCGGGCCTGCTCTTCGGCGGCCTTGCGCGCGTCCTCTTCGGCCTTGCGCTTGGCGGCGGCGTCGCGCTCGGCCTTGAGACGCGCATCCTCGACGGCGCGATGACGCGCTTCTTCCTCGGCCCGCTTGCGCGCTTCCTCTTCGTGGATGCGGGCATCGGCGAGCGCCTTGCCGCGCGCGACCTTTTCTTCGTCGGTGAGCTGGCGCAGCACCACGCCGCGCGTCGCAGGCGCGGGACGCTGCTCGATGACGGGCTCGGGCGCCTTGGTCTCCTGCGCGACCGGCTTGGGCTCGGGCTTGCCGGGCTCGACGCGCGTGCGCTTCTTCTCCACCACCACCGCTTTGGTGCGGCCGTGGCTGAAGCTCTGCTTGACCGTCGACATCTCCGTCTTCTTCAAGGACAGAGTTTTGCCCGGCCTGCGCGTCGTATCGTTAGCGTCGCTCATACGTCTCTTTCATTGGGGCGCGCGCGGAATCCCCCGAGCCGCCCGGCGTCGAAAACCAGTCTTTCCGCCAGCCGTCCCGGTTGGAGGGCTGCATGTATCACATTCTCGCGTCCGAGGGCCAAGCCCAATTCGGCGCTCGTAAGGCCTTCCACCGTCACGGTTTTCAAGCCCCGCGCTCTCGCGGCGCCCGCGATCTTGCGCCGCCCGTCGAAGGAACCGTCGCAGGCCTCGATCAGGACCGCGGGCGGGACTTTCGCATCCAGCGCGCGCATCACATTGTCGAAGCCGAGCACGGCCTGTCCCGCACGCCGCGCGAGCCCCAGATCGGATTGCATGCGCGCCACCAGAAGCTTCTCCACGCGGTCGGCGAGATCGGCGCCGGCCTTCACTTGTGCCTTTGCCGATTTCGCGAAGAGGTTCTTCGCCGCCGCCATCGTCACCGAAGCGCGATCCGCCTTCACCCACATGCCGCGCCCGGGAAGCGTGGCGGCGATGTCGGGCACGACCTGACCATCCGGATCGACGGCGAAGCGCACGAGTTCGCGCTCGTCGAGCACCCTGCCGCTGACCAGGTCGCGGCGCTCGCGCATGTCGTCGTCCACGGTGGCGTCGGCCAGGCTCACTCTGCGCTTTCCTCCGCGGTTTCGGATTCCTCGGCGGCCTCTTCTGCGACCGGCGCTTCCTCTTCGATCCAGCCCGCCTTGACGCGCGCCTTCATGACGATCGCGTTGGCGTCGTCATTGGTGAGGTTGAAGCCTTCGAGCGCGCCCGGAACGCGCACGCGCTCCTTCTCCTTGTTGACCTCGTAATAGCCGAGCAGGTCGTCGGTGGCGCAGCCCGCGAGGTCTTCCAGGCTCTTGATGCCGGCCTTGCCGAGCGACACCGCCATGGCCGGGGTGATGCCGGGGACCTCGACGACGTCGTCCTCGACGCCGAGCTCGCGGCGCTTGTCGTCCATCTCCTTGTTGCGCGCCTCGATGAACTCGAGGGCGCGGCTCTGCAGCTCCTGCGCCGTCTCCTCGTCGAAGCCTTCGACCGCGGCGAGCTCGTTCAGCGGCACATACGCCACGTCCTCGATGGTCGCGAAGCCTTCCGAGGCGAGCAGCTGCGCCACGGTCTCGTCGACGTCGAGCGTCTCCATATAGAGCTTGGTGCGCTCGGCGAATTCCTTTTGGCGGCGCTCGCTCTCTTCGGCCTCGGTCAGGATGTCGATCTGCCAGCCGGTGAGCTGCGAGGCCAGGCGCACGTTCTGGCCGCGGCGGCCGATGGCGAGCGAGAGCTGCTCGTCGGGGACCACGACCTCGACGCGATGCGTGTCCTCGTCGAGCACGACCTTGGAGACTTCCGCCGGCGCGAGCGCGTTGACGATGAAGGTCGCCGGGTCCTGCGACCACGGGATGATGTCGATGCGCTCGCCCTGGAGCTCCTGCACCACCGCCTGCACGCGCACGCCGCGCATGCCGACGCAGGCGCCGACGGGATCGATCGAAGAATCCTTCGAGATCACGCCGATCTTGGCGCGGCTGCCCGGATCGCGCGCCACGGCGCGGATCTCGATGATGCCGTCATAGATCTCGGGCACTTCCTGCGCGAACAGGCGGACCATGAATTGCGGATGGCTGCGCGACAGGAAGATCTGCGGGCCGCGGGTCTCGCGGCGCACGTCGTAGATATAGGCGCGGATGCGGTCGCCGGTGCGGAAGCTCTCGCGCGGGATCATCTCGTCGCGGCGAACGACGCCTTCGGCGCGGCCGAGATCGACGACGACGGAGCCGAACTCCGAGCGCTTGACGATGCCGTGGACGATCTCGCCGATGCGGTCCTTGAACTCTTCGTACTGGCGCTCGCGCTCGGCATCGCGCACCTTCTGCACGATCACCTGCTTGGCGGCCTGGGCGGCGATGCGCGAGAAATCGACCGGCGGCAAGGTCTCGGCGATGATGTCGCCGACCTGGGCGGCCGGGTTGCGCGCGCGCGCATCGTCCAGGCTGATCTCGGTCTTGTCGTTCTCGACCAGCTCGACGACGTGGAGATAGCGCGACACGTGGGTCTCGCCGGTCTTGGGATCGATCTCGACGCGGATCTCGTTCTCGCTGCCGTAGCGCGCTTTCGCGGCGCGCTGCATCGCCTCTTCCATCGCGCCGAGCACGACCGCCTTGTCGATCGACTTGTCGCGCGCGACGGCGTCCGCGATCTGCAGAAGCTCGAGCCGGTTGGCGGCAACCCCATAGGCCATATCAGTTCACTCCTTTTGGTCGCTCCGGCTTTCGCCGACGCTCCTATTGCGCCTTTTCGCGCGCTTTCAAATCTTCCTGGATGAGCTTGTCGGTGAGCACGAGCTTGGCCTCGGCGACGCCTTTGAAGGGGAAGCTCACACGCTGTCCCTGCGCCTCGATCACGACATCGGTGCCGTCGAGGCCGAGCAGGGTGCCGCGGAAACGCTTGCGGCCGTCGACGGGCGCGACCAGCTCGAGCTTCGCCTCGTGCCCGGCCCAGCGCGCGAAATCGGTGAGCCGCGTCAGCGGTCGGTCGATGCCGGGCGAGGAAACCTCGAGCTCGTAATCGCCTTCCAGCGGCTCCTCGCGCTCGATGAAGTCGAGCAGCGCGCGGCTCAGCCGCGCGCAATCCTCGACGTTCATGGTGCCGTCCGGCCGCTCGGCCATGATCTGCAACGTCTTGGTCTTCCCGCCCATCAGGCGCAGGCGCACGAGCCGATACCCCGCCGCTTCGATGGCGGGCTCCAGGATCGGCTCCAGATGCGACATGGCTGTGATAATGGCTCTTGCTCCAAAAGCTTTCCCCGCGCGGCGGCCTTGCGACCGCCACACAACAGCAGGTTCTGTTGTACGGGATGGCGGGGATATAGGCCCGGAGGCGCATTTTTGCAAGGCGATCGGCGCAACTATCGTTTATGCGCCACAGCCCTTGGAAAATGCGGGAGGCGCGAAACTTTTATTCAAAGTCCGAGAGCCTCCGGGAAAATAGTTTCGAAGCACATTTGCAATCAATGGTTGCTTCTGGATTCATGCGCTCCGGCAGGCAAGGGGGGACGCATGTCGGAGAGGATCGATATTTTTCATCATTTCGAGCTGCAGGGTCTGGCAACCCACTACAAGACGCTGAACTGGACTCTGCACACGATATTCATCCCGATGCATATCGGCATGATCGGAGCGATCGCCACGGTCGCGGATCACGACGGCAACGCGCATGGTGGCCAATACGCGCTGGTCTTCGCCTTGGTCGGTTGCGCAGCGGGCATGTGGCTGATCTGGGCGTGGGACAGAATCTCAAACCGGCATGGTTACACGGTTGGGGCGCTGTATCGGCGGCTGCACGAGCTCGAAACCCACATGGCGGACAAGTACGCGGAGAATGCCGAGGGGTTCGACGTCCACCTGCTCGTGGATCGGGTAGACGGCAGACGCAAACGCAGAGGAACGACGACGAAACGGATATTGGGAACGCTTCGTGCGCTGATGCTGTTTGCCTATTTCGTGCTCGTTTATGTGCTCTCATCCGCTCCGGTGGAGCATTGGATCCGGGAAAACTTCTTCATGTCGATTTGATCGCCTAGCGATCGCAGCGCTGCGCGCCATCGCCGACCCAGCGCTTCGTGCCCGCGGCCGCGTCGATGGCGTCTTCGAGGGCGGTGACCTTGTGCGGCATGCCGGCGGAGGCGCCGACATAGTCGACGACCTGCTTGCGCTTTCCGTCGAACGTGATCGCGGTCGTATAGGTCGGGTTGTCGGTGACGCCGGCGCGGTATTCGTCGCGCAGGGTGAAATAGTCGACGCTCCGGAACTTCGCGACCAGGTCCTTGACCGCGGCCGCGGAGATCGTGGCGCGGCGCTCGCCCTTCTCCGCCACGCAGGCGCGGCCTCGATAGACCACGCTTCCGTCGCCCGCGATCTCGACCGTGTAGCTGGGACACGCGCCGAGACACACGTCGCGCTCGAGCCGGATGCGTAGCGACGACCAGTCCTTGACCGGCGGGAACGAGCTGCCCGGCGGCCGCGCGCTGCTGGTCGACAGGACGATCTCGCCCGGCGCGGTGGTGAATTTCTTCTCGTTCCACTCGGCCTGGGTCAGCGGCCGCGGCGGCGCTTCCTGCGGCGGGCGGAACAGGATCGCGAGCGGATGGCCGCCCAGGAGAAGATCGACGACGAGATAGAGCCCGAACAGCGAGAACCCGCCCGCCAGAACCAGCGCCCCCATGTCGCCCCAATGCGTGGGCGGGCGGCGGTCGTCGTCATCGTCGATCATGCGCCAAGCCTAAAGCAAAACCGCGATTTCTTCGAATCGCGATTTCGCTTTGGTTTCTCAATCGGCGCGCAATCTTCCGGGCGTATCGCTGCGCTCTTCGCCCGATTGCGCGCGGGCCTTTCGCACGAAGCGCAGGAAGGCGGGCGGGCCGTGCAGCGCCTTGGCTTCGTAGCGCGTCGGCGGCCAATCGGCGGGACGCGTGGTCCAATCGGTCATGCGCTCCGCGGTCCATGCGAACGCCGGATGCGCCATCAGCCGCTCCAGCGTCCAGGCGAGATAATGCGCGTCGTCGCTGGCGAAGCGCAGCTCGGCGCCGTCCGCCATCGCGCGCGCGAGCGCGTCCAGCGTCTGCATCTGCACGAAGCGGCGCTTGTGATGGCGCGTCTTGGGCCAGGGGTCGGGAAAAAGGATGAACACCCGCCCGAGGCTCGCCTGCGGCGCCGCGTCGACGATCGCGCGCGCGTCGCCTTCATGGATGCGGATGTTGGGAAGCGGCTGCTCGGCGAGCTTCGACAGCAGCTTGGCGACGCCGCCCTCGTAAGGCTCGGCGCCGATCAGCGTCACGTCGGGATGATGCTCGGCCTGCCAGACCAGATGCTCGCCCGCGCCGAAGCCGATCTCGAGCCACGCGCCCTGCGGCACCGCGCCCTCGAAGCGCAGGCCCGGCAGCAGGCTCTCGCGCAGGCCGAGCTGGTGCGCGGAGAGCTTCGGCCCTTTGCGGCGGCCGTAAAGCCGGCCGCGACGTCTTTCGTCCGTCATCCTGAGGTGCCCGCGCGTGCTTCGAGGCTCGTCCATACGCTGTCGCTATGGACCGCTCGCACCTCGGCATGACGCGCGGGCCTCGAAGGATCAGACGGCGCGCTTGAGCTGCTCGGCGAGATCGGTCTTCTCCCAGGAGAAGCCGCCTTCGGCATCCGGCTCGCGGCCGAAATGTCCGTATGCGGAGGTCCTGGCATAGATCGGGCGGTTGAGCTTCAGGTGCTCGCGGATGCCGCGCGGCTTGAGGCTCATCAGCTGCGGCAGCACGTCCTCGAGGCGTGCCTCGTCGACCTTGCCGGTGCCGTGGAGATCGACATAGACCGACAGCGGCTCGGCGACGCCGATCGCATAGGAGAGCTGGATCGTGCAGCGCTCGGCGAGGTCCGCCGCGACGACGTTCTTCGCCAGATAGCGCGCCGCATAGGCGGCCGAGCGGTCGACCTTGGTCGGGTCCTTGCCCGAGAACGCGCCGCCGCCATGCGGCGCCGCGCCGCCATAGGTGTCGACGATGATCTTGCGGCCGGTGAGCCCGCAATCGCCGTCCGGTCCGCCGATCACGAAGGAGCCGGTCGGGTTCACGTGCCACACGGTCTTGGCGTTGATCCACTCGGCGGGAAGCGCCTCGCGGATATAGGGCTCGACGATCTTGCGGATGTCGCTCGAGGTCTGGGATTCGTGGGTGTGCTGGGTCGAGAGCACGATCTGCGTCACCTCGACCGGCTTGCCGTTCTCGTAGCGCAGCGTCACCTGGCTCTTGGCGTCGGGCTGCAGCGCGGGCTCTTTCCCCGCATGGCGCGCATCGGCGAGGAGCTTGAGGATCTTGTGGCTGTAGAACAGCGGCGCCGGCATCAGCGCCGGGGTCTCGGTGCAGGCATAGCCGAACATGATGCCCTGGTCGCCCGCGCCTTCGTCCTTGTTGCCCGACGCGTCGACGCCCTGCGCGATATGCGCGGACTGCGCGTGCAGCAGCACCTCGACCTTGGCGTTCTTCCAATGGAAGCCGTCCTGCTCGTAGCCGATGTCGCGGATCGCCTTGCGCGCGACTTCTTCCACCTCGGCCTCGCCGATATGCTTGGGCCCGCGCGTCTCGCCCGCGATCACGACGCGGTTGGTGGTGCAGAGCGTCTCGCAGGCGGCGCGGATGTCCCACTCCGACAACCCGCTCTTCGGGCCTTCGCGGAAGAACAGGTCCACCACCTCGTCGGAGATGCGGTCGCTGACCTTGTCGGGATGGCCTTCCGACACGCTTTCGCTGGTGAAAAGGTAGTTCTGGCGCGGCATTCCGGCATCCCTTTGGCGTGAAAGCGCGACTCCTTAACAGGAATGGCCCTTGGGTCAACTGGAATGATACGCTGCCGCGGCAGCAGGGAGGGATTCATGGCGTTCCAGGGCGGATGTGCGTGCAAGGCGGTGCGCTACGAGGTGTCGGCCGATCCGATGGCGGTGATGAACTGCCATTGCCGGGCCTGCCAATATGCCTCGGGCGGCGGCTATACGACGGCGGTCGTCGTCCCACGCGGCACGCTCAAGATCGTGCGTGGGGAACCGAAGGCCTATGAGAGCGTGGGCGATTCCGGCGGGAAAGTGACGCGCATGTTCTGCGCCGATTGCGGCTCGCCGATCTACAGCGCGCCGGAGGCCGGCCCGTTCGAAGTCGTCAAGGCCGCGTCGATGGACGATCCGAGCAAGCTCGTCGTCGGCGGCGCGCTCTACACGAGCGAAGCGCAGCCCTGGGCGCATATCGATCGCAGCAAACCGGCGTTCGAGAAGATGCCGCCGGGATCTAGAGGATAAAGCGCGACAGGTCCTGATCCTTGGACAGATCCTCGACGCGGGCGCGTACGTAAGCGCCGTCGACGACGAGCGTGTCGCCGCCGCGCTCGCTGGCCGAGAAGCTGATGTCGTCGAGCACGCGCTCCATCACGGTCTGCAGCCTGCGCGCGCCGATGTTCTCGACGCTGGCGTTGACGTCGGTCGCGATGTCGGCGATCGCGGCGATGCCGTCCGGCGTGAAATCGAGCGCGACGCCTTCGGTCTTGAGCAGCGCGACATATTGCTTGATCAGGCTCGCCTCCGGCTCGGTCAGGATGCGCTGCATGTCGTCGCGCGTGAGCGCCTTGAGCTCGACGCGGATCGGCAGGCGTCCCTGCAGCTCGGGCAGAAGATCCGAGGGCTTGGCGATGTGGAACGCGCCCGAAGCGATGAACAGGATGTGGTCAGTCCTGACTTGGCCGTGCTTGGTGGCGACGGTGGTGCCTTCGATCAGCGGCAGAAGATCGCGCTGCACGCCTTCGCGACTAACGTCGCCGCCCCCGCGGAACTCGGTGCGCGCGCAGATCTTGTCGATCTCGTCGAGAAAGACGATGCCGTTGTTCTCGACATTGTCGATGGCGCCCTGCACCAGCGCGTCGTTGTCGAGCAGCTTGTCGGCCTCTTCGGCGATCAACGGATTGCGCGCGTCGGCGACGGTGAGGCGGCGCGTCTTCGCGCGCCCGCCGAACGCCTTGCCGAAGATGTCGCCGAGATTGACCATCGAGATCTGCGCGTTCGGCATGCCCGGGATCTCGAAGGCGGGAAGGCCGCCCTGGTCCTTCATCTCGAGCTCGATCTCCTTGCCGTCGAGCTCGCCCGCGCGCAACGCACGCCGGTTCGCCTCGCGCTGCGCCGCCGAGCCCGGCAGCGCGTCGAGGATGCGATCCTCCGCGCGCGCTTCGGCCTCGGCCTCGACCTCGCGGCGCTTCTTCTCGCGCATCTGGGCGATGGCGACCTCGACGAGATCGCGCACGATCTGCTCGACGTCGCGGCCGACATAGCCGACCTCGGTGAACTTGGTCGCTTCCACCTTCAGGAACGGCGCTTGCGCCAGCCGCGCGAGCCGGCGCGAGATCTCGGTCTTGCCTACGCCCGTCGGCCCGATCATCAGGATGTTTTTCGGCAGCACCTCCTCGCGCAGCTCGGGATCGAGCTGCTGGCGGCGCCAGCGGTTGCGCAGCGCGATCGCGACGGCGCGCTTGGCGTCGGCCTGGCCGACGATGTAGCGGTCCAGTTCCGAGACGATCTCGCGGGGCGTGAAGGCGGCGGTCATGGCGCTGATATAGTGCGTGGGCGCCCCGATTGCACCGTCAAACAGCAGCCGCCACGTCGGTCCGCGCGAAATCGCCGCCTTTGTAAAGCAAGGGTTCGTTGAGCACTTTCGACAGCGTATATGAGAAGCAGTCTCCGAAGTTCAGCTTTGCTGGATGCCGCCCTTTCCCGAACGTGCGAAATGCGCCTCGGGCGAAGGTCGCCTGGACCGCGTCCACCGGGACGATCTCGGCACCTATCCGAGCGAAGAGAAGCTCGATCTTCATCTCCGCGTCCGCGCCGGCACGGGATATCGCCACGATCCCAACCTCCACGGCGGATGCGGCGGATATGCGAACGCGCTCCGCATCGAGCATCGCATCCAGGAATTTTTCGGCGTCTCTTTCTTCCAGCAGGACAGCCAAGAGCGCGGAGGTGTCGACGATCATCAGCTCGGCAGCCCGTTCTCGTCGTAGCCGAGAATTTCGTCCGCGGGACGATCGTCGAGAACGGGAAGGCGGTTGAAGTCCTTCACGATCTGCATAATCGCAGCCTTGCGGGCTTCCCTATCCTTCGATTCGCGCGAAGCATTTCTCGCCAGGCGCTCCTCGAGCGCATGGATGATGGCATCCGTGATCGTTTCCCCAGTCTGCTTGGCAACTTTTCTCGCCAAACGGCTGGCTTTGGCATTGTTGATATGCAGCGCCTTGCTCATAATGTACATTTATCCTGCAAAATGTACATCAGTCAACCCGCGGCCAGGCTCTCCAGCGTGACGTTGTCGTTGGTGTAGATGCAGAGCTCGGCGGCGATCTTCATGGCGCGGCGCGCGATCTCTTCGGCGGGCAGATCCATGTCGAGCAGCGCGCGCGCCGCGGCGAGCGCATAGGGCCCGCCCGAGCCGATGCCGATCAAGCCGTGCTCGGGCTCGACCACGTCGCCATTGCCAGTGAGGATCAGCGAGGTCCTGGCGTCGACCACCGCCATCATCGCCTGGAGCTGGCGCAGATATTTGTCCATGCGCCAATCCTTGGCGAGCTCGACGCAGGCGCGGGCGAGATTGCCCGGATGCTGCTCGATCTTGGCTTCCAGCCGCTCGGAGAGCGCGAAGGCGTCGGCGGTGGCGCCGGCGAAGCCCACGATCACGTCGCCCTTGGAAAGACGGCGCACCTTGCGCGCGCCGGATTTCATCACCGTGTTGCCGGCGGTGACCTGGCCGTCGCCCGCGACGACGACCTGCCCGCCCTTGCGGACGGAGAGGATGGTGGTGGAGCGCCATTTGCCGTCGGACATGGTAGACCCAATATAGGAACGGGAAGCTCCGCACGCAAAACGCCCGATGACGCCGCTGGTCTCCATCCCTTGCGTCGATTTGCGCGACGCCTCGCCGCTCGACCTGCTCAAAAGCCACGCCGCGAGCGCGCATGCGCTGATCGAAGCCGCATCGCGCGCCTACGGTCCGGTCGGACGCGCCGCCAGCCTGGCCGCGCTGCCGCTGGGCGACCGCGCGTCGCTCGCCTGGCTCGAAAGGAACCGCAACCCCTATCTCGCCGAGATGCGCGCGATGGCGCGGGCGCTGGGACGCAGCGGCGTCTATTTCCTGAACGTCTGCTTCGAGTGGGGCTGCACCGGCGGGGTGTGGGACGGCGACGACGGCCCGTTGCTCCGGCGCGTGCTCGACTGGTCGTTTCCCGAGCTCGGCGAGCATCTCGTCGTCGCCCATCAGCGTGGGGACGCAGGCGCTTTCTTCAACGCGACATGGCCCGGCGTGACCGGCATCTTCCAGGCGAGCGCGCCGGGGCGCTTCGCCGCCGCGCTCAACCAGGCGCCGATGCGCCGGCACGGCTTCGGCTTCGCCGGCGACTGGCTCGCCTCGCGACTGCTGACGCAGAGAAGCCAGGCGCTGCCGCCCGCGCATCTCTTGCGCCGGGTGTTCGAGACCGCGCCGGATTACGACACCGCCAAGCGCATGCTGTGCGAGACGCCGCTCGCGGTGCCGGCGATCTTCCTGCTTGCGGGCATGCGCGCCGGCGAAGGCTGCATCGTCGAGCGCAGCGAAAGCGCCTTCGTGGCGCGTGGGATGGAGAGCGGCCGCGTCTGCGCCGCCAACCATTTCGTGGATCGCGAGGACGGCTGGCGCGCGCGGCCGATCGACAGCCCGGGACGGCTCGCGGCGGCGCTGGCTCTGGATGCGGGCGGCGAGGACTTCGCCTGGTTCGTGCCGCCCATCGCCAATGCGAACAGCAGGCTCGCGATGACGGCCTCGCCCGCGCGCGGCGCGCTGGCGCTGATCGGCACCGAAGGCGCCGTTCCGGTGACGGAGGTCTTCCGCGCCTAGTCGCAGGTGAAGCTGTTCGGATCGGCGGGACGGAAATCGGAGAGCTCGAGCGTCGCGATAGGGTCCATCCATCGTTCGGAGCCCATCATTCCCGGAAAGGACGGGCAGATCGAGGTGTGGGCCGAGCGGTCGCCGCGCGACGTCGATACGGTCATCGTCGCGCTGTACTTGATCTTGACGCCGGTGTCGTTGCGGATGAGCAAGACGAGCATGTCGCCGTCCTTCTTGAACTCGAAGGACATCAGCGCCGGTCCGGTGGGCGGCGGAGCATCCGCCGGCGGCTCGCGGAAGCCTTTGACATTGTCGTCGACATGGTCGATGACGCGCGAGAATTGCGGATGGGAAAGATCGTTCCGGTCGGGAAAGACGATCTCGAAGGCCTCGCCCGGGCGGATCGACACTTTGCCGTCCGCGACCGACGACACATCCGCCGCCCATGCCGTGCCGCTCGCCAGGCTCGCCGCAAGCGCCAAAGCACAAACCTTCTGTCGCACGGTCCCCGCCTTCGACAGTCGCCCCGGCTGCGACTATAACGGCGGCACCTGCTTTGGGGAATTCCGGCAATGCGCACCGCCACCGTCGAACGCAAGACCCGCGAGACCGAGATCGCCGTGTCGCTCGACCTCGACGGCTCGGGCGATTGCGACGTCGACACCGGGATCGGCTTCCTCGACCACATGCTGGAGAGCTTCGCGCGCCATTCGATGATCGACCTGAAGGTCCGCGCGCAGGGCGATCTGCATGTCGACTTCCATCACACCACCGAGGACACCGCCATCGTCATCGGCCAGGCCGTCGGCCGGGCGCTGGGCGATTTCGCCGGCATCACGCGCTTCGGCGCGGCGCTGATCCCGATGGACGAAACGCTGACCCGCGTCGCCATCGACGTCTCCAACCGGCCCTATCTGGTGTGGAAGGTGCAGATCCCGCAAGCCAAGCTCGGCGAGATGGACACCGAGCTGTTCAAGGAATGGTTCCAGGCCTTCGCCCAGCATGCCGGCCTCTGCCTGCACATCGAGAACCTCTACGGCGCCAACAGCCACCATATCGTCGAGAGCTGCTTCAAGGGCACGGCACGGGCGCTGCGCCAAGCCATCGCGCCGGACGAGCGGCTGGAAGGCGGCGTGGCGTCGACCAAAGGCAGCCTCTGAAATATAATGACGCCAGCGTCATTTTCATTGACTCTTCATCCTCCACTGCCATGATGACCGCCTGCCATTCCGCGCGGAGCCTTGGTCATGGTCCAGATCACCAAAGACAACGCCTATGATGCGGTAGCGCCCGACGATTTTCCCGCGATGCTCGAGGTCGAGCGCTACGGTCAGCGCTCCACGGTCTTCGACAAGATCATCTCCGCCACGCACGATCATTTCTGGGATCCGCTGGACAAGAAGTACATCGACTTCGACACGCCCTTCGACCTGACCGCGCAGACGATCATGCCGCGCGGCTTCTTCCCGATCTTCTCCACCCGCATCGGCGACGCGATGAGCGAGGCGGACAAGATCAAATTCGCCAACGAAGCCTCGCGCTGGCAGATCAGCGGCATCCTGCACGGCGAGCAGGGCGCGCTCGCGCTCTCGGCCTCGCTCTGCCACATCCTGAAGGACCCGGGCGCGCAGGAATACGCCGCCAACCAGACGCGCGAGGAAGCGCGTCACGTGACCGCGTTCTCGGCCTATATCAAGGCGCGCTGGGGCAGCCCCGCGCCTTGCGGCGACACGCTGAAGAACATGCTGAGCGAGATCGTCGGCGCGCCGGAGGTCTACAAGAAGATCGTCGGCATGCAGATGCTGGTCGAGGGCCTCGCCATGGGCGCCTTCGCAACGCTCTATCAGAAGAGCCAGGATCCGCTGCTGGTCAAGCTCTGCCAGCTGGTGATGACCGACGAGGCGTTCCACCACAAATTCGGGAAGATCTGGGCCGACCGCACGATCCCCAAGCTCTCGCCCGAGGAGCACAACATCGTCGAGGACTGGGCGGCGCAGTGCTTCCAGACCCTGCTCTTCAACCTGGTCAATTCCGAGCAGATGAAATCGGTCTATGCCAAGGTCGGCATCGACTGGCAGGACGCGCGCGTGGCGATCATGGAGGCCTATACCGACCAGGACCGCCGCGAGAGCATGAAGCAGTCGACCAATATCTTCCGCGTGCTGATCAAGACGCTGCTCAACGCCGGCATCATCACCGAGCGCACCCGCGCCTTCTATGCGATGTATGTCGACATGGACGAGCTTCGGGGCGAAGGCGACCGCATGGTCGGCGACGACATCGCCGAGGAAGGCATCCAGTACCTGCAGTCGATCAACTTCACCGGCCGAAGCGCCTTGCTCGCCGCCGAATGAGAGAGCGCGCGCGGCTCGCGCTAAGCGCGAAGCGGGCGCGACACTTTCACCACGACGCGCGTTTTAATTCCCGGGAAAATTGACAGCGGCGCGAGGCCTGCCTAGCGTCCCGACCGTTGGGGATGGGGTTTGGGGACGTGCATTCCAAGGTTCTGATGCTTGCCTGCGCGCTCGTCGTTTCCGGCTGCGCGGCGCGCCAGGTCACGCCGGTTTCCATGTCGCAGCCCGGCGACGACCGGCTGAGCTGCGACGCGCTCAAGGCGCAGACCGCCGCCAACAGCGCGGCCGAGGCCGGCTACCGCTACAAGGACAAGCAGGTCGAGAACGGCAACGCCCTCAAGACGGTGGGCAGCGCGGCCCCCTTCGTCGGCCCGTTGATCGCGGGCAGCACCGATCTTTCCAACGAAGAGCAGGTCAAGGCGCGCGCGCTCGCGGACCGCAACGATGAGCTGAACTATCTGGCCAAACGCAAGGGGTGTTGATCATGAAGGGGCATATCTTGGCAGTGGCGGGCAAGCTGCTCGCGGCAGGGGCGGTCGCGGCTTATCTCAGCGGCTGCGCGTCGTCGGCCGATCCGCACGCGATGGCGGTGACGGACACGCCGGCCGCCGCCGGCACGACCGTGAAGCCGTTCCCGGCGCCGCTGATGCACGCGATGTGCGTGCGCAACGTCACCGGCGGCGAGAAGACCAACCCGCTCTGGGTGTCGAAGGTCGACAATGACGGCTTCAAATCGGCGCTCGACACGTCGATGACGAGCGCCGGGCTGACCGCGACGGATGCCGCGGCGTGCGCCTATCCGGTCGACGTCAACCTGCTCGGCCTGTCGCAGCCCAGCATGGGCTTCGACATGACGGTCACCTCGCACGTGAACTACAAGGTCTTCAATTCGAGCAGCGAGCCGTTCCTGCTGGCGACGATCGACGCGCCGTTCACCGCCACCATGAGCGACGCCTTCATGGGCGTGGAGCGCCTGAAGAAGGCGAACGAAGGCTCGATCCGCGCCAGCATCTCGATGTTCTTCGACAAGCTGAAGGACTCCGAGCCGAAATAGGGCTTGGCCCGGCAACGGCGCGGACGCGACGGCGTCCGCGTCCGTTGTGGACGTTTGCCGCATCCGGCTGGAAAACGCAGGCCCGCCGTCGCAATGTCGCCGGCATGAGCGACGTCCGACGCAGGCTTGAAGCGGCAGAAGCCAGAGGCATGGCGCTGTTCGACGCGATCGAGGCGGCCGGGATCGTCAAGCCGGGCCGCAGCGAGGCGGAGATCGACGCCGACATCTTCGCGCTGGCCGAGCGCGATTTCGGCGTCAAGATCCATTGGCATCGGCGCGTCGTGCGCGTGGGCGCCAACACGCTCTGCACCTTCTACGACGATCCGCCGCTGCGCAGCGTGACCGAGGACGACGTCGTCTATCTCGACCTCGGCCCGGTGTTCGGCGAATGGGAGGCCGATATCGGCCGCACTTACGTCGTCGGCAGCGATCCGGACAAGACGCGCCTGGTGACCGACCTGCCGTGCCTCTTCGACCGCGTGAAGGCGCACTACGGGCGCAGGCCCGACATCACCGGCGCCGAGCTCTATGCCTTCGCGCAACGCGCCGCCGAGGACGCCGGCTGGCTGTTCGGCGGCGTCATCGCGGGGCACATCGTGGGCGAGTTCCCGCATGCGCAGCGCGTGCCCGGCGACCGCGACCTGCATCGCATCGCGCCCGGGAACCTCAAGCGCATGCGCGATCCCGACGGCAACGGACATGAGCGGCATTGGATCCTCGAGATCCATCTCGTCGACCGGACCCGCAGCTTCGGCGGCTTCTACGAGCGGCTGCTCTAGGCGGTGTGGACTCTTGGGATTCCCAAGAGGCAGCAAATCAGATTCAAGACTGCTTTTGGAGGCAGTCATGGGTGTGTTGGATCGGTTGCTGCTGAGCGATGCCCAGTGGGATCGGATATCTGGTCTTATCATCGGTCG